>CAVPWA010000001.1:0-82344 GCA_963709375.1 uncultured Solirubrobacterales bacterium
CCGAGATAGTAATAGGCAAAGGCGGCATCCGGTTCAACTTGAATGACGTTTTCGAGCCGGCAATGGCTTCGTCCCAGTCGCCCCGCTTGTAAGCCCGGTCGAATTGAAGCAGGTAATCGGACGTGACCGGCGAGCGCTCGGTTGGCACATATAGAGGCGTGGGGGTGTAAGGGACTTCCGGTTGGATGGCGCCGGGCGTTCCCACCACCTGTGTCTGTGGTCTGGCGCCGATGGCGGTGACGGTGGCTGTGAAGGTTTGGGCCGGTCCCGCGTGACGGTGGGTCTGCCGGTGTTGCGGTTTGCGGCAGGGATGACCAACCCGAATGCGATCCCGCTGGCGATGGCGCCGATGATCAAAACGACAATTCCCAGACGGAAGACCGGGCTGGCTTTGACCGCCGCCCATCCCTTTGGCTTCGGTTTTTCGTGCGCGAGTAAAAGTCTTTCCTCCCCGCGCGCGGACGGTTCATTTGAAAAGGCTGGATGGTTTCGTCGGCGGGTAAGGCCCCCAGCAGGATCAAGCCTCGTTTGGCGGTGGCATTTTCAGGGTCCAGTTTGAACGCTGTCTGGAGGCAGTACACGCGCTCCTTGGACGTTTCCATCGCGGCGCTTAACCAGATCCAGTAGTCTACGTTGTTCTGATCGTTCTTTATGAGTCCCGTAAGCAGTTCGCGTGCGTGAGCTTTATTGCCGCCGCGCAGGGCATCCACTGCCTCCTGAAAGATAACGTCATCAGCCATGCGTTGATTTTACTCTATTCATAACCGAACACACAAACCGTTCGGTCACTCGTGAAATTCCTCCACTTGATAAACAAGCACCTCGAGATGTTTGTGCCGCCAAAGATCCTGGCTTGCCCCCATTTTGTAGCAAAGATCACCGAGGAAATCCGACGGGTTGGGAATCTTCTCCCACACCTGCGGGAGGAATGTTGCGCGGCGGCCGTAGGCATCCTTTAAGATGACGCCGTCCACGTGCGGTCTTAATTTGGATAGGAGGTCGTTCGCATCCCTGTACGCAAGCGGGATAGGGCGCGTCAATCGCGACACTTCCACCTGGATCCTGCTGAATTCATCTTCTCTCACCTGGGGGAATCGCGGGTCTTCCAGCGCGGCGGCGACGGCGTGTTCGCGCACATCATCGGCGAGCGGCTGGAAGGCTTCCAGTGCGCCGATGCACCCGCGCAATTTACCGCCCATGGTCAACGTGACGAACGATGCGCCCTGTTCGCGCAGGCTGGATGTTAATGCGGACGGGTTAAGTGGTGGGTATCTTTTCCCCTCTAACGGCATGTTCCATCGCCTCGCGCGCCATGCGGAGCAATGTCTGTTGTTCTTCGAGAGTCAATTTTCTTTCATGACTGCCCCTCCCCTTTCTCCTCTCCCATTCTCTTCATGGTTTGGGGGAGGTTAGGTGGTGTCTATTTCACCAGCTTCCAAAACTCCCTATTATGATACACCAAAGGGTCGCCCTCGCCTTCCCCGTTCGCCGCAATGACCTCTGCAATGAAGAGCGTGTTCTCGCCGACTGGGAACGAATTCACTACACGGCAGTTCAAGTAGGCAATGCCGCCTTTAAGAAGCGGCGCATCGATGAGAAGCTTGCTCGTCTGCACGCCTTCGAAGCGATCGACGATCTCGGGAATCTTCCCGGGAAATCGGTCGGACAGACCGCCCTGGTTCGAGGCCAGGATGGTGATCGCAAACTCGCCGTGCTTTTGGACAAGTTCATGGGTATGGGTTAACTGCCTCAATGCGACAGAGATCAACGGTGGTTCCGATGAAACCGACGTGAACGAGTTGACGGTCATGCCGTATTGTCTTCCTTCGTGTACTGCTGTAACGACGGTCACGCCGGTCGTCCATGCGCGCATGGCGCGGCGGAGTTGTTCGGGGTCTAGGGTCATCTGTTCTCCAATGTGAATTCATCATAACGGCGAGGCATGGGCAAGTCAAGGTAAATACTGTTTTCGTGAGCTGCGCGCACCTTCTAAATTAAAAGATGGGCTTCGTTCCTGATTTTTTACGGAAAAACGTAGTCCAAAGCATCCAGACCTGGGCTTTATATGCCAACATCAAGAAGCACTGGCCTCTGTTTTTGGGGCGAAATACTCTTGCCTCCTGCCCATTTCAAAGCTATCATCATGGGACAGGAACATGGAAACAGCATCCCGCCGCCCGCCTGGACCGAAATGGCGCAAAAATTCGGTCCGCGCCCTGCAATCCACGATCGGTGTTGCCGTCCTGTTGGCAACGCTGTTCACTGCGCTCCCCTCGCGCGGACTGGCATCTGGTGACTTTTACAACCGCCTGAGCGTCATCCTCACCCTCGTTCCGTGGATGGCGCTCCGCTCGTCTCGCAGCCACTGATGCGGGTTGGCATTGTGGCAGGTCATGCAGGCAACGACCCCGGCGCGGTCTGCCTGGACGGGAGTGGGAATGCCACGCTCACAGAGGCGGAAGTTGAATGTTAAGATCGCGGCAATCGTCCAACAGCAATTGATCGAGCGGGGCTTTCAGGTTGACCTGTTGCGCGAGTTCGATTCCCGCCTGAACGGTTATCGGGCACTCACCATCGTATCCATCCATAATGACTCTTGTGAATATGTCAACGACCAGGCGACCGGCTTCAAGGTTGCCGCGGCACTCAACACGACCGATCCCAACCGTGCCAACCGCCTCACCGCCTGCCTCGTGGACCGTTACCATCGAGCCACATCCCTCACCTTCCACGCCGGCAGCATCACCGGCGATATGCGCGAATATCATGCCTTCCGCGAAATTGACCCGAGCACTGTCGCCGCCATCATCGAAACAGGCTTCCTTAACCTCGACCGCGAGATCCTCACCAAGCAGACCGAACGCGTCGCGGCGGGTGTTGTGGACGGCATCCTGTGCTTTGCGAACAATGAAAACATCGAGCCGACCCCCATCCCCGGACTAACCCCATGAAATTTTTATTCGTAAATGGACGCACTCGCATCCTTCCCCTCCTGGGCCTGCTTCTGGTATTCGGAGGTCTGGTCTTCGCCTTGTTATGGTTCATGGTCTTGCCGGTAAGTGCGGCGTACTTCGCACCGCCTCCGCCCACACAGGAATACATGTGGTCGTATGTCGAGATCCCCAAACCGGCGGATACTGCCGCCTCGTTCATCCTCCCGGTGGGAACGGCGGTGGATGCGCCGGCGTCTATCATCGAAGAGGCGTTGACGCCCATTCCGCTGGAGACTGTCGCATCGTTGCCGACCGTCACAGAAACGCCGGCCCAGTTGTCCATGGAAATTCTTTCGGACACACCCACACCGGTCTATGTGGCACCGACAAAACCTGTCTATGCCCAATCGTCCTACACTTATGGCGGCTCGAAATATATCCTCGTGGACATATCGGAACAGCACATGTACGTCTACGAAGGGGATGTCCTTGTCTATAGTTTCGTCGCATCCACGGGAATGAACAACGCCACGCGCGTCGGGACATTTGCCGTGCAAAGCAAGATCCCCAATGCCTACGGCTCCACCTGGAATATCTGGATGCCCAACTGGCTCGGCATCTACTGGGCTGGCGGACTTGAGAACGGCATCCATGCCCTGCCCATCCTCCCCAACGGAGCAACATTGTGGGAAGGCTATCTCGGCAGACCGGTCTCCTATGGATGCGTGGTTTTGGGCTCTTACGAATCAATATCCCGCTCGCCTGGCTCTGGATCGGATCCCAGGTCGCAGCAACCCAGTTCCCCAGCATGGGTCCGTATGCGGTCGTCCTGTTCGGCGTGATCTTCTCGATCATGCTGGTCGCCTGGCTGCTGGGCCTGATGAACGAGCTCTACCTGAAGCTGACCGGCTCGCATACGGTCGAGCCGATCCGCCCCGGCTGGCTGACGGCGATGTCGGACACCTCGAGTCTTCGGCAGACGCCCACGCTGCTCGAGGCAGTGATCATCGGCTCGGTCTTTTTCGCAGTGGTATCGCTGCTGGTCTGGTTCTTCACCGCAGCAGGCTCCCCGCTGCCGAACTGACCTGACTCCGGCTCAGGACCGGCAGGCATTGACGAACCAGGCATGCAGCCGGTCGTCCGCGGTCAGTTCGGGGTGGAACGAAAACGCACTGACCTTGCCCTGGCGCACTGCCACAGGATGTCCCTGCACTTCGGCGAGAACCTCTACGTCGTTGCCGATCTCCTCTACCCAGGGTGCCCGGATGAACACCGCTCGAAACGGCGGGCCCTGCATCCCCGCCAGCTCGATGTCATCTTCGAAGCTGGCCAACTGACGACCGAATGCGTTGCGACGCGTCGTAATGTCGATCAGGCCGAGGTGCTCCCGGTCGGCAACGATCATGCCGGCACAGGTTCCGAGGATCGGGGTTCCGGCCTGCTTGATCTCTCGGATCGGATCGGACAGTCCGTACTGGTCCATGCCCATGGTGATCGTGGTGCTCTCGCCGCCCGGCAGGATCAGCCCGTCGAGACCGGTCAGGTCGTCGGGATTCCTGACCTCCACTCCCAGCGCACCGACCGAGCCAAGGTGCCTGATGTGCGATGCGAAACCGCCCTGAAGGGCGAGCACACCGATTCGCAGCGGGCCGCCGGCGGGAGCCGGCGCGGGACTACCAGCCCCGTCCGGCAAGCTTTGCGTCTTCGCCCAGGGTCGACATCTCGATGCCCGGCATCGCATCGCCGAGCTTTTCGGAAGCCGCGGCGACCCGTTCGGGGTCGTTGAAGTGCGTGGTCGCTTCCACGATCGCCTTTGCCCGGCGTTCAGGGTCGTCGCTCTTGAAGATGCCGGAGCCGACGAAGTTGCCTTCAGCGCCGAGCTGCATCATCAGGGCGGCGTCTGCCGGGGTCGCGATTCCACCGGCGCAGAACAAGGGAACCGGTAGCCAGCCCCGGGTTGCTACGTCGCGGACCAGCTCGAGTGGAGCCGAAAGCTCCTTGGCGGCCGACATGAGCTCCGTCGAGCTGAGAGTGCCGAGCCGGCGGATTCCGGAGGTGATGTCACGCATGTGGCGCACGGCCTCAACGATGTTGCCTGTGCCGGCCTCGCCCTTCGAACGGATCATCGCCGCGCCCTCGCCGATCCGGCGCAGAGCTTCTCCGAGGTTGGTGGCTCCGCATACGAAAGGCGCATCGAACTCGAACTTGTCGATGTGATTGGCCTCGTCGGCCGGGGTCAGGACCTCGGACTCGTCGATAAAATCAACGTCAAGCGACTGGAGCACCTGGGCCTCCGCCATGTGCCCGATCCGGGCCTTCGCCATCACCGGAATCGAGACGGCTTCCTGAATCCCCCTGATCATCCGCGGGTTCGACATGCGGGCAACGCCGCCGTCACGACGGATATCGGCCGGGACCCGCTCCAACGCCATGACCGCGCAGGCACCGGCGTCCTCTGCGACCTTCGCCTGCTCGGCGTCGACCACGTCCATGATCACACCGCCCTTGAGCATTTCGGCCAGGCCGGTCTTGACTCGGAATGTTGCTTCTTCAGCCATCCCCATGAATATAGAGATTCCGCGGCACCGGGCCGCCGGTGGACCGGCTATTTCAGCTTGTACGCCCGGATGCGGTCGCGGTGCGCGTCTTCGTCCCGCGAGTAGACACCGTGGGCGAGCGCGTGCACCAGTGCCATCAGGGCCGTGTTCGATCGCAGGAACGAAGGGCTGTTCGAGGAGTAGTAGAGGCTCATGTCGGCCTGCTTGACAGTGTCCGACAGGGTTGCATCGGAGATCGCCAGCGTGTCGGCGTCACGGTGGCCGGCCAGTTTCATGGCTCTTGCCAGCAACGGGTGGGCCCGGCCGGCGGAAAGTGTGATCACCAGGGTCTTTTCGTCGATCCGCCCGAGGCGCTGGAGCGACGGTCCGGCGGTCGAGGTCACGATCTCGGCCCTGATGTCGAGCAGGCTCAGCGTATGGCGCATGTAGCTGGCGAAGAAGGCCATCTGGTCGGTGCCGACGATCACGACCTGGTCGGCCGCGGCGAGAGCGGCGACGGCGTGGTCGATCTGCTCCTGCTTGAGCTTGCGGGCCGTCTCCTCGAGGTTGGCGTGATCGGTACCTAGAGAGGCCTCGAATTCGGAATGATCGAAGGCGAACAGCATGCGGCCCGCGGAGCCCTCCGAGCCTCCGACGGTCGCCCTGTACTCCTCGATCGCCGATCCCTGGAGTTCCGGATAGCCCTCGAAGCCGAGTGCCTGCGAAAAGCGCACGACGGTCGAGGACGAAGTCCCCGCCCGGCGGGCGAGTTCCTCTGCGGTCAGGAAAGCCGCTTCGTCGAGGTGATCGACGATGTAGCGGGCTACATCCTTCTGCGACCGGGAGAACTCTTCGATCCGGTCCTCGATGTAAGTTGACAGCGTCTTGGTTTCGGGGGTCGCAGTGCTCACGTCGTCAATTTCGATGCTTCCCCCGGTTTCCCTTCAAGAGCAGGAACTATGAGATCGCTTAGTGGCCTCCCAAACCGCCGTCAGAGCCTGACCGGATTCACCGCCGACGGCGACGAAATCTGGATCATCCGCTCGATCTCGCAGAAGTTCTACAACTGCCAGGGCTGCTACGAGTCGATCGAAGTCGGCGCCGAGCACGTGGTGGTCCAGTACATCGCCCGGATCGGCGGTACCGAGCATTCCCACTGGCACCAGCGCTGCGCCGAGGAGATCCTTTACCCGCAGAGCCGCAGCCTCAGGCCGGTCGCCGCCAAGGAATCCAGCCGGGACAAGCTCGAGAAACGCGGAAAGCGGCCTTCGGGCCGTCGGCGACGCCCCCGCGGCTGACCGCGCAGAGCTCCCGAATCAGTTGCCCTCCCCAGCGCCTCCCGCTGCGTCCCCGCCGGAATCGGTGCGACGACGCCGCAGGACCAGCCACGCGCCTCCGGCGAGGACCAGGAGGGCCAGCGCGATGAACGGAGCGACAGGCACACCGTCGTCGGAACCGACCCAGGTGAGGGTGCCGCGTGCGTTCACCGACTTGCCGTCGATCATCAGGGGGATCCGGTAGTCGAAGACTTTCGTCACCGTGCTCTCATCCGTCACCTGGACCGGGATGCCCTCGCCCATGTAGTGAGAGCGGTGGTCGTGCCAGTAGCTGACCCCGGTGTCATCGATCTGCTTCCACTCGGGAGCTGCATCGGGATCGGCCCGTTCGGGGATCTCTACATCCGCGAAGCGATCCTCGTTGAGGTAGTAGCTGGGCGAGTTCAGGTTCACCTCGACCGTGCCGTCCGGGCTGAACCGCAGGTAAGGCTCACCGTCGTATCCGACCACCATCACCATCTTGCCGCTGCGGTTGACCAGCTCCAGGCCGTCGTCGAAGTTCTTGACGGTCAACGCGATGCCGTCGGCAACGCCGGCCGGGCCGATCGAGGTGATCTCGGACTTGAAGTTGGGGTTACCCTGATGGGCGGTGGCCACCGGCGCGACTGTCATCGCCAGTGCCAGAAAGGCACAGATCGTGCCGGTGAGGCGCTTCATCACAGCTTCCATGTCGGGGTTTTGTTTGCAGTGCCGATCTTAGCCACCGGCACGACCCGGCCCGCCACTCCGACCCAAGCCGGGCATTATTGAGGGGCATCCTCCCTAACTACCCACAGGAGCATCATGAGCAAGATCACGGCCAGGCTGTTCACCGACCCATCCTGCCCCTGGGGCTACTCTGCCAGCCCGTCGCTGCGGAGGATCGAATGGCGCTACCGCGACCAGATCGACTGGCAGTTCGTCACCATCGGCCTGTCGGACCCGGTCGCGGCGCCGCCCAAGGCTTCGCCGACCGGTTACGCGCAGGTCTGGCTGAAGCTCCGGGAACGATTCGGCATGCCCTTCGCCGTCGAGCCGAAGGTCCGGATGGCAACGAGTTCCAGGGCCTGCCGGGCGATCGTCGCGACACGGATGCTGCAGCCCGGCTTCGAGTGGCGTGTCCTGAGGACGCTGCAGCTGCTCCAGTTCAATACCCCCCTGTTGCTGGACGACGAAGACCAGCTGCGCGCAGCCCTGAGCTCGGTCGGCGGACTGAACCTCGATCTCATCATGTCCCAACTCGACTCGGCCGGGGTGCGGAGTGCTTTCAGCGCGGACTGGTCGGAAGCTCGGAATCCGGAGGGCGGCGCTGCCTCCCTGCAGAACAAGACCGTTCTTGCCCAGGGAAGCGAGCGACACAGCGCGCCCTCGATCATCTTTTCGCGCGACGGGCATTCGATCGAGGCCGGTGGCTTCCAGCCGGTCCAGGCCTATGACGTGATCGTGGCCAATCTCGGCCCGGACCTGACCCGGGCACGGCCGGCCGAGGATCCCCTCGAAGCGCTGGCGCTCTACCCGGGTGGGCTGAGCACGCAGGAGGTCGCCGCGATCACCAGCGACTGCAACGACATGCCCGACCGGGCCGGAACCGAACGCCGCCTGCTCGAACTGAGCGGTGAGGACCGGGTGAGGCGCGTCGCAATGGGAAACGACGCGATCTGGCTCGCGGCCCGGGGCTGAGGCCCACCGCAGCCAGGTGCGGGCGGAGCAGGTCGGCCGTCAGCCCGGCCAACCGAAGGCGACCGCGACCCCGAGCGCGATCAGCAGAAGCCCCGAAACCCGCTGCGCCGCGGTCTCACCCCTTCGCCTGCCACGGCGGCCGATCTCGATCCCGACCAACGTGAAAACCACCGCGAAAGTGGCGATCGTGCCAGCCAGAAGCAGCGGTTCGGCATCCCCCAGGCCAAGGGCGAAACCGACCACCAGATTGTCGAGGGTCAGGCCCGCTGCAAGGGCCATGATGCCCCTGCGGCTCGTGACGCGCCGGGCCAGTTCCCCGGCGTCGAGATCCTCGGAGGCCGGCGCCCGCACCGCGAAAGCTCCCAGCAGGAGCAACAACGCCGCGCCGATCAGCTGACCCGCGCCGGAGAGAAATTCGGCGGCCACCGATCCGATCAGCAGCCCGATCAGCGGCACCGTGAACTCGAAGATCCCGAATACACCGGCGATCCGCCAGCGCCGCCGGTGCTGGCCCAGAGCCCCGAGCATCAGGGCCACCGCGAAGTTGTTGACTCCGACGACGGCCCCGATCGTCACGAGTTCGGCGGCGCTCATGCCGGGGAGCCTATGCGGCCCCCCGGCAAACGCATGTTCAGCCTCAGACCGAAGCGTCGATCTCCGCGTCGACCTGCTTCTTCAGTTCTTCGGCGTCGGCGTCGATCTGCTTGGAGATCACCTTCTTGGCCTGCTTGGTCGCCTTCTCGATCTGCTCGTCGATCTTCGACTCGCCGATCACGATGATCGCCGCCTGGCCCTCGTCCAGGCCCTCGCCCAGATCCTTGAGGTCGCCTCGCGACATGCCCTTGAAGATATGCGCTCCGACGCCACCGATGACTCCGCCGACCGCGGCCGAGGCGATCAATGACGGCGGGAACAGGATGCCGATCACGGCACCGACACCGATCCCGCCCCAGGCTCCGTGCTGGGTCGGCTTCTCGGTCTTGCTGACCCTCACCTTGCCGTCCTCGTCCTTTTCGATGACCGCCGAGTCGAAGGTTCCGACCAGGCCGGCTGCGTGGAGCTCGAAGACTGCTTCATAGTCGGCTTCTGCGCCGGCGGCATCGTCGTAGACGGCGGCGTAAAGAAATACGGGTCGATCTGACATAAGGAGCCTCTCTGTTGGGTTCGAATCTGTGCGCTGCTTCAGGCCAGAGTAGCCGGGCGGGGCCGTGAAACTGTCACCCCTTTGTGACGAGGCAGGAGCGGCCTTCAGCCCGCAGCAGCGCTACTGCGGAGGCGGGCCGTCAGGCACCGCGCCAAGCTGCTGCATCATCGTCATCGCGTCGATCACTCCCCAGTGCTCGTAGGCGAGGCCGTCCTCGCCGAAGCGGGTGATGTCGATCAGCTGAACGTCGATCTCCCTGCCGGTCGCCGGCATGCCCATGTAATCACCCTCATGGGTACCGGTGACCCGCAGCCGGGCGACCACTTTGTCGCCGCTGACCAGAACGTCCTGCGGGTCCATGCTCATGTCCGGGAAGGCGGCCAGCTGCGCCCGGAAAAATTCCAGTACGCCCTCTTTGGTCGGTGGGAATCCGGGGCTCTCTTCGTGTTCGACGAAATCGTCGGCAAGCATCTCGCTGAACCCGTCGATATCTCCAGCGCTGATCAGTTCGTAGAAGCTGCGCATCGTCGCCGCGTAATCCATCCAGTCTCCTTGTCGAAACCCTCGGGGTTGGTACCAACGATTCGAATCTATTCGATCCGAAGCCGAGGGTTTGAGGTTTGCTGCAGTGAACCGCGCGTCATCGAAGCGACTTGATCAGAGTGTCCGGTGCGGTCAGATCCCTTACGGAGCCCGTATGACCCGTGCCTCGAGCCTCAGGTCGCCCGGCGGGCACCCGGACAACGCGTCGGCGAGGAATGCCCGTTCAGGCTGGTCGACGCTGAGGCGCCAGCGGAACTTCACGGCGATCCAACGAGCGATGTACCGGCAGGCAAATCCCTGCTTCTCAGGCATCCACTCGGCGGGGTCCTGGTCCGATTTCGACCGGTTGCTCGATGCCGAGACGGCGATCAGTGAGTACGCCCAGAGATCGTTGGCGAACTCGTCCCTCCTGACCTCGGGCCACCTCCGGGCGCCGGAGGCCCAGGCTTCGGCCAGCGGAACCATGTGGTCAACGTCGAAATCACCGGGGTCAGTTGTGCTGACACCGTCGTAGGCGGATCGCCAGCGCCCCGAATCGGAGCCACAAGGGCCTTTCCGCCGGTCCTGCCTGGCCAGCACGACCTCCCGTACGTCGCATTCGCCGAGGTCCCGCCAGTGGTAGAAGAGATCGCGGTCGTAGCCCTTTTCGACCTCGGCCGAGACCTTGAGCCTTTCGAGCAGGGAGGCAACCGCAGGCTCACCCGTGCGCCACCTGCCGTTGCGGTGCCGGCCGCGTCGTCCCGGTCTGACTCGCCCTGGCCTGCGTTCATGCCGTCCTGCGGGTTCTTCTCCGCCTTCTTGCCGCCGGATGTCCGCTGCGGGCGCTCATCGCCGCTACCGCCTCCTTCGCCGCCGGCACAGCCCGAGGCGAGAGCAGGACCAGAGCCAGCGCGAGACCGGCGGCGATCCGCCGCCCGTTTCGATCCAAGCGTCTGTATCCGCGACGAACCCATCCTCGATTCTCGCTACCGCTCCGGATCCGATCGTCAGCGGCGTTTGAAATTCGAGGCGACAGCGGCAATACATTGGGAGAGGTGTCCGATGAAGGTGCGGGATTCTGACCCGCACCGGTCCATCTAGAACGAATCGAAAGGAGCCGTCGTGGCCAAGACAAAGAGTAAGAAGAGGGTCGACAAGGATCTCTACGACCGCCTGAGGGCTGAAGGGGTGCGCAAGAAGGTCGCCAACGAGGTCTCGAGACTGCGTCCTGACAAGGACAGCGCCCAGATGAAGGCGGTTCGCCGGGTCGCCAACGACCTCGACAAGGCCGCCAAAGACGTCAAAGACCTGGTCACCGGAGGGCCCCAGAAACGCTCTAAGGCGGCCAAGAAGGGCGCGAAGACCCGCAAGAAGAACAAAGCCGCAAAGAAGGGCGCTGAGAAAGCAAAGAAGTCGAAGAAGTCCTAGCCGCTGAGCCGGCAGGAGGGAATTACCCGCAAGACGAAGATCAAGGACGCGGCCTCCGCCGGCCACAAGGCGATGTGCCTGGTACTCGATCTCACCGCCGCGTGCCCCGGAGGGTCTGACTCTGAAAACTTCGCCACGGCCCCGATTTCGGCCCGCGATGTGACCCCGGGTTTCAACCTGCGGTAGGCGGCCTACGGCTTGACCTTGACCCTGACGACCCTGGCCGTGCCGCTCTTGATCACTCCCACCGAGCTGTTGAAGCTGAGGCCGCGACCGCTCACCTTCAGCCGCACGCGTCCGGGCCACGAGCTGGCCTTCGACCGGCTCCGCAGGCATCTCTGCGCCCGGATCCACCGTCGTTGAGCCTCCGCACCGCTGAGCTCGGTTTCGAGGCACTGAAGATCAGGCGATCGGGTTTAGGATTGTCCCGACTCATCGGTCTGGGAACTGAAAGGAAGGAAGAACAGATGTCGCAGATCTACACCACCGGATCCTGGACACCGCACACCGGACATGAGGAGGCCTTCCTCAAAGAGTGGGAATCGTTCATGGACTGGGCGACCACCCTGCCCGGGGCGGGCGAGGCTGTGCTCACCCGCGACCAGCGCGCGCCCGAGCGGTTCGTGAGCTTCGCCGTCTGGGAGAGCGTGGAAGCAGTCAGCGGGTGGAAGCAGCACCCCGAATTCAAGCCGCGCATGGGCCGCGTGCAGGAGCACATTGACAAATTCGCCCCCACCGAACTGGAAGTCGTGCGGCGGATCAGCGGCGGGGCATGAGCCGCACCGCCATCGCCGGCGGAGAGTTCGGCGGCGTCAGTGCAGCGCTCGAACTCCGCCGCCTGGCCGGCCGCCACCTTTCCGACTGAGACCTTCAGGCCGGAGCAGACGCCCTCTTCGTATTCAAAGGAGGTGAAACCGATCCTGTCCTCCTCACCAAAACGACGAAAACCCCTCTGCTACAGGGCGTCGATGGGCCGGGAAGGACTCGAACCCTCGACCTACGGACTATGAGGCCGTCGAATCGGGGTGACCTGCATCGCCCCGCCCGCAACAAGCCGGCACGGCGACAGGTATCGATGGCACGCAGACGAGCCGGGGCTAACCGGGGTTGGTGGCGCTGACGATCCAGACCGACCCTCGGCCGACGATCGAGTCGTCGGGTTGCTCCCATTTGGAGAAGTGCTCGGCGAGAGCCTCGGCGATCTCCGGCCTGCGGCTTTCCCCGAACTCGCCGTTGAGCCGGATCAGCTCGGCACCCGGTCCAATCGCCAGAAGCGCATCGACCGCCTCGTCCATGTCCTTGCCCATGTAGTAGTCGAAATCGCGCATGAGCAGGTCGATCTGCTCGAATCCGGACGCCTCGAGAATACCCCGGCAGGTTTCAGGGTTGCCCAGTGAAAACGGGCCGGGCCCGCAGGTGTCAGCTGCATATTCGTCGGGGCGGGACAGGAACTGCTGAACCACCTGTTCGGTCTCCGCCCAGAACGGGCTTTCGTCCTTGCGTCGCCAGCAGATCTTGCCGAGCTTTCCACCCGGCTTGAGCGCAGCCCGAATCGTGCGCATGGCGGGCACGGGAGCGGCGAAGAACTGGGTACCCATGCGCGAGAAGGCGTAGTCGTACTCGGGGTCCCACGACGCCGACTGGGCATCGGCGACCTCGAAGCGCACGTTCGTCACACCAGCCTCCTCGGCCTCGCGACGGGCGTCCTCGATGAACTTGGGGGACGAGTCGGTGCCGAGCACGAAGCCCTCGGGCCCCACGAGCCTGGCCATCTGCTGAGTCGTCTCGCCAAAGCCGCAGCCAACATCAATGCAGCTTCCGCCTTCGGGAGGCGATGAGAGATCAAAGACCTCCGCCGTCACCTCATCGAGTGCGCCCACGAAAACCTTGCGGTTCAGCTTCCAGCGCTCATAGAGAACCGTGTCCCAGGCGCGAACGGCCTCCTCGTTCCCCGGGGCGACCTCCCCGTGCTGGACTTGACTCATGCTCAGAACCTAACCGCCCGGCCGCCGAAGATGCAACCGGTAGCTGCTCAATTCGGCCAGCGAGTGACTCCGCAGTCCGGGTGAGTGGTGCGCTCCGAAGGCACCACGAGTTGCGGGCGTGGGCGGAAGACAGTGTTCAGGAGGGTCCCGGCGACCGGCTCCAGCGACGCCCCGAGAAAAGCGGAAACCGCCCCCTGGTGCGGACTCCTGCGAGTGGGCCGGGAAGGACTCGAACCTTCGACCTACGGATTATGAGTCCGCTGCTCTAACCGACTGAGCTACCGGCCCGCGGCGCCGATCATATTGCGGGCACAGGAAGCGGAGAGCGAGCGTCTCGCTCAGTCGTCGTCGCCGTCGTGGTCGCCGCCGTCCTCTTCGTGGCTGTCTTCAGAACCCCCTGAACCCGAGCCATCCTCAGGCGCAGGGCCGGCGGACGATCCGCCCTCGGGAGAAACGCCGGATCCACCGGTGTCAACCGGGACTACGGCCTGGTTGCCATCGTCGGATCGCGCTTCGTCGTTCCGCTCTTTCTTGCGCCCACCCTGACCCTGGTTGGCCTTCGATCCCCCTGTGCCATTGCGTGATCCGGGGTCGGCGGGTGGATCCAGAGCCCTGCCGGCGGAAACCGGTTCGCCGGTGATCCCTATCGGCTGGTCGGTCAGATTGTGGGCGACAAGCGCGATTGCGACCGCGAGGCCGATGCCCAGCAGGCCGAGTCCGAGCCAGGTTGCGACGCTGCGCGCGTTGATCGGTGGCTGCTCCTTGCCTTTCATTCGAACCACCGTACGGGAGCGATGGTTAAGGCAGGGCAAAATCCGGAGGAACTCAACTTCAACCACTCCCTTCGACGGGCAGGCTCACTATTGCCCGAGCGCCTGTCGGCTGCCGCGAGCCGATCGTGACCTCGCCACCCCACTGGCTGATCAGCTCCCGGGCTATAGCCAGTCCGAGCCCCGTGCCCTTGATGCCCTGCCTTCCGGCCCGGCCCCTCGCGAAGCGCTCAAATACGGCCTCCTCCTCACCAGGCTCGAGGCCCTGGCCCTGGTCGAGCACACTGATGCGGCCCGTCGTCACTTCGACCGTGATCTCGCTGCCGGCAGGCGAGTAGTTGACGGCATTCTCGATCAGGACATCCAGAACGCGCTCGAGATCGACGCGGGCGCAGAAGACGGGATTCGGTTCTCCGTCTTGCGGCAGGTCGAGAACCAGCGACCGCTCGCCCGCGGCCGCCGCCCACCGGTCGCAGGCCTCCGCCGCCAGTTCCTCGAGTTCGATCTGCTCCCCCGGAACATCCCTCTCCCCCGCCCTGCTGAGCACCAGCAGTTCGTCGACCATCTTCGAGAGGCGGTCGACCTCGACCAGGCCGGCTTCAGCTTCAGCGCGGGAAGCGGGGTCTTTCAGGTCGTCGCTGAGGCCTTCGAGTCTGAGTCTGAGGCCGGTCAGCGGCGTCCGCAGCTGATGGGACGCACTCGCAACGAATTCCTTCTGGCTGCGCAACAGCCGGCCCACCCGGGCCGTCATCTCGTTGAAGGACCTGGCAAGCGACCTCTGCTCGGTGCTGCCGCGGATCTCGGCCACCGGCTCCGTGGTCGGATCGCCCTCGCCGGTCGCATACTCACGGGCTGTGGACTCGAGCCTCCTGATCGGACGGGCGATCTGGTTCGCGATGACGGCGCCGACCAGCAAGGCGAATGCGATCACCAGGAGCGCAAGCAGCCCGATGCCGAGCAGCGAGCGCCGGACGGCCGACTGCACTGCGTCGACGCTCTGGGTGATTCGAACTGCTCCTACCGTACGCCGTCCCTGGGCGATCGGATCGGAAGTCGCCAGCAGCCTGGTGCCGAGGGTGTCGCTGTCACGCTCACGCTGGACACCTTCCCCGTCGAGAGCGGAGGCGATCTCGGGCCGAGAGCTGTAATCCTCGCCGATGTTCCGGGAGCCGCCGCTGTCGCTGATGACAGTCCCTGAGCCGTCAACGACGAGCACCCGGCCGCGGACGGCCCTGCCGGCGATCCGAACCAGGCGATCGAGTGCCGGATCGACCGGTGTGCCAATCAGACTGGCCGCTCCGGTGGAGACGATCGCCGCCTGGCTTCGGGCCTGACTTCGCACCTCGTCGTTCACACGGTCCCTGAAGCTCAGGGCAAGCGGCAGACCCAGCGCGACGATCGCTATGAGAAGCACATAGGCGACCGCGATCAGAAGGAGCGTGCGGAGGCTTACGGCCGCTCAGCTCCCGGATCGGCAAAGCGGAAGCCCACGCCGCGCACCGTGTGGATGTATCGGGAGTCGGTGGCGCTGTCCCCGAGCTTGCGGCGCAGCGCCCTGATGTGGACGTCGAGTGTCTTGGTCGAACCGAACCAGTTGACGTCCCAGACGTTTGCCATCAGGTCTTCCCTGGTGACCACGGTGCCGGCATTCCTGGCGAGTTCCGCCAGCAGGTCGAATTCTTTGCGGGACAGTTCGATTGCCTCGCCGTCCAGAAGAACCCGGCGCGCTGAAACGTCGATCGAGAGATCGAGGATCTCGATCGGAGCGACTTCGGCCTCCGGACCGTCGCTGCCGGCCCTTCTCAGGATCGCCCGGATTCTCGAAATCACCTCGCGCGAGCTGAACGGCTTCACCACGTAGTCGTCGGCACCGAGCTCGAGTCCGATCACCCGGTCGGTTTCAGTACCTCGGGCGGTCAGCATCAGGATCGGAACATCCGACCGCCGCCTCATCTCCACGCAGACGTCACGCCCGTCGCCGTCGGGCAAGCTGAGGTCGAGGACGACCAGGTCCGGACTCAGCCGCTCGAACATCTCGAGCGCGGAAGCGGCTGTCTTCGCCCCGATCGGCACGAATCCGGCCGCCTCGAGGGAGCGGCTGAACGGCTGGGCGATCGAGTCTTCGTCTTCGACCAGCAGGACTCTCGCTCCGGGTTCTTCCAAGGCCTTCATCGGGCGAGTTTATAGCGGCCGCGGACCTCCGAATCAGGTTTTACCTGCTCCTAACCCCGCCTTTGGCCGGGCGTTGTCGGGCGTTGCAGACACTGCCAGCGACCGATCAGATTCCGAAACCGAAACGAGGAGTTGATTTCAAAATGGAAAACGCGAAAACAAAAGCAGCGGTATCGGCAACGGTGCTGGCACTCGGCGGTCTGGCCGGAGTTGCGATCGCCTCAAATCCCGGGCAGTCGGAACCGGAACCGGCCGCGGCGGTCAAACCGAAGGTGAAGACCGAGGTCATCCACAGGACCATCCACCGCACGAAGAAGGCGAAATCGACAGGCGCCGCGACAGCGCCCGCAGCCGCCGCGTACACCTCGACGCCCGCGTCGACCTATGTCGCGCCGGCTGCCACCCAGCCCACCGCGGCAGTCAGCTCGTCGAGCGGATCAGGCTCCGGCGGCGGCTACGGCGGCGGTAGTGGACCCGGCGGTGGCTATCAGGACGACGACGGCTACGAGTCGGACGACAGCTACGAGTCTGGTGACAGCTACGAATCCGAAGACAGCCATGAGTCCGAGGACAGTCACGAATCCGAAGACAGTCACGAGCCCGAGCATGAAGGCGGACACGATGACTGAGCATCCCGCCAGGAAAAGAAGAAAGCCGTCGCCGGTCACGGTCTTCGTAACCTCGGCGACGCTCTTCTTCGCAGCCCTGGGCTTTCTGTCCTACCAGCTCGCCCAGGGCAGGGATCCGTCCCTGGGCGAAGGCGCCCTGGCAACGGCAAAGACCCAACGCCCGGATGTGAAGGTGCGGAGAGTCATCAAGCGGCACGTGATCACCACCGTAGTCCCGGCTGAGACCGGCACCGCAGCCTCCTCGGCGGGCAGCTCTTCGACCGGATCGGCACCGGCGCCGGTCACCTCCGCGCCAGCCCCGGCGCCGGCACCCGCGCCGGCACCCGCGCCCGCCCCGGTCGTAACGGCCAGTTCGTAAAGAGAAAGGATCGACATGCAGGAATTCGAAGAACAGTTCGATGCGATGGGGTCGCGGATCAGGGTCCTGATCGGGGCGCCGGCCGACCCTGGCGCAGCTTCAGCCCGGGAGGCCGGCCGGTCGGTCAGGGAGTTCATTCACGAATTCGACAGCCGCCTCTCCAGGTTTCGCGAGGACAGCGAGCTCAGCTCGCTCAACCGGGATCCGAGGGACGAAGTTCCAGCGTCCGACCTCATGAGGACCGCCGTCAAGGCCGGAATCTGGGCCGCCCGGCGGACCGGAGGCCTGGTCGATCCGACGCTGATCGAAGAGGTCAAGGCCGCGGGCTACCTGGAGTCCCGAACCGGCATGTCAGGCGTGCCGGTCACGGAATCGCTCGCCGCCGCACCCGCGAGGCAGCCGGCGCAGCCGAGCCCCGCCGGGAGCTGGAAAGAGTTCGCGGTCGACGACGGCCTCGGAGTGATCCGCCGGCCGTCCGGGCTCGGATTCGATACCGGCGGTACCGGTAAAGGACTTGCCGCCGACCTGGTCGCCGAATCGCTGGCCGGCTACTCCCGTTTCCTGATCAGTTGCGGGGGCGACATCCGCATCGGTGGCGCTGAGGCCCTCGCCGATCCCTACGAGGTCCAGGTCGAGCACCCGGTCAGCGGAGGCAGGCCCCACCGGTTCCGCCTCGGCTCGGGCGGCATCGCGACTTCCGGCATCAACTCGAGGGCCTGGCGAAAGGACGACGGCAGCCCCGCCCATCATCTGATCGACCCGGCGACCGGCGAACCCTGCTGGTCCGGTCTGATCGGCGCCACCGCGCTCGGGCGCACCGCGCTGGAATCGGAGACTCTCGCCAAGGCGGCGCTGCTTTCCGGACCGGCTGACGGTCGCGGGATTCTCGGTCGCCACGGCGGCCTGCTCGTCCACGAAGACGGGCAGGTCGAAGTCGTCGGTCAGATGAACCTGACTCTCAGGATTCCCCAGATCGAGCAAGCGTCGCCCAAGACGAGGCAGGCAGCAGCATGAACAACGTCGACAGGGTCGTCACCGAATACGGCTGGTGGCTCGCAAGCCGCGCATCCGGCCTGGTTGCACTGGTCCTGGTCACCATCTCGGTTGCGATCGGCCTGACCATGGCGAGCAAGCTCGCCCGCCGGCCCGGAATGCCCCGCATCCTTACGGCCATCCACGAGCAGACCGCCCTCGCCGGTCTGATCGCGATTGCCGTCCACGGCATCACCCTGATCGGAGATCCGTGGCTGAATCCGGGAGTCAGCGGCGTTCTGGTCCCGTTCACCATGGACTACCGGCCGGTCTGGACCGGCCTGGGGACGATCGCCGGGTTGTTGGCCCTGCTGCTCGGACTGAGCTTCTACTTCCGACGCAGAATCGGCACGAAGCTCTGGCGCAAGGCGCACCGGGCGACGATCCTCGTTTACTTCCTCGCCATTGCCCACACGCTGGGTGCCGGAACGGACGGCAGCGCGATCTGGATGAGGGGGTGGCTGATCGTCACCACACCCCCGATCATCGTGCTGTTCCTCTACCGAATCGGTTCGGCTCGCTTCGGCAAGAGCCCGCCGCGCAAGAGAGTTTCCCGGCCGATCGACAACGGACTCGGTAGCAGGGACAACCGGATCACAGCGACGCAGGTTAATGCTGTCCTACCAGGAGGTGAAGCTTCATGAGCGACAGCGGCGTGGTGATCGTCGGCGGAGGCCTGGCGGCCCACAGGTGCGCCCGGACCCTGAGGAAAGAGGGCTACGACAGCTCGATCCGGATCGTCTGCGGCGAGAACGAAATCCCCTACGACCGGCCTCCGCTCTCCAAGGCCCACCTCTCCGGATCCGAGGGCGAAGTGGATCTGGCACTCAGCCCGGCCGCCTGGTACGAAGACAACGAGGTCGACCTGCTGCTCGGCAGACAGGCGGTTGAACTCGACGCACCGGCACACCTGATCAGGCTGGACGACAACACCCTGCTGCCCTACGGCAAGCTGCTGATCGCGAACGGCGCCACGGCGAACATGTTGCCGGCGCTTGCCGGCTTCTCCAACGTTCACACGCTGCGGACGGCAGACGACGCCCGGAGGCTCAAGGACGAGATCGGCAACGGCGCACACCTCGCGCTGATCGGATCCGGCTTCATAGGCCAGGAAGTGGCCGCTACGGCGCGGGGCCTCGGGGACGAGGTCACAATCCTCGAGGCGCTGGGGTCCCCCCTGGAACACATACTCGGAGAGGAGACCGGCCGGCGCTTCACGGACTTCCACTGTGGACGCGGCACGAACCTGCTCACCGGCGCCATGGTCGAGTCCGCCCGCGGCAACGGCCGTGTGGAGGAACTGCTGCTTTCGGACGGTCGTCGTGTGAAGTGCGACACGGTGGTGGTCGGCGTGGGCGTGCGCCCCGCGACCGAGTGGCTCGCCGGCAGCGGCCTCGAACTCGACGGCATCCGCACGGACGCCGGCGCGCGTACCTGCCTCGAAGACGTCTTCGCAGCAGGAGACGTGACCCGGAGCTTCGACCCGCACACGGGCAGGCACAGCCGGTCCGAGCACTGGGACGCTGCCGTCCGGCAAGGGCGCGCAGCGGCCTTCTCGATGCTCGGCAAGGATGCTCCCGGGCCGCACCTGCCGAGCTTCTGGAGCGATCAGTACGGATCCCGGATCCAGTACGTCGGGCACGCCGAACTCGCAGACAGGACCGAGGTGGACGAGGGCCCGGACGAAGGCAGCTTCTCGGTGAGCTATTTCCGCCAGGACCACCTGGTGGCGGCGCTCGCTGTCGACCAGCCCCGCGTGATAGCAGCGGCCGGTCGCACGATTCAACAGTCGCACAAGAAAATCCAGCAAGAGAAAGGAAGAGAAAATGAACTGCAGAGCGCGAGTTGACGAAAACAGCTGCAGCGGTCACGGCGACTGCGTCGACGTGGCACCGTCGATATTCCGTCTGGACGACGACATCGCCGAGGTGATGGCCGACGGCCCGGTCGAGTTGCTGATCGAGGCCGCCGAGGCATGCCCGGCGGCTGCGATCTCGGTTGTCGATGCGGATAACGGAGAGCAGATCTATCCGTGAGGTCCGTATAGGGTCCGGCGGACCATGGACCGGCCTGAAGAGCAGAAGGATGTCGATGTCCTGATCGTCGGCGCCGGGCTCTCCGGCATCGGGGCTGCCTGCCAGCTCCAGGATGAGCTGCCTGACAAGAGCTTCACGCTGCTGGAGTCGCGTGAATCCCTCGGCGGCACCTGGGACTTCTTCAAGTACCCGGGCTTCCGGTCCGATACCGACATGCAGACCCTCGGCTACCGGTTCCGGCCGTGGCTGGAAGACGACGCTGTCGCCGACGGCCCCGCAATCCTCCGCTACGTCACCGAAACGGCGCGGGAGTACGACATCGAGCGCCACATCGCCTTCAACCGCAGGGTGGTCAGGGCGGACTGGTCGAGCTCAGATGCCCGGTGGACGGTCACCGCGACAGACGGTGCGAGCGGACAGGATGCCACTTACACCTGCCGGTTTCTCTACGTCTGCAGCGGCTACTACCGCTACGACCAGGGCTACGTGCCCGACTTCGAAGGCATGTCAAGTTTCAAGGGAGAACTGGTCCATCCCCACAAGTGGCCTGAGAATCTCGACTACTCCGACCGGAAAGTGGTGGTGATCGGAAGCGGGGCGACCGCGGTGACCCTGGTACCGGCGATGGCCGATACGGCGGAGCACGTGACGATGGTGCAGCGCTCCCCCAGCTACATCCTCCCCATACCCCGCAAGGACGTGGTCGCCGACGGTCTGCGGCGCTTTGCTGGAGACCGCATCAGCTACGCGGTCACACGATGGAAGAACATCTTCATGGCCATCGCCGTCTACCAGCTCTGCCGACGCCGGCCGGGCCTGGTCCGGCGACTGTTCCTCTCGATCGCCCGGCGCAACCTGCCCGACGATTTCGACGTAGAAACCCACTTCAACCCGAAGTACGAACCGTGGGACCAGCGCCTCTGCATGGTGCCCGATGCGGACTTGTTCGAGTCGCTGAGCCGCGGCGACGCTTCGATCGAGACCGACGAAATCGAGACCTTCACCGAAGGCGGCCTCAGGCTGAAGTCCGGAACCGAGCTCGAAGCCGACGTCATCGTCACCGCGACCGGCTTCGACCTGCTCCCTTTCGGCGGCATCGAGTTCGTCGTGGACGGACAGCGGATCAACCTTCCCGAGACCGTCGCCTACAAGGGCCTGATGCTCAGCGACGTACCGAACTATGCCTTCACGATCGGTTACCCGAACGTGCCGTTCACGCTGAAGGCCGATCTGGTCGGCGGCTACGTCTGTCGTCTGCTGGCGCTGATGGACGAGCGCGGCGTCGACATCTGCGTACCGAGGTTCGACGACCCTTCGGTCGAAAAGATTTCGCTGATGACGATCACTTCCGGCTATGCGATGCGAACGGAAGAAGCGCTCCCGAAAGCCGGCTCGAAGGAGCCCTGGAGGCCCGACAGGAAGTACCTGGAGGACCTGATCCTGCTTCGCCACCGCCCCGTCTCGGACAAGGCGCTGCGCTTCTCGAAGAAGCAGGAGACCTCATCCAGGGAGCCGGCCGGCAGAGCCTGAAGGGCCGGCCGTTCCACCTGAGCCGCTGCACGGCTCTGTAGAATGCTCTGTCGATGTCTCTCCGTACGCCGATACTTCTGGTTGCCCTCCTCGTCGCCGCGGTCGCGGCTATCGCCGGACCCGGAAGCTCTGCCGGCCTGCTGCTGCTGACCCCGGCGCTGGCAGTTCTGCTGCCGCTGCTCGCCGGCGCTTACCCCGGAGAGCGCTCGATCGCAAGAGTCGCCTCCTGGTTCGCCAGGGTCCGCCGACCTGAGTTCGGTCGCCCAGCCGCGGTCACGCTGGCCGCATCCTGGCCGCTCTCTCTGCGTGACGGCTTCACGGCGGCCAACGGCAGTCGCGGGCCTCCCGTCCTTTCGGTCTAGACGAATCCCGTTTCCGGAACCTGGCGACCCGCCTGGTTCCTGAGCGAAAGGAGTTCCATGAGAGGTTCACGCCTCGTGGTCTGCCTGGTCGCCGCCGTTTCTGCTCTGGTAATCGCCGGGTGCGGCTCGGACGACAGCCAGGAGCCACTCAACGGAATGACGCGCCAGCCCCAGACCGAGGTCGGCAACGTCTCACTTCCGAACGTAAATCCAGAAAGCAGCAATACCGAAGGTGCCTTCACCGGCTCCGATGACGGCCTGATGCTGGTCTATTTCGGCTTCACCAACTGCCCTGACGTATGCCCCACGACGCTGGCCGACCTTCGGCTCGCATTGGAGGACATGGACGAAGGTCAGCGGGAGCGGATACAGATCGGCATGGTCACCGTGGATCCGGAGCGCGACACCGGTGAGGTGCTGAATGGCTACCTCGGCTTCTTCTTCCCGGAAGAGCAGTTCTCGTCCTTCAGGACCATGGACGAGGCTCAGCTGGCGAAGGTCGAGCAGGTCTTCGGGGCCTCCCACCGGATCGGCAGGAAGCAGAAGGACGGCAGCTACGACGTCGACCACTCCGCTCTCCTCTACGCGGTCGATTCAGACGGCGTGGTCGAAGTCGAATGGCCTTTCGGTACCACCGCTGACGACATGCGCTCTGACATCGAGCAGTTGCTCGAAGGCCGGGCCGGTCAATCC
This sequence comes from uncultured Solirubrobacterales bacterium, assembly GCA_963709375.1. Classification (GTDB taxonomy): domain Bacteria; phylum Actinomycetota; class Thermoleophilia; order Solirubrobacterales; family 70-9; genus 67-14. The sequence goes on from CAVPWA010000001.1 coordinate 23,128, forward strand.
AGTTCCTGAACAAGTAGACCATTCATGAAGAAACAAGGAGAAATACGATGAATATGAAGAAACCCGCACTGATCCTCACTGCGATCGTCTGTTGCGGCGCCCTGCTGGCCGCCTGCAGCTCGGATGACTCATCGAGCGAATCGGTTGCCGTCAACGACGTGTGGACCAGGGTCACTGCCCCGACCGCAACCACCGGTGCCGTCTACATGAACCTCGAGAGCGCCGACGGTGACAGACTGGTCTCGGCCAGCGTGCCGACTGACGTTGCCGGCAAGACCGAGATCCACGAGACCACCGGCAGTCACAGCACGGATGGCGAGTCCGGAGACGACATGGACCCGGGCACGACCATGGAAGGCGGCATCGCGGTTGAGCCTGCCGACGACTCCGAAAGCGACATGGACGGCGAAGGCAACATGGACGGCGAGTCCGGAGACGGAAACATGGAAGGCATGGACAGCGAGGGCGGCGAAATGCCCGAAGCGATGATGGGCATGCGGCAGCTCGAAGACGGCCTGGAGCTTCCGGCCGGCGAAGAAGTCTCGCTCGAGCCCGGCGGCTACCACGTAATGCTGCTCGAACTCGAACAGCCGATCGCGGAAGGAGACACCATCGAGGTGACTCTGACCTTCGAGAACGCCGGAGAGGTCAAGGTTGAAGCCGAAGCGCGAGAAGTCGGCAGCTGACCCCCTGCGTCGCCTCGCGACGGTGCTGATCACGGCGGCTGCGGCCGCCGTGATCCTCGCCGCCTGCGGTGGTAGCGAAGGCGGCCAGGGCGAGACCGTGACCATCAGGATTCCGCCGAATGCGTCGGAGCTGGTCGCCCAGGGCAAAGACGTGCCCGGAGTACCGGACCGGATCGTCGGCACGGTCGGCGACACTCTGGTGATCGATAATCGCGACTCCTCGACCCAGTTTGTGGCCGGTTACTCGATTTCGCCCGGCCAATCCCTTAAGATTCCCTTAAACCGGGCGGGCGACTACGAAACCAACTGCTCGGCGCATGAAGACAAGTCGTTGAGAATGTCGATATCCGAGCAGCAGTGACAAAGGGGTGGAGCGATGGGATTTCTTTCTGAGACAGCGACGAAGGTCCGCAGAGGTCTGCTGATCGGGCTTGCCGTGCTGGCATGCGGCGGCCTGTTCGCGGCAGGCTGTGGCGGAGACGACGATTCGGGCTCCACCGATACGAGCGAAGCCACCGGGACGACCAACGCGGGCGGCAACGGCGGCGATGGCGCCAACGGTGGCGATGGAGGCGGCAGCGCCGATCCCAACGCGGCCGCGATCGCGGTATTCGATTCCTCGGGCTGCGCCGGATGCCACACGCTCAGCGTTGCCGATGCCAGCGGCGCGATCGGACCCAACCTCGACGACACCTCGCTCTCGACCGAACAGATCGAGGCTCAGATCAGGAGCGGCGGCGGAGCGATGCCTCCCTACGAAGGCCAGCTCTCAGACGCCCAGATCACTTCACTGGCCGATCTGATCTCGTCCAGCTGACGGACTAGATAGCGAAAAGCTGGGAGAGCGAGCGGCCGACGTCCGGCGGCTCCTCTTCCTCTGCCGCTGCGGCTTTCACTCCCTGGGCGAGCGCTTCCGCGGCCTCGGAGATCTGGTTGGCGCGGTTAGGGCGGATCTCCCCGGCTTCGGCGGCTTCGGAGAGGTCGGACTCCATCAGGCCGGCCAGCTCGCCGAGCCTGCCCAGACCGAGTGCGGAAGCGGTGCCGTGGAGGGCGTGCGCCTCCTGGCGGAGGGCCTCGAAGTCGCTGGTTCCTGTGTCCAAACCGGCGGCGATGACGTCGCAGCGCTGGCGGGACTCTTTGGCGAAAGCTCCAAGGAGATCGCTATCTGGCTTCTCTTCACTCATTGACTTCCTTCCCCGAAAAGAACGCGATGACCGTACGGACTGCTCCGTAACTGCCGACATTGTTGCCGTTCGCGGCAACTTCTGCACACCGCCTCCCCCGGGCCGCCCGCATCCCGCTGTTCTGATCTAGTCTGAGCGAGGTTTCCCTACCCGATCGGAGAGAGCGTGGCAAAGAGAGCGGCACTGGTTACTGGTGGTTCCGGAGGGATCGGCCTGGCGATTGCGAGGAGGCTGGCCCAGAGCGGCTACGCCCTCACGATCTCGGGCAGGCGTGAAGACAAGCTGCTGGCGACCGCCGAGAAGCTCGCTGACGAAGACTTCAAGGTCGAGGCCGTAGTCGCCGACGTCACGAGCGAGGAGGCCGTCGTGGACCTGGTCGCCGAGCACAAGCGCCAGTGGGGCCGGCTCGACTGTCTGGTCAACAACGCCGGCGTCGGGATCGGCCAGCCGATCGACTCGATCCAGGCCAAGCACTTCGACCTTCAGGTCGCGGTCAACCTGCGCGCCCTGGTAATCGCGACCCGCGAGTCATCCGGCATGCTGAAAGCCGCCGGTGAGGAACACGGCAAGGCGCTGGTGGTCAACCTGGCTTCGATCGCCGGCAAGCAGTACCCGGCATGGCTGTCCGTCTATGCGGCGACCAAGGCGGCCGTGATCTCCTACTCCCAGTCGTGCCAGAAGGAGTTCGGCAGTGCGGGAGTCGGCGTGACCGCGATCTGCCCGGGATTCGTGGCCACCGACATGACCGAGTTCGCGCAGGAGCAGGTCCCGGCCGACAAGATGATGTCCACCGACGATATCGCCGAGGCCGTCTCTTTCCTGCTCGCCGTTTCGCCGAACTGCGTGGTCCCCGAAATCGTCATGTCGAGGCCCGGATCCGGCCCCGACAGCGGCGGCATGTGACCCCGGACTCCCTGCGCTGCATAGTCGCCGCCTTCGGCGATCCCGGGCATGTATTCCCGGCGGTTTCGCTTGCCCGCGGCCTGGCCGCGCGCGGCCACGAGGTGATCGTCGAGACCTGGCCGCAGTGGCGTGAGGCGGTCGAGGCGGTCGGACTCACATTCAAGGGTGCCGACGAATACCAGGTTTTTCCGCCGCCCAGGTCGGGATCCCCCGGTGGCGGTCAGGCGGCACTTGCGCTGATGCCGCTGCTGGAGGAGTTCCAGCCGGATGTCGTCGTCAACGACATCCTGACCCTCGCCCCGGCGCTGGCGGCCGAAAAGTACGGCTGCCGGCGGGCGACCCTGGTGCCGCATATCTTCCCGCTGGGTAACCCCGGTATGCCTCTCTTCGCCACCGGCGCGCTGCCTGCCCGGACCGGTCTCGGCAGGGGTTTCTGGAAGCTCAGCGACCGGCTGCTCGAGCGCGGCCTGGCCCGCGGCCGGGACGATCTGAACGACCAACGCCGGATCGCCGGTCTGCCGCCCACCGATCGCTTTCACGCGGGCATCAGCCCTGACCTGGCACTGGTCGCAACCTACCCCCAGCTCGAGTACCCGCGGAGATGGCCGGACTCGGTCCACGTGACCGGCCCGATGCCGTTCGAGATACCTCATCCCGAGATCGCGTTGCCGCCGGGCGAAGATCCACTCGTCCTGGTCGCTCCGAGTACCTCCCAGGACCCTGACAACCGGCTGGTCCGTTCGGCACTCGAAGCGATGGCCGGCGAGGCGGTCAGGGTGGTGGCGACAACCAACCGGGTAGTGCCCTCGAGGCCCATTCCGATTCCCGCCAACGCCGTCCTCGTGGACTGGTTGAGCTACTCGCAGGTGATGCCGCAGGCGTCGCTGGTGATCTGCCACGGCGGTCACGGCACGGTTGCAAGGGCACTGGCCGACGGGGTTCCGGTACTGGCCTGTCCCGCGGCCGGTGACATGAACGAGACCGCCGCCCGGATCAGCTGGGCCGGCGTCGGACTCTCGGTCAAGTGGAGCCTGACCGGGCCGCACTCGCTGCGCTGGGCCGTGGCCGAGGTTCTGGGCGATCCGGCCTACCGGGAACGGGCCCTCGAGATAGCCCGGTGGTCTGAGGAAAACGACGGAGCCGCCACGGGTTCGCAGTTGATCGAAACCCTGGCGGCGGATTCACTCGGGGGGTGGGAGTCGAACCCACAACCGTCCGGTTAACAGCCGAATGCTCTACCGTTGAGCTACCCCCGAATGTCACTGCCCGGATCTCTCCGGGAAGCCCCTGAACGGGGCGTCGAGTGGAGGCAGAACCCTAGCGGAGAACGGCAGCGGGAGCGTTGAGTCAGGGCTGACCCGGCCCGGCCGCCTCGGCCCGGCGCAGGTCGTCGACCAGCTGTGAGCGCCGGCGGCTGAGATCGGCCCTCTCCGCAGGGTCGGCTTCGACCGCGGCCGCGATCCGGTCCTCCAGCGCCGCCAGTTCGAGTTCCATGAAGTTGCGCCTGATCGAGCCCTCTCCGACCTGACCGGGGTCGGACCCCATGACCATGGCGGCGATCAGCGAAGAGAGTTCGCGGTCGGCCGGATCGAGACCCTCGGTCGGGCTGTCCAGGTGTCCTTTCAGCCACTCGACCGCCCGCAGGGTGAGCGGCGAGCTGAGCTGCTCCGGGACGAGCCTGGCGAGGTACTCACGACCTTCCTCGGGCTTGGCGATGCACATGGCGAGCAGCGAGCGCTCCCGTCGCTCGCGCCGGGAGAGCAGTGCCTCGTCGCCGCCCGGCGGCGTCGAAGGAGGTCCGGACGGATCGGGTGGGGCATCCACGCCCGCAGTCCGGGAAGACCCGCGTCCTTCAGGCGCTCCTTCCGAGGGCGCCTGCTCGACCCGCGCCACGACCACAGTGGGGTCGATCGAGAGTCCCTCGGCAACCTTGCGGGTCAGCTCCTCGCGCATCGCCCCGGCGGCTATCGCGGCCAGAACCGGCGCCGCCTCCCCGAGCCCGCGATCGCGGTCCTGGGGTGAGTTCGAATCGACCCCGTCGAGGATCAGCGAGATCTGGAACTCGGGCAGGTCAACGGCTCCGGCGACCATCTCCAGAAAGCGCTCGCCACCACCTTCGGCGGTGGCTATCTCGGCCGGATCTTCGCCTGCCGGCATCGCGACCACCCTGATCGTCAGCTTGCGCCCGGCGGCAACCTCCTGCGCGCGCAGCATCGCCTTCTGCCCGGCTGCGTCGGCGTCCAGGGCCAGGATCACCGTGTCCACGGTCGCCGAAAGCTGTGCGATCTGCTGCTCGGTGATCGCGGTACCCATGATTCCGACCGACTCGGCAAGCCCCGCCTGGTGGAGCGCCAGTACATCGGTATAGCCCTCGACTACGAGGGCCCGGCCGGCCTTGGCCATCGCCGGCCTGGCCTGGTCGATCCCGTAGAGGATCTCGCCCTTGTGAAACAGCTCGTTCTCGGCAGAGTTGAGGTACTTGGGCTTCTGGTCCGGCCGCATCGCCCGCGCTCCGAAGCCGACCGCCCTGCCTCTCGCGTCCCGGATCGGAAAAGTGATGCGCTCGCGGAAGCGGTCGTACATGCCGCCGTTGCGGCCTTTCTGGGCGAGGCCGGTGGCCGCGAGCTCTTCGACCTTGAAGCCGGCCCGCTGGCCGCGCAGGATCAGTGTGTCCCAGGCGCTCGGGGCATAACCGACGCCGAACTGGCTCAGCACTTCGACTGCCAGCCCGCGGGAAGCCAGGTACTCCCGGGCCTTCTTCGCCTCGGGCGCCTCAGCGAGGAAAGCCGAGTAGAAGCCGGCCGCACGCTCGAGCAGTTCACTCATCCGGTTGCGCGCCTTGCGTCGCTGCTCGGCACGGGGGTCCTCCTGCTCGCGGGTCATCTCGACGCCGTAGCGCTCACCGAGCAGCTCGACCGCGGCCGGGAAGTCGATGCCCTCGGTTTCGCAGACGAAGTCGAACAGGTCCCCTCCCACTCCGCATCCGAAGCAGTGGTAGAGCTTGTCCTCGGAGTGGACCGAGAACGACGGCGAGCGCTCTTCGTGGAAGGGGCAGAGGCCGGTGTATCGAACCCCCTGGCGGCGCAGGTCGGTGCGGGCGGAGACGATCTCGACCATGTTGGCCGCCGCGCGCACGCGATCGATGGTGTCAGGGGTGAACTTGGACAACAGCGGCTACTTTAGCCCTCGCGGGACGGCCGCCTCCCGGAACCTCGCGGACTTTCGGCAGCATCTTCCGGAGAAGGCTCTAGAGCCGGGATCGCTCCGGCACGTACAGGTCGGTGAAGTGACTGATGCAGTAGCGGTCGGTCATCCCGGCGAGCAGGTCGGTGACCCGCTGGAGCGGGTCGGCTGCCGGGTCGATGGCCGGGACCTCGTCCGGCCGCTCCAGGTAGTGCTCGAACAGGATCTTCAGCGCCCGGTTGACCCTTTCGTGCTCGGCCCTGGCGGTGTCGCCGAGGTAGACGTTCTGGAACATGAACTTGCGCAGGCGCAGCATGGCGCTGCCCAGTTCCTCGCTCTGCAGGATCTGCGGTCCGCTCTGGGACTGCTCGACGATGTCCTTGACGAGGGCGTCGATCCGACTGGCCCCGGTCGGCCCCAGCAGGGCGATCTCGTCGTGGGGAAGATCCTCCGACCGCAGAACGCCTGCCCTGAGCGCGTCGTCGATGTCGTGGTTTATGTAGGCGACCCGGTCGACCAGCCGGACGATCTGACCCTCCAGAGACTCGCTTTTGACAGAGCCGGTGTGTTTGAGGATTCCCTCCCGGACCGGCTGATTGAGATTCAGCCCGCGACCATCCCGTTCGAGAACGTCGACCACCCGGAGCGAGTGCTCGTTGTGCCTGAATCCAGGACCACCATGTGCGCGGTTGGCTTCGTCGAGGGCCTGTTCGCCGATGTGTCCGAAAGGAGGGTGTCCGAGGTCGTGGCCGAGTCCGATCGCTTCGGTCAGGTCCTCGTTGAGTCCGAGTGCGCGGGCCACCGTCCGGGCTATACCCGTCGCCTCGAGCGTGTGGGTGAGGCGGGTGCGGTAGTGGTCGCCCTCGGGCGCGATGAAGACCTGCGTCTTGTGCATGAGGCGCCGGAAGGCCTTGCTGTGGACGATCCGGTCACGGTCACGCTGGAAAGGCGTGCGCAGCGCGTTGTCCTCCTCGGGCACGGCGCGTGTCGCCGGATAGGACGGCACCGCCCGGTCGGTGAGAATCTGCTGCTCCCGGAGCTTCGAGCGGTCAGCGAAGTCGTTCACGCGGCCACCTTCTCCTCGGGCCTCGGCAGCCGGACCTGGGCGTGGTGCTCGAGCGTCTCGCCGATCGCCCTGCCCGCCTGCCGGACCGCGCCGTGACCGGCCTGCGGTGCTTCGCTCATCGGCCTTCCGAGTGCCGCGACCATGAATTCATGTGCCTCGGCCGACAGCGGGAACGAATTCGCTTCGCAGGTCGGGCACACAACCCCGCCGGCGACACCCGAGAAAGCGGACAGGTGCTCGCTGTTGCCACAGCGCGCACAACCTGACAATTCCGGCGCAAAACCCGCTGCCAGAGCCAGCTTCAGCCTGAAGGTGACCATGCCACCCGGGCCGGCCGCAGGGCCGTCGGGGTCCTCGTCGACCAGGCTCAGGTATCTGCAGAGCAGGTTGTACGCCGGCAGGTTCGGCTCTGCCCCGTCGAGCAGCCTGAGAACGGCGCCGGAGGCGTCGCTGGCAGCCCTGATCGCCCTTCCCGAGGAACGCAGATCCGAATGCCCTTCCACGGTCTCGGCCGAGGTGACCGTATGCAGGTCGCCACGACCCCGGTGGAGCACCATCGCCAGCCTGAAGAACGGCTCGAGCCTGCCTCCGAACCTGGTTCTCGGCTTTCGTGAGCCCTTGGCGATCGCCCCGAGCCGGCCGTGCTCTCGCGAGTAGAGGTGCAGGATCCGGTCGGCCTCGCCGTAACGGATCGAGCGCAGCACCACTGCTTCGGTCTTGAAGGTCTTTGACATCGGGACAAAGGTTGCCGGTTTGGTCGGACGACGCGCGACCGCCACGCGTCCGCCGGGCCCGTGGCCGCCTCAGGTCCGTCTTGCCTTCGAACGCCGCGGACGGCGCCGGAGCCTTTTCTGGCAGGCCGGGCAGAAGTAGGTCGAGCGTCCGCCGACCACGATCCGGACGATCGTCTCGCCACAGCGCCCGCAGGCTTCCCCCTCCCGACGGTGGACCAGGAATTCGTTCTGCATCGAGCCGGCGTCACCCCGGGCGTCACGGTAGTCGTCGATCGAGGCTCCACCCAGGTCGAGACCACGTTCGAGCGCCGCCACGATTCCGTCACGCAGTGCCTCGTGGTGTTGCGCCTTCATCGAGCCGCCCGGGGAAAGCGGGTGAAGCCCGGCCCGGTGAAGGGCCTCGTCCGCATAGATGTTGCCGATTCCGACCACGCCTTTCTGGTCCAGGAGGAAGGACTTGAGCGGACCGGTCCGGCCGGCGCTCATCTCGCCCAGAGCCCCGGCTGTGAATTCCGGCGACAGCGGCTCGATCCCCAGCCGCGAAGCGAAGTAGGCGTCAAGCTCTTCCGGGCCGGCGACGAATCCGCGCCCGAAACGCCTGGGGTCCGCGAACCTGATCTCGCCGCCGTCGTCGAGCAGGAAGCGGGCTTTGAGGTGCTTTTCGTCACCGCCGGCCGGATAGATCCGGGCATCACCCGGGTTGGCGGTTCCGTCCGGTGCCAGCAGCGTGATGCTGCCGGTCATCCGCAGGTGGATCACCATCGAGTCCGCATTGTCGAACTCGAACAGCAGGTACTTGCCGCGCCTTGCGACGTCGACGATCAGGCGACCCTCCGCAGCCGACTCGAAGGCTGCCGGACTGGCCGGCTTCGAGAAGTACGGATCCAGAACCTCCACCGACTCGATCGTCCGCCCGTTCAGGTCCGGCTCGAGCTGGCGTCGGATCGTCTCGACTTCGGGAAGCTCGGGCACCCCGGGGTTCTATCAACAGCCGCTCGGGCTCAGGCGGCCGAGCAGGCTGCGGCGGCTCAGTCGCCGGTCGCCCGCGGGTGAGTCTTGAAGTAGACGTCCTTGAGCTGCTGACCTGAAAGGTGGGTGTACATCTGGGTGGTGGCGACGTCGGCGTGGCCGAGCATCTCCTGAACCGAGCGAAGGTCGCAGCCACCGGCCAGCAAATGGGTCGCAAAGGAGTGACGCAGCGTATGGGGGCTCATCCGGTCCTCGAGACCTGCGCTTCGGGCATGGCCCTGAACGATCTTGTAGAGCCCCTGACGGGTGAGCGGCTTGCCTCGGAAGTTGAGAAAGAGAGCCTTCTCCGGCCGGCCCCGGGCCAGGGTCGCCCTGCCGCTCCGGAGGTAGCGCTCGATCGCGTAGATCGCCTGTCGGCCGAGCGGCACGATGCGCTCCTTGTTGCCCTTGCCCCTCGCCTTGAGCATGCCGTGATCGGTATCGACGTCGGTCAGCTCCAGATCGACCACCTCGGAGGCACGCAGCCCGCATGCGTACATGACCTCGAGGATCGCCAGATCGCGGCTCACCTGAGGTGAGTCTCCTTTCGGCGTGGCCAGCAGTTTCGCCACTTCGGCCTGGTTGAGCACGTTCGGCAGCTTTTTCGAGCGGCGGGGCGACACCATTCCCGCGGTGGGGTCGCCGGATATGAGCTCCTCACGCCGAAGATGCTTGTAGAAGGAGCGCAGCGCCGCAGTCTTGCGGTGCACCGTTGACGCAGCCGGCTTGTGATCGTCCTGGCCGGATGCCATCTCGGCCGCGTATTCGGCCATGATCGATTTCGTTACCTCGCCCGCATCGAGGTCACGGTCCTCGAGATATGCGCCGTACTGGAGCAGATCCGTGCGATAGGCGTTCAGCGTATTGCGCGAAAGGCCACGCTCGAGCTCGAGGTAGGCGAGGAACTCCAGCAGAAGGTGTTCGAACCGTGGTTGGCTCTTCACGATTTCCGGAGTGGCGACGGCCGGCGGCATGATCAGGAATTCCGCCCGGCCGGGCCCGATCCTTGCGACGCAACGAATCGGCCGCCGAAGTCGCCGACCAACCGATCGCCCGCGGATTCAGTCGAGGATCAGCGAGGCCAGGCGGGAGCCGGCGGCGAGTGGTCCGGCGAAGAACTCAGGGTCCTGGCTCAAGTCCCGGCCCATCGTGCGGGAAGGCAGTCCGGCCCCCAGGTATCCGTCGAGATCGACCTGCTCGATGGTGACGTGGTGGCGACCCTTGCCTTCTTCCTCCACAACACTCGCCAGTTCGGCCGAGCCTTCCGGCAGCGGTACGTCCACGCCGGCCAGAACCAGCCGCATGACGGTCCGGGAGTGGTGGCTCAGTCCACGGTGACGGGGCCGCGGATCTCCGCTGGAGAGCCTCGCCGACAGAACGACCGCGGCACCCAGGGACAGGCCGGCATGGGCCACGTCGAGCGCTGCCATCCCGCCGTGGCCGTAGGTCGTGGCCGAGCCGAGGATGCCCGGACCGGGCCCGGCGATCAATCCGTCCCAGCCGAGTGAACCGGCCGCGTCGATCGCACCGACCAGGGTGATCGCCTCATGCCTGCCGCCGTAAGCGGGCCCGGCCGTGACGTGTCCGGCAAGCAGCCCCGCTTCGAGCAGGTTTCGCACATCCCTGGAGAGGCTTCCCGGAAGCGCCCCTCCCCCGGTCTGAACGTAGCCGATCGAAGGCTGATCGAGGCCGGCGGCCGCGGCCCGTGAGGCGCAGGCCCATGCGGCCGGTGCCAGATGCCCATGCAGGCCGATCGCGAGCACCGGCAACGCCCCCGACGTACCTTCGTCGTGAGCCCGCTCCTCTGCGACCTCACGCTCGACGGTCGCCACCGGATGCTGAAGCGGGCTGTAGTTGAGCTTCATCACGTGCTCGCCCTCCGCTCCCTCCCCGTTGAGTCCTCGCGTCAGGTTGACCAGAACGATGTCGAAGCCCCCCGAGCCGAGCCCGAGGTCGAGGGCCTCGGTATTCACGACCACCTCGTCCCCGATGTCGCAGGGGCCGACCAGGCCCTGGTCCGCCCAGGCGGGTCTCGTCACCTCGCCGACCCTGACCTCGAGCGGCCCGGTCGCAACCACGGTTCCGAGCCGAAGCTTCAGCATCGCGCCGTTTCTTCGACGACGGCTTCACAGACCTCCAGCATTTCGACCAGGTTCTCTCGCGGCACGTATTCGTCGTGGGTGTGATTGCCGTAGGTGCCGTTGGCCAGCAGGATGGCATCGACCCCCGCCGCACGAAAAACGTGAGCATCGCTTCCGCCCCCGGTGGTGATTCGACGCGGAGTGTGACCACGGGAGGAAAGGGCGGCTTCTGCGACCCGCAGGGCGGGTGAGTCTTCGGGGACGGTGTAGGCCTCGAAGTGCTGTTCGGTCCTGATGTCGACCTCGCAGCCGCTCTCGGAGGCCGCCCAGATCATCGAGTCACTCATGGCAACGACCAGTTCCACGGCGCGCTCCGCGTCGGTCGACCTCGCCTCGCCGGAGACCCGGCAGCTGCCTGGCACGACGTTTCCGGACGTGCCACCTTCGATCAGGCCGATGTTGGCGGACGTACCGGGCTCGAGCCGACCCAGCTTCATCTCGGAGATTGCAGCCACCGCGGCAGAGATCGCCGAGCGGCCGGACTCGGGCTCGAGCCCGGCATGGGCCTCGACGCCGGTGAAGACAGCCGAGATCCCGTGGTGGCTCGGGGCCGCGACGATCACCTCGCCGATGTCGGTCGCATGGTCCATGACGAAAGCCGTCTGCGATCTCAGCCCGGAAAGGTCGAAGGCCGAGGCGCCCCGCAGGCCCTGCTCCTCGGCAACCGTGAAAAGCAGTTCGATCCCGATCGGCGGCGCCTGCTCGCGATGACGGGCTGCCAGTTCAACCAGGACCGCGACCGCCGCCTTGTTGTCCGCGCCGAGGATGGTCTCGCCACCGCTTCGGTAAACGCCATCTTCGAGCACGACCTCGATCGGACCGTCATGAGGAACCGTGTCGAGGTGGGCGCAGAACATGACGAAGCCCTCCTCCGCGCCCGGGATCCGGCAAAGCAGGTTGCCGCATTCCGCCCCCGCCGCGGCAGCGGCGTCGTCCTCGTCGACTTCGAAGCCGAAGCCCTCCAGCTCGGACCTGACCATGGATGCGACAGCAGCCTCGCTGCCGGTCGGGCTGGCCGTCTCGCAAAGCCGGGCGAAGCGGCTCATTCAGGAGACCCCGGGCCGAACGGCCACGAGTACGCCTTTATGTGCGCACACCCTCTTCGACTTCACCCGAACCGGACTCGCGCTGTGCGGACGCGCGCTCGGCGACGGCCTTGACGAATTCACGGAACAGGGGCTCGGGCCGGTTCGGGCGGGAGTTGAACTCGGGGTGGAACTGCGAGGCCACGTAGAAAGGATGGTCGGCGAGCTCGACGATCTCGACCAGGCGTTCGTCGGGGGAGGTCCCGCTGCAGATCAGCCCACGATCCTCGAGGCGGGTGCGAAGCAGGTTGTTCACCTCGTAGCGATGGCGGTGCCGCTTGTAGATCACCGATTCACCGAAGATTTCATGCGCCCGCGTCCCGTCGTGGACCTTGACCGGATCGGCACCGAGCCGCATCGTGCCGCCCATGTCGGAGACCTCTTTCTGCTCGGGCAGAAGGTCGACCACCGGATGCGGCGTTTCGGGATCGAATTCAGCCGAGTTGGCACCGTCCATGTCGGCTAGCGAACGGGCAAACTCGATCACCGCGATCTGCATTCCGAGGCAGATTCCGAGATAGGGCACGCCGTTCTCACGGGCGTAGCGGGCCGCCTCGACCTTGCCTTCGACCCCACGCTCGCCGAAGCCGCCCGGAATCAGAATTCCGTCCATGCCTTCGAGCTCGGTCGGATCGAACTCGTCCGAGTCGATCAGCGAGATGTCCACTTTGACTCCGTTGTGTATGCCGCCGTGCTCGAGAGCCTCGATCACCGACTTGTAGGAGTCGGCCAGCTGCACGTACTTGCCGACCAGGCCGATCTTCACGGTGCCCTCGGCGCGATCGGCCATGCGCAGCATCTCTTCCCAGTCGGCCAGGTCGGGAACCGGCGCGTCGTCGATCCGGAAGTGGTCGAGGATGAAGTCATCGGCGCCTTCGGCCCGGTACATCAGCGGGATCTTGTAGACGTTGTCGACGTCCTGGCCCGAGATCACCGCTTCGACGGGAAGGCTGGCGAAGTGGGCGATCTTCTGGCGGATCGACCGGTCGAGACCGGTCACCGAGCGGCAGATCAGGGCATGGGGCTGGATGCCGATGCGGCGAAGCTCGTTTACCGAATGCTGGGTCGGCTTGGTCTTCATCTCGCCGGCGTGGCTGATGTAGGGAACCAGGGTCAGGTGTACGAACATCGCCCGGCGCGGACTCAGCTCCGTGTAGAGCTGGCGGATCGCTTCGAGGAAAGGCAGCGACTCGATGTCGCCGACCGTGCCGCCGATCTCGGTGATCACGAAATCGACCGCCTTGGTTTCGGCCACGATCAGGATCCGGTTCTTGATCTCGTCGGTGATGTGGGGGATCACCTGAACGGTGCCGCCGAGGTAATCACCGCGCCGCTCCCTCCGGATCACCGAGTTGTAGACCGAGCCGGCCGTGACGTTGGAGGCACGCGATGTGTTCTCGTCGGTGAAGCGCTCGTAATGCCCGAGGTCGAGGTCGGTCTCGGCTCCGTCTTCGGTAACGAAGACCTCGCCGTGCTGGAAAGGACTCATCGTGCCGGGATCGACGTTCAGGTAAGGATCGAACTTCTGGATCTGAACGCGATAGCCGCGGGCCACCAGCAGCCGGCCGATCGAAGCCGAAGCGATCCCTTTTCCGAGTGCCGAGAGGACCCCGCCGGTGACGAAAATGAAGCGGGTTTCTGACGGGCTCTGGTTGCTCACTTAGCTCTCCCGACGGAGTCTATAAACCGGAGAGGCGGAAGCTTCTCGATCAATTTCGAAATCGAGCGGAATTCCCCGTACGCGGTTATCGCCAACACGATTGCCAATGCCACCAACCTCCCGGTTTCGCCCAGCTCTGTCAAGAGCATGATGCCGACCACGGCACCGGCCAGGTTCGAACCGGTGTCTCCGAGCATCGCCCGCTCGCCCAGCGTGAACCACGCTCCGACGACGAATGGTCCGATGAATATGCCGAGCAACTCGATCGGTGCCAGGGTCCAGCCGGCGAGGCAGAAGAGCGACCACCAGAAGCAGCATCGTCTTCTCGACTCTGCCTCCGCGCAGGTCGAGCAGGTTGAACGCATTGGTGACCAGGATCAGCAGGGCGATGTCGGTGAGGTAGTCGAGCCACTCGTTGCCCGTGCCGGTTACCACGTAGGCAGCAAGGGCAAGCGCGCCGACCGCTTTCACCGCGCCGGTCGAGAGCTCGCCGCGCAGCACGGCTGAGGCGTGTCCGCGCCAGCCACGGGGCGTATCCGGGCTCGAGCCCATGCCGAGGGAGTCGTCGAGAAGGCCGAGAAAGGCGATTCCCACCAGGTAGACGATCCACTGTCTCAGTTCGGGGTCGAGCAGGTCGAGTCCGCCGCGCTCGTCCAGCACCGCCAACGGAGCCAGGGCCACCAGGGCGGCGGTGACCAGCACAGCGCCCAGCGGGAACGCCAGCCGGCGTTCGCGGTAGTTGACCCGGACGTGACCCGCCCGGAGCAGGCCCCGCAGGCCGGCGGGCACGACCAGCAGCGCGACCAGTATCGCCACCGGCAGGCCCAGCCAGACGACTGCTCAGCCCTGCCCTGCGGCGTTACCGGCGGCCGAGGCGGGCCCTGGAGCCGGCCTGAGCAGGTCGGGCAACAGCCGGTCGCTGCCTTCCTTCACGCCGAAACTCCCCTGGGCACCGGCCAGCACGTAGACCAGGCTCACCCGGCCGGCCGGCAGGTCGATGTCGTCGACGCTCGACAGGCCGCGATCCGCGTACCAGTCGATCGACGACGGGTCGGTCGAGACCTCTTCGACTCCCACAAGTCGGGCCCGGGTTGAATCTGCGCCTTCAATGATCGCGTCGTCCAGCCGTTCGCTCAGTGCGAGATCTTCCGGATTCAGCTGCTCGAGGTCGCCCCGGTAGATGATCAGCCCGTCCAGGTTTCCGAACTGACCACTCGACTCCGACATCAGGGCCGCCCGGCTGCGCCGAAGCACCTCCCCGCCGGTCACCAGCTGACGGCCGACCGTTCTGCCGTAAGGGGTGAGCAGGGCCGGTCGACGGTCCATCCGGGCGAAGCCGGTCCCGGCCAGCGAGTCGGCCAGATCGCCGGTCTGCGGCGGCTGGCGGATCACGCCGACCGCAACCAGCTCCGCCGTGGTCGGATCGAGAGCCTGCTCGACGGCATCGCTGATCCCGGCAGGAAGTGAGCCGAAACCGATCAGGCCGACCCGTTGATCCCTGAGCTGAAGAGCGGTGAGTGCCGGGTAGACACTTTCGCCGAATTCGTTGGCCCGCACGAGCTCCCCTTCGAGTTCGTCGACCTGCGCTCGGGAGTCGTCGAGGTCGCTGGTCAGGCTCGCTTCCAGATCCTTGCGGGTGTTGTCGAGCAGGTCCCCGCCGATCTGGGAACCGATCAGGATGCCGATCGCCAGCGCGAAGAACACGGCCGCCATTGAGGCAGCGTGATATCGGGGGCTGTATCCCATCCGGGGAGCTTACGACCTGCGGGGCTCAGAATCCGAGCCAGATCTTCAGTTTCAGCCAGATCAGGTCCACGAGGTCGGCCAGTGCGGGTGAACTCAGCACCACGATCACGACCAGGACCAGGAAGGCGCCGAGGAAAAGCAGCAGAGGTCCGGCAGACAGACCGGGGCTGTAGAGCCGACTGACGCCCTTGGCGTCGATCAGGATCTCGCCGATTCGCAGACGGGTCAGGAATGTCGACGACATCCCGTCGCGGTCCTTGTCCAGGAACTCGATCAGGTTGAAGTGAGCGCCGACCGTGACGATCAGGTCGGCTCCCTTCTCGTAGGCCATCAGCATCGCCACGTCCTGACTGGTCCCGACCGAAGGCAGGACCATGTGCTCAACTCCGAGGTCGAGCAGCCGCTGCCGGCCGGGTGCCCGCCCGTCGCTGTAGCCGTGGACGATCACCTCGGCCCCGCTTCTGAGGGTGCGGTCGGTCGCCGAGTCCATGTCGCCGAGGATCATGTCCGGCCGGTGACCGGCCTCGCGGATTGCGTCGGCCCCTCCGTCAACCCCGATCAGGATCGGTTTGACGTCGCGGATATAGGTACCGAGTGCCTTCAGGTCGCGTTTGTAGTTCGGGCCGCGCACGACGATCAGAACCTGACGGTCGCGAAAATCGGTTCTGGTTTCGGGCAGCTCGATGTTGCCGCTGAGCAGCTCGCCCTCCTCCCGGATGTGGGCCACCGTGTTCTCGGCGAATGCCGCCAGGGCGTGGTGGACCTGTTCCTCCTGTTCGGCGAACCGGCCTTCCAGGTCGGGCAGCAGCTGGTCGACCCCGGTCGCGAGCGGCACACCGTCTCGAAACAGGTCGTCGCCGCGCAGCTCGACGGTCTCACCGTCGGCCAGTAGCGAGAAGAGGTCGTGGTCCGGGAAGTCGATCAGGCGGATACCGGCCTCGACCAGCATCAGCGGTCCACGGTTGGGGTATTTGTCGTCCGAAGACGGCTCGTTGTTGAGCACGGTGCTCACACCGCAGGCGACCAGGTCCTCAGCCGCGATCCGGTCGATGTTGCGGTGGCGTATCACCGCGATCTCGCCCGGTTCGATCTGCTTGACGAGGTCTTTCGTCTTTCGTCCCAGCCGGACGGTCCCGGTCGAGTTGGCCACGGCGGCTCCGCCTGCAGCACCGCCGGGGTCGCGCGAAGCCAGCCTGTTCAGCATGGCGCTCACAGGACGAGGTTAATGCCTACCGCCCGGAGGCCACCAGTTGACGGGCATGGCGGGTGGCAGCCTCATCACCGTGGGAGCCACCCATCATGCGGCGGATCTCGTCAACCACCGCCTCGCCTTCGAGCCGGTCAACCGTGGCACGAGCGGGCTCGGTCGAGCTGTCCTTGCTCACCGTGAAGTGGAAGTCGGCCCGGGAAGCCACCTGCGCCAGATGGGTTATCGCGATCACCTGGCGGCCCTCGGCAGCGTCGCGCAGCCGCTCACCTACCGCCGAGGCCGTATTGCCGCCGATTCCGGCATCGATCTCGTCGAAGACAAGGGTCCGGCCGTCCCGGGAGCCCGGCTCAGCCAGGGCCAGCATGACCCTCGAAAGCTCGCCTCCCGAAGCCGTATCCCTCAACGGACGGGCTTCGATTCCGGGGTTGGTCGAGAGCATGAACTCGACCGTCTCCGCGCCACCCGGACCGAAGCCGCCGGAAACCGGAAGAAGCTCGACGCTGAGCTGCGCACCCTCCATCGCCAACTCACCGAGGTCGCGGTTGACGCGCTCGCAGAGTGTCGCCGCGGCCCGCTGCCGGCTCGATGTGAGCGCTTCTGCGGCCGGACCGATTTCTGCGGTGAGCCGTTCCACCTCAAGCCTGAGCTCCACCTCACGGCTTTCGCCGCCCTCGAGTTCACTTATCTGCCGCCGGCACCACTCAGCGTGTTCGAGCACCTCCTCGATCGAGCCGCCATGCTTCAGCTCCAGCCTGGTCAGCAGGTCGAGCCGAAGCTCGAGCTGCGCCAGCGCCTCGGGGTCGGCCTCAATTCCGGCCGCATAGTCACGCAGCTCGACCCCCGCGTCGTCGATTTCGAGAGCCAGGCTCTTCACCCTCTCGATCAGCAGATCGAGGTCCGGGTCGACCCCGGAGACTCCGGCCAGCTGCCCGGCGGCCTGCGAGACCCCACCGACCGCCCCGTCATCGAGACCGTCACCGCGCAGCCCGGCGGCCGCAGCTTCAGCGGCAGAACGCAGGCCCTCTGCATGCCGGAGTCGCTGGCGCTCGGATTCGAGTTCGGCCTTCTCGTCGGGACGGGGCGCCGCCTCTTCGATCTCGGCCAGTTCGAACCGGTGCAGGTCGAGGTCACGGGCCCGGCTGCGATCGCCCTCGGTCAGCCTGTCCAGCTCGGCACTCGCCTCACGGTGAGCCGAGTAAATGCCTCGATAGCGCTCCAGCAGCTCCCGATGCTGCGAGTCCCCCGCCCCATCGACCAGGGCCAGCTGGGTCGAGGTGATCGTCAGCCTGCGGTGCTCGTGCTGGCCGTAGAAAGCGATCAGACCTTCTGTGACCAGCCGCAGTTCCGGCGCGCTGGCCGCCCGTCCTCCGATGTATGCGGAGGTCCGCCCCGCTGCAGATACACGGCGACCGAGGACCAGTTGGTCGGTCTCTTCGGGAAGGCGATCGCGGATGTCCTGGTAGCGGTCTGAGTCCTGCCAGTCCTCCGGCAGGTCGAAAACGCCTTCCACCCAGGCCTCGGACGCACCCGGCCTGACGATGCCCTGCCTGGCCTTGCCGCCCATCAACAGGTCCAGCGAATGGGCCAGGACTGTCTTGCCGGCACCCGTCTCCCCGGTCAGCACGCTCAGGCCCTCGCCGGGCAGAAGCTCTGCCCGCTCGATCAGCAGCAGGTTTTCGATCCGGAGTTCGCGAAGCATCCCGGTCCTGTTTAGCAGCGAAACCGGACGTTGCCGACCGTCTGTGCGCGGTCAGACCGCGAGGTGGCCGAACTTCTCCCGGATGCGGTGGTAGAAGTTCGAGCCGGGTAGCTGGGCGAGCCGGGCCATGCCGCGCCGGTAGCGGACCTCGGCCTCCGCGCCGGGCGCCAGTTCGCCGACCTGGACACCGTCGACGACGATGTCCACGCTGTCGCGGCTGCGGTGGTTGACCACCACCAATACATCTTCAGGCGCGACCACGAGTGCCCTTGCGGTCAGGGTGTGAGGGGCGATGTAAGTAACCGCGTAGCCATCGACCCCCCAGGCGAGAATCGGGCCGTTGTTGGCGAGGTTGTAGCCGGTCGATCCGGTCGCAGTGGATGCGACCAGCCCGTCGCAGCGCACGTGACCGACCTCTTCGCCGGCGATCCGGTAGCTGAGCTCCGCCACCCCGCCCCGGGGGCGGCGGCTGAAGCCGGCGTCATTCAGCGCGATCGAAGTGGCGTCTTCTGTCGTGACTTCGAGTCCGGGAAGGTCGAGTGACTCTATGTCCCCCGAGAGTGCACGTTCGAGCCCCGATTCCATGTTGGCGCTCTCCACCGCCGCAAGAAATCCGACCCGGCCGAAGTTCACTCCGAAGACCGGCACCTTGGTCCCGGTCATCGCCCGCAGGGCCCGCAGCACGGTCCCGTCGCCGCCCAGCACGATGCAGAGTTCGGGCACACGATCGCCCGCCTCGGTACTGGGCACCATCTGCCAGCCGTGGTGCTCGGCCGATTCCATCGCGAGTTCGGTCGCGGCAGCCATGCCTTCGGCGTGACCGTGGGTGAAGAGCAGTGCGAGCGGGGCGCTCATAGGTCCACACCTTCGCAGAGTGTCGCGCCGTCGGGGGCTCCTTGCCCGGTCAAACCGAGGTGAAGGAAGGTTTCGAGGTTTCCTTTGGGGCCCGGAAGGCCGGTCGGAGCGACGCCGAGCAGCACCAGACCCGCCCTGCGACACCAGTCGGCCACCGATTCGACCGCCTCGCGGCGATCGGCAGGATCGCGCACAACCCCGCCCCGACCGACCCGCTGCCTGCCGAGCTCGAACTGGGGCTTGACCATCGCCAGCAGGCGGGCCTCCGGCGCAAGCACGGCGACAACCGGCTCGATCACCTTGGTCAACGAGATGAAGGAGACGTCGATCACCGCGAGGTCGGGCCTGCCGTCTATGTCTCCGGGTACGAGATCCCTCGCGTTGAGCCGCTCGATCACCGTGACCTGCGGGTGTTCACGCATCGTCTGGTCGATCTGTCCGTACGCGACGTCGAGGGAAGTCACCTTCGCCGCCCCGCGCTGCAGGAGGCAGTCGGTGAAGCCACCGGTCGAGGCCCCTACATCCAGGCAGTCGAGTCCGGTCACGTCGATCTTGAGCAGATCCAGTGCGTTGCTCAGCTTCACACCACCCCTCGAGACAAAAGGCCTTCCGCCGATCACCTCGATTTCCTGATCCGGGGCTACGTCCTGACTCGGTCGCAGGGCGACCGGGCCGTCGACTCCGAGCTTCACATGGCCGGCCCTGACCGCCTGGGCGGCGGCCGTGCGAGACGGAAAGAGGCCTCGGTCAGCCAGAACTCGGTCGAGGCGGGATCGCTTGCTGCTCATCAGGCAAAGGTACCGGGAGATCGCTCAACAAAGCCGAATCGGGCAGCGGTGAAACATCCGTAGTGAGAGCGGGCCGATCGCATATCGACGGTGTGATTCGACTCACACACAGGAACAGCGTGTTTACGTATCTTCGTTTCAGGTAAATGACCATGACCCAGCGACCCATCAGCATAGATCTACACAACGGCCTCATCCTCGCGGCAGCCCCGCTGATGATGGTTGTTCCTTACCTGCTGACCTTCAATCCCGCGGTCGGTCTGCTCTCTTTCCTCCTCGGCAGCTTCGCGATGGGTGTAGCCCTCGCCGCCGCCTCCCCGAGTCGTCGGGTCTCGCTGTCAGCCATCGCCGGCTTCGACTGGACCCTCGGCCTGTCAACCCTGTCAATCGGCGTGGTCAGCGGAATCTTCGGTGACCAGCCCGTCGCAACAATCTTCCTGGTTGGATTCGGCGCCGCTTACATGGCCCTGACCGCGGCAACGCGGTACAGCGCCCGCGGCGCATGAAGAGTCCGCCTACCTCCCAGTGATCAAAAACATATAAGAGATCAAGAATCTCTCTCCTCCCTAGTAGCACCGAGAACCCCGCCCTCCCAGCGGGGTTCTCACTTTTTCAGGGGCGAGCCGGTGGCGTCAGGGGCTGTCCCTAGTGTTGTCGCGTGAGTTCCTTTCTCAAACAGGCTGACCGGCTGGTCGAACAGCTCGAATCCGAGCTCGACGGGGGCCGGCGCATCGCCTCGACCGACGACGGGCTCGAAAGCCTCAGGACGGCCTGGCGCCAGATGGACCCCGAGCAGCGCCAGTCGGCCTCGGAGGTGTCGGAGCGCATCGCCGGACTCGTTTCCCGGCGGCCCCCGGAACCGCCGCCGCTGCCCGAAGAGCCCGACCTGACGCCCGGGCCGGGAGAGCCGTCCATGCTCTCCGGTCCCCCCGTCTTCGGAGACGAACAGGCCGAAGCAACGCTCGCCCTGCAGGGCCTCGAACGGATCGAGCAGGACGAATCCGTGCCGCAGCGCGTCTTCGAGGGCGAGGCCGATCCCGACCGGCTGCTGACCCACATGGGCTACGGCGAGTTCCGCCCGGGCCAGCGCGAGGCCGTTTCCGCCGCCCTGGAGGCCAGGGACTGCCTGATCGTGATGCCCACGGGCGGCGGAAAGAGCCTCTGCTACCAGCTTCCCGGCCTGGCCGGGTCTGACCTCACGATCGTGGTCAGCCCTCTGATCGCCCTGATGGCCGACCAGGTGCGCAGGCTGCGGGCCGAGGGTCACCCGGCGGTGATGTTCGCCTCCGGCCTCTCGGAGCAGGCCTCGGCGGCTTCCTTCAACTCGGTCAGGGACGGCAGCGCGCGCATCGCCTACTGCTCACCGGAGCGCTTCGGTTCTTCATCCTTTCTCGACCTGATCGCAACCCGCCGGATCGACCTGATGGCCATAGACGAAGCCCACTGCCTTTCCGAATGGGGCCACGACTTCCGGCCCGATTACCTTCGCCTGCCGAAGGTCGCGGAGCGTCTCGGCCGGCCGCCGGTGATGGCCTGCACGGCGACCGCGACACCGCAGGTCGCCGCTGAGATCGCCCAGCGCATGGCGATGGACGACCCGGTCGAGATCCACTCGGGCTTCGACCGGCCGAACCTCAGCTTCGACACGGTCGCGCTGGAAGGCAAAGGCTCGAAGGCACGCAAGGCAGCCCTGCTCGAACACGGGCTTTCCGACCCCGCCAACCGTCCGGCGATCGTCTACTGCGGCACCCGACGCGATACCGAGGAAGTGGCTGACGACCTTCGCGCCGCGGGCATATCGGCCGTCTCCTACCACGCAGGCATGCCGCCCGACGACCGTGCCTCGGCGCAGGTCAGGTTCATGGACGGCGACGTCGAAGTGGTCGCCGCGACAAACGCCTTCGGCATGGGAATTGACAAAGCCGACGTGCGATCGGTCTGGCACTGGGCGATTCCGTCGAGTGTCGAGGCCTACTACCAGGAAGCCGGACGTGCCGGCCGAGACGGAGACCCCGCCCGCGCGGTCCTGCTCGCGATGCGGTCCGACCTCGGCCGCCTGGTGCGTTTCAACGAGCAGCGAAAAGTCGACCCCGACGACGTGATCAACTACATCGAGTCGATCCGGCAGAGCGCCGACGGGGACGGAAGCGCTGTGATCAACGCCCCGAAGACCGACGAGCAGAGGAACCGGCTGGCAGTGGCCGAGCGGGCGGGCGCCCTTGCGGTCGACCCGGCCTCCGGCGGACGCCTGCTGGTCCAGCTCGCCGACGACTACGAGCGCGCCGCCCTTCCGGCAGCCTGCCGCGTCGCCGAGGACCGCGGCTGGAAGGCATACCGCGCGGTCGAGGCCTTCAGCTTCTCCGACCGCTGCCGTCGGCGACAGCTGCTCGAGCACTTCGGCGACCACAGCGAACCCGCCCCAACAGGCCGCTGCTGCGACGTATGCGACCCCGACGGCTGGCTGCCCGACCCCGAAAGCCTGACCGTCAAGCGACCGCGTTCTTCACCGAAGAAGCGTGGCTCTGCCCCGCCACCGGACCTCTCGGCCGGCGACGAAGCGATGTACGAAGCGCTGCGCAAGTGGAGGCTCGGGGCGGCCGGAGATCGCCCCGCCTACCACGTCGCCAGCAACCGGACCCTGATCGCGATCGCATCCGTCAAACCGGCCGATGAAGAGCAGCTGGCCGAGATCAACGGCGTCGGACCGGCCTTCATGGAGAAGTACTGCAGCGACGTTCTACGAATTGTCTCCGACCATGGTTGAGGAGCAGAGAGGCCAGTGAAGCGTTCGTTGAGAAGCAAGCCGCTCGCCGTCGTCGCGCTGCTCTCGATCGGGGGCCTGCTCGCCGTGGGCTGCGGAGGTGGAGACTCCTCATCCGATGAGGCGGCGCCGGACAAGGCCACTTATGTTGCCGAGGCCGATGCGATCTGCGCCGCCGGACGGTCCACCATCGAAGCGATCGTCCAGGACCTTCCCGCCGAGATCGAAGCCCCTGAATCGCAGGCGGCGATAACCGACGAGATCGTCCCGCTCTACCGGGACCAGGTCGCCCGGCTCCGGGCGTTGACCCCTCCTGAAGGGGATGAGGAAAAGGTTGCCGCAATCTACGACGCGGTCGATAGCGCCGTCGACACCGCTGAGGCAGACCCGAAGGCTCTCGGCCAGGCCGACCCCTTCACCGAGGCGAACAGGCTCGCTGTCGAGTACGGCTTCGAGGCTTGCGGCAGCTGAAGCCTTCAGCCTGAAGTTACGCGCCCGCCGAGGGCGGCGCCGACCTTTTCGGCGACATCAGCCGCGGTGAAGCCGACCTCTTCGTGGAGCAGGTTCGGCTTGCCGTGGGTCACGTAGCGGTCGGGCAGGCCGACCCTGAGTACCCGGGCGCGCTCGCCGGGGTTGGGGAAGCTGTCTTCGAGGTGCTCGAGTACGGCTGATCCGAAGCCGCCCTGGAGCACGCCTTCTTCGATCGTGACCAGCAGGTCGTGACCGAGTGCCAGCCTCTCTACGAGTTCGGTGTCGAGAGGCTTGACGAAGCGGGCGTCGGCGACGGTCACGTTGAGCCCGCCGGCCGCCAGCAGGTCGGCTGCCTCTTCGGCAATGCCGACCCCGGTGCCGTAGCCGAGCAGGGCGACCTTCTCGCCGTTTCTAAGGGTCTCGCCGGTGCCGACCGGGATGCTCTTGCCTTTCTCCGGCAGTTCGACCCCGACCGCGGCCCCGCGGGGGTAACGCAGTGCCGCCGGGCCTTCGTATTCGATCGCGGTGCGCAGCATGTGGACCAGCATCGCTTCGTCTCGGGGCGCCATCACGATCACGTTCGGCAGCGGGCGGAAGTAGGCGATGTCGAAAACTCCGTGGTGGGTCGGACCGTCGTCGCCGACCAGCCCGGCCCGGTCCATCGCGAAGACGACGTCGAGCTCCTGGAGGCAGACGTCATGGACGATCTGGTCGTAGGCCCGCTGGAGGAAGGTTGAGTAGATCGCGCAGACCGGCTTGCCGCCCTGCAGCGCCATTCCGCTGGCCATCAGCACGGCGTTCTGCTCGGCGATGCCGACGTCGTAGTACTGGTCCGGCAATTCGTCGGCAAGTTTCTGCAGCCCGGTGCCGCCGGCCATGGCTGCGGTGATGCCGATGACCCTGGGATCCGCCTCGGCTTCGCTGACCATCGCGTCACCGAAGACCTGGGTGTACTGCGGCGGCGCCGCCTTGGGCTCGGGCTCCTCCAGCATCTCGGGGGCGATCGACGCGGGGGCGTCGGACTCCTGGAACGGGATCAGCTTCGGCTTGCCCTCCTTCTTCGAGGCCGGCTCACCGTTCACGATCGAGCCCGGCTTGGCCGCATGCCACTTCTCCATGCCGGCCAGACCACCGTCTTCGGCCGGAGAGAAGCCGCGTCCCTTGACCGTGTGGACGTGGACCACCACGGGGCGGTCGGCCTCGAGGGCTTCGCTCAGGGCCTGCCTCAGCGCGCCGACGTCGTGGCCGTCGATGATTCCCATGTAAGCGAGGTCGAGCTCCTCGAAAAGCAGGCCAGGTGCCCAGTAGGCCTTGATCGCCGACTTCAGTTCCGGACCGAGCCTTTCGATCCGCTTGCCGAGCCCGAGCGGCAGCTTGGTCAGCTTGTCCTCGACGCCTTCGCGGGCGTGGAAGAGACCGGGCTTCAGCCGAGTGCGCTGGAAGTAGCTCGACAGCGCGCCGACGTTGGGCGAGATCGACATGCCGTTGTCGTTGAGCAGGATCACCATCGGCGTCTCGAGACCACCGGCCGCATGCATCGCTTCATAGGCGACGCCGCCGGTCAGCGCACCGTCACCGATCACGGCGACGACCTTTCCGTCCTTGCCGATGCCGTGGCGCATGGCCTCTTTGAGGCCGAGACCGTAGGAGATCGAGGTCGAGGCGTGGCCGGCCCCCATGATGTCGTGGACCGACTCCTCGATCGAGCAGAACGGCGCCAGGCCTTCGTACTGCCGGATTGTCGACAGCTCGTCCCGGCGGCCGGTCAGGACCTTGTGGGGGTAGGCCTGGTGTCCCACGTCCCAGAGGATCCGGTCCCGCGGCGACTCCATCAGGCTGTGGAGGGCGACGGCGATCTCGCAGGTTCCGAGGTTGGCGCCGAAGTGGCCGCCGATCTCACCGATCACATCGATGATGTAAGAACGGACCTCTTCGGCCACCTGCTGGAGCTGTTCGTCGTCGAGCCCTTTGAGGTCGGCGGGCGAATCGATACCCGGAAGCAGGGGGCGTACGGGTTTTTCTGAGGGGTCGCGAGGGTCGGGAGTCACGTTTCTCTCCTGTAAATGTAGTCGGCGACGCTCTTCAACGACCCGATCTCGCCCTCTACCGCGCTCAGAGCCTCGATCGCGGCGCCGTGCGAGAGCGTGGCGAGCTCGCGGGCGCGCTCGAGCCCGTAGAGGCTCACGTAGGTCACCTTGCCATGGCGTTCGTCACTTCCCTGCGGCTTTCCGAGGGCCTCGTCGCTGCCGGTGACGTCGAGAATGTCGTCGACGATCTGGAAAAGCACCCCCAGCTCGCGGGCGAAGCGCTCGTAGGGATCCCGTTCTGCGGCCGGCACACCGCCGTAGGCAAGCGCGCTCTCGACACTTACCTCGATCAGGCGGCCGGTCTTCAGCGAGTGCAGCCGCAGCAGCTCGTCGGCGTCGAGTCCCTCCGCCGTCACGTCCACGTACTGGCCGCCGACCATCCCTGTCACCCCGGTGGAGCCGGCGACCAGGCGCACCGCCTCGAGGACTCGGCCGGGGTCCCCCGGAACCGCAGCAAGGGTCCTCATCGCCTCGGCGAACAGGCCGTCGCCGGCCAGGATCGCAACCGCCTCGCCGAATCGGATGTGAGAGGTCGGCTGACCCCTTCGCAGGTCGTCGTCGTCCATGGCCGGCAGGTCGTCGTGGACCAGCGAGTAGGTGTGGACCATCTCGAGAGCGGCGGCGATGTCGAGGTACTCCGCGGTCGGTTGCCCGAGGGACCTCGCAGTCGCCAGGCAGAGCACCGGCCTTATCCGCTTGCCACCGGCCAGCAGTGAGTAGCGCATCGCTTCGTCGAGTCCGGAGGTCGCCGCTTCATCGGAGAAGCTGACCGACTCGAGGTGTTGGTCTACCTGCTCACGAAGGTCATCGGGGTAGCTCAACTCCCCTGCTCCAGCCGGGCGATCGCCGCCGCGGCTTCATCGGCGGCTTCGGCGGTGAGTCCGGCCGCTTCGGCCGCGAGCTCCGCGGCCCGCGTGTCTGCGGTCTCATCGCTTGAAAGCTCCTCGGTGATCCGGTCCAGCCGGTCGCGGATCTCGGCCAGCCGGCTCATGTGCGCTCGGCTCCGTCGGCTGCCTCGGTCGCTCCTGCTGCCTCGGTCGCGCCGGCCATTTCGCGGGCGGCGGCCCCGAGGATCCCGTTCACGAAGCCGGGCGCGTCGGTGCCGCTGTACTTCTTCGCGATCTCGACCGCCTCGTCGATCGCCACCTCGGCCGGGACGTCGTCCCGGAAGTTCATCTCGTAGATCGCAACCCTGAGGATGTTGCGCTCCAGCGGGGCTATCCGGCTCAGGTCCCAGCCCTGGGAGTACTCCGAGATCACCTCGTCGATTTCGGCCCGGTGAGCCTCGACGCCCTCGACCAGCTCGACCGTGAACGGCCTCGAGTCAGCCAGCAGGGTCGAGAGTGGCCGCCCGGTCACGTCCTGCTGGTAACAGGCGAAGACCGCATCACGGCGCTGGTCGGAACGGCGCATCGGTCAAGGTTATTGATCCATCCGGGGTCCCGACGTGACCAAGACCACCCAACGCGGGCACACGGGCGGGTGAAGCCTGCAGCGATGAAGACACCCCTTTCCGGGTCGGCGATTGCCGCATTGCCGGAAATCTCCGACCCCGAGACCCTGGCCGAGCGCTCCCGTTGAACCGACATTGGGAAGCCTTCACAGCTTCTTTCGATTCAGACAGCCACCCGTCGCCGTGCCGGTCGCATCATTCAGGCAATGGTCGCCCGACCGGGAATCGAACCTGGGGTCAGAGCTCGGCGACGCGAGGGTCTGGCCAGCTTGCTTCGGACCCAACACGGGGTCACGTGCCGCCGACAACTGCTCGATCTCGGGTTCGCGTCGTCGTGGATAGGTGATCAGCTCTGCCGGGGGGAGTTCGTTTCTCTCGCTACTGGCGTCTATGCGATCGGCCATGACCGACTCACCAGGCGAGGCCTCTACGTTGCGGCGGTGCTCGCCGGCGGCCCCAATGCTTGTCTCTCTCATCGCAGCGCAGCATGCCACTGGGGATTCGCCTCCCCGGGACCATCGCTGCATGTCGTCCGACGGTCCAGTCCAGATCCACGGGTCGCTCCACTTCGACCGCGGAGCAAGGTCCTCGACCGGCTCGTAATCCACCGCTCCCGCGTTCTCGACGAGACCCAGACCACTGAACACCTCGGCATTCGAGTTACCACCGTGGCCCGGACTTTCCTGAACCTGGCGGGGACCATGAGCCAGCGCGGGCTCGAATCCTGCCTGAGCGAGGCGGAGCGACTCCGGCTGATCCGAATTGATGAGCTCCGCTCTATCTCTGAGTTGGGTCGTGGCTGGCCGGGAATCCGGAAGCTCCGCACCGCACTGGCGATCTGGGACCCGACGATCCTCGACACCCGGTCCGAACTCGAGGCTGGTTTCCTCGCGGCCTGCCGGACTCACGAGGTGCCGCCACCGGTGCTGAACGTGGAGGTCGCGGGCCTTGAAGTCGACTGCCTGTGGCCCGAGGCACGCCTGGTGGTCGAGCTCGACGGCTTCACCCACCACGGAGGTCGAGCCGCCTTCGAACGCGACCGTGTCCGCGACCTCACTCTCCACGATGCCGGCTATCGCGTGGTCCGCCTGACCCACCGCCACCTGACGTCCGACCCCTCCGGGGCAACCGCCACCATCAAGCGCCTGCTCAAACGCCGTCGGACCTGATCCGCAGCGGCCCAGACGGAGCAGGACTGGAACCTCCCCAGGCCTCGCACCGCAACCGCCCCAGGTCTGGCGTCGTACGCGTCTCCGATCTCGGGATGCGTTCTCGCGGAAGCCCGATCGGCTTCGCCCCCGAGCCTCCGGCCGACCACTCCACCGATCTCGGCTTGATTCGCATCGACCCCGTGTTCCGGGTCGGCAATCGCCGGATTACCGGCAAGAGCCGACCCAGAAGCGGTGTTAGCTAGTCAGAGAACTTTGTGGGCCTGCCATTTCCGCAATCGCGGCAACATCCGACCCGGAAGCGAATCCGCGGGCGAGGGTGGGTTCGGCTTTGGCGAAGCGCGAAGGTCAGCAGAGAGCCCGGGACTCTTGCCGGGCCTGAGCCCGGGGTCAGGTCTGGATGGTCCGGGTCAGGTCTGGATGGTGGCGGTGATACTTCGCACACCACCCTGATCGCGGTGTTCGCAGAGGTAGATTCCCTGCCACGTGCCGAGGTCGAGCCCGCCGTCAGCTACCGGCAGCGTGATCTCGAAGCCGGTGATCGTGCCCTTGACGTGAGCCGGCATGTCGTCGGCGCCTTCCAGGGTGTGGGTCCAGGCGAAACGCTCCGGCACGGCCTCGTCAGCCCAGGTACGCAGGTCCCGCCTGACATCGGGCGAGGCGTTCTCGTTGACCGTGAGCGAAGCCGATGTGTGGCGGATCATCAGGTGGAGCAGCCCGACCTGTACGCCCCGCAGTTCAGGCAGGGCCGCGAGTACTTCGTCGGTGATCAGGTGAAAGCCACGGGACCTGGGCTGCAGCTCGATGCGGCGCCGGATCATCGCGCTCGGGCTCAGGCCCGGGAGACGTACTCCGCGGTTCTGGTGTCGACCCGGATCATTTCGCCTTCCTCGATGAAGAGCGGAACCTGAATCTCCACCCCCGATTCCAGCGTTGCCGGCTTGTTGCCGCCGCCCGACGCCGTATCCCCCTTGAGGCCGGGCTCGGTCTTGACCACCTTCATGTCGATCGCGCTGGCGACCTGGACATCGGTCGCGTTCTCGTCGACGAAGAGCACTTCGACCTCGTCGTTGGGCTGCACCCACTGCATCGCGTCGGCGGCCATCTCGGCGGGAAGCTCGATCTGATCGTAGTTGCGGCTGTCCATGAAAACGATCATGTCGCCCGAGTCGTAGAGGTACTGCATCTTTCGGGACTCGGTCCGGACGGGACGGAACTTCTCGCCGGCCCTGAAGGTCTTGTCCTGGACGGAGCCGTCTTCGATCCTGCGCAGCTTGGTGCGCACGAAGGCTCCTCCCTTGCCCGGCTTGACATGCTGGAATTCGATGATCCGCATGATCTTGCCGTCGACCTCGATGTGCGTGCCGTTCTTGAACTGATTGGTTGAAATCACGCCGCCGAGTGTATTCCCCGGCGGGCGACGGTGCCGGCGAGGGTCGAGGTTCCGGCAGGGCCGCCCGGAACGGCATACTTGCCACATGGAAACTCCCGCGCTGCTCGACTCCCTGCTCCGGACCCCCGGCCCCTCCGGCTACGAATACGACGCCGCCACCGTCTGGCGTGAGGCGGCCGGCTTCGCCGAAATCACGACCGACGGCCTCGGCTCCAGCGTCGCCACTATCGGCGACGACGCCTCTGCCCCCCTGGTCGCAGTGGTCGGCCACATAGACGAGATCGGCCTTGTCGTCACCCACATCGACGAGAAGGGATTCCTCTACTTCGCGCCGATCGGCGGCTGGGACCCTCAGATCCTGGTCGGCCAGCGGGTGACCATCCAGGGCAACGAAGCAGCGGTTCCAGGGGTGGCCGGGCGAAAGCCGATCCACCTGCTCGACCCCGAACAGCGCAAGAAGGTTGTCAAGCTGAAGGAGATGCACATCGATATCGGGGCCGATGACCGCGACGCGGCCCAGGAGCTCGTTTCGGTCGGCGACCCGGTCGTGATCGACGCCGAACCGATGGCAGTGGCCGGTGGCAGGCTCGTATCGCGCTCGATGGACAACCGGCTCGGCTCCTACGTCGCGCTGGAGGCGCTGCGCCGGGTCCATGAAGACGGCAGCGCCGGGGCGCGCTTCGCAGCCGTGGCCGCGGTCCAGGAAGAGATCGGCCTTTTCGGGTCCCGGACGGCGGCGTTCACCGTGCAGCCCGATCTCGCCGTGGCGATCGACGTCACCCACGCCACCGACGCTCCCGGCGTAGACGAGAAAGAGGTCGGCAGCCATCCTTTCGGCTCGGGCCCGGTCATCGGCCGTGGCTCGACCCTCTCGCCAAAGGTTTACGAACTGCTGCGCGATACCGCCGACAAGAAGGGCATCCCCTACTCGGTCGGGGCCAGCGGCAACGCGACCCACACCGACGCCGACTCTCTGCAGATTTCCCGGACCGGCATCCCGACGGGCCTGGTCTCGATTCCACTGCGCTACATGCACTCCCCGGTCGAGATGGTCGACCTGGCCGACGTCGAAGCAACGGTTGAGTTGATCGCTGCCTTCGTCAAGGGACTTGAGTCCGACGTCGACCTCAGCCGCTGATCCCCGGGAAGGATTCGGTGCGCGCCGCGCAACTTTCGGCTACCTTTAGTCTTATTGAATGTGAGGGGCGTCACATTGGCGCGTAGAGGACATTCGGCCCGCAGGGCGGCCGATCCGACCAGAGGGAGAATCAACACAGAATGAATTACCACTCGGGAACCGTGAATGTGCGTCGTTTCATGGCAATCGCATTCGCGCTGGTCATGGCCCTGGGCCTGACCGCGGCCATGACTGTCAGTAGTGCAGATGCCAAGAAGGCAAAGGTCACGATCAAAAAGGTCAAGACCAAGAACCAGGCTGCGCTACTCAAGGCCAACAAGCTGGCTGTCGTGGTCAAGTCGACCGGCAAGACCAAGGTCAAGCTGAGCGTCAAGCAGGGTGGTAAGACCAACCGCTTCAAGAGCAAGACGGTCAAGTTCAAGAAGAACAAGAGCCAGAGCAAGACCGTCAAGCTCGCCCTCACCTCGACTGGCAAGAAGAAGCTCGCCACCTGTGGTGCCAAGACCGTTCAGGTCCTCGGCAAGTACAAGAGTGGAAACAAGAACAAGAAGGCCAAGAAAAAGAAGAAGCTGGCCAAGAGCTCGAAGCAGTGCGACGAGCCGATCGACTACACGACCGTCCCGCTCGGCGACAACCCCGAGTACTGCGACTGGTTCGATACGACCGTCTGCCTGCAGCCGTTTGCCAACGACTACTACACCGAGGACGACGCCTCGACGCCGACCGGCAAGCAGCTGAACCTCAATCCTGCCTCGACGCCGATCAACACCGGCAATGCGAGCCCGAAAAACCTGTCGGTCACCGACATCAACCGGGGCGACGGCTTCAGCCCCGGCAACCTGATCGTCCTGAAGGTCCCGGGACTCGATACGCCGGCCGCCTTCACCAACAGCGGTCTGGTGGGATTGGATGACGAAAGCAGGTACATGGATGCCGACCAGGCGCTGCTTCTGATCGACGCCGAAACCGGCGAGCGCCACCCGGTCTATGCCGAGCTTGACTCGAACCCGACCACGGTGGACCCGAGCGGCTGCCGGTGACGGCGGAATCGGGCAAGACCCCGGCAATACCGGACCGGTCAACCTGATCATCCGGCCGGCCGTGAACCTCGACTTCAGCAAGCGCTACATCGTTGCGCTGCGCAACCTGAAGGACGAAAGCAACAACGACATCCCCGCCCCGGTCGCCTTTGAGGTGTACAGGGACAACCTGCCCACCCAGCAGCAGATCGTCGAAGACCGCCGTCCGCACATGGAGTCGGTCATCAGCGACCTGGTCAGCAAGGCAGGCGTGGAGCGCTCGAGCCTCTACATGGCATGGGACTTCACGGTCGCCTCGGAAGAGAGCGTGACCGGCCGGGCAGTCGAGATCCGTGACGACGCATTCTCGAGGCTCGGCGACAACAATCTCGCCGACCGCAAGATCGCCGGAACTTCGCCGGACATCGACGTGGTCGCTTTCTGCGATCTCTCGAGATCTCGCATCGGCGCAGTGCGGAGGCAACAACCCGGGCGAGCCGGGCTACAACCCGGCCACCCCCGAGTCCCAGCCCCCGACGCCACGTACTTCCAGCGCACGGTCAGCGGTTTCATCCGTGACGTGCCGTGCTACCTGGACGAAGACGGCTGCCCGAGTGGCGCGGAGTTCTCCTTCGACAACAACGGCGACCTCGAATGGAACCCGGCGTACACGATGGACGTTCCGTTCCAGTGCGGCATTCCGAGGTCCGTGGTCGACACCGGCACGACGGTCCCCGGCGGCACCGGTGTCTACGGACACGGGCTACTGGGGCTCCTGAGCCAGGTGTTCTCGACCGGCTCGACCCGCGAAGTCGGCAACGCCACCAACTCGAGCTGGTGCGGAGCCAACTGGGACGGCTTCTCCGAGCTCGACCTCGGCCTGATCGTCTCGTCCCTGGGCGACATGTCGAACTTCAACAAGGCCATCGACAGGATGCAGCAGGGCTTCGTCAACTTCATGATGATCAGCCGTGCGCTCGCCCATCCCGACGGATTCGCGGACGAACCGGCGTTCTTCATGACCCATGACGGTGCCGCACCGCTCGCCGCCCCCGACCAGGGATCGGCGATCGATACCAGCGCCGGCATGGACACCCGTGGTTATTACATCGGGATCAGCCAGGGCGGCATCATGGGCGGTGCCCTCACGGCACTCTCCCCCGACGTCGACCGGGGCATCCTCGGAGTTCCGGGAATCAACTACTCAACCCTGCTCCGCCGTTCGGTGGACTCGGACGAGTACTTCAAGCTCCCCGGCCTCGGGCTCTACGCCAACTACCCGGATCTGGCCGAGCGGCCTCTGCTGCTTTCTTCCCTGATGCAGCTGCTGTGGGACCGTGGACGAAGGCAACGGCTACGCCCACAACCTCACCGACAACCCGCTGCCCGGAACCAACCCGCATGAGGTTCTGATGCGGGTTGCCGTCGGCGACCACCAGGTCTCCAACTACACGGCCGAGGTCCTGGCGAGAACCGCGGGTGCGAAGCGTTACTCGCCGACCCTCGTGCCGGAGCGACGCTGGCAGCTCAATTACGAAGCCATCCCCGAGGTCTCGACCTTCCCGGCCGGACCCGGCGAGAGCTTCTTCGTCTACTACGACGGCGGTCCGCCCGCCTACACAGGCACCGTGCGGGACGGCAGCGGCACACCTCCCCTGGAGAACGTGCCGCCGAGGCCCGAATGGGGGTACGGCGATGACCCGCACAGCTTCCCGCGGCGGGCTCCGGACGCGATCGAGCACTCGCGCACATTCCTCAACGACGGAACGATCGGTGCCTGTGCGGCAGCTAGCGGCTACTGCTTCTCGAACGGCTGGGACGGGATGGCCGGCCTGCCGTAGCGCAGCGGAGAAAGTCGAATCATGAAAACGGGCCCTGCGGGCCCGTTCTTGCAGCAGGCCGTCACCCAGGAGCGAGTCAGCGACCCGTGCAGGCCGGCCTTGCCGACGCCGAAGTGCACGATGCAATGAAAAGACCGGCCCCCTCAGACCGGTCCTTTCGCACTTACCCTCTCTCCTGAAAAATCCCTCGCCATCGAGGTTCGGAGTCCTACTTCTTTCCTGCCACTCCGAATTCCGGCTGCCCGGACTCGTGTGTGACGGTAATCACATAGTACACAAAAGCCCCCGCGGCTGCGCAGGCGCGCGTACTCAGCCGACGACGGTCAGCGTCTTCGGATGAGAGCTGAGGTTGACGGCCACCCCACCGACGCCCACGACGACGAGATCTTCGATCCGGACGCCATACCGGCCGGACAGATAGATACCGGGTTCCACCGTGACGACGTCGCCCTCGATCAGGCTGTCATCGGAGCGCGGCCCGAGCCTTGGTGCCTCATGGACCTCCATGCCGACACCGTGGCCGAGGCCGTGGCCGAAGTTCTCTCCGTATCCCGCGTCGCTGATCAGATCCCGCGCCACCGAGTCGATCCTGGCCGCCTCCGTGCCGGCGGCGACCGCCTCGAGTGCAAGTTCGTTGGCCCGCAGGGTCACGTCGTAGATTTCGGCCGCTTCGCTTTCGAGCTCTCCCGTAGCCACCGTCCTGGTGCAGTCGGAGCAGTAGCCGTCGAGCTTCGAGCCCATGTCGATCACAACCAGCTCACCGGCTCCGACCCTGCGTGGACCGGGCTCGGCGTGAGGCGAGGCTCCGTTGGGACCGGCCGCGACGATCGGCGGGAACGAAGGCTCGGCCCCCTGCTCGCGCATGCGAGCCATCACCCATCCGGCGATCTCGCTTTCGGTCCTGCCGATCAGCCCCGCTTCGAACATTTCGGTGTAGATCGAGTCGGTCAGCTCCGCCGCTGCCGCGATCGCCGCGATCTCCTGCTGGTCCTTGGAGCGGCGCAGTCGCTCTACAAGTCCGCCGCAGTCGACGAGTGAGGCACCGCCGGTGAGGTTCTCGCCGAGGCGGCGCGCGGTACGCACGGTCATGTGGTCGTCCTCGAGACCGATCCTGCCACCGGGGATCGCTTGCGAGACGATCCCGGCCACTCCGGCCAGCCACTCGCCGCCGACGATTTCGACGTTCCAGCCGTCGATCTCGGCCGCCGCGCGGTCCGAGTAGCGGAAGTCGGTCAGGAAGGTGCGGGTACCTTCTCCGACCAGACAGGCCCCGTTCGTGCCCGTGAAGCCGGTCAGATATTCGACATTGGTCAAGCTGGATACGAGCAGCGCATCTACCTCGCTGCCTTCGACCGACGCCTCGAGGAGGTCAGGCCGGGATTCGCCTGCTGCCGGGGACGAAGCCTCAGTCACCCGTCGTACCGAGCCGCCTGGCGACCAGGCCGAGCGCCTCCCGGTAGCCGTCCGGGCCCTTGCCGTAAACCTTCGCTTCGACCAGGCCGTGAAATACCGAAACCCGCCGCCAGTCCTCGCGGTCCTCAACGTCGGAAAGGTGAACCTCGATCGCCGGCACCGGGTCCACCGCAAGTGCGTCGCCGATCGCGTAGCTGTAGTGCGTCCAGGCACCGGCGTTGATGATCGCTGCGTCTGCGCTTTCGCTCAGCCGGTGCAGGTAGCCACAGAATTCGGCCTCCGAATTCGTCTGGTAGAAGGTCGGCTCCAGCCCCAAATCCTTGGCCCAGCCGGATATCCGGTACTCGAGCTCGCCGAGACCGATGCCGCCGTACATGTCCGGGTCGCGCCTCTCGAGGACATCGAAATTGACCCCATGGAGGATGGCGACCCTGTTCTGTGACCTGCTCATTCGTTCAGCTCTTCCACGGAGGCACGAACTCTAGCGGCCTCGACCAGGCAGTCGGTGCGGGGCTCCCCCGGCTTCTTGAGCAGCACGAAACCGACCCCCTTGGAGGTCCTCTTCTTGTCGAACTGGACGGCGCGGACCACCTCGTCGGGGTCGATCCCGGGCTCAAGCGAGACGGGCAGACCGTGGCGGACGCTCCACTCCTTCAGTTCGCTTCGAAGATCCTCGGCGTCGGAGAGCCGCAGAGCGGCCAGCAGGCCGAGAGCCACGGCTTCGCCATGCCGGTAGCGGCTGTAGCTGGTGACCGCCTCGATCGCGTGCCCGACCGTATGGCCGAGGTTCAGTGCGGCCCGCAGTCCGTGGTCGCGCTCGTCGGCTGCCACCACTCCGCACTTGTAGCGGGCACAGGCGAAAACGAGGTCTGCCCTCGACGCGATCTCGCCTGGTTCGAGATCCCTGACCTGCCGCCATAGGTCGCCACCGGCAAGCAGGGCCGTCTTGACGACCTCGGCCAGACCCGCCTTGAGCTCACCATCGGGAAGGGTCGCGAGAGTATCGACGTCGGTGACCACCGCGGAAGGCAGATGAAAAGCACCTACGTAGTTCTTGCCTTCGGGAAGGTCTACGCCCGTCTTGCCGCCGTAGGCCGAGTCGACCTGGGCGACCAGCGTGGTCGGCACCTGGACGTAGGGGATGCCGCGCTGGTAGGTCGCCGCGCAGAATCCGGCGAGGTCGCCGACCACTCCGCCTCCGATCGCGACCAGACGGTCGGACCTGGTCACGCCGAGCCTGGCCATCTGGCGCAGCGAATCCTCAGCCTGCGAAACACTCTTGGCGGTTTCGCCCGGCGGAACTGAAATCGTTGCTTCGAGGCCCCTGACACTGTCTGCGTAGAGCGGCCCGACCGAGTCGTCAGTGAAGCCGAAGGAGCGTCCATCCCCGGGCATTACCGGTCCGTCGCTCTCGAACAGTGGGCCGGCGAGCAGCCCGCGGCCGACATAGACCGGGTAGTCGCCGTTGCTGCTGGCCGCCCAGAGCATCCGGGTCCCGGCCGGCAGCCGGTCGAGCATCCTGACCGGCTCCAGCGCCCTCTCCCAGATCCGGATGGCGACCGCCGGCAGAATCGCGTCGGAGACCGCCGCGTAGAGCGGCTGGCGCTCGGTGAAGAGCCGTCGAAAGGCCTCTTCGTCCCGGGCCAGCGGGCGGTCGCTTCGACTGACCCGCCTCCAGGCCGCCCCCTTTTCGATTTCCAGCCAGACGACCGTATGAGCGGGCGCGCACATCGCCTCGCGCAAAGCGGGGTTTGTCACCGCCCCGCCGCCGAGGGCCAGCGCATCGATCGATGTATCGGCGAGCGCAGCCAGCACTACCCGCTGCTCGATCTCGCGGAAACCCTGTTCCCCCTCAGCGTCGAATATCGCGGGTATCGACCGGCCAGCTTCGGCCTCGATCAGGCGATCGGAGTCGGCGGTGCGCAGTCCCTTGTCACGAAGTTCGGCCAGGGCAGTGGACTTGCCCGCGCCCATGAAGCCGACCAGGCAGATCATCGCCAGCCGATTCGCTCCCGGTACGCGTCGAGCGCGCCGAGCACGTCATCGATGTGGTCGCCGCCGAACTTCTCGCGGTAGCACTTGGCCAGCACCAGGCAGATCATCGCCTCGCCGACCACGGCGGCGGCCGGCACGACGGTCGAGTCGGTCCGCTCCTTGTGGGCCTTGTCCGGCTGCTTGGTCTTGATGTCGACCGAACGCAGCGGCTTGGTCATGGTCGAGATCGGCTTGATGGCAGCCCGCACGGAAAGCGGCTCTCCGTTGGTCATGCCGCCCTCGAGACCCCCGGCATGGTTGGTTTCGCGGTACCAGCCGCGCTCCTCGGACCAGAAGATCTCGTCGTGAGCCTCGGAACCCGGTCGCGAGGCGACATCCCAAGCTTCGCCGATCGAGGCACCCTTGATCGACTGAATCGAGCAGATCGCCTGGGCGAGCCGGCCGTCGAGGCGGTCCTCCCAGGAGACGTGGCTGCCGAGGCCCGGGACCAGCCCGAAGACCCTCACCTCGAAGGTACCGCCGAGGCTCTCGTTCTTCTTTCGCAGCAC
The DNA here is from genome assembly GCA_963709375.1 of uncultured Solirubrobacterales bacterium. Lineage (GTDB taxonomy): Bacteria > Actinomycetota > Thermoleophilia > Solirubrobacterales > 70-9 > 67-14. Next base: position 60,364 of record CAVPWA010000001.1, read on the forward strand.
GTTGATCTCCTCGACCATGCGGGCCGAGGTATCCGGATCCAGACAGCGGACCGGGTCATCGTCGATCCCGTCGAAGTCTTCCGGCGACAGGTCGTGGCGCTCGGGTGCCTCGATCGAGGCGATCCGGGTCACGTGGCTCCTCACCGTCACACCGAGCGCGGTCAGGAAGGCCCGGGCGATAGCGCCGGCGGCGACCCTGGCTGCGGTCTCGCGGGCGCTTGCCCGCTCGAGGATGTTTCGAAGGTCGGTCTGGTTGTACTTCCACATTCCGGTCAGGTCGGCGTGGCCCGGCCTTGGCAGGGTTATCTCCGGTATCTCTCCGTCGATAGGCCACGGGTTCATGCGCTCGTCCCAGTTCTTGTAGTCGCGATTGGCAACCAGAGCGGCAATCGGGCTGCCGAGCGTACGTCCGTGGCGCACGCCGGTCCGGATCTCGACCGAGTCGGTCTCGATCTTCATCCGGCCCCCGCGACCGTGGCCGAGTTGGCGCCGGGCCATGTCCCGGTCGAGGGTCTCGCGGTCCAGTTCGAGTCCGGCGGGCAGGCCTTCGACGATCGTCACCAGGCCCGGTCCGTGGGACTCACCTGCGGTTGTGAAGCGGAAGCTCATTGCGATGCCTAGGCTATTGCCTCAACCATGACCGATGCCTCCTCCGTGAACACCTGATGGCAGCCCGCCGCCTGATCATCGTGATGCTGGTGCTGCTCGGGATCTCGACCGCGATTGCGATCGTTGCCCCGGATCCGGTCGAACGGGCCGCCGAGACCGGCGCGACGGGCGATACCGGAACCACGGGCGAAGCCGGCGGAGCGGCCGGATCTTCCGGCGACACCGGCGACACCGGCGACACGGGTGATACCGGGGCGACCGGAGGCGACACTGCCGGCGGCGGAAACGGCACCGGGGGCGAAGCTGCGGCCGTCGCAACCGTCGAACGCAGCAACGACGGCATGACGATCTCGATCACCGCGACGGTCAGCGACCGGGCGGTTGATATCTGCGTACGCCCGCGGACCCGCCTGATCCTCACGCTGCGCACCAACAGATCGCTTGATGTCTCGATCCCTGAATTCGGCAGAACCGAGACCGCAACCCGCTTCTCACCTGCCGTATTCGACCTGCTGCTGCCGGAAAACCCGGGCAGCTACGTCGTGGAGCCACTGGGCGGCGATCGCCGCCTGGCCACGATCAACGGCACGGCTGGCTGCAGTCCGGTCGGCGCAAGCCGGGCATCACAGCCTTCCCGGGGCGATTGATCCTCACCGGGCACGACTGAACCCCCAACGGAGCGACGACGGCCCCGATGACAGCCGGTTGGCCCCAAGGGTGGAACAGGTGTTGAACGGAACGGCCTCAGCCGCGCGCAGCAGCGCGCATCACTTCGATCGAAGGCCGGCGGCCGGTCCAGATCTCCAGCGAGAGCGCGCCCTGCCGGACCAGGATCTCGAGACCGTCGATCACCCTCGCTCCGGCGTCGGCCGCGGCCGCAAGCAGGCTGCTCGGCTCGCTGCCGTAGACCATGTCCACAACCGTCTGGCCGGCACGGAAGTCTGATCGGGCCAGCGGCAGGTCGGCGAGGCCATCGCCGCCACCGAGACCGGCCGCGCTCGCATTGACCACCAGATCGAAGCCGGGGCCGTGCGGATCGGCCGCCACCTTTCCGCCGAGATCGGCGACCATCGCCTCGGCCCTCGCCGGCGTGCGATTCCAGACCGAGACGTCAGCCCCGGCTGCCAGCAGCGCCCAAAGGGCCGCCCTCGCCGCGCCGCCCGCTCCGAGTACGAGCACCGAAGTACCGCCCGGCACCGCACCCACCGCATCGAGCAGGCCCGGGGCGTCCGTATTCTCGGCCCGGATGCCACCCTGCTCGAAGACGAGAGTATTGGCGGCTCCGATCGCGGCGGCAGCTTCGCCGGCAACGACAGCCGATCGCAGCGCCGCCTCCTTGTGAGGCACCGTGACGTTGACTCCGGCGAAACCGAGCTGCGGCAGGTCACGAAGGCGGCCGGCCAGGTCCGCAGGGTCGATGTCGATCGCTTCGTAGCTCCAGTCCGGTGCCAGACCGAGGTCCAGGAGGGCGGCGTTCTGCATCGCCGGCGACCTCGAGTGGGAGACCGGATGACCGATAACGGCCAGTCTTGTGGATGGCTGCGTCGCAGCTTCGGCAGTCATCGATCCTGCTGCCGGTACTCGCGGGTCAAGGGCATTCGGTCGGCGATCCGCCGGCCGCCTCCTGGGCTTCCTGGTAGCTGGCTACTTTGGCGTTGTGGTCGTCGAGGTTGTTCGAGAAGTCATGCTCACCACATGTCCCGGGTTTGACCACATAGAGCCATACGTCGGTATCGGCGGGGTTGGCCGCCGCTTCGATCGATGCGAGCCCGGGACTGCCGATCGGGCCCGGGGGCAGGCCGGCATTGGTACGCGTGTTGTAGGGGGAGTCGACGGCCAGATCGCTTTCGGTCAGCGGCTCGGTCCAGTTGTCGAGCGCAAAACGCGTGGTCGCATCGATGAACAGTGGCTCGCCGCGCTCGAGGCGGTTGTAGATCACGGCCGAGACGATCGCCCGCTCTCTAGGCACCGAAACCTCGCGCTCGACCATCGAGGCAATCGTCAGCACGTCGTACGTATTCAGGTTCTTCGACTTCGCGAACTTCAGATCCACGCCGGCGATGTTGTCCTTGAACGCCTCCAGCTGCTTTTCCACGAGGTCGCGCGCGTCCGAGCCCGGCCTGAGTTCGTAGGACGCCGGAAACAGGAAGCCCTCGAGGTTTTCGGCGCGACCCTGCGCCCCGTACTGGTTCGGGTTCAGCAGCTTCGACCTGACCGATGCCTCCATGTAGTTACCCGGGATGCCGGCGGAATCCACGACATCGGCGGCTTCCGAACGGCTGAGGCCCTCGGGGATGACCACCGTGGCGACCTTTTTCTGAGGTCTCTTGCTCAGCTCGTCCAGGGCGGCCGAGTAGCTCATGCCCTCGCGAAAGACATGGTTTCCGAAATAGAGCTCACTGTCCTGCCCGGAGAGCCTCGCTCTGATCTCGAAAAAAGTCGCATTCGTGATCACACCCTCCTCGACCAGAAGGTCACCGATCTCCCCAACCCCGGCGCCGGCCGGCACCTTGACCGCCACGGTCTGACCGTCGGCCTCGCCCGCGAAAGGCTGGAAGATGGAGGCCAGCAGCCAGACTCCGAGCAGCCCGACGACTGCCAGAGCGGCCGCGCCGAAGAGCCACAGGCGACGCCGTCTGGCGAAGCCGGAAGCACCTCGGCCGGAGTCGCCGCCGGATGCGCCGCCACCCGCTCGCCCCGCCCGTCGCCGGTCACTCGGTGCCTGGAGGACTTCGGGCGTATCGGGAGCCGGGGACGGCTCCTGTGCGCCGGAACCCCGGCGCTTCATCCGTTCCTGCCGCCTCAACGCCCGTTCGACCGCTTCCGGATCGTCAGGGTCGTGTTCCGGGGGGTCTTCGAACCAGCGGTCGCTCATCGGCTCCGGCTTTCCAGAGCTGCGAGATAGGTCTCGAGCAGGTGCGCGGCAGCGATCGAGTCCTCGGCCGAACCGGCCCCGGTCTCGCGGCGGGTCTGGGCCGCCATCCTCGTCGTGAAGCGTTCGTCCCAGGTCTCCACCGGTACTTCGACCGCCTGCGAAAGCTCCGAACAGAAAGCCCGGGTGACCTCAGCCTGATGGCCTTCTACGCCGGAAAGTGAAACCGGCATGCCCACGACGACCTGATCGACTTCGCGCTGCTCGATCAACGCGGCAACCCGAGCCACCTCCGGGGGTTCAATCGCCTCGATCGGTGTGGCCAGCGTTCCGGTCGCGTCGGAGACGGCGCATCCGATCCGGGCACTGCCATAGTCGAGCGCCAGAACCCTCACGTTCAGCGGCTTTCCAGCCAGGCCCGAGCGGCGACCATCGCCTCCTCCAGCCGGGCCGGGTCCTTGCCACCTGCCTGGGCCATTTCGTCGCTACCACCACCGCCACCACCGACCAGCGGGGCGATCTCCCGGATCAACTCCGCGGCAGAAACACGCTCGGCCGCGTCTTCGGCCGAGAACAGAGCCACGATCCCGATCTTGCCGGCCTGCTCGTCGGCTCCGGCGAGAACCACGCCGGCCCCCGGGTGCTCGGCCTGGACTGACTTGGCCATCTGGAGGATCTGCTTCGGGTTGGAAACCGGCACCTCGGCGATCACAGCTTCGATCGGCCCGATCGAAGCGACCGCACCGGCCAGTTCCGCCGCCAGTCCGCCCAGCTTCTGCTGCTCCTGCTGCCTTTCGCCGCGCCTGGCATCTTCGATCTTCTCCGAGGCACGACGTGCCGCACCGACCGGATCCCGCACGTCGCCAAGCATTTCGCCGACTTCGAAGAGCTCGGCAGTCCGGGCACGGTGCCAGTCGATCGCGTCGGGACCGGTGATCGCCTCGATCCGGCGCACGTTGGCCGAACTCGAGCTCTCCCCGGTGATCCTGAAAAGGCCGATCTCCGCAGTGCTGGAGACATGGGTTCCGCCGCATAGTTCCCGCGAGACGGATTCGACCTCGACCACCCTGACCCAGTCACCGTACTTCTCGCCGAACAGCGCCATGGCTCCCAGCTTTTCGGCCTCGTCCTTCTCCATGTTGATCCACCGCACCGGCTCGGCGTCCTTGATCCAGCCGTTGACCCGGTCTTCGATCCAGGCGATGTCCTGCTTGCCCAGCGCCTCGCCGTGATTGAAGTCGAAACGCAGCTTGTCGGGCCGAACCGCAGAGCCGGCCTGATGGACGTGATCGCCGAGCCGTTCCCGGAGGGCGGCGTGGAGCAGGTGCGTTGCCGTGTGGTTGCACATGGTCCTGAAGCGCGACCTTCGGTCCACCTCGGCTTCGATCGTCGCGCCCACGGGCGGTGCTTCTTCCACCCCGCCGGCTGCTTCGATCTCCACGACCTGATCGTCGCCTACCCTGACGACATCGGTGACGACAGCCTCGCCGCCCTGCCACGAGATCCGCCCCGAGTCGGCGACCTGGCCGCCGCCCTCGGCATAGAACGGGCTCTCGTCGAGCTTGAGAAGGGAACGGCCGTTCGTCCGGTCAAGGGCACTTACCCCGGTCTCGGCCCGGAGGTGGTCGTAGCCGACGAACTCGCTGGCCGGACCGTTCGCCGCGAAAGCCAGGACACGCTCGTGGTCGCGTCCGCGGCTGCCGCCGGAGGCGCCGCTGCGGGCCCGGCGACGTTGAGCCTCCATCAGCTCCTCGAAACCCTGGTCATCGACCTGGAGGCCCCGTTGGGAGACGATCTCCCGGGTCAGGTCGTAGGGAAAACCGTAGGTGTCGTGGAGCTGGAACGCGTCGTCAGCGCTGATCCAGGAACTGCTCGAGGCCAGCGAACGCTCGACGATCTGCTCGAGCAGGATCATTCCCCGGTCGAGGGTGCGTCCGAAGCTCTCTTCTTCGGACCTGACCCAGCGGTCGATCTGCTCGCGCCCGGATGCCACCCGGGGATGGGCGTCCCCCATGATCTCGATCGTTCGCTCGGTGAAGCGACCCAGCCACGAGCCCTCGAAGCCGAGGTTGCGACCCTGCTGAATCGCCCTGCGCATCACCCGGCGCAGGATGTATCCGCGGTCTTCATTCGACGGAACGACCCCGGCGGCGATCAGGAAGCTCATCCCCCGGGAATGGTCGGCGATTATCCGCATCGCCCGGGTTGCCTCCGGCGTCGAGTCGTACTTCATGCCGCTCATCTGCTCGGCCAGCTCGATCAGCGGGCTGAACAGGTCGGTCTGGTAGACGGACGGAACGCCCTGGAGGATCGCCGCCATGCGCTCGAGACCCATGCCGGTGTCGATGTTCTTCGAAGGCAGCGGCGTGAGCGAGCCGTCCTGTCCGAGGTCGTAGGTCATGAAGACGTGGTTCCAGTACTCGAGGAAGCGATCGGTGTCGTCGCCGGGGCGGTCGTCTTGCCCGCCGAAGTCGGGTCCGCGGTCGAGGTACATCTCGGAACAGGGACCGCAGGGACCGGTCGGACCGGCCTGCCAGAAATTCTCCGACCGCGGCAGCCTGACGATGCGCTCGTCCGGTACGCCGATCTCCTTCCAGATGGCGATCGCCTCTTCGTCGGGGCCAAGTCCGAGTTCTTCGTCTCCACCGAAGACCGTGACCCAGATCTCTTCAGGATTCAGGCCCAGGCCCTCGACCGAAAGCTGCCAGCCGAACCGGATCGCTTCGTCCTTGAAGTAGCCACCGAAGCTGAAGTTGCCGAGCATCTCGAAGAAGGTCAGGTGGCGCAGCGTCTTGCCGACCTCCTCGATGTCCGGCGTGCGGAAGCAGGTCTGGGACGAGGTGAGCCGGTCGGCCGGCGGCGTCTCCCTTCCCAGGAAGTAGGCCTTGAACGGCTGCATACCGGCCACGGTCAGCAGGGTGGACGTGTCGTCCGGGGGAGGAATCAGCGAGGCCGAGGGCACGCGGCGATGGCCGCGCTGCTCGAAGAAGCTCAGGTATGTCTCACGGATTTCGTCCGACTTCATGAACGCCGGAGCCTATTTGATCGTGCCGTGGCCGACTACGGTATCCCCGCTCATCAACACGGCGGCCTGGCCCGGAGCGACGCCTTCGAATGGCTCTTCGAGTTCGACCTCGAGCAGTCCGTGGCTGCCCGCCGGGGCCCGGACACGGGCCGCGACGGCCGGTGAGCGGTAGCGGAGGCGGACCCGGTCCACGGTCGAGCCGTCACGATGGAGGACCGCCCCGGCGACCGACACCCGGTCGCTCGCCAGATCGCCCCTGCTGCCGACCGTGACCGAATTGGCCGCTGCATCCGTGCCGGTGACGTACAGCGGCTCGCCGGCGGCGACGCCGAGGCCGCGACGCTGGCCGACCGTGAAGTGATGGTGGCCCCGGTGTCGCCCCAGCTGCCTGCCCTGCCGGTCGAGCACGGGCCCTTCGTTGTCGGAAATGCCGCCGTGCCGCTTCAGGAAGGCCCGTTTGCTGCTGCCGGCCAGGAAGCAGAGGTCCTGGCTCTCGGGCTTCTTCGCGACCGAAAGCCCGTTTCGGGCGGCTATCTCGCGAACTTCCGGCTTGGAGATGTTCGCCAGCGGGAAGCGCAACCGGCTGATCACCCCGGGTGGCAGGGCGGCCAGCATGTAGCTCTGGTCCTTGTTCGAATCGCGACCCTCGGCGAGCAGTTCGCCGCCGGCGTCATTGACGATACGGGCGTAATGCCCGGTTACGAGATGGGTCGCGCCGAGCCGATCAGCCAGATCGACCATTGCCGAAATCCGCACTTCGCCGTTACAGAGGACGCATGGGTTCGGCGTGCGGCCGGCTGCGTAGCCCTCGATGAAGCCGTTGACCACCGTCGATCGGAATCCGTCCTCGAGGTCGAGTGTGAAATGCGGGATGCCCATCGAGTGGGTGACCGAGCGGGCTCCAAGGACCGCCTCGGGCGAGCAGCAGGCCTTGCTTCCATCGGTATCCGGATCCGCCCAGAGCTTGACGGTCACCGCGACGACCTCGCGGCCCGCCTCACGCTCGTTCAGTGCCGCTACGGCGCTGTCCACGCCGCCCGATACGGCGACCAGCACACGATCCGGATCGGGTTCGGCGAGTGGCAGGCCGCTGGAGGCCAGGGCAGAGAGTGCCCGGTGAAGCGCGTCGGCGGCGAGCACGGCGGCGTGGCGCGACGCCGGCGTCAGGCCTCCGAGGGCCTCCGCGACGTCATCGGTGGCGATCGCGGCAGCCGCGAGGATGCTGCCTCCCTCGACCAGTTCAGCGACGCAGGCGCAGGCCGCCCTGGTCGCGGCGCAGCCCTCGGCATCGAAGGTCACCCTGGCAATGTCGGCGCCGTCCGGCTCGACCGAGATCCGGGCGAGATCGCCGCAGGCGGCACCTCCGGCGGCACCGGTGAACGAGCCGGCGCCCGGGGCGGCCAGGCGGCTGCGGTCAGCGTGGTATTGCTCAAGCATTGAACTCACTCCCGACAGGGTAAAGATGTAGCCTCGGCTGATGAGCAAGAGCTGGAGCGCAGAACAGATTCCCGACCAGAGCGGCCGCACGGCCGTAGTCACCGGTGCCAACAGTGGCATCGGCCTGGTGACCGCCCGCGAACTCGCCCGGCAGGGCGCCAGGGTCGTGGTCGCCTGTCGTGACACCTCCAAGGGCGAGCAGGCCGTCACAGCGATGCGCAGCGATCTCGGTTCCGGGGGCGAGGCCGCTGACTTCGAGGTGCTGCCGCTCGATCTGGCCTCCCTCGAATCGGTACGCAGCTTCGCCGGCGATGTCACCGCCGCCCTCGACGACGGCATCGATCTGCTGATCAACAACGCCGGCGTGATGGCGCCACCCCGCAAGGAGACGGCCGACGGCTACGAGCTCCAGTTCGGAACCAACCACCTCGGCCACTTCGCCCTGACCGGCCTGCTCTTCGACGAGCTGAAGAAGAAGCCCGGCTCGCGTGTCGTAACCGTCAGCTCGAACGCCCACAAGATGGGCAAGATGAACTTCGAGGACCTGCAGTCCGAAGACTCCTACCAGCGCTGGAGCGCCTACGGCCAGTCGAAGCTCGCCAACCTGATCTTCGCAATCGACCTCCAGAAGCGCATCGACGAGGCCGGGCTCGACATGAAGAGCATGGGCGCCCACCCCGGATTCGCGGCGACCAATCTGGGCTCCGCCGGAACCGGTACCGGCAACGGAATCGTCAACCTGATCACGACTCCGATCCTCAAGGTTTCGCACGCGCTGCTCGCCCAGGACGCCGAACACGGTGCCCTGCCGACCCTGTTCGCGGCTGTTTCCCCGGGCCTCCCGGGTGGCAGCTACATCGGACCCGACGGCATCGGCGAGCACCGCGGCTCACCGACCGTGGTGGCCCCTCGCAAGGTCGCCCACGACCCCGAAGTAGCCGAGCGGCTATGGACGGAATCGGTCGAGCTGACCGGCGTCGACTACGACTTCAGCGCGCCCGTAGCCGCCTGATCAGGGATTGCTCCCGGCCCCCTGGCGGGGCCGTCCACGTTCTGGCCCCAGGCCCGGGTGAGAGACCTGCCCGGCAGCCGAAAAAAGAGGCCCCAACCCGCCGTCTCCGCCTCCGACATTGATCCCTTTATATAAAGGTGGGTGCCTATCTCCCATCCCGCGGGGGACTCGGAGAAGTCGGCTCCCGTGCCGTTGATGTTGGGTCAAATTATGAAGCGGCTAACGAACGGGTTCGAGCCTCATTGAGAGGCTACCACCGTGGACCGGCGGTCGCCACAGATTCGCCTTCAGTCGAGGTCGAGGCCGGACATGATCTCCTCGGCCTCGGACCACTGTTCGGGCGGAACCTGGAGGTTGATGTCGCCGCGGTTGAAGTGGTCCAGCTCCCAGTCGGACGTCAGTTCGGCGTCGAGGCCTCGCTCCCGCAGGGCATCCCGCCAGGCCAGGCCGGTCTGGAGATCCTCGAATTCGTGAACCACCTCCCAGGCATCGAAACGCGGATCGCCGATCTGTATCCGTCCGCTGCCGTCACCGATCTTCGAGATCCGGTCCTTCAGCTTTCGCAGGTAGCCCAAGCGACTCCCTCCCCCGACTCAGCCCGTAGCCGGCTTGGCAGGCTTTCTCAGCGCGACGCCGACGTCCCTGAGCTGGATGTCATCCACCGGAGCCGGCGCACCGGTCAGCGGGTCCCCCCCGGAAGCGGTCTTGGGGAAGGCGATGACGTCGCGGATCGACTCGACACCGGCCAGCAGTGCGGCGAAGCGATCGACCCCGAAGGCGATGCCGCCATGAGGCGGGGCGCCGTAGCGCAGGGCCTCGAGCAGGAAGCCGAAACGGTTCTCGGCCTCTTCGCGCGAAATCCCCAGCGCGTCGAATACCTGTGACTGGACTTCGGGGCTGTTGATACGGATCGAGCCGCCGCCCAGTTCGACGCCGTTCCAGACCAGATCGTAGGCCTCGGCCCTCGCCGAGCCGGGGTCGGCCGGGTCGAAGTCGCCAGACGGCGCAGTGAAAGGGTGGTGAAGCGCATCCCAGCGCTCTTCGCCTTCGTTGAACTCGAACATCGGCCAGTCGACGATCCAGGTCAGCTGGTTCTCGCCCTCGGGGATCAGGTCCCATCGCTCGGCCAGCCGCGTTCGCAGCCCGCCCAGGATCGCGGCTACCTTGTGCGGCTTGTCGGCGGCGACCAGCATCAGATCGCCTTCGGAGGCTTCCAGCGCCGAGTTCAGACCCGACAGCTCTTCGGCGCTGAGGAACTTGGCGATCGGCGCCCTCCAGCCGTCCCCTTCGCGGAATGCCCAGACCAGACCCTTGGCGCCCAGCTCCTTGGCGTCGTCGATCAGTCCGTCGAGCTGGGCCCGGGAGAGCTCCCTCTGCCCGAAGTTGATGCCTCTTACCGAGCCACCGGACTCGATCACGCCGCCGAAGGCCTTGAACTCCGTCCCCCGCAGCACCTCGGTCAGGTCGGTGATCTCGTATCCGTAGCGGGTGTCGGGCTTGTCGGAGCCGAAACGGCTGATCGCTTCGTCGTAGCCCATCCTCGGGAACGGAACCTGCACCTCGATCCCCATCTCGCCGAGCAGGTGGGCCATCAGCTTCTCGTTCAGGGCGATCACGTCCTCGCCGGTGACGAAGCTCATCTCGATGTCGAGCTGGGTGAAGTCGGGCTGGCGGTCGGCGCGAAGGTCCTCGTCGCGGAAGCAGCGGGCGATCTGGAAGTAGCGCTCGAACCCGGAGACCATGAGCAACTGCTTGAAGAGCTGAGGGGACTGCGGAAGCGCGTAGAAGGACCCGCGCTGCTGCCGGCTCGGTACGAGGAAATCGCGCGCACCCTCGGGCGTCGAGCGGGTCAGGATCGGAGTCTCGATCTCCAGGAATCCCTCGCCGTCCAGGAAGCTGCGCATCGAGGTGGTGAGGCGATGGCGCAGTTCGATCGCGCGCTGCATCGGCTCGCGGCGCAGGTCGAGATAACGGTGGCGCAGCCTCGCCTCCTCCCCGGCTTCGGAGTTGAACCCTTCGATCGCGAAAGGCGGCGTATCGGCTTCGGCCAGGACTTCGGCTTCGCCTACGTGGATCTCGAACTGACCGGTCGGCAGCTCGGGGTTGACGGTCTCCGGTTCCCTGGTCACTACCTCGCCGGCGACCGAGACCACGTACTCCGAACGCAGCCGGTGGCCGAGGTCGAAGGAGCCTCCGGCCTCATCGGGATTGAAGACGAGCTGGACGAGACCGGTCCGGTCCCTGAGGTCAATGAAGATCAGTCCGCCGTGGTCGCGGCGCCGGTGAACCCACCCCGAGACCCTCACCGTCTGGCCCACCCGGTCCCCCAGAACCCGGCCACACCAGGTGTCGCGATAGGCATTCGGGGTCAGAGCCGGAGCGTCCATATCCATGGACGCGCCAGTCTTTCAGGAAAATGGAACGGGGCCCCGCCCGGTGCTACCTGACCTTCGCCTTGAACGAACGGGAGCGCTTCGGGAAGTTCTTTCCTTTCGCCTTCGCCACCAGTCGGTAAGCCTTCTTCTTCGCATTCTTCCCGGCCACCAGCTTGAATTTCGTCCTGCTGGTCTTGCCCGGCTTCAGGGATCCGACCTTGCGGCAGGTCTTGCCCCTGACCTTCAGTGCTTTCTTCGCTTTGCCTTTTGGCTTCATGCAGACCTTCAAGCCCGAGGCGGCCGAGGCACCGGAGTTGCGGACTACCACCTTGACCCCGATCGCCCTGCCACGTTTCAGGGCGATCTTCTTCGGCAGCACTTTGCGGACCACGACCTTCGCTTTGGCGGGCGGCGCCACATACTGAACCGCGCCGATGTCGCAGCCGCCGGCGGGTCGTTCCCGGCCGGTCTGGTCCGTTGCGGGACACTGGTCAAGTCCCATCGTCCCCCCGGTCCCGATCGCCTGGCTGCCGGCAAGCAGGGCGTGGGTCGGGGTCTGACCGCCGTTGTCCTGGAGCGGCCCGATGTCCGGGTCGGAGACGACCTGGTTGTTGCCGGGGTCGAACCCGACAAGGCAGTTACCCGCCCCGAAAGCCTGGGTGCTCAGTACGAAGCGCGGGAAGTAGCCCGGCCCGCTGAAGCAATCGGGCGCCGGCGGCGGAACCGGGTTGAGATCCAGGTTGGCGGCGTTGATCACGTTGTAGAAACTGATCGAGGTCGCTGCCGCATCGGCGAAGCCGCCGCCGGTGCCGTTGGCGTCGGCGTTGGAATCCGCAGTGTTGTCGGTGATGGTCGAGCTGCGAACCGTGAGCGACGATGCTCCGGCCGCGTAGATGCCGCCTCCGTTCTGGCCGGCCGAGTTGCCGGATACCGTGCTGTTGACCATGCTCAGGTCGTTGTAGACCGCGACTCCACCACCCTGGAAGAGCGTGCTGTTGCCGGAAAAAGTGGTGCCTTCGACGCTGAGCGAGCCGACCGCGTTCCGGATGCCGGCACCGTCTTCCCCGATCCCCGACAGGACGCCGCCGGTGATCGTCTGGAAACCGATCGAGAGCGAACCGTTCGACTGCTGGTCGTAGACCCGGTCGAGGCCGTTGCCGTCAACCACCACCTTCGCGTTCGGGCCGGCAGGCAGGATGCTGAGCGGGGAGAGGCCGGTGACGTCGAAGTCGCCCGTGACATTCGAGTCTTCGCCCGAACCGGCCCGGGTGATCGTGTAGGTCCCGGCCGGCAGCGAGACGACGTCGGCTCCCGAGCCCGCCGGGCAACCGCCGAATCCGAGGTCGGTCTGAGCGGCGGTTATGGCTTCCCGCAGCGAACAGCTACCCGGCACTCCCCCGTATTCGTCATCGGTCGTATCGACGCCGATCGTGAGCGCCTGTGCTGCCGGCGCGAACGCGGCCGCAAAGATACCCACCAGCAAAAACAGAAACAGTCGCTTCATTCCGCCCCCGAACCTTCGGAAATCGAATTGCCGCGATCGTATGCCTCCACGGTGCCGCGGTCAACCCGCGGACTTCTGGCCTGGTCCGGAGCGCTCGGACCCGCGAAGGGTCCGGAGTCAGGGCCGGATCAGTTCGAGCACGTCGCCTGGTTCGACTTCACCCTGCTCGCCGGTCGCCATGTCACGCAGCATGGCGCTGCCGTCCTCCTCAAGGACCAGTGTCCTTGCCGCGTTGATCCGATCGGCCTGCTTGAGCTGACCCTTGGCGCTGCGCCCCGCCAGATCCATCTCGACCGAGATCCCGGCCCGCCTCAGTTCGCCTGCCAGGGCGACCGCGCGTGTGCGCTGACTCTCGTCTGCAACGGCGATGAACAGGTCCCGCCCGGGTGTTTCGACCTCTTCGTCGAGAGCCAGCAGGATGCGCTCGACCCCCGCCGCCCAGCCGATCGCCGGTGTATCCGGACCGCCCAGCTGGGCGATCAGCCCGTCGTAGCGGCCCCCTCCGCCGATCTCCGACTGGGCACCGAGCCGGTCACAGACGAAAGAGAAGATCGTGCGTGTGTAGTAGTCGAGGCCCCGGACCAGGGTCGGATCGATCACGAACTCAACCGATGCCGCGCCGAGCAGCTCCTTGACCCGCTCGAAGTGCTCGGTGTCGCCTTCGTCAAGGTGGTCGAGAAGTCGCGGTGCGTCGGCCATCACCGCCCTGGTGCCCTCGTGATCGGAGTCGAAGGCCCGAAGCGGGTTGATCTCGATCCGCTTGTTCACGTCCTCCGACAGCTCGCCGGAACGGGAACGCAGGTGCGACTTCAACTCGGCCAGATACTCGCGCCGGGCTTCCAGCGAGCCGAGGCTGCCGAGCCTTAGCTCGACCCCCGGCACACCGAGTTCTTCGATCAGATCGCTGAAGAGGGTGATCACTTCCGCGTCGGCGATCGGCGAATCGCTGCCGATCGCTTCCGCTCCGATCTGATGAAACTGGCGGTAGCGACCCGCCTGGGGGCGCTCGTGGCGGAAGAACGCACCCGAGTAGGCGAGCTTGACCGGCTGAGCCAGCTTGTGCATGCCGTGCTCTACGTACGCCCGGCAGATCGGCGCGGTGCCTTCCGGTCTCAGGGTGAGGCTGCGTCCGCCCTTGTCCTCGAAGGTGAACATCTCCTTGCGCACGATGTCGGTCGACTTGCCGACTCCCCGCTCGAAGAGGTCGGTGTCCTCGAAAGCCGGTGTCGCCATCCAGTCGTAGCCGGACCGGGCAAAGACCTCGGCGGCAGTCCTGAGCAGCAGCTCGCGCCGGGCCATCGCCTGCGGCAGCACGTCAAAGGTGCCGCGCGGAGCCTTGAACTTCTCCCCCATCAGGGCTGGAGCTCGGCGAGGAATGGATTGCTTGCCAGCTCTGCCGCCAACGTGGTCACGCCCATGTGTCCGGGGTAGACCGTCGTCTCCGCCGGATGTGACTCGACCAGCATCCGGATCGACTCCAGCAGGGTGTCCCAGTCGCCGCCCGGCAGGTCGACCCGGCCGACCGAGTTCTGGAAGAGCACGTCGCCGGAAAACAGAGCAGCTTCGTCGCGGATCGAATAAGTCACGTGGCCGGGGCTGTGGCCCGGTGTGAAAAGGACCTCGATCTCGAGGCCCGCCAGGTTCAGGGTTTCGCCGCCCTTGACGGTGTGGTCGGCTTCGTAGTCCTCGAAAGGCCCGAATCCCGGCCATGGCACGTAGCTCATGATGTCGGCGAGCACCGGTACCTCGATCTCGGGGCACCAGACCGGCGCTCCGGTGGCCCGGGCGACCGGCGTGACCGCGCCGATGTGATCGAAATGGCAGTGGGTCAGCAGGATCGCTTCGAGCTTCAGTCCGCGCTCGGCCAGCGGCGCCATCAGCCGATCCGGCTCGTCGCCCGGGTCGATCATGATCGCCCGGTCGGAACCCTGCCTGAAGACGGTGAACGAGTTCTCGGCGACCGGACCCACGGTACTGCCGAGGACCTCGATGCCGGACACGGCTAGCCCTGCTTCCCGCGCGCCCTGATCCGGGCGCGTTCACGGCGACGCCAGAGCACGCTGTCCATGTAGTAGCCGGCCGGTATGTAGAAGACCAGCATGAAGAGCGCGATCGGTAGCGCCTGGCTCAGCGAGCGGCCGAAGAGAAGTACCAGCAGCAGGAGGAAGACGAGCGACGCGACCACGCCCCTGACCGCGGCACTCCGCCAGGTCGGCGGACGGTCCACGCGAGGCGCCCGGGACTTGCCTCCCGACTTGGCCTGACTGCGGGCTTCGGCCCGGTTCTTGGGCCGCGCCTTGCGACGCGTATCCACGTTGCCGGCCTGTGTGCCGCGCTTCTTGCGACTGCGTTTTTTCTTGGTCTGTGCCACGCCCGAAAACTTACCGGGCCGGACCCTTCCGCCGTCCCTAGCCACCGGCGACGTCAGGTCAGGCGGCGCTCGATGACGTGGAAGGCGGGGTCGAAGTCGCGGATCGGGACCGCCTCGGGGTAGCCGACCAACGCAGCCTCAGGGATCAATCCGATCAGCTCGGCTTCGATCGCCCGAACTCCCCTTGCGGCCGCCTGCGCCGAAACCAGGTCGACCACTTCAGCGAGCGGCAGCGAGATCGGATCCTCGACGTTCATCGAAACCTGTGCCCGGCCGGTCGACAGGGCCAGGCCGATCGCGCGCAGGCCCTTCGGCCCTCCGCCCAGCTCCCGGACCTCGGCGGCAATCGCACGGGCGACTTCGACATCGTCCGTATCCAGTTCGACGTTGAAGGCGGCCAGCGGAGGCCGTGCCGTGATCAGGCAGGCACCGGCCTGCGGATGCGGGCGCGCCGGCCCGAAGTCGGGCTCGAGCTCACCCGAGGTCATCCGCTGCCAGAGACGGTCCAGACCCCCCTCGCGGTAGAACGAGCGCTCGCGCCCGGCCTCCTCCCCGGCAAGTTCGCCGTAGAGGAAGGCTGGAATGCCGAGCTCCCCGATGCCCTCGGCAACGTTCATGGCCGAGGCTTCGGCCGCTTCGCGCTCTCCGGGGTCGAGCCAGACGACCGGGCAGACATCGAGCGCCCCGATCGCCGGGTGGAGGCCCTGCCATTCGGGCATGTCGATCTCCCGCGCCGCCGCCGCGAGACCGAGGAGTGCCTTCTCGAGATCCACCTTCGGGCCGGCGATGGTGAAAACCGCCCGGTTGTGATCGACGTCGGTGTGCCGGTCGAGCAGCTGGACTTCGATTCCGAGAGCGTCCTGCAGCCGGTCCAGGCGCCCGAAGTCCCGGCCCTCGGAGACGTTGGGCACGGCAAGCAGGGTCAAACCAGCAGCCTGCCCTCGAGTACTACCGGCGTGCCGTCGATGGTCACTTCCGGACGCAGCGAAACCACGTCGAGGTGGACCGGGACCTGGACCCTGCCACCGATCGCAGCCGAGGCGCCGAAAGCAATGTGGGCCGTGCCGATGATCTTCTCGTCCTCGAGGATGTTGCCGGTCAGGATCGCTTTCTCGTTGGTACCGATGCCGAGTTCCGCGACATTGGTTCCGTCCGGACCGTGGGTGGTCAGCAGTTCCATCAGCTCCCCCCCTTCCGGTCCGGTGGCATCGACCAGGTGGCCATCTCGAATGGTCAGGCGGACCGGTTCCGATACGAGCCCAACCCCGGCGATCGAGCCATCGACGATCAGCGTCCCTTCAGCGGTGGCAGGTGAGATGAACCCTTCGCCGCAGGGCAGGTTGCCGAAGGCACCTTCGTGACTCAGCTCCCCTGCGTCAGGGATCGCGGCCCGGCCTTCTAGCCCGAGCCTGAGGTCGCTGCCGTGGTCGCAGGTGATCCGGGCCTCGCTGCCGCGGTCCAGCAGCTCGGCGACCTTGCCACCACGCCGGCGCAGGTTGCCGATGTCGTCGGACATGACCCGGGCCAGCATCTCGACAGTGGCCCCGGGAAGCGTGGCCGTCCTGGTGCCTGACTCGCTGGCCCGCTTGCGCGCCGCGGTATGCGAGAGAGACTGGACGGTGGGAGCCAGCAGAACGTCAGCGGCGACCATGGCGTCGGCCACCGAGACCGGAGGCTCGCCCGCATGGGAATCACGCTCGCTCATCACTGCCAGAACCGCTTCGGCACCGACCGCCTCGGCCTCGGCCCGCATCGCTTCGCCGAGGACCCGCGTAGCCGGGTTGCAGACGACCAGCACCTCTTCGTTCGGCCTCACGCCGAGGCAGTCCCTCACTACAGAAGCCACCGCTTTGTCAAGGTCTTCGCTCATGCCCGAACTATCGCAGGGCCGCCTCGACCCATGGTTCGCGCGCGGCTGATGTCGGACCAGGGCTCCCCTGGCTACGGCTCCGGATTGCTACTGGCCGTTTTCCTCTGCCCAGACTCCGCCGGCCATCCCGGCGGCACAGTGGTCGGCTGTGACGCCGATCATCTCGGCACCGGGGACATGGATCGCCTGCCCCGAGGACAGCGGAACCTTCGCGATCAGCGGGTAGAGCTGTCGGCACGTTCAGGGGCTGAGGCCACACAGCAACCCTCGCCGCGCCAGGCCTCGAGCCCCTCGCGCACAGCGACGGCCGCGATCACGAGGGCGGCGAGCGGGTCCAGCCACCAGAGCCCGAACAGCGCGTTTCCGGCGAGACCCAGAAATACCGCTCCGGCGAGATAGGCGCAGAGCAGATTCTGCGCGCCCTCACCATACGTGGCGGACGATCCGAGCTGCTCGGCAAGCCGTTGCTTGGCGATCCCGAGGATCGGCATCCCGACCAGGCTGGTCGCGGTCAGGATCATGCCGATGGTGCTGGCATCGGGCTGGTCTCCGCCGAGGATCTGTCGCCCGGCCTCGAAGGCTCCGAGGGCGGCCAGGATGAAGAACTGGATCGCCACCAGCTTCTGGGCGCGCTCCTCCGCAGCATGCGAAAGCATCCGGTGACCGGTGAACCGCCAGACGATGCCGTGGCCAAACCCTCGACGGCCGAGTCCGCGAGGATCGAGGAATCGGGCCTGATCGCACTCGCTCCTTCCGGCTAACGCAGGCGGGCAAAGAAGCAGGGCTCCCCCGGGCGCTACCGTAGGCGGATGAAGTCCTGGCACCCTCCACTGATCCTGCTGGCCCTGATCCTGCCGGCCACGATCGGCTTCGCCGTAGGCGGCCCCGGGTTCGGAATCATGCTGGCGGGCTTCTCGCTGGTCGGATTGGTGCTGATCGCCGCCAAGGTCATCCCGAACGACCCGATCGGCCGTGTGCCGCACCCGGAACTGGAGCGTCGCCTGCTGGTCGTTACGACTTTCCCGATCGAGGATGCCGCCACGATCCAGCGGGTCGCCGACGAAGTCAGCCTGGGAGCAAGCGACGAGCCCGGCGAGGTCCGCCTGCTGACCCCGGCGGTGAACACCTTCCTCGACCGGTGGGCGACCGATCTGCGGGCGGCGCAGCGCCGGGCCCAGAGAGACCTCGTCATATCGGTGGCCTCACTCACCCTGGCCGGCGTCGACGCCAGCGCCGGGATCGGCGACGAAGATGTGGTCCAGGCGGTGGAAGACGAACTGCGCAGCTACGACGCCACCGAGGTCTTCCTCGTGAGCCGGGCCACGGCCTCCGCGGACAAGGCCGCCGACACCCTCCGCCTCCGGCTCCAGCCGCCATTCCGACACGCGATTCTCGACTGAAGCCGCAGGTCCCGGCCCGGGGCCCATTGTCTAGACTGCGCTGCCCTGCCGGGGTAGCTCAGCTGGTTAGAGCAGCGGAATCATAATCCGCGTGTCGCAGGTTCGAGTCCTGCTCCCGGCACTCGCGAAAGCCCTGCTGATGCGGGGTTTTCTGGCTTTTGGGACGTCTGCGGTGAGGCTCTGAAATTGGGGGGTGTCAACGAAAGTGTCAACAAGACAAGCAGGGGGCGAGTCTGACCTCTTCGTATCGGCACTGAGCCAAGCCAGCCGGCTCCACTCTTGTGATTCCGTCAGGATCGGCAAGACCGTCCGCTGCGGGCATGTGACGGCTCCTGCGGGGACGGCTCTGATCGTTTCGGGGGATGGGAAGGGCCGATGCCGCCCATTGCTCAGACGGGCTTACGGCGCAAGAGACCTGCGCGTCCGTTGTGGTGAGCAGTACCGGTCCGCAGGAGCCTTGCTGACGAATTCAGTCGGTGCAGGCCCTTGCCTTCGGCAGCTTGGCCTTCCGCTTTTTCTTCTTCAAGTTGTTCAGCTTCTTCTGCTGTTTCTTCAGCGTCTTCTTCAGGCGCTTCTTCTTTTTGCCTGAACTCTTCGCGACGTTCTTCTTCGCCTTCTTGACCTTCGTCGTCTGCTTTTTCACCTGCGCGTTCGCCTTCTTCAAGGCCGCCTTGGCCCGGTCGCATGCAGACGTGTCAGGGTCGGGATCGACCGGCGGGCTGTCGGCGAGAGTGATGTCGGCGGTGAAGGGGTCGCCGGGGGCGTATCCGGTGCCTTCTTCCACCGTGTAGGTCACCACCTCGTCGCCCTCGACCGCGTCGTCGTCGAGCGGCGTCAGCGTCACGGGGACCTCGTCGACTCCGTCCGGGAAGGTGACTTCGTCGTCGACGGCAACGTAGTCGACGCCTTCCGTCGCGGTACCCGACTGCGAGACGTCCACCGTCAGCTCGCCGACCGACTCCGACCTCGTCACCGTCCACGTCCCCGCGTCCGGCCCCTGCTCGCCGGCCTCGGCGTCGGTCGCCTCGACGGTGACGATCGGGACGTCGCCTGGAGGAGGATCCCAATCGTCCAGGAAGAGCTGCCAGAGGCGGCTGTACGAGTCCTCGAGACCGTTCTCGGCGGTGACCGTCAGCGTGGCCTGGGCGTAGTCGGCGTCGGGGTAGGTGAAGGAGGGGAACCGGCCGGTGGCCGTGCCCTCGGTGGCCCAGTCGGCGTCGCCCGCCGAGATCGTCTGGAACTCCCATTCGTAGGAAACGGGATCCAGACCGAACTGCGCGCGGCTCTCGTCGGCGAAGTGGTAGCGGCCGACCTCAACGCCGGCGGCGCGGTCGAAGTCGGCCACGGGGGGCAGATCGCGGATCTCGCCTTCCATCGAGACGTATCCGACGTCTCGGATCGACTCGAAGGTACCGTCCTGGTACTCGATCACCATCTTGCTGTCGAACTCCATCCAGGCCGGCCCGTACAGCCCGTCGAACCGGTTGTACTGGCCCCACGCGTCGTCGGACTGGGTGAACACGCATGCCGACAACGACGCCGGTCCGCGACTGCTCCAGATGTCTCCCGGGATGGTCTGGTTGCCTCCGTACGCGAAGAGGCGGTTGAACGAGTACCTGCAGCGATCTCCCTGCAGCCCCGAGAAGACCCCGGGGTTCCGGCCGTCTTCGTAGAAGCCGCAGGTGCCCCAATAAGGATCGTCAGGGCTGTAGACGTCGATGCCCACGCAGTTGAACGGGTCGATCTCGAACTCGATTTCCGAGTAGCACCCGTCGGGTTCGAAGATGTCGGTGACCGCGTCCTGGGTGTTGCAGGGCGGCGCGGTGGTCGACATCGTGATGTTCGCGCCCCCGGTGAGCGACCCGGTCGAGGCGAGCTCGTAGAAGCCGTTGTCCTGGCACAGGTCGATCAGGGGAAAGTCGGGGTGCGCACCAGGGCACCCCGGCGCCGTGAACACTTCGGCAGACCGCGCATGCGCGGGCGACGAACTGACAACCATGGACAGGGACACCGCCAAGACGAACAGAACCGCGACGGCGACGCCTCGCCGTGCCACCCAGGACGTTGCCGCGTGGCAGGCCTCGTGTTTCGTAGCTACGCCCATAGCACCCCGCGGTCCTCCGTCCGCTCGTGGTTTCGGATCGCCGACGCGACCCAAAGCATCCAACCAATAGCCGATACCTGACTCACAACATAACCGACGCCCGGAACCCGCGCAACACAATGTTGATGCCGCACTCCCGGGCGAACAGGCGACGTTGGACCGGAACGCAGGCCGCTCGCTGGTGTCAGCAGAGTCGCAGGTTCGAGTCCTGCTCCCGGCACTCAGCCGCGCGGGTGACCGGTTCGCGCAGAGCGTTCGATTCGCTTCCTGTCCTGATTGGTCTGGCCGCTGAGGCTCACAGGCAACCACTGGCTCCATGCCCGGAGATGCCGACCACCTTGCGGCCGCCTTTGCCGTCTGAGTAACGCAGCTTTGCCCGACGATAGACGTGCACGGTCCTGCCCTCCTTGTTGCCGAAATCCGGCCTGCACCGCCTCAGCTTCCAGACCACGATCTTCGCCGGGCCGTCCTGATCGAGCTTTCCCGGGAAGCTCGCGGAATTATCCTGGAAGTAGCCGCGGCCGATCGCCTTGCTGCGACCCCATTTCTTCCACTTGAGGTTCTTGACTGTTCCGCCGGCGTTGGCGGTGAAGTAGACGAATCCGGGCTTGCGCTCTGCCTGACCCGCCAGGTCGATCCAGAAGGTTTGCGGGCTCTTTCCAGCGGGACCGGTTGCTGCGCCAAAGGCCAGCCCTGCCATCAGCACGGCCGCCAGGACCGCTACCGCTCGAAACGTACGACGGAAACCGTTCACTGTTGCCTCCCCTTGAAGTCGGGACAATCGCGGGACTCTATCGGCGACGGCAGCGACCGCCGCCCGCTTCCGGTGGCCAGGAAGGACACCGGAAGCGCACGTATGCGGTGCTAGCCGATGGTCAGCGGTCCGACTCCATCGGGCGGCGCGGGGACTGAGTCCAGCTCGGCGAGCAGGCCCGTGTAAGGACTGACCGGCGCCGGAATGCACATTCCGTCCGAGTCGAGCTCCCACAGATCCTGGTTGTTGACGTCATCGCTTTCAGTCGTGTACTGCCATGCCGATATCGGTCCGAGGTCCATAGGACTCGAAGCTACGCGGAAAACGATGCGGGACGGTCCCCCTGCCAGCTTGGAGAAGAGGAAGTCGAATGTCTCCTGGTCGGTCGTTTGATAGCCCTTGCCGGTACAGGTGGCGTTCCTGAAGTAAGGCGAGCCGCCGCCCAACGGAATGAGCTGGCCCGAGCCGTAGTACGTGTACAGACCACCGTCGATCTGGACCTGCATGATGAGGAACGGGGCAGATCGGAACTGTCCCGGCGAATTCCCCGAGAACGCTGCCGTCACCATTGAAGACCTTCAGATTCGCGTCCTCGTCAATTTTGGTGAGCAGATTCGGGTCGACCTTGCTTTTGGTGACTGCCTTGCC
>CAVPWA010000002.1:0-10528 GCA_963709375.1 uncultured Solirubrobacterales bacterium
GGCGTGGTCCTGAGAAACGAAGCGGGCCCCCGCTATGTCCTTCGGGACGACACCAGACCCTCTCTCGCCAGGGGGTCTTGTGTCGCAGGGGAGTGCTGGCTCGCGATTGCGAAGGAGGTCGATCGCTCGGTTTCAGTATTCAGGTCGGCAGGAGCTCAGCCGGCTTGCGCCGGGCCTCCTGACGGCTCCCTCCACATCGTCGCGGCAGTCGTCTGGCCGTCCGGCCGGTCGAATCCTCCGATTCGCCGGAAACCGCACCCTTCGTAACGGAAGTCATTCGCGGCGTTGCTCGACTCGAGGTAGGCGGGGGCTGCTTCGATGTCGATCGCTGCCAGGTTCTCGGCGAGCAGGGCCATGCCGAGACCTTCGCCCCGATGCCGTGGATTGGTTCCGAGCAGGCTGAGGTAGAAGTGCGGTGGTTCAGCCGGGTGGTTTGAATCGAAGCTCTCGAGCAGCTCGAGGACCTCTGGGGCCCGGTCTCCGGACAGTCCGGCGATCAGAGGGTCTACCTGTGACTCCTCGGCTGCAGTCAGTTCGACCCCGCCGGGCGGTATCCAGACCGAGACTGCCGCGAAATCGTCGGCGACCCAGGTCCAGGGATAGCGCAGCGCACTGGCCGCCAGGAGGCCCCACCAGGAAGCCTGGGCCTCCCGGTCCGGAAACGCCCAGCTCCAGAGCGGGTCTGATTCGAAGGCGAGTGCCAGCGTCTCGACGATCCCGTCAAGATCGTCTTCGGTGGCGATCCGCGCGCGCATCAGGCGAGCATACGCTGCTCAACTGGCCGAACCGGAAGGCAGTCGGCCGGGGGACGGGCGAGACTCAAGACCTGCGGCGAGCCTCAGTCATCGTGGGCCGCTTGCAGGGCAAGCTGTCGCGGCCTGATCTGAGACACTCCACTTCCATGGGGGCGTGGAGAGACAGGTCGGCGGCGAAATCCCGGGTGGTTCCTGCCGTGAAGGAAACCTGTGTCTGACCCAGGCTCAGGGGCAGGAGGGGAGCAGGGCGCGCCCACGGCGGCCGGAGACGACGCCCCGGATCCGCTGGCCGTCATCACGAGCAAGGAGTACAGAAAGCTCCTGGTCATCGTCGCGATCATCGGTTTCCTGGTCTCGGTCGCCGCCTGGGGCCTTCTGACCCTGATCCCGGTGATCCAGGACGCCGCCTTCGAAGACCTGCCGAAAGCGCTCGGCTTCGGATCGGCTCCCTGGTGGTGGCCGCTGCCGATCGTCACCTTCGCCGGACTGGTGACGGCCGTCGTGATCGTTCGCGCACCCGGCGGTGGCGGCGGCGTTCCCGGCTGACGGGCTCACTTCGGGCGGGCTGACGCCGCCGAACGAGCTTGCCCGGTGTCCTGCTCGCTGCCTTGGCCACGTTCGGTCTCGGCCTCGTTCTCGGCCCGTCCTCTCCGGTGATCGCACTAGGTGCGGGGCTCTCGGTTTTCCTGATACGCCGGGTATCGAGCGATGTGCCGGAGAAGGTCCTGCCGGTGATCGCCGTGGCCGGTAGTTTCGCCGCCCTTGCGATGGTCTTTTCTTCGCCGGTGATCGCTGCGGTGATCCTGATCGAGGCGATCGGACTCGGCGGCGCCATGCTGCCCGTGATCCTCCTGCCAGGTCTCATGGCAGCCGGGATCGGATCGCTGGTCTATCTGGGAATGGGTTCGCTGACCGGTCTCAGTACCGCCGCCTATGCGATCCAGCCCCTGGCCCTGTCGCCGATCGGTGAGCTGACCGTGCCGATGTTTGCCTGGATCATCCTGCTGGCACCGATCGGGGCGCTCTTCGGACATGCCGTGGTTCAGGGTGGCGGTAGCGTCGCCAGGATCGTCTCCGGACGGCCGATGCTGTTCGTGCCTCTGGCCGGCGCCATCGTCGGCGTCTGCGCGATCGTCTTCGCGGCGATCACCGGTGAGAACGACTACGTGGTGCTTTTCTCGGGTTCGCGAGCGCTCAACCCGATAGTCGAGCAGACGGCGACCCTGACGGCGGGGACGCTCGCGGTACTGCTGATCCTTAAGGGCATCGCCTGGGGCATCTCGATGGGCAGCTTCCGTGGTGGCCCGGTATTCCCGGCGATCTTCCTGGGAACTGCCGGGGGACTCCTCGCCTCTTACCTCCCCGGCCTCCCCGACGGGGCGGCCATCGCAATCGTGATGGGGGCGGTGGTGGTCGCGGTGCTGCGGCTTCCACTCGCCGCGGTCGTCGTGACGCTGCTGTTGACCTCTGGGGCGGGAGCAACGGCGACGCCGCTGATCATCATCGCGGTCGTGATCTCGCACCTGATCGTCCAGACCCTGCGCGCCCGGGACCCGGCGGACGAGCCGGTCGCCTCGCCCATCTGACCTGTCCCGCCGACCTGTAACCGGCGTCGAGCGGCGAACTGTTTCGCCCGGGCTGCCTCGGGTATTCGTACGGGGCGGATGCCGGATGTCCGCCTAGTGCAGAATGTGCGTATGAACCGCACATTCGTAGTAGGCGTCGGAATGACCAAGTTCGAGAAGCCCGGGACCAAGGAGGGCGACTACCCCGACTGGGCGAAGGAGGCGGGGGAGAAGGCGATCGCCGACTCCGGTATCGCCTACTCGGATGTCGAGCAGGCCTTCGTCGGCTACTGCTACGGCGACTCGACCGCGGGGCAGCGGGCGGTCTACGGCCTCGGCCTGACCGGTATCCCGGTGGTCAACGTGAACAACAACTGTTCGACCGGTTCGACCGCGCTCTA
Organism: uncultured Solirubrobacterales bacterium; assembly: GCA_963709375.1. Lineage (GTDB taxonomy): Bacteria > Actinomycetota > Thermoleophilia > Solirubrobacterales > 70-9 > 67-14. The sequence continues at coordinate 2,722 of CAVPWA010000002.1, forward strand.
CCTCGCCCGTCAGGCGGTGAAGGGCGGCCTCGCGGAGTGCACGCTGGCCCTCGGCTTCGAGAAGATGGAACTCGGCTCGCTCGGAGTGAAGTTCCTCGATCGCACGAACCCGATGGACAACCACGTCAAGGCCCTGATCGACCTGCGGCCCTGGGAGGAAGCGCCGCCGGCTCCGCAGATGTTCGGCGCGGCCGGTCGTGAGCACATGGAGAAGTACGGGTCGAAGCCGGAGCACTTTGCCTGGATCGGCTGGAAGAACCACAGCCACTCCAAGAACAACCCCTACGCCCAGTTCCAGACGGAGTACTCGCTCGACGAGATCAAGGATGCCCGTGAGATCTACTCCCCGCTGACCAAGCTGCAGTGCTCACCGACGAGCGATGGTAGCGCGGCGGCGATCATCGCCTCGGAGGCGTTCGTCGAAGAGCACGACCTCTGGGAGCAGGCGATCGAGATCCTCGGTCAGGCAATGGTCACCGACATGAGCAGCACCTTCGAAAGCGAGTCTTCGATCAACGTGGTTGGTGCCGACATGAGCCGGGTCGCCGCCCGGCAGGCCCTCGAAGAGGCACAGCGCGACATCTCCGATATCGACGTGGTTGAGCTCCATGACTGCTTCAGCGCCAACGAACTGATCACATACGAGGCTCTCGGCCTCGCGGCCGAGGGTGAGGGCCACAAACTGGTCGAGGCGGAGGCGACCACCTACGGCGGCGACGGGCCGGTGGTCAACCCGTCGGGTGGCCTTATCTCGAAGGGACATCCGCTCGGGGCGACCGGTCTGGCCCAGGCGTCCGAGCTGACCTGGCAGCTTCGCGGCCAGGCCGAGGACCGCCAGGTGGATGAGCCGGGCTTCGCTCTCCAACACAACATCGGCCTCGGCGGAGCAGCGGTGGTCACCGTCTACGGGCGGCCTTCATGAGCGCGCCGACAGCACTGAAGCCGATGCCGCGGAGGGCGATCTTCAACGACGAGCAGGAGGACTATCGCGAGAGCTTCCGTTCCTTCCTCGCCGCCGAGGTCAGCCCGCACTTCGACGAATGGGAGGCCGACGGCATGGTTTCCCGGGATCTGTTCGTCAAGGCGGCCGAGCACGGCTTCATGGGTATGGCGATTCCCGAGCAGTACGGCGGCGCCGGGGTCGAGGACTGGCGCTTCAACGTCGTCCTGACCGAGGAGGCGATCCGGGCCGGGGTCGGTGCGGCCTTCGGCGGTCCGATGCTGACCACGGACATCTGCCTTCCTTACCTGTTGACCACTGCCACCGAAGAACAGAAGGCGCGCTGGCTGCCCGGCATCGCCAGCGGGCAGACGGTGATGGCGGTCGCGATGACCGAGCCCGGCACCGGGTCGGACCTCGCGGCGGTGCAGACCAGGGCCCGGCGTGACGGCGACGTCTACGTGCTGAACGGCCAGAAGACCTTCATCACCAACGGCCACCACGCCGACCTGGTGATCGTCGTAGCCAAGACGGATCCCGAGGCTGCTCATGCGGGCATCTCCCTGCTGGTGGTGGAGGCCGACTCCGACGGCTTCGCCAGCGGCAACCAGATCAACAAGCTGGGCCAGCATGCCTCGGACACCGCCGAGCTCTTTTTCGATGACGTCCGGGTTCCGGCCGAGAACCTGCTCGGGGAAGAGGGCACCGGCTTCGTGCAGCTGATGGAGAAGCTGGTTCCCGAGCGACTGATCATCGCGGTCGGCGCCCTTGCGGCGGCCGAGGCGGCTTTCGAGATCACGCTCGAGTACGTGAAGGAGAGGACCGCATTCGGCAGGCCGGTCGGAAGCTTCCAGAACTCGCGCTTCGCGATGGCCGAGATGAAGACGGAGCTGGCGATCGGCCGTGCCTTCGTGGACCAGTGCATCGCCAGGCACTGTGACGGTGAGCTTTCGATCGAAGAGGCCGCGATGTCGAAGTGGTGGACGACGGAGCTGCTCGGACGGGTCACCGACAGTTGCCTCCAGCTACACGGCGGCTACGGCTACACCGACGAATACGCGATTTCTTCGGCCTGGGTGGATGCCCGGATCATGCGTATCTACGGCGGCACGACCGAGATCATGAAGGAGCTGATCGGCCGCGGCATGGGCCTCTGATCCCGGGGCCCGGCCACAGCCGGATATGTTCGGGGGGTGAACACAGAGAGCTTCAATCCGTTGGCCGCAAAGACCGAGCAGATCGCCGAGGGGGTCTGGCGGCACTCCGGAGACATCCGGCGGGGCATGAATGTGTATTTCGTGGCGGAGGAAGACCGGCCCGGCGTCTTCGCTTTCGACTCCGGGACCCGCGCGATGGCCGGCGGAATCCGCAAGGCGGCGGCGCAACTCGGCGGCCTCACCCGGGTGATCCTGGGCCACAGCCACGTCGACCACCGGGGCTCGGCCGCGAAGCTGGGCGTGCCGGTCTACTGCCATCCCGACGAGGTAGCTGACGCAGAGGGCGACGGCGGGGTCCATTACCAGCCGCTGGGGGAGATCCCGGTTACTTATACGAAGTGGTTGTTCCGGGCCACGTATCCGATCTGGGATGCCGGTCCGGTGAAGATCGGCGGCACGATCTCCGAGGGAGAGCAGGTTGCCGGTTTCGAGGTCGTCCACCTGCCCGGCCACGCCCCCGGGCAGATCGGCCTCTGGCGGGAGAGCGACCGGCTCTGCATCTGCAGCGACACGATCTACCAGACCGATTCGATGCGGCCGCTCGGGCACCACCCCGGCATCTATCCCCCTCACCCGGTATTCGACCTCGATCCGGAGCAGACGCTGGAAAGCGTGCGCAAGCTGGCGGCACTCGAGCCGGCGACGATCGCACCCGGCCACATGGAGCCCCTGACCGGAGATCCGGCAGACCTCCGGGCACGGCTCGAAGAGGCGGCCGACCAGCGCACCGGATGGTGAGCGACGGGCGGGGTGACCCCGGATGCCGACCGCGGCCGGCAGGAGCCGGAGACGGACGTTTCGACCGGGGTAGCGGATAGCTTCTGCCCATGAGCTGGCCGAAGGTGGAGGGCTGATTGGCCGCGGTCTTCGCGCTGCTGGCGGCTTTCTGTTTCGCTCTCGCGGCCGCGCTGCAGCAGAAGGGCCAGTTTCAGCTGGCCGAACGGGGCAGGCGGGTCAGTGGGGTGGCGAGCCTATTCCGGATGCTGATGGTGCCGGTCTGGCTGCTCGGGACCATGACCCTTCTGGCCGGCTATGCAGCTCAAGCCGTCGCGCTGGGGGAAGGCAGGCTGGTGGTGGTCCAGCCCCTCCTGGTGATGACGATCGTTTTCGCCCTGCCCCTCGGCTACTGGATAACCCAGCAGTTCGTCGTCAGGCGGCAGGTGCTCGGGGCGGTCGTGATCATCGCCGGCCTGGTCATGTTCACGCTGGTCGGCAATCCGGACGCCGGGGTCAGCTCCGCACCGGCGACCGAGTACCTGGCGGCGATCGTCGCCGTCTGCATTCCTTCGGTCCTGCTGGTCATCTACGGCACCCGGGCCGCGCCTGCCGCCAAGGCTGCGATGTTCGGTGTCTCGGCCGGTCTGCTCTTCGGGCTCTCTGCTTCGTTCGCGAAGACGACGATCGATCAGCTCTCCGGCGGAATCCTCGACGTGCTCACCCACCCGGAGTTCTACGCCCTGGTCGGGATCGGGCTGGTCGCGTTCGTGATTCAGCAACTGTCGCTTTCGACCGGGCAGTTCGCGCCGGCGATGGCCGCGGTCGCGGTTTCGAACCCGGCCATCAGCGTGATCCTCGGTGTGCTGCTCTTCCAGGAAAGCCTGACTCGACCGGCCTGGCACGTTCTGGTCGCCGTGGCCGCGTTGATCGCGGCCTTCTACGGGGCCTACATGATCACCGCCGCCAATCGCGAGCGGGAGGTCCCCGGCGAGACTCGGCCGGCGGACCCAGCCGCTCAGTGAGCGCCAGTCAGGGGGCCCGTGGAATAGCGTCCGGGAACTCCGGGTGATCCTGACTCAGGTTCCCAGCAAACCCCGCAGCAGCAGCAGTCCCCCCATCAAAATCGATGCCGAAACGACGATGGAACGGGTATGACGCCGGGCCCAGTCGTTGATCGAACCGACCATCTCGCGGGCGAGGTCGGGGGCGACCAGGCACAGTCCGAGGGCGCCGATCGGAATCAGGAACCAGATCGCGTTGTAGATCAGAACCTCGACCAGGCCGACGATGACGCCCGGACGGTGGGTGACGATCACGTTCAGCGCCACCAGATAGAAGAGCCCGGGGAAGTGGGTGACCGGTCCGGCGACGGCGGCGGTCCTCGCGGTCAGCTTCTGGTCGAGCAGGCGGGTCCAGCGCCCACCTGGTCTGGGTGCATCTTCGGAATGCGGCCCGCCGATCAATCCGGTCAGGGTTGCGAGGGCGAAGACCAGCAGCAGGATGCCGGCGGCGATCTCGGCGACGGATTCAGTGCCGCCACCGCCCGATCCGATGTTTACGCCGTTGAAGGCCCAGACGACCAGCAGTCCGAAGCCAACCGTGAAGGTCAGGCCCGCGAGGTTGTAGGCGATCAACAGCCTGCGCGGCCGATCGGTCGAGAGGATCGCGTAGACGGCGGCCAGACTCGTTGGTCTGATCGTATTGGCCAGGGCGAGGAAGACGATCTCGAAGGTCATGCGGCTGCCACGCTAACCGTATCCGCCGCTTTCGGAATGGGAGTCGCCGGGGGCTCAGGTACCGGCCGGGTCGGTGAAGACCGCCGGCTCCTTGCTCACGCCTTCCATTACCGCGGCCATCTGGTTGGTTGAGCCGAGCAGTGGGACCTGCAGTTCGGTCTCGAGTTCCAGTCCGGGGCTTCCAGGCGCGGGCCATGCCGACTCGTAGAGCTTCTTGGCAGCACGAACTGCGTCTGGTGAGCGGCCGGCGATTTCCCGGGCCAGATCCCGTGCTGCCGACAGCGGGTCCGGGTCGACCCTGGTCACCAGCCCGGCGCGATCGGCCTCGTCGGCGCCGATCACCCTGCCGGTGAAGGTCAGCTCCTTGGCGACGTCGAGCGCGACCAGCCGCGGCAGGGTAGCGGTGATTCCCATGTCGGGAACCAGACCCCAGTGGACTTCGCGGACGCTGAGCTTCGAGTCGGGGGCGGCGATCCGGATGTCCGCGCCGAGGGCGATCTGAAGGCCGCCGCCGAGGCAGTTGCCGTGGATCGCGGCGATCACCGGCACGGGTACCCCGATCCAAGCTGTCGCGACGCGCTGAAAGAGGTTGGCGCCGAAGTCATCCCGGACCTCCGCCAGATCGGCGAAGCCGCCGGCCTGTCCTCCGGCCAGCCAGCCGACGTCGATGCCGGAGCAGAAACTCGGTCCTTCGCCGTGGATCACCACTGCCCGCAGGCCCGGCTCCGAGGCCAGCCTTTCCGCAGCGCCGGCGATCGCCTCGAACATCTCTCCGTCGAGGGCGTTGTGCTTGTCCGCCCGAACGAGGCTTACCTCGGCGACATGGTTTTCAACGGCGATCTGAACCCGGTCATTGCTCATGCGCCCAGAGTACCGGCGCGGAGTATCGGCCCGTTGCGGCGATCCGGCGTTCGGCTTTCTACGGACGCCGGCTAGGTATCCGTACCGGGGAAAGTTCGTCACGGAGACGGTAGGATCGGCACATGAACCGTGACTCCGATCTGATCGCCATCCCGTACATCCTCGGAATCTTCCTGGCCGTGGTCGTGGTCATGGCCGCCTTCTTCTTCATCGGCAGCGGAGCCGGAATAACGCTGCTCATCCTGTCGATGGTGGCTATCGCCTACGCAGCCTTCCGCGGTCTGTCGGCCGGCGCGGACGAGTAACAAGCCGGGTTCAGAAGTGAAAGCCGCCGAAGCGGTGATGCTGCTTCGGCCCCGAATCCCCGGACGGATCGGCTGAGTTCGCTGCGGGCGCGTCATGTTTCGGCGCGACCAGCCACCAGGTGAGCACGGTGCAGAGGCCGGCGACGCCGACCAGTACCCAGATCGAGTTGCCGAGCGCGTAGGTGAAGGCGTCGGAGGCAATCGCCTCGACCTGATCCGCTGTTGAGGTCGAATCCTTCGCGATCGCCTCGCGGGCCTCCTGGGAGCCTGCGACGAGACCGTCGATCTGCTGCCTCTGGGATTCGTCAAGGCTCACGTTGCTCGCAGACAGGTCCTGATCGAGTCTGTCCCTGAGCAGGCTCTGGAATGCAGCGCCAACTACCGCCAGACCGATCGCGCCGGCCAGGATCCGGTTCATCGCCAGCCCTGAGGAGGCGATGCCCGCCTTGGCCTTTGGCATCGCCGCCATCGCTGCCGCTGACATCGGTGCATAGACGAGGGCGAAGGCCAGCCCGACCAGCAGCAGCCCGGGAAAGAGGATTCCGTAGCCGGATGACTCGTTGATCCGGGTAAGGATCACCAGGCCGGCGACCCCAAGCGCCATGCCGGTGGTCATCGCAACCCGCGCTCCGAACATCTCGACCATGCGCCCCGAGAAGGGGGAAATGAAGATCATCGGCAGGGTTATCGGAAGGATCAGAAGCCCTGCCTCGATTGCCGAGTAGTCGAGGATGTTCTGCAGGTACTGAGGCTCGAAGAACATCAGAGTCCAGTAGACAGCGACGATGCCGAAGGCGGCTGCCGTTGCCCCGAGGTAGGGGCGGTTACGGAAGAGGGAAAAATCGACGATCGGGCTCGAGACCCGGTGCTCGATTCTCCAGAATGCGGCCAGCAGGACCAGGCCGGCGGCGATCAGGCCGATTGTGCGGACCGAGGTCCAGCCCCAGTCGTCGGCGTTGACGAGCGCGAATACGACTGCCAGCAGGCCGGTGGTCAGGGTAAACAGGCCCGGCCAGTCGATCCGCGGCTCGGTGGTCTCGTCCCGGATCTCACGGGCCGTGGCACGCACTATGGCGATCGAGATCACGACGACGGGCAGGTTGACCACGAAGATCAGCCGCCAGTCGATATCGGAGAGGACTCCCCCCACGAGCGGCCCGATTCCGAGGGCGATTGAGGAGATGGCCGTCCAGATGCCGATCGCCCTGGCCTGTTCGTCGGCAGGGAATACATAGGTGACGAGCGCCAGCGAGAGCGGAAGCATCGAGGCGGCTCCCAGCGCCATGACCACCCGGCCGGCGATCAGCACGTCGGCATTCCAGGCGCCCGCACAGAGCAGCGAGCCGAGACCGAACAGGCCGAAGCCGATCAGGAAAACCCGCCGCCTGCCGAAGATGTCGCCGAAGCGGCCGGCGGTGACCACCGTGGCTGCGATCGCCAGCAGATAGGCGTTGAGGATCCACTGCAGCTGGTCGGTCGAAGCGTTGAGGTCGGCCTGGATCGAAGGAAGCGCCAGGGCGACCACGGTCGAGTCCAGCATCAATACGAAGAGCCCGCCGCTGGTTCCGATCAGGACCCACCACTTGCGGTTGCTCTCGTTCAGACCGCGCATCGGACGTTTCCGAACGGGCCCGGATAACTGCGTTGCGGCGTTTGGCCGGCGCGGGACTCCCGGGGCGGCATCAGCGATGCCTGACGACTGCGACCGGCGATCAGTAGCGCGGCGGCTGGTTTCCGCGCTCCCGATCCTTCCTGTTGACCAGTCCGGTGCCGATCGAAAAGACCAGCGCCACCACTCCGGCGATCAGCAGGATCAGCCCGACGACGTTCATGTCGATATTGGCCAGTTCGAAATCGGTCGCCCAGTAGAGGATCGCGCCGATCACGATCAGAAACATCGGTCCACCCAGAGATACGTACATATCACCACCCTAGCGCCGAGACAGGAGGTACGAATCCCCGGATGCGGCCGCTGAGCGTCTGGAGAACCTTGGTGACCGTGCCCGGCGGCGGCCGCTCTCAGCCGACCCG
>CAVPWA010000003.1:0-58294 GCA_963709375.1 uncultured Solirubrobacterales bacterium
TTCGTAGGTGACCCCCGACCGGCTCTCCCGCGCCGACAGCACGATCCCCGGCTTCGGCGGCCGATTCTGACTGCCCGCCTGACTGCTCTCGCAGGCCGAAGAGTCCAAACGAGAGTGGCCCAAGTTTTGCTGGAAGTCCTTGGTGGAGATGGAATCCGAAGGCCTGAAGCCGAGGGCCGTATCGACCAATACGAGGAGCTTCTCCTTGTTGTCATCCCGGTCGAGGTCCCGGCGCGAACTGAAGATCCGATCAGAGTCGCCTGACACCCTGGGCTTCGCCTGCCAGACCTACCCAGAGGTCTCCGCGGACGGTCGGCCCAGAGTTGCCTATACCGGGATGCATCCTCCGCCTCCCACCGGCAGGTAGCGGATCCGCATCTTCCGCTTCCTCAGGATGAAGCGGTTGTTTCGGTAGACGCCCTTCCAGCCGCGCGTCAGTTTGCCGTTGATGCAGCGCCTCACCACTTTGCGCGCCGGCCGGCACCGGATGCCTCTCGCCTTGATCGCGATCGCTCCGCCTCCGCCCTCTGGCTGGAAATCGACCACAACCTTCGCGCAGGATCTCCAGGCCGGCGAAGCTGCCTCAGAAACCCCCGGCCGCGACGCCGCCGAGAGCATCAAGGCTGCGATGAGGGCAACCGCGAAGACCATGCCAGCCACGACCGTCAGCCTGCCATATCGTCTATCCGAGCGTTCCATCCCGAGCTCCCTTCCTGTTGGTTCCACGCCGATCCTGCCGTCCACGGTCGATTGTTCGCTGTGAGCACACATAATTCATCCGCGGAAAGTACGGATCCGGACTGCGGTTCACTACTCAGGTCATGCGGGCTGCGGGATTCCGGACAGGGCCGGCCAAACAGGACGGCGCCGGCGCCGTGGCGTCGACTCGCTGGCACCTGGAGATCGTCTCTCGACCGGCAGCGACGTAACCGGGCACAGGTCCGGACCAACCGGGCGCGGCTCTACGAAGTCGTCAGTGACTTCGCACCGTTGAGCGGAATCCAGCCCCCATAATGAGCGCGCCCGACAGGATTCGAACCTGTGACCTTCGGTTTCGTAGGTGGTACTGGCTCATTTCTTTCCCAATGTCAGTGCGAATCCCATCCTCGCGGACAGTTTCTGACTATGCGCCTGACTGCTCTTTTCGAGGCGCTCGAATCATGCGGGCCAGCGCCGATCACCATGGTTTTCGAGGTCGAAGCGCCGTGTAACCCAGAGCATGAATCTCGCCGAAGCCGATTGGTGATCATGAGTCCACACGACTCTGCCAGGGGATGCTTGGGAGAATCGAACGATGGAACAGGGAGATGTTGATGACGGGAGGCCATCGAAGGAGCCGGAGGGACTCCCCGCTTTGGGCAGAGTGCGACTTGGTGGGGCGATTGCCCTGCTTCTCGCGCTTTTCGTCGCCGTGCTGGCCACCCTCGGGAGCGGGTCCGGCGCGGAACCTCAATGGGACGGTGTAGTTGGAGAATTCGAGCTGCGCCAGCGGTCAAATACCTTCTCCCATTCCGCTTACTGGCTCGGTCCTCAAGACCCGTTCGACAGCTACCAGCTTGAAATACCTGCCACCGGCGACATCTATATCCGTTACCTCGACGATCCAGACGAGTCTGAGTCGACGGCATCGCTTCTGACTGTCGCCACCTACCAGGTCCCGGACGCTGCGGCGGCCCTCGCCAGCGCAGCAATGGAATCCGGCGAACGGGTCTCGCGGTATCCCGGTTTCGAGCTACTGGCGGATTCATCAGGAACCAGCGCCTACCTGGTTCTTGAAGGTGTTCCAGAGGTACAGATCGAGATCTATTCACCGCGCCCCGGCGAGGCAGCGAAGCTTGCTAAATCCGGTGCGATTTCGCGGCTGAGGTGATCATGCCGCGCATTCCGCTCAATTCCCGCTCAATCGTGTATCTCGCCTGCGCCGCCTTGGTGTGCGGGTCAATCGGGCCGTGGCGGGTCTCGCTCGTCGCTTCAAGCTCCGGTCTGTCATCGGGTGGTCTCTTTTGCGCGCTTCTGGCGGGACTGGCAGCCGTCCTGCTGGTTCCGCGGAAGCCCTGGGCGTCGTTACCCATGGTCCTTGGCGGTGTCTGCACCTCGATCGCAGCAGTCTCCATGATCGACATCGCCGGCGCGTCTCGCGAAGCGATCGGCGACGCTCCCCCATCAGTTGAAGCTGGATGGGGGCTTTGGTTGACGCTTATGGCTTCGGTTGTCCTGACAGTTGCGGCTTATCGTTTTCAGGCTCAGGTTACGGGTCGGCGCATCTCCTTCCGGGTCGATGCGCGCCACGCCCTGATCGGTCTTCTTGCGATTGGACTCGTCCTGCGGATTCTGCTCTGCCTGGTCTGGAGCCCCGCGATGACTGGCTACTCCGACAGCGGGGTCTATTTCGCCGGCGCGGTCGAATCCTTGTGGACGGATCCGATCCGGATGGTCGGCTACTCGATGTTCCTGAGCTTGCTGCACGCCGTTACTCCGCATCTACTCGCGGTCGTGGTCGTGCAGCACGCTCTTGGTCTGCTGGCCGCGGCCGTCGCTTTCTTCATGGTGCGTCGGAGCGGCGGACCGCAATGGCTTGGCCTGGTCCCGGCGGCAGTCCTCGCACTTGGCGGAGGTGAGCTTTTCCTGGAACACGCAGCGCTCAGCGACGCCCTTTTCGTCTTCTTCATGATCATCGCCCTTTACGCCGCCGTGCGTGCGTCCCAGCAGGACAGTCTCTGGTGGGGCGGTCTCGCCGGTCTTGCCGGCGCGCTCGCCGTCTGGGACCGAACCGTCGGGCTGGGGATAGTCGTCGTGATCTCGGTCTGGCTGCTGTTCAGCATCGGGCGTCCAACCCGAAGGACGCTCGCGGTCGCGGGAGTTTCGCTTCTGGTCGCGCTGGTCACCATCGGCGCTTACGCGGCGTGGCGCACAACCGCGACCGACTACCCCGGTGTACTCACGTCGAATAATGCGTGGAATCTCTACGGCCGCATCGCTCCGGTGGCAGATTGCGAGAAGTTCAGCCCGCCGCCGGAAACCGAGCCGATCTGCGAAACCATTCCGCCCTCACGGCGCGGCTACACCTCAGGCGAGTGGTACATCTTCAGCCCGGAATCGCCAGCTCAGCGTCTATACGGGCCGCCCTACGTGATCCCCTCGGACCCGCTCGCCATGGAAAACCTGCAAGCGTGGTCGGAGGCAGCGATCAAAGGTCAGCCCTTGGCATACCTGGACGCCGTCTGGCACGACGTCCGGCGCCTCTTTCGGCCAAATCTGCCTTCGTACGGCCAGCTCTCGGCCGATGGCTTCGTCGCTTTCCTGCTCTACGGTCCGGACCGACACAGCGGCAACAATGAGTTCGTCGAATACTGGCAGTCTCGCCTCTATCCGGGCGACCCCTTGTCCCAGCAGGGAAACATCCAGCCGTTCAAGGTCTGGGAGGCTGCGACCCGCATCGTAAACCTGCCAATGATCCTGCTTCTCGTGCTCACGGTGGCTTCGCCGTGGGTCCTTACCGGCCGGGCCCGGTCAGGGGCGATCCTCTTCGGGGCCACGGCTCTCATGCTTCTCTTCTTCCCGATCGTTACCAAGAGCTACGACTACAGGTTCGTGATTGCCGCCTTCGCGCCTTTGGTCTCGGCTGGAGCGCTTTCGGCCTGGGGCCTGTCAACACGACTGATCGATTTCGGTAGCCCACCAGAACACCGCGGCTCTTCGGAGCACTGACCTCGGGCGCTGGCCGCGGTACCCGCAGAATCGCCCGGTTCATGCCAGTCACAATGGATTTCAGCCGAACGGGACGAACCTGGCAACCCAGCAGAACTCGGTAGCGCTGAGCAGAATTTCCCCGGTTTCCAAAGTCCGCCCGACAGGATTCGAACCTGCGGGCTTCGGTTTCGTAGAGCTGGGGTCACCTGAGCCACAGAAGCCTGGGTACTGATCGGGGACGAGAGTCAGGCTAACTGCTGGCGGGACCGGGGAAACGGTGACCCACCATGGATCAGGCCGGGCCAAGAGCTAGCGCTCGTAGACGTCCCTCCGATGACCCAAGGTGACGACAACGATCAGGAGGACGTCGTCCTCGATCGTGTAGATCACGCGGTAGCTGCCCGTCCTGATGCGGAATGCGTCGCGCCCCTTGAGCTTCTTGACATTCGGTGGACGCGGGTCTTCCGCCAGCAGGGCTATGGCCCCCTGGATCCGTCGTCGGACCTGGGGATCCAGCTTTCGCAGAGTTCGAAGCGCCGCCGGGCGCAGTTCGATCCGGTAGCGGCTCAATCCCAGCCCAGGTCGGCTTTGGCCTCTTTCCAGGGGATGTTCGGGCCCTCCTCGGCGATCGCAGCGTCGAACGCGGCGACGTCTTCAATCTCTTCGAGCGCATCCATCATTTCTTCGTAGCGCTCGGGACTGACGATCACCGCCGCCCTCCTGCCGTGCCGCTCGAGAAAGACTGCTTCCGACCGGGAAAGCTCCACCGCGTCCGACAGCGACTGCCTCGCTTTGCTGATGCTGAAAGTGCTCACGGGAGTATTGTACAGATCTCTTGCAGTTCTGTACAGACGCGGCAACGTCAGTGTTGCCGTGAGCGTTCGAGAAACGGCGCCGGCGATTGCCCGCACTCTCGGCTGCGGACCCGCCGACCCACCCGCGCGGCAGCCCGGCCTGATCGTTGCATTCAAGCAACCTCAGGGACCTCCGGCGCACGATGAAATCGATCTGAACTCGTTCGGCCTCTATTCAGGATGACTGTCCGTCTGACTGCCCTTTTCCAGGCGTTCGAATCGTGCGTACCGGCGCCGATCGCAATCGCTGAGCCAGATCTTCAGCGCGCCCGACAGGATTCGAACCTGTGACCTTCGGTTTCGTAGACCGAGAGTCGCCAGTGTCGGGATTTTGCACATTTTGGCCGGTAGGTCCCGCGCTTGCCCCGTCTTTGCGCTCACGAGATTCCGCCGTATAGGATCGCCTGGTGAGTCGGGAGCGAGATGACGAGCTTCTCCGGGGGCCCGGACCGCGCGACGATCGTGACGGCGCGGCTTGAGGCCGAGCTCGCCCGGTTGGATGAGAACCTGAAGCTCCTCAAGGAGCGTGGCCGCGGCATGAGCCTGTTGCGTCTGAAGGCTCTGGCGAAACCGGCGATCGATCCCCGGCCCCGCTGATCGTCTCAGTAGGCAGCGGTGAGGCCCGGGAGCATCGGGAAGTGGCGGACATTCATCGTCAGCAGGTCGGCTTCCAGCAGGAGGGCAGTGGCGGCGATCAGGTAGTCCGCATCATCGATGACGCTGTGAGCTTGACGGTGACTCAGAGCGAGCGATCCAGCAACTCGAGCGACGTCCTCCGCCACCGGGACCCAGGAGAGTGCCGAGAAGAAACGCTCAAGTGCCTCGACTTCATCCTCGCGCACGCCCGCCAGCAACTCGAAGCGAACGACCTCGCTCGCCAGCAGAGGTTCGTTGGCTGCGACCAGCCCAGACAGCAGCTCCACCGCCGACTCTTCACCGCGAAGGTGGTCGACAGCGACGCTGGTGTCGAGCAGCTTCACTTGACGCCGAGCTTGGCCAAACGGTCGTTCAGGTCCCCGGAGCGGATGGCATCGGTGTACTCAGCGCCAGTCTCCTTGCGGCCGCTCCACGCGCCCGCGGTGCCCTGAAGGGCCCGGAGTCTTTCGTCCTTGCGTTGCTCTCCGAAGGTGGCGCGAACGGCCCGCCGGATCAACTCCGATCTGGAAGCACCGCTGTCGCGTGAGGCGCGGTCAAGCAACTCCAGTTCGTCTTCTCCGAGGTAGACCTGTGTACGAACCATGACACCACTGTACACCATGTGGTGTTACCTGTGCCCTGATTGCTGACCGCAGCTTGCTGAGACGCGGGGTGGCGGAGCTTCAGCTCTCAACCGTCTCGAGCACACCTAGCAACTCAGTAACTCGACAAACCAGCAGCCGCTCGTCATCCACATCGATCCAAGCCCCGGCTTCCGCTGGAAACACCACGTGGTCTCCAGGCCGCACCGGCATCCGCACCCCAGCCGCCTCCCACCAGTCAACCCCCTGACCAACCGCGAGCACGATTCCGTGCTGGGGTGGTGGCTCTGAGGTTCCTTCGGGGACCACGAGCCCGGACTTGCGCATGCGCTCGGGTTCGAGTTCCTTGATCACCACCCGGTCGAAGAGGGGTTTGAGGGCGTGTCGGGCCATGGGCGGACTCTACGCGTGCGACAGCGCTTCACGCACCGCCGGCGCGACCACCGTGCCGAAGAGCTCGATCGAGCGCAGGACCTTTTCGTGAGGCAGGGTGCCGACCGTGAACTGGACCAGGAAGCGGTCGTGGTTGAAGATCTTGTGCTGGTGGAGGATCTTCTCGATGACGTCTTCGGGGCTGCCGATGAAGTTGGCGCCTTCGAGGCTGCGGCTTGCGTCGTACTGCTCGCGGTTCAACGGTGGCCAGCCTCGCTCGCTGCCGATCCGGTCCATCATCGTCTTCATCGGCAGGAAGAACTCCTCGGCCGCCTCCTCTGGAGTGTCGGCGATGAAGCCGTGGGAGTTGATGCTGAGCGGCAGGTCCCCGTGGCCGGCTGCCTGGCCGGCGCGGCGGTAGAGGTCGGCGAAAGGTGCGAACTGGGCAGGGTTGCCGCCGATGATCGCCAGGGCCAGCGGCAGGCCGAGCGTGCCGGCGCGCACCGCCGAGCCCGGGTTTCCTCCGGCGGCAAGCCAGATCGGCAGCTTCTGCTGGACGGCCCGGGGGTAGATACCACGACCGTCGATCGAAGGCCGGTGCTTGCCCTGCCACTCGACCACCTCGTTGTCTCTCGCTTCGATCAGCAGGTCGAGTTTCTCGGCGAAGAGCTCGTCGTAGTCCTCGAGGTCGTATCCGAAGAGCGGGAAGGACTCGATGAAGGAACCGCGGCCGGCCATGATCTCGGCCCGGCCGTTGGAGAGCAGGTCGATCGTGTTGAAGTCCTGGATCACCCGGATCGGGTCGTCGGAGCTGAGCACTGTGACCGAGCTGGTCAGCCGCACGTTCTCGGTCCGGGCGGCGGCCGCCCCAAGCACGACCGACGGGGCCGAGACGGCGAAGTCCGGCCGGTGGTGCTCGCCGACCCCGACCACGTCGAGCCCGACCCGGTCGGCCATCTCGATCTCTTCGAGCAGGTTGGCCAGCCGCTGCTCGGGACTGATGATCTGCCCGGAGCTGTCGGCGGTCAGCTCGGCGAAGGTATAAGTGCCCAGTTCCATTGACGGCAACTGTAGGGTCCGGCCGAGGTGGACGAACTGACGGCTGAAGAGATAGTGAGGATCCTCGAACTCGAGCCGCTGCCGGGCGAGGGCGGTTTATTCCGCAACACGCTCGACGACGGTGTCTCGACCGCGATCTACTTCCTGATCGAGCGCGCCAGCCCGACCATGCTGCACCGGCTGCCGGGGCCGGAGATGTTCCACTTCTACGCCGGCGCCCCGGCCCGTATGCTCGTCCTCTCTCCAGGTGGTGGCTTCGACTGGCCGGTGCTCGGCACCGACCTAGCGGCCGAACAGCGCCCTCAGCTGCTGGTCGAAGGCGGGCAGTGGCAGGCGGCCGAGACGCTCGGTGACTGGTCGCTTCTCGGAACCACCATGGCCCCGGGTTACCGCCAGGAAGATCTCGAGCTGGGCTCCAGGGAAGAGCTGATCCGCGGGTGGCCACATGCGGCCGACGCGATCGAGCGCCATACGCCAGCCTGAACCCGATACTGGTTCGGTGAGTGAATACCGATGAGCGATTGCCCTTTCTGCGAACGAATCGCTGAGCGCGAGGACCTCTACGCGACAACCGAGTTCGCCGTCGCCTTTCCTGACGGCTTTCCGGTGAGCGAAGGCCACACGCTGGTTGTGCCGAAGCGCCACGTCATCCGGGCCGAGCAGCTCGAGCGGGCCGAGTGGGCGGGGCTGTTCGACCTGGTCCGTGAGGTCAGTCGCGAGCTGGCCTCACTGCCGGGAGTCGAAGGCGTGAACGTCGGCGTCAATAGCGGCGAGGCCGCCGGCCAGACGGTCGGCCACGCGCACGTCCACGTGATCCCGCGCCGGCCGGGGGATGTCGAGGACCCCCGTGGCGGCATCCGGTGGGTGATCGCAGAGAAGGCTGACCACTGGGTCGCGGGTTGATGCGCGTCATCTGACTCATGTCAGATCCGGACCCGACTCGCCGACTCTTGTCCTGAGGCGGGTAGTCGAGGATCGGAGGTCGTGGTGGAGGTTGAGCTTTCGAAGCACTGTGTGGAGCGCTGGCGGCGCCGGGTCCGTCCGGGGCTGGGTCTGGCTGCGGCCAGGCGGGAGTTGAAGAGGGTGCTGGAATGTGCCGGTGGCGAACTGGTCGACGAGGCCCCGGCATGGTCGGGCCTGGCGGTCCCGGATTCGTATACGAGCTTCCTCGTGGTCGGTGACGACCTGGTGCTAGTACTGATCGAGCGCGGCGAGCGGTTCGTCGCCAAGACCTGCGTTCCGCGGGGGTCGATCACTCCCTGGGAGCGTCTGCGTCGCCGGCGCCGCAAGCCCTCCCGAGGCGGCGGAGGAAGGTCTGGTCGCCGGCCTCGCGAGCCCTACCGGCGCAGTCGCTTTTCCCGGCTTCGGACCGGCGACTTGCTTTCCGCCGAATACGAACATATGTTCTAGTTATGCACACGCACTTCATCTCATGCGACGAGTGTTGTTCGCAGTACTCCGTCCAGTCGGTGAGCCCTGGGCCGATGTCGCATCAATGCAACGTCTGCGGCTCGCTGCGGACCGATGTCGTCGACTGCGGGATACGCGACGCCTGGTGCAACGAGGTTCTCGCCGAAGAGCCTGAAGCGGAGGCCCGGTTGATCGAAGCGATCCGCGAGGTGTTTGGACCAGGCGTCGAAGAGCTCGATCGCGAGGGGCGACCGATGCCTGTTGCCGGGGTGGGCTGAAGGGTCCCGGTCTCGCCGGTCCCGCCCGCTGATCAGGCGGCCGGGGAGTCGGGGGTGCCGCCGGGCGTGGTGAAGTGGCAGTCCTTGAGCTTCGCGCTCAGGGCCTGCTGTGTTTCGAAGGACTCGATTGCTGAGGCGATCATCTGGTCGAGCTCCTGGTCGGGGGCGAGCTGTTGGTGGGCGAGCTCGAGGATCTCGGTCTCGCTCATCACCCCGTAGCGGCGGTTATCGGCGATCGTGCCTTCTACCGCCACCGGCATGTCGTTGATGCGCAGTTCGCCGTGGAGGGTGAAGTAGACCCAGGGGCTGACGATGCTCTCGCCGGACTCGAAGCCGGCGCTCGCGCCCTTGAGCGGCCGGAACTCGTAGTTGGTGCCGAGGCTCTCGGAGGCGTTCATCATCTCCAGCTCCTCGTCGGTCAGCCAGCTCATCGTGCCGTGGAGTTCGGTGCCGGGCGAGGGGTGGATCGCCCCCGGGATGTAGCCGCGGGAGACGTGGCATGAATAGACCGCATCCCAGTCGCTGACCCGACAGCGGATCGACGGGATCACCGCATGGGGCAGCATCGCGAACTTGTGGCTGAGCGCCTCCGGGCTGGCGTTGGAGCTGTAGCCGAAGACGGGCGTGCGCTCGGCGCAGGCGTAGTCGCCGGCATCGGGGTGGGCACCGGCAAGGCCCGATGAGCTCTCGGCGGCCACGCGCTCGCAGAGCTCGGCGAAGGTGATGGTGCGGTCGCCGTCGGCGATCTCCAGCTCCGGACTCCAGGGACCCGCGGGGTGCGGCACCGGGTAGAGCCGGCCGTGGGTGAAGACGAAAGAGCCCGGCTGCCTTGGGAAGGGGTAGGTCTTGGCCCTGGCGACCAACTCCTCGATAGTCCTGTCGTGTCCGGCCTGGCTCATGGCTCCATCCTAAGTGGCTCGGCCGCCACCGGCTGCATGACGGTGCCGGTCGTGATGTGGGCGGGCATCGCGGGCACCCTCTGCCTCGGGACCCGCGCGGCGAATGGGGTCGGGGGCCATTCGGGGCGGCCGCTATCCTCGCTTCATGGCGACCTCATCCGCTGCCGGAAACGGTGCTGCCGCGATCGCCGGTGGTGTCGAGCCGCTGGCCGACTCCCACGGCCGCCTGATCGGGGACCTGCGTGTATCGGTGACCGACCGCTGCAATTTCCGCTGTCAGTACTGCATGCCGGCCGAGGGGCTGGCCTGGATGGACCGGCAGAGCATCCTCAGCTTCGAGGAGATCGAGCGTGTGGTCTCGATCGTCACCCGGTTGGGTGTGAAGGACGTAAGGCTGACCGGTGGCGAGCCGCTGGTCCGGCGCGAGTTTCCCAGGCTGGTCTCGATGCTGGCCGGGCTCGGCACGATCGAGGACCTCTCTCTGACCACCAACGGCTACCTGCTCGGCCGCGACGCACCGGCGCTGGCCGAGGCCGGCCTGAACCGGATCAACGTCTCGATCGACTCGCTCGAGCGCGACCGTTTTTTCAGGCTGACCCGACGCGACTCGATGGACCAGGTGCTGGAGGGGCTCGAGGCGATCATGGCCCAGCCGACCGTCGGCTCGGTCAAGGTCAACGCGGTAGCGATCCGCGGCTTCACCGAAGAGGAGGTGCCGCGCTTCTGCGAGCTGGCAAGGAGTAGCGGCTGCCAGGTGCGTTTCATCGAGTTCATGCCGCTGGACGGCGACCGGTCCTGGGACCCGGACCAGGTGCTGACCGGCGCCGAGCTGCGTGAGCTGGTCGAGGCGATCCACCCGCTGGAAGAGATTGAGCGGGAGCCGTCGGCCACCGCTCGGGTCTTCCGCTTCGCCGACGGCCCCGGTGAGATCGGCTTCATCAACCCGGTCAGCGAGCCTTTCTGCTCGGACTGCAACCGGCTGCGCCTGACTGCCGACGGCAAGCTGCGGACCTGCCTGTTCTCGCTCAACGAGACCGATCTCAAGCAGCCGATGCGCTCGGGAGCCAGCGATGGCGAGATCGAAGCGATCATCCGCGAGGCGGTCGCCGGCAAGGAGCTTCGCCACCGGATCAGCGAGTCCGACTTCCTCCAGCCGGAGCGCACCATGAGCGCGATCGGGGGATGAGCCCGCATGGACGGCGAAGGCGTGAAGGCGATCCCGCTTGGCCCGCAAGGTTGCCGGCGACGTTGCTGCTCGGGGCCGGGCTGCTGGCCTCGTTGCTCGTCGCGCTGCTGCTCTTCGGCTGCTCCTCCGGTGACGGAGATGAACTCACCGTCGCGGCGGCTTCTTCGCTGAGGCCGGCGCTCGGCGACCCCGAAGAGGCGGTCGCCGATGACGGGGTGCGTTTCACCTTCGGCGGCTCCGACCTGCTGGCCAGCCAGATCCGGCAGGGGGCGAAGGTGGACGTGATCGCGGCGGCCTCGACCCTGCAGCCCGATCAGCTCTTCGAGGACGGCCTGGTCGAGCGGCCGGTGGAGTTCGCCGGCAACCGGCTGGTGATCGGGGTGCCGGAGGACAGCACGATCGATTCGGTCGAAGACATCGCCGAGCCGGACACCTCGCTGGTGCTCGGTGACGCTTCGGTACCGATCGGGATCTACGCCCGGCAGATGATCGCGCGCTTGCCCGCGGCGACCGCGAGCGCGATCATGGACAACGTGAGGAGCCAGGAACAGGACGCCAGCAGCATCACCGCCAAGCTGACCCAGGGCGCCGCCGACGCCGGCATCGTCTATGAAACCGATGTGATGAGCGCTCCCGGACAGCTCCGAGCGGTGCCCGTGCCGGACCGGCTCCAACCGCGCATCGCCTACTCGGCTGCGGTCGTCACCGGCAGCGACCTGCTGAGCGAAGCCGAAGCTTTCATCGAGAGCCTGGTATCCGGCAGACTGGCGGACGAGCTGAGGCAGGCCGGTCTGCCTGCCGCGCCGGCGGGGTCATGAGCAGCATCCGTTCATTCCTGCCGGGGCGCCAGAGCCTGTTCGCCGTCGCCGCTTTCTTTGCCGCCCTGCTCGCTCTCGTCTTCCTGCTGCTGCCGCTGGTGGCCCTGTTCACCAGCACCGACCCGGCCACCTTCATCGACTCGCTCGGCAAGCCGGCGAACCGGGAGGCGCTCTGGCTGAGCCTGAAAGCGACCGCGATGGCGATGCTGATCCTGCTGGTTATCGGGACGCCGGCCGCCTACTTCCTGGCGATGCGCTCCTTCCGCGGCCGCTCGGCCGTGCTGACCCTGATCGAGCTGCCGCTGGTCATGCCGCCGACCGTGGCCGGCATCGCGCTGCTGGCGGCCTTCGGCCCGGCTGGGCTGCTCGGTCCTACCTTGGAGAGGTTCAACGTCGAGGTCGTCTTCCAGACCGCCGGTGTAGTGGTGGCGCTGGTCTTCGTCGCCTCCCCGTTCTACCTTCGCCAGGCGGTCGCTTCTTTTGGTGCGATCGACCGCGGGCTGATCGATACCTCACGCGCGCTCGGCTCCGGTTCCTTCCGGACCTTCATGCGCGTTGCCGTTCCGGTCGCGAGGCCGGGCCTGGCCACCGGTGCCGCCCTGGCCTGGGCGAGAGCGCTGGGAGAGTTCGGCGCGACGCTGCTTTTCGCCGGGTCGCTGGTCGCGGTGACCGAGACCGCGCCGCTGGCGATCTTCGCCCGCTTCAGCGACCCGAACGGATTCGAACAGGCGATCGCGCTTTCGGTGGTCCTGATCTGCGTATCGGCGGCGCTGCTGATCGCGGTCAAGGTGAGCGGCCGCGACCGGGCCGTGGCGGGCAGGGGTCTGTGAGCGGCGACCGTGAGACCCGGCGACCGGCCGACGGCGGACCGGGCGAGGACCTCGAGATAAGGCTGCGCTCCCGGCTGCGTGAGTTCGACCTCGATGTCGAGCTGAGCGCCGGCCCCGGCGGCCGACTGGCCCTGCTCGGCCCGTCCGGCTCGGGCAAGAGCACGATCCTGAAGATGGTGGCCGGGCTGGTCAGGCCGGATCGCGGCCTGGTCAGGCTCGGCGAGCGCACCCTCTTCGACGATCAGGGGCGATGCGACCTCGCGCCCGAGCAGCGCCGGGTCGGTTACGTGCCGCAGGCGCCGACCCTCTTCCCCCACCTCGACGCGGCGGCAAACGTCGCCTACTCGATGGGTGGCGGGCGGCGTTCGAAGAAGCGGGCCCGGGCGGTTGAGCTGCTCGACCTGTTCGGACTCGCCGACATGGCCTCGGTCAGGCCGGAGCAGATGTCGGGTGGAGAGGCGAAGCGGGTTTCCCTGGCCAGAGCGATTGCCACCGAGCCGTCGCTATACCTTCTCGACGAACCGCTCGCCTCGCTGGATTCCGGCACCCGGCAGCAGGCGCTGCCGGCCCTGGAAAGGGTCCTGGCCTCGGCCGGTGTGCCGGTGATCCTGGTGACCCACTCGCCGGTTGAAGCCGAGCGGCTGGCCGGGCAAAGCCTGCGCCTGGACCGGGGCAGGCTGGTCGGGGACTCGAAAGCCAACAAGGAGGAGCAGCGATGGAACCGCAGCAGTGGATCAGCAACTTCGCGGCGCGGACGGGTATCGATCCGCCGGACGATGAGGAAGTGAAGCGCTTGCTGGAACTGGCGGCCGAGGCGGCGCATTCTTCGGCCCGGACCGCGGCGCCGATCGCCTGCTGGATCGCCGGTCGCAGCGGACTGTCGGCCGAGCAGCTGATGGAAGACGCCCGGCAGGCCGGGGCCGAATGACGCTGCCGGCCTCAGCGGTTGGCGAGCAGCGCTTCGGCCCGGAGCAGATCTTCGGGGGTATTGACGTTGAAGAACATCACCGCCGGGTCGCCGAAACGGGCCAGGTCGTTGTCCGTGATCAGGGTTGCGTCGAGCTCGGCGGCCGCCTGCCGGGCCGGGGCCTGACGGGCCAGAGCGGCTTCGATCAGGCCGAGGTCGGACGGGCTGTAGCGGGCGGCCAGCGGCTGCGGACTCTCCGCCGGGGCAGGGAATGAGGGTGCCGCCGTCATGCGCCGCCAGCCACTCCAGGTACTCCACCGGAAGCAGCGGCAGGTCGCAGGCGAGCACGATCACCTGACGGTCTCCGGCCTCCCGGATCGCGGTGGCGATACCGGCCAGCGCATGCTGCGGCTCGTCCGCCTCGATCACCACGTCGATACCTTCGAGCTCGACCGGACGGTCCCGCTTAATCACCACGAAAGCTTCGAGTCCGGCCGCCTCGAGCGAAGCAACGGCGCGCTCGATCAGGCTGCTGCCGGCCAACACCGCATTGGCTTTGTCCCCGCCGAGGCGACTCGCCCTTCCGCCGGCCAGCACCGCCGCCACCGGGCGCCGGCTGCCGTCGGAGTCTGTTGCGGACACGGGATCGATCACGGAGTCAGTCTCTCAGCATGAATGCCAGCCGGCGAAGAACGGGAACTGCCCGGCTGGCTTGCCGTCGAGTCGGCCCGCGTTCAGGTGCTGGCGGGGGTAGAGCCGCTGCCAGCGGTCGAGGTGCCGATCGCCGACGCGCAGGGCCGGGTGACCGCCAGGCCGCTGCTCACGCCGGCCGATACACCGCCCTTCGACGCCTCGGCGATGGACGGCTTCGCTGTCCGCTCGGCCGATTGCCCCGATCAGGACGGCGGCGAGGCCGGGCTGACTGTGGTCGGCGAGTCCAGCGCCGGTGCTCCCTGGGATGGCTCCCTGGATGGCGGCCAGGCGGTTTCGATCTCGACCGGGGCCGAGGTGCCGACCGGCGCCGACGCGGTGGTCCGGGTCGAGGACACGGTGCGAAACGACGACAGCGTGATCGTTCGCGCGGCGACCGCCGCAGGCCAGAACATCCGGCGTCGCGGCGAGGCGATGGCGGCCGGCTCCGAGGTGCTGTTGGCGGGCAGCCGGATCGGACCGGTCGAGCTCGGCCTGCTTGCTTCGACCGGCAACGACCCGGTGCTCTGCCACTCGCGGCCGACCGTTTCGATCGTCGCCACCGGGGACGAGCTGGTGCCCCCGGGTGAGCCGCTCGGCCCCGGCCAGATCTGGAACTCGAACCTGGCGGTGATCTCGGCGATGGCCCGGGCCGCCGGAGCCGAGGTGGTTTCGACCACCAGCATCGGGGACTCGAAGCCCGAGACCGAAGCGGCGCTCGAAGCCGGCCCTCGACTGCGACCTGGCTGTCGTCTGCGGCGGTGTATCGGTCGGGGACCACGACCACGTCAAGGGCACGCTCGCCGACCTCGGTGCCGAGAGGGTCTTCTGGGGGATCGCGATGAGGCCGGGCCGGCCGACCTGGTTCGGGATGCGCGGCGACATGCCGGGTCCTCGGCCTGCCCGGCAACCCGGTCTCGGCGATGGCGGTCTTCGCGATTCTCGGCGCACCCCTGCTGAAGGCGCTCTCGGGAGACCGCTCGGCCGGCAGAGATCGGCCGCGGCCGGCTGGCCTCGCCGGTCCGCAGGCTGCCCGACCGGCTGCTGGCGGCTCCCTGCCGGATCGCCGCGGGATCGGATCGCGGCGAGCTCGAACCGATCGCGATCAAGGGCTCGCATGACTTCATCTCGCTGGCCGGGGCACGCGCACTGGCCCTGATCGAGCCCGGCGAGGGCAGCGCCGGGCCGGGACCGAGGTCGGCGTGGTCGCGCTGGCGGCCGATTAGCATGGGCGCTGTGCTGATCGGGGTAAAACTGTTTGCCGGCCTGCGTGAGGCCGCCGGGTCCGGAGAGGTCGAGGTCGATCTGGACGACGGCGCAACCGCCGAGGGACTGATCGCCGAGCTGCGGCGACGGCCGGGCGTTGGAGCGCATCCTCACCGACATGCCGATCCGGGTCGCGGTCAACCGCAGCTACGTGGACGGCGATACGAAACTGAACGAGGGCGACGAGGTGGCGCTGGTGCCGCCGATCAGCGGAGGTGCCGGGCCGAGGGCGAGGGTCCGGGCGACGGTCACCGGCCGACCACTCGACGTCGCCGGCGTGGTGGCCGAGGCCGGCGATCCGGCGGCCGGGGCAGTGGTCACCTTCCAGGGGGTGACCCGCGAGGTGGCCCGGCTCGACTACGAGGCATACGGGCAGATGGCCGAGCAGCGCATCGCGGAGATCCTCAGCGACTGCGTCGAGGCCCACGGACTGACCGCGGCGGTGGCCGAGCACCGCACCGGCGAGGTGCCGCTCGGCGAGGCTTCGGTCCTGGTGGCGGTCTCCGCACCGCACCGGCCCGAGGCTTTCGCCGGTGCCCGCGAGGCGATCGACCGGATCAAGGCCGAAGCGCCGATCTGGAAGGTCGAGGTCGAGGCGGACGGCAGCAGCCGCCGGGTCGAAGGCACCGTGCCGGAGGTCGATCGCGGATGAGCGAGCGGCTGAGCCACATCGGCGAAGACGGCAAGGCGAGGATGGTCGACGTCGGCGGCAAAGAGCAGAGCGAGCGCATGGCCCGGGCCCGGGCGCGGCTGCGTGTTTCGGAGGCGACGGCGAAAGCGGTCGCCGAAGGCTCCGGGCCGAAAGGCGAAGTCGCCGGGGTTGCCCGGATCGCCGGGATCCAGGCTGCCAAGCGCACGGCCGAGCTGATCCCGATGGCCCACCCGCTGCCGCTCAGTTTCGTCGACGTCTCGATCACGACCGACCTCGAAGCCGGACTGGTCGAGATCGTCTCCGAAGCCCGGACCAGGGACCGGACCGGGGTCGAGATGGAGGCCCTGACCGCCTGCTCGGTCGCGGCGCTGACCGTCTACGACATGGTCAAGGCGATCGAGCGCGGGGTGTCGATCGAAGAGGTCGTGCTGATCGAGAAGCTCGGCGGCAAGAGCGGCCACTGGCTGCGCGAGGGCGAAACGGCCGGAGGCGGCCAGGACGCCAAACGGCCGGGAGGCTCCGGCGCCGGCTCCGGGGGCGAGAGCTCGTGAGCGGACGCAGGGTTCGTGCGGCGCTGATCACGATCAGTAGCTCGCGCGCCGAGGCGGCCGGCTCGGCCACGGACGGCGAGCCGGACATGAGCGGCCAGGCGATGGCCGAACTGGCCGGTCAGCTCGGCGCCGAGATCATCGAGCGCGAGCTGATACCGGACGAGCGCGGGCTGATCGCCGAGCGGCTGCGTCACTGGGCAGGACGAGGGCGGCGCCGACCTGATCCTGACCTCCGGTGGGACCGGCTTCTCACCCGACGACCAGACTCCCGAGGCCACGGCGCAAGTGATCGACCGACCGGCGCCCGGGCTGGCCGAGGCGATCCGTCAGGAGGCGAGTCGCCATACGACGAACTGGGCGCTATCGCGCGGGGTCGCTGGTATCTGCGGCAGCTGTCTGATCATCAACCTGCCCGGTAGTCCGAAGGGCGTCGCCGAGGCGGGGCCGGTGCTCGTGCCGATCCTGCCCCATGCGCTCGACCTGATCGCCGGCCGGCCATCCGACCACCACTAGCCGGCCGGGCTTGCTCAGCCGACGCTGCTCGGGCCGGCGCCGCTAAGCCCGCGCCGACCCGGCCGCTGCCGCTCAGCCGACGCCGCTGAGGTCGATCTCGCGCTTGAGCAGCTTGCCGGTCGGTCCTTTGGGCAGCTCGTCGAGGATGACCACGTGGCGGGGGTACTTGTAGGCGGCGACCTGCTCCTTGGCGAATGCCTGGATCTCCTCGGTGGTGGCCGACTGGCCCTCCTTGAAGGAGACGACCGCGACGATCTCCTCGCCGAGGTCGTCGTGCGGGATGCCCATGACCGCCGCTTCCGCGACCGCCGGGATCTCGTAGAGGACCTCCTCGATCTCGCGCGGGTAGACGTTGTAGCCGCCGCGCAGGATCATCTCCTTCTTGCGGTCGACGATCTTGTAGTAGCCGTCTTCATCGACCGTCGCCATGTCCCCGGAGGAGAACCAGCCGTCGGGGTCGATCGCCTTGGCGGTGGCCTCCGGCATGTTCCAGTAGCCCTTCATCACGTTCGGGCCCTTGATCTGGACCTCGCCGACGTCGCCGACCCCGAGGGCCTTGCCTTCGTCGTCGACGATGCGCATCTCGACGCCTTCGATCGGGGTGCCGATCGTGCCCGGCTTGCGTTCCATGTCGAGCCGGCCGAAGGAGGCGACCGGTGAGGTCTCGGAGAGGCCGTAGCCTTCGATCACCGGGCTGCCGAACTCCTTCTCGAAGGCGGTCAGGATCTCCATCGGCAGCGCGGCGCCACCGGATACGCAGAGCTTCAGCGAGCTGACGTCGGCGCTCTCGCGCTCGGGTGCATGCAGCATCGCCGCATACATGGTCGGCACGCCCATGAAGATCGAGACCCCGTCGCGCTCGATTATCTCCAGGGCCTTGGCCGGGTCGAAGCGCGGCAGCAGGGTTATCTCTCCGCCGACCGCGACCGCGACGTTCATGCATGCGGTCTGGCCGAAGATGTGGAAGAGCGGCAGGCCGCCGAAGATCACGTCGTTCTCGGATGGGTCGAAGAGCCCGAGGCAGGCCTCGACGTTGGTGCCGATGTTGCTGTGGGTGAGCTCGGCTCCTTTGGGCTGGCCGGTGGTGCCGGAGGTGTAGAGCACGACCGCGGTGTCGTCGGGATCGACTTCGGCGATCTCTTCGACCGGGTCGGCGGCGGCGACCAGCTCGCCGATCGCGGCCGGCTCGACCGGCAGGACCTCGACTCCGGTCTCGGCCCCGGCCTTCTCGGCTTCGGCGGCGAAGTCGTGCCAGACCAGGATCAGCTTGGCGCCCGAGTCGCTCATGTAGTGCTTGATCTCGCGCGCGGTCAGCAGCACGTTCATCGGCACGACGATCGCACCGAGCCTGAGCGCCGCGTAGTAGACCATCGGGAAGTGGGGCACGTTGGGCAGCATCACGCCGACCCGGTCACCGCGGCCGATACCTTTGCTCGCCAGCAGGCCGGCGACACGCTGGCTGACCTGCTCCATCGCGCCGTAGGGGACGGCGACGTCGTCGAGCCGGATGGCGATGCGGTCGGGGTGCTTCGCGGCGGACTCGGCCAGCAGGCTTGCGAGATTCGGATTCAAAGCGGGACCTCTCCTCGGGGCGATTGCCGCCCCAATGCTAAACGGATGCCGCCGGCCCGCGTGCAGCGTCGCGGGCCGCGGGTCTGGGAGACTGGCCGCCATGGACTTCAAAGGCAAAGTGGCGCTGGTGACCGGTGGGGCGAACGGATTCGGACGGGCGACCGCTGCCCGGCTGGCCGGCGAAGGAGCGAGCGTCGTACTGGCCGACATCGAGTCGGGGCCGGGGCAGGAAGCCGCGGAGGAGATCGGCGCCGCATTCATCGAGGCTGACGTCAGCCGGCCCGAGGCCAGCGAAGCAGCTGTCGCGCTGGCGGTCGAGCAGTTCGGCGGCCTCGACCTCGCTTTCCTGAACGCCGGGATTACGACCGGCTGCGGACTGGCCGAGCACTTCGAACTCGAGACCTACCGGCGCGCGATGGGGGTCAACCTGGACGGTGTCGTCTTCGGGGTCAATGCCGTGGTGCCGGCGATGCGGCAGCGTGGCGGCGGGGCCATCGTGGCGACGGCCTCGCTGGCCGGACTGGCGGCAGTCCCCTACGACCCGATCTACGCGGCGAACAAGCATGCCGTGGTCGGCCTGACCCGCTCCTACGGGCCCGTGCTGGCCCCGGAGGGAATCAACTTCAACGCGATCTGCCCGGGCTTCTCGGACACCCGGATCATCGATCCGATCAAGGACGGGCTGAGCGACGGCAAGGTGCCGGTGATCCCGGTCGAGACCGTGGTCGACGCGGTCATCGGCCTGTTCGCTTCCGACGCGGCCGGTGAATGCCACTTCGTGCAGGCCGGCATGGAGGCTCAGGAGTTCCGCTTCCGAAACGTGCCCGGCCCGCGCAGCGGCTGAGCCGCGATTCGGCCTGGCCGGCAGGCCAACGGTCGAGAGGCCCGGTCCTTGCCGGACCGGACCCTCGAACCTCTCCCTTTCCCTCTTGTGTCCTCCCCCGAGGACACCGGGCGGCAGCTTCGGGCCTGACTCCGCTGCAGCCGCCTGTTGCTTCCATTAACCCGGAAACAAGACGAGAGTTGCTCTCTTTCTGTACGAATCGTTTTCTCGAGTTTCAGGGGGCGAAGATCCCGGACCCGGAACTCTGTTCAGGGCAAGTCAGGAGCCAGGGCGAGGTCCCGGGACCGTGAGGGCAGGCTGTTAGTATGGCCATAATTATGGAGAATAAAAGCGCCACAATTAGAGACGTCACAGGCGTCGGTATCCGCGATCTGCGCGACAACCTCAGCCGCCACCTGCAGGCGGTCAAGGAGGGAGGCGAAATCACCGTGACCGAACACGGCAAGCCGGTCGCCAGGATCGTCGCCTATGTGGAGCCCACGCGAATCGAGCGGATGATCGCTGAAGGCAAGATCACCCTGCCGGCCAGGCCGAAAGACGAGCCGCTGCCGGAGCCGGTCGAGTACACGGGCAAACCTCTCAGCGAGATCGTGATCGAGATGCGTCGTTGAAGGTCTATTTCGACACCTCCGCCTTCATCCCGATCCTCGCCCCGGAGGCGTCGAGCGACACGGCGGTTGATCTCTGGCATTCGGCTGACCAGACCTTCGCCACCCGTCTGCTCTTCGTGGAGTCGAAGTCGGCCCTCTCCCGAAAAGGACTGGACGAGGACGGAGAGGCACTCGAATCGATGTGGGGGCGATTCCTCCTGATCGAACTCGAAGAGAACCTGATGAAGATGGCCGGGGCCGCCGCTGCGGAGTTCGGCCTGCGCGGCTTCGATGCCGTGCACTGCGCGGCAGGTGCTTCGCTCGGGACCGATTCGGTAGTACTGGCCAGTGCCGACCGCCGGCTGCTTTCGGCCTGGCGGTCGCTCGGATGCGCGACCTTCGACCCGAACCGGAACTGAACTTCAGACCAGCGGGATCTTCTTGCCCGGGTTCAGCAGCAGCTTGGGGTCGAAGGCACGCTTGATCTCGGCCTGGAGGGCCACGACTTCCTGACCGAGGGCCTTTCGCACGTGGCGGGTCTTCAGGCTGCCGATGCCGTGCTCGCCGCTGATCGATCCGCCCAGCTCGATCGCCATCTCGAAGAGCTCGTCCGAGGCCGCCTCGCCGCGCTTCATCTGATCGCTGTCCTCGAGATCGACGAGGAAGGTGGAGTGGAGGTTGCCGTCTCCGGCATGACCCCAGGAGCAGGCCTCCAGTCCGTGCCTGCTGCCGATCTCGATCGTTCCGTCGATCGCTTCGGCCAGCCGCTCGGCCGGGACCACGATGTCCTCGGATATCTTGCCGCCGCGTTGGGCGGCCACCGCGTAGGAGATGCCGTCCCGCCAGGTCCAGAGCGCCTCGGCCTGGCTGGGTTCGCTGATGTTCAGGGTTGCGGCGGCTCCGGCCCCGGCCATCGCTTCGTCGAGCTCAGCCAGTACTCGCTCGACCTCTTGCGGCGAGCCGTCGGCCTCTGCCAGCACGGCGAACCCCGGGTCGGCCGGGGCGTCGAAGGGCAAGGAGCCGATGGCTGCGGCGAGGGTGCCGCGATCGAGGAATTCGAGGGCGGTGGGCTGGATCCCGGAGGCCATGACCGCGAGGATCGCCTCGCAGCCGGCGGCCGGGCTGTCGAAGAAGGAGACCACCACGCCGCGGGCCTCGGGCGCCGGAACCAGCCGCAGCCAGGCCGCGGTGACGATGCCGAGGGTGCCTTCGGAGCCGATCATCAGGCCGGTCAGGTCGAATCCGGAGACGTCCTTTCGGACCGGGCCGCCGGTGCGGATGATGTGACCGGGCGGCGTGACCACCTCGAGGCCGGTGACCCACTTGCCGGTCACCCCGTAGCGGAAGGCATGCGGTCCGCCGGCGTTGGTGGCGATGTTGCCGCCGATCGTCGACTGCTCGCCCGCCCCCGGATCGGGAGGGAAGAGAAGCCCGTTCTCCAGGGCGACGCGGTGGACCGTCGCGGTCGTGACACCGGCCTCGACCTCCATGCGCCAGAGCCCGGGATCGATCGAGCGGACCCGGTTCAATCGTTCCAGTGAGAGCACGACCCCGCCCCGGGGGACGGCGCCGCCGGCCAGGCCGGTGCCGCCGCCACGGGTGACGATCGCGAGGTCGTTCTCGTAGCAGTAGGCCAGAACCGCGGCGACTTCTTCGGTTGTCTCCGGTTCGGCCAGGGCGTCGGCCGAGCCCGAGATGCCGCGGTTGGCGGTGCCGTCGCTCAGGGCCTCACGCTTGACCGGCCCCTCGGCGATCACCCGGTCCGCGCTGAGAATTCTCGAGAGCTCGTCAACGACCCTTCCGCCCTCACCGAGCCGGTCGGTCCTGCGCTGTTGTCCGGTCGCTCTTTCCATCAACCTCTGGGGCGTACTCTAGATCTCACGGACCCGAAGCAATGCAGGAGGAAAGCGACCCGATGGCCGAGACAGTCAAGAGCAGCAATCCTTTCGACCCGGCCGACCTGGTCGCCGAGGTCGAGCCTGCGCCGGCCGCCGCGGTCGAAACCGCCCTCGAGGCCGCGCTCGAGGCGCAGCTTGCCTGGGCCGCCGACGCGATGCTGCGGTCCCGGTCGCTGACCGCCCTGGGCGAGGCGGTCGAGTCCCGCCGCGATCAGTTCGCGGAACTGATGGTGCGTGAGGTCGGCAAGCCGGTGGCTGAAGCCGAAGGTGAGGTCGAACGGGCGCTGGCCATCCTGCGCTTCTACTCGCAGGTGGCGCTCGACCCGGACGGGGAAACGCTGCCCGGCTCGACCCCGGGCGCGCGGGTCGTGGTCCGCCGGGAGCCGCTCGGTGTGATCCTCGCGATCTGCCCCTGGAACTTCCCGCTCGCCATACCGCTCTGGAAGGCTGCCCCGGCCCTGGCCTACGGCAACTCGGTGCTGATCAAGCCGGCCGGCCCGGCGATCGCCACCGCGGCCCTGCTCCAGCAGTGCGCGGCCGAGGCCCTTCCGCAGGGGGTGCTCGCGGGGCTGGTCATGCCCGGCTCGCAGACCGGGGCGCTGCTGGACGACGAGCGCATCGCCGCGGTGACCTTCACCGGCTCGACCGGCACCGGGATCTCGGTAGCCGAGCGTCTGGCCCGGCGGGCCGCCCCGGCACAGGCCGAGATGGGCGGCCAGAACCCGGCGATCGTGCTCGCCGACGCCGACCTCGACGCCGCCGCCGCGGCGATCGTCGGCGGGGCGATGGGCTACGCGGGCCAGAAATGCACCGCGACGCGGCGTGTTGTCGCGGTGGCCGAGGTCGCGGACCAGCTCGAACAGAAGCTGGCGGAACTGGTGCTCGGCCTCGAGGTCGGCGACCCCCGTCAGGCCGGGGTCACGGTCGGTCCGCTGATCAGCGCCGGAGCGGCGCAGGAGTTCGAGGAGGCGGTTGCGGCTGCTCTGGCGGCCGGAGCGACCGAGAGCGCCAGGGCCGCCATGGCCGGCGGTGCGGCCGGCAACGGAACCCATGGTGGTCCGTCCGCCGACGGGCATTTCGTCAGCCCGGCGCTGCTGCGACAGGACGACCCGGCGGCGGCCGTGAACCAGGAAGAGACCTTCGGCCCGTTGCTCACCCTGCTGCGGGTCGAGGACGAATCCGCGGCGGTGGCCGCGGCGAATGCCACCCGCTTCGGACTGGTCGGCGCGGTCCACGGCCGCGACCTCGGCCGGGCGGAGGCGGTCGCCCGCCGACTCGACTGCGGCCTGCGCCGGATCAACGCTCCGACCCCGGGTGTCGACTACTACGCACCTTTCGGCGGCGAGGGCCAGTCCAGCTTCGGGCCCCGTGAGCAGGGCCGCGCGGCCAGGGAGTTCTTCACTTCTTCCACGACGACGACCATCCTGCCGTCGCCGTGACCGTCGGGTGACGGCCCGCCCGCGGCGGTGCGCTTACGGGGAGTCGTCCCCGGCGTCCTCGAAGCCCTCGAGCGGCCCACGGTCGGGCCAGAGCGGGTAGAGCACGTCGTAGGCCTCGGCCCGGACCTCGGTGGCTTCGTATGCGGAGGGAATAGTCCTGGCGAGTTCGGACCCGCGATAGGCCTCGAGCGCCTCCCGGCTCTCGAAGAAGTAGATGCCGCAGAAGGCGTCGCCCTGGTCGCGTCCGTAGACCTTCTGGACCAGCCCCGGGACCTCCCGGAACCGCGGGCGACGCTCGAGTGCCCGCCTCTCGAGTTCCTCCGGCTCCACATCAGACTCGATCCGCACGAACAGCACGTATGCCATGGGCTCCTCCTCCTGAAATCAGATGACACGAAGATCCTAACGCCGCCCGACTTCAGCCGAGGAGGATTCGGGTGGACGATCTCGCGGCCCGGGCGGAAGGCTCTGCTCGGCCGTAGAATCCGAGCCGCATGAAGCGAGCCATCGAATACCGCACGGCGTTGCCACTCGGGGGGCTGCTCGTCGTCCTGCTGGCTGCGCTGGCTTTCGCCCCGACCGCCTCGGCCCGTGACTACGACTGCTCCGACTTCTCGACCCAGGCCCAGGCGCAGAAATGGCTGCTTCCGGGAGACCCTCACGGACTCGACGGTGAAGGGGACGGGATCGCCTGCGAGTCCCTGCCCTGCCCCTGCTCGACGGCTCGGCCGGGAGGCGGAAAGAAGCAGAAGCCGAAGAAGGTGATCAGGTTCAGCGCCCGGGTCAGCGGCGTCGTGGACGGCGATACGATCGACGTGCGAAAGCCCAATGGCCGGACCGAGCGGATCAGGATCCTCGGCATCGACACGCCCGAGATCTACGGCGGCATCGAATGCGGCGGTCGCGCGGCATCTGCCCTGATGAAGCGGCTGGCCCGCGGCAGGGTCAAGGTGAAGACCGACCGAAAACAGCCGAAGCGGGACCGTTACGGCCGGCTGCTCGCCTACGTGAGCCGTGGCGGCACCGACCTCGGGCGCCGGATGCTGAGCAGGGGCAGGGCGAAGGTCTATGTGGTCGGCAGCCGCTTCAGCCGCTTCAAGTCTTACCGGAGCGCCGCAGCGCATCGCCCGGTCTGACTCGCGCGGCAGCTGGGGAACCTGCGGCCGGATCTGACCCGGGTGGCGGCGGGCCGCCGGCGGTTCAGATGACCCCGGGCTCGAGACGGTCGATGTCGGCCCGTATCGCGGCTCAGGTCTTCGCTCATGACCGCGAAGCGGGACTCGAGTTCCTCGCTGCTGTCGGCGACGCTGTCGATCTGGGATTCGATCCGGTCGAGTCGCCTCGAGAGCTCTTCGAGCAGTCCGATGATCTGGTCTGACTGGTCCATCTTCGATCTCCTTTCCGGAGTCTGTGTCGGCGCTGGCCCTAGACTCTGACATCGCGCCGTCGGGCGCACCTTGCGAACGGGGAAGGGGTTACCGGTACATGGAGATTTCGCAGAGAGATTCCGGCCGCGGCAGAGGGGCCGTCGCGATGGCGGTGGCTCTGTTCGCGACCCTGGCCCTTCTTGCCGGGATCTTCTCCCCGCCGGGCATCGCCTCTTCGGCGGATGGCGACGCCGTCTCCTCGAAGGACGACAGGCGCGTGATCGGTGGCCTGTTCAACGAGCGCTACTGCGAGATATTCGCGATATCGGCCCCGACCGAGGCCGGTTTCCCGGTGAGGATCTACAACACGATCGGGCTCAACAGCTGCCCGGGCTCGACCTGGCGGATCACTCGATTTCGTCGCGATAGCCGCTGACCGGGGGCTTGTGGCGGCGGCGCCGAACGGACCGAGGCGCTGGCTGGTCGACAAGGTGGTGGGCGGCGAACCCGGCCCGGCGACGGACTTCGGAGGACTGATGATGCGGGAGGTGGCCACCCTGACCGCCTCGAGCCTGACTCCGGATGCATTCACGGTCATCAAGATCGGCCGGGACAACAACTGGATCTTCAGGAAGGGCCGCAAGGTCCGCGAGCTGATCGCGCCGAACGGAAGGCGTTTCGTGATGCAGGCCTATACGAGGACGATCGACCCTGATCTGAACCTTCGGGCTCTGAACCGGACCGGCAGCAACCCGCTCGCGGCACTGCCGGAAGGCTGGCGCTTCAAGACCCGCAGGCTGAAGCGCAAGCTCGTGGTCAAGGCCGGCGGCGAGGCGACGATCGTGCGCGACGGCCTCGGCAGCGTCTACCAGAAGTACAGGCTGCCGAAGAAGAAGCGCTGATACGGCGAATCGGCGCTGAGCTCGTTCTTCAGTCGTGGTCGTCGCCCGGGGTCTCCGAGCTGTACTCGCGGTCGGCTTCGCCGTAGGTCGCATCCGACTTCTCGGCCTCCACCGGCGGGGCATCCTCGAGCGGATTGCCGCCTTCGTCGAATCCCTCGGCGTGGCGCCGCAGGGCCTTCTCCGCCATCTCGAATCCTTCCGCTTCACCGCCGCCGGCTTCATCAACCGCACGCTCGGCTTCGCGCCGCTCACGTTCCTTGTCGTGCTTCTCGATCATGGTTGAAGGGTATCTGCGCGACGGCCGGCCGGGCAGCTTCGCCGAAAGCCGGCAGCCACGGACCGAAACGGATGCGGGATTCGA
Organism: uncultured Solirubrobacterales bacterium; assembly: GCA_963709375.1. GTDB lineage: Bacteria > Actinomycetota > Thermoleophilia > Solirubrobacterales > 70-9 > 67-14. The sequence continues at coordinate 26,187 of CAVPWA010000003.1, forward strand.
ACCCTCGAAACGCCCGGGACGCCTACTGGTTCCCGGGCCCGGGATCGGTCCAGTTCGCAACAATCTCCGGGGCGTCGTGTTTCGATCGGTGTGGCCTCAGCGAAGGTGCTCCGGTCTGCCGCCCCGGGGACAGGGAGAAGAACGGAAAGTATGCGCAGGACGACCAAGTGGCTGATGCTCGTGACGCCAACCATCATGGTGCTGGCGCTCGCTGATGCCCACGCCGGCTTCGGCGGCCCAGCCGATCGACGTCGAAATCCTCTCCAGCAAGGCCGACCGGGTCACCGGCGGCGACGTCCTCGTCGCAGTTGACGTTCCCAAAGGGGTCTCCGTCAAGAAGACCGGTTTCCGCCTCAACGGTCGGGGTGTGAAGCGCTTCCTGAGCGCCGAGCCGGACAACCCCCGCCGCCTCACTGGTCTCGTTTCGGGGCTGCGCGACGGTGGCAACCGCCTTTCGGCCTGGGCTCCGGGCCTGAGCAGCGCGACTACCGTCCGCATCTACAACAGCCCGGTCACCGGTCCCGTCTTCTCCGGGCCCCACCAGAGCCCCTTCATCTGCAGGACCGCCCAGAACGGCCTGGGCGATCCGATCGACGAGAACTGCTCGGCACCCAGCATCACCGAGTACTTCTACGGAACGGACGCCGGCGAGATCAAGCCGCTGGCGGATCCGGATCTGCGGCCACCGGATCTCGCCCGGACGACGCTCAGCGACGGGCGCACGGTGGACTACATCGTGCGAATGGAGTCGGGGACGATCAACCGGGCCGTCTACCGCTGGGCGATGCTGGTTCCCGGTGGCCAGCCGGACGCAGGCTGGAACGGTCGCTTCGTCTACAGCCACGGCGGCGGCTGCACCGCGGGCTATCAGCAGGGCAGCGCCGACCCGGAACGGGCGCTCGACGACCAGTACCTGAGCCAGGGTTATGCAGTGCTGACTTCGTCGCTGAACGTAATGGGCACGGCCTGCAACGACGTCCTGTCGGCCGAATCGGCCTCGATGGTGAAAGAGCACGTGATCGAATCGCTGGGCAGGCCGCCGGCCTGGACGATCGGTGCCGGTGGCTCGGGCGGCTCGATGCTGATCCAGATGACCGCCCAGAACTACCCCGGCCTGTTCGACGGGGTCCTGCCGACCGCGAGCTTCCCCGACAACGTGCTGGTGATCCAGCCCCACTGCCGTCTGCTCTACAACTACTTCGATTCACCGGCAGGGGCAGGCCTCAGCGCCGACCAGCGCAGGTCGATCTCGGGGATCCCGGTGGAGGACTCCTGCCGCGGGCTCGGAGGCACCACCGCCAACGTCATCAACGTCGGGACGGCTGCGCGGCCGCGGTTCCGCTGGATCTGCGCTTCGACGCGGTGAGCAACCCTTCCGGGGCCAGATGCACCGTCTTCGACAGTCTGGTCAACGTCTACGGCAAGGATCCGTCGACCGGCTACGCACGCAGGACGATGGACAACGTCGGGCGCCAGTACGGCCTGGAGTCGCTGCGGGACGGAGACATCTCGATCGATGAGTTCCTCGACCTGAACGAGTCCATCGGCGGATTCGACGACAACGGAGAGCTCGTTCCGCAACGGGCGGTCGCCGACGAACAGGCCCTTGAGACCGCGTACCGGACCGGTCGGGTGAATCGCGCCGCCGGAGGCGCGGCGGGTGTCGCTTTCATCGATGCGCGCAGCTACGTCGACAACGTCACCAATACACACGTCTCGATCCCCGCCTTCGAGTTCAAGGAAAGGCTGCGCCGGACCCTCGGCTCGACCGACAACTACGTGATGTTCCGTGCCCGAGGTGGAGTAAACGTCGCCCCGATGCGGGACGAAGCGCTTGCTTCGATGGCCGAGTGGCTCGATCGCATCGAAGCCGACCGCAGCTCCCGCACGCTCGCGGAGAAGGTCGCCTCGAACCGGCCCGCGAACGCGACCGACGCCTGCTGGGTCGGCGGCCGGCGCTACGACGAACCGGCCGAGCTCGGCCTGGCCGGCGTCTGCAACGACAACTACCCGCCGTTCAGCACCCCCGACCTGAGGGCCGGAAAGCCGGTCGGCTCAAACGTGATCAAGTGCCGGCTCAGTCCGGTCGACCCCGGCGACTACGGCAGCCCGGATCCGGCCCAGGTCGCCCGTCTCAATGCGGTCTTCCCCGACGGGGTCTGCGACTGGGACCGGCCCGGCGTCGGGGACGTGCCGCTCGAAGGCACCGACCTCTCCTTCGGCCCCGAGCGGTTGCAGCCGACGGTCAAGCGAAAGCTCTTCATCAAGGTCCGCCCCAAGGTCGTCAAGGGGAGCCGCAAGGGCCGCTCGGTCCGGGTCACCGCCTCGCTCTATCCCTGTCCGGAGGTCACCTGGCAGCGGGTCAGGTTCGAGCGCAGGGTGAAGCGCGGCAACAAGGCGTCCTGGAAGAAGGTCGGATCGAAGCTCGTGCGTGCGAACAGTTGCCGGGCGAGCATCCGGGTGAAGAAGCTTCGCAAGGCGACCAGGCTCCGGGCGCGATCACAGTCGATCCCCGGATTCCGCCGGGCCCTAGCCCCGGCCAGGACGGTCAGGGTCACGAGGTAAACCCGGCTCAACGGGCCCGTCAACGGAGGGGGAGGGATTCGAACCCTTCGATAAGGCTTTCCTCTCGGGTTCGGGTAGTCGATGAGCCGGGCTTCCGCGCCTCAGGCCCTCGTTGCGGACGTCTGAGGATCAACTTGCGAGCGAGAAACCGACTCATCAGCTCGTCAGCTCATCAGAATGTTGACGGTGCACAGGCCCGGAAAAACGGTGCTAGGCTTCCGTCTCCGAGGGATCCTCTAATTGCGAGAGGGAGTGTGGTGATGGCTACGCAGAAGACAGGCGCTGAACTCGTTCAGGATTTCATCAGCACCAACGAGATCGAGTACGTATTCGGCTGTCCGGGCACCACGGAGACCACGTTCCTGGCCGCCATTGCCGGCTCCTCTGCCAACTACGTTCTTGGCCTCACTGAGCCGGCAGTGGTCGGCATCGCGGCTGGCTACTCCCTGGCAACGGGAAAGACGGCGATGGTGAGCCTCCATACCTACCCGGGTCTCGCCAGTGGGATGTTCAACATCCGGAACGCCCAGCTGGCCGGGGTGCCCCTGTTCATCATGAACGGCACCGAAGACAGCCACTTCCTGATTCACAATCCGGTGCTCGGTGGCCCCAACACGGAACTGGCCGCCACGGCGACCAAGTACCAGTACCAGGTGCAGAACATCGACGAGTTGACCGTTGCCATGCAGCGTTGTTGGACCCAGGCGGGGCTGCAGCCCACCCAGCCGGTGTTCCTGTCGGTCCCCATGGACTTCATGAAGGGCAGTAGCGATCGCATCACCTTCAAGAAGACCGAGGTTCTAGACGACGCGGTCAGCACCTCGATCGACAAGGTCGTCGAGGCCCTGAAGTCGGCCAAGAAGCTCGCGATCATCGCTGACTATGCAGTCGGCTGGGACGACTCCGTGCGCGGCATGACCAATGTGGCCGCTGCCCTGGGCGCCGATGTCTGGGCCGCTCCCTTCCATGTTCAGGGCGCCTGCGACATGCTGCACCCCACGTTCAAGGGTCAGATGCCGCCTACCACCTCGGAGCTGCGAGCGATCCTGTCCGACTACGACACGGCGCTTCTCCTCGGTGACAAGATCGACACCTTCACCTACGACGGTAACCAGGCAGTCCCGCCGGAGCTGAAGTTGATCCAGATCACGCCGGCAACCGACCAGCTCGGCTTCGACTGGCCGGTTGACCTGGCGGTCGTGGGGGACATTCGGGCCAGTCTGGACGCCATTGCCGAAGCGCTCGGTGTGGATTCGTCCGCTCCTGTGGCGGGAGCTGACCACGCACCTGACACTGCCGCGGTGCAATCGAAATACCCGGCGTCAGGTCCGCACGCCTCTGATGCTCTGCTCCTGGCCGTTCTCGAGCAGCTCAACCCCGAGACCTCTCACGTCGTGACTGAAGGTTCCTCGGAGGACGCCATCGTGCAGGACATGGCAGTCTCCCTCGGCTTCCGCAACGTGTACTTCAGTCCTCGCGGCGGCGGGCTCGGCTGGGCAATGCCACTGTCCGTCGGCCTGACTCTCGGCGGTGATCAGGCGGTCTGTTTCGTCGGGGATGGCGGCAGCATGTTTTCGCTGCCTGCCATCTGGTCAGCGGCCTCCGCCAAGCTGCCCGTGGTGTTTGTGGTCTCTGTGAATCACGAGTATCGGCTGTTGAAGGACCTCTGGGTCCAGTTCATGGACACCGACTTCGCCACGACGAAGTTCGTCGGGTTGGATTTCAACGATCCAGCGCTCGATCTCGACGCGGTCATGCGAGGCTTTGGTGCCATGACCGTGTCACCGGTCGACGCAGACGAGGTGAAGACGGTGATGGCAGAGGCGAAGGATCGCCAGGGCCCCACCGTACTGTTCATCAATCGCGAACGCTGACCCTGGTTCTACATCGCCTCGAGTCCACTGAGCACTGGAACGGAGGGGGAGGGATTCGAACCCTCGAAACGCCTTAGGACGTTTGCTGGTTTTCAAGACCAGTGCATTCAACCGCTCTGCCACCCCTCCGGATGGGCCTCGTGCAGGCCGCTCAAGTCTGACACGGCTCCGGTGATCGGGCCCGTCAGGCGCCGCCGCCTCCGGTTGCGACGGCTCTGCGTTTCAGACCTCGAGGGACCGGGAGTTGGTCGGCGCGACCGGTTCGGGGGTCTTGTTCGCGGTCGCCTCGGGCCCGCCGGGCATGACTTTCTCGAGCCAGGCCGGCAGGTACCAGTTCCAGTCGCCGAGCAGCTTCATCGTCGCCGGCAGGAGTACGCCCCTGATGATCGTCGCGTCGATCAGGACAGCGAACGCCAGGCCGATGCCCATCTGCTTCATTTCCACGAAGCTGAGCGTGGCGAAGATCGAGAAGACGGCGACCATCACGATTGCGGCGCTGGTCACGGTGCCGGCGGTGCTGGCGATTCCGTGCCGGACCGATTCGTCCGAGCTCATTCCGCCGTCGTAGGCCTCGCGGATCCGGGTGAGGATGAATACGTGGTAATCCATCGAGAGCCCGAAGAGGATCACGAAGAGGAACAGCGGCAGCCAGCTGGTGATGCCGCCGTTCGACTGGAATCCGAGCAGCGATTCACCCCAGCCGTCCTGGAAGATCAGGACCAGGATTCCGTAGGCGGCTCCGACCGAGAGCAGGTTGAGCGCGATTGCCTTCAGCGGAATCACGATCGAGCGGAAGGTGAACAGGAGCAGCAGGAAGGCGAGGCCGAGGACGAAAGCGAAGACCAGTGGCATGCGCTCTGCCAGCAGGTCGCCGTAGTCCTTCGACTGGGCGGCCGGGCCGGTGACGCTGACGGTGGCCCCTTCAACCTGGCCGAGCGTCGCCGGGACCAGCTCACCGCGGATCTCCTCCAGGGCAGCCGTCGACGGTTCGTCGGAACCGGTGCCGGGGGTCGGGATGCTGATCTGCGCGACGTCGCCGTCGTCGCTGTAGGTGACGCTCGCCCCGGGGATCAGCGCCGCCGAAGAATCCGCATCCCTGACCAGCCGGTCGATGCCTGCGCCTGTCTGCCCGCCACGGACGTCTTCGGCCTCGACGACCACGCCGGCCTGGACGGCCTCCGACGGGAAGGCGTCCTGGATGCGGTCGTAGGTCTGGACCACAGGCAGGTCGTCCGGCAGGCCGTCGATACCGCCGACCACCGTGTTCAGGCCGAGCCCCGGAACCGCAAGGGCCAGCAGCAGTCCACCGGCGAGCACGGTCGAGAGGACCGGGCGCTTCATCACACGCGTGACCACTCCGTTCCAGAATCTCGATTCCCCGGCCGGCTTGCGCAGCCGCCTGGTGAACGGGATGCGGCCCTTCTCGACCCGGTCGCCCAGCCAGGCGAGCAGCGCGGGCAGCACCGTGAGCGAGGCGAACATCGCCACGCCGACCACGATCATGGTCCCGATCGCGAACGAGATGAAAGTCTTGTCGCCGGTGATCAGCAGTCCGGCCATGGCGACGATGACGGTCACCCCGGAGATCAGGATCGCGCCTCCGGAGGTGGCGGCCGCGATCGAGAGTGAATCGCGCTCACTCTTTCCACGGGCCCTTTCTTCCCGTTCCCGTCGCAGGTAAAAGAGCGAGTAGTCCACTCCGACGGCGAGTCCGATCAGCAGTACCACCGAAGCCAGGCTGTCCGAGACGGGCAGGATCTGGCTCGGCAGAGCGACCAGGCCGAGAGTCGCTGCCACCGCGGATATGGCGAGCAGCAGGGGGATGCCCGCCGCTACGAGGGAGCCGAAGGCGATCACCAGGATGATCAGGGTGATCGGCAGCGAGAGCGTCTCGGCCTGGCGCAGGTCGTCGGCGAAGACCTGCTCGACTGCCTCGCTGGCGCTGGCCATGCCGAACTGCTCGACCCGGTATTCCGGATTCGCCCGGCTGACTGCGGCTACCGTCCCGAGGCTGAGGCCCACCTTGCCGGCCGCTTCCTCTTCGTCCCCGGGAAGCTCGAACTCGACCAGGGCCGAGTGCCCGTCCGCCGAAACGGCCCCGCCACCGGAGACCGGCGAGCTGAGGTTGACTACATCGTCAGTCGACCGCAGTCCCCGGGTGACTTCCGCGATGACCGACTGGAACTCGGGATCCGAGGCCGTCGAGGATTCGCTCTGAATCAGGACCATCTCGGAATTGGGTACGAGTTCGGCCTTCGCGAGCGCCCGCTCGGCCCGTGCCGATTCGCCTGTGTAGTTGTCGGCGTTCGAGAGGATCTTCGTACCCATGGAGCCGCCGACGCCGACTGCGAGCACGACGAAAGCGAGCCATCCCCAGATCGCAAGCTTGCGATGGGTGGCGCTCCATTCAGCGATCCTGCTCACGAATTCGATGCGATGCATTTCTTCTTCCCCTCGGTCGCACGGCTTTACTTTGGTGACGGGTTCAGCGTCTCAGGGCCCGGGCCGTATTCCACTGGGGCTGGCTGGCGTCTCGGGGGTGTGGCTCGCTCCTCGCCGGGGTGGGGCAAACCGCACCATCAGCCTGTGCTGAATCAGGGACAATCGGTGGATGAGCAGGTCGATCCTGATAGTCGATGACAACGCCGGGTTTCGGGCAAGCGCTCGCCGGGTGCTCGAGCAGGACGGCTACCGGGTCCTGGCCGAAGCGGCCGACGGAGGGACCGGGGTCGAGGCGACCGCCGATCTACGGCCCGAGATCGCCATCGTGGATATCCAGTTGCCCGACATCGACGGTTTCGAGGTGGCGCGGAGGATCAGTCAGGCCGATTCGCCGCCGGCGATCGTGCTCGTATCGAGTCGGGACGGGGCCGACTTCGGCTCGCTGGTCGAGGAGAGCCCGGCCAGGGGCTTCATCGCCAAGGCCGAGCTCTCATCGAAGGCACTGGCGGCGCTGACCTCGTGATCGGGCTGCGGCGCGCACTGATCGTCATCGGGCTGGCTGCATTCGGCCTTGGGCTCGCGGTGATTCCGGTGGTGCTCAGCAGCGATCACAGCGACTCAAAGGTGGCGCAGATCACGGCGACGCTGCTGATCGGCTGGTCCTTCGTCGGCACGGGTATCTATGCCTGGTGGCGAAGGCCGGGCAACCGGATCGGCTCGCTGATGGTGCTGACCGGGTTCTTTTCGTTCCTGTTCGGTTTCGAAGCTTCGAATTCGGCCGGAGTCCTGGTCTTCAGCGCCTTGTTCGCGGTGCTGGCCTACGGATTCCTCGTCCAGCTGATCGTCAGCTTCCCGGACGGCAGACTCCAGACCCGCCTGGAGTGGCTGGCCGTCGTGCTCGTCTACCTGGTGGTGACGGTGGTCCAGCTGGGCGTGGTGCTGTTCGCCGACAGCAAGGACCCGTCGATATGCGGGCCCGAATGCCCGTCGAACCCGCTGATGATCTCCGACAACGAGGGTGTCGTACAGGCTTTTCAGATCCTCGGGGCGGCAATGCTGCTCGTTGCGGTCCCCGCCGCACTGGTTGCCCTGAGAAGGCGCTGGCTCCGGTGGAACCCCCAGACCCGCCGCGCCTTCACTCCCGTTCTCTGGCTGGGCGCGGCCGAGTTTGTTCTTCAGGTGGTGCTGATGGTCGACAACGCTTCGGGAACCAGCGATTCGGCAGAGACTCCCTTCACCGTCGTCGCCCTGCTGCCGATCGTCGCGATCCCGTTCGCCTACCTCTACGGGGTCCTCCGGACCAGGATCTCCCAGGCCGACGCCGTGGGTGATCTGGTCTCGGCGCTGGCCCGCAGCAGCAACCTCCGTGGTGAGCTGGTCGGCAGCATGGCTGATGCCCTCGGCGACCCCCGGCTCGAGATCGCCTTCTGGGTACCCGATCTCGGCGGCTATGTCGATCCGCAGGGCGTACCGGTCGAGATCCCCGAAGACGACCGCCTCTGGACGCCGGTGGAGCATGACGGCCGACCGATCGCGGTCCTGCTCCACGGATCGAGGATCGAAGACTCAGGCGAGAACGCCCGCACCCTGGCTGCGGCGGCCGCATTGAACCTCGAGAACGAGCGCCTGGAGGCGGAGCTCCGATCCCGGGTCCGCGAGCTGAGGGCTTCCCGCAGCCGGCTCGTCGAAGCCGGTGACGCGGAGCGCACCCGGGTCGAGCGCAACCTCCACGACGGTGCCCAGCAGAGGCTGGTGGCGTTGGCCCTGAGTCTGCGCCTGGCCCGCTCGAAAATCGATGAAGACCCTGACGGGGCGGCCGGGCTGCTGGACGAAGCGACCTTCGAGCTGGAGGAAGCCACCCGGGAGCTGCGGGAGCTGGCCCGCGGTATCCACCCGGCGATCCTCACCGACCGGGGTCTCCAGCCCGCGCTCGAAGCCCTGGTTTCCCGCGCGGCGCTGCCTGTCGACCTGGACTGGCGTCTGGAGGGCCGCCCGGCCGCGCGGGTCGAGGCAGCTGCCTACTACGTGGTCGCCGAGGCCCTGACGAACGTGGCCCGTCACGCGAATGCCGACCGGGCTGACGTGAAGGTCAGCGAAGGGGCAGGGCAGATACTGGTCGAGGTGAAAGACGACGGAAGCGGTGGGGCCGATCCGGACGGATCCGGGCTCCGTGGGCTGGCCGACCGGGTCGGAGCGGCAGACGGTTCACTGAGCGTCGGCAGCGCCGGCTCCGGTGGCACGATCGTGCGGGCGAGCATCCCGGCCGGCAGGGGCGAATAGGGTCCGGGCATGAGAGTCGTGGTCGCCGACGATTCGGTCCTGCTGCGCGAAGGGGTGGTCAGGATCCTCGAGGATGCCGGTTTCGAAGTTGTCGGCCAGGCCGGTGATGGCGAAGACCTGATGCGAAAGGTGCGCGCGCATAAGCCCGACGTTGCCGTGGTGGACGTGCGGATGCCGCCGACCCATACCGACGAAGGACTGCGCGCCGCCCGGCAGATCCGGACCGAGATGCCGGATACCGGGGTGCTCGTCCTTTCGCAGTACGTCGAAGAGACCTACGCCCGCGAACTGCTCGCCGACAGCGCATCCGGGGTGGGGTATCTGCTCAAGGACCGGGTTGCGGACGTCTCGGCGCTGACCGATGCGCTCAACAGGGTGGCGGCAGGCGGCTCGGCTCTCGACCCCGAAGTCGTCTCTCAGATTCTCGGGCGTCGTCGCGAAGAGGACCCGCTTGCCGAACTCACCCCTCGCGAACGGGAGGTGCTCGCACTGATGGCAGAAGGTCGGTCCAATTCGGGCATCGCCTCGAAGCTCGTCGTCACGGAGCGGGCGGTCGAGAAGCATGTGACCGGCATCTTCTCCAAGCTCGACCTGCCGACCGACCAGGACGACCACCGTCGCATCCTGGCGGTGCTGGCCTTCCTCCAGAGCTGAGCGGGGCGGAGAGCGCCCGCCCGGCGCCCCTGCTGCGCTGTCAGCTGCTCGCTTCGGCCGTGGCCAGGGCGGAGGCGATCGCCGCCGGGTCTTCGATCTGGGGGTAGTGGCCGAGCTCGGGCAGGCGCTCGACCGGTACCCCGGGGCGCAGGCCGATCACGGCGTCGAGGACCGAGGTCGTCGCAACCGGGTCCAGCTCACCCCAGGTCAGGCTGAGCCGACCGGGCCAGTTGCTGATCGCTCCGTGCCAGCGGTCGTGGAGGCGCCTGCGCTCCTCGACGTAATTGATCAGCTTGTTGCCCAGGGTGCGGCCGCCGTTGTGGCAGACCAGCGACCACTGGTCGTCGGCTTCCTCTTCGCTCAGCGGGTGGGAGGGGGAGAAGATCTCACCGAACTCACGGCCGAAGAGGCGCCGGTTGGAAAGACGGGTGAAGAGCGCGCCCAGCGGTGAGAGCAGCGCCCTCTGGCTGCGGGTCAGGGTCGCCTGCTCGACCACCATGCTTCCGTTGAACAGCAGCGCGCCGGTCATTTCAAAGGGTGGTCGGCCCTCGATCTCCCGGGCGAAGAGCTCGGTCGATACCGAGGTGCCCATGTCGTGGCCGACCAGGAATACGGGCTGGTCGGGGAAGTGACGGCGGACCAGCTCCTCGGTCAGGTCGGCCTGCCAGCCCAGCGTGTAGGTGTGGTCGCGCGGTTTGTCGGAGAGGCCGAATCCGAGGAAGTCGAAGGCCAGCACCGGCCGGTCCGGAATCAGCTCGAGCAGTGGCCGCCAGTCGTAGGAGCTCGAAGGAAAGCCGTGGAGCATCAGCAACGGCGTGCCTTCACCGTCCCGCCGGTGGACGTGGATCCGGTGTCCACGAAAGCTCTCGCCGCTTCCGGCCGCGCGCCAGGCCTCGACCCGTTCGGTCAGTTCCATGCGCCCACCGTACCGGTTGGACGGTCCTTCGGTGCGGGCGATGTAGGGTCAGAATATGAGCGCTTCGGGCAGCAGCCGCCTCTGGCATCCATTCGCCCAGATGGGCAAGGTCAAAGACGATCAGCTGGTCGTGACCAGGGGCGAAGACGTCTGGGTATTCGACGAGGACGGCAACCGTTACCTCGACGCCACGGCCAGCCTCTGGTACGCCAATGTCGGCCACGGGCGGGACTCGATCCGCGAAGCGGTGTCGGACCAGATGAAGCAGCTCGAGGCCTACTCTGCCTTCGGCGATTTCGCCAACCCGCCGGCCCTCGAGCTGGCCGAGCGGCTGTCCGGCCTCTCGCCGATCCCGGACGCACGCATCTTTCTGACCAGTGGTGGTGGCGACAGCATCGATACCGCCGCCAAGCTCGCCCGGCGCTACTGGCATGAGAAAGGGACACGAGAGCCCGCCATCACCTGATCACCAGGCAGCACGGTTACCACGGCACTCACGGCTTCGGCACCAGCATCGCCGGCATTCCGCCGAACAGGACCGGCTTCGGTGGACTGGTCGAAGACGTATCGGTGGTCTCCTACGACGACGCCGGCGAGCTGCGGGCCGAGATCGACCGGGTCGGAGCCGAGAACGTCGCCGCATTCTTCGTCGAACCGGTGATCGGCGCCGGTGGTGTCTATCCGCCACCGGACGGATACATCGAGCAGGTCGCCTCGATCTGCCGCGAGAACGGCGTGCTGCTCGTGGTCGACGCCGTGATCTGCGCCTTCGGCCGGCTCGGCACCTGGTACGGCATCGAGCGCTGGCCCGGCGTCGTGCCGGACATGATCACCTTCGCCAAGGGGGTGACCAGCGGCTACCTGCCGCTCGGCGGTGTCGTGATCTCTTCCGAGATCGCCGCGCCGTTCTGGGACGATCCGGACTGCCCGCCCTTCCGCCACGGCGCGACCTATGCCGGTCACGCCACCTGCTGCGCCGCGGCCCTCGAGAACATCCGCATCCTCGACGAGGAGGACCTGCTGCCCCGCGGCCAGGACCTCGAGGGGGAACTCTTCGACCAGATGAATCGTGCCGCCGACCTGCCGGCCACCGGGGAGGTCCGCGGCGGAAAGGGGCTGATGGCAGCGCTGGAGTTGGCGCCCGGAATCATGGAAAGCGATGCCGGCGCACCGGTCAGGCTGGCAATGCTGATGCGCGAGCGCGGTGTGCTGGCCCGGCCGCTCGGACGAGGGGTCGCGGTATCTCCGCCGCTCACGGTGACCGGTGAGCATCTGGAGATGATCGGCGACGCCCTGAGCGACTCGGTCGGCCGGCTCGCCTGATCCGTCGCGGGCCTGCGCCCGGTCGCGCCGCCGACCGGTCCCGCCTCACGGGGCCCGCGGCCCGCCGGCGAGTCGCCGACGTCCGGGGGTCGCGCCCCCACCCCTGCCTGACCGGCGCATTGCGCGCGGCTGTCAGGATGTGCCGGTGCGTCGTCTGCTCACTCTTGCCTGTGCGGTCGTCTTCCTGGACGTCACCTTCTTCGCTGTGCTGACGCCGATCCTGGCCGACTACAAGGCGGACCTCGCCCTGAGCGAGGGAGAAGCCGGGATCCTGGCCGGCGCGTTCGCCGCCGGCACGCTCGTTTCGGCGCTGCCGGCCGGCTGGCTGGCTGCCAGGGTCGGGCCGCGGAAGACGATGATCACCGGGCTGGTCGGCATCGGGATCTTCAGTCCGATATTCGGCTTCGCCGACAACATCTACCTGCTCGACGCCAGCCGCTTCATGCAGGGTGCTTCGGGTGCGCTGATGTGGGCCGGGTCGGTCAGCTGGGTCGTATCGGCCTCGCCCAAAGCGAGGCGCGGGGAGATGATCGGCGCGGTCATCGCCGCCGCGGTGATCGGCGATCTGCTCGGGGCACCGATCGGGGCGCTGGCCCACGAGATCGGGACCGAGCCCGTCTTTGCCACGGTCTTCTTCGCGGCGGCGATCCTGATCGCGGTCGCCCTGGGTATCCCCGACGCGACCGAGCTTGCGCGCCAGCCGTTGCGCGAGGCGGTCGCGGTAGTCAGGCGATCGAACGTGCCACGGCTCGTATTGGTGCTGGGCGGGCCGTCGCTCGCCTTCGGATTCCTCGTCGTGGTCGCGCCGCTGAAGATGGACGAGCTCGGGGCCAGCCCCTGGGTGATAGCGGCCGCCTTCGCGGCCGGCTCGGCGGTAGAGGCGGTGGCGGGCCCGTGGATCGGGCGGGTCAGTGACCGGGTGGGCCGGACCGGCCCTTACCTGATCGGCCTCGCGGTGATCTCCGTCGCGGTCGTCTCGATCGGCGTCTTCGACGCGCTGCCGCTGCTGGCCGCCGCCGTCGTCACCTGCGCATTCGGCGCCGGGCTCTCTTTCACCCCGGCCAGCACGCTGCTGACCGACGCGGCGACCTCTTCCGGGCTCAACCAGGGTTATGCGTCCGGCGCGGCCAACGTCGCCTGGGGCGGCGGCCAGATGCTGGGTGCGGTCGGTGGCGGCTTCCTCGCCGGGGCCGCCGGTTACCTGCTGCCGTCGCTGGTCACGGTCGTGATCATCGGCGCGGTCGCGCTCGTCGCCCGGGGCACCGTGCAGCCGATGGCCTCCGAGTTCGTGGATTAATTGAGTCCGTGACGCCGGGCCACCGCAAGAACGGATCTGCCGCATGGACCAACTGGGCCGGCAACCAGAGCTGCTCTCCGAAAGAGATCAGCAGGCCGGTCGGCCGGGCCGAGCTCCAGGAACTGGTCGCTTCGGCCACCGACTCCGGGCGCAGGATCGTCGTGCCGGGATCCGGTCACTCCTTCACTGCCGCCGCGATCGGCGAGGACCTGATGATCGACGTGACCGGCCTCGCCGGGGTCCTCGATGCCGACCTCTCGACGGGCCTGGTCAAGGTGGGCGGTGGCACGGTGCTGGCCGACCTGAATCGCGAACTCGACCGGCTCGGCCTGGCGATGGCCAACCTCGGTGACATCGATCAGCAGACGATCTCCGGGGCGATCTCGACCGGCACCCACGGCACCGGCTCGCAGATGCCGAACCTGCCGGCCCAGGTCGTGGCGCTGGACCTGGTCACCGCCGACGGGCAACTGCTCGAGATCGACGGCAGCGGTGACAGCTTGGACCTTCTGCGCGCGGCCCGTGTCGCGATCGGCTCGCTCGGCGTGATCACCGCGGTCACCCTCCAGGCGGTGCCCGCTTTCAACCTCCATCGGGCCGACCTGCCGATGCCTCTTGACGAGGTTCTGGCCGACTTCGAGGGGCTGGCGGCCGGCAACGAGCACTTCGAGTTCTTCGTCTTCCCCTACACCGACACCGCGCTGACCATCCGGCGCAACCGGACCGGGCGCCGGCCGAAGCCGCGCGGGCGGGCCGAGCGCTTCATCAGCGACGTGGTGGTCGAAAACGGTCTCGGAGACCTCGCCCTCAGGGCCACCGGCCGCGCTCCCGGACTGATCCCGCGGACGGCCAGGTTCTCGACCCGTTTCATGAGCCAGTCCGAGCAGATCGATGTTTCCCACGAATGCTTCGCCAACTACCGGACCATCCGCTTCAACGAGATGGAATACGCCCTTCCCAGGGAGTCGGGCACCGAGGCCCTGACCCGGGTGCTCGACCTGATCCGCGAGCAGAAGATGCCGCTGGCGATGCCGATCGAGTGCCGGGTGGTGCCGGCCGACGACAGCCTGATCGGACCGGTCAGCGGTCGCGACTCGACCTACATCGCGGTCCACCAGCACTCGACGCTGGAGTGGCAGCCGTACTTCCGCGAGATCGAGCGCATCTTCGACTCATACGACGGCCGGCCCCACTGGGGCAAGCACCACTTCCAGACCGCCCGGACCCTGGCGCCCCGTTACCCGGAATGGCAGCGCTTCGCCGGCATCCGCGACCGGCTCGACCCGAAGCGAACCTTCACCAACGAATACGCCGAGACCGTCCTCGGCCCCTGACCGGGTCGGTTGTTGCCGCGATGGCGGAAAAAGCCGACCCGGGAGCTGCTTTCGGCGGGCCGGACCCGGCCCCGCGACGGTGCTCAGAGGAAGGTCTGGCCTTCGCCGCGGTAGGTCGGCACCTGGTCGACGATTTCGCCGCCTTCGATCAGGTAGAGCGAGTCGAAGCGCTCGCAGAGTTCGCCGGCCTTGCTGTGGCGCATGTAGACGTTGTCGCCGAGGCCGAGGCCGTCGGCGGCCTCACCGAGCAGCGGGGTCTGGACCTCGCCTGCGCCTTCCTCCTTGTCGAGGGTGAGCCCCTCGGGCAGCCAGGGGACAGGCATGCGGGCGGGGCCCGGGGCGCCGGAGGACAGGTAGCCGCCGCCGAGGGCGGTGACCACTCCCGGACCGGGGCGGCGAACCACAGGCAGGGCGAAGGCTGCGGCAGGAGTCAGCGAGAACCACGAGTAGTGGTCGAACTGATGCGGTGCGTAGAAGCCCGAGCCGGCGGCGACCTCGGTCACTTCGGCTTCGGCCGAGGTGAATTCCAGTGAGCCGGTCCCGCCGCCGTTGACGATCTCGATCGGCGCGACCTCCTTCACCCGCCGCACGAACTCGGTCCGGCGCCCGGCGATCTCCTCGATCGAGTTCTTCTGCATCCACTTGATCATCCGGCCCCGCCACGGCCGGTTCGGGGGTTGGTCGCCGACCCCGGAGATCTGTCCTTCATAGGCCATGATCGCGACCAGCTCGAGCTTGTCGCGGCGGGCGATCTGCTCGGCCAGGGCGACGCCCTGCTCGGGGCTGCGGATCGGCGATCTCTTGGCCCCGGCCTGGACCCGGCCGCCCAGGCCGTGCCAGCCGGCGTCGAGTTCGATGCTGAGGCGCACCGTGCCGGCCTGGCTGCCGAGGACCGACTCGATCATGTCGAGGTGCTCGACGCAGTCGACGGTGAGGATCGGCGCGCCTTCGGGGCGGGCGGCGGCATGGAGGGCGTGCTCGGCGAGGGCTTCGAGGTCGGTCGTCGGATAGGCCAGCAGCAGGTCTTCGTAGCCCTGCGAGGCCAGCCAGTTGGTCTCGGGCAGGGTGAAGGTCATGACTCCGCGGAAGCGCTCGTCGCGGTTGAGGATCCTCTCGAACAGGGCCCTTGCCCGGATCGACTTGCTCGCCATCCGGATCGGCATCTCCCGGGTTCGGGCCAGCATCGCGTCGGCGTTGGCCCACATCGCGTCGAGATCGACGAAGGCGAAGGGGCCTTCGACCTCGGAAAAGATCTCTTCGTAGTAGGCGTGGGTGCGCACGGGCACGGTCGCGGAAGCGGTCTCGGAGGTCCCCATCTGGCTCCGGACAATAGCCGGGACATCCGTCGAATCCCTACAATCCGCCCTCCCGGAGAGGTGGCCGAGTGGCTGAAGGCACTCGCCTGCTAAGCGAGTAGGGGGCGCAAGCCCTCTCGAGGGTTCGAATCCCTCCCTCTCCGCTGCCCCGTCGCCTCGCCGTTTAGACGCGGCTAAGGCGCCGGGTTAGCATGGCCGCATGGACCGTAAGAGGATTGCCCTTGCCGGAGTGCTCGCCGTCATGTTCGGCGCAGGACTGACGATCGCCGGATGCTCCTCGGACGACTCATCGTCGTCCGGCAGCGACCAGAGCGCCACCACCGCCACCGAGAACTCGGGCGGCAGCTACGGAGCCGACCGTTCCCCCGGCGGAGACGAAGCCTCCAGCGACGAAAAGGCATCTGGCGACGAGAAGTCCGGTGGCAACGCATCCCAGCCCGGCCAGTACGTGGAGTACTCGCCCGAACTGGTCGCCGAAACCCCCGGTGACAAGCTGCTCTTCTTCCATGCCGACTGGTGCTCGCAGTGCGTATCGCTCGAAGGCGACATCGAGGCCAGCGGCGTCCCGGACGGTGTCACGGTCTTCAAGGTCGATTACGACTCCAACCAGGATCTGCGCCAGGAGTACGGGGTCACGATCCAGACCACCGTGGTCAAGGTCGATGACAACGGCGACAAGATCGACAGCTACGTCGCCTACGAGGATCCGACTTTCGACAACGTGAGCGCGGCGCTGCTCCAGTAGCGATTACGGGCGAAGCCGCCATGCGCAATCGCACTGGCGAAAGCCCGGGCTGATCAATGGACCTCCTGGTCGTCTCATTCCTGGCCGGCATCCTGACGGCCGCCGCCCCCTGCGTGCTGCCGTTGCTGCCGGTGATCGTCGGCGGCTCGGTGCTGAGCGGCGCCGAGGACGAGGATCGTCGTTCGATCCGCCATCCGCTGACGATCGTGATCAGCCTCGGGGTCTCGATCATCGTCTTCTCGCTGCTGCTCAAGGCGACCACGGCGCTGCTCGGCATCCCGGACGGGGTCTGGTCGATCTTCGCCGGCACCATCGTCGTGCTGTTCGGCATCACCCTGATCTGGCCCTCGATCTGGGACCGGCTGGTCACCGCCACCGGGATCTCGCGGGGGGCGGACCGGCTGATGGAGAAATCACGGGACGAAACCGGGATGAAGAAGGACATCCTGCTCGGCGCGGCACTCGGCCCCGTCTTCAACAGCTGCAGCCCGACCTATGCGCTGATCATCGCGGTCACCTTCCCGGCCTCCTTCAGCCAGGGCCTCGCCTACCTGGTCGCCTATGCGGCCGGTCTGGCGCTGATCCTCTTCCTGATCAGCCTGTTCGGCCGGGCAGTGGTGGAGAAGATGAACTGGATGAGCGACCCCCACGGCACTTTCCGCAAGGTGATCGGGGTGCTCTTCCTGGTGGTCGGCTTCGGTGTGATCTTCGGCCTCGACAAGGAGCTGCAGGCCTGGATACTCGAGAACGGCTGGTACGACCCGATCAAGGACGTCGAGAACTCGCTCAACTGAGGGCCGGCCGGATTGCGTTTGTAGGTGGCGGGCTGATGGGTGTAGTGTCTGAACAGTTGTGAATTTCGTGCTGCGCAGGGAACCTGTTTTCAATCGCTATCTAGGGGGTAGTTGATGCGTCGTCTGCTTACTGTTTTCACCGTGCTCGTTCTCGGGCTTCTGGCCCAGGCGTCAACCGCCTCGGCCAAGGACTATGCCGCTACCTCGCTGAACATCATTCCGTCGGGGCAGTGGGGCGCGATTCCTCCGCCTCCCGGTGCAGACAGCCAGGCGCTGATGTATGACGCGCTGACTCCGCTCTTCAACAAGGTCAGCTGGGACGACATCCAGCAGAACTTCAAGTCGCAGGGCCTCGGAATCGGCCCGGACGGCCCCGGCACCGACGAGCCGGTCCCGATGGAAGGCGTGACGATCACCCGCGACAAGTTCAACGTGCCGCACGTCAAGGCCGATACCTACGAAGGCGGCATCTGGGCCGCCGGCTGGATCGCCCAGCAGGACCGCGGCTTCCTGCTCGCCCAGGCCCGCTTCAACTCTTACGCGGCGGCGATCGACCTGCCGAACATCACCTCCTACAGCCTGATCCTGGGGCTGCAGAACTTCCAGCCGAGTGCCGAGACGCAGGCCGAAGTGGCAAAGCAGGCCGACGCTCTGCTGGCCAAGGGCGCTGACGGCGAGCAGGCGCTGGAGGACATCGACACCTTCCTCGAGGGCATGAATGCCTACCTCGCTGCGAACAGCCCGGCAACTCCGCCGTGGACCCGCAACGACATCTTCGCGATCAACTCCTTCAAGAGCCAGTTCCTCGGCCAGGGCGGTGGCGACGAAGCCCGGCGCTCGCAGTTCCTCGACGGCCTTCAGGACCGTCTTGGCACGAAGGCCGGCTGGAAGGTCTTCGACGACCTCGCCCAGCAGAAGAACAACGCCAACCCGACCAGCGTCGACGGCAAGTTCCCCTACGCGCCGATCCCCCAGAACGGCCGCGCCGGCACCGTGATCATCGATCACGACAGCTATGACCCGGTGGATCCGGTCGATGGCGGAGCACCCGACGTCGCAGCCGATTCGCAGCCGAGGGTCCAGTCCTCCAACACCCTGATGATCACCAAGGAGAAGTCGGCGACCAACAAGCCGCTGATGGTCGGTGGTCCCCAGATCGGCTACAACTACCCGGGCTTCACTTACGAGATCGACATGGACGCGCCCGGTCTGACCTGGCGCGGCTCGACCTCGGCATTCGCACCGGGTTACCTGCTGATCGGACGCGGCGAGGACTTCTCGAACACGCTCACCTCCGCTTCGGCAGACGTGATCGACCAGTACGCGGAGACTCTCTGCGAAGGCAGCGATACCAAGTACATGTACAAGGGCGAATGCCTGGACATGGAGCCGTTCTACGCCGGAACGCTGAACGGCAACCCGGTCAACTTCATGAGCACGGTCCACGGTCCGGTCACCGGCTACGCGACGGTCGACGGACGCCGTGTGGCGATCTCGTCGAAGCGTTCGAGCTACGGCAGGGATACGAACGACGTCATCTTCAACCAGCGTCTCTCGGACGGCACGGTCAACGATGTGAAGTCGTTCTACGCGGCGGCGAACCAGTCCCCGCAGACCTTCAACTCCTTCTACATCGACAACAAGAACATCGCCATGTTCACCAACGGGCGGATGCCGATCCGCCATCCGCAGGTGGACCCGCGACTGCTGACCAAGGGCACCGGCCAGTACGAGTGGACCGGCTTCCTCAACAAGGCCGGCCACATGCAGGGCAAGAACCCGAAGTCGGGGACCATCGTCAACTGGAACCAGACCGCGGCGAAGAGGTTCGGCGCGGCCGATGACGCCTGGGGCCGCAGCGGTTCCGTCGCCAGGGTCGACCTGCTGAACATCCAGCTGAAGAAGAACCGCAATAACAAGGGCAAGTGGAACCTGCCCGCGGTCACGTCGGCGATGAACTCGGCCGCGACGCAGGACGTGCGCGCGGTCCGCACCGTGCCGATGCTTCGCAAGCTGCTCAACGGCTCCAAGCCGCCGACCGGACAGGCCGGGCAGATGCTGAAGCAGATGCGGTTCTGGAGCGAGAAGGCCGGCAGCCGTCTCGACCGCAACGACGACGGCCTGATCGACCACCCGGGCGCCGCCTCGATGGACGGTTCATGGAACATGATCGCCGACGCCTTCATGGGGCCGCAGATCGGTTCCCAGCTGGACGAGCTGAACTCCCTGTTCCGCCGGTTCGACTCACCTCCGGGCGGTCAGTACAACGGCTGGCACCAGTACTTCGATCGCGACATCAAGAAGCTGCTCGGCAAGGACCAGCCGAAGCCGTTCAAGAAGAACTACTGCGGCAAGGGCAACCGCAAGCAGTGCCAGACCGCGGTCTGGAATGCGATTGCCGAAGCGGGCGAGCAGCTCGAGGTCGAGTACGGCACGCCTGATCCGTCACAGTGGTTCGCCGACGCGACGGCGGAGGAGATCAGTTTCTCGCCGATCAACATCCTGACCATGGCCTACACCAACCGCCCGAGCGGCTACCAGCAGGTCGTCGCCTACAAGGGCAGCCGCTAGGCCGTCTAAGAGCGTGAACGAAGGGCCGGCGCACGCCGGCCCTTCGTCGTTAAGGCCGACCGCCCCGAGTTGAGCCGGACTACGGCGGGTCGGTGTAGAGCCGGACCGAGCGGCGGTCCCGCGCCGGGTTCGACCTGCGAAGATCCCCCGCCGATGCTCGACGTGACCACAACTGCATGGCTGGTGACGATCGGCTTCATCCTCGTCCTGTTCACCGTCGACCTCGGGCAGGCGCTGCTCAGGCCGCATGAGGTCGAGTTCAAAGAGGCCGCCCTGGCCTCGGTTTTCTACATCGCAGTGGCGATCGGCTTCGGTGTCGTCTTCGGCTTCGTCGCCGGCTGGGAGTGGGGAACCGAGTACTTCGCCGGCTACATCCTCGAGAAGAGCCTGTCGGTGGACAACCTCTTCGTCTTCGTCGTGATCATGGGCGCCTTCGCGGTGCCGAAGCAGTACCAGCAGCGGGTCCTGATCATCGGCATCTTCCTCGCTCTGATCCTCAGGGTCATCTTCATCCTGCTGGGCGCGGCTCTGCTCGAGCGCTTCTCCTTCATGTTCCTGCTGTTCGGGCTGCTGCTGATCTTCACCGCGATCCAGCTGTTCCGTCACCGCGACCAGGATCCGTCGATGGACGACAACGCGGTCGTCGCCTTCGCCCGCAAGCGGCTGCCGATGACCGACGACTATGCCGAGGGAGGGTTCACCACCCGGGTCGACGGGCGGCGGATGGTCACGCCGCTCCTGCTGGTCCTGATCGCGATCGGAACCACCGACATCCTGTTCGCGCTGGACTCGATCCCGGCGATCTTCGGGGTCACCCAGGAGGTCTACATCGTGGTCGCCGCCAACGCATTCGCCCTGTTGGGCCTGAGGGCCCTGTTCTTCCTGGTCACCGGCCTGCTCGACCGGCTGGTCTACCTGTCGATCGGACTCTCGGTGATCCTCGGCTACATCGGGGTGAAGCTGATCCTCCACTGGGCCCACAAGATCGACGAGTCGATTCCCGAGATCTCGACCAACCTCTCGCTGCTGGTGATCGCGATCGTGCTGACCGTGACCACCGTCGCCAGCATCATCAAGGTCCGTCGGGATCCCGACGCGCGGGCGCATGCCGGCTCGATCCGGGACCGCTCCGGCCGGGACGACTCCTCCGACGGTGGCTAGCGTTTTCACAACAGGTAGCCCACCGAATCGCGATCGGTCGTCACAATGGTCGGGATGAACGCACAGCCGCCCAGAAAAACCAAGATCGTCGCCACCGTCGGTCCGGCCAGCTGGGCGCCCGAGACCCTGCGCGAGATGATCGAGGCGGGGGTCGACGTGATGCGGCTCAACTTCTCCCACAGCGACGAGGCGCAGCATACGAAGACGGTCCGCGACATCCGCGAGGCCAGCCGTGCGGTCGGTCGCGAGATCGGCATCCTCGGGGACCTTCCCGGTCCCAAGCTGAGGGTCGGAGCCTTCCCCGACGGAGTGGTCGAGATCGAGTTCGGCTCGACGGTCAAGCTCGTGGTCGATGACGACGGCGGCACCGCCGACCGGATCCCGGTCCCCTGGGAGGCGATGCCCGACGTGCTCCAGGACGGCGCCATCGTCTACCTGGCCGACGGATCGATCCGCCTGATCGTGACCGGCCGCGACAGCGAGGGACTGCTCGCCGAGGTCGAGGTCGGCGGGCCGCTCTCTTCCAACAAGGGCATGAACCTTCCCGGCGTCGATGCCGGCCTGGCAGCGGTTTCCGACATCGACCTCGGCTGGGTCGATTTCTCGGTCAGGAACGACCTGGACCTGCTGGCGGTCTCTTTCGTGCGGCGGGCTTCCGACCTGAAGCCGGTGATGGACCGGCTCAAGCAGCTCGGATCCGACCTGCCGCTGATCGCCAAGATCGAAAAGCCCCAGGCGGCCGACGCGATCGACTCGATCGTGGCGGCGTCGAACGGCGGCATCATGATCGCCCGGGGAGACCTCGGCATCGAGGTGCCGCTCTCCCGGGTGCCGGTGCTGCAGAAGCACCTGATCCGGGCCGCGGGCCACGAGTCGAAGCCGGTGATCACCGCCACCCAGATGCTTGCCTCGATGGTCCACGCCAAGCGCCCGACCAGGGCCGAGGTGACCGACGTCGCCACCGCGATCTACGACGGGACCGACGCGGTGATGCTCTCCGAGGAGACTGCGGTCGGAGACCATCCGGTCGAGGCGATCAAGGTGATGGACCAGATCGCCCGCTCGACCGAACCCGACCTGCCCTACTGGGAGTGGCTGATGAACCGCACCAGCCAGGAGGAGATGGACGTCTCGGCATCGGTCACGCAGAGCGCGGTGGTCGCTTCCCACCGGCTCGACCTCAAGCTGATCGTGGTGCCGACCGCGACCGGCAGGACGGCCGTGGTCGTGGCCGCCCACCGGCCGGAGGTTCCGGTCCTTGCGGTGACCCACACCCTGAAGGCGGTACGCCGGCTGCGACTCGTTTTCGGCGTCGAACCGGTTCTGGAGGACCAGGTGACCGAGATCCGCGACCTGCTCTACGAATGCGCCGACGTGGCCGCGAGGACGAAAGCCGCCGAGTCCGGCGACCTGATCGCGATCGTCGCAGGCCTCACCGACCAGCACCTGGGCACCAATCTTTTCGAGGTTCACCGGGTTCCTTGAGGCGCGTCTGCCTCACCCTCGCCATCGTGATCTCTGCCGTGATCCCGGTGGTGGGTATCACTGCCTGCGGCGACGACTCCGCTGGCGGCGATGAACTGGTCAAGGCCACACTGGTCCTCGACTTCCTGCCCAACGGCGTCCACGCCGGTGTCTACGAAGCACTCGCATCCGGTGCCTACCGGGACGAAGGGATCGACCTGGAGGTCATAACTCCTACTTCGACCGCCGATACGATCCGGTTGATCCAGTCAGGCAAGGCAGATTTCGGGCTGGCCGACGGCATTGACGTAGCGACTCAGATCGACGCCGGACGCGACGTGCGCGCGGTCATGGCGGTCACCCAGCGGCCGTCGGGCGGACTGATAACGCTGGCCGGTGAAGGGATCGATTCCCCGGGCGGCCTGGGCGGCAAGACGGTCGGCGTCACCGGGGTCCCGTCGGATACGGCGGTATTCGAGACGATGGTCGAAGAGGCCGGGGGAGACCCGGGCGCCAGCAAGGTGGTCACCGTCGGTTTCGGGGGTATCCAGGCCCTTCTGGCCGGGAAGATCTCGGCCTTCACCGGCTACCTGCCGGCCGACGCCCCGGTTGTCGAGTCGAAAGGAAAGCAGACGAAGTCATTCGCCTTCGACGAGTTCGGCGGGCCTTCGTATCCGGGCCTGGTCGCTTTTTCAACCGGCTCCCGAATTGCCGAGGATCCGGAGCTGATCGAAGGATTCGTCAACGCGACGATCGCAGGCTACCGGCAGGCACTCCAGGATCCGAAGGGAGCAGTATCCGGCATGGTCGAGATGCTGCCGGAGCTCGATCCGGAACTCGCCAGGGAGACCTTGCTCGCCTACGAACCTCTGATCGGCGAACCGGGATCGATTGGTGCGATCGACCGCGGGAGCCTGGAAGAGCTGTCGAGCTTCATGTTCGAGAACGAGCTGATCTCGGCGCCTTTCGACCCGGCGCAATTCGATGCTTCACCGGATCCGACAAGCCTGCCCTGAGCGTGTCGTCGCCGAGTCGGGACCGGTGCCCAGGATCCGGCGCGCCGCCGCACTCCGGGTGCGGACCTGAGTCATCGGCTGAATCTTCACACTCGATTTCGGCGGCCTTGAATTCCGGCTAACGACAAGGAGGCGCACTAGGGTCCGGGGATGGACCCGGGCCTGGTAATCGCGCTTGCGCTCGCACTTGCCTTCGCCGCTACCAACGGCATCCACGACGCGTCGAATGCGATCGCGACACTTGTTGCGACCAGGGTGGCAACACCTCTGCAGGCCATCCTGCTCGCCTCGTTCTTCAACCTGCTCGGCCCGTTGCTGGTCGGCGCGGCCGTCGCTGACACCATTGCCGGCATCGTCACGGTCTCGCCGGACCAGGCGGTCGCGGTGATCGGCGCCGGTCTGGCGGCAGCGGTGATCTGGAACCTGCTCACCTGGCGACGCGGCCTGCCGTCGAGTTCCAGTCACGCCCTGGTAGGCGGGCTGGTCGGCGCCGCGCTGGCCGAAGGGGGCGTCAGCGCGGTTCAGTGGGGAGGGCTCGAGAACATGCATCCGGTCGGGGTCTTTGGAGCGCTGATAGCGCTCGCCGTTTCACCGCTTCTCGGTTTCCTGGCGGCGCTTGCTGCTGATCCGGCTCGTCGCCCTGCTCGGACGCCGGGCCACGAGGCGCTGGAACGCGGTCGCCGCGAACGGCCAGTGGTTCACTTCGGCTGCGCTCGCCTTCAGCCACGGCGCAAACGACGCCCAGAAGTCGGTAGGCGTGATTGCGGCGCTGCTACTTGCCGAAGGGCGGATCGATTCCCTCCAGACCCCCGCCTGGGTGGTCCCGGCTTGCGCCGTCGCTCTCACCGCCGGCACGGCACTCGGCGGCTGGCGCATCATCCGGACCATCGGTCGTGGCATCTACCGGATCGGCCGAACCGAGGGAATGGTCAGCCAGAGCTCCTCGGCGGCGGTGATTCTGGGCGCCTCTCTGGGCGGAGCACCGACCTCGACCAGCCAGGTGGTGGCCTCCTCGGTGGTGGGCATCGGTGGGGGCCGTCGACGCTGGCGCCACGTTCGATGGGCGACCGTCAGGGAGATCCTGCTGGCCTGGCTGATCACGCTGCCGGCCGCGGGTCTGCTGGCCGTGGCAATCTACGGGGTGACGCAATGGGTGGTCTGAACGCCAGGAGATGGTTCTTGCCGGAAACCCCGGACGTACTCGGCCTGCTCCGGAGCCAGATTGCGGTGACCATCGAGGGCGGCGGGAAATTCGCCGCGTGGGCCGGGGGCGAAGACGTGCGCCTCGAAGAGATGCGCGAGATCCAGGGTCGAGGCGAGCTTGCGAAGCGCGACCTGCTGAACGCTCTCCGGGCCGCCTTCATCACCCCGATCGAACCGGAGGACCTTTTCTCGATCTCCCAGGGAACAAGTCGCATCCTCGGCGCGGCGGCCGGTCTGGTGGGCGAGGCGGCCGTACTGGAGTGCGAGCCCGACGATGGTCTGGCTGAGATGGCCGGGCTTATCGTCGAGTCCCTCGGCAGCGTTGACGCAGCTGTAGCTCGACTGGACAGCTCGGGGACCAGGGCAACCGAGGAGGCCGACCGTGCGATCGAGGCCGCCCGGCAGATGCACGGGCACTACTACAGGGGGATGGCGATCACCCTCGACCTCGAAGATCGCGGACAGCGGATCGCCCGCCGCGAGCTCTACCGCCGCTGTTCACGCATCGGTGATACCACGGTCGACGTGGCCGAGCGCGTGATCTATTCGGTCGTCAAGCAGAGCTGACTCGGCACGATCGAGGTGAACCGCGGAACCACGCTCCACCTCCGGGGGAGGGCTGGCCCTAGGGTGTGGGCATGGACAAGAACGATCGTCAGAGCCAGGATTCCCAACCCCCCAGCATCGACTGGAACGAGTCCTACGGTGGCTCGCTCGCCGACTACGAGCCACCCGACGCGGATCTGCTGGAGATCATCGACGGCCTCGAGCCCGGCCGGGCTCTCGACGTCGGCTGTGGCGCCGGAGGGCTTGTGGTCGCGCTGGCTGATCGCGGCTGGCAGGTGACCGGCATCGATATTGCCGACCGGGCGATCGAGGCGGCCCGTCTGATTCTCGAAGACCGCGGCGTGACGGCCGAACTGATCCACGCCGATGCGGCAGTCTGGCGGCCCGATCATCGATACGACCTGATCGTCAGCAGCTTTGCCCTGCCCGACAGGCCCGCCCGGACCGAGGTGCTGCGAATGATCCGCGACTCGATCAACCCGGGAGGCTCGGTCGCCCTGAAGGACTTCGACTCGAGCATGAAGCGATTCGGATTCTTCGCCGAGTTCGACCTGGTCGCGATCGAAGAGCTGACCGCCGCATTCGAGGGATTCGAAACGGTCCGGGCCGAGGTAGTCGATACACCGGTCCACCACCACGGCAACGAGGACAGCGGCATGGCAGAAGACTGGACAGCCGCCCTTATCCACGCCAGAGCTCCGGCCAAAACCGTCGGCATCGACGACGAGGGACGGCCGGCCTGATCCCGGCGGCCGTTCAGTCCCGGTGGTCCCCTTCGGCCGCCCTGGCCGTTCGACCGGCGATCACCCCGACCACCGGCGCGTAGAGTTTCGCCGCGGGGGTCCAGGCCCTTGCCGACGCTTCGACCGTCATCTCCAGGCGGGATCCCCCGGGGGTCGGGGTGACGATGTGGTGGACGATGATGCCGCCGACCTTCCAGCTCCAGGATCGGCCGGGATCGACCGCGGTCACCTCGGCCGGCAGCCGGATCCCGCCGCGGAGGATCACGCTGCCTTTCGAACCCGCTTCGACCTCGGGTGAACCCAGTCCTTCAGCCCCTCGTACGTACGGCGACCATTCGTTCCAGCGGTCGGGTCGCGCGACCAGCTGCCAGAGCCTTTCGGGCGGTGCTGCGCAATCGGCCCCGGCCATGGTCAGGCCGTCGCGCGGTCGGCAAGTACCGTCTCGGCGCCTCGCCCGGGCGTCACGGTGATCGCCCGGCGGATCGTGAACTCGGGCCCGTCAGCGCCGGCCGTCACCTCGGTCGAGCGCAGCAGCTCGCGAAGCACGACCGCCATCTCCATCTGCGCGAAGCTCGCACCGATGCATCGACGGCGTCCTCCTCCGAAGGGGATCCAGCTGTAGGTGCCGGGGTCGGAGTCGAGGAAGCGTTCGGGCCTGAAGGCGTATGGCTCCGGGTAGATGTCGGGGTCGTGCTGGACCAGCCAGGCGCTGGCGACCAGGTGGACCCGTGGCTCGTACTGGATGCCACCGACTTCGATCGGCTTCTTCACGGTCCGAGGTGCGGCGTTCAGCAGGACCGGGCGGTGTCGCAGGATCTCGCGGATCGTGGCGGTCAGATAAGGCTCACCGTCGCCTTCGTCCACGGCGCTGACCAGCTTCGCCATCACCTCCGGCTCGCGGGTCAGGCGCTCCAGCGCCCAGGCGAGTTCGGTGGCGGTGGTCTCGTGGCCGGCGACCAGCAGGGTGAGCAGTTCGTCGTGGATCTCCTCGTCCGACATCGGTGAGCCGTCCTCGTGCCGGGCCTCGATCAGCGATGCGATTATCTCGCTTCCCCCGGCGTCGGGACGTTGCCGCCGGTCGTCGATCTCGGCGTAGATCAGCTCGTCAGCCCGGGCCCTCACCTTGATGAACTTCAGCCCAGGGGCCGAGGCCGAACGGAGCCCGCTGTGCCGGTGGCAACAGGCTGAGCGGACTGAGGCCGAACTCGAGCATCTCGGTCAGGGCCAGGCGCAGTTCGGCGAGGCGGTCACCGGAGCGCAGTCCGAAGACGGCGGCGAGGATCACGTCCATGGTCAGGGCCTGCATCCGGGGGTGGATCGGCACCCTCTGCCCGCGCGGCCAGGAGGCGATCTGCTCGCGGGTGACCTCGGTGATCATCGGCTCGAGCCCTTTCATCCTCTCGCCGTGGAATGCCGGCAGCACCAGTTTCTTCTGGGCCATGTGGGCGCCTTCGTCAAGCAGCAGGATCGAGTTCGGTCCGACGATCGGCTCGAGGATGCGCGCACCCTCGCCGGGGTAGAGCACGTCGGGTGGCGCGGTGAACACCTGCTTGATCTCCTCAGGGTCCGAGATCATCACGAACGGATCCTGGGCGGCGAGTCGGATCGTGAAGCGCTTTCCGTACAGACGACGGCAGCGCTCGAGGAAGCCGGTCGGCCTGGTCCACCAGCCCACCGTCTGCAGAGCCTTTGGCAGTCGCGGGCCGGGGGGCAGGTTGTCGCTTCGCCGGGTAATCATGGATCCACCGTAGCGCGCAGCGCTCTGCCGGGAGGCCGCCCGCCCGCGACAGCGCACCCCGAAACCGCCGACTTCGCTTTCGCGGCGGCGGAGTCCGGAGCCGACTTGCTCAGTTCGCCTGCTGGACCCGGAAGTACGGGCCGCCGGAACCCTGCTGGAAGCGCGCCTTGCCGACGTTGAGCTTCCACGGAGACGGTAGCCTGCCGTCGGTCCTGTTGAGGAACTGGCGGAAGAGGTTCGAGGCGCTGCTGCAGGCCAGTCCGTTGCCTACCTTTATGTAGTAGGGCCCCTTGGGAAGGATGAGCTTGCCGATCCGGTCGTTGTTCAGGACGCGGAAGGTGCCGGGGCAGCGCACGGCCTTCTTGTTCTTGTTCGGGTTCGGCGAAGGACCGTAGGCGCGGTTGATGTTGAAGCCGACCTTTGCGGTCTTGCCGCGGGTAAAGGTCGCCGTCTTGCGATTCAGGACCCAGGGCTTCGGCAGCACGCCGTCGTAGTCGAGCAGGAATTCGGCGAAGCGCTTCGAGGCGGTCGCGCAGTTGATCTTGCGCGGGCCGACCAGGGTGATCCGGTACTGGCCCTTGGGCACCTTGAAGCTGCCGATGCTGTCGTTGTGGAGCACCCGGAAGTAGCCGGGGCAGGAGCGCGGGGTCTTGCCGCCACCGCTACCACCGCTGCTCGACTTGCTGACCCGGAAACCGATGTCAGAGCCCTTGCCGCGACGGAAGGTCTTCTTGTTCACCTGGATGATCCAGGGCTTGGGCAGCACGCCGTCCCAGTCCTGAAGGAACTTCGCGAACAGCTTCGAGCTCTGGGCGCAGCTCAGCTTGTCGCCGTTCAGCACGGTCACGTTGTAGGAGCCCTTCGGCAGCTTGAGCTTGCCGATCCGGTCGTTGTGGAGGACCTTGAACTTGGGGCAGTTCACTCGGCGCGGCTTCGGCCTGTCGCACGCCTCCTCCGAACAGCATCGCGGCCAGGGCGGCAGCGGCGACGAGGATGGCAAGGGACAGCTTCGAGAAACGCGCGGCAGTGGTCATATGTAGGAAGAACACTAGAACCGCCGTCAAGTACCGGTATCCGCCCATGGTTGCGGCAAACCCGCAGGTGCTACCGCCTTGCCGATCGTCCCGCGGCCGTCGGGCAGACGAATGGCGCGCCGGACCCATACAATCGCGAATTCCGGGTTCCGGCCCGCCATCACCCGCGCCCGTAGCTCAGCTGGATAGAGCGTCGGTCTACGAAACCGAAGGTCACAGGTTCGAATCCTGTCGGGCGCGCTCTCCGAAGGCGGTGGATTCCGCTCAACGGTGCGAAGTCCTGCGGCGCCGGCGAGATCTGCCCGATTCGGTCGAAACCGCCGTTCCTGTCCTCAAGCCGAATAGGACTATCGCTCAAACAAGCCCGCGGGCTTCGTCGGACACACGAAGTAGTCGACTTGACCGGCTTGGAGCGCTCCCGTATTCGCAAAGTCGTAGGTTCGAATCGGGCCCCCGCTATGTCCTTCGGGACCACCGGCCGACCCTCTCTCGCCAGAGGGTCTTTGGTTATGAGAGCTTTGGCGACGGCCCTCCCGTTCGTGACCGGGAGGGTTTCTCAGGAGGAGGGACCGGCGTAAGTCGCAACGCGGTCGGAGCGCAGGTCCGCATCCCGCCAATGTATCTCGAGGAAGCGCGCCGATCCAACATTGCGAGGACCACTTGAGGCGGGTCTGCCAGCAGTTCTTCTGCTGCAGGTTGGACACCAACCGAAGGTTGTGTGTCGGCAGTCAATACAATGAGACAATATCTGTATAATAGTCTCACAATGCCTTTTCAATCGATCTTCAGCGAACTGTCCCGCGGGCTCAGAGCTGGCTCCCAGAAGTCGGCCCAACTCATTCCCGACGGACTCAGGCGTGGGCTGTTGTCTACTGCAATGGTGCCGCTCGAACTGATCCCTTCGAGGACACCTCCCGGGCTCGAGGGGCTTCCACAGGAGTCTTGTCCGGCGCTCGCGAACGCGGCACGCTACTGGCTGGACCTGCCGGGCTTCATAGAACGACTCGAAGCCTTGGGCGATCGCTTCGTGGTGACGATGCCGGGCTCCGGAGCCTGGGTCGGACTCACCGACCCGGACGACATTCAAAAGGTCTTTCGTGCCGACACCGAGGCGCTCTACTTCGGCGAGGCACTTCGGATGCTCTCGCCGCACGAGTTGATTCTCGGCCCCGCGAACCTGACCGCACTCGATGGTCCTGAGCAACTCGCCACGCGACGACTCCTGCTGCCTGCTTTCCAGGGCGAGGCATTGAAGAGCTACGAGGCCACTATTGAAGAGAAGGCGCGCGAAGCTGCCGACCGCTGGCCGATCGGCGAATCCTCTCCGGCCATCGCCGAGACCTCGAGAGTGACCCTCGAGGTGATCATGGCCGCCGTTTTCGGCGTTACAAAGCCTGATCGGCTGAACCGGCTGCGCGATGCGGTGCTGGACCTGATTGACGAAATTGGCTCACGGCGGTTCTTGCTGGAGACGGCGATCGCCACTGCGCGCAAGGACGGCTTCTCGCGGCCCTTTCCACGCATAGAGGCGCTCAAAGCTGCCGTCGACGCGATCGTGCTAGAGGAGATCGCCGAACGCCGGGACGGTGGGCACACCGAACACGACGATGTGCTCGGCCGGCTGCTGGAGGTTCGCGACGAGGAGGGCCAGGGCATCGGCGATTCGGAACTTTGTGATCAGATGCGATTGATGCTGATCGGGGGTACGGATACGACCGGTGCGACGATCGCCTGGGCTCTGGACCTGATCATCCACGAGCCACGCGTCCTGCGCGAACTGAAGCGCTCGGTGGCGGCAGGAGAGGATGAGTACCTGACTGCCGTAGTCCAGGAGACGCTGCGTCTGCGTCCCGCGTTTCCCTTTACCGTCCGCCTCACGAAGGCAGCCACTCGAACTCGAGGGGCTGACGATTCCCGAAGGTACGATCGTGGCCCCTTTCATCACGCTCGTCCACCGCCGGCCGGATGTCTATCCGGATCCTCTGGAGTTCAGGCCCGAGCGCTTTCTGGGTATCTCGCCCAGGGACCTATTCAGGGACTCCGTTTGGAGGAGGGATGCGCCGGTGTATCGGCGCGTGGATGGCCCAGCTTGAAGCCACAGTCGTCTTGCGAACTCTCATCGAAGAGCTTGAATTGCTTCCCGCAGTCGAGCATGAGTCGGCGGTGGGGCGGCATTCCGTGATCGCCGTTCCCGAGAACGGAGCGCCGGTTATCGCGGCCCGGCGATGCCCCGCCACCGAGCAGCACGTGAATTCATGAACGCCTCGGCTTCCACAGCAATGCCGGAAGCCCCGACGGCGACCTCGACGGAAATGTCCGAGCGACTCGCGGTGGCTGCGCTTGCGCAGTTTTCTGATTTCGGCATACGCCGGACCAGTGTGGAGGACATCGCGCGACGCGCAGGGATGTCAAGGGCGACCGTGTACCGCAACGTCGGGAGCAAGGACGAGATTGTCAGACTCGTCATGGCCCGCGAGGCACGGCGCGCGATGACCGAGATCGACTCGGTGATTGCCGACGAAAGGGATCCCGGGGCTTCGATCGAGGTCGGCTTCGCATTTCTGGTGCAACCGTTCGAGGTCACCCGCTTTTCGACCGGCTCTTGCGTACCGAACCCGAGACTCTCCTGCCGAATTTCACGATCGATGGTGGAGCGTTCGTGGATTTCTACAGCTCACTTATCGCCGAACTCTGGGGTCGGGTGCGGGACTTAGGTGCGATTGACCCGGTCAATATGGAGCGGGCCGCTGACGCCACAGCGCGCATGGCGATATCACTCGTACTCACGCCCAGCAGTGCCGTCGATGCCGACGACCCGGATGCGGTGGCCAGATTCGCGCGCGAGATCCTGCTGCCGATGCTTCGTCCCAGAATTCAGCCCATTTCAACGCAGGAGCAACTATGAACAGTGTGACCAGGATTTCTTCGACACCCGAAGTAGTGAACCGGGAGGTCCTGGAAGCTTAAGGCGGGAGTCGAATCCTGGTCGCAGGTTGCCCTCGGCGAACGTGTGGAGCTGCTCGAGCACGCCTGGCCCTGCGAATAGCCGACGTCGCCGAAGCATGGGTCGC
>CAVPWA010000004.1:0-247690 GCA_963709375.1 uncultured Solirubrobacterales bacterium
TCTCGACCCACTCCGAAGGTGGGCTGACGGCGGCCGACTTCGAGCTTGCCGCTGAGATCGACGCCCTGGCCTGAGCGATTCAGTCGTAGTCGTGGAAGCCTCGGCCGGTTTTCTGACCGAGATCTCCTGCGGCGACTTTGGCCTGGACCGACTCGGGTGCCTTGTGGTCAGGGTTTCCTGACTCGGCGAATAGCGCGTCGCTGATCGCGACCGCGACGTCGAGGCCGACAAGGTCCAGCAGCGCAAGCGGTCCCATCGGATGGGCGAGACCGAGCGACATGCAGGTATCGACGTCCTCCGAGGGCATGCCGGTCCGCTCCTGAAGCCGGACCGCGTCGAAGAGGTACGGAAAGAGCAGGCGGTTGACCACGAAGCCGGACATGTCGGGTACTTCGACCGGGGTCTTGCCGGCGCTGCGGCACCACTGCGCCGCCCGCTCACCGATGTCTGGATCAAGTCCCTCGGGAAGGCAGATCTCGACCAGGCGCATCACAGGTACCGGATTGAAGACATGAAGGCCGAACAGCCGGCGGGGCTGGCCGCAGGCTGCGGCGAGCTCGCTGACCGAGAGGGAGGAGGTGGTGGTGGCGAGGTCGGCAGCGGGCGCCGCCTCGGCCAGTTGCTTCAGCAGCGCGACCTTCGCTTCCGGATCCTCGACGATCGCCTCGACCGCCAGGGAGACCGACGAAAGCTCGGTCGCGTCGGTGGTGACGTGGACCCGGCTGAAGTCGCCGCCGTCAACCCGGGGGCAGGCGGATCGCAGGTCGCCCCGGGCCCTCTCGGCCGATTGCTCGCTTCGGGCGAGCAGGAAGACCCGGTCGGAACCGGCTGAAGCCAGCGCCGCCAGTCCGGTGGCGATCGCGCCACTGCCGGCCACGGCGAACTCCCTGTGGGGGTTGGCTTCCATCGCTTCACCCTACGGATTTTCCGGGCCGCGGACCGTGCTTGACTGACCAATCAATCAGGTATCCTCGGGAGAAGTTCTCAGTCGCCCGGCCGGACCGGGCATCCGATTCCGGATTCATTACGAAAGGTTTTCGATGAGCAAGTTTGGCGGACGCGAAGTCGTCATCGTTGAGGCAGTCCGTACCCCGGTAGGCCGCGGTCACAAGGAGAAGGGCTACTACAAGGACCTCCACCCCTCGAACCTGCTGGCCCACGCCTACAAGGAGCTGATCAACCGCGCCGGAATCGACCCGGCCGAGGTGGAAGACGTAGTCGCAGGCTGCGTCCAGCAGTTCGGCGAGCAGAGCCTGAACATCGGCCGCAACGCCTGGCTCGAGGCCGGCTTCCCGATCGAGACTCCCGCGACCACGATCGACCGCCAGTGCGGCTCCGCCCAGCAGGCGGTCAACTACGCCGCGGCGATGATCGCCTCCGGCGTGCACGACGTGATGATCGGCGGCGGCGTCGAGCACATGGGTCACATCTCCTTCGCCGACAGCTTCAAGGTCATGGACGAGTACGGCTTCGGCTACTCGCCCGAGCTGATGAAGCAGTACAACCTGGTCAACCAGGGTCTCTCGGCCGAGATGATCGCCGACAAGTGGGACATCTCCCGCGAGGAACTCGACGCGCTCGGCGTCCAGTCTCACGCGCGCGCCCAGCAGGCCACTGAGGAAGGTCGCTTCGAGCGTGAGATCGCGCCGGTTCAGGTGAACGGCGATACCTATACGACCGATCAGGGCATCCGCCCTGGCACGACCATGGAGGCCCTTGCCGGCCTGAAGACGGTCTTCAAGGAGGACGGCAAGGTGACCGCCGGTAACGCCTCACAGGTTTCGGACGGTGCCGCCGCGATCCTGTTGATGAGCCGCGAGAAGGCCGACGAACTCGGCCTGAAGCCGCGGGCGAAGATCCTCGACCAGACCGCAGTCGGAGTCGACCCGGTGATGATGCTGACCGGCCCGATCCCGGCCACGCAGAAGCTGCTCGAGCGTAACTCGATGACCATGGACGACATCGACCTGGTCGAGATCAACGAAGCCTTCGCTTCGGTCGTAGTCGCCTGGCAGCGCGAGCTGAACCCGGACATGGACAAGGTCAACGTCAACGGCGGTGCGATCGCGATCGGCCACCCGCTCGGCTCGACCGGCGCCCGCCTGCTGACCACGCTGCTGCACGAGATGGAGCGGGACGACAAGCAGGTCGGCCTGGTGACCATGTGCTGCGGCGGAGGTATCGGCACCGGAACCCTGATCGAGCGCGTCTGATCCCAGGCCCGTCTTTTCAGGGGCACCAGTCAGCACCCGGCTGAGCGAGACCCTTTCTGGGCGCGATTTACCCTGCCAAGGCCGGGTAGATCGCGCTCAGAAGACGGTCGGCCTCCTTCGGGCGCGCCAAGTGCGGGTCCGGAGAAACGGGCGATCGCCCGAGCGGCGTCGGCCCAGCGGTTTTTCCGCAGCGTGGATCCGTAGGCTGCCCGGCCCGAGGCCTCCGGTCCGGTCTATAGCCTCCAGCACATGAGCGCAATGGATCGCGTCGCGATCGGGGCGATGGGAGATACGCCCGCAGACATGGCCGAAATGGCCCGTCAGGCCGAACAGGCCGGTTTCGACTCGGTCTGGGCGATCGAACTCTTCCGAAACGCCTTCACCCAGACCACCTGGCTGGCCAGCCAGACCGAGAAGGCCGACATCGGCACTTCGATCGCCTGGGGCTTCGTCCGCAGCCCGATGACCATGGCGATGAGCGCGATGGACATCGACGAGATCTCCGGTGGCCGTTTCCGGCTCGGCCTCGGCCCGGGAGTGAAGCGATTGATCGAGACCTGGCACAACGCCGACTACGGCAGGCCGGCTCCGCACCTGCGGGAAACGATCCAGGCGGTCAGGGAGATCATCCGGGCCGCCGCAGCCGGCGAGCCGGCTGCCTTCAAGGGCGAGTACTACGACATCGACATCAAGGGCTGGTACCGATCGACTCCTCCGGTGCGGGCCGAGATCCCGATCTACACCGCGGCAGTGCAGAAGGGCATGTGCCGGATGGCCGGGGACGTCGCCGATGGCCTGATCGGGCATCTGATCTGCTCGGCCAGCTGGATCGAAGAGGTGATCGTGCCCAACTTCGAACTCGGGCTGTCGCGTTCCGGGCGGGATCGAAAGGACTTCACCTTCCTGCCCAGCATCTGCGTTGCGATCGACGACGATTACGAGCGTGGTCTCGACGCGGCCCGTCGGACCCTTGCTTTCTATTCGACGGTGAAGACCTACATGCCGCTCTTCGACCACCACGACTTCGGGCAGAACGCCGCCGATGCCGCCGCCGCCTTCCGCAAGGGAGACATCGAGGGTGTCGCCGCGGCCATCTCAGACGAGATGGTCGAGCACTACTGCGCGGTCGGAACGCCCGACAAGGTGCGGGCCAAGGTCGAAGAGATCGCCCCCTTCGCGGACGCGGTCTTCCCCGGTGCTCCGACCTACTTCATTCCGAACGAACAGGTCTCGGAGTACAACGACCGCATCATCGAGACATTCGGGCATGGGGCCGCCGCCCTCTGAGCAGATGGTTCTCCGGGCAGGGCGGACAGCCGGCCTGGGCCGGTCCCTAGACCGCTCTGGACGGAGGCTGCGATGAGCAGGATCGTCGAAGAAGAGGTGACGGTGGGCAAAGCGAACCTGACCTTCCGGCGGACCTCGGGTCGCGGCCATCCGGTGATCATGCTCCACGGGCTCATGGACTGTGCCGAGAGCTGGGACCCGTTCGCCCGGTCGATATCGAGACCGACGCTCGCCTTCGACCTTCCGGGCTTCGGCCACAGCTCGCTCGCCGGCGACGACATCTGGAAGTGGCAGGGACTGTTCGACCGGGCCCTCAAGAAGCTCGACATCGACAGTTCGTTCCTGCTCGGGCACTCACTCGGTGGCGCGCTCGCTTCGGCCCTGGCCGCACGACAGCCGGAAAGAGTCCGCTCGCTCGCCGTGATCGCCCCGGCCGGCTACAGCCGGATTCCGCTTGCCCAGTTCCTGGCCCGGCCAGAGATGGAGTTCCTGCTCGGGCAGACGGCCCCCCGGGCGATGCGCTTCCGGCCCCTGGTCAACCTCACCTACCGCAACCTCTTTTCCCACCACCACGATCCCTCCGACGAGCTGATCGGTCGTCTGGTCGAATCGAGGAACGACATGATCCCGGGAATCAAGACCGGCATGCATCTGCTGCGTGAGCTCTCGAAGGACCGTTTCCGGGAAAGCCCCTATGAGGGTCCGGTGGCCGGGCTCTGGGGGGAGCACGATCGAATGGTGCCGCCCAAGTACTCGATGAAAGGCCTGCTCGGTGTGTTTCCTGACGCTTCGACCGAAGTGATGGAAGGAATCGCTCACCACCCGCAGGAGGAGGCGCCCGGCGAAACCCTCGACTGGATAGCCGAGTGGACCGATTCGACAGTGCGCGAAGCGATGCTGGTTTCGGCCGGCCAGCCTTTCGGCTGATCCGCGGGCCTTCGATCGTTCGACCCCGAGGTGGTTCTACGCGACGGCAGGTCGGGGTAGGGGCCAGATCCGGCACAACGAGAACCGGCCCCCACCGTCAGGTGAGGGCCGGTTTCCCTGCGTTCCAGCCGGTGCTAGCCGGCGAGCATGTTCTGGAAGGCGGTCTCGACTTCCTTGACGGCTTCGTCTCCACCGGTCGGTGAGTCCTGCGTGAAGCAGTTGCTCAGGTATTCCTCCGACGGGAAGATCAGCTCGTTGTCGGCCAGCGCGGGATCCTTCTTGGTCAGGATCTCCTTCACTCCCTTGACCGGGCTGATGTAGTTGACCCACTCGACGATCTGGGCCATGTTCTCCGGCTCGTATACGTAGTTCATGAACTCGTATGCGGCTGCCGCGTCGGGCGCACCGGCCGGGATCATCATGTTGTCGGACCAGAGCGCGCAGCCTTCGGTCGGCTGGACGTACTGGATGTTCGGGTTGTCGAACTGGGCCTGTACGGCGTCACCTGACCAACCGAGCGCCGCTACGACCGTTCCCTTGGCGAGGTCCTGGAGGTAGTTGTTGCCGGTGAACTGGCGGATCTGGCCGTTCGCGACATTCTTCTCGAGCTTGTCGATCTGCTCGAGCCACTGCTCGGTAGTGGCATCGGCGGGATCTACCCCGTCGGCCTTGAGCATCATCGG
Organism: uncultured Solirubrobacterales bacterium; assembly: GCA_963709375.1. Taxonomy (GTDB): domain Bacteria; phylum Actinomycetota; class Thermoleophilia; order Solirubrobacterales; family 70-9; genus 67-14. The sequence continues at coordinate 5,111 of CAVPWA010000004.1, forward strand.
CACGGTGTCGCGCATTTCGCGAAGCAGGGTGACCTTGCCCTTGTACTTCGGGTCGAACAGGTCGTTGACCGACTTGACCTCGGGCGCGAGGTCCTCGCGTACGACCAGGCCTGTCATTCCCGACTGCCACGGCACGGTGAAGTCACGGTTCGGGTCGAAGGTCGGGTTCTTGAGGTCGTCGATCATGTTCTCGTCGACCACCGGAAGCTCGGCCTTGTCGAGGTTCTGGACGTAGCCGAGGTCATGCATCTTCTTGGACATCCAGTCACTGGTCACGGCGATGCTTCGTCCGCCGGAGTCTCCCTGGCTGAACAGCGGCTGTACCTTGCCGAAGAACTCGTCGTTGTCGTTGACGTCCTCGACGTACTCGACCTTGATGCCCGACTCCTTCTCGAAGTCCTTGATCGTCTGCTTGTCGATGTAGAGCGGCCAGTTCGAAATCTTGAGTTTGCCGGTCGACTCTCCTGCGGTCGCCACGGTCGCTTCTTCAGCTCCGTCCGAGAGTCCGCCGCCTCCGCTGCAGGCTGCGATTGTCAGTGATGCGACGGCAACTCCGATCGCCAGCACTGCAATTCTGAGCGGGTTCCTGCTGGTACTGCCTTCCATTCGATCGCCTCCGTAGGGACCCGCCGACTCTTGCGTCAATGACGGGTCAGTCTGAAATGTGAACGACCAGCTTACCCATGTTCTCGCCTGCGAAAAGCATGTTGAGAGCATTCGGAAGCTCCTCGAAGCCCTCCACCACGGTCTCCTCCGAGCGGATCTTGCCTTCCGCGAGCCACTTCGAGAGGTCCCTGATGGCTTCACCGAATCGCGGGTAGTAGTCGAGGATGATGAAGCCCTGGAGCTTCACCCGGTTGATCAGCAGGTTGCCGAAAGTGCGCGGACCCGGAGGCAGCTCGGTCTCGTTGTAGCCCGAGATCAGACCGCAGAGCACCATTCGCGCCCGGACGTTGAGACGGGCCATCACGGCCTCCATGATCTCGCCGCCGACGTTCTCGAAGTTGACGTCGATTCCATCGGGCGTCGCCGCCTTCAGTTGCGCTCTCCAGTCGTCAGCCTTGTAGTCGACCGCGGCGTCGAAACCGAGGGTGTCGGTCAGGAAGGCACACTTCTCGGGCCCGCCGGCGATGCCGACCACGCGCGCCCCCTTCATCTTCGCGAGCTGACCCGCCACCGAGCCGACCGCGCCCGCGGCAGCCGAGACGACCACGGTCTCGCCTTCCTGCGGCTCACCGATCTCGAGCATTCCGAAGTAGGCCGTGCAGCCGGTCATGCCCATCGTTCCGAGTAGCTGGGCCGGGCTCGCATCAACTTCCTGCGGCACGATCATCAGCGGCATCTCGTCACTGGTGACTACGTAGTCCTGCCAGCCGGTCAGGCCGTTTACGAGCGCGCCCACAGGATAGTTCGGGTTCTTCGACTCGACCACTTCACCCAGGCCGAGGGCCCGCATGACTTCGCCGATCGCCACCGGAGGCAGGTAGGTCGGCTCTTCGCCGATCCAGGTCCGGTTGGTCGGGTCGATCGAGATCGCCTTGATCCGGACCAGGGCTTCGCCTTCGCTGATTTCCGGGACCGGCTCGCGAACCAGGTCATAGGTGTTCTCGTCCACGGGCCCGGTCGGGCGCTCGGCCAGCAGGAAACGGCGGTTTTCTTCGCTCATGGAGTTCAGGCTACATGCCTCCCCGTCAATCGATCGTTGCTGTCTGGCCCGAGCGGCTGCCAAGCTGGGCGGCTAGGCTCCGGCAATGAAGACAAAGGTATTGATCCTCGGTGCTGGTTTCGGCGGACTCGAGTTGAGCACGATGCTCTCGGAGGAGGTTGCCGACCAGGTCGATGTGACGCTGATTGACCGCAACGACGCCTTCGTCTTCGGCTACTCGAAGCTCGATGTGATGTTCGGCCGGGAAAAGATGGCGGACGCACGGCTGCCGTACTCGAGCTTCGTCAAGCCAGGAGTCCGGTTGCTGCGCGAGGAGATCACCGCGATCGATCCCGAGGCGCGGCGTGTAACGACCGACGCTGGAGTCCACGAGGCCGACGTGCTGGTGGTTGCGCTGGGTGCCGACTACGACTTCGACGCAACACCGGGACTGGCCGAGCACGGGAACGAGTTCTACTCGTTCTCCGGAGCCGAAGCGCTGACCGATGTGATCGCCGGCTTCGATGGCGGTGACGCGATCATCGGAGTCTGCGGCGCCCCGTTCAAGTGCCCGCCGGCGCCCAGCGAATGCGCGTTGCTGCTACACGACGCCCTGGTCGCCAAGGGAGTCCGCGACGACTCCACCATCACCTTCGTGCTTCCCCTGCCTTCACCGGTGCCGCCTTCGCCGGAGGCTTCGGCGGTGATCGAGGCAGAGCTGGCCGACCGAGGGATCAGATTCGTTCCGGGCCGGGGGGTCGCCTCGCTGGACGGGGATCGCGGCGTGACCGTGCTCGACGACGGCACCGAGCTCCCATACGACCTCTTCCTCGGCGTCCCCCGGCATCGCGCGCCGGACGTGGTTCTCCAGAGCGGCATGACCGAGGACGGCTACGTCCCTGTCGACTTCTACACGCTGAAGACCAGGTTTCCCGGGGTATATGCGGTCGGGGACGTAGCTACCGCCGGGGTGCCGAAAGCCGGCGTATTCTCGGAAGGTGCCGCGAAGGTCGTGGCTCGAAGCATCATCGCCGACCTCGGCCACGGTGAGCCGGCGGCCCCGCACCAGGGCAAGGGCGCCTGCTACATCGAGTTTGGCAAGGACCGCGTCGCCCGGGTCGACATCGACTTCCTCTCGGGTCCCGAACGGACCGGCGCGATCCAGGAAGCTTCGGCCGAGCTGGTCGCCGAAAAGGAAGAGTTCGGCTCCAGCCGCAAGGCCCGCTGGTTCGGTCTTTGATGGTCAGTCGAGCCGGGCGGCGAAGCGGTGGAACCCGGCCATTCAGGAAACTCATATTGCCGACGATGTCGCCGCAGATCGCGACGCCGTCGGATTCGCGCAAGTAGATCACCTGACCGGGGGCGTGCCACGGCGCGTGAAAGACACGGAAGCCGGGACAGCCGGTGAACTCCCGGAGCCAGCTGCTTCATGCCGACCGCGCCCGATCAGGTCGGGTCGCCCGGGGTCCTTGGCTGGCCGCTGTTCTGCGACAGCGCCTCGAGCCGGGCGATCTCGCGCTCGCCGACGATCCTCGCCGGGTCGTCGACGGCGAGCGGTTCGATCATGCGCCGCACACGGTTGCGGATCTGAAGGGAAAAGTGGGGGGTGACCGCGCCGGTCAGCTCGCGGATGTCCTCCGGGGTGACCGGGCTGCCGGAGTCGAGTACTCCGAGGTGTTCGGTTTCGCTCATTCTTGGTTTCCGTTCGTTCTTGCCGAGGCCCGACCGGGCGGCTCAGGGTGTGCTGTTGAGAGTTTCTACAGGAGTCAGTTCGGCTGCGTCGTCGATCACGGCCTGCTGGTCCACGTCGATGAGCGATTCGTCGCCGATGATCCAGACGTGGTTGTAGAGGGCCCGGGTCGGATCGGTGTCGTAACCGGGCTTGACGTCGAGCAGGTAGTTCAGCACCGACTCCGGCAGCTCGTCGCTGCTGTCGGTCAGCAGCAGGGCCGGCCAGGTGCCGTTGGTCGAGAGCGAAGTGGCAGCGATCGCGTCCATCGGCCGGTCGGCGCGGGCGACCGTGAATCCGTGGCCCGGGTCGTTCAGGTTCCAGCCGAAAAGGCCGCTGGAGAAGCGGACCAGCTCGACCGAGTTCTCTGCCGGGTCGCTGCCCGATACGCGTTCGACCCGATCGACCACCTTGGTCAGCTGTTCCAGGGCCGGGGCCGAAACTGCCTCGGGCGGTCCGAGTACAAACACCGGAACCTGCCGGTTCTCCTTCTTCCTGAGGAATTCGATCGTCGCCTTCGGCACTTCGTCGGTGCCGCTGAACAGAACGACATCACCGGAACGCGCGGCCCATGTAGCGGCGGGGGTAGAGAACTCCGCGTCCTCGGAGGAGACGACCACGAAGGCATCGGGCTGGCCGCTGTCGAGCCTCGCCCTCAGCTCTGCCGCCCGGACCGCCAGCGTTGCCGGGTCGGATCCCTTGACCTGCCTCACATCGAGGTCGGGAGGCGGAGCGACACGTCCGAAGGTGAATACCTCGTTGCCGCCCGTGGTCGGCGAACCGTTCGGTTCGAGCTGCTGGACCACGCTGAGCCCCTCCTCCGAGAGGGTTCCCGAAGGTGCCAGCAGGACCGGCGCCCCGATTGGCGGGTTGCTGAAGCTCGAGGCGACGATCCCCGCCTGCCAGTCATCGGCGCCGACCACCGCTACCGCCGAGGGCGGCGTGCCGGGCCCCGTGGTCGGGAAGGAGGCGAGTGCGGCGGCCAGCGATATCTCGACCGGGTCGGAGCCGTTGATCCGGGTCGTATTGCGGGTTGCGACCACGGGGAAGTCGAGGGCGCTGACCGTGGCGCCTTCGACCTGGCCGCTGGGCGGCGGCTCCGGGGAGACGACCGAGCCACCGTCGCCCGAGGTCACCGTTGCGGTTTCGGAATCGGCCCCGACGTCGAAGAAGAAGTATGCGACGAAGGCGGCCAGGATCAGGGTCAGGACCAGCAGGATGCCGAGTCCTATCCACGGCACACCGGATGAGTTCGGTGCGCCCGGAGGGGCGTTGATTGGCTGTCTTCCCGCGGCAGGCACGAAGCAAACCGTACCGCTCGGCCGAAGTCGTAAGAATGGCGGCGATGCCCTACCCGGTCGGAACAAAGACAAACGAGCGCGGTCACCTCGAGATCGCCGGCTGCGACGTGGTCGATCTCGCGACCGAATTCGGCACGCCTGCCTACGTCTTCTCGGTACCTGAAATGCGCAACCGGGCCCGTGCCTACAACGACGCCTTCGCCTCGCGCACTGACGAATTCGAGGTGCTCTACGCCAGCAAGGCTCTGCCGGTCACTGCCGCCTACCGCCTGTTCGCCGAAGAAGGCCTCTCGGTGGACGTCGCTTCCGGCGGCGAGCTGACCATGGCACTCGCTGCCGGCTACGACCCGTCCCTCATCTACATGCATGGCAATAACAAGACCGACGCCGAGCTGAGGCTGGCCGAGCAGACGGGGGTCGGCCACCTGATCCTCGATTCATTCGACGAGATCGAGCGCTGCGAGCGGGTCTTGACCGATGAGAAGGACGTCATGATCCGGGTCACCCCGGGCATCAAGCCTTCGACCCATACCTACATCCAGACCGGCCAGCTCGATTCCAAGTTCGGATTCGGCCTCGAAGACGGCACGGCCGCGCGGGCGATCAAACGGACTCTCGAGTCGCCGAAGCTCAATCTGGTCGGCCTCCATTTCCACATCGGATCGCAGATCTTCGAGATCGAACCCTTCCGCCTGGCGGTCCAGTCCCTGGCCGGACTCAAAGGCGACTGGTGTCGCATGCTCGACCTCGGCGGTGGCCTCGGTATCTCCTATGAAACGGAGGACGAGCCACCGAGGATCGAGAGCTACGTTGATCTGAAGATCGAAGCGGTTCGCGAATTCTTCGGTCGCGAGGTCAAGATCCTCATCGAGCCGGGCCGGTCGCTGGTCGGCAACGCGGGCGTGACCCTTTACACGGTCGGCACGATCAAGGAGATCCCCGGTATCCGGACCTACCTTTCGGTCGATGGCGGCATGTCGGACAACCTGCGGCCGATGCTCTACAACGCCAAGTACGAAGCGTCGATCGCCAACCGGGCCGGCCGCCCGGCGGAGACCATCGCGACGATCGCCGGCTCGCATTGCGAGTCCGGGGATATTCTGGTTCGTGACGTGGCACTGGCCGATCCCCATGTGGGCGACATCCTGATCACCCCGGCGACCGGCGCCTACGGTCACGCCATGGCCAACAACTACAACGGCATGCCGAGGCCACCGGTCGTCTTCTGCGAGGACGGCGAGGCCGAAGTCGTCGTTCGCCGTGAGACCTGGGATGACCTGCTGGCGAGGGACGCATGAGTTCCGCAGCCGCCCCGGTCCGGATCGGCCTGCTCGGTCGCGGTACGGTCGGTGGAGCGTTGGTGAAGCTGCTCGAGGATCGCGAGCCGGCGGTCGCTTCGGCCACTGCCTCGAGGGTTGAGATCAGTGGTGTGCTCACCACCAGCGAGGGCGACTTCGAAGAGATTCTCGCCGGGGCCGATGTGATCGTCGAGCTGATGGGCGGCACGACGACCGCCCGCGAGTACGTTCTCGCCGCCCTGAACGCAGGCAAGCCGGTGGTCACCGCCAACAAGCAGCTGCTGGCCCAGCACGGGGCGGAGCTGTTCGCGGCAGCCGACGATGCCGGTGTTCAGCTTCGCTTCGAGGCGGCCGTGGCCGGCGTCGTGCCGGTGATTCGCGTGGTCCAGGAAAGCTTCAGCGCGGTCGAGTTCAACAAGGTCTTCGGAATCGTCAACGGTACGACCAACTTCATCCTCTCCGAGATGGCATCGACCGGGGCCTCCTACGGGGACGTGCTGGCCCGGGCCCAGGAACTCGGCTACGCCGAAGCGGACCCGACCGACGACGTCAACGGCGCTGATGCCGCAGCCAAGATGGCGATCCTCGCCCGCCTCGCCTTTCACACTCCGGTCGAGTTCGACCAGGTGCCGTTCGAGGGCATCGAGTCGGTCCAGCCCGACGACCTCGCATACGCCAAGGAACTCGGCCTGTCCCTGAAGCTGCTCGGTGTGGCGGAGCGCTTCGAAGACGGCATCACGGTCAGGGTCTTTCCCTGCTTCCTCTACCCGGGTCATCCGTTGTCGCCGATCAACGGTCCTTTCAACGCGGTCATGGTCCAGGCTCCGGAGATCACCGAAGTGACGATGTCGGGCCCGGGCGCGGGCGGAATCGAAACCGCCGCGGCCGTGCTCGGAGATGTGGTTTCGGTCGTTTCCGGCGACGCGCCGGTCCACCGGGCCGGCAACGACCTGCCGATTCTTTCCGACGTCGAATCCTCCTTTTACCTTCATCTGGAAGTCGCCGACGAACCCGGGGTTCTGGCACAGGTGGCAAAGATGCTTTCCGACAGCGGCATTTCGGTCAAGAGCGTGGTGCAGAAAGGAATCGGCAACGACGCCCGTCTGGTCATGGTCGTCCACCGCTGTTCCGAGTCCCTCTTCATTGAGGCGGTCGGGCAGATCGGCGAGCTCGCTTCGCTGCGCTCCAGCCCGCGCTTCATCCGGGTCATCGAAGAAGAGTTCGTCTAGGAAAACGTGCCGCAGCCACTGATCGAGAGATACCGCGATTACATCCCGCTCGAGCCCGACGACCCGATCGTCTCGATCAACGAGGGCTCGACCCCGCTGGTTCCGGCGCCTCGCCTGTCCGAACGGATCGGCGCCAACGTCTTCCTGAAGATCGAGGGCGCAAACCCGACCGGCTCCTTCAAGGACCGCGGTATGACCGTTGCTGTCTCCCGGGCCAAGGGCCGCGGAGCAGAGGCCGTTATCTGCGCCTCGACGGGCAATACCGCTGCCAGCGCCGCCGCCTATGCGGTGCGGGCCGGGCTGACCGGTGCGGTGATCGTGCCGGAGGGCAAGATCGCGATCGGCAAGCTGGCCCAGGCCCTGATCCACGGTGCCAGGGTGGTGGCTCTGGAAGGGAACTTCGACGACGCCCTGGTGATCGTTCGCGAGCTGGCCGAGCGCCACCCGATCGAGCTGGTCAACTCAGTCAACCCCTACCGGATCGAAGGCCAGAAGACCGCTGCCTTCGAGCTGATCGAGGAGCTGGGCGGACCTCCCGACGCCCTCTCGATTCCGGTCGGCAACGCCGGCAACGTGACCGCCTACTGGAAGGGTTTCCAGGAGTGGGACACGGCGCCGATCATGTACGGCTTTCAGGCGGCCGGTGCCGCGCCGCTGGTCGACGGAGCCCCGGTTGCCAAACCCGAGACGGTCGCCTCGGCGATCCGCATCGGTTCCCCGGCTCGCTGGGAGGAGGCGATGAACGCCTTCAACACCTCGCGCGGACGGGTCGCTGCGGTCACCGACGAGCAGATCCTCGACGCCTATTCCTGGCTCGCCTCGAACGAGGCTGTCTTCTGCGAGCCATCCTCGGCCGCCTCGGTCGCCGGCCTGCTGACTCACGGCCTCCAGACTGTCGACGGAATGGACAAGCCCGAGACCGTCGTCTGCGTGCTCACCGGCCACGGCCTGAAGGACCCCGACACCGCCCTCGGTACCGCCCCCCCGGTGATCAACTGCGCCAACGACATCACCGCGGTCGAGCACGCCGTTTTCGACTGAATCGGACGGGGCAGGGTCTCTCACCTACCCCGGCCATGCAAACTCGACCCCACCCGACCACCCTCATCGCCGGGACCCTCATGAGGCAACTCGACCGAGTCGTGGGTCAGGCCCGCAGGCGGTAGCCCTTCTTGAAGAGCTGGTGGTTCAGCGCGAAGAGGGCGGCGGTGGCCACTACCAGCGCGATCAGCGACAGCGCCACGTTGACGTCGGAGGTCCCGAGAAAGCCGTAGCGGACCAGGTTGATCATGTAGAAGACCGGATTGAAGTGGGTGATCGTCTGCCACGGCTCGGGCAGCAGGGCGGAGGAGTAGAAGACGCCCCCGAGGAAGATCAGCGGGGTCAGGATGAAGGTCTGGGCGAAAGAGACGTCATCGAACTGCTCGGCCCGGATTCCGACCAGTACCCCGAGCTGTGAGAAGAAGAAGCCGACCAGCAGAAGCGCGCTGACCAGTACCAGCGCGTGATTCACGGGCAGGTCGATAAGCAGGGTGGCGACCACGAAGGTGACCACGGCGATGATCATGCCGCGCAGAAAGCCGCCGAGCGAGAAGGCGAGCAGGAGCTGGAAGGGCGAGGAGGGCGAGGAGAGCTGGTCGTCGATGGCCCGCTGGAACTTCTGCTGGAGGATCGAAGAGGAGTTGTTCGAGAAGGCGTTGAGCGCCCAGGCCATCATGATCAGGCCCGGGGTCACAAAGACGACGTAGTCGACCCCGTCGAGCTTGCCGACACGGGTACCGAGAGCGGCGCCGAAGACCGTGATGTAGAGGAAGGTCTCGAGCAGCGGGGCTCCGATCGTCTGGCCTTTGATCTTCATGAAACGGCTGACCTCGCGCCGGGTCAGGGCGCTGAGGCGGATCATGGTCGGATTCATCCGAGCTCCCGCCCTTCGGCTTCGGCGAGTGCGATCGCCTTGGCCCTTGAGAGCTCCTTGCGCCCGACCAGCTCGAGGTAGGCATCTTCGAGGCTCTCGACCTGGAATTCGGCGGCCAGTTCCCGGCTCGAGCCCTCGGCGACGATCTGCCCGCCGTTGATGAAGGCGATCCGGCTGCAGAGCTGTTCGGCCTCTTCGAGATAGTGGGTGGTCAGCAGGATCGTCGTGCCTTCGGTATTGACCCGCTGGACGTACTGCCAGAGTTCAAGCCTCAGTTCGACGTCCACGCCGGCGGTCGGCTCGTCGAGGATCAGCAGCTTCGGGCGATGCATGAGCGCCCTGGCCAGCACCAGCCGGCGCTTCATGCCACCGGACAGCGTCCGTGTGCGCTCGTCCTTCTTCTCGGTCAGGGTGAAGGCGTCGAGCAGTTCCCTGACTCTCTCCCGGCGGTCGTTCTTCTTCATGCCGAAATAGCCGCCGTGGAAGTCGAGGGTCTCCTCGACCGTCAGGAACCAGTCCAGGTTGAGGTCCTGTGGAGCCAGTCCGACCGCCTCGCGGGCTGACTGGTAGCCGTCTACCGCGTCGTTGCCGAATATCCGGATCGTGCCGGAGGTGGGGGAGGCGAGGCCGGTCGAGCAGTGGATCAGGGTCGACTTGCCGGCTCCGTTGGGCCCGAGCAGGCCGAAGAACTCGCCCGAGGCGACCTCGAGCGAAACGCCCTTCAGGGCTTCGGTGCCGGTCGGGTAGCGCTTGGTCAGATCGGTGACCTTCAGGGCCGGCGGGTCGTCGCCGGTTGAGAGGCCTGTCTGGTCAGGAGAGGGGGATTCGAGCATCAGGCCATCATGACCTCTCGGCCCCGTCGGCGTTCTGCGGGGCGTCCGGATGGCCCTGTTGTCAGCCTGTGGCCACTCGTTTCCGAGTCTCCCCTCGATACAGCCGGCGCCGGCCGTCGGCGAGTCCTCGAGCCGGGCCGGGCGGCCCCGAGATGGCGAACAGCAGCATTCCGACGGCGGGGACTATTCCGTGGGATCCGACTTCGATCCGACAATTCAATACCTTTCGAGCCGTGACCGACCGCCACCGACTCGTCCGGGTACCGGCCTCATCGGCCAACCTCGGACCGGGCTACGACGTGATGGCCGTCGCCCTGGATCTTCACCTGGAGCTCGAAGTCAGCGAGACAGGCTCGTTCTCGGTCGAATGCGAGCTGGATGTCTCGACCGGCCGCGACAACCTGGTCGTGCGCGCTTTCGAGACCCTGCATCCGGCGGACGGACTGAGCTTTCGCATCGGTGGAGAGATCCCGCTGGCCAGGGGAATGGGTTCCAGCGCCGCCGCGATCGTTGCCGGTCTGGTTGCGGCCGACCACATGTACGAGCTGGGCCTGGAGAGGCAGGAACTCCTCGAGCGGGCGACCGCGCTCGAGGGCCATCCCGACAATGTCGCAGCCGCGATCTGCGGGGGTTTCGTGATCTGCGCGGGAAGCGACAGCGACCTCGTGGCAACCCGGATCGATTCGCCTGAGGGCCTCGAAGGCGTCCTGGTCATACCCCACGAGCCGGTCTCTACCTCGCTCGCCCGCGGGGTGATACCGGCGGAGGTGCCGCTCGGCGACGCGGTCGCCAACGCTTCCGCGGCCGCGCACCTCACGCTCGGTCTCAGCCGTGGTGACTTCGATCTGATCAGCCTCGGGGTCCGCGACCGACTCCATCAGGATCGGCGCCGGCACCTGTTCCCGAAGTCGATGGAGATCGTCGAGCAGGCTGCCTCGCTGGGTGCGATCGGCGCCACGATCTCGGGTGCCGGCCCGACGGTGCTGGTCTGGAGTGGCTGGCAGGAAACGGGAATGGTCAGCGCGGCGCTGCAGGAGCGTTGTGCCGACTGGGCCGAGATCCGCCGGGTCGGCTTCAGCCCGCTCGGCGCCGACGTGCCGGAGCTCTGAACGGGTGGACCTGCTGCTTCAGGTCGGCTTGATCGAACTGGCGATCGGCGCGCTACTCGGCTGGGCGATGGTGATCAGATCCGAAAAGCCCGAATGGCTGAAGCGCATCGGCGTCGCCAAGCCCCACCGCATCCTTCAGGTTCACCTGGACTTCCTGATGATGGGCCTGATCCTGATCGCGGTCGGCCTTGTCGTATCCGATCCGCCCGCGCTTCTTCAGGCGATGCTGATCTTCGGCACCGTGATGAACCCGTCGCTGTTCATCCCGCTCGCCTTCAACCCGGCAGCGGAGAAGCAGCTCTGGTACCGGGGCCTGGCGATTCTTTCCTTCATCGCGGTATCGGGCGGTCTGGTCTGGGCGGCCGTGCTCGGACCCTGAGGGTCAGGACTTCGGTTCGAGGTCGCGAACCGTCCGCTTTGCTTTTTCGAGGGGTCCGGAGAGAGCGAGGCGTTCGAGTACTTCGACCGTGAGCCGGGCATAGTCGAGAGCCTTGCGGCGCTTGAACTCGTAGATCGGCTTGCCTGCCCGGGCTGACTCGGGATAGACGATCGAGCGCCGGATGACCGTGTCGAAAACAAGCTCACCGAACTCTTCGCGCAGAAGCTCGAGCGTACGTCGGGCGTGCTTCGTCCGCATGTCGGCGATGTTGAGCATGATGCCCAGCAGCTCGAGGTCCGGGTTGAGGTTTTCCCTGGCCAGGTTGATCACCTCCATCGCCTGCTCGGCTCCCTGCTCGGAGAAATGCTCGGCCTCGGTCGAAAGGATCGCCCGATCCGCGGCGACCAGGGCGTTGACGGTGAGCAGGCCGAGCGTGGGGGGGCAGTCGATCAGGATGATGTCGTACTGGCGCTTGGGCTCGCGCAGGGCACTTCGCAGGGTCAGCTCACGGCCGATCTTTCCGGCCAGCATCAGTTCGGCCTCAGCAAGCCCGAGGTTGGCCGGGATCACCCCGTTGTGGATCGCGTCCACCGCCTTTTCGCGCCCGGCCAGCACTTCGCCCAGGGTCGGAAAAGCCTCGGCCGGCACTCCGAAGTACTCGGAGAGGTTGCCCTGCGGATCGCTGTCGATCGCCAGCGTGTTCAATCCCGCGCGGCTCAGGCCGTCGGCCAGGGATCGGGTCAGGGTCGTCTTGCCCGTGCCGCCCTTCTGAGAGAGGATTGCGATCGTTATGGCCATTCGCACACCCTACCCGCGCCCCCGGGCCCGGGCGGCGGCGGCCCAGCCCGTAGAATCATCCACCGATGGGTCCCGTCTACGCCGAAACCGAGATCGACGCGCCGCGCGAGATGATTTACGAGTACCTGCTGGACGTAAATACGCGGCCGGTCCTTTTCGCCGGTGCGATCGACGGCTTCCGCCTGCTGCGACTCGATACCAGGGGCCTCGGAGCCGGCGCGAGGTTCCGGTTCAAGCGTCATTCGGCCTGGAACGATTCGACCATTACCGCCATCGAGGCGCCTCGCCGGATTTCCGAGCGCGGAGCCACCGGCAGGCTCAATCGCAACAAGACCGGCTTCGAATGGGAGATCGGCGAGGACTCGGGCGGCGTGAGCGTGGTCCGGCTCTCCTACTGGATCGAGCCCTACGGCGTCTATCGCCACTTCCAGCGGCTGACCGGCGGGCCCCGCTGGTACACACGGCAGATGCGCCACGCGCTGCGCAGGCTGCGTGAGCTGATCGAGGCCGAGCGCATGGCGACCGAGGAGGTCGGCGTCGCAGGCGGCAACCGCTACGAGACCGGCATCCGTTAGTCCTTCCAGACGAATAAACTCTCCGACCGATGGATATTTCCCTGAACACCAAGTCGATCCGAGCCCTTCTGGCAGTGCTTCTACTGGCCTTTTCCGGATTCGCCCTGGCAGCCTGCGGCTCCGACGAAAGCTCTGAGGGCTCCGAGGGCGAAGAGGAGATCGAGGTCGTCATCGAGGGCGAGCCGATCGAGCTCGAGCCCTTCGAGTACAACGTGCTCTTCACCCGGCCGCTGAACCGCTTCGATGTCGAGGACCGCGAGTACCTCAAGGGCCAGCCCGCACCGAAGCTCGGTGAGACCTACGTCGGCGTTTTCATCAAGATCAAGAACAAGGACGACGTCGCACACGAGGTTCCCGAGTCATTCGAGATGGTTGATACGGCCGGCGGCCGCTTCGAGAGCATCCCGAGCGATTCCATCTACGCACTTCCGCTGGGAGCCGAGCTCGAGCCCGGCGAGCAGTTCCCCGAGATCGACTCCACCCCTCAGGTCGGCCCGATCCAGGCGTCGCTGCTGCTTTACCTCGTCCCCGACGAGGTTCTCGAGCTGAGGCCGGTTGAGCTCGAACTCGAGGGCGAAGAGGAACTGGGCGCGGTTGAGCTCGACCTTTAGGGGTCTTTCGGCCGGAGCATTCGGTCAGCTCACAGCCGGCTTCGGCGCGTTACTGGCTCTGCTTTCCCCGATCTGGCTTCCGCTTGCCGGCGCCGGGCTGGCTCTGCTGGTGCTCGGAGCAGTCCTCTCCGCGCCGAGTGCCCGGCAGAGGGGTCCTTACCTGGAAGAGTGGTGGACCGCGCTCGCCGTCTGCTCGCTGGTCTGCCTGGTCGGGTTCGGTCTCGAGCTGGTCCTGCCGGTTGTCGGAGGCGTCCTGCTGACCCTCGGTGGCGTTGCCGCGCTGGTCGTAGTGGCCCTTGGTACTCCGCCTGCCGATGATGACGGCCCCGGTTCTGAATCGCCGGGCCTAGAGACCGGCTGACAAGACCTGCCCGGCGATCGGTGCCGCGACAGCGCCGCCGCCGCCTTCCGCGTCGACGATCATGACCCCGATCGCCAGTTGCGGTCTCCCGGCGGGCGCAAAGCCCGAGAACCAGGCATCTTCGACCAGGTCCGGATTGCCCTCGGCGTCGACCGCTCCGCCGCCGCGTGGCCCGACCTCGGCGGTGCCGGTCTTGCCGGCGACCTGGGCCTCCGGAATCGCTGCTGCAAATCCGGTTCCAGATGTGACTACTGCGACCATCGCCTCGGTAACCTGGCTCGCCGTCTTGCGGTCCGTGACGCGGGTGGACCCGGTCTCGGGTCCCAGATCGGGCTCGGTGGCGATCGGCGTCGGCATCGAAACGCCCTTTTGCGCAATCGCCTGGGAGACGCTGGCCATCAGCAGCGGCGTGGCCTGAACCTTGCCCTGGCCGATCGCGCTCACCCCGAGTTCGTTGTTGTACTCACCTGGCTGTGGGATGGTCGGTACCGGGGGATCGATCGCTTCTGTTCCTTCGGCGTTGTAGATCGCGGGCACCTTGTTGAAGCCGAACTTCTCGGCCGTCTCGGTCAGCTGCTCTTCACCTATTTCCATCCCGAGCGGAGCGAAAACGGAGTTGCAGGATTCGGCGAAGCTCTGGACGAAGCTGCCGCCGCAGACCTCGTCGGAGGCGTTGAAGATCTCGCGACCGTCGGCCACCCCCGAGGTCGACGGCTCGTACTGGCTGTCGAGGGTCGCTTTTCCGGTTTCGAGCGCGGCCGTGGCGGTAACGATCTTCATCGTCGAACCGGGCGGCTGCAGGACCGAGAAAGCCTGGCCGGCCAGGGCCCTGATGCTGCCTTTCTTTGCGTCGAGCACAGCCACACCGCCGAACCGGCCCGCCAGGGCTGAAACCGACGCTGACTGCAGCGTCGCATCGATCGTCGTCTTCAGCGGCTTCGCGGTTTCAGGCTCACCCTCGCCGAGCATCGTCTTGCCACCGCCACCTTCGATCGGCACGGCGCTCAGGGTGCCGCCGGGCTTGCCGGCCAGGCGCGAGTTGTAGGCCAATTCGACTCCGCTCAGCCCGATCGGCTCACCTTCGCTGAAGCCTGCGGCGATCTGGGCGGGACTGAGGTTCTCGGTGCTGGTGCCGACCGTTCCGGTCACGTCGATCATCGAGTCCCCCAGCGGATAGGTCCGCGCCAGGGACGGGCCCTCGACCATGACCTGGCCGTCGTTGGCGAGAATCGAAGCCCGGCGCGGCAGTCTCGTGTCGCGCTCGAGCTTCTCGCCCTCCTTGAGCCCGGGGAAGAGCAGCCCGCTCTGCCAGGCGATTCCGTCTTCGCCGAAGGTGAAGTCCATCTGCCGTCTGATCTTGCCGAAGGCGAGGGTGGTTGAGGTGACCGGGATTTCGACCCTGTTCTCATCGCCACCGGGATCACTGGGCTCTATGCCCTGCAGGGTGGCTGTCGCCTCGGCTTCGCGGTAGCGCTCCGTGAAGCGCTCGACCGGCACGGCCTCCTGCGAGGTGCTGCTCAGTTCGGAATGCATGGCGGGGTAGTCGTTTTCCTGCCATGCCTCGAGGTAGCGCTCGGCTGCATCCTGGTTGGGATGTCCGGGGCAGCCACTGATCGCGCCGGCGATGAAAGAGACCAACGCGATCGCAATCAGGGGCAGCGCTCTGGTCTTCAGGCGCTGCTGGCGCTCCAGCCGTGTGGGGGCGGTCCTCATAACACCTGAAAACTACCGGTTGCGGGCGGTGGCTAGATTGGTCTGGTGACCTCTATCGACTGGGTAATCGCCGCCTTCACTTTCCTGCTCGCCCTTTGGGGTTTCAGACAGGGGCTGATCGTGGGATTGCTCGGCCTTGCAGGACTTGTTGTGGGGGCGGCCCTCGGGTCGCGATTGGCCCCGGTCATTCTCGAGGGCGGCTCCGCCTCGCCTTACGCTCCGCTGTTCGCCCTGCTCGGAGCAGTGCTGTTCGGCTCTCTCGCCCTCGCGATATCGGCCTCCGTCGGGGCGAATCTGCGCGGTGTCGCCGTACGCGGACCCTTCGGCGAGGTCATTGACGGCATCGGCGGGGCGCTGTTGATGTCGGCTCTGGCACTGGGGATCGTCTGGGTTCTCGGCGCGGTCGTCCTCTACATGCCAGGCACCGAGAGCCTCCGTCGTGACGTACAGCGCTCGGTGTTGCTCGGTGGAATAAATGAAGTCATGCCGCCATCCGGCCCGCTGATCCAGGCGCTTTACCGAATCGGCCCGCTGCCCAGTTTCGCCACTTCGCCCGGTGCCATCGAGAGTCCGGGCGCCGGTGCAGGCTCCTCGCAGGACGTGAGAAGGTCGAGTGCCTCGGTGGTCAAGATCACCGGGACGGCGTGCGGAGTGGGAATCATGGGTTCCGGCTGGGTGGTCGCCCCGAACACGGTCGTGACCAACGCCCACGTCGTCGCCGGGCAGGACGACACGCGGGTCGAGTCGAACGACGGTCAGCTCGTCGATGCCGTCCCGATCGCCTACAACCCGCGCAACGACATCAGCGTGCTCGCAGCGCCCCTCGACCTGCCCGCCCTGCCGATGCTCGCCTCGGCGGCCGAAGGCACCTCTGCGGCCGTCATCGGCTATCCGAACGACGGACCGCTGACGATTACTCCGGCCAGGGCCGGCTTGACCCGAGACGTATTCGGTGAGGACGCCTACGGTTCAGGACCGTTCCAGCGCCAGATGCTGACCCTGCGCGGCGAGGTCCGACGCGGCAACTCGGGTGGTCCGATGGTCGACCGGCGAGGCCGGGTGCTCGGGACCGTTTTCGCCTCGACCACCGAAGGCCCACCCGGGGGTCTGGCGATCCCGAACGACGTCGTCCGCCGCATCATCGGCGGCGCCCGGGGTGAGGTCGAGACCGGACCCTGCGCCAGATAGCTGCGCCTGTTCCGGGGCCGGACCGGACCGTTTTGTAAGCTCAATACATCTTGTCCGGGAGCATTCTTGACACCGGCGCTGCCTCCGAGGGAGCCAAAGAGTCGGCCCTGACCGAGGTCTGCCCCCATTTTCACGCCGCCATAGAAATGATCGGAAAGCGATGGAGCGGCGCGATCATCTGGGCCCTCGACGACGGCCCGATGCGCTTCGCCGAGCTCAAGCGGGCCGTGCCGGGGCTTTCCGACCGTCTGTTGTCCCGGCGACTCCGGGAGCTGGAAGCCGACGGCATGATCAGCCGGCGGGTCGAGGACGGGCTGCCGGTCAAGGTCACCTATGAGCTGACCGAGAAAGGCCGTTCACTGAGGCCGGCGATCCAGATGCTTCGCGAGTGGGCCTGCGACTGGCATCAGGAGCCCGTTCCCTGACCGAAGGAGACCGGGCGGAACCCGGGGCCGGAAGGGAGGCAGGCCCCGGAGGGGGCCGTCCCGCCGTGCCGGTCGGCGAATACGCGAACCGGCTGAAGCGCGACTTCCAGGCTATGGAGAGGGTCGAGGTGAGCGGCGAGCTGGCCGACGTCCGGCGGACCCGGGTCCAGACCTACTTCCAGATGCGCGACGAGCGCGGCGGCGTCCCGTGTGCGATCTGGAACAACGAACTCGACTCACTCGACCTTCCTCCCGAATGCATGCGCGACGGCGCCGCGGTGGTCGCGCTCGGCGGGCCTGACTACTACCCGGGCGGCAGGAATGCATCACCGGGATTCACTTTCCGGGTGACCGAGATCAGGCCGGCCGGTGAAGGAGACCTCCTGGCCCGTCTCGCCGCGCTGCGCAAGCAGTTCGAAGCCGAGGGCCTGATGGAGCTGCAGAAGCGCCTCAGGCGTCCGGTTCTGCCGAAGCGCATCGGGGTGATAACCGCCGAGGGCGGGGCCGCGCGCGACGACCTGCTCGCCGGTCTCGAGCGTCGCGGATGGTTCGGCGAGATCGTCTGGGCGTTCGCCCCGGTTCAGGACCGCAAGGCCGCCCCGGCGATCACCCGGGCGGTCAGCGACCTGGCCACTCTCGGCGACGTTGACGTGATCGTCGTCAGCCGCGGCGGCGGCAGCCTGACCGACCTCTGGGCCTTCTGCGACGAAGATCTGTGCCGTACCGTCGCGATGCTCGCGGTCCCGGTCTACTCGGCCGTCGGACACGAACGCGACGTGACCCTGATCGACGACGTATCCGCCGTCAGGTGTTCCACCCCGACCCATGCTGCCGAGGCAGTGGTCGGATTCGACCTGGGGCGCGCCCGCAGCGACATCGATCGCCTTGCCCGTCGCCTCAACTCCGCAGGCGCATCGGCGATTACCCTGAGGGCGGCTCCTCTGGCCGCTCGAGCAGCCGCCCCGGCGAGGGCGGTCAGGGCGCAGCGTTCGGTACTCGACCAGAAGGCGCGTGAGGTGCGCGCGGCGTCCGAGCGCGGTCTGCTCACGCGACGCGACCAGATTTTCGTACTGCTCTCGAAGAGCCTCTCGCCTGCCGTGACCCGGGCCATTCGCGGTGGGGAGGCGGCCGTTTCCGCAATGGCGGCCCGTGCCACGGCGACCGGAACGGCTGCGAGAACCTCGCTGGACCGCGGCCGGGCACTCGGCCGCAGCAACGAGGTGACCGTGCGCGCTCACGATCCGCAACGCACTCTCGAGCGCGGTTTCGCCAGAGTCGAGGACGAAACCGGCGAGCCGGTCCTCAACACCCGCCAGGCTCGTCTGGCCGGCCGCCTCGGGGTGGTCTTCGCCGACGGGCGGGTCGAGGCCGAGGTGGCTGCGGCCCGCCGCCGGCGACGCCGCACCCGTCCGCGCGACCCGGCAGAGTTCGGGCAGACCAGACTGAAAGGACTCGACCCTGATGAGTGAAGAGCAGGACACCGAAGGCGCGACCGGCACTCCAGCGGGCGAAAACGCAGCCACCGATTACGAGACCGCCACCGAACGCCTCGACGAGATCATCGCCCGCCTCGACTCCGGCGACGCCCAGCTCCGCGAGACCCTCGACCTCTGCGCAGAGGCCAAGGACCTGATCGAGTACTGCGCAACCGAACTCGCCGCGGTCGACGAAGGCCTCAAGGAACTCAGGCTGGAAGACCTCGCCGCCTCGCTCAAGCCCTCAGCCGGTGCGACCGCGGACCCCGTCACCCCTGATCCGGAACCGGCAGGTCCCGCAGGGGCCGCGCACCGGCCGATTCGCCTCCGCCCGCCGCTTCGTCGCCCGGCGACGAGCAGCCCCCACCGCCGGAAGAGCCTCCCTTCTAGCTGCCTTCGCCAGAGGCCCGGCTTATCTGTGCGGCCAGCATTGCGCAGCCGATGCAGTCGTCCCGGCCGCATGGCTCATGCTTCGAATCCGGTCCGCCGAAGAAGTGTCCGGCGGTGATCTCCGCAAGGGTCTCGTGCAGGTATTTCTCGGTGGCCGAAAAGTCCCCGGGTCCGAGCGTCTTGATGACCGGCTCGTCGGCGCGGTTGAGGAAGACGTAGGCGGTCTCGACCCGTTCGATGTCCCGTGCCTTTGCGAGCGCCAGGGCATAGAGGCCGCGTTGCAGCTCGTACGGTCCCATCTTTTCACTGGGTGAGGCGCCATCCAGCCGGTTCGTCTTGTAATCGAGGATCATCGGCACTTCACCCTCGATGATCAGGTCGGCCGAGCCCCTGACGGTCACCTGGCCGTAGCTGACCAGCAGCGGTACTTCGGCCCCGGTTCTGGCTGCTGCCGCCCGATTACCGAGATCACTGCCGAGGAAGTCTTCGACCATCCGGGTTCCGATCTCCATCTCGCTTTCGTCGGCCCCGTTCGCGGCCCTCCCGCTGAGCCCCTGCTCCTCCAGGACGGCTTCGATTCGTTCCTTGCCCCACCCCCGCCAGCCGGCCCTTGCGAGTCCTTCGAGTGCGTTGTGGACTGCCGTACCGAACCTCGTAGCCCGGTTTCGGCCGCTCAGGGACACATCATCCGGCGACCCGGTCCTGTCCGGGGCGCCGGGCTCCCGGAGCTTCAGTACACGGCGTGCATAGAAACGGGTCGGACACTCGACGAACTCGGAGAACGCCGAGAACGAGAGCGGCACATCCGGGTATACCTCGAACTTCTTGGTGACGATCGCGGGCGCGCCCTGCACCGTATCGTCGGCAGCTCTTGGCTCGACCCGTGTCGGAGTCGCCCTCAGCTCTGCCGCACGTTCATCCGTCGCGAGATTCGAGACGACCTCGATTCGGCCCTCCTCGAACTCGATCGTGCCGACCCAGTTCTCAGGATCCTCGGGGTCAAGCTCGAAAGCCTTCGAGATCCGGGTGATCATCGGCGAGGACAGCGAGATTCCGTCACGTGACCACTTCTCCGGCAGAATGCCACTCAGGACCAGGTGTTCCTCGGCCCGGGTCATCGCGACATGCAGAAGCCTGAGTTCCTCGTCCTGGTTGGAAATGCGAGCCCGTTCCTTCAGGGCCTCAGCGTCGTAGACGGGGAGCTTGCCGGATCCGTAGTGAGGCAGGCTCAGCCCGAGCTCGAACTCAGCCGGCCGGTCCACATGCTCCGAGCGGCCGAGGCGAATCGCGTGATCGTGCTTGCTGGTCAGATCCCGACCGAGGTCAGGGACACATGCGACCTTGAACTCAAGTCCCTTTGCTGCGTGGATGGTCATTATCCGGACCACGTCGCTGGTTTCATCGGCTGTTGCGGCCGGCGCCTCGGTGTCGAGCTGCTCGCTGAGTTCGGCCCAGTCCAAGAAGCCTCTGAGGCTTCGGCCTTCGGCGGTCTGGTACTCGCGCGCCAGTGAGGCAGCCCGCCGGATCGTCGCCATGCCGTTGGCTGACGGATCTCGCAGCAGGTTGGCCAGGTCGTAGCCGGTCAGTGCGACCGCCTGGTCGATCAGTTCATCCAGCGGCAGCGTCGCCGCATTTCGGCGGAGCGTGTCGATGTTGCCGACAAAGCCGGAAGCCCTGTTTACGTCTTCCTCGGGAATCTGGCCGAGCCATTGGCCAACGTCCTCCTGCTTATTCTCACGCGCGGCCGGATCTCCGGCAACTACCGACACGAGGGTCGGCCAGAGCGGGGTGTTCCGGCCCGCGGCCTTCCTGAGCAGCCAGAGAGCGTCGGAGCTCATGCCGCAGGCGGGTGAAGTCAATGCCCCGAGCAGATTGTTGTCGTCGAGGGGATTGGCGATCACCGCGAGCAGGGCCCGGAGTTCGATCGCTTCCCGGGATTTCCAGAAGCCACGCCCGGCCACGACGTACGGCGTCAGGCCGAACTGCCTCAGGGCCTCGACATAGAGGTGAGTTCTGGTCTTGGCCCGCAGCAGGATCGCGATGTCTCCCTGCTCGATCCCATTCCGTTCGTCGTCCACCAGCCCGCGCAGGTGCCTGGCGACCGCGAGGGCCTCGGCTTCGTAGTGGTGATCCTGTGCCTTGCCGACTTCGGGGTCCCCTTCGGGCGCCAGTGGCCCCAGGTCCTTCTGCTTCCAGCCACCGCGTCCGGTGAGGATCAGCGAGGCAGACGCCGGGGCATGGTGATCTGCATCCGGGGCCACCTCGAGCTTCCTGAACTCGTGATGGGGAATCGACTCCAACCTCCCTGGAGCCTGCTCGTCCAGCTTCTGACCGATTTCATTGACGGCGCCGATGATCAACGGCAGGGAGCGGAAGTTCGCGGTGAGCCCGTATGTCTTCACCCCGTGTTCTTCCCTGCGGTCACGGAAGAGCTGTACATCGGCGTGCCGGAACCCGTAGATCGACTGCATCTCGTCGCCGACCGACATCAGGGTGGCGTTGCCCGCGAGTTCGCGGACCAACTCCAGCTGAAGGAGGTTCGTATCCTGAAACTCGTCGACCATGACTTCGCCGAACCGCTCCCGATAGAAATCTCGGATCGATTCGTTTTCCCTGAGCAGCCGTAGCGCGAAGAGCTGTAGATCCTCGTAGTCAAGCGTCGAACGGGCGGATTTGGCTCTCGAATACTGCTCGCCGTAGATTTCGAGCAGGCGGGCCATCTGCCGCCGGACAGGGTCAGCCTCCTGGCGAACGAGTCCTTCGCAGATCGTGCTGTAGACGCCTTCGATCTCGATCAGCGCTTCAGACTTCCTGCCTTTGATGCCGAGCTTGCCGTCGAGACGCAGTTCGCTGAAAGCCCGACGTTCGATCCTGTCCTTCAGCTTTACGAGCAGCTCGCGCCGGGTTGGTGTCAGCTTGCCGGCCAGGGCCTCGTCACAGAGGTTTTCGAGCACGGCCACATGCTCTTCGGGGAAAACTGCGTCCTCGAAGGCCGGAAGTCGCGGTTCCTGGATCCCGCGGGATCGCAATTCTTCGTATGCGTACTGGATGCAGCCTCGCAGCGGGGCCTCTCTGAACAGCCCGACCATCGCGTAGCCGCGCTCATCCTCGGAGCAGAACTCCCTCAGGGCGCTGTCGAAGGCCGCTTTTCGAAGGGTTTCGCCACTTGTCTGGTCGAGCACGCTGAAACCGGGATCGATGCCGGCCTCGATCGGCCAGGTCTTGAGTATCCGATTGCATATGGCGTGAAAGGTGCCGACCCAGGCGTCGCTCATCGAGACCGCGTCGGGGCTCGAGTCGCCGGCGACTCTGGCCCTTTCCCTCCGTGCCCGGCGAACCTTGTCGCGCAGCTCACCTGCCGCCTTGTCGGTGAAAGTAAAGGCAAGGATCTCGCGTGGCTCGAGCGGCGGATCCCTGTCAAGCAGGGCGATGTAGCGATCGACGGTTGTTGTCGACTTGCCGGAGCCTGCGCCGGCTTCGACGAGGATCTGGGGCTCTTCGCTCCGGATCACAGCCCACTGTTCTTCGGTCGGCGTGACGGTTTTGCTCGCGGTCGGATCGTCCATCAGTCCACGCTCCCTTCGTCGCCCGGGTCGGGCACGGCGGCATGGGCGAAATGGTCCGGGCAGTCTGCGGCATCGTGCTCGATGGTCCCGGCGAATATTCCGGCGACGGCCTCGTCGGCAAGGCTGACTCCGCGGTCGATGAAGTCGCCGAGGTCGTCGAGGCAGTCCGCCGTGGACGCCCCGCGCCTGATCATCTCTTCCTTGCTGGCACCGGAGTAGGCACCGCGTGAGGTACCACCTTCCTGTCCGAGCGGCACGTAGAGAGACGCCACGGGCCGGTAGCCGAGAGACCTCAGCGCATGCATGTACAGCTGCAGCTGGATCTTTCGCTTCTTCTCTCCGACCTCGTGACCCAGTCCGGTGACGCTGCCCGTCTTGTAGTCGATTGCGACGGCCTCCTGGCCCTCTTCGCCGGAGCCCGGGCCCAGGTCGACCCTGTCGATCTTCCCCTTCAGCCGCCAGCCTTCCATTTCAACGGCTTCTTCACTCGCATCGCCGGTGCCGAAGGCAAGCTCGATCTCGGCTACGCGGTGTTCGGGTGCCCGTCCCCCGCGGAAGCGGGCGGCCTCCTGCTCGACGTACCTGGTGATCAGTGCGGCGGCTCGCACGCGACTCCCTCTGGATGCCGGGTCAGAGCCTTCGAAGCCGACCTTCGCGGCGTGCACTTCAACCAGACCCTGGACGGCTTCCAGCCATTGTTCGGTTGAGCTACCGGCGTAGAGGTCACCAAGAGTCGCTCGCCCTTCCGGGTCGGAGTGCAGGCTCATGCCGAACAGGTCCTCAAGTACACCGTGGACCAGGGAGCCCATTGACAGGTAGTCGGGCTCCGGACCGAAGTCGGTTGGTCTGAGCTGCCTTTCTATGAACCAGCGGTACCGGCACCCGGCGTAGGCTTCGATTTCGGTCGCGCCGAAACTCGGGTCTCGGCGGATCTCGTCGAGAATGCTCTTCAGCCTGATGTCGGCGAGCGCCCTCGTACCGGACTCGCGTTCCCGCGCTCTAGCCAGTGATGCCTCGACCCGCGCCGATTGTTCGCCCTCCCCGAACACGATTCGAGGCTCCACCCCGGAGGCCGCGATGCTTCGCGCGGCTTCGACCAGGCTCGGCGATTCGCCGGTGCTGAAGACGATGTCGCTGCCGGCACGTCCGCCTCGTCGAATCTCCGGGGTTCCGTCTTCCCGCGTGGCGAAGAGTTCCTCGACCGAGGCGACCAGAGGGGAGGGCTGTTCGGCTTTTCCGGCTTCATCCGAAGTCTGGCAGGAGATCCAGAGCCCTTCGATCGGGACCGTGAGGCATGAATAGAACAGGTAGCGCTCCTGGACCTCCGGATCCCGCCGCGTGGACATGGCGAGGCTGTCGCGGTCGGACTTGGAGAGGAACGGCCCCGAGCGGTCCAGGTCGCGGATTCCACCTTCCTGTTGGGAAGCCATGAAGAGGTGCAGGAACCGCTTCGCCCTAAGGCTGTAGGGGCTGGCGATGCGCACCGTGCCGGCCGCGGGGACCGACCAGACCTTGATCGCATCGGTCTCGATGGCTGAGCGGATATCGGCGATTCCGTTGCTTGCGGAGTCCTGGATCTCCAGGAGTTCTTCCGCTGCCGATGCGATCGCCGCAGCAATCTGCATTTCGACGATGGTCATCGGATCCGGTGGGAGGCTTTCGTCGTTCGCCAGCAGACGCGCCCCGTCTCCCGGGCCAGCTTCGCCACTTCTTCGTTTACCGTGCGACCTTCGGCGATCTCCCTCCTGAGTTCTTTCCAGCCCGGGGGCGGCTCAAGTGACTGGGTCTCGACGACCTGCTCGGCCGATGAGAGCCCCTTCGTTCTCGCCCTGAACTCCGCTGCGTCGACCTGGTCGGCGGCGGGTCCGAGAGGGCTACGCAGCCAGGAGAGCATCGGACCATGGCCCGCTCCCGGGGTCACCGCCGAGAGCATTGCCAGGATCGTCTGGCCGGTCGTCGTATTTCGGGCGGTGGTCTCGGCTTCGAGCGCCACCGGAATCGAGTAACGGGCAAGGACATCCCGGATCAGGGGACCGTTGCTCGCAGGTGAGCTGACCGCGACAGCGATGTCACCCGGATTCGTCCCGTCTTCGACCAGCCGCGCGATCCGGGCCGCGATGGCTTCGGCTTCGTTGCGGGCACCTGAAGAACGCAGCACGCTGACCGCCCCGGAGTCGGGGATAGGCTCGTCGTTCGCCGGTTCGAGGAACCTGCGCTCGAGTTCGAGCAGGTCGGCCTCGTGCTCCGGCTCTTCCGAACCGGGGGGCAGGTCGCGGGACGTCTGCTGCTCGCTCAGTTCCGTGGCACGGGCGTCCTCACGAAGGGAGGCGACCAGTTCGTTGGTCCAGTCCAGGGCCGGGTTGCCCTGTTCATGCGCGACCGCAACGGTCACCGTCGCCCGCTCATCGACCGCGATCCTGCGGACGAGTTCAATCTGCTGTGGCGTCATGTCATCGAAGCCGGCGATGAAGAGAGGGCGGTTTCCCCATCGCCCCGAAACGCCCTTGAGCGCCAGCTCCGCGTCGCGGGGGCCGTCGGAAAGCCCGGCCCCTGTGGTGAGCAGATCAAGGTATGCCGAGTAGACCCGCACAAGTGGACGAAGGCTGGTCAGACCACCGTCTCGACACGTTCGTCGAGGGTCTCCGGGTCGATCATCTCGCCCGGAACTCGTCGATGAGGTCGAGCACCGAAACGGCGAGCCCGGGTTGGTCGGTCAGGCGGCCGGCGAGATCCGGCCATTCGCGATGGAGTGCCTTTCGGATGAAGTGCTGGCGCTGAAGTTCGCTCGCGCCCTCGGCGACGGGTGATCCGGCTTCGATCAGGATCTCGCGGCAAAGGTCCCGAAAGTGGAGGATCCTGCCGCCGACCATTGCGCCGGTGCTCCGAGTCAGCCTTTCCTCCCAGCCGAAGATGTCGTCGATGCCCGGGACCAGGAGGAAGGGCTCGTCGCCGATCTGCTCGACGAAGGCACTCTCGAGCAGTCCGGTGCGGCCGGTATTCGGGGGTCCGTGGATCAGGTGCAGGGGCATCGGTTCACCCTAGTGTCGGAAGCGGCGGTCTAGATCTGACGGAAGCCAGTGCCAGTCCGCAATTTCCGGCTTCCAGGTGGTCGCTTTGTCGTCCTGCGGCGTCTTTATCTTCATGGGTGACCAGACCCCCCACAGCAAGGACGGTCCGCCAGTGTCTCTCTGCTTTGTCGATCCAGCCGATGCGATTCACGTGATCTCCGATTCGATCGGTCGGGAGGCCCGCCGCCAGCTGCTCGGCGAGGCTCTTCGTGCATGGGTGGACGAGATCCCCGAGGAAGACCTGGAAGCGCAGTACGCGCGCGCCCTGGCCGACCTCGACCAGGACGATCTCTCGTTGCTTGCCGCCTGGCACGGCTCGATGGACTTCGGTCAGCCGGTGCCCAACCGGGACTTCCTGATGGGTGCGTTCGGGACTCTCGGCGAGCACCGTCGCGAGGCGCTCAAGCTGGCGGCCGGATTCCGCGGCGAGGAAGTCCTCGAGGAGGGCCTGACCGAAGAGCTGGCCCTCGAGACCGTGGTCGGCTGGCTGTCGCCCGAGCGGCTGATGGAGCTGGCTTCGGAAGCGGTCGACCTCTACGTCTGGGACCGGATCGGCTCCGACAACTAGGCGGCACTGGTCCCGGGCCCGGGGATGCTCAGCCGTCGAGCAGTTCGTGGACTTCGGCCTTGACCTGGGCGGTCTCGCGAAAGTGGATCGTTTTCATGCCGAGCTCCTCGGCGGCCTCGCAGTTGATCTCCATGTCGTCGATGAAGACGCATGCCTCGGGCGGCAGCTCGACCCTGGTCAGGGTGATCTCGTAGATTCGCGGATCGGGCTTGCGGCAGCCGACGAAGGCGGAGTCGACCACCGTCTCGAACAGCTCGTCGACCGGCAGCATCGAACGCCAGAGCGGTTCCCACTCCTTGACGTTGTTGGTCAGCAGCGCCGCCCGGTAGCCGACCCGCCTCACCTCGCGGATCAGGTCGATCATCGCCGCGTTCGGGTGGAGGGCCTCGAAGAAGGTCAGCCCGAATTCGCGGAACTCCGGCCGGTGCCCGAGGATCGGCTCGAGCGCGTCGGATATCTGCCCGGTGAATTCTCGTCGGTGATCCGGCCGCATTCGAGTTCGAACAGCGGGTTCTTGCCGGTCTGCTCGGCGGCGCTGCGAAGCGCCTCCGAGAAGTGCTGCGGAGATATCCCGACCGTTTTGTATCGCCATGAACGATTCGACCAGCGGAGTCGTGAGGACACCGCCGAAATCCGAGATGACCATTTCGATCCGGCTCATGCGGGCACCTCGGAATCCGCCTTCGCAGCCTCGGCCGAAGCCGGCTCTGTGCGGATCTCGTAGCGCCCGAGCCCGATGTGGCCGTCGAGCGCCCAGCGGAACAGGGCGGTGTTGATCCGCGCCGGACCGACCTTCGCCGTGAGCCCGCGACCACGGAGCCGGCTCCGTGAAGGGCGGCGATCTCGTCTGATGCCGGCCACAGCTCGAGGGTTGCCCGCCGCTGTCGCCCGGCCGCGTCGTATTCGGTGGATAGCAGGACCTGGTCGAAGTCGAGGTAGCCACCGGGATGCGAGATCGCCGCGGTCGTTTCCTCCGCGCCGTGTCGTTCGCTACCCGCGGTTCGAGCCGAGGTCACGCAGATCAGGCCACCGTCGGAAAGTACGATCGTGACTTCCCGTCCGAGCCGACGGTCCGGGGTTCCGTCGCGCGAATGGATCACGCCCGGACAGTCGAGCTCGATCCTGCGTTCTCCTTCGATCAGTTCGCCGTGAAGTCGGGCAAGGCGGGCCTCACGCCGTCCGCTCAGCTCACCCTCGAGAAGGATGGGCTCTCCCTGCGATTCGACTTCGACCGACAGGGAGCCCCGCTCGGTTTCGAGTTCGAGTGGGCCGTCGGAGAGCCGGTCGAGTCCGTTCTCGGGTATCGGCGCCGCTGCGAGCACGTGTTCGCCGAGCATGATCGCGCCCGATCCGCCGTTGGTCAGGCTCACGAAGAGCCCGCTGTCCGGGTCGAGGATCTCGATCGAGAACGGCTTCATCGGGAATCCTGTCCGTCCGGCTCGCCAGGGTCTGTGACCGGGCCTCCTTCTGATTCCGGCGGCGACGCCGGGGGCAGCTGGACGGGCATGCCGTCGGGCCGGTCGGTGACGTCCACCGCCTCGCCGTCAACGTCGTAGGAAGGCTTGCGCGAGCCGTACCCGCCGTACCGCGAGGCCGTCCAGGTCGCGGTGGCGGTCGTCATCCTGAATCGGCTGGCGAACAGGAAGAAGAAGGTGATCCGGAACAGGTATCGGGTCGGCGGGAAGAGCAGCAGCAGGCCCAGGGCCGACGTGATGAAACCGGGAATGATCAGCAGCCCGGCTCCGGTCGTGATCATTACCCCGTCGAAAGCCTCACGGGCCGGTGGACGGCGTTCGCTCACGGCCCCGCGCAGCCTCTGCCAGTGAACCCGTCCGCGGTGCCTGAGGACCAGCATCCCGGCAATCGCCGAAAGGAAGACCAGGGTCAGCATCCAGAAGAAGCCGACCGCCTGCGAGACGAGGATCATCACGTAGAGCTCGGCGATCGGCCAGACGATCAGCAGGGCGAGGATGAATACGAACATGGGCCAAGGTTACGGCTTTGCCTCAGGTAGCCGCCTCGCCTGTCCGCAGCGCGCGCAGGCTAGGATGTGGACATGTCTGAAGAGCAGAAGACCATTGACGAGAAGAAGGCGGCGCCCTCCGAGGAGGAGGTCTACGAAGCTCTCGAAGAGGTGATCGACCCCGAGCTCGGTCTCGACTTCGTATCTCTCGGACTTGTCTACGACGTAGAAATCGAGACCCCCGACGTATACGTCACCTTCACCCTGACCACGCCGGCCTGCCCGATCGGACCTCAGGTCTCAGAGCAGATGAAGGAGTTCGTCGGCAACCTCGACGGCGTCCGGGACGTTCACCCGAAGATGATCTTTGATCCGCCGTGGTCGCCGGAGATGATGACCGACGACGCCAAGTTCGCTCTCGGTTTCTGAGTCTTTGCCGGTTGCTACCGCCGGTACTCAGTCGGCGGCTTCGAGCAGCTCGTCCAGGGCGGCGTTCAGCCCTCGGCGATCATCTTGATATCCGGCATCGCGTCGTAGTCGCCGAGCAGGCCGATGTTGACCTGCCGTTGTAGCTCATGACGCCGATTGCCAGCGCGTGGTTCTTGGCGAGGAAGGCGATCGGGAAGGTTTCGTCGAGCTTCCGGCCCAGCACGTAGAGCGGAATCTGCGGTCCGGGCACGTTGGTGACCAGCAGGTTGAACAGCCGGGTCGAGAAGGTCAGTCGGGCCGCCTGGGCGAGCAGGGTCGGGGGTGCGAAGTCGTTGAGGCGGGCGATCGTCTCGGCGCCGAGCGCCTGTTTCGACTGCTTCAGGCCGTCCATCGCGGCGGTGACGATTTCCAGTCGCGCGACGGGGTCCTCTTCGTAGACCGGCAGCGGAGCCCGCATCGTCGCCAGCTTGTTGCCGAGCTGGCCGCGCTCGTCTTCGGCGCGCACCGATACCGGCACCATCGCCCGCAGCTCGAGCTCGTCGGTTCGTACCCCTCGGCCGATCAGCCAGTTACGGACCGAACCGGCGACGATCGCCAGGACGACATCGTTGACGGTGGTCGAGAAGCTGTCCTTGACCTTCTTGAAGTCGTCCAGGTCGGCCCGGGCCCAGGCGATCCGGCGGTGGGGTCCGATCTCGGTGTTGAGCGGCACCTCGGGGGCCGGGTCGGCGAACGCGCGGGCGACTTCGGCGAGTCCCTCGGCCTGGTCGCCGAGTCGGTCGACGACCGACTCCGGCCGGCGGACCGCGTTGAGGAATCGCTCGCCCAGGTGAACCGGGGCGGTCGCCAGCTCGCCGGCGCTTCGCCGCAGCAGGTCGAGCGACGACGGCTCGGCGTGCGGCCTCCACTCGTCTTCGCGGTCGACCGGTTCGGCATCGGGGGTGACGTCGAAGATCACGGTGCCGATGTCGACCCCGGAAATCCCGTCGATCATCGCGTGGTGGCTCTTGATCAGGACGGCGAAGCGGTCGTCGGCGAGTTCCTGGACCAGCCACATCTCCCAGAGCGGACGGGTTCGGTCGAGGCCTGGGAAAAGACCCGGTTGGCGAGCGCGATCAGTTCCTTGTCGTCGCCGGGCGAGGGCAGGGCGGTGTGGCGCATGTGGAATGAGAGGTTGAAGGCGGTGTCGTCGGCCCAGAGCGGCCGTCCGGCGTCGAGCGGCGGGTAGATCAGCTTCTGGCGGTAGCGCGGCACGTAAGGCAGCCGCGACTCGACGTGGTCGACGAAGTCGTCGTACCTGGGTGGCGGACCTTCGAAGATCAGCACCGCGCCGATGTGCATGTGGGTGCTGTCGGACTCGTTGCTCAGGAACGAGGCGTCGATTGCTGTCAGTCGGTCCAGATGGTTGGTCGGTGGTTTCATCGATTCCCCTCTGCGGATTCCGCCCGCACCTTACTGTGAGTACCCTTCAGGTATGGCTTCGACTGCGACCACAAGTATCGAAAAAGTGATCCTCGCTGCGCCGCGCGGCTACTGCGCCGGTGTCGATCGTGCAGTACAGACCGTAGAGCAGGCGCTCGATGAGCACGGCGCCCCCATCTACGTTCGCAAGGAGATCGTCCACAACAAGCATGTGGTCGAGCAGCTCACCGAGCGTGGCGCGATCTTCGTCGAAGAAGAGACCGAGGTCCCGGAGGGCGAGATCGTCGTCTTCAGCGCCCACGGAGTCGCACCCACGGTCCACGAGAACTCGAACGCCCGCGACCTGCGCACGATCGACGCGACCTGTCCGCTGGTGACCAAGGTCCACGTCGAGGCCCGCAAGTTCGCCGCCGACGGCTATACGATCGTCATGGTCGGCCACGAGGGTCACGAGGAGGTCGAAGGCACTATGGGCGAGGCTCCTGACAGCATCGTCCTGGTCCAGACCGTTGAAGAGGTCGACGATCTCGTGATCGAAGATCCCGACCACGTCGCGCTGATCACCCAGACGACCCTCTCGGTCGACGAGACCGCCGAGATCATCGCCCGGTTGCGGGAACGCTTCCCCGGAATCGTCACCGCCAAGGGCGAGGACATCTGTTACGCCACGACCAACCGCCAGATCGCGGTCAAGCAGCTCGCCCGGGAATGCGATCTGGTTCTGGTCATCGGGTCGACCAACTCTTCGAATTCGAACCGGCTGGTCGAGGTCGCCCGCGACCACGGCTCCGAGTCATGGCTGATCGACAACCACACTCAGGTGAAGCCGGAATGGCTCGAAGGAATCAGACGGTCGGCATCACGTCGGGAGCCAGCGCCCCCGAAGTCCTGGTCGAAGACCTCGTCCGGTACTTCCGCGAGCTCGGCGTCGACGACGTCTCCGAGCTTCGCACGGTCGACGAATCGGTCCGCTTCATGCTGCCGAAGGAGATCCGCAAGGGCCTCCCGATGGTCCCTTCCGCCTGACCCTCGAGCACGAGGTCACGCTCCCCCGTCAGACGGGCTTCTGCCTGGGGCCGGCTCAGCCAGGCCGGGCGGGCGAAAAGCTGACCGACCAGATGCCGCGGATCCCTTCGGGTCGATCTCGACGCGGATTCAACCGTGTGTTGACCGATCGTGCTCGGCGAGTGTGTAGAGCCCCGAACCGTCGATTTCGACCAGACCGGTCTCTTCGCCGTCCATCCTGAAGGCCAGCGAGCCCCTGCCGGACGCGGTCGCGTGAACCCCGCCGGCTTCGTAGGGGACCTGCAGAAGTCGCCGTCTTCGGCGGCGGTCCACGCCCGGCCTCCGGCCGGCATCAGCTCTTCGCCGGGAGGGACGACTTCGCGCCTTCGACGTCGGTCGGCCGGATCGCTTCCATCGGCTCCGGCATACGTCACGGGAGTCGGCGTGTCGCCCTCATCGGCGCCGTCGGCTGCCTTCTTCGCTGCTGCAGCGGCGGTGGCGGTCCGGCAAGCGCCGCCTGTATCGCCTCCTCGGTCGAGCGGTAGTCGCCTTCGCCGAACTGGAACCACTTCAGGCGCCCGCCGCGCCCCCAGAGGAAGAGGCTGGGCCAGCCTTCGCATCCGTATGAGTTCCAGAGGATCCGCTGGTCGTCGATAACCACAGGAAATTCGATGCCCAGCCTTTCGAGGCCCGACTCACTCCGCTCCGGATCGGCGCCGAAAGGAAGGCGTGGCGCCTGAACCCCGATAACCCGCAGCCCCAGCGGTTCGTAGCGGCGGTGCCACTCGTCCAGGTAAGGCAGCGTGCGCACGCTGTTGAGCTGGCTGAAGTCGAAGAAGTGGACCAGCACCGGACCTTTGGCCGCAAGCGGGGCCATTTTGCCCGGGTCCTTTCCGATCCAGGTGGCCTGGGGCGGCAGGTCGGGCACGGCGATGTCGTCTCGAAGGGGAAGGATGGCCTGATCTTAGGATCGCGTGGCGGACGGTATGATCGTCTTTCCAGCAATCCGGATCAGGAGCCAACCTTGAAGAACAGCATGTGGGATCGAATCGAGCAGGCGCGCGCCGAGTGGAACGTCCTCGAGCACCCCTTCTACCAGCGCTGGTCCGCCGGCGAGCTGAGTCGTGAGGACCTGGCCGACTACTCCGGCCAGTACCGCTACGCCACGGAGGCGATCGCCCGGATGAGCGCCGACGTCGCATCTGCGGCGCCGATCTCCGAGCGAGCCGGCCTCGAGTCACATTCCCGCGAAGAGCACGAGCACATCGCGATGTGGGACGGCTTCGTTGAGGCAGTCGGCGGCACGGTCGGAGCCGAGCCGAACGCCGAGACTCTCGAATGCGTCGAAGCCTGGACCAGAGAAGACGGATTCGGTCCTCAGCTGGCCCGCCTGTTCGCGGTCGAGAGCGGCCAGCCCGAGATCTCGAAGACCAAGTCGAAGGGTCTCTCCGCTCATTACGACATCCACGACGCTCCGGGCAACCTCTACTTCACCGTCCACGAGAAGATGGACGTCCACCACGCCGAAGAGGGTCGCAAGCTGATCGAGAAGTACATGAACGACTTCAGCGAAGACGAGCTGGTGGCCGCCGCGGAAGAGGCCTTCAAGGCGAACTGGCGACTGCTTGACGGAGTGACTCCCTCCTGATCGAGCTGCCTCTCGCGCACGCCCTCGCCGCCGGCGAGGACATCCCCATACCGGCGTGGCTTTTCGCATGGGGAGCTTCGGTCGTACTCATAGTGTCGTTTTTCGCCATCTCGGCGAGCTGGCGCAAGTCCCGCTACGAAGCTGACACATGGCGCCCGGTCGCACCCCGGCTGGGCACCGTGCTCGCTTCGCTGCCGTTCCGCGTTTTCTGCGGGACGATCGGCCTGTTTCTGCTCGGAGTTGCCGATCTACGCCGGGTTCGAAGGCACCAGCGCTCCCGATCGCAACATCGCGCTGACCCTGCTTTTCGTCACCTCCTGGCTCGGCTTCCCGCTGTTCAGTGTCTTTCTCGGCAACGTCTTCGCAGCCTTCAATCCCTGGAACGCGATCGCGGCACCGGTCGGTGAGGCCTATCGCAGGGTCGCGGGCAGGGCACCCGCTCACTTCGAATACCCGGAAAAGCTTGGCCGCTGGCCGGCTGCGGTCGGCCTCGCCGCCTTCGTCTGGCTGGAGCTGATCCACGGAACCGGGGGAGGGGTGCCGGTCGGCGTTGAGCCCGAATCGGTCGCCCGCGCGGCCAGCTACTACACCGCTTACACCCTGGCTATGATCGCCGCTTTCGGCCGCGAGAAGTGGTTCGGCAAACGGCGAGATTTTCTCGGTCTACTTCGGAATGTTCGGCTCGCTCGGCAAGTTCGAGTTCCGGGACGGAGTCCTCGGCGTGCGGCGCTTCCTGGCCGGCTCGACCCGCTGGGTCGCCGGTGCCCGGCTCGGTCGCCGTGATCATCACTTCGATCGGCACTACTACCTTCGACGGTGCCCAGGAGGGAGTCTTCAAGGGGGGCATCGACCAGACGATCAGCTGGCTTGGCGACGTCGGACTCGGCGCCACCGCATCGGTCCGATTCGGCAGCACGATCTTCATGGCGATCAGCATCGGCATCGTCGCCCTGGTCTACCTGATCGGCGTGCGCGGTATGAGCACCGTGCCGGGCGCACCCGACCGCTGGACGCTCTGGCGCGGCTTCGGTCACGCTCTGATCCCGATCGCCTTCGCCTACCTGGCGGCCCACTACTTCAGCCTTTTCTTCTACCAGATACAGGCCCAGTTCACCTTCCTTCTTTCGGACCCTCTCGGCACCGGCACCACCGACCTCTTCGGCACCGCCTCCTACGGCATCAACTACGGAGCGATCAACAGCGAGATCGTCTGGTACGTCCAGGTCGGGACTCTGGTCGCCGGCCACGTCGCCGGGCTGCTGCTCGCCCACGACCGCGCCATCGGGCTGTGGGGCGACTACCGCCAGGCCGCCCGCTCCCAGTACTGGATGCTGGCGGTGATGGTCGCCTTCACCTGCTTCGGCCTGTTCCTGCTCTCGGTCTCCAACGCCTGAACAAAGACCGCCCGGAGTTCTCCCCGGTTCCGCGCGACTCCGCGGCAGGCAGTCGGCCCCGAGGCGGGAGTGGGCCTCGGGCCGGAGCGGGGGCCTGGGACGAAGACGAGGACCCACTTTCAACGCCACCAACACCCGAAGTGGAGCGGATCAGCACGCAACGGGCGTGCCGATCTGCGCCACTTCGGACGGGCGCACCGTCAGCGACTGCGAGGTGAGGACCGTTGGAGAACCTAGCTGGCGGTCGGCTCCGGGACGATCCGGATGTATGGACGCGGCTCTTCCCAGCCCTCGGGGTAGATCTCGCGCGCCTGCTCGTTGGAAACGGAGCCGGCGATGATCACGTCGTCGCCGCGCTGCCAGTTGACCGGGTGTGGCTACCTGGTGCTCGGCGGTCAGCTTGAGCGAGTCGATCACCCGCAGGACCTCGTCGAAGTTACGGCCGGTGGTCATCGGGTAGATCAGGATCAGCTTGATCTTCTTGTCCGGCCCGATCACGAACACGTTGCGCACCGTCTGGTTGTCGGCGGGGGTGCGGTCACCCGGGTCGCCCGAAACGTCGGCGGGCAGCATCCCGTAGGCCTTCGAGACCTGCGAAGTCGGCGTCGGAGATGATCGGGTAGTTGGGGGCCGTGCCCTGGGTCTCGGCGATGTCGTTCGCCCACTCTTCGTGCTTACCGAGAGGGTCAACCGAGAGTCCGATGATCTTCACGCCACGCGAGTCGAATTCGGGCTTGGCGTTCGCCATGTAGCCGAGTTCGGTGGTGCAGACCGGGGTGAAGTCCTTCGGGTGCGAGAACAGCACGCCCCAGGAGTCGCCCAGCCACTCGTGAAAGTCGATGCGGCCTTCGGTTGTCTCGGCCTCAAAGTTCGGTGCTTCATTTCCTAGTTGAAGAGCCATCTCTTCCTTTCAATCTAGTATTTCCAGATCAGGATTCAGGGTATTCAATCAGGATAACCGATCGAAGCATCGGGGCCACGCGGCAAGAGGTCCAGGCACGCGGTGGAAGCCTGGCCCTGATAGTCCGTGCCGGCGATGCTGCTACCGGGTCCGGATGTCGCCTCGCGCACCACGGGGTGCGCAGTTCCCGGCTAGAGGATCTCTTCGAGCCGTTCTTCGATCTTGGCGGCGATCTCGTCGCGGACCGGGCCTTCGCCGAGACGTTCGACCAGCGCCTGGAGGAAGCCTTCGACCACCAGCGAGCGGCTGTCGTCGTCCGAGAGGCCTCGCGAGTTGAGGTAGAAGAGCTGGTCCTTGTCGACCTGGGCGATCGCCGCCGCGTGGGTGCAGGCGACGTCGTCGGCGAGGATCTCGAGGCCGGGGATCGCGTCCGCGTGGGCGTCCGGGGAGAGCAGCATGTTGCGGCACTCCTGGAAGGCGTCGGTGCGCTGGGCGCCTTCATCGACCTTGATCATCCCGCGCCAGACGGCAGTCGAGTGGTCGGCGAGCACACCGCGGAAGGCGAGGTCGGAGATGGTGTCCTCGGCCGCGTGCTCCTGGAGGGTGTCGTAGTCGAGGTGCTGGCCGTTGCCGCCGGCGTAGCCACCGGTGACCCGGGCTTCGGAGCCCTGGCCGGCCAGGTTGGTGGTCATCCGGACCTTGCCGTTGCCACCGCCGAAGCCGAGCGCGGCCCAGTCGAGCTTGCCGTCGCGTTCAACCTCGGAGCGCTGGGAGGAGAAGAGCCAGGCCTTCTCGGAGAGGTCCTGGGTGGTGATGTAGTGGAGCTTCGCGTTCTGGCCGACCGAAAGCTCGACCACGGTGTTCAGCATCGCGTCGGTTTCGTCGGCTCTCGGAGCCGTAGTGCTCCCAGACCTCGGCCTCGGCGCCCCTTCTTCGAGCACGATCAGGGTGCGCCAGTAGGTCGCGGTTCCGGCGTTGTCGAGGTCGAGCTTGACCTTGACCGGCTCTTCACAGATCGACGTTGCGCGGGACGTAGACGAGCACACCGTCGGTCCAGTCGGCCTCGTTTCTGGCCACGAACGGATCCTCGGCCGGAACCAGCGAGCCGAGGTGCTCGCCGATCAGGTCGGAGTGCTCTGAGAGAGCCTCATTCAGCGGCATGACGACGATCTCGTCGCTGCCGCCGGAGATCTCGACCTCGGCCGACGTCCTTTCGTAGGAGTCGAGATCGAGGCCGTCCAGATCGGTGAATTCCCAGCCCTTGACCTTCTTCGTCGGCAGCTCGAGGGACTCGACGAGTCCGGCCCCGCGC
The DNA here is from genome assembly GCA_963709375.1 of uncultured Solirubrobacterales bacterium. Classification (GTDB taxonomy): domain Bacteria; phylum Actinomycetota; class Thermoleophilia; order Solirubrobacterales; family 70-9; genus 67-14. The sequence continues at coordinate 41,361 of CAVPWA010000004.1, forward strand.
GAGCGGCGCTCGGCCAGCCAGCCGGGTTCGGCCTCCGCCGTTGCGATTGCCGTAGCGCCGCCTCAGCCAATTGAACCCTCCATCTGCAGCTCGATCAGCCGGTTCAGCTCGACCGCGTACTCCATCGGCAGTTCCTTGGTGACCGGCTCGATGAAGCCGTTGACGATCATCTTCGACGCCTCTTCTTCGCTGAGCCCACGCGACTGGAGGTAGAAGAGCATGTCGTCGCCGACCTTGGAGACGGTGGCCTCGTGGCCGATGTCGGCGTCGTTTTCATCGATGCGGATCGTCGGGTAGGTGTCCGAGCGCGAATCCTCGTCGAGCAGGAGAGCGTCGCAGACCACCTTCGACCGGGTCTCGGTGGCGCCGTCGGCGACCTCGAGCAGACCGCGATAGGTGGAGCGGCCACCGTCCTTGGAGATCGACTTCGAGAAGATCGACGAGGTCGTCTTCGGCGCTCCGTGGATGATCTTTCCGCCGGCGTCCTGGTGCTGGCCGTCTCCGGCGAAGGCGATCGAGAGGATCTCGCCGTGCGCCCGCTCGCCGAGCAGGTAGATCGAGGGGTACTTCATGGTCAGCTTCGAGCCGAGGTTGCAGTCGACCCATTCCATGGTCGCGCCCTCATGGGCGACGGCCCGCTTGGTGACCAGGTTGAAGACGTTCTGCGACCAGTTCTGGACGGTCGTGTAACGAACACGGGCATCCTTCTTGGCGACGATCTCGACGACTGCCGAGTGGAGGGAGTCCGACGAGTAGACCGGGGCGGTGCAGCCTTCGATGTAGTGAACATCGGAGCCTTCTTCGGCGATTATCAGCGTGCGCTCGAACTGACCCATGTTCTCGGTGTTGATCCGGAAGTAGGCCTGGAGCGGCATCTCGACCTTGACTCCGGCCGGCACGTAGACGAATGATCCGCCCGACCAGACGGCCGAGTTCAGCGCAGCGAGCTTGTTGTCGTTGGGCGGGATGATCGTCGCCCAGTACTCCTTGAGCAGATCCTCGTGCTCACGCAGTGCCGTGTCCATGTCGGTGAAGATCACACCCTGGGCCTCGAGCTTTTCGTTCACCTGGTGGTAGACGACCTCGGACTCGTACTGGGCACCGACGCCGGCCAGGAACTTGCGCTCGGCCTCGGGGATGCCGAGCCGGTCGAAGGTGTTCTTGATGTCCTCCGGAACCTCTGACCAGTCGCGGCTGTTCTTCTCGGAAGCACGCACGAAGTAGTGGATGTCATCGAAGTCGATCTGGTCGAGATCGCCACCCCACTGAGGGGTGGGGCGGGATTCGAACTGCTCGAGAGCCTTGAGGCGGAAGTCGCGCATCCACTGGGGCTCGTCCTTGTAGTTGGAAATCTCCTCGACGATCTCGCGATTCAGGCCCTTCGGGGCCTTGTAGGCGTAGCCGGTCTCCGGGTCGTGAAAGCCGAACTTCTCTTCGTAGTCGGAGTTGATTCCTTCGACTTTCTTCTTCTCGGCGATTGCTTCGGCGGTAGCCATTCTCAAACCTCCAGGGTGATGTTCTCGTCGATGATCTCGACCGGAAAGGTGCGGACCGGCTGGAAGGCCGGCAAAGTCTTGGGCTTGCCCGTGCGAAGGTCGAAAAGCGAGCCGTGGCGCGGGCATTCCACCGTGCAGTCGGCCGGGTTCCAGTCGCCCTCGGCCAGCGGACCGTCGTCGTGGGAGCACCGGTCCTCAATTGCGAACAGCTCGCCACCGGCGTTGAATACGGCGATCGATTCGCCTTCGTATTCGATAATCAGACGCTCGCCCGGACTCAGGTCGGATGCGGCGCAGACGGTGACTGTCGTGGTTTCTTCGGTGCTCATCTTTGTGTCAGGCGTTACCTAAGCCGATTGTTGCGGTCGGAATTGAATGATAGCCGCTCGCCAGGGTCGGCGGGAAGCGGCGCCTACCAGGAGTGGCCGACGAAAACGGGCTCGGGAGCGAGCCGGACCCCGAAGGTGACGCGAACGCCATCCGCTACCTCGCGGGCGAAGGCGACCAGTTCGGCGGTCGTCGCTCCGCCGCGGTTGACGACGGCGAGGGTGTGCCTGTGGGAGAGGCCGACCGAACCTTCGCCGTAGCCCCGGGAAAAGCCCGACTGTTCGATCAACCAGGCGGCAGAAGTCTTGAACCGTCCGTCGTCGGTCGCCCAGGCGGGTGGGGCCCGATCGGGCCCGAGCAACTCACCCGCACGTCGCTCGACCAGGGCCATCTCGGCCGGCTCCAGCACCGGGTTCGTAAAGAACGAGCCTGCGCTGACCGAGTCCGGGTCATCCGGGTCGATCACCATGCTCTTGGAGCGGCGGAGATCGAGGACCGTCTCGCGGACCGCCGTCAGCGGTGCCCGGCTGCCGGGATCGATGCCGAGGGCGTCGGCGAGCTGGTCGTAGGCAACCGGTTCGGATTCAGGCGAGGGGTTCAGCAGGAATCCGACCTCGAGCACCACGAACTCCTCCGAACCCTTGAAGCGACTGGTCCGGTAGCCGAAGCCGCATTCGGCGGCAGTCAAGCTCCTTACCGCGCCGGTCGAGCGTTCGAGCACGGTGACCGAGGAGATCACCGAGGAGACTTCCTGGCCGTAGGCGCCGACGTTCTGGATCGGGGTGGCGCCGGTCGAGCCGGGGATGCCCGAAAGGCATTCGATTCCGGCAAGATCCCTGCCGACCGCGTAGGCGACCAGCCCGTCCCAGGGTTCCCCGGCCTGGACCGTCAGCTCGACCAGCCCGTCCTCCGTCACCCGCTCGCTGATCCCACGCGAAGTCACTTCGACCACGGTTCCCCGGAAGCCTGCATCGGCGATCACCACGTTGCTGCCACCGGCCAGGATCAGCAGCGGCTCACCCTCTGCGTCGGCGGCTCTGACCAGCTCGACCAGCCGGTCGGTCGAGCCGGCGCCGACCAGCCGGTCGGCTCGACCGCCCAGCCGCAGCGTGGTCTTCGGAGCCAGCGGCACGTCTGTCAGCACTTCGGCCATTGCCTCGATGCTGCCAGATCGGGCGGCGCCCGGCCGGTCTAGACCTGGTCGGCGAGCGCGGGGTCGCCGTCTTCACCGCTGTCGTCCCAGTCCGCAGTCCTGCCCAGGCTGGCACCTTTGACCACCTTCAGGCCGAGCAGGGCGCACTTCATCCGGGTCGCGGAAATGTCGATGCCGAGCAGGTCGAGCACGAACTCCTTCGGCAGGGTGATCAGCTCGTCGCGGCTCTTGCCGGTCAGCTCTTCGGTGAGCATCGAGGTCGCGGCGGTCGAGATCGCGCAGCCCTTTCCGTCGAACTTGACCTCGGCCACGCGGTCCTGATCGTCGAGGCGGATCGTCACGTGCTGCTCGTCACCGCAGAATGGATTCGTATCCTCGAACTCGAGATCGGGGTCCTCGATGACCCCGAAGTTCTGCGGCTTCTTGTAGTGCTCAAGTATCTGTTCGCGGTATAGCTCTTCCACGCGATCGAGCGTATCTGAACGAAGTTGGCGGCAACTTGACATGCTGCCGGTCGTGATCCCATTCGAGACCTTCGACCGCGAGTCGATTTCCAACTACGAAGACAAGCTGCGTGTGGCACGCAACCTGGCCGGGGCAGTTGAGTCCGGACAGGTGATCGGGGCCGGCTCGGGCAGCACGGCCTACCTGGCGATTCACGCGATCGCCGAGCGGGTCGCGGCCGGCGAAATCAGCGAGGTAACCCTGGTCCCGACTTCGATCGAGGTCCAGTTGACCATCGCCGGGCTCGGACTCAGGGTGGGCGATCTCGCTGCCGTCTCTCCGCAGTGGCTCTTCGACGGTGCGGACGAAGTGGACCCTGAAGGCAACCTGATCAAGGGAAGGGGAGGGGCTCTGTTCCGGGAGAAGATCCTCTTCCGCGCCACCCCTGACCGCCGTGTCCTGGTCGACGCCTCGAAGATGGTCCAGCGGCTCGGTTCCCGCTTCCCGGTGCCGGTCGAGGTCGAGCCGGTTGCGCTTCCGGTTGCGATCCCGGCGCTGGAGAGACTGTTTCCGACCGAGATCGGTATCCGCAAGGCGGGTGGCAAGGACGGCCCGGTCATTACGGAGCTCGGAAATCTGATCGTCGACTGCCGCTTCGATGAGATTCCACCTGACCTCGAGGCCGCTATCAAGTCGATCACCGGTGTGGTCGAGTCCGGCCTTTTCCAGGGCTATGAGCCAAAGCTGGTTTCAGACTGAGAGGGTTGGTGGCTGCGACAAGGCTAAGACTCCTCGCCTTCTGTGCCCTCGCCTCACTGGCCGTGGTCTCAATCGGGTGCGAAGGCAACCCCCGGGCTGAGAATGCTGCCGAATTCAGGGAAAGGGCAGCGAGGTCGCCCCACGACATCGCATTTGCGCCCGAGGACGACGGTCGCCCCGGAACGGTCGCCGGCGTGATGCGCTCACCAGACGGCCTGCGCAGTCTGTTCGTCTTCTCGTTCGGCCCGGGTCCGGACAAGCTGCCCGACGAGATCGGCTCGCGTGGCGGGGTGATCTGGCTCGGCGCCGGAGATCGCCTCGAGTACTGGATCGAGGACCTGCCGGAGGGGCTGAGCGGTGCCCGGCTGAATCGTCTCCTCCGGGTTCAGAACGCAATCAGCGACATGGCCTGTCGTATCGCCGCCGGCCGCGGCTGCCTGGGCTGATCCCTTGCGCGGGCCGGGCCTCCCGGCAGGGGGCGGGGTGAGTTCGGCTCAGAGGCCGAAAATTCGGCGGGCGTCGTGGAGGCCTTCGACCAGGCGGTCGACTTCCCCGGTGGTGTTGTAGACGGCGAAGCTGGCCCGGGTGGTGGCAGTGACCCCGAGTCGCTTCATCAGCGGCTGGGCGCAGTGGTGACCGGCCCTGACCGCGACTCCATGGCGGTCGAGGATCTCCGAGATGTCGTGGGGATGGATGCCTTCGACCTCGAAGGAGATCAGGCCTTCGCGGTCGGTTGTGTCGGCCGGGCCGTAGATTTTCAGGCCGGGAACTTCGGCCAGCCGGGGCAGGGCGTAGGCGGTCAGGTCGCGCTCGTGTGCCCCGATCGCCTCGAGGCCGACTCCTTCGACCCACTCGACCGCGGCTCCGAGGCCGGCCGCCTGGGCGATCGGCGGAGTGCCTGGTTCGAACTTGGCCGGGGTCTCGGCCCAGGTGATTTCTTCCTTGCCGACCTTGTTGATCATCGAGCCGCCTCCCTCGAAGGGTTCCATCGCGTCGAGGATCTCGCGGCGGCCGTGAAGTACGCCGATTCCGGTCGGTCCGTAGAGCTTGTGGCCGGTGAAGCAGTAGAAGTCGGCGCCGATCTCACGGACGTTCACAGGCATTCGCGGCACCGCCTGGGCGCCGTCGATCAGAGTCAGGGCTCCCGCTGCTTTCGCTTCGGCGACGATCTCGGCCACCGGCAGAACCGTTCCGAGAACGTTCGAGACGTGGGTCACGGTCACCACCTTCGGCCCGCGCGCGATCGCGGCCGAGAGCGCTTCCCGGTCGAGACGACCGTCTTCGTCGATGCCGACCCAATCGAGCACGGCGCCGGTCCGCTTGGCGATCAGGTGCCACGGCACGATGTTCGAGTGGTGCTCCATCTCGGTCAGCACGATGCGGTCGCCGGGGCCGAGGTTGTCGGCGCCCCAGCCCTGGGCGGCGAGGTTGATCGCCGCGGTCACGTTGCGGGTGAAGATGATCTCGCGGGTGCCGGCGCCCAGCAGCCCGGCAACCTTCGACCGGGCGCCTTCGTAAAGGCCGGTCGCTTCGGCCGAAAGGGTGTGCGCGCCTCGGTGGACGTTCGAGTTGTGTTCGCGGTAGTACTCGTCCACCGCATCGATCACGGCGGCCGGTTTCTGGACCGTCGCGCCGTTGTCGAGGTAGGAAAGTGGCGCGCCCTTCACTCTGGCGCGCGAGGATCGGGAACTCGGCCCTGATCGACTCCAGCGACCTGCCGCCGACCTCGGTCGCGACGGCCGCCGGGTCGGGACCGGGGGGCTCATACGGCCCCTGCCTCGACCTCCTCCTTGATCCACCCGTAGCCCTCAGCCTCGAGCTGGTCGACCAGCTCGGCGCCGCCCTCCTTGACGATCCTGCCGTCGAAGAGGACGTGGACCATGTCCGGCTTGACCATGTGGAGCAGCCGCTGGTAGTGGGTGATGATCAAGGCGCCCATGTCGGGGCCGGTGAACTTGTTGATGCCGTCGGCGACGGTCCGCAGGGCGTCGATGTCGAGGCCGGAGTCGGTCTCGTCGAGAACCGCAATCTGCGGCTTGAGCAGCGCCAGCTGCAGGAGCTCCATGCGCTTTTTCTCGCCGCCGGAGAACCCGTCGTTGAGGTAACGGCTCGAGAAGTCCTGCGGAATGTTCGCCAGGTCCATCGCTTCGCGCGCCTGGGCGGCGAATTCCCTGATCTTGAGCGGCGTCTCGCCGCGGGCTTCGCGCTGGGCGTTGAGGATCATGCGCAGGTACTTGCTGACCGCTACTCCGGGGATCGCAACCGGATACTGAAAAGCCATGAAGATCCCGGCCTGAGAGCGTTCGTCGGGGTCGGCGTCGGTGATGTCTTCGCCGTTGAAGTGGATCGAACCCTCGGTGATTTCCAGCGCGGGGTGGCCCATGATCGCGTTGGCGAGCGTCGACTTGCCGGACCCGTTGGGACCCATCATCGCGTGGATCTTGCCCTTCTCGACGGTCAGGTCGAGGCCGCGGAGGATCTCTTTGTCCTCGACGCTGACGTGGAGGTTCTTGATTTCAAGTTCTGCCATTGAGGTGGTTCCGTTTCTTTGAGTGATTTGGCCGGTGCGGCTCAGGCCGGTGCGGCGACGGTCTTGGACCGTTCGCCTTCGGGCTTGGAGAACTCGACCAGCTCGGCGAGGGTGGTGCCCTGAAGGGCGCGGTTGACACCGCCCTGGACCCGTGTCCAGAGCAGCTTTGTGGCGCAGGCCCGGTCCGCGTTTCCTTCATGCGAGCAGAGGACTTTGCCCTCCGGCGACTCATGAAAGCACTCCATCGGGGCGATCTGGCCTTCGAGTGCCTCGACCACTTCCAGCATCGTTATCTCTTCGGCCGGATGGGCGAGGCTGTAGCCGCCGTGTGCCCCGCGGGTCGATGTAACGAGGCCGGCCCGGCGCAGCTTGGCGACCAGGTGCTCGAGGTAAGACAGCGGAAGACGCTCCGCCTCGGCGACTGAATTCAGCGAAACCGGACCCGATCCGGGCTGTCGGCCCAGCTCCACCATGAGGCGGACTCCGTACTCGGCTTTGGTCGAAAAAAGCATCGATCTAAATCCTAGAGCATTAGTCGGGTTGGGCTTTGCGGGGTCGCCGATTCAGCGCCAGACGGCGCTGAAGTCGGCGCCAGGGCGCGACCTTCAGCGATCCCCGGGCATAGCTGCCGAGCGCCTTCGCGAGCATCGATTCGCTGAACGCCTCGGGACCGGGAAGCTCGATCCTGATCTCGACCGTGCCGGGATCACCATCGCTTACCTCGGATCCGTCGGTGACCAGGTTTCGGAAAAGTCCGGTGGCCCCGTCGTTGTCCTCCAGGACGAGGGCGAGGAAGTAATCGATCCCCTCTTCACTGGCTCTCTTCGCCAGTCGCTGGAGTAGCGCGGTGGCCAGGCCCTTGCCTTGCCACGGGTCACCGACGACGACCGCTACTTCGGCTTCCTTGAGTTCGCCGGTCCGCAGCCCGGCGGGCTTCAGTGTCCCGGACCTCCCGGGCTCGGCGTCGTCCTCGGCCAGCCGGTGGGTACATACGTACCGCGCGACCCCTATCAAGCCACCGTCTTCCGGGTCGATGGCGACCAGCGCTTCATGGTCTTCATGGTCGATGTCGGTCAGGTAAGAAAGGTCGGATTCACTCAGCCTCGCCACCGGAGCGAAAAACCGCTGGTAACGCGATTCAGGACTCAGTCTCGTGAAAGCCGCGGTCATCAGGTGCCGGTCCTCGGGGCGGATCGGCCTGATGATTACCTCGAGTCCGGGCGCGAGGGTCACCCTTTCCGAGTTCGGAGCATCGGGACTCACGGCTCGATCAGCCCCTGCCGGATCGCGTACCTGACCAGTTCGACGCGGTCTCGCATGCCGAGCTTCTTCATCGCGTTGGCGCGGTGGTTCTCTACCGTCTTCTCGGAGAGGTGCAGCATCTGGGCTATCTCCCGGCTCGTATTGGCTTCAGCCACCATTTTTACGATTTCCTCCTCGCGCGGGGTCAGCTCGGACTCCGCTTCGTCTCCACGCTCGAGCACGTCCCGGATCAGCGCCTGCTGGGCGGACGGGGAGAGGAAGGGCTCGCCGCGCTCGACCGACCGGATCGCCGAAAGCAGGTCGATATCGGCCTGGGACTTGAGCACGTAACCCGAGGCGCCTGCCTTCAGGGCCTCGAACAGGTAGCGCTCGTCGTCGTGCATCGAGAGGATCAGGATCGAGACCTCGGGCGCCTGGGACTTGATCTCCCGGGTCGCCTGGAGGCCGGTGAGTCCCGGCATCTTCACATCGAGGATGGCCAGGTCAGGACGCTCACGCACGACTACGTCCCTGGCTTCGATTCCGTCGGCCGCTTCGGCGATCACATCGAGGTCCGGCTGGCGCTCGAGAAGCAGCCGGATACCCGAGCGCACGATGCCGTGGTCGTCGGCGATGACGATCTCTCATGCCGGGCCGCCCCCGTTCGCGGGCAGCTCTGTGGCTGTCACGCCGGCATCGGGAGCCGTGTCCGGCACGGCCAGGCGAACGATCGTGCCGCTGCCCGGCCTCGATTCGACTTCGAGTTCTCCGCCGACCAGGAGGGCGCGTTCGCGCATGCCACCCAGGCCCAGACCGGTATTGCCTTCGGCGAAAGAGAAGCCCTTGCCGTCGTCGGCCACGGACAACTCGACTCTGCCGGGAAGGCGTTTGAGCTTCACGTCGATGCTCTCGCCTTGGCTGTGGCGGATCGCGTTGCCGATCGCCTCCTGGGATACGCGGTAGATCACCAGTTGAGTATCCGGTTCGAGGCCACCGAGATCCCCTTCGCTGTCGAAGCTGACTTCGAGTCCGGAGCGGCCCAGCTGCTCGACCTGGCCGGCGATCGCCGCCTTCAGGCCGAGGTCGTCCAGGGCCGACGGGCGGAGCTGGCGCGCTACCGCAAGCAGTTCGTCCATCGCTTGATGGGCCAGCAGGCTGGTTTCGTTGATCTCGGCTTCGAGCTCCGGCGGCGCGGCCGCCTTGGCCGCCTCCAGCCTGAGCAGAACTCCGGTAAGCGACTGGTTGACCTGGTCGTGGAGATCCCGGGCGACCCGGGCCCGTTCCTCCTCCTGGGCGGTGAGCGCGGCACTTGAGCTGCGCCTGCGTTCGGCTTCGAGTCGGCGCATCATCCTGAGGAAGGCCAGCTCCAGCCGCTCGACCTCTTCCGAGTCGGCCTTGCCGTCGATGCCCGGAGGCAGGTTGGCCCCCGGCTGACTCAGGTCGACCTTCTCCATTTCGTCGATCAGGTCCTCGAGCGGGTTGAACCGGCGGCGCAGTACGGAGGTATTGACCAGGAAGGCGATCGCAGCCATCGCCGCGGCCAGCAGGAGGATTCGGCCGGGACCATCCCATCCCGCAAGCAGGGCGGTCACGGCCGCGGCCAGACCGACCAGCGCCGCATTGAGGATCAGCACCTCGGTGAATATCGGTCGTCTCTTCATCTTGGCTTCGATCTGGATCGTCGCAGGCCGGGCGGCGATCCTTCCTCCGGTGGGGACTGGCTGATGGGCAAACGGGGGCTGGCACCCATGGTGCCGGAGCGGGTCTGTTGACACACTGCACCGTGTATTCGGCGCATCTGCGCCCACGAACCGGACAAGGAGCATTGATGAAGACCACAAGAGAATCGACCTTTTCAGCCACCTTGAGGACCACGCTCCTGCTGGCGACAATGTCCGGCCTCCTGGTCGCGATCGGCTACCTGGTCAGCGGCGGCAACCCGAGCACCACGCTCATGTTCCTGGGCTTTGCCGTGGCGATGAACTTCTTCTCCTACTTCTTCAGCGACAAGCTCGCGCTCAAGATGAGCCGGGCAAAGGAGATGGACGAGTCGGAGAACGCCCAGTACTTCCAGATGGTCCGTGAGCTCTGCCAGCGCGCGGAGATCCCGATGCCCCGCCTTTATGTAATTCCTCAGGAGCAGCCCAATGCATTCGCCACCGGGCGCAACTACAACCACTCGGCAGTGGCGGTGACGGAAGGCATCACCAGACTGCTTTCGACCGACGAGCTGCGAGGCGTCGTCGCCCACGAGCTCGCCCACATCAAGCATCGAGACATCCTGATCCAGTCGGTTGCGGCGACCATCGGTGCGGCGATCACCTACATCGGCTACATGCTGCTCTGGTTCGGCGGCGACAACAACTCGCCGCTCGGCCTGGTCGGCGCACTGGCCATGGTTCTGCTCGCCCCGCTGGCGGCAGGGATCATCCAGATGTCGATCTCGCGCCAGCGCGAGTACGCGGCCGACGCCGGTGGCGCCGCGATCTGCGGCAATCCCGAGTCTCTCGCCAGCGCATTGCTGCGCCTGGAGCAGGGTGCCGAGGCGATCCCGATGAAGGGTCACGTCAACGAGGCCAGCGAGCCGCTCTACATCGTCAAGCCTTTCAAGGCGAAGGGCATGGCCGGACTGTTCTCGACCCACCCTCCGATCGAGGAGCGGGTCAAGAGGCTGCGCCAGATGCGCCCGTCGCTGTAGGGCTGCTGCCTCTCGGCGAAGCAGCCGCGTATTACAAAAGCGCCCCCGGCACCGGGGGCGCTTTCTTTTTGGCTGCGGGACGACCGTCGCCGGCCTTGCTGCCAACCGGGAGAAGCGCTCACCCTCTTGCGTTCACGCCCGCAAGTCGCAAGCAAGGCGATGAACCGGGCTAGTCTGGTCCCGTGGCCCGATACCGCAAACGCATCGAGGGGCTGTTCGCAATCGACCACCCTCTGATCCAGGCTCCGATGGCCGGCGTCGCGACCCCGGAGCTCGCCGCCGCCGTGAGCGCTGCCGGGGGGCTGGGATCGCTCGGATCCGCCGCCCTGACGCCGGAGGCGCTTTTGCGGCAGGTCGACGAGCTCCGCTCCCTGACCGACCGGCCCTTCAACCTGAACTTCTTCTGCCACGAAACGCCGGAGCTGTCTGAGCTCGACGTGACCGGAGTGCGGGAAGGACTCGGACCGCTCTACGACGAGCTGGGTCTCGGGCTACCACCTGAACCGGCTGTTGCTCCCATCACCTTCGATGAAGGGCGCCTGTCGGCCCTGCTCGAGATCGCCCCTTCGGTGACAAGCTTCCATTTCGGACTGCCTGGAGATTCGGACCTGGCCGCGATCAGAGAGGCAGGCAGCCGGATCATCGCGAGCGCTACATCGGTCTCGGAAGCGGTTCACCTGAGTGATCGGGGTGTCGATGCGATAATCGCCCAGGGTGCCGAAGCGGGTGGTCATCGCGGCAGCTTTCTGGTCCCGGGCGACGACGGGCCGGTCGGAACCTTCGCACTCGTTCCGCAAATCGTTGATGCGGTTGACGTCCCGGTGATCGCGGCCGGTGGCATAGCTGACGGTCGCGGCCTGGCCGCGGCGATCGTTCTCGGCGCCGCCGGCGTTCAGATGGGCACGGCCTTTCTGGCATGCCCGGAAGCCGCGACGCACCCCCTTCATCGCGAGGCCCTGCGCTCGGCAAAGGCCGATGCGACCGTGATCACCCGCTCCTTCTCGGGTCGACCGGCGAGGGTGCTCAGCAACCGTTTCGCCGAACTCGAAGATCTCGATGCACTCGCCTTCCCGGCCCAGTTCTCGCTTTCCGGGCCCCTGGGCGAAGCTGCGGCCGAGCAGGGATCAGGCGAATTCCTTGCGATGTGGAGCGGCCAGGCCGCACCGCTGGCCCGTGAGGTCCCTGCTGCCGAACTGGTCAAGGCGATCGTCGCCGAGGCGGACGCTGCGCTCAGCGGCTGAAGCCTTCAGGCCCGTCTCCGGTCATTCCGCTTCCGGGAGAAGGTCGGCCGGCTTACGGGTCAAGGGATGTCGCAGGGTCCGGGTTCTCGCCGGCTGCCAGCTCGAAGAGGCCCCAGGGCGGACCGGCGTTGACCAGCCGTCCCGCTTCACAGGTGGCGACGAAGCCGGCATGGGCCGTGTCCGGGTTGCCGCCATTGACCTCGTAGGTCCCCGGCGGAAGGTCTTTCCAGAGCACACCTCCGTCGCGGGAAGAATGCTCCAGCCCCTGCTCCGGGATCACGTCGGCGTTGAAGTAGATCGGCTCCGCCGCGGCGGGCGTGATCGCTGCCGTGGACCCGGCAACACCGTGGGGCCGGAAGTCGTGGAATGCGTCGAAGCCGGCGAGGTCCCTGCCGCCGAATTCGAAGAAGGTGGAGACGATCGCCGAGTGGGCGAGCCGTCCGGTCTCCGGATCGAGTTCGGCATCGGCCACAGCCGCGAGTGCGCGGTAGATGTCGAGCCGCGGCATCTGGAAGTTGACCTGCCTGAGATCGCTGCCGCGGGTGTGGAAGGTCTGGAGGTGGGTCGGGTAGTAGCCCTCGGCCTCTGCGAACGGGGTTATCGGCGTATCGTCGGGCACTTCCAGGGAGTAGGCGCCATTCGGTCCGGCGGTCGTCTCGATCCCGGGAAGCTCGGCGATGCCGATGCGCGCGCCCTCCAGCCGGTCGGTATTGCCGTCGAAGACGAAGGCGTAGGCGTTCCCCGAAATCGTCACCATGTCCTCCACCTTAGCCGGGAATCGAGGTCCGGACCGGCTCCCCGGGCCGGCTCTGAAGGCAGGGTTGGCGCCGGAACGGCATGGTCGCTATAGTTTGTGAAGTAACTGAAACCGGATAGAGATTCAGGTGATTTAGACGATGGCACCCGAGATGACAGACCCGCTGGTGGTTCAGGAGATCAGCGTTCAGGAAGCATTCGAAGAGATCGAAAGCGGCGATGTCGTGCTGCTCGACACCCGTGAGCCCCACGAGGCGGCAGAGGCGCGGATCGAAACCGGCAGGCTGATCCCCCCGGCCACTCTCTTGGCGACGGTCGAAGACGCTGCGCCCGACAAGTCGGCTCGCGTGGTCGTCTACTGCCGCTCGGGAGCCCGGTCGGCCAACGCCGTCGAGCAGATGATGGCCCTCGGCTACGAGGACGTCGTGAACGTCAGCGGGGGAATCCTCGACTGGCAGGCGAGCGGCCTCCCGGTGGTCAGCGAGGCCAAGCTCACCGACGAGCAGCGCAACCGCTACTCACGGCACACACTTCTGCCCGAGGTCGGCGCGGCCGGACAGGTCAAGCTTCTCGAAGCGAAGGTCCTGCTGCTCGGCGCCGGTGGGCTTGGTGCGCCGACGGCGCTCTACCTGGCGGCTGCCGGTATCGGCAAGATCGGTCTGGTCGATGACGACGTAGTTGATGCCTCCAACCTGCAGCGCCAGGTCATCCACAACACCGAGCGCATCGGCGAGCCGAAGACTGCCTCCGCGAGGAAGACGATCGAAGCGCTGAACCCCGACGTCGAAGTCGTCGAGTACAACTACCGCCTCAATTCGGGCAACATCCTCGAGACGATCGCCGACTACGACATCGTCGTCGATGGTGCCGACAACTTCCCGACGCGTTACCTGCTCAACGACGCCAGCGTCCGGCTGAACAAGCCGGTCGTATCGGCCTCGATCCTCTCTTTCGACGGGCAGATCTCGACCTTCGTCCCGCATGAGGGCCCCTGCTACCGCTGCCTCTACCCGAGCCCGCCGCCGCCGGAGCTGGCGCCGAGCTGCTCGGCCAATGGCGTGCTGGGGGTGATGGCCGGAGTGATGGGCCTGCTCCAGGCCAACGAGGTGATCAAGCTGGTGCTCGGCATCGGCGAGCCACTGGTCGGTCGCCTGCTGCTCTACGAAGCCCTGGGCACCCGCTTCACAGAGCTCAAGGTGCGGCGCGACCCGGCCTGCCCGATCTGCGGACCCGAAGCCGAGGAAGTGCCGGAGTCCGAACTCGGTGCCTTCCCGGACTACGAAGCGTTCTGCGGCGGTCACGTCGGGTCCTGAGCCCGGCCACCGCCCGCTCGCTAGGATCTCCGCCATGCCGTCCGTACGAGTTCCCCCAGTCCTCCGCCAGCACACCGGCGGCGCCACCGAGGTTTCGGTCAGCGGTGATCGGGTCGGTGCGGTGCTCGAGGCGCTGGTCGCCGAGCATCCCGATACGAAGGCCCAGATCTTCTCGGACGACGGCGAGCTGAACCGCTTCGTCAACGTCTACCTCAATGACGAAGACGTGCGCGTGCTGGACGGCCTCGACACCCCGGTGTCGGATGCCGACACGATCATGATTCTGCCGGCGATGGCCGGCGGTTCTTTCTAGGCCTCACCCGGGATCAACGGGGCGGGCGTCGCGACGGGCTCCCGGTTCAGCTCGGAAATTCAGGTGCGTCGAAGCGCGGGTCATCGTGCCTGCCGCGATCCGGCGTCTCAACCGGCAGGGATTCGCCGTCCAATTCGAGCTCGGCGAGCAGCGCCCGGGCCTTTTCTTCGGCCGCGGCCGGGACCAGGACGTAACGCGGTCCGGCCGCGAGAAAGTCGGGGACGTCGAAGCCGCGCTGGCGCTGGAGAAGGCACGGAATGCCTTCGGAGTTGAGTATGTTCTCGATCATTTCGGCCTCGGCCTGGTTGGGGGCCCAGGCGACCCGGACCGGCTCCGGGGTCTTCGGTTTACGAGATCTGAAGATCGACATCGTCGACCTTGCTTCCGTTTATCCGGAAGGCCTTGACCACCGGTTCCTCGGGGTGCTCCAGTGAGACGATGAAGTAGACCGCATCCGGCCAGCCGGCGGCAAGGTTGATGTCGGTCTGGGAGGGGTAGGCCGGGGTCCTTGTATGCGAGTGGTAGATGCCGGCCACCTGTTCGCCGTCATCCTCGATCCGGTTCATCAACTCGAGCTGTTCGCGTGGGGCGATGCTGTACCGGAAAGGGCTTGCCTCGGCGTTTTCCGCCCGATGGATCGATTGCGCTTCCTCCGGCGTGCCGCCGATCAGGCCGCAGCACTCGTTCGGAGCGTCGGTCCTGGCATGCTCGATCATCTCGTCGATTTGGCGTTGCTGGACCTTCACCGCCCGGCCTCTACCACCAGTTGGTGGCATCGATGTCGCCGAGTTCCTCGAGCGACTTCGTATAGACGCCGGAGGAGAGGTACTTCCAGCCGCCGTCGGGGATCAGGAAGACGATGTTGCCGGAGTCCATCTCGCCTGCGATCCGGTGCACGATCGCGGCGACAGCGCCGGAGGAGACCCCGGCGAAGATGCCTTCGTCATCGAGCAGCCGTTTGGTCCAGACGATGGCGTCCCGGTTCGAAACCATGATCTTCCTGTCCAGAACCGAAAGGTCGATGATCGGCGGGATGAAGCCGTCGTCGAGCGAGCGCAGTCCCTGGACCAGCTCGCCCTGCATTGGCTCGGCGGCGACGATCTTCGTATCGGGATCGTGCTCTTTGAGCCGGCGGCCGTTGCCCATAAGCGTGCCACCCGTTCCAAGTCCGGCCACGAAGGCGGCGACCGAGTCCAGTTCCTCAAGGATCTCGACCGCGGTGCCGTTGTAGTGAGCAAGCGGATTCGCTTCGTTGCCGTACTGGTAGGGCATGTAGTAGCTGGAATCGGCGGCGGCCATTTCGAGTGCGAGTTCGACCGCGCCGTTGGAGCCCTTGGCGCCCTCTGAATAAACGATTTCGGCCCCGTACATGCGCAGCAGTTCGGTCCGTTCGGCGGTGACGTTGTCCGGCATCACGACCTTGAGCGGGTATCGCCGGCGGCGGCAGATCATCGCCAGAGAGATTCCGGTGTTGCCAGAGGTCGGTTCTAGGATCGTCTGACCCGGACCGATCGCGCCGTCGGCCTCGGCCGCTTCCATCATCGAGCGGGCGACACGATCCTTGACAGAACCGGTCGGGTTGGCCGACTCGAGCTTGGCGAAGACCTTGACGTCCGGGTTCGGCGAGACCGTCGAAAGCTCAACCAGCGGTGTGTGGCCGATTGAGTCGACGATGTCGGTGAAGGTGCCGCCACAGGGCTTGTTGAGGAGGTCGTAATAAGGGCTCATGGTTTCCGCTGAGTCGGGGTGGAGGTCCTGGGTATCGCGAAGGCGTTGATCCGGGAATTCGGGCCGGGGTACTTTATAAAGTGTAGTGGCTCGGGCATCCCTTCGTGGCGGATCCGCGAATCCGTGGCATACTGGCCGGGTTGCCCGTCCGAATCAACTACCCCTGCCGGGAGGATTTAAAAGTATGAAGAAGTCTCGCCTGATGTTCCTTATGTCGGCGCTGGCCGTGATGTTTGCGATGGTTATCGTCGCCGGCTGCAGCAGCGACGACAGTGATTCCGATTCAAGCGCCAGCGGAGATGTCTCATCCGAGCTGATCACCGCCGGAACGCTCACAGTCGGTTCCGATATCCCGTTCCCGCCGTTCGAGTTCGGCAAGGCGCCGGATTACGACGGCTTCGACATCGACCTCGTCAACGAGATCGCCAGCGATCTCGAGCTCGAGGTTGCGATCGAGGACACCGCCTTCGACACGATCTTCACCGACGTGGCGCAGGGCAAGTTCGACATGGTCGCTTCCGCCTCCACGATCACCCCGGAGCGTGAGCAGCAGGTCGACTTCTCGGATCCGTACTACGAGGCCGAGCAGGCTCTGCTCGTGCCCGAGGGCTCTGACGTCACATCGGTCGAAGACCTCTCCGGTCTGACCGTAGGCGCACAGGACGGCACCACCGGTGAGGCCTACGCGAACGACGAGACGGATGCCGGCAGCGTGCGCGGCTTCCCGAACGGTCCGGCCGCGATCGCGGCTCTGCAGAACGGTCAGGTCGAAGCCACGATCATCGACCAGCCGGTTGCGCAGGACGCGATCGACAAGGGCGAGACCGGGTTCGAGCTCGCGACCACGATCCCGACCGGCGAGCTGTACGGCCTGGCGTTCTCCCAGGACACGCCGGCCCTGCTGGAGGCGGTAAACGAGTCGCTGGCCAGCATGAAGGAAGACGGTCGTCTCAACGACCTCTACCAGAAGTGGTTCAAGATCGACGCCCCGGAGGGCGTGATCGACGGCACCAACACGCCGGAGTAGTTCATACGCATCAGGTCAGAAGGGGCGCCGAGGGCGCCCCTTCTGACATGGTGTAGTTCGAGGGAAGCGACAACGGAGAGAGCGTCAGTTGGAAGTCTTTTTCAACACGTATTTCGATTTCAGCTTCATGTCCGAGCACTTCGACGAGGTGCTGGCGGGCTTCTGGGTGACGATCAAGCTCTCGCTCGTGGGTGGTTTCTTCTCCCTGATCTGGGGCCTGATCCTGTCTGTGCTGCGACAGATGCCAGGCAAGTTGCTGGCGCCCGTGCGCTGGCTGACCATCGCCTACATCGACGCGCTGCGTGGAATCCCTCTGCTGCTGGTCATCCTCGGCCTGTCAGCCGGTCTCGCGACCCTCGCATCCGAAGGGACCATCCCGAGGGAGATCGGCATCCCCCAGTGGTTCGGCGAATCGGACCCGTTCTGGTACGGCGTAATCGCCCTTACCCTTACCTACGGCGCGTATATGGCCGAGGTCTATCGGGCCGGGATCGAAGCGGTGCCGCGGGGACAGATGGAGGCCTCGAGGTCGCTCGGCATGAGCCACGGCCAGGCGATGCGTTTCGTGATCGTGCCGCAGGCCGTGCGCAAGGTGATCCCGCCCCTGCTCAACGACTTCATCGCGTTGATGAAGGACACCGCCCTGATTTCGGTGCTCGGCCTGGTCGAGACGGTTCAGACCGGCAGTGACCTCTATTCGGAGTTCTTCAACCCTTCGGGCTATACGCTCGGAGCCTTCATGTTCCTGATCGTGACCATTCCTCTTGCCCGCCTGGTCGACTGGCAGATCAAGAAGCAGGATGAGAAGTTCCAGAGGGGGATCCCGTGAGCGGCGAAGCAATCCTCAAGGTCGAAGGCCTGAAGAAGAGCTACGGCAAGCTTGACGTGCTCAAGGACATCAACTGCGAGATCGCCGAGGGTGAGGTGGTCTGTGTGATCGGGCCCAGCGGCTCCGGCAAGAGCACGATGCTGCGCTGCCTGAACATGCTCGAACTCCCCGACGGTGGACGCATCGAGCTTCATGGCAACGAGATCTACGGTGGCGGAAAGACCCACGATCTCGATGTGCTCCGGCGTGAGGTGGGCATGGTCTTCCAGTCCTTCAACCTCTTCCCGCACATGTCGGCGAAGGAGAATGTCTCGATAGCTCAGGTCCGGGTCCGCGGACGCAAGCGCAAGGAAGCGGACGAGCGCTCGGTCGAACTTCTGGCCAAGGTCGGCCTCGAAGAAAAGGTCGACGAGTACCCGGACCGGCTCTCGGGCGGCCAGCAGCAGCGGGTTGCGATCGCCCGGGCCCTGGCGATGGACCCTGAGGTCATGCTCTTCGACGAGGTGACCAGCGCTCTGGATCCGGAGCTGGTCAAGGGTGTGCTCGACGTTATGAGGGAGCTCGCCGACAGCGGCATGACCATGGTCGTGGTCACCCACGAAATGAATTTCGCCCGCGAGGTGTCAGATCGCGTGATCTTCATGGATCAGGGCTACATCGTCGAGCAGGGCGATCCTGATGAAGTCCTGGGCAATCCGTCCGCCGATCGGACGAAGCAGTTCCTGGGCCTGGTTCTCGCGCGCTGAAGCGCCCCTTCGAGCCGCGCGCCCGAAGGACTCGCGGAGCCGGCCGCGCGATGTTCAGTCGAGCTCCTGCAGAAAGTCGACCGATCTGCCTGAGCTGTCCAGCTGCTCATCGGGGTCCGGGCGCACCAGGTCACGCAGGTACTGACGCCACATCGCCTCGATCTCTCTGATCCCCAGGTCGAAGGCGGCCTCGAGGTTCGCCACCGGACCGTCGCGGCGAAGCCGGGCGACCAGAAGCTCGCAGGCCCCGCCGCCGCGATAGTCCTCGAGAAGGTCGAAGACCGTACCGCCGAGCAGGATCGCGTCACGCCTGCCGGGTGGGAAGGAAGGTCGAGAACCCTCACGCAGGCGGCGGATCACCGCCGCACGGTAGAGGTCGACCTGGCGCGAGAAGTGCTGGGCGCTGCCTTCGACCAGCCACGCCCAGCCCAGGTAGCGGAAGAACCTGCCAGGCGTCCAGGGCGGCGGAATGGCCTCGTTGTTGGCGGCGACCACGATCTGCGTATACAGCCGTTCGGCGGTTCCCCTGAGAGCCTCCATCGAAGCCTCGCCCGCGGCCCGCTTGGCCATCGCGGCCTCGCCGAGCACGTGGATCTCGGTCGCCATCGGCCAGCCTGCGAGATAGCGCCGGCCGGCGGGGGCCGCGGCCCAGCGGACTGCGGGCAGGAAGGGGTGGGCGAAGTTGAGCCAGATCGGTGAGGGGTGGATGATGACCGTGACGTCGGCCGGGGCCACCTCGAAGCGGTCTTCGAGCCGCAGGCTGAGCTCTTCCAGCCGGTCGAGCAGCTCTTCCGCGTACCCGGTGTCGGCGTCTTCGTGCCGGGCGCTGAAGGTCAGCGAGGTGGTTTCGATCCAGGTCATCCGGCGCAGGGTATTGAAAGCACGAAGACCCGCCGGGTCGGCGGGTCTTCGTGAATGTTTCGTCGGCTACCGACTCGCGGTGGCCGTGGCCCGCCTTATGCGGCGGGCGGACAAGCGGACTCAGGCCAGGGCCGGAACCCTCTCGGTTGCGCCACAGACCGAACGGATCTCTGCGCTCGCGCGCTCGAACTCCTCATCGGCCATGACCGGCGTGCCCTCGAACGGGAGGTCGCGGTCGATCTCGACCCAGGAACGGCTTCCGTGGTACTCCTCGCGGACCCTGACGGTCACCGGACGAGGGATGCGGTGGACTCGCAGCAGGACCAGGTGCAGCGGGTGACGCGGCTTCCAGTTGAGTCGCTTGGACGCGTAGTCGGTGGTCCAGATGTAGAACGGCGAGAGGCCGTCAACGACTTTCGGGTTGTCGATCGTGATGTGCTCGGCAACCTCGGCCCAGGCACGGATCCTCACCCGGTCGGGCTGGGGGATGCCGCCGTCCTGCAGCAGGGCGCGGGCCGGAGGTTCTTCGTCGGGCCAGACACCTTCTTCGAGCGCACGGTCGAGCTCGGGATGATGGGACGGTCGCACCAGATCGTTGTGCTGGTGGTCGAACGTGGGGTAGAGGAAGAAGCGGTCATGCTCTAGTTCGAAGTGCTTGTCGTCCTCACGGATTCCGCCTTTGCGGAGAGTGAGGAGCTGTTCGCCTTCGGACAGGGCTCGCACGGTAACGGCCCATTCCTTGAACGCAATTGGCATAGGGTTCTCAGTCGGGTTGAAGTTGCTACGGACATGTGCGGACCCGAGTCGAATCGCCGGCCAGGGGGTGAATATTTCGGCCGGGTTCCAGACCCGCAAGAGTCCGCAGGTTACTAAATGTTTCCGAAATAATCAAGCGATGTGACGACCGTCACATAGCCTAGGTCCGGCTCAGGCGAATCAGGCCACCCTGCTCGCCGGTGGCGCTCCAACCGGCCGGAAGCCAGACTGTAGCCTCGCCGAGGTCGATCGACTCAGGCCCGGTTGTCGTGGTGAAATCGCCGGCGGCAAGGACGATTTCCGGCCCCGGTTCGAGGTAGCGCCTCCGAACCGTGACCAGTTCGACCCGCTCGCCCGGTTCGCGGTAGCCGTAGCGCGATTCGTGGGCCGCTTCGAACAGATCGCGCAGCTTCGAGGGATCGCCGGAGCGGTCCTCCACGGTCAGTTCGAACGACTGGCCCAGGTAACGCAGGTCCCATGAGACCTGATCCGCTTCCCCGATCAGCCCGCGCAGGGTCTGCGGCGTGATTCGCTCCTCGGCCAGCAGCACGGTCCTTGTTTCGTCGCGCCGCCGCTCGGCCGCAGCGAGACCGAGGGCGCTGAAGACCCCGCTGTCTGCCGGGACCAGTACGGTCCCGATGCCGAGTTCGTCAGCGATCGATGTCGCGTGGAGCGGTCCGGCTCCGCCGAAGGCCAGCAGGGCGAAGTCCTTCGGGTCGAGGCCACGCTCGACGGTCATTACCCTCAGCGCCCGGACCATCTCGGTGTCGGCGATCCGGAGGATGCCCGTCGCGCATTCGTCGACGTCAATGCCTAGTTCGGCGGCCAGCCCGGCGACGGCCGAGCGGGCGGCTTCGCGGTCGAGCAGGACTCCGTCGGCCAGAGCGGGCCGTTCGCCGAGTCTTCCCAGGACCAGATGGGCATCGGTCACGGTCGGCTCCGTGCCGCCCCTGCCGTAACAGGCGGGACCCGGATCGGCACCGGATGATCGGGGGCCGACCCGCAGGGCTCCACCCGGGTCGCGCCAGGCGATCGAACCGCCGCCCGCACCGACCGTTTCGATGTCGACCATGGGCAGGGCCAGGCTGCGGCCCGCGATCGCGCGGCCGCCCGTCTCGCGCGCCGATTGCGACTCGATCACGCAGACGTCGCAGGAGGTACCGCCCATGTCGAAACACAGCAGGTCCGGGTGGCCGCTCAATTTCGAGATCATGGCAGCGGCCGCCGCGCCGCCGGCCGGGCCGGACAGCACCGCCAGAGCGGCGTGACGCGATGCGGACGTGAGGTCGGTGAGGCCGCCGCTGGACTGCATGATGAACGGCTCCGGCAGCCCGGACCGGCTGCAGCGTCCGGCCAGTCGTTCCAGGTAGCCCGCCAGCAGGGGAGAGAGTGCGGCGTCGACCTCGGTCGTGGCGGCGCGCTCGTACTCACGGAATGTGCCGACCACCTCATGCGAAAGGGAGACGTGGACCGAATCCCCGAGCTGCGAGCGCAGGTGCCGCCCGATCGCGAGCTCGTGGGCGGGGTGGCGATCGGCGTGCAGGAGGCAGACCGCGACCGAGTCGACTCCGGCCGAGGCGACCGCGTCGGCCACCCGGTCGAGTTCGGCCTCGTCGGGTTCCTGGATCACCCCGTCCGGACCCATGCGCTCGGCCAGTTCGAATCGCCGGCCGGCCGGGACCAGAGGCGGGGGAGGGCTGAGGTCGAGGCGGTAGAGCGAAGGTCGGTTCTGTCGGCCGATTTCGATCAGGTCGGCGAAGCCGCGAGTGGCCACGAAGGCCGCGTCGGCCACCTTTCCTTCGAGCAGCGCATTGGTTGCGACGGTCATCCCGTGGGCAAAGAGCGAGACGTCTGACGCTTCGATCGCCGCCTGCTCGAGGACCTGCGCGGCGGCCGCCAGCGCACCCTCGGACTGATCACCCGGCGTACTGGCGGCTTTGCCTGCGAAAACGCGGCCGTCGAGGACCAGGACGGCGTCGGTGAAGGTTCCGCCGACATCGACGCCGAGAATCGCCGACGGTCCGGATGCCTCAGCCACGTCCGAAGCCTCCGCCTCCGGGCGTCTCGATTCTCAGTCGGTCTGCGGGGCTCAGGTGTCCCGAGGCCTTCGGCTCGAGCTCCTCAGGGGGCTTGCCGTCACGGGTCAGAAGGTTGCGCCCGCTCTCGCCGGGGCCGCCTCCCTCGGCACCCGGCGGCCGGTGCCTCCTGCGCTCGGTCAGCAGGGCGAAGCTCATCGGCTCCAGGGCCTCGATCTCCCGGACCAGTCCGTCACCGCCGTGCTGCCTGCCGTCGCCGCCGCTGCCTCGCCGGATCGAGTACTCGCGGGCCCTGAGCGGGAACTCGATCTCCATCGCCTCGATCGGTGTATTGAGGGTGTTGGACATCGCAACGTGAACGCCGCTCGGACCGGCCGCCCCAGCGCTGGCGCCCTGACCGCCGCCGATCGTCTCGTAGTAGGTGAAGCCTTCGTTCCCGAGGGTCAGGTTGTTCATCGTGCCCTGGCCCAGGGCCCTGCCGAAGGCCGCGAGGCAGAGGTCTGCCACCCTCGAGGAAGTCTCGACGTTGCCGGCGACGACCGCCGCCGGCGGACCGGCGTTCAGCAGGGTACCTTCCGGGACGTTGACACTGACCGGGCGGTAGGCACCGGCGCTGGCCGGGATGTCCGGGTCGGTCAGGACTCGGACTGCGAAGTAGCAGGCAGACTGGGTCACCGCCAGGGGGCAGTTCAGGTTGCCGGGATCCTGGTCGGAGGAGCCGGTGAAGTCGAAGTCGATCGATTCGCCCTCGACCGTGACCGTGAGCCGCAGTTCGAGGTCCGCCCCCCTTGCTTCCAGAAGGTCGGTGGCCGTATGCCTGCCGTCGGGCATCCGGGCGATCAGGGCGCGGGTGCGCAGTTCGGCGTAGTCGATTACCTCGGCCATCGAATCCAGCAGAGCGGCGCTTCCGCGCGCGTCGGCCAGTCCCGACAGCCTCGTCGTCCCGAGTCGGTTGGCCGCCAGTTGTGCCCGCAGGTCTGCGCGCCGCTGGGCCGGCTGGCGCATTTTCGCGGTGACTTCGTCGATCGCTTCGCCGTCAAGTACCCGGGGAGAGATGACCACCCCCTCTTCGGAGAGATCAGTCGAGTCTGCGGGCATCGAGCCCGGCACGCTGCCACCTACGTCGGCGTGGTGGGCCCGGTTCGCGGCGAAGCCGAGCAGCCTGCCGCGATCGTCGAAGGCGGGCGTGACCACCGTGATGTCGGGGAGGTGAGTGCCACCGGAGTACGGATCGTTGAGGAACCATGAGACTCCGGGCCGGTGTTCCCGGTCGATCACCGCGCGCACCGAGGCGGGCATCGAGCCGAGGTGGACCGGGATGTGCTCGGCCTGCATGACCATCTCTCCCCGGGGGTCGAAAACGGCGGCCGAGCAGTCGCGCCTTTCCTTGATGTTGGCCGAATGGGCAGACCTGACGAGCGCCGCGCCCATCTCCTCGCAGATCGAGGCAAAGGCGCCGGCCGCCACCCGGACCCGGATCGGGTCAGGTGCGCTCAAGCCCACTTTCGCGGCTCGATCGAGCCGTCCGGAAGGTAGATCAGGTGTACACCGTCCAATGTCGGGTCGGTCGCGGGGAAGTCCGAGCGGCGATGGCCACCACGCGATTCCCGTCGTTCCAGGGCTACTGCCCCGATCGCCCTCGCCAGTGGATACGGATCCACGGACAGCTGCTCCAGGCGAGCCCGCAGCCGCATCGGTCCGGCCAGTCTCCAGACTGCCTCACGGGTGGCGGGTGTCGGAGGGTCGAACCTCCACGAGGGTGGTTCCGGGGGCGACTTGGAGACCCTCATCGCCATGCCCGCCGCCGCGGCCCGCTGCCCGAAT
The DNA here is from genome assembly GCA_963709375.1 of uncultured Solirubrobacterales bacterium. GTDB lineage: Bacteria > Actinomycetota > Thermoleophilia > Solirubrobacterales > 70-9 > 67-14. Next base: position 65,440 of record CAVPWA010000004.1, read on the forward strand.
ACGAAGCACTCGGTCAGCGAGTTCGATGCGAGACGGTTCGCTCCATGGATCCCGGTGCAGGCGCATTCTCCGGCCGCGAGCAGGCCTGCCAGAGAGGTTCTTCCGTCGAGGTCGACGGCGACTCCGCCCATCACGTAGTGGGCCCCCGGGGAGACCGGCACCGGTTCGTCGGAGGGCTCGAAGCCGGCCTCGGTGAGCATGGCGAAGACGCTGGGGAACCGGGAGGGGTCGATACCGGTCAGGTCCAGCCCGACCGCGGCGCCCGCCTGGGCGTCGATCTGACGGAGGATCGCCGCGGTCACGTCGTCGCGCGGTGCGAGCTCATCGGTGAAGCGCTGTCCACCGGCGCTGAGCAGAACGGCCCCCTCACCGCGGATGGCCTCGGTTATCAGGGCGCCGTCGGCGGGTGTGCCGGGTGCCGACAGGCAGGTCGGGTGGAACTGGCAGAACTCGAGATCGGCCAGTTCGGCGCCGGCGGCCGAAGCGAGTACGGCTCCTGCGCCGATCGCGCCCCACGGATTCGAAGTGCGCCGCCAAAGAGCGGCGGCGCCGCCGGTCGCCAGCAGGGTCGCGCCGGCGGCGATCCTGCCGCGGTCGGTGAGCACGCCGTGACAGCGTCTGCCGTCGCTCCAGAGTGCGAGTGCAGAGGTTTCCTCGAAGACCGTGATGCCCGGTTCACCGGCGACGATCCGGGCCAGCGTTCCGGTGATCTCGCGGCCGGTCTGGCTGCCACCGGCGTGGATGATGCGCCGCTGCGAGTGTCCGCCCTCGAGGGCCAGCTCGAGCTTGCCCGACTGGTCACGGTCAAAGGCCATACCCCTGGAGACGAGGTCGTCGACCACGCCGGGGGCATCGCGCGTGAGTATCTCCACGGCCTCGGTCCGACAGAGTCCACGGCCTGCGGCGATCGTATCCGCTGCATGTGCGGCAGCGGAGTCGGCTGGATCAAGTGCAGCGGCCAGCCCGCCCTGTGCCCAGAAGCTCGCGCTTTCGGCCAGCGGCTTTCTGGAAACCAGACAAACCCTGCCGCCCGCTTCTGCGGCCCGGATGGCTGCCCAGAGGCCGGCTGCGCCGGCTCCGACGACAGCAAGATCAAAGGGATCCTTCTGGAGGGCTTCCGCCGGGTTCGTCAAGGACTACTTGCCGGGATCGGTCGCAGGCTCGTCGTCGCTGCGGGCCAGGTCCTCGAGTTCTTCGAGGGTGAGGCCTTCTTCGAGCCCACGTGCGATCAGGTCGGCTTCCCGCTCGACTCCGACGACTTCTCGTGCCTGAGCCGAGAGTCGCTCCCGGTCAAAGCTTCCGGCATCTGCCATCTCGATGGTCATCGCTCCGAGTTCACCGAGCTGCTTCCTGCGCAGTTCGTCCAGCTCGACCAGGTGGTCCTTCATCGCGCGCCGCTCGCGTCCGCTCTGCTTGCCGCGGCTGAAGATCCCCATCAGGCACCCTCTCCGGATTCGGGGGGTGCGTCCTTGCCAATCTCCTGGCGCAGGGCGCCGATCTGGCCGCGCAGCCAGCTGACGGCCGCCTCGCGCGCTTCCGCTTCGGTCACGACTCCGGGTGCGGCGCCGAGCGCCACCGGGGCGGTGCCCGCTTCAGTCACGGCAGCTTCAGCTTCTTCGACCCTCTTCTCGGCCTCGCGGGCGCTTTCTTCGATCGCTTTCAGCCTCGACTCGGCAATCGTCAGTGCTTCAATCTTGCTGGCCTTTTCGGCCTCCAGCGCGGTTTCGAGCGTCTTGATCCGGGCTTCGAGTTCGGGTCGGTTATCTCCGGCGGCCGCGGTTGAGCCACCCTCGGCGGGATCGGCTGCGATCTCGGCCGCAAGCGCGGCGTCGGCTTCGATCTCCGCCGCCTGACTGCGCACCCAGTCGGCCGCTGCTTCGCGGTTGGCTGCGCTCTCCCGGGCGAGCTTGGATTCGGCGGCATCAGCGCGTTTCTCCGCACTCTCGATCCGGCCTGCAGCTTCCTTCAGTGCCGCGTCGAGCTTCGAACGGTCGGACTCGATCTCGCGCGTGATCGCGCTGAGTTCAGTCCGGGCATCCGCCGCGAGTGCCGCCTTTGCAGCCTCCGAGGCGGTTTTCGCCTCGGTTTCGCTGGTTGCGATCCGCTCGGCCATCTGGTCGAGCTCACTGAGCTTCTGCTGCGGTTCGACCGGCTCGGTCGGTCTGGTACCGGCTCCGGCCTTCGAAGGCAGCGGTTTCTCGGCCGGGGCGCTTTCCGGTTCCACCGTTGGAGTCGCCTCGACTGCCTTGCCGGCTGTCCCCGACTCGGCCTCGCCGCCACTGCCCTCGGAGGTCGCGGCTGCGTCGCGGGTCGGCTCGGCATCCGGGTCGGCCGGTGCTTTCGTCCCGTCCCCAGCCTGCTCTTCCTCGGCGGCCTTCGCCGCGGCTGCCGTGGCTGCGGCTGCCGGCGCTATTTCCTGCTCCCCGGTGTGTTCGCCGGTCTCGGGCATTTCGTCAGGGTCGGGCAGATCATGAGCGCCGGTGTGCTCGGCCGTCTCCGGCATGTCGTGCTCAACCGTGTGCTCGCCGGTGTGCTCACCGGTTTCCGGTTCCGTCGACGGTTCGGGGGCCGAGAGCTGTTTGAGTTCATCGGCGACCTCCCGTACTTCGGCCGCCCCTCGCGACATGATGTCATCGTCCCAGGTGCCCTGCACGAACATGCCGAGTACCAGCTCGCCGAGCGCCTCGCGCCGGTCGATGTGGAGCTCCTCGAGCTGCCGTTGCTTCTTCTTCAGAGCACCCTTCCTCATCTGATCTCCCCATCATTACCGAAGTCGGCGACAGAAACCCCCGTGACCTTCCCGGGAGTGAGTACCTCGTGGTAGGCGAGCAGGACGCGCCGGGCCATTCTCGTGGCCGAAAGTGACTCTGCGCGGGCTCTTCCCGGGGTCCGGGGATCGGGATCTGCCAGCAGGCCCCCGGCAAAATCGGACCAGGTCGCCAGATCGAAAGGGGCGCAAAGCGTGTTCGGCAGCGAGCGCAGCAGGCTCGGCGCGATGCCGACCGGGGTTGTGATCACCGGCACCTCGCAGGCGAGGCTCTCGAGGCAGGCGAGACCGAAGCCTTCGTAGTCGGATGTGACCATTACCGCGTCAGCCGCGTTTACCCAGGTGGACATCAGGTCCGGTTCGATCCCGCCGCCGGTGAGCAGCTCGATGCCGGCCCGCTCGGCGACCCGGCGTGCGCGGTCGATCCGTTTCTCCGGCCTGGCCGGGTCGGCCGGGAAGAACAGGAAGCGGCCGTCGGGGTCGAGGCCCAGTGAGCGTCGCGCCGCGGCCCGCGGCCGGGGGGCGAAGCGGGAGAGGTCCGCGCCACAGGGCAGCACGGCGTTTCGACCGGGCAGTAGAGGCAGTCCGGCCCGGCCTGCCTCTTCGCCGAACAGCGCACTCGAGGCGCCGGCCGCAAGCGCCAGCCTGCGCGCCAGCAGCCTTGACCCCGGGCCGACCACCCGGTGACGCACGTCGGTGCCGTGGAAGGTGACGACCAGAGGGCTGGCACCGGCCAGCAGGGCGCACCAGCCGGCCAGTCCGTAGTGGGCATGCACCAGGTCGAAATCCTCCCGCCTCAACAGCGCCCGGATCCGGCGCGTGGCCGGCACGTACTGGTCCGTTCCGGGTGGAAACGTGAACAGCTCGACCTCGATCCCCAACTCTTTGAGTGCCTCGACCTGATCGACGACCCAGCGCCCCCGCTGCGGGGTCTCCTCGTCGGGCTCGAAGTTCATCACAACCAGGACGCGCATCGCCGGAGGTTATCCCGCGGCGCCGGTGCCCGTTGGTCTTTCGTCACCGTTGAGGCGGCTATTCGTTGCGCGGCGGTATGGACCGGTTGCCAGGCAGGTCCGAGTGTCGATACCGACAAGCGACAAAGGAGGACACATGTATTACAGAGGCATGGGCCGCGTCCACGCGGCCGCGATCGGCCGGACCGACCGGATTCGCGGCCGGCTGGCCGGAGAAGGCGGCCAGGGCACGGTCGAGTACGTCGGCCTGATCCTGCTCGTATCCCTGCTCATGGTCGGCATGCTGGCGGCGATGAAGGGGTTTTCGGGTCGACAGGGCACCGAACTCGCCGAACTGATCGTGGACAAGATCCAGTCGGCGGTCGACAAGGTCACCTTCCGCTGAGCATCGGCTCGGCGACTCGCCGGGGCGGGCTTCGGCTCGCTCCGGCAACCGTTCGCTGCCACCTGGCAGAGCCCGGCCTTGCGCTTCCTGGGGGCCGGATCCCGCTACCGGTCCGGCTCTGGGAGACTTCGACCGATGTCAGAGAGCAACAGAAGCCACGGGCGTTCCGACGCCGATATAAGACCGGTCAGCATCGAGCCCGGATTCGTCTCGAGTGCCGATGGTTCGGCGCTCATCTCGGCCGGAGGGACGCGGGTCATCTGCACGGCCTCGGTCTCGAGCAAGGTGCCGAAGTGGATGGAAGGCAGAGGCACGGGCTGGGTCACAGCCGAGTACTCGATGCTGCCGGCGTCGACCGGTGATCGCAAGCCCCGCGACATCAGCAAAGGCAAGCTCGACGGCCGCTCGGTTGAGATCCAGCGGCTGATCGGCCGGTCGCTGCGGGTCGCCGTCGATTTCGAAGCTCTCGGCGAGCGCAGTGTCTACGTCGACTGCGACGTGCTCGAGGCCGACGGCGGAACGCGCTGCGCTTCGATCACCGGGGGCTATGTCGCCCTGCACCTCGCGCTTACGAGCCTGCTCGAACGCGGCGAGATCGAGACATTTCCGCTGACCACGGCGGTGGCCGCCATCAGCGTCGGCATGGTCGGCGGACGGGCGCTCTGTGACCTCGACTACTCGGAAGATTCGACCGCGGAGGTCGATGCCAACGTGGTGATGACCGGGGACGGCGGACTGATCGAGGTCCAGGCGACGGCCGAGCAGACTCCGCTCTCGCGAGCATCCCTCGACGATCTGCTTTCGCTCGCCGAGGCCGGCATCGGCCGCCTCAGGCTGGCCCAGGACGAGGCGACCGCCGCTTGATCCTCGCCAGTCGCAACCGGCACAAGGTCAGGGAGCTGGACGAGATCCTGCCGGGTGTCGGACTGGAGCCGCTGCCGGACGAGGTGGAGATGCCGCCCGAAGACGGTGACACCTTCACCGCCAACGCACTTATCAAGGCCCGCGCGGCCCGGGCGGCCACCGGTGAGCCGGTCCTGGCTGACGATTCCGGCCTCGTGGTCGACGGCCTGAATGGTAGGCCCGGAGTCAGGTCCGCACGCTACGCCGGAGAGGATGCGAGCGATACGGAGAACCTCGAGAAAGTGCTGCGGGACCTCGCAGCCTCGGACGGCCCAGTGACCGCCAGATACGTATGCGTGATCGCCTCGATCGATGGTGAGGGACGGGAGGCGGTCTTCGAGGGGACCTGCGAAGGTCGCATCGTCCCGCAGCCGAGGGGGGACGGCGGCTTCGGCTATGACCCGGCTTTCGTCCCCGATGAAACCGGGCCCGGAGACGGGCGCACGATGGCCGAACTCAGCGCGGACGAGAAGCACGCGATCAGCCATCGAGGTCGTGCGGCGCGAGCACTGGCCGAATACCTGGCGGGCGGGTCCGGGACCAGGGGCGAAGCACAGCCTTGAGCGAGACCTGAGCGCCTGCTCCCGGCGCGCCGGTCTACTCGCCGGGCAGGGGGAGCAGGTTGACTGCGGCGGCGGCACCGACCGCGATTACGGTGACCCCGTAGCCGGCATAGCCGGTCGCGAAGGCCAGGGCGGAGGCCAGGGCGCAGACTGCGACCACGGTCATCCAGGAGGCTCGGGCGAGGGACATGACCGATATGTTGCTACACCGTGACCCAGGAAGCAAGACCGCCCGCCGGACCGACAGGTGCCGCCCACCCCGGAGACCTCCCCGGTCGGGCACGCGCCGTGCTCGACACTCTCGCCGGGCTCGAGCCCGAACTGAGGGCAGCCGCGGTGCTCTCCGAGAGCGGCGAAATACTCGCTTCGACCGTCGAGGACGAAAGCTGGAAGCGCTCCGCGGTGGGGTTCGCAGACGCGCTCGCAGCGGTCGGAACGGGCGAACTGGACAGCTCCCACGTCGCCACCGAGCAGGCAGAGGTGTTCCTCGTCAGGGAGGCCGGATTCAGTCTGGTGGCGGTTACCGCCAGGTTCGTACTCGCTTCGCTTACCTCCTTCGACATCAGGATGTCCCTCAGGGACCTCTCGGCCGAGGTCCTGGATGCTTAAGCCGCACCGGGTCCTGGCCCGGAAAGTCAGTTCCTATGCGGATGAAGCCGCGGCTTTCGTGCGCAGGCGCCGCCACCATCGGCGGCCTTTCGTGCGCATCCAGTACCGCAGCGGCGACGCGGTCGAGCTGCACCCCGAAGACCCCGAAGCCCTGGAGATCATGGCTGCCGTCTCGGGGCTCGTCGAGCACTCCGGCTGAGCGTTTCGGGCAGCGTTTCGCTTCAGGTCTGGCATACCGTGCGAAACGATGTCCGAATGCGGTGTTACGGTACTGCCAATTCCCTAACACTCGAGGAGGATCCAACACGTGACTAAAGCTGAGTTTCTTGAGAAGGTTGCCGGCGACGAGCGAATCGGAAGCAAGAAGGCCGCGGCCGACGCGGTCGATTCGGTGCTCGACGCCATCACCGACACGCTGACCGGCGGGGGAGAAGTCAACTTCACCGGTTTCGGAAAGTTCCACGTTGCCGAGCGCAGCGAGCGTCAGGGCGTGAACCCCCGCACCGGCGAGCGCATCACCATCGCCGGCGGCAAGGTCCCGCGCTTTTCCGCTGGATCCGCCCTAAAGAAGCAGGTCAAGGGCTGAGCCTCTTCATCGATCGGGCTGCGGCGCTCGTCAGCGAGCGCCGCAGTCAGGTCTGCCTCGGCCTGGATCCTGATCCGGCTGAGCTTTCCGGGGGCCCATACGGCACCCCCGGCTCTACTGCGGCTGAGTCTGCCGGGGCCGCGGTCGAAGATCACTGCCTGCGGCTGATCGAGGCTGCAGGCCCCTACTGCGTCGCGGTAAAGCCTCAGCTGGCATGTTTCGAGCGTCTCGGGTGGCCCGGCTGGAGGGCTCTGGAAGCGGTCTGCTCGGCCTCCCGCGAAGCAGGTCTGCTCGTCATCGCCGACGGCAAGCGGGGCGACGTACCGGTTTCCGCGCGGGCTTACGGCCAGGCGATGGTCGGCCACACACCGACTCCGTGGGGCGACGTGCCCGGACTCGGAGCCGACGCCTTCACCGCCAACCCGATGATCGGCGCCGATTCGCTCGAGCCTCTGGTGGCTGCTGCCGAGCAGGCCGGAGCCGGTCTATTCGCGCTGGTGAGAACCAGCAATCCCGGCGCAGCCGACATCCAGGACCTCGAAACGGGCGAAGGGCCGGTTCACGAACGCCTCGCCACCCTCGTCGACAGCTTCGCCGACCGGCTCGCCGGGGAGGATTCAACGCTCAGCGGCATGGGCGCGGTGGTCGGCGCGACCGAACCGCAGCACATCGAGAAACTTCGTTCGTTGATGCCCAGGGCGATCCTGCTGATTCCCGGGGTCGGCGCCCAGGGTGGGCGACCGGAGGACCTGGGGGCCGCATTCGCCCCCGGCCGGGCCGGCGCCCTGGTGGCTGCCTCGCGCTCGATCGCAGGGGCCGGGAATCCGGGCGAGGCGGCCGACGCCCTCCGGGAGTCCCTCTGGCAGGTATCCGGATAGATCCGTTGCTGCCCCGCGGGCGCGACGACGCTGCGCTTTCGCGACTGTACGATGCGCGGACTGCATGCGCATCGCTGGAAGAAAATGAAGAACAAGAACTCCCTCATCGCACGGTTCCTCGCCCTGACGGCTCTCGTCGGGGCGGTCGTCGTCGTCTTCGTGGTCGTCGATTCCGAAACCGGCAATGACGAGCCCACGGTGGAGAAGAAGGACACGGGCAACAACTCCGGCGGACAGGATGGCAACCAGAAGCCGCAGCAGCCGACGCCGAAGTTCTACGTTGTTCAGCAGGGCGACACCCTGACCGTCATCGCCCGGAAGAACGGCATCGGTGTGGCCCGTATCGAGGCACTCAACCCCGATCTCGATCCCCAGGCGCTGATCCCCGGCCAGAGGCTGAAGCTGCGTTGAATAACCTGATCCGCGGCCTTGGCCTGGGCGCGGTTCTTCTCGCCGGTCTTCTCACCGGTTCGACGGTCGCGCCCGCTGCCGCTCAGCCGCCGCGGATCGAGGCCGTTTCCTGGGCTCTGATCGACGCCCGGACCGGGGAAACGCTGGCGCAGAAGTCGCAGAACCGGCGGCTGCCGATGGCCAGCACTACGAAAATGATGACCGCCTACCTGGCGCTGCGCAACCTGTCGATGGGCGACGTGGTGAACGCTGCCGACTATCGGGGTGACCCTGTCGAGTCGCTCATGGGGCTGGAACCCCGACAGAAGGTTTCGGTCAGGGACCTGCTCTACGGCCTGATCCTGCTGAGCGGCAACGATGCCGCAGTCACTCTGGCGACGGCCGTCTCGGGCACCGTCCCGAGGTTCGTCGGTCTGATGAACCGGACGGCGAAGAAGCTCGGGCTGAGCAATACGAGCTACGAGAACCCGATCGGGCTTGACGGGCCACGGCAGTACTCGAGTGCCGCCGACCTGGTCACGCTCGGTCGGGTGCTGATGCGGATGCCGCGCTTTCGTCCGATCGCTTCGGCCCGCACTGCGGAATTACGGAGCTTCCGACCGCCGGTGGAGATTGAGACCGGCAACGAATTCGTCCGGGACAATCCCTGGGCGGTGGGCATCAAGACCGGCCAGACGAATCTGGCCGGCTATGTCCTGGCTTCGGACGGTCGCCGTGAGGCGACCGAGCTGATCGCTGCCGTCATGGGCACCGCCACCGAGGCGGCCCGGGACTCACAGACCGTCGAGCTCATGGACTACGGGTTCTCTCTCTACGAGAAGCGGGTACCGATCCGCACCGACCGGCCGGTAGAGCGGATTCCGGTCAGGTTCGAGGATCGCGATCTCCCTGTCGTATCCCCGCGACCTGTGAGGATCGGCGTCAGGCAGGGCGACGACCTGGCGGTGGCCGTCGATCTTCCGGAAGAGGTGGAAGGGCCGATCGACCGCGGTCAGCGTCTCGGCACGGCGACGGTCAGCCTAGACGGCGATGAAATCGGCTCGGTCCCACTGCTTGCCGACCGCGCGGTCGCCGAACCCGGGCTCGTGGAACGCGGTCTCGAAGGTCTCAGGTCGAGCCTCGTCTACATCTTGATAGCACTGTCCGCAATACTTGTCCTGTTGCTGCTGCTGAAGCGGCGCAAGGAGAGTCAGATGAGGACCAGGTTGGCGAGAGCAGGCAGGAGGCGCAGATGATCATTTCGGTGACACTCAATGCGGCTATGGATCGCACAGTTGCGGTCCCCAATTTTCGTCAGGGTCACCGGCACCGGTCGGTCGAGAGCCGGACCGTTCCCGGGGGCAAGGGGATCAACGTGGCAAGGGCGCTTGGCCTGCTGGGCCGTCCGGTGATCGCCACCGGCCTGGTCGGCGGCTCGAACGGCGACTGGATCGCCCGCCAGCTCTCGAAGGAGTCGCTGTTGACCGACTTCATCCGGATCTCGGAGGAAAGCCGGATCAACCTGGCCGTGGTCGACCCCACCTCTGGCGAGCAGACGGAGATCAACGAGCGTGGCCCGAGCGTCCGGCCCGAGGAGCTCGACTCTTTCGTCGCGCGGCTCGACTACCTGGCCGGCGGAGCCAGGCTCTGCGTTATCGCCGGCAGCCTGCCGCCGGGAGTCGACACCGACTTCTACGCGACCCTGGTCGCGACGCTGCGGGCGCGGGACATACCGGTCCTGCTCGATTCCGAGGGGGAGGCGATGTCGGACGGCATGCGAGCCGGACCGACAATGGTGACCCCGAACAAGCTGGAGGCCGAGGAACTGGTCGGTCACGAGTTCGACGTCGAAGACGATCTGCACGGTGTGCTTTCGGAACTGATCGACATGGGTCCCTCGCAGGCGGCCATAACGCTCCCGGAGGGCTGTGTAGCGATGGTCGGCGAAGGACCCGAACAGCGAATGCTGGAGGTCCGGATCGACCCTCTCGAGCCGATTTCCACGGTCGGATCCGGCGACGCATTCGTTGCCGGCTACATCGCCGCCCTCTACGACGGCATGTCTCCGGAGATGTGCCTCTCCTACGGAGTCGCATGCGGTGCCGAAGCGACCCAGCACCTCGGTGCGGGCCGCCTCGACCGCTCCCGGGCCGAGAGCCTGCTCGACAGCGTCACGGTCCGCAGGGTCGAAGCACCGGCCGGCGTCTGAACGTCGCTTCAGGTTTCCCCGAGCGGGCCGGAGTCGAAAGCGGTCCGGAGTCCTCACGGAAGGACTGCCACTGCGGCCGGACAGGAGGGTCGGCCATTTCCTGTACGAGAGCACAAGCGGGGTGGCCCGGCGCGGCTCTAGTTTTCAACGCAGCAGTTCGGGGTTCTCCTCCCCGGTCATGTGGCTAACAGAGCGGTTGTCGGGCCCCGGCAAGGCGACCTGCTTCCCTCATGTCGGACCCCGGCCCTCACAGGGGGCCGGGGTCCTTCATTTCGGATTAATCGCCCGCATGCAGCGGCTTTGCGTCGGGAACCGGTTCGACCCGCCCGGCTGAATAGAATCGTCCGACGGGGGCCGTAGCCTGCTCCTTTCAACCGCAGCCCTGGAGGACCTAATTGGAAATTGAGATCGGCCGAGGCAAGAAGGGCCGACGCGCCTACGGGTTCGACGATGTGGCGATAGTGCCCTCCCGTCGCACCCGGGACCCCGACGACATCGACATCAGCTGGACGCTGGGTCCGTACCGTTTCGACCTGCCACTCGTCGCCTCCGCGATGGATGGTGTGGTCAGCCCCGAAACGGCAGTACTGACCCACAAGCTGGGTGGCCTCGGTGTGCTCAACCTGGAAGGCATCTGGACCCGTTTCGAAGATGCCGAGGAGCAGCTCGAGAAGGTTTCGAAGGCGCCCAAGGACGAAGCGACGGCATTGATGCAGGGGATCTACGAGACCCCGGTCAAACCGGAACTGATCGCCCGGCGAATCTCGGAGATCAAGGCTGCCGGAGCAGTTGCCTGCGGTTCCCTGACCCCCCAGAAGGTACGTGAGCACTATGAGGTGGCGGTCGAGGCCGGACTCGACATCCTGGTCATCCAGGGCACCGTGATCTCGGCCGAGCACGTCTCGACGACGGTCGAACCGCTCAATCTGAAGGAGTTCATCGACGAGGTGCCCGTGCCGACCGTGGTCGGCGGCTGCGCCTCCTACTCAACCGGTCTCCATCTGATGCGGACCGGCGCGGTCGGCGTACTGGTCGGGGTCGGTCCCGGCGCGGCATGTACGACACGTGGCGTTCTCGGTATCGGCGTTCCCCAGGCGACCGCAATCGCCGACGTGGCCGCCGCCCGCTCCCAGCACATGCTGGAGACCGGCGAGTACGTCAACGTGATCGGCGACGGCGGAATGCGGACCGGCGGCGACATCTCCAAGGCGATCGCCTGTGGTGCCGATGCTGTGATGATCGGCTCCCCTCTGGCCCGCGCCAAGGAAGCGCCCGGCCGTGGTTACCACTGGGGAATGGCGACCTTCCACTCGTCGCTGCCCCGCGGAACCCGCGTTGCGACGGTGCAGGACGGCACGATGGAAGAGATCTTGCTCGGCCCGGCCCACGAGAACGACGGCACCTTCAACCTGATGGGTGCGCTGAGGACTTCGATGGCCACTTGTGGCTACGAAGACATCCGCTCCTTCCAGCGGGCAGAGGTCATGGTTGCCCCGGCCCTGATGAGCGAAGGCAAGAAACTCCAGAATGAGCAGTCAGTGGGCATGGGCTCCAACGGCCGTGCCGCGGTGTCGGCCGGCGTCGGGGTGGCCGACGACTGATGTCGGTCGCCACAACCGAGGAAGTACTGGTCCTCGATTTCGGGGGCCAGTACTCCCAGCTCATCGCCCGCCGCATCCGTGAATGCGGCGTTTTTGCCGAACTGATGCCGGCCACGACCTCGCTCGAGGCGATCCTCGAGCGCGACCCGAAGGCCCTGGTCCTCTCCGGCGGTCCGGCCTCGGTGCACGACCCCGGTGCCCCTTCTTTCCCGGAGAAGCTGCTCGACCTCCACATGCCGATCCTCGGCATCTGTTACGGGATGCAGGCGATGGCCAGAGACCTCGGCGGCAAGGTCGAGGTGGCAGAGAAGGGCGAGTTCGGGCGTACCGACCTGTCGGTGGTTGGCGATGGCGGCACACTGCTGGGCGGCCTGCCGCGAGAGCAGACCTGCTGGATGAGCCACCGCGACTCGGTTTTCGAGGCGCCACCCGGCTTCACTCCGATCGCCGCAACGCCGGGCTCTCCTGTGGCCGCCCTGGAAGACCACGAACGCGGGCTTTACGGAATCCAGTTCCATCCGGAGGTAGTGCACACCCCGTTCGGAACTGAGGTTCTCAATCGTTTTCTGCGCGAGGTAGCCGGTTGTGTCGAGCAGTGGAGCCCGGCTTCGGTGGTCGCCGAGCAGGTTGCGGCAATCCGCGATCAGGTCGGCGACAGCAAGGTGATCTGTGGGCTGTCCGGAGGGGTCGACTCATCTGTCGCCGCCAAGCTGGTCCACGAGGCGATCGGCGAAAAGCTGACCTGCGTCTTCGTCGACCACGGCCTGATGCGCTCGAACGAAGGAGACGAGGTGGTTGAGGCTTTCGAGCACTTCGGTGTACCCCTGGTTGCGGTTGACGCCGAACAGCGTTTTCTCGAGAAACTGGCCGGTGTCACCGATCCCGAGACCAAACGCAAGATCATCGGCTCCGAGTTCATCCGGGTCTTCGAGGAGGAGGCGCTGAAGCTCGAGGACGTCGACTATCTGGTCCAGGGAACCCTCTACTCCGACGTGATCGAATCGGGCGGCAGCGACCACGCCGCGACGATCAAGTCGCACCACAACGTCGGTGGTCTTCCGGACGACCTCGAGTTCGAGCTGGTCGAGCCGCTCCGAATGCTGTTCAAGGACGAAGTCCGGGCGGTCGGCACGGAGCTGGGCCTGCCCGACTCCATGGTCTGGCGCCAGCCTTTCCCCGGTCCGGGCCTCGGCATCCGGATCATCGGTGGCGAGGTCAACAAGGAGAGGCTCGACATCCTGCGGGCCGCCGACGCAATTCTCCAGGAGGAGATCCGCGCCGGAGAGCTCTATCGGGAGCTGTGGCAGTCCTTCTGCGTCCTGCCGGCTATCCGCTCGGTCGGCGTCCAGGGTGACGGCCGCACCTACGCCTACCCGATCGTTATCCGTGCGGTCACCTCAGACGATGCGATGACCGCCGACTGGGCCCGCCTTCCCTACGACCTGCTCGAGCGCGTGTCGAACCGGATCATCAATGAAGTTTCGGGGATCAACCGGGTCGCTCTCGACATCTCCTCGAAGCCTCCGGCCACGATCGAGTGGGAGTAGCGCCCCGGCGCCTGTGGTCAACGGGTGGCCGGGCAAGGGCCTCCTGCCACAACCCACCGTTCCCGCTCGGCCCTCGCCCGACCACCCTCACCACGGCCGGTGTTCGCCGGGCGCGCGGCACCGAGAGATCAAGGCGCGGCCCCGTCGGCCACGCCGCAGCGCTCTCCCGGGGCCGGTGGTCGCACGGCCACCCGGTCAGAGCTTGCTGCAGTCCTTCTTGGCGTTGGTCTTCTTTACGTCGCCGAGGCGTCGGGCACGCCGAAGCTGTCGCTACCGGACTGCCACTTGCCGTTCTTCTTTGCGAGAGAACCCGAGCGCGGGTGCCGATCTGAAACGACCGGTGTTACCGATCTTGCGACTTGCTGAGATCAGGCCTCGTAGGCGGCGGTGAAGTTCTTGCCCCGGATCCTCGCGTCGGTGATGCGCCAGCCCTTCCGGTAGATCTGTTCGAACTGGGACTCGATAGTCGTCGGCCAGCTTGCCGTTGGCGCAGAAGATGAGGTCGACCGGCTCGCCATCCGAACGAGCGCCGACGAAGCGTGAGTTCTTGACCTGGTTGTAGACCTTGCGGTTCGCCTTGCACTGCTTCGACTTGAGCTTGAGGCGCTTCTTGGCCGTCTTGCCCTTCGCCTTCTTGATCTTCTTGTTGAACTTGGCACAACCTGGCTGTTTGAACTTCGCCTGCGCCTGATCGTGCCCGAAGGCGAGAATGCCGGTCACCGCGAACGCCACCGCGAGCAAAAGCACTCCGATCGCACGAATCCCCCGTCGGCTCGCTTCTCCTGATCCTTCAATAGCCACTTTCCACGCCTTCCCTAGAGTCCTGGTTCAAAGTCTGCCTGACAGTTCAGAAAACCGCAAGCCCGACGGAAGTAGCGCCCTCCGTCTTCAGGAGCAGTTTCGGCAGACTCCCCGCAGGGTGATGTCATGGCTTTCGATTCGGAAGTCGTCCCGAGTCGAGATCGAGTGGATCGCGTTCTCCAGGTCATCGTCTTCGAAGGGGATGACCCGGCCGCAGTCGGTGCAGACGAGGTGGTGGTGGTGGCTGCCTTTCGGGTCGACCTTCTCGTAGGCGGCCGATTCCCCGCCGATGTCGATCTTCTGGATCAGCCCAAGGCTTTCGAGCTGCTCGACGGCCCGGTACACGGTTGCCCGACCGACTCCCTTCAGCTGCTGGTCCAGTTCCAGTGGGGTGATCGCGCAGTCCTGCCGGCCGAGCAGTTCGACCACCCGCGTGCGGGATCCGCCGCGCCGGAAGCCGGCTTCGCCCAGGCAGGCGAGCGCGTGCCCGGTCCAGTCGGTGACGTCGCCGGCTTTGGCGCTTGCCGGAGTCATCCCGTAACTCCTGTCGCCGCGTCTCGCGAGACCAGTCCGGCGCCCGGGTCGTCGGCGGGTGCCGGGTCCGTTCCGCGCCGCCGCCCGGTTGGCCTGCGGCCACGCATCCAGCCCGCGAAGACGGCGACCAGGTAGCAGAGGGCGATCGCAACGACGATCGATGCCCCGGCCGCCGTCCTGAAATGGAATGAGGCGTATATGCCGGCGAAGCCGCAGAGCACCGCCAGCGCCACCGACGTGACCATCATTGGAGCGATTCGCCGGGTGACCAGTCTGGCGGCGGCAGCAGGCCCGATCAGAATCGCCGCCACCAGAAGCGTGCCGAGGCTCTGGACTGCGACCAGCACGGTGACTGCCACGAGGGCCAGCAGCAGAAAGCTGACCGCAGTCGCTGAAAGCCCGAGCGCACGGTCCGAACCACGGTCGAATCCGATCGCCAGAAGGCGGTGGTGGAAGGTCCAGAGCAGGAGGAGGATGGCGCTGCCGATGGCCATCGAGATCACGATCTCTGAAACGGTGACACCTAGCAGGTCACCGAAGAGCAGCGACTGGATGCCTGGGGGACTGGAAGGCGAGAGCGCCAGCAGGACGCCGGCGCCGAACAGGGTCGTGATCACCACGGTGATCGAGGCGTCAGTATTGCCGGCCGAGTAGCGCGTGGCCAGCACGATCAGGCCTGCGGCGACGATCACCCCGATCGCACCCCCCAGCAGCAGCGGAATCCCGGTGAGTGCGGCGATCACCAACCCTGGCAGCATGCCGTGGGCGAGGGATTCGGCGCTGTAAGAAACCTCATAAAGCACGATCCAGCACCCGATTGCTCCGCCTACTGCGCCGAGAACGGCGATATCGACCAGGGCCCTGAGCGTTGTCGTGTTCGAAAGCGGCTCGGTGATCAGGTCGAGCATCAGCGACCGCCTTCGGGATCATCGGAGTGTTCGTGGTGATGTGGAGGCAGCACTCCGTGACCGTCCCCGCCGGGTATCTCCACTATGTGGCCGCCGTAGGTGGCTTCGAGCGCCTCCCGGTCGAGCGTGGAGGCGGGAGGGCCGAATGCGACCTGTCGCCGGTTCAGGCAGAGCACGAGATCCCAGGCGCTGGCTTGCTCTACGTCGTGGGTCGCGATCAGCACCGAGCGCCCCTCGTCGGCGAGCCGGTCGATCAGCCGGTCGAGCAGCTCCGCGCTGACAGAGTCAAGGCCGGTGTAGGGCTCGTCCAGCAGCAGCAGCCTCGCATCCGCCGTCAGGGCGCGGGCGATCAGCGCCCGCTGCCGCTGGCCGCCGGACATGTCGCCGAAGGTCTCTTGAGCACGATCGGCCAGCCCGACCATCGAAAGCGATTCGGCGGCCCTGGCTCGTTCTTTTCGGCCTGGTCGGCGCCACCATGGCAGTCCGGCGAGGGCCCCCATGGTTGCGACGTCAAGGCAGCTGACCGGATAGTCGAGGCGCGAGCGGTCGGTCTGGGGCACCGTCGCGCTGGTAGTCACGACGTCGAGGCTGCCCGATACCGGCTTCAGCTCTCCGAGCAGGGCGCGGAAGAGCGTGGTCTTGCCGCCGCCGTTGGGACCCAGTAAACCGATTCGGGTGCCGGGGGAGACTTCGAAGTCGACCCCGCTCAGAACGGGCGGGCCTCCATAGCCGAGCGAAAGATCGCGGGCGGCGACCATCGCGTGGTCGAGCCTGGTTTCACTCGAGATCACAGCCACGCTTTCCCCCGGTGAGACCGCGGACGACGCTGTCGGCGTTGCTGATCATCATCCCCGACCAGGTCTCCGCTCCCGATCCATCCGGCCCCAGCGTGTCCCCGTAAAGCGAGTATTCGGTGCTCGCCCCGGTGTCCGCGGCAACCGCCTCGGCAAGGTTCGGCGAGTAGGCGCTTTCCGGGAATACCGCCTTGACGTCCTCTCGTTCAATGATCGCTTCGAGTTCGGCCAGGTCTCCGGCGGAAGGCTGCGCTTCGCTGGTCAGGGCCGGGATGACGGTGCCGACTATCTCGACGTCGTAGCGATCGGCGAAGTACTCGAGCGCGTCATGGTCGGTGACGATCTTGCGCTCTTTGGCGGGGATCGAGTCGATGCACTGCTCGATCCGTCGGTCTACACGCCTGACTTCTTTCCGAAATGCCTCGGCGTTGCCGGCGAACCGCTCCGATTCGCCGGGTTCGGCCTGCGAAAGTGCGGTCTGGATTGCCTCTGGTTGCCACCGCGACGTTGCGGGGATCGTGCCACCAGTGCGGATCTTCCCCGACGTGCGAATGGTCCCCTTCTTCCCCTTCGTCCGCCTTGGAGTGGTCGCCTTCCTCGTCGGAGTGGTCGTGCTCGCCGTCGAGGCGAACCGGCAGGGCCCTGCCCAGATCGACGATCTCCGCGTTGCTTCCACTGTCTTCGACCAGCTGCTCTGACCAGTCGTCGAGGTCTCCGCCGCTACGGAAGACGACATCGGCCTCGGCGAAGGCCTGGACGTCGGAGGGCCGGGGTTCGTAGTCGTGGGGGTCCGTATTCGGCTGGAGGATCCTGTCCAGCTCGATCGAGTCGCCGCCGACTTCGGCGACCATGTCGGCTACCTGCGTCGTCGTGGCGACGACCCTCAAACCGTCGGCAGGCTGGTCTGAGGATCCACCGGCGCATCCCGATACGGCAACGGCACCGGCGACCGCGACTACAGCCAGCCCCGCGGAGCGACGGCGCCAGAAGATACGTGCCAGGACCACCAGCGCGAAGATCGTCCCGCTGACCACTGCGATCGTCGCGCCCGGTGGCGCGTTCGTCTTGACCGAAAGCCACAGTCCCACAGTTCCTTCCGCAGCCACAAGGAGGACGGAGCCGACCTGGAGGGTCCTCACGCGGCTGGTCAACATCCGCACCGTCGCTGCGGGGACGCTCATGATCGCCGCGACAAGCAGTGCCCCTACCGCGCTGAGGGCCGCGGTGACCGTAACCGCGACGACGGTGAGCAGGGCGAGGTCATACCAGGCGGAATTCGAGTAGAGGCTTGCCGCCGAGTCTTCGTCGAATCCCTTGGCGAGCCAGTGATGCGAGCAGAGCAGCGTCGTGAGGGTCGCCAGGACGGCGGCGGCGCCGGCCAGGATCAGGTCAGACGGACCGATCGCCAGCAGTGAGCCGAAGAGCAGGGTGTCGATATTGGCGCCCGAGGCGAAGACATCGCTGGCGAGGATGACGCCGGCGGCGAGGCAGGTGACCAGAACCAGGGCGGTCGCGCTGTCGGCGGCCGTCCGCTTCGAGCGGGCGAGCAGGGTGGAGAGTGCGGTGAATACACCGGCCATGCCGAATGCCCCCAGCGCCGGTGAGAAGCCGAGGCCGTCCGCTAGCACGAGTCCGGGGAACGAAGCGGTGCCGATCGCATGCGAGTAGAAGGCCAGGCCGCGCAGGACGATCCAGGTGCCGATCAAGCCGGCCGGGATCGAGAGCAGAAGGATCTCGACCAGGCCCTCCTGGACGTAGGGAAGCGTGAACGGGTCAAGCATTGGTCGGATTTCCCCGGTGTAGGTCCGGTTGGCGGAGCGCCTGCATCGCGGTACTTATAGCAGAATGAGAATCGTTATCAAAAACTGAAGCCGCCGGACTGCCGCCGACCACGTTGCCAGACTCCGATCCGTGAATTCCGGCAACCCGTCGAAGCGGCCCTTCATCTACGTCGTGGCGGCTCTGGCTGTGGCAACGCTGGTCGGCCTGGTTGTGCTCTGGCCGAGCGGAGGCGACGAGCCGGAACTCGGCTTCGGGCCTCAGGGAGATACCGAGAAGGGCAAAATTGAAACGGTCGAGTCGCGACTTTGTCCGCCACCGGCCCAGGGGACCTGCGTTGATGCCGAAGTGCGACTTCTTTCCGGCCCGGAGGAGGGGCTGAGCGTTCCGGTCCAGCTCTCTTCCGGCGGCCCGTCGCCGGAATTCTCGGTCGGTGACACGGTTCGTATCGCCGAGGTAAGTTTCGGCAATTCCGAACCGGTCTACTCCGTGGTCGACTTCGAACGTCGGGCCCCGATGCTGTGGCTGGCGATCGCCTTCGTCCTGCTGGTCCTGCTGTTCGGCCGGCTTCGGGGAGCCCTTTCGCTGGTCGGACTGGCTGTCAGCCTCGCCATAGTCCTGGTCTTCATAGTGCCGGCGATAATCGACGGAGAGCCGCCACTCCTGGTGGCGATAGTCGGCTCGATGGCGGTGATGCTGGTCACGATCTCGCTAGCTCACGGCCTTGGTCCGAAGAGTCTGGCCGCGATTCTCGGGACCACGGCAAGCCTGATCCTGGTCGGCGTCCTGGCGGTCGTCTTCACAGAACTCACCAGCCTGACCGGTTTTTCGTCCGAAGAGGCAACGCTGCTGGCGGTCGGAAACAGCGACATCTCGATCAGCGGGCTCCTGGTGGCCGGCATCATCATCGGCGCCCTCGGAGTTCTTGACGACGTGACGATCAGTCAGTCATCCACCGTCATGGCACTGCGCGCCGCTGATCCGAACCAGAGCTTTCGAGGGCTCTACAGCCGGGCGATAGAGGTCGGTCGCGATCATGTCAGTGCCACCGTGAACACCCTGGTCCTCGCCTACGTCGGGTCATCGCTGCCCGTTCTTCTGGTTTTCGGTTCCGGGCAACTCGGACTGATCGAGGCTGCGAACCTCGAGATCGTGGCAAAGGAGATAGTCGCCACGCTGGTCGGCTCGATCGGCCTCATCGCGGCGGTCCCCATAACCACTGCACTAGCCGCCCTGATGGCCGACACCCTGAGCGAAGAAGAGCTCCAGGAAGCCGCCGAGGGTGGCCACCACCACTGACCCAGGGCTGTCTGCGGATGCCGGGCCACGGGACGATCCGAAGTGGGCGCCGACGAAGCCGGACCGGCGGAATCCTCAGGGCTGCAGGCCGGCCGCGAGCACACCTGCGGTGAGGATGCCGGCCGTGACCAGCTTCATCCTGCCCGGCGTGATCCAGCCCGGCCGGTGGGCACCGATCCAGGCGCGCAACCCGGTCGCCCCGGCGGTCGCGGCTACGGTTGCTCCGGCTACGCACTGCATGCACATTGCTTCAGGGTAGCGACCCGGTCGCGTGCCCGGTGGAGATCAGCTGTAGCGGTCCCAGCGCTTGATCGGACCGGTCGGATCGAGGAAGGTCCCGCCCTGGTACCAGCCCGGCGAGGACCAGTGCTCGAAATGGAGGTGGCAGGCGGTGCTTCGACCGGTCGTGCCCACGAAGCCGATCCTCTGGCCGGTCTTGATGCGGCTGCCGACCTTGAACGGCGACGGCTTCGTCAGGTGCATGTAGACGTGGCTCTGGTTCTTCGTGCCTGCGAGGTTGATCACCAGGTAGTTGCCAGCCCCGCCGGCCTGGTAGTCGTTGTAATAGACGGTGCCGCCGCGGGCCGCGATCAGCGGCGTGCCGCACTTGGCCATCACGTCGATTCCCTGATGGTTTCGACCGGCACCGATTCCGTCGCCGTAGTAGTGGCTGGCCCTGACCGGGAAGACGTATCCGAACAGTTTGAATCCGAGGGGATCCGACGACCGCGTGCGGGAGGCCTTCGAGCGGGCCCGCGTCAGCTTCCTGGAAAGCGTCGCCGCGGTGCCGTCCACCGAGCGGACCACGAATCGGTACTTGCCGCTGCCCGCCTGCTTGCGGCCCGACTTGCCGTTCCACGTGACCCGCTGGCTGGAGCCTCGCTCGACTCCCCGTCTGGTGCGGCTGGCGACCACCGAGCCCGACGAGTTGACGATGTCGATGCGAAGGTCGTTCTTCGGACGGCCGCCGGTGACGACGAAGTCCAGTCGCGGCTTCTTCGCCCCGTACTGGTAGGCGATCGAGGGTGTTGTCGAGGCGTCGCTGATTGTGAGTGGAGAGTTCTGGGCCGCCGGCGCTTTGCCGATCTCGAGGATCGTTTTCGACGGGGAGGAAGTGGAGCCGGTCGAGCTGATCACTCTGAGGCGGCCGGTTGTCGCGCCTTTGGGAACCTCGACGAGAAGGCTGGTCGCGGTGGTACTGGCCGGCTCGGTCTTGATCCTCGCCGGATCGCCCGGGAAGTTGACCACATTCACCCGGTTCATTCCGGACCCGCTGACCTGGATGGTGCCGCCGGGGCTGGAGGTCCTGATTTTCGAGCAGCCGGAGACGCAGACGATGTCGGTGATCTTCGGCACGCCGGGAACGGTCAGGCCACCGCCGGCCGTGGTGGCGGCCGAAGCCGGGCCGGCCACGGCAAAAAGGGCCACGAGGATCGCGGCTGAGATTGCGCTTGTGACTGTCTTGGCCAATTCTCTTTCGGTTGCCTGCGGAGTTAGCTGGCGGGCTCGCGCTGAAAGAGTCGCGCTACGGAGCGGTACTTGCCTCCGATTCGCCCCTTGGGGAAAAATCTCCCCGTTTGGGTCCTCCGCCCCGGCCGTAGATCGACCGGGTTAGGCTTTCGGTTCGGTTCAGTATAGGGACCGGAAAGGCGTGTGGCGAGCGGGTTCCCTATCATGCGCAAGCCGCGTCCGCAGCAAACGCTGGGCCGCGCCCGATTACCCATGAAGACTTTCGTAGCAAAGCCATCCACACGCCAGCGCGACTGGTATGTCGTCGACGCCGAGGGCCAGACCCTGGGCCGGCTCGCGACCCAGCTCGCCGACACGCTGCGTGGCAAGCGCAAGCCCGACTTCACGCCGCACATCGATACCGGTGACTTCGTCGTCGTGATCAACGCGGAGAAGATCCGCGTGACCGGTGACAAGCTCAACCAGAAGACCTACTGGCGCCACAGCGGCTACCCGGGAGGAATCAAGTCGCGCACCCTGGCCGAAATGCTCGAAAAGCAGCCCGAGGAAGTGATCCGCAAAGCGGTCCGCGGGATGCTTCCCCGGAACAAGCTCGGACGCCAGCAGCTTCTGAAGCTCAAGGTCTTCGCGGGGCCCGAACACACACACCAGGCCCAGCAGCCGAAGCCGATGGAGATCAAGAAGTGAGCGAAGAAGAGCGTCAGGACGAGCCCGAGGTCGAGGTAGACGTCGAACTCGAAGTAAGCGAAGAGGCAACTCCCGAGGGTGATGTCCAGATCGAGGCCGTAGAGACTGAAACCGTCAGCGAAGACGGTGAAGTGGTCGAAGAAAAAGTTGAAGTCGAAGAGGTGACGATCGAGGCCCAGGCTGACGACAAGTCCAAGTCTGACCTTCCCCCCGGAGCTGATCTCGAGCCGATCTCGGTCGAACCGGAGGCAGAACTCAGCACCGAGCAGCGGGCCCGCCTCGAGGCCGAGGAAGAGGAGCGCGCCGAGCGTGAGGCTGCCGAGTCCGAAGACGACGAAGAAGAGGAAGTACCCGCCCGACCGGCTCCGGCCAAGATC
The DNA here is from genome assembly GCA_963709375.1 of uncultured Solirubrobacterales bacterium. Lineage (GTDB taxonomy): Bacteria > Actinomycetota > Thermoleophilia > Solirubrobacterales > 70-9 > 67-14. The sequence goes on from CAVPWA010000004.1 coordinate 87,501, forward strand.
AGCAAGGACGCCCGCTACATCGCGACCGGCAAGCGCAAGCGGTCGGTGGCCCGGGTCACGGTCCTGGCCGGCGACGGCAAAGTCACGATCAACGAGCGCGATATCGAGGAATACTTCCCCCGCGCCCGTCACCGCACCGTGGTCAACTCACCGCTGGTTGCGACGGGCTACGAATCCAACATCGACATCCGCATCCGAGTCCATGGAGGCGGAATCAGCGGTCAGGCCGGAGCAGCCCGCCACGGCATCGCAAGGGCACTGATCGAAGTCGACTCCGAGCTGCGTCCCGAGCTCAAGCGCCGCGGATTCCTGACCCGGGACGCCCGGGCCAAGGAACGCCGCAAGGCAGGCCTCAAGAAGGCCCGTAAGCGGCCGCAGTTCTCCAAGCGCTGATTCGCGGGTGGCGGTGCCGCCTGGAAAGCTCTTCGGCACGGACGGGGTCCGCGGCCCGGTAGGCGGACTGTTGAACGCCGAACTCGCGATGGCCGTAGGCCGGGCGGGTACAGCAGCGCTGGATGCAGATCGTCCCCGGGTCCTGGTGATCCGGGATACACGGGAATCCGGCCCGATGCTCGAGTCGGCTCTGGCGGCGGGAGTCGCCGAGGCCGGCGGAGACGTCTATCTCGGGGGCATACTGCCGACTCCCGCGGCGCTGCTTCTGGCCCGGAGCCACGGCTTCGAACTGGCGGCGGTTGTCTCTGCATCCCACAACCCCTACGCTGACAACGGGATCAAGCTGTTCGCCGGCAGCGCGGGCAAGCTCGACGATGAAACCGAGGCGAGCATCGAGAAGCTGATCCACGACCCGCCCGCGCCGCATCCGAACCCCGGCCGTATCGAAGTCCTGAACGGTGCCGAGCGGGACTACCTGCGAGCCCTCGAGTCGTACTTCCGCCTCGATCTGAGCGGCACCAGGGTGATGCTCGACTGCGCCAACGGCTCGACCTACCGGGTCGCCGGCGAGATCTTCACCCGGCTGGGAGCAGAGGTGGAACTGATCGCCGCCGAGCCCGACGGCCGCAACATCAATCTTGACTGCGGATCGACTCACGTCCAGAGCCTGGCCTCCCGCATGGCCGGTTCCGGTGCCGACATCGGCTTCTCTTTCGACGGCGACGGCGACCGGGTTCTCGCCGTCGACCGTGAGGGCAAGGTCCACGACGGCGACGAGATGATCGCTTTTGTCGCTACCGACCGCGCTGCGCGGGGTTCGCTCGGCGGCGGCGTCGTGGTCACGGTGATGAGCAACTACGGCTTCCACCAGTCGATGGACAAGGCGGAGATCGAGGTCGAGGTCACCAAGGTCGGTGACCGCTACGTGCTCGAGGGTCTGCGCGAGAAGGGATGGGTGCTGGGCGGCGAGCAGTCCGGCCACATCATCTCGACCGACTACGCACCGACCGGAGACGGCATCGCCGCGGCGCTGATGCTGCTCGCCGCGCTCGACGGCCGCGATCTGGCAGATGCCGGCGTGATGGAGAAGCTTCCCCAGACCCTGGTCAACGTCCGGGTGGCCGACCGGGAAGCAGTCGCCGGGGCCGATGCGGTCTGGGAGGCGGTCGAGCGCAAGAACCGGGACCTCGAAGGCAGGGGCCGCGTGTTGATCAGGCCGTCGGGAACCGAGCCGCTGGTCCGGGTCATGGTCGAGGCTCCAAGCCAGACCGAGGCCGAAGCTGCCTGCGCAGAACTGGTGGCTCTGGTCGAGGCCGAGTTGGGCTGAGGCCCAGCGGGTAGCCTAGGGCCCTACTCATGTGCGGAATCATCGGATACGTCGGCCACCGGCCCTGCGAGGAAATCCTCGTTTCGGGACTGGAGCACCTGGAATACCGCGGCTATGACTCGGCCGGGGTTGCCATGCTGATTCCGGACGGGGTGGAAAAGGTGCGCGCGGTCGGCAACCTGGCGAAGCTGCGCCAGGCCCTGGAAACCGAGCGCGGCCTGCTCGGCTTCGAGGAGCAGCCGGACATCGACGGCGACTACACCGGGATCGCCCACACCCGCTGGGCGACCCATGGCCGGGTCACCGAGGCCAACGCCCACCCGCATTCGGACGAGAGCGGGCAGGTCCAGATCGCGATGAACGGCATCGTCGAGAACCACGCCGACCTGCGTCAGGAACTCGAGGCCGAAGGCCGCCGGTTCAGTTCCGAGACTGACGCCGAGGTGATCGCCCACCTGATCAGTCGCCATTTCGACGGCGACCTGACCGCGGCAGTACGGGCGGCATACGCCGACCTGCGCGGTCACTACTCCTTCGTCGCGATGCACTCGGATGCTCCCGGCGAGCTGGCCGGCGCCCGCAAGGAGACCCCTCTCATAGTCGGGATCGGCGGCGACGAGAACTACATCGCCTCGGCCATCCCGGCCTTCATGGCCCACACCCGTGAGGTGCTGGCCATCGAAAACGGCGAGATCGTCACCCTGACTGCCGACGGGGTGACGATCACCGACGAGCACGGTTCGCCGATCGCCCGAAAGCCCGAGACGGTGACCTGGGACGAAGAGGCCGCCGAAAAGGGCGGCTACGACACCTTCATGATGAAGGAGATCCACGAACAGCCCGAGGCGATCGCCGAGACGATCCTCGACCGGCTGCCCCACGACGACGGGGTGGACCTTTCCGACGTCGGTCTCAGCGACGACTACCTGCTGAAGATCAAGCGCATCGTGATCGTCGCCTGCGGCACCAGCTACCACGCGGGTCTGATCGGTCGCTACGCGATCGAGCGCTGGGCACGCATCCCGGTCGAGATGGACATCGCCTCCGAATACCGCTACCGCAACCCGGTGGTCGGCCCCGACGACCTCGTGATCGGCCTGACCCAGTCCGGCGAGACCGCCGATACGCTGGCCGCGATGAGGCTGGCCCGGGACGGCGGCGCGACCGTGCTGGCAGTGACCAACATCATGGGCAGTCAGGCAACCCGCGACGCCGATGCCGTGCTCTATACGCGGGCCGGCCTGGAGATCGGAGTCGCCGCGACGAAAACCTACGTCGCCCAGGTCGCGGCGATGTACCTGCTGGCGCTCAGGCTGGCGGAGTTGCGGAAGAAGCTCTCGATCGAGCGAATCCGTGTCCTGGTGGCCGGACTTCGTGAAATCCCGGAGATGATGGATCGCACGATCGACGTCGTCTCGCAGCAGGTCGAGGTGATCGCCAAACGCCACGCCAACGATGCCTTTTTCCTCTTCCTGGGACGGCATATCGGCCTGCCGGTCTGCCTCGAGGGTGCGCTCAAGCTGAAGGAGGTCTCCTACATCCCGACCGATGCCTACGCGGCCGGAGAAATGAAGCACGGTCCGATCGCCCTTCTCGACGAATCGACGCCGGTGATCTGCGTTGCCACCGACAGCCCGATCCTCGACAAGATGCTCTCCAACATCGAAGAGGTAAAGGCACGCGGGGCGATGACGATCGCGGTCGGTACGGAAGGATCCGATCGTGTCACCCGGGTTGCCGACGAGACGATCCTGATCCCCAAGACCGACTGGCTGCTGCAGCCGATCCTGGCGATCCTGCCGCTCCAGCTGCTGGCCTACCACGTGGCCCGCTACAACGGGCTCAACGTCGACCAGCCCCGAAACCTGGCCAAGACGGTCACCGTCGAGTAGGCGGCCGGACCGGCCCGGGTCAGGCGCTAGCATGGGAAGCCATGCCTGAGATCTTCAGACGTCGCTCCACGCCGCCGATTCTGGCGCTGTCGGCCGTGGCCGCGCTGGTCGTCTTCTTCGTCCTGCTGAACGGCGGCGGCAGCCAGGGTGCCGACAACCCGGGTCTCGCCGACTACATGCCGCCGGATACGGTCGCCTATGCCGAAACCGATCTCAGGCCGGACGGCCGTGCCGAGGCCGAGGTGGACCGGGTGGTCCGCACTCTGACCGGAAGCAGTCTCAGATCCGCACTCGATGAGGCGCTGGGTCGCACGAAGGGCCCAGCCGTCGACTACCGCGAGGATGTCGAGCCCTGGCTGGCGGGACCGGTTGCAGTCTCGGCCGGTGACAGTCGTTCCGAGTTCGCCCTGGTCGCCGAGACCGGCGATGCCGAAGCGGCCGGTGATTTCGCCGGAAAACTGGAGAACGACGACAGCCTGCCTGACGGCGCCCGCGCCGAGGTCGTCGGCAATGCCCTGGTCGTCGCGCGATCGCAGGCCTGGCTGGATCAGATCTCCGAGGCTCATGCCGGCGATTCGCTGGCCGGGACGGCGCTTTTTTCCGACTCGATGGGGTCGGTGCCGGAGGGTGGCCTGGCCAGTCTCTTCATCTCCAATGCGGCCCTGCTCGACTCGTTCGAGGACGGGGACGCCGCCGTCGCACAGGTCATCGAGACCCTCGGTGTCGATCCGCAGGGCACCGCCACCGCGATGACCCTGGCGGTCGATGGTGACTCTGTCTCCCTTCAGGGCAGCAGCGGTCTGGTGGGCGGAGGCGAAGTCACCGGCGCCGGTGAACTGATCGAGAGCTTCCCGGCCGACAGCCTGATTGCGGCGGGGTCAGGCGACGTCGGCGAATCGCTCGGCAACCTGATCGAGGCAGCCGGCCAGACCGGAAGGTCGCCGGAGGGATCCACTCCGGAGCAGTCCGGCCCCGGCGGCGAGGCCGACGGCATCGAGGATCTCTTCGGCCAGGCTTCGGCCTTCGGCATCGACCTGCCCGCCCTGGTCGAGTCGCTCGAGACCGCCGGCGTTTTCGTCACCGGCGACTCCAGAGGGAACATGGGTGGCGCGCTCGTGGCCACGACGGACGACCCGGACCTGGTCCGGGACTCGATTCAGTCCATCTCGACGCTCGGCGCATTCGCCGGCGGCGACCTTTTCAAGGCTCTGCCCGGCGACCTGGACGGCTTCAGCATCAAGCTGCCGGGGATGCCGTCGGGCCGCGTGGCGATCGCCTCCGGCGGCGACCGGCTGGTGATCGCCCTCGGCGTGGAGGCGGCTCGAGCGGGACTCGATCCGGCGCAGCGGACGCTCGTTGACACGGATCTGTACCGGCGGTCGACCTCGGGTCTTTCCGGCGAGCAGATCGGTCTCTTCGTGACCCCTTCGGCACTGGCTCCGCTGGTCGGTGACAAGGGCCGCAGTCATGGCGGCCTCCGGGGCGGCAGCAAGGCCGGAGCGGAGCGGCTGAAGGTTCTGGTCGAAGGCATCGAGACGATCGTCGCTGGCTCCGGCGAAGACGGGAGCTTCGAGATCGAGCTGGGTTTGAAGGATTGAACGGTTGAACGGACACCGGGGGAGGCAGGGGTGACGGAAGCAGCCGGAATCGGTGTGGATCTCGTGGATGTCTCACGAATCGAGCGGGCCCTGGATCGCCGGCCCCGCCTCGCCGGCCGCCTGTTCACCGATGCCGAGCTTGAGTATGCATCCGCCAGGCGCAGGCCGGCCCGGCATCTGGCAGCACGTTTCGCGGCCAAAGAGGCGGTCGTGAAGGCATTGGGTATGGGTCCGGGCAGCGCGGTCCGGCAGATCGAGGTGGTGGCGGGCAGCCCCCCGCAGATCCGGCTCCACGACGAAGCGGCCAGGTTCGCTGACGAACGCGGACTGACGGTCAAGGTCAGCCTCAGCCATGAACGGGAGATGGCCGCAGCGGTGGCGATCGCCGGGACGGCCTGATGGAGGACTGGCTGAAGCCGCTCTACGACGCGGCCGGGATGGGCGCCGCTGACCGCTGGGCGATACAGGATCAGGGTGTGCCTTCGCTGGAACTGATGGAGGCGGCCGGGCGGGCCCTGGCAGAGGTGACAGCCGAAGTCGCAGGCCCGGGGCCGATCCGGGTCGTCTGCGGCAAGGGCAACAACGGAGGAGACGGACTGGTCGCCGCCCGGCACCTGGTCGAGAGCGGCTACGAAGTAGAGGCGCTCATGCTGTGGAATCCGGAGACGCTCAGTCCCGACGCGCAGGTCAATTTCCGGCTGCTCGAAGGCGTGGAAGTACTCGAAGGCGACGGGGCCCTGAGCCGGCTTCCGGGGTCAGGGGCGATCATCGATGCCGTGCTCGGGACGGGATTCGAAGGTGAGCCGCGCTCGCCGGTCTCCGGGGCGATCGAGGCGATCAACCGCAGCAGTTGCCCGGTCGTGGCATGCGACATCCCTTCCGGTGCGAACGCTTCGACCGGAGAAGCGGGCCTGGCGGTCCGGGCCGGGCACACGGTCACCTTCCACGGACTCAAGCTCGGTCACGTGGTTTCGCCGGCCAAGCAGCTCTGCGGTGAGGTGACGGTCGCTGACATCGGCATCCCAGGCGGTGCCCCGGCCGGCGATGCTGCCGGGATAATCACTTCCGCCGTATTGGACCTGCTGCCGCTGAGGGGCGAAAGCTCGACCAAGTTCACCTCCGGCCGGGTCTCGATCGTCGGTGGTTCGCGTGGCCTGACCGGGGCGGTCTGCCTGGCGGCCGAAGCGGCGATCCGCTCGGGCGCCGGCTATGCGACCGCAGCTGTCCCGGCCGATCTCGAGCAGACACTTGAGATCAAACTGACCGAGACGATGACCCTGGGTTGTGGCAGCGATGGCGGTCACCTCGGGATCTCGGCTGTCGAACAGGTCGCTTCGCACCTTGAAAACGCCGCCGCGGTGGTACTCGGGTCCGGCCTGGGCCGCGAGACCGGAGCCGGCGAGTTTCTCCGTGCACTGGCTCCCCGGATCAAGGCGCCTACCGTTCTCGACGCCGACGGCCTCGGCGGGCTCGACGGCCGGCTCGAACTCGTCCGGCAGCGCGACGGCGCGACGATTCTGACCCCTCACGAGGGTGAAATGGGCAGGCTGCTCGGTTGGAGTTCGGACCGGGTGGCGGCATCCAGACTCGACTCGGCCCTGACCCTGTCCCGCGAGACCGGGGCGGTGGCGGTGCTCAAAGGCGACGATACGATCGTCACCGACGGCGAGCGGATCGCGGTCAACCGGCTTTCCGCACCGGGACTGGCGACCGCCGGAACCGGAGACGTCCTGGCCGGGGCCTGCGGGGCGCTGCTCGCGCGTGGGCTCGAACCGTTCGAAGCCGCCTGCGCGGCCGTTCACGCACATACCCGGGCAGGCCGCTTTGCGGCGGCGACGGTCGGCTCTGCGGAAGGAGTGATCGCCGGCGATGTGATCGCCGCCATGCCCGCCGCGCTTGCCCCCCGGCCGGTCGATCGCCGGGGCTTGGAATAAACTCGCGCCCATGCCGACCGTTGCAGACATCATGGACCGTGAGCCCGCCACCGTTTTGCCCGAAGACGACGTCAAGTCGGTTATCGCGGCGCTCCAGACTCACGACCTCCCGGGCATCCCGGTGGTTGACGAGACCCGCAAGGTGGTCGGCATAATCACCGATTCCGACCTTGTGATCTCGGATGAAGAATCCGACTTCCACCTGCCGCACTACGTGAACATCATGGGCGGCATCGTCTTCCTCGAGTCGACCAAGCACTTCGAGGAGCGCGCCCAGAAGGCATTCGCGGCTACGGCGGCCGAGATGATGACCGCCGATCCGCTCACGGTCGGGCCAGACGAGCCTGCCGAGCATGCGGCCCGCCTGATCTCGGAGAAGCACCACAACCGTCTGCCGGTAGTCGACGATGAGGGCCGACTGGTCGGCGTGGTCACCCGGGTCGACGTACTGGCCGCCCTCACCGGGACCTGATGTACGAGCGGGCCGAGGCCCGGATAGACCTCGGCGCGCTGCGGCACAACTGCGGCGAGCTGCGCCGGCGCATCGGGTCCGGGGTCGAGCTCTGCCCGGTCCTGAAGGCCGACGGCTACGGCCACGGTGCGGCGCACTGCGCGGGAGCGGCGATCGGCGCCGGTGCCGACCGGATCGCCGTCGCGACCGCCAGCGAGGCTCTTCAGATCCGGGCGGTCGACGCCCAGGTGCCGATCCTCGTGCTCGGCGCGCTCGCCCCCGGTGAGGTGGAGGTCGCTGTTGCGGCCGGCGCGGACGTCTCGATCTGGGACCCGGAGTTCGTCGCCGCCGTGGAAGGAAGGGCCAGGGCAGCCGGTCTGGTGGTCGGCGTGCATGTCAAGTACGACACCGGCATGGGCAGGCTGGGCAACCCCGACCCGGATGCGGTGATCAACGTCGTCCGGGCGGTCGCCGACAGCCCGCACCTCAGTCTCGAAGCGGTCTGGACCCACTTCGCTACTGCCGACGACGCTGACCACGGCTACATGGACCTCCAGCGAGAGCGTCTTTCGGGGCTCGCCGGCCGGGTTCGGTCGGCCTTTCCCGGGATCAGGGTTCACGCAGCCAACAGCGCGGCGCTGATTTCCGACCCGGCCACCCACTTCGACCTGGTCCGCCCGGGGGTCGCCGTTTACGGCATGGATCCCTTCGGCAACGATCCCGCTGATTACGACCTCAGGCCGGTTTTCTCCTTCCACTCGTATGTGGCGACCGTCAAGCGTTTCGAGCCGGGGATGAGCGCCGGTTATGGCCGGACCTGGACCGCATCGAAAGCGACGACCGTGGTGACGGTGCCGGTCGGATACGGCGACGGGGTCCGCAGGGCACTTTCGAACCGTGGCGAAGTCCTGATCAACGGCCGCCGCCACCCGATCGCCGGCACCGTCTCGATGGACAACACCACAGTCGAGGTCGGTGATACCCCGGTTGCGGTAGGCGACGAGGTGACCCTGGTCGGAAGACAGGGAGAAGAGGCGATCACCTCCGAGCAGGTGGCGGCAACCCTCGAGACCATCAACTACGAGGTGACCTGCGGGATCTCCCCGAGAGTGCCACGCCGGGCTTCCGGGGAGGCCACTTGAACCTCGAAGGCGCTGCGCGGGCGATCCTCGAGACCGGCCTCGCGGTCCGGGTTCGGGAGGCTGTGGCCGGGGACTGTCCGGATCGCGCCGTCTGGATCGTCGGCGGAGCGGTGCGAGACGCGGCGCTCGGTCGCCCGGTAGGCGATATGGACCTGGCCGTCGAGGGCGATCCCGAACCGGTTGCCAGGGCAATCGCATCGAAGCTCGACGGATACGCCTTCGAGCTTTCCGCCGAGTTCCCCACCTGGAGGGCGGGGGACCGGGGCGGCAGCTGGCAGGTTGATGTCGCGGCCCTGCGAGGGCGATCGATCGAGGCGGACCTGAGCCTGCGCGACTTCACGGTCGGGGCAATGGCGGTCGGCCTGGGCGACGGGCAGGGCCTGGATCCGGCAGGCGGGATGGCGGATCTGACTGCCGGGGTGATTCGTGCCACCGGACCCGGCGCGTTCTCCGACGATCCGCTTCGTCTGATGAGAGCCGCTCGTCTGGCCGCCCAGTTCGGCTGGGACCTCGATCCGGGCACGGTCGAACTGGGGCTTGCCGCAGCGCCGCGGGCCGCCGAGCCGGCCGGTGAGCGTCTGCTCGGCGAGCTCTGTCTGCTGATGGCCTCGCGAGACCCGGTCACCGGCCTGGCCGCGATGGAGAACCTCGGGCTCTTCGACACCCTGTTCCCGGAGGTCGGCGGCATGCGGGGCGTGGTCCAGGGTCCGAATCACCACCTGGACGTCTACGGCCATACGGTCGAGGTACTCGAAGGGGTACTCAGGATCGAATCCGAGCTCGACCGTTTCGTAGGAAAGAGCGCCGGTGAAGTCGCCGAACTCCTCGAGCGCCCGCTGGCCGACGGGGTCAGCCGCTCGACCGGCCTGCGGCTGGCCGCCCTGTTTCATGACTGCGCCAAGCCCGCTACCCGCAAGGAGGCGGACGGCTTCATCAGTTTCCGCGGTCACGACCGGGAGGGCGCGGAGGCTGTGCTTTCGGTCTTCTCGAGGCTGAAGTCGAGCCGGATGCTGGCCGGGTATGTAGCCGACCTGACCCGGAATCACCTGATCCTCGGTTTCATGGTTCCCGAGCGGCCGCTTTCGAGGAGGCAGGTTTACGAGTACCTGACGAGGACCGACCCTTACTCGGTCGACGTAACGCTGCTGACCGTCGCTGACCGGCTGGCCGCACGTGGGACCAGCTCCATAGCCGGCCGGGAGATGGTGGCCGGCCATCTGGAGCTGGCAGGAGAAATGGTCGCCGAAGCGCTGGCCTGGCAGGCACAGGGTCCGCCGCAACCGTTCCTGCCGGGCGATCAGCTCGCCGCGGAACTCGGAATGGATCCCGGCCCGGAACTAGGTCGACTGGTCCACGAACTGGCCGCGGCCCGTTTCACAGGCGAGGTCGGTTCTGCAAGCGAAGCTGTCGAATGGGCGCGTCGCTTCCTTGAAACCGCTTGAGTAGTACGCTCACTCGCCGCATGGGTAAAGAAGAAAAGATCGAGATGGAGGGCGAAATCACCGAAGCCCTCCCGAATACGATGTTCCGGGTCAAGCTTGACAACGACCACGAGGTCCTCGGCCACATTTCGGGAAAGATGCGGCGCCACTACATCCGCATCCTGCCCGGAGACCGGGTAAAGATCGAGCTCTCGCCCTACGACCTGACGCGCGGTCGGATCACCTACCGCTACAAATAGCGGCCGGGGCGCAACCAATGGCCGGTCGCCGTGTTGTTGACTGTGATGCCTAATCCCTCACTAACACTTTCCAAGCATCTGTCCCCAGCACTGACGCGCTCTGCCTTCGTGCTCGCGCTGCTTGCCGTCCTCGGCGTTTTTTCGCTTGCCGCAGCCATTCCTGACGCCGGCGCGGCGACGAAGCGCATCGTGCTCGGCAAGGCCTCGAACAATCTCGAGCCGAACTGTGGCAAGGACTTCTCCCGGGACTGCATCGTCGAAGGGAAAGTCACCGGCTATCAGGTCTTCCGCAAGGGTTCGGATCGAAAGAACTCCTTCAGGGTCCCGTTCAACGGCAAGCTCGTCTCGTGGTCGATATCTCTCAGCCGTCCGACCAAGGGCGTGATCAACAAGGGCGGCACCGACCAGCCGGCGCAGCTGCCTTTCTTCAACGACCTCTTCGGCTCGCCGGCATCGGCAAGGGTCGCCGTGCTTCGCCAGGTGGACAAGAACTCGGAGGGACCGCCGAAGTGGAAGATGGTCCGGCAGAGCCCGGTCCAGATCCTCAACCCCTACTTCGGTCGCACCGTCCACTTCGCGCTGAGCCGCCCGCTCAACGTGATCCGCAAGCAGGTGATCGCCTTGACGATCCCGACCTGGGCTCCTGCGGTCTGGAAGCCGCGCTCATGCAGCTTCAACCCGATCAGCGGCGTTCAGGACCCCGACGCCTGCGCCCGCGCCGAGAAGGACTACACCTGGCGCGGCGGAAGGGCGAAAGACAAGTGCAGCCTCGGCATCGACCCCGATACAGGCGAACCGAATGAAGCCCTGGCCAAGACCGGACCCCAGCAGAAGGTTGATTCCGAGCGTCGCTACGGCTGCTACTACGGCAGCAACGTGCTGCTGTACACGGCGACCGTAATCGGCAAGAACTGAGGCGGACTCGCCGTCAGGCGGGCAGGCCGCAGAACTCGCAGGTGGCGAGGTCGCGGACCGTGAGCTGCTCGCAGCGGCGGCAGACACGCAGGTTCTCTGGCGTGCGCGGAAGACTCGATCCCGAACCGACCAGCGGCAGCACCTGTGCCACGGGTTCCAGTTCCTCGCCGGTCTCGGCATCACGGTAGACGACCCCCTCTTCGACCGGGGCGATCGACTCGCGTCCGGAGACGGTCGCGCGGAGACGGTAGACCTGCTGGCTGCTTTCGGAACTCATTGCGGGGAGAATAACCCGAAATGAAGATCCTCATCTTTCACGGCTACCTGCTGCGTGGCACCGGCAGCAACATCTACAACAACAACCTGACCCGGGCGCTGGCCGGACTGGGCCACGATGTTCACCTCTTCTGCCAGGACCTCGAGGCCGAAGATCTGCCCTGGGTCGACTCGATCGGCCTCTGGCAGGAAGGCGGACTCGAGGTTCGCCGGCTGCGGCAATCCGGGGCCGCGGGCTCGGTCACCGTCTACAGGCCACCGATCGGGCGGGTCCTCCCGGTCTACGTCGAAGATCCTTACGAAGGCTTCGAGGCGAAGGCATACCCCCGCCTCAGCGAGGTCGAGGTGGAGGACTACATCCGAATCAACGTGGATTCGGTGCGGGAGGTCGAGAAGCTGATCGGCGGCAGCGACGCCGCCCTTGCCAACCACCTGCTGATGGCACCGGTCGTACTGGCCCGGGCCGGCGTCAGGCCCTACGCGGTCAAACACCACGGATCCGATCTCGAGTACACGGTCAAGCCGAACCCGCGCTTCGTGCCTTACGCGGAGGAGGGGCTCGGGCCGGCGGCGGCGGTACTGGTCGGCTCCTGGTTCACCGCGGCAAGCCTCTGGGAGGCGGTCCCGGGGCTCGACCTCGAGAAGAAGACCGGCCTCGGCCCGCCCGGGGTGGATACCGAAGAGTTCAGCCCTCTGCCCGAGGACGAGGCGGTCGGCCGTATCGGAGAACTGGCAGAAGCGATCCGGTCCGGACCGCAGTCGACCGGATTCGGCCGCGACGAGGAGGCGGCTGTGGCGGCGCTCGGCGAGTTCGGGCTCGCCGAAGGCCCGCGGGTCGTCTTCGTAGGCAAGCTGATCGTCTCCAAGGGAGTGGACCTGCTGGTTGCCGCCTGGCCGCTGATCCACCGGGCGAACCCCGGGGCGAAGCTGCTGCTGGTCGGATTCGGTGCCTACGAGATGGGCCTGCGAGCGCTGGCGACCGCACTCGGAGAAGGCGACCTTGACTCGGCGAGGCACATCGCAGAGGTGGGCAGGCAGCTGGAAGGGGGAGAGGCAGGCAGACTCGACTTCCTCGCCGACTTCCTGGCGATCCCGCCGATGGGCTACGCCGCCGCGGCGGTCGAAGCAGCAGGCTCGATCTGCTTCTCGGGCCGCCTCGAGCATGACGAGGTAGCCCGGGTGCTGCCCGCCTGCGATGCGATGGTTGTGCCCAGCACCTTCCCCGAAGCTTTCGGCATGGTCGCTGCCGAAGGTGCCGCCTCCGGCGTGCTTCCAGTCTGCGCCGGACACTCCGGTCTGGCCGAGGTGACCGCGGTCCTTGGTGCCGAAGTCCCGGCCGTGGCCGACCTGATCTCCTTCGAGCTGGGCCCCGAATCGGTGCCCGAACTCGGCTCGAAGGTCAATGCCTGGCTCGACCTTGACGGCCCCGAGAAGAACCAAATCGGCCATAACATTGCCGAGTCAGCGGATAGGAATTGGAGCTGGAGGGGCGTTGCGAAGGACGTGATTTCGGCTTGCCAAAGGGATATCCGGCCCGTGCGTGAACCGTGAGCCGAAGCTCGACGGGGTTCCGGGTCCCGCTTCATTAGAATCCCTTGAGAATTATGGAACGCCTGCCCTACCTGAAGCTCGTCCTCGCCTCCCTCGCGCTCGGAACCGTCGCCTCGGTGCTGATGCTGCAGTACGACTGGATGGGCGATGCCGCCGCGACCGCCGCCGGTCCGATTGACACCCTGCTGGACGTGTCGATCGTCATCTCCTCTTTCATCTTCGCGGTCGTCTGCGTATTCCTGGGCTACGCCCTGATCAAGTGGAGGGTCAAGCCGGGAGACGAGGGTGACGGACTTCCGATTCACGGCAATACCAAGCTCGAGGTCTGGTGGACCCTGATCCCGACCGTGATCGTGCTCTTTCTGGCCGGCTACAGCTGGGTGGTGATGAACGACGTCGAGGAAAAGGACGGCGACGCGATGACGGTCAACGTCTACTCGCAGCAGTTCGCCTGGACCTTCGGCTACCCGGAGGAAGGCAACAAGTGGTCCGAGGGCGAGTTCCACGTGCCGGTCGGACAGCAGGTGATCTTCAGGATGAACGCACAGGACGTGATCCACTCCTTCTGGGTCCCGGAATGGCGGATCAAGAAGGACAACGTGCCCGGGATCACCACCGAGGCCGTGATCACACCCGACAAGGTCGGTACGTACCAGCTGATCTGCACCGAGCTCTGTGGTGCCGGGCACGCGACGATGAGAGCCATAGTCGTAGTCGAGTCGCAGGAGGACTACGAGAAGTGGCTGGCCGGCCTCGAGAGCGAGGTCCCCGAGGATCTGCTGCTCACCGCCGACCAGGCGATCGAACTTGAAAAGCAGCTCCAGGAAGCGGAGCAGGGTATCGACGGCAGTGGCGTCGATGAAACTTCGGCTGAAGGTGTAGATCAGTCGTGATGGAGGTCAGCTAGATGGCAGTAGCACTCAAGAACCCGGGTTGGTATCGAGCCGCATTGGGCACCCTGATCGGTGCCGCTTTCGGCTTCGGTCTGGTGATCGCGATCAGAGCCCTCACGGGCCTGGACATCTTCCAGACCGAGCAGACCGGGTATCCCCATGTGATCGTGCCGCTGGTCACCGCGCCGTTCGGCTTCCTGATCGGATTCGGTGCCTTTGACTACTGGTTCCGCTGGGCCGCAGGCAAGCCGACCGTCCCCGAGGACCACTCCGGCCACGGCGCCACGCGCTGGCAGGACTACTTCAAGTTCAACACGGACCACAAGGTCATCGGCATCCAGTACACGGTCACGACGATCTTCTTCTTCTTCATCGGTGGCGCCCTGGCCCTGCTGATCCGGGCCGAGCTGGCCCAGCCGGGTACCCAGGTCGTGGACCCGAACGTCTACAACGGCCTGTTCTCGACCCACGCCATCGTGATGATCTTCCTCTTCATCATCCCGATGTTTGCCGGTCTGGCCAACTACGTGCTGCCGCTGATGATCGGCGCACCGGACATGGCATTCCCGAGGCTGAACGCGCTCAGCTTCTGGCTTCTGCCGATCGCCGGCATCATCTTCCTCAGCAGCTTCCTGGCCCCCGGCGGCGCCTTCGACGCGGGCTGGACCGGCTATGCACCGCTCTCTACCGGGGCCCCGGTCGGGCAATCCTTCTTCAACATAGGTGTGCAGTTTGCAGGTGCTTCCTCCATCGCAACCGCATTAAACTTCCTGGTAACGATCATCACGATGCGTGCACCAGGGATGAATCTCTGGCGAATGCCATTGCTGGTCTGGGCCAACCTCTCGACCTCCCTGCTGGTGGTCGGCGCGACACCCTTCGTCGCCGGAGCCCAGTTCATGGTCCTCTTCGACCGAGCCCTCGGCATGAACTTCTTCCAGTTCCTCCAGGGCGGCGACGTCCTCAGCTACCAGCACATCTTCTGGTTCTACTCCCATCCGGCCGTCTACATCATGATGTTGCCCGGCTTCGGGATCGTTTCCGAGATCATTTCGACCCATTCCAGGAAACCGGTCTTCGGCTATCGATTAATGGCTCTGGCCCTCATCGGAATCGTGGTGCTCAGCTACTCTGTCTGGGCTCACCACATGTTCGTTGCGGGCATGTTCGACTGGCTGCGTGTGCCGATCATGATCACCACGCTGCTGATCGCGGTACCGACCGGCATCAAGATCTTCTCCTGGCTGGGGACGATGTTCTACGGCAAAATTCACACCTATTCGACTGCGATGCTGTTCTGTCTCGGCTTCATCGTGACCTTCACCGTGGGTGGAATCTCGGGAGTCATGCTCGGCATGGTGCCGCTCGACATCCACATGTCGGACACCTATTTCGTCGTCGCCCACATTCACTTCGTTCTGTTCGGTGGATCGGTCTTCACGATCTTCGCCGGGATCTACCACTGGTTCCCGAAGATGACCGGACGCATGTACGACGAGAAGCTCGGCCGGGTCCACTTCTGGGGCACCATGGTCGGCACCTGGGGCACATTCATCCCCCAGCACTGGATCGGCCTCGACGGTATGCCGCGAAGGGTTTCCGACTACGCCAACATTTACGGCGACTGGAACCTGCTGATCAGCGTCTTCGCTTTCATCCTCGGCTTCGTCCAGCTCGTATTCGTCTACAACATGATCGTCAGCTGGCGTTTCGGCCCCAAGGCCGGCAACAATCCCTGGCGCGCCAATACGATCGAGTGGCAGGTCAGTTCTCCGCCGCCGGTCTTCAACTTCGAAGAGATCCCGAGAGTCGTCGGCGGTCCCTACGAATACGGCACGCCGGGTGCCCGCCACGCGATCATGGGTGGCGAGGACGAACCCGAGCTTCCCGGTCCCAAGCCTTCGACCGTGGCGGAACCGGCTTGAAGCCCCTGCTGATATTCCTCAACGAGGTCGCCGGCGGGCGCAAGCTGCTCGCAGCGACCAAGGAGCGGGCGGCCGATGCTTCATACGTCGTCGTTGTGGCGCCGCAGAACCAGCCGGTGGCCGGTCAGCTGATCCAGCCGGAAGAGGCCCGTGAAGCTGCTCGCAGCCGGGTCGAGGTTACGCTCGCGATTCTCGAGGAGTTCGGCATCAAAGCGGTCGGAGAGGTGATGGACCCCGACTCGGACCTCGCCCTCGGCGACGCCATCAGGAGTCACCGGCCGAGCGAGGTTCTGTTGTCCTGCCTCTACGACACCCGTTTCGGCTTCAGCCGCAAGGACCTCGTCGAATGGGCCGAGATCGAATTCGAGCCGGAGACCGAGGTGACCCATATCCCGGTCCGGATCGAAGACGACTCGATCCGACTGGACCTCACCCACACGCTCGTGGTGGCCAATCAGACGCTCTCCGACCCCGAGCTGGTCAAGCGGCTTATCGACAGCGCGAAGGAGCGGCCACACCGCTATACGATCATCGCCCCGGAGACGGAGGGTGTGTCGGCCGGCGTGATGACCAGAGACCTCGCCGCGCTGATGGCCCGGCTATACGAGGAGGAGATCGACGCCACCGGCCAGCCGATGAGCCCCGATCCGTTCTCCTCGGTCGAGAACGCCATCGCCCACTACCGGGTCGACGACATCCTGATCTCGACGCTGCCGGGTGAAGAGTCCCGCTGGCTGGCCGACGACCTTGTCGGCAGGGTCCGTGAAATCACCGACAAGCCGGTCGCACACCATGAGTCAGGAGCAAGCCCCGAAGCAGTCGCTTCGGCCGTTGCCGAAGGTGACGCTGCCGGAGATGACACTGCAGGCGAGACCGAGGACACAACTGCTGAAACGAGCGAGGTCTGAAGATGGAGAGCGCAAGCATCCCGGTCGGCCACGCGGCTGACGAGCACGAGCACCACGGTCCGCCCGAGTACCATAAGAGCGCCCGGATCGACCAGACGGTCCTCGGCATCCTGCTCTTCATTCTCTCGGAGATCATGCTTTTCGCGGCCTTTTTCGCCGCTTACTTCTTCCTCCGTGTTGTCGTATCCCCCGATTCATGGCCGCCGGCCGGGATCGAGCTGCCGGTCCTGATCGCCGGTATCAATACGGTCGTGCTGGTCTCATCGAGTTTCACGGTCCACTACGCGCTGGAAGCGATCAAGCACAACAACCACCTGGGTCTGAAGCTGGGGCTCGGCCTGACCTGGCTTCTCGGTGCCACTTTCCTCTTCATCCAGGTCAACGAGTACATCCACATCGGTTTCTCCGCTCGCGACGGTGCCTTCGGCTCGATCTTCTACAGCCTCACCGGTCTTCACGGAGCCCACGTCTTCGTCGGCCTGCTGCTTCTGACCTTCGCCAACATCCGTGCCTGGCGAGGCCATTTCGGACCTGAGCAGAAGAACCACCTCGGTGTCGAGGTACCAGGGATTTACTGGCACTTCGTCGACATCATGTGGATCGTCGTGTTCGTCACGATCTACGTCATCTGATCGGTCCGACCGTGGGCAACCCCCTCAAGTCCGAGGGTGCCGCCTTTCGCTGGCTGATTGCCGTAATCGCCGGCGCTGCCGTGGTGATCCTGGCAGCCGTGCTGATCTCATCGGTGGCGGGTGCGATCATCGGTTTCCTGATGATCGCCTATGTCACCGTGGTCATCGCAAAGGGCATGCTCCACATGCTGGGCTCTCCCGACGACGATCCAGGCCAGGACTGACTTCCTAAACGGTCGTGGGGCTCAGGGCAGCGGATGCCCCCGGGTTCAGGTGCTGCGCGCTATCGCTTCGTCCATGGCCCGGACCGGGTCCCGCCGCACCTGGCCGTGACCTGCTGCCAGCAGCGACGGCTCGAGGGCCCGCAGCTTCCTGGCGGTCTCCAGCGCCGTCGGACGGTGCCACGTGGCCAGTCCCGGCAGGGGGAATCGCAGGTAGGGACCGGCCGAGGTCGCGACTCCGCCGAGGGTGCTGTAGGAATCGGCGGCGATCAGGCTCTGGTCACGAATGTCAAGCAGGGCTATCTGGCCAGGCGTATGTCCGGGCGCAGCCACGACCCGTAAGGAGCTGATCTGCTCCCCGTCCACGACCGTGCGGTCAAAGCTCAGGTCCAGCTTCTTGATCCCACCCTTGAGCTTCGCTTGGGCCTCGTCGGGCTCAGGGCTGCGATCCCCGGCCATCAGCTTCGCCTCGCGCTGCGAAGCGATCAGTTCCGCGTCGGGCAGCCGGTCCGCAAGTGCGGCGAGCGAACCGACGTGGTCGCTGTGTGCGTGAGTCGCGACGATCCTGACGATGTCGGATCCCGCCTCGGACGCCGCATCGACGATTCCGGCCGCCGAGCCGGAGATCATCGTGTCGACCAGAGTGAAGCCGTCGTCCTCACGGACCAGGTAGGCGTTGACGATTCCGAAGCGGGTGAGCTGGACGAGTCCGTCGGTGATCGGGGTGGCCTTCAGACCCATGCGCTCACCCTAGCCATTTCCGGGTTTCGGGGGCATGTTGTCGATCCAGAAGATCGGAAGCTCGCCGGGTGGCATCTACCGGATAGTCCCGTAGCCCATCCGCCTATTCACCGGCCGACGGGCGGGCCCAGTAGCACTTGAGCAGGGTGGTGTCCACCTTCCAGACCGTCTCTTCTCCTGCCCGGAAGTGGTGGGTGTCCCCGGGTCCCAGCGCAAGGGAAGTTCCGTCCGCGAACCTGACCTCGGCCGATCCGCGGATCACCACGAAGGACTCTTCCAGCTCCGTATCCGAGAAGACCCCCGGCGTACACATCCAGAACCCCGAAACCTCGGTGCCGTCTGCCGACTGCGAAAGCTGCAGATCGAAGGTTTGCGGATCTCCCTCGATGACCTGATCCCGGTCGAGGGGGTCGGCTTCCAGCGAGTCGAATATCTCGTGCTGATCGTTCATGCCCCGATGATATGGGCCTGCCGGGGAAGCCGTCCGGGCGCGCCGATCCGTCGGGCCTAGTCCCGGGCGGCCGAGAGGGTGACGTCCCGGCCCTTCAACTGCCCTGCGGTCGCAACCGCCCAGAGCACCGCGAGCCAGATCAGAACCGCCGTGACTACGTGGAACCAGACCAGGATCGCCGGCAGCTCGAGCAGCCACTGGGTAATGCCGAGAGCGATCTGGAGGACGATCAGGCCGAAGGTCACCTGGACCGGTCGCACCGCCCTGCGGTCTCCGCCCCTGCGCAGGAGGATGAACATGACGACCAGAACCGCGACGGCGAATATCACCGCCATCGCCGCATGCCTCTGGACGATCCACTCGAGGGTATCCTCGCCTTTGAAGTCGAAGCGGCGGACCAGCTCCTCATCGTGGTCACCGGGGTGGGGGCCGGAAGCGGTCGTGATGGTGCCGAGCAGAACGGTGAGCTGACCGAAGGGGATCAGCGCCCTGACCGCCCAGACGCCAAGGAAGTCGGTTGAAAATCTTCGCTCGCCGGGTTCGTAGCGCGAGCACCAGAAGAGGGCGAAGGCTGCGTCGAGCAGAATCATCGAAAGCAGGAAGTGCCCGATAACCAGTTCGGGCGGGAGGTGGTGTTCGACCACGAAGGCACCGAGTACCGCCTGGCCGATCACCCCGAGAGGCAGCAGCGCGCCGAACAGCGCGAGGTGCCACCGGTAGGGCCGGCGGAAGAAAGCGAGCAGGGATGCGGCGATCACCGCGAGCCCGACAAAGCCGGTCAGCAGGCGGTTGCCGTACTCGATCCAGGCGTTGATCTGGGCCGGGGCGACATAGCCGCCGTAGCACTTGGGCCAGTCGGGGCAGCCGAGGCCGGATGCGGTGAGGCGGACCGCGGACCCGGTGAAGACGATCAGCACCAGCGCTATCAGGGCGACAAGGGTCACCTGTGCGTAGCGTTCGGGGGAGATCTCTATCCGCTTAAGCATGTTCCTCTGGCGGTTCTATGAAGGAGCGCCGAGCGGCGCCTCCGGGAGTTCAGTTGCCGTTCTGGTTGCCCGAGGTCGAATCGACCAGGAAGTCGATCAACTGTTCCAGTTCCTGCGGGGGCAGGTTGGACCAGCGGTTGGGCATTACTGCGTTCTCGTAGCCTGGCGACTGGACGGCGCCGGGGTTCACGATCGACTCCTCGATCATGGCCCGGTTCTGACCGGGGATCACCTGGTCCAGATTCGGGCCGAGTACTCCGGCGGACTCGGCCGCGGAGAGGATGTGACAGCTGCCGCAGCCCTGGTTCGCGTAGACCTGCGCTCCGGGTCCCTCGCCCGGGGCGACCGGAGGCTTGGCGCCGGGGACTCCGGCGTAGCGGGCCACGTATGCGGCGACGTCCTGCAGGTCGTTGCCGGTGACGATGTCGGCCGGCATGCTGACTCCGGGATAGCCGTCGACCGAGGGGCGGGGGTGCTTGATCTGGTACTCGGTTACGCCTTTGACCGTGTCTTCGTCCATGCCGGCTGCGCGCGCGGCGGCGAAGGCCGTGTCGAGGTTCGGACCCTGGACACCCTGGCTGGCGGCCTGCGCCATCACGTGGCAGGTGCCGCACTTGGCGTTGAAGAGCTGCCGGCCGCGGTCCTGGAAGTCACCCGAGATATCGGCGCTCGTCTCGGCACCGCAGCCCGCCACGAGTGCGGACAGAAGCCCGATCGAGACGAGCAGAGTGGAGAGTTTTGCGGCGGTGCGGGTTCGGTTCATGAGGTTCAAGAGTTGCTAAAGACATTCTATAGATCGGCGACCTCGGCACGATTGCCGAGGCATGAAGTAAGCTGGCAACGAAAGTTACAAGCGACCGGAGGGGCGGATTATGCGGGTCAGTGTCGGTATGTCGGAAGTGGTTCTCCGGGTCGGACCGGGACATACGCTGCGAGACGCGGCTTCCCGGATGGTCGGCCACGGAGTCGGAGCGGCGATCGTCGAGGACGAAGACTGGCCGGTTCCCCGGATAATCACCGAACGCGACATCCTCAAGGCACTGGGAGCCGGACTCGACGTGGACTCGGAGAAAGTCGGCGATCACATGAGCGAGAGCGTGATCACCGCCTCACCCGAGTGGAGCATGGAGCGGGCGGCGATGGAAATGTCGCGGCGGAACATTCGCCATCTGGTGATCTACCGCGACGGTGAGCTGGTCGGGGTGCTCTCGATGCGCGACATCATGAGGGTGTGGACGAGCGACGGCGCGACTTCGGGCGGTCCGCCCTGAGGGCACCGTCCGGGCAGGCCTGGGAGCCTGTGCGTATCAGTCCCGGTCAGGGGCGCCGAAGGACTCGATCGGCAGCTCGGCCCGCAGGTCCTGCTGCTCTCGCGGCAGGGAGTAGAAGGACCGGCGGCCCTTCTTGACAAAGCTGCGCAGCGCGATCAAGGTGAAGATCGCTCCGAGCACCGCGTAGGACCACACCGGGAAGATGAATCCGGTCGCAAAGGTTCCGGCCAGCAGTCCGAGGATGCCGAAGGCCAGCAGAGCCGGCGCCCAGGAGGGGGCGGGCAGCTGGATGGTCTCGGTCGGTTCGATTATTTCTGTGCTGTCCGGCATCTCGAACGGATCCGTCAGGCCGCCAGGTAGAGCGTGGCGAAGAAGAACGTGAAGGCGAAGATCGCGGCCGAACCGGCGCCGATCAGCATTCCGGACGAGAAGTTGCTCTTTGCGCGCTTGCGATCCATGGACGGAGTTTTATCAGGCGACGGCGTCGACAGCCATCGCCACGAAGAGCAGGGCCAGGTAGGCGAGCGAGTAGAGGTAGGTACGCAGATTCAGCGCCGGTGCGGGATTGCGGTAGAGGCCCACCGAAAAGACAATGAATATGCCGCCGAGGACCAGCGCCGATGCCAGGTAGAGGGCGCCGAGCAGGCCGGTGATCACGGGCCCGATCGTCACGGCGACCATCACGAAGGTGTAGATCACGATTTGACGGCGGGTTTCAGCCTCTCCTTTGACTACCGGCAGCATCGGTACTCCGGTTCGCTCGTAGTCCTCCTTGATCATCAGTGAGAGCGCCCAGAAGTGCGGCGGCGTCCAGAAGAAGATGATCAGAAACGGCCACAGTGCCTCGAGCGTCAGACTGCCGGTGGCGGCGGCCCAGCCGACGAGTGGTGGTACCGCCCCGGCGCTGCCGCCGATCACGATGTTCTGGGGGGTGATCGGCTTCAGCCAGAGGGTGTAGAGGAAGACGTAGCCCAACAGCCCGACCATCGCCAGCGAAGCCGCCAGCAGGTTGACGGTGATCCAGAGCTGGAAGAAGGCGACAGCCCCGAGCATGATGCCGAATATGAGTCCGTTTCTCGGCGTGATCCGTCCGTTGACGAGTGGTCTGGAACTGGTGCGCGCCATTCGGGCGTCGCGCTTTCGGTCGACGAAGTGGTTGATCGCCCCGGCACCGCCGGCGGCCAGGTAGCCACCGAGCATGGTCCAGAGGATCGTCGAAAGTGGCGGGCCGGCGGGATCGGCGACGAACATCGTCGCGACCGTGGTCAACAGCAGGAGGCTGATGATCCGGGGTTTGGTGAGGGTGATGTAGTCGCGGGCTACTGCAAGCACGTCATTGAGGGGGGTGGACCTGGCGGTCTCTACGGCTCGTCGAACGTGCGCATCGCGCACTTCGAGTCCTTTGATCATTTGCTCAGGCTACCGGCTGGGTATCGCCGGCCGGGGTTTCCTGCCCGGCCTCGCGCCGAATGAGCGACTCACGGATGTCGCGCATCGGTTGTGTGCTGCGTACGTCGGGTAGCACGTCGAAGTTGTGGGGCGCGGGCGGCGAAAGCGCCAGCCATTCGAGTGACTGGCCACGCCACGGGTCGGGAGTTGCCTGCTCGCCCTCGTTCCGGCTCCTGATCAGGTTGCCGATAGCGAGGATGACGCCGACGAACAGGACCAGGGTGCCGATCGTGGCGATCAGGTTGAAGCCGGCGACGCCCTCGTCCGAGAAGAAGCGGTAGGAGTCGGTCACCTGCCCTTCGACCCCGGCACCGAAAAGCGGGAGCAGGGCGATCAGGGTGCCGACGAACATGACCCAGAATGAGATCTTCGCCCGGTCTTCGTTGAGCGCACGACCGGTCATTTTCGGGTACCAGTAGGAGATTGCGGCGAATCCGCCGAACAGTCCGAAGCCGACCAGCGTGAAGTGGGTCGCGGCCCAGGCGTCATAGGTCTGCTGGAGCTGTGAGCCGACCGCGACAGTCGACTGGGTGACCTCGGCGGCGAGGCCGAGCGAGGCCAGCGAAAGGGCGCCCATGGCGAAGCGCAGCGGAGCGCGCATGTGGAAGTCGCTGTTCGCTACGGCCGAGATCAGGTTGTAGAAGATCAGGCCGAACGGCACGATCAGCGAGATCGACATCAGCATCGCGTAGTACTTCCAGCCGCTCGGGATCGGGGCCGTAATCATGTTCTGGGTCCAGGCGAGAGTTCCGATAACGGCGATTGCGATCAGCGATCCGATCACGACACGGCTGCCCGGAAGCTGCTTGCGCGTGAAGGTCTGGACGATTTCGGAGATGCCGCCCAGCATCGTGACCGCCACCGTCATGTAGGCCCCGGTGAAGAAGACGTAGCTGAAGTGCTGCCAGAGCAGCGGAGCGCCACCGACCCCGCCGGTGAAGAAGCCGCCGTCGAGCTGGCGATCGATCATCAGCATGGTCAGCGCGGCCAGAAATACCGGGGCGATTACGACCATGAGCCAGGTCACGATTGCTGCGGTCCAGACGAAGATCGGGGCCCGGCGCCAGGCCATGCCTGGAGCACGCAGGTTGCGCAAGGTCACCAGGAGGTCGATCGCCAGCAGCAGCAGGCCCAGGGTGACCATGCCTGTCGCAGCGATCCAGGCGTCGACGCCATTGTTGGGGGTGAACGCCTCCTGCGAAAACGGCGGCAGCGGGTTGATGCCGGCCTCGGGCGGAGTGAAGAGGAAGGTCGCGTAAAGAACGAAGCCGCCGAGGATGAAGAGCCAGAGCCCTGTCTGTCCGAGACGGGGCAGTGCGGTTCCGCGACTGCCGATCTGGAGGGGGGTGACGTAGTAGAGCAGCCCGATGCAGAGCGGCAGCAGGAAGAGGAAGATCGCGGTCGCGCCATAAACCGAGAGCAGGCGGTCGAACTGGACGGCGCTGAGGAAGGACGTTCTCGGGAACGGCGAGCTGGAGCCTGACGAGCAGCAGCAGCAGTCCGGCCAGGAAGGCCGAGCCGAAAGCGGCGGAGATCAGGATCAGGGAGATCACTTTGTGATCCGGACTGGTCGCCAGCCGCGCCCAGCCCGGTCGGTCGGGAGAGTCGCCGGTCGCGACTTCCGGACGGGTCGGTGGCATGGTGGACGGGTAGGTGCTCATGGCTCGGGTTCGACCTCTTCCTCCGGCGTGCCGATGTCGGCAGCTTCAATCTGGATCGCCTGGGCCCGTGCGACTGAGTCGTCGGCTTCCTGGAGGTCGATCTCCAGCTGCCGGAGGAAGTCCCGGTACTCCTCGGCGGAGACGACTTCGATCTCGGCCTCCATCGAATCGTAGCCCTGGCCCGAGAGCACCGAAGCACGACCCGAGTAGATGCCTTCTTCGTCGGCCCTGAAGTAGATGCGGTTGGTCTTGCCGGGTACGGCCTGGGCCTTGCCGGTCAGTGACGGCACGTTCCAGCCGTGGACCACGTCGGCGGAGATCAGATCCAGGGCGACCGTGGTCTCCGCGGGCACGACCAGACGATGGAAGTTGAATGTGTCGTTCGGGTAGTCGTAGCGCCACAACCACTGTTGACCGGTCACCTTGATCTCGAGCTGGTCGTCGGCGTTCAGGCCGACCGCATCGGAACTGCCGGTCGGCACCTCGCGAGCCTGGCTGGAGAACACCGTTGCGGTCACGAACAGTGCCAGCGCCACCACGCCGAGGCCGAGCCCGACCCGGAGTTGCCGGCCACCGGCCGACTCGTCCGCCTGGACATGTCGGTGGCGTGGACGGGCCGCCCGGACGATCGCCAGGTTGACGGCGACCAGTGCCAGCACGGTGACGACGAAGAGGATCCAGTGGAGGGTGTTGATTTTCTCGATCCCGGAAGAGGCGGCCTCGGGGTTGAGCGAGAGCGCCAGCGCCGGTGAGGCGAAGACGGCCATCACTGCAACCGCCGAGGCGGTCATCGAGATCAGAGTCAGGAATTTTCTGGAGCGAGACAGCACTGCGCGGCCATTGTAATCGGATGGAGCGGACAGGCGAAGTCGGACCTGTAAACAGGGTCCGCATAGGTCACCTAGTCTGTCGGTTGCGGATGAACTGGCCGACCCCCGACAAGCCGCGAAACCGGCGCCTGCGCACCGCCATCCGGATCGGCGGCTTTGCCGCCCTTGCGGCCGCCGTCGTCGTGCCCCACATCCGCTTCCGGCTTCGGCTACCGATGACCGTGACGGTTGCCTCCACGGTTGCGGCCCCGGCGGCGATCGCCGTGCTCTGGCCGCGCAGCCGGACCAGGGACCTGGCGCTGTTCGGCAGTCAGATGTGGGCTTTCGCCGTAACCCACGAGCTTCCCTACGACGATCCCGAGCGCCTGAGGGAGCGGCTGAAGATCGAGTACCCGATCAAGGCCGACCGCTGGATCGGCCGGGGGCAGTTGCCGAGTGCACGCCTGCAGCGCACCCTCCACGACGGACCCTGGGGCGAGTCGCTGACCAGGTTTTCCGCCTGGGCCCACTGGATCTGGTTCATCCAGCCGAACTCCGCGCTGATCTGGATCCTGCTGCGGCGACGGGACGCCTTCCCCCACTCAGCCAGACAGATGGCGGCTGTCTTCGACATCGGCTGTGCGGTCTACTTCCTGGCGCCGACTGCGCCGCCCTGGTGGGCTTCGGAGAACGGCCACACCGGCGACGAGCAGATCAAGCGGGTGATGGTCGAGTTCGGCGAGCGCATATGGGGGCCTGCCTGGACCCGTATCTTCGGCACGCTGGGCAGTAACCCGTGGGCTGCGATGCCCTCGCTCCACTTCGCAACCGCGCTGATGGCGGCGATCCTGCTCAGCGAGAATGGTGGCCGTGTCCAGGGCGCTCTGGGCTGGGCCTATGCGCTCGCTCTCGGTTTCTCGCTGGTCTATCTGGGCGAGCATTACGTCACCGACCTCCTCGCTGGGGCCGGGATCGTCCTGCTGGTCAGGCAGGGGGAGCCGCTCGCCCGGCCGGTCGTAGCCCGGGTAAACGACGGTCTGCGCCGGCTTGAAGCGATCGCGACTACCTGAGATGGTCTGACCGGGGGTGTCTCGATCAGTCCGAAACTGAAGACCTCGGAGGGCAAGCGCAGCGACGACGAAGCGACGCCCGTCGGCTCGCCGGCGCAGGTGGAGTCGCCCCGGGTCGATGACGACGGTGACGGCCTTCCCACCTTCACCGTCAGGGGAGCGATCCAGACGACGGTGCTGATCGCTGTGATGGTGGTGGGCATCTACTTCTTCGTACCGAAGCTGGTCGGTGCCGGGGACGCGATCGACACGCTGGGCGAGGCCAGTCCGATCTGGGTTGCCGTGGCGATCGGATTCGGGATTATCTCGTTCGCCACCTACATCGCGCTGTTCAGGGCCGTGGTCGGCGGCGACGTCTTCCCGATCAGCTGGCGCGAGGCCTACGAGATCAACATGGCGGGCTTTGCTGCGACCCGGCTTTTCTCCGCCGGCGGCGCCGGCGGGGCTGTCCTGACCTACTGGGCGCTGCGCCAGGGCGGCATGGAGAGGAGGGACGTCGGCACCCGCATGGTCGCCTTCCTCGCCCTCCAGTACCTGTTTTACCCGCTGGCGGTGGTGGTCTTCGGTGTCCTGCTGACGACCGGCGTCCTCAGCGGCAGCACAACGGACTCGCTGACCATCGTGCCTGCGGCAATCGCCGGGCTCGTAATGATCGTCGGCCTGGCCATCGCCCTGGTGCCGAGCGACATCGAGCGCAGGCTCAGCGGCTACTCGGACCGCCACCCCTCGGCCCGTTACCTGGCAACCCTGGCCAAGGTGCCGGCGACCCTGGCGGAGGGGGTGCGCGAGGCGATCCAGCTGGTCGCCCACCCGACCCGTGCCGGGCTTGCGGTCCTCGGGGCGATCGGTTACTGGGCGGCCAACATCGGCATCCTCTGGGCCTCGTTCAAGGCGCTCGGAATCGCGATCCCATTCGGGGTCGTGGTGATGGGATTCTTCGTCGGCATGACGGCCAACCTGATCCCGTTCGCACCGGCCGGGGTCGGGGCGGTGGACGCGGGCATGATCGGAACCTTCGTGCTGTTCGGCTTCCCCGAGTCCGAAGTCTTCGCGGCGATCCTGATCTACCGGCTTGCTGCCTTCTGGTTGCCGATCCCGCCCGGCGTCGTCGCCTTTTTCCAGCTTCGGACCACGGTCAAGAGATGGAAAGCGGAAGGCCTGCCGATTGACCGGCCACCTCAGCCGTCGCTGATGCAGCCGGACATCTGAGGCGGGCTTGCGGCAAGCTGTCGCTCGCCTACTCGGCTATACTTCAAAAAGTAAAGTAATGGAAGAAGCAAGACGATCCGAGCGGGTCGTCGTAAATCAGGAAAGAGGACCATGAGTAGCAGCGAAGTCGAAAACCTGATCATCATCGGCGGCGGCCCTGCCGGATACACGGCTGCCCTTTATGCCGCTCGTGCCGAACTCAACCCTCTCGTCTTCGAAGGCTTCCAGTGGGGCGGTCAACTCCAGAATACGACCGACGTCGAAAACTACCCGGGCTTCCCTGAAGGCATCATGGGTCCTGAGATGATGACCAGGTTCCGCGAGCAGGCGGCGCGCTTCGGGACCCGTTTCGAGAGCGACGACGTCGACCGCGTCGAACTCGGCGATGGTGGCATCCACAAGGTTTTCCTCGGCGACGAAGAGTTTCGGGCCAAGGCCGTGATCCTGGCAATGGGTGCGGAGCCCAGACGGCTGGGAATCCCCGGCGAAATGGAGCTGATGGGTCGCGGGGTCTCCACCTGCGGGGTCTGTGACGGCGCTTTCTTCAAGGAAAAGAAGACGATGGTGATCGGCGGCGGCGACTCGGCGATGGAAGACGCGGTCTTCGTCTCCAAGTTCGCCACCGACCTCGACCTGGTCCACCGGCGGGACGAGTTCCGTGCTTCGAAGATCATGCAGGAGCGGGCCGAGGCGACCCCGAACATCAACCTGATGACCCCCTACGCGCCGGAGGAGTTCATCGCCGGCGAAGACGGCTCCCTGGCCACGGTGAGGCTGAAGCGCTCGGATACAGGCGAGAGCCGCGACGTCGCCGTAGACGGAGCCTTCGTCGCGATCGGCCACATCCCGCGATCGGAGGTCGTGGCCGGACAGGTGGCTACCGACGACGAGGGCTACGTCGTCACCGAAGCGACCTCAACCAGGACCAACCTCACGGGCGTATTCGCAGTCGGAGACCTGGTCGATCACACCTATCGCCAGGCGGTCACCGCCGCGGGTTCGGGCTGCCAGGGCGCCCTCGACGCGGAGTGGTACCTGCGCGACACCGAGTTCTAGGCCAGACGCTCAGGCGGTCCGGCGCCTCAGGGTCAGCGCCCCGAGGCCGAGGGCCGCAAGCGTGCTCGCCACCACAACTGCGACGTCGAGGATCAGGGCTAAGCCCGGCGTCTGGGTGGAAATCGCCCGCTCGAGTGCGTCGTAGGCGTAAGTGAAGGGCAGCAGCCAGGAAACCGCTTCGAGCAACGGCGCCATCTGGTCGCGGGCGACGAACAGGCCGCAGAGCAGCATCTGGGGAAAGATGAACGCCGGCATGAACTGGACCGCCTGGAATTCGGTCCGCGCGAAGGCGCTGAGCAGCAGACCCAGCGCCATGCCGAGCAGTGCGTTGAGAACGGCAAGGACCGCGACCAGCCATGCTCCGTGAGGGGCGTCGAGGCCGAGCAGCCAGAATCCGGTGAGGCAGATGACGACGGCCTGGGCAGTGGCCAGAAGACCGAAGGCGATCCCGTAGCCGGCCAGCAGGTCGAGCTTTGACATCGGCATCGTCATCAGCCTCTCGAGCGTCCCGGTCGTGCGTTCCCTGAGCATGGTTATGGAAGTGACCAGGAACATCACGATGAACGGGAAGAGGCCGCAGAGCGGGGCGCCGATCGACTGGAAGACCTGCGGCTTGCCGTCGAAGACGAAGCGCATCAGGGTCAGCAGCAGGGCCGGCACCGCGAGCAGCAGCACGATCGTCCGGGGGTCGTGGCGGATCTGGCGCAGGACGCGGAGCCCGGTCGCGGTCGTGATCCGGAAAGTCACCGGCCGACCCCGGTGGCGACGTTCCCTTCGATCACCGCGAGGAAGGCCTGTCCGAGATCCTGCCTGCCGGTCTCTTCGCGCAGTTCGTCCGGGGTGCAGCGGCGCAGCAGTTCTCCTTCTCTCATCAGCAGCAGGTGGTCGCACTGCGCTGCCTCGTCCATCACGTGGCTGGAGACCAGCAGGGTCGTACCCGAGCCGGCCAGCTGGTGAAACTCCCGCCACAGGTCGGCTCGCAGAAGCGGGTCGAGCCCGACGGTCGGCTCATCGAGGACCAGCAGCCGGGGTTCGTTGAGCATGGCACTCGCCAGGGAAACACGGGCCCTTTCGCCGCCCGAGAGCGTGCCGACGAAGCGCTCGGCGTAGTCCTGCAGGCCGACCGTTTCGAGGGTCTCGGAAATCCGCGAGGGGTCGACACCGAGGACCGCGCCGAAGTACTCGAGGTTCTCGCTGACAGTCAGGTCCTGGTAGACGGAGGGAGCCTGGGTCACGTAGCCGACCTCCGTCCTGAGCTCTTTCGATCCAGCCGGTCGCCCCAGGACAGACACCTCGCCACCGGCCACGACCTGGGCCCCGACGATCGAGCGCAGGAGGGTCGTCTTTCCGCAGCCGCTGGGACCGAGCAGACCGGTCACCGACTCCGCCCGAACCTCCAGCGAGATTGACGGGATTACCGTCCTGCCACCTCGCACCACCTCGAGCCCCCGGGCTTCGATGGCCGGTGCGGGGCCCGGGCTCAATGAATGTCCGCTTCCCGACCGACGGCAGCGGCGAAGACCCGGGCGGCTTCCGCTGTTGCCGGGGCGGGGTCGGTCGGGATCGCCCGGCCGTCAATCTCGTGGACCGGCTGAATCTCGCGGGTAGTGGATGCGAGGAAGGCTTCGCTTGCGCCGAGTACGTCTTCGAGGCCGAAGCTGCCGACCTCTACACGGCAGCCTTCGATCACCCTGCGACGGGTGATCGAGTCGAGCACGCCGGCATCGGTGTCGGTGGTCCGCAGGGAGCCACCGGCGGAGACCCAGAACAGAGTCGATGTTGGGGGTTCGAGAACGAGGCCGTCTGCGGTAACCAGCAGCGCTTCGTCCGCACCCGCCTTCTTCGCGATCCGGGTTGCCTGCATGTTGGCGGCGTAAGAAAGCGACTTGACCCCGTTGAGGATCACGGTCGTCGAGTAGGTCACCGTGGCAAGCGAGACCGAAGGGGGGTGGACCGGCAGCGGTTCGATCGACATGACCCGCCTTCCGGACCGGGTCACGACGATGCGCAGCAGGCACTCCACGCCCTCTACCCGCCGGAGCAGTCGGTCCGCGTCGGATTCGACGGCCCCCCGGTCCACGTCGAGATCGAGCGCCGCTGCCGACCTCTCCATGCGGTCGAGGTGCTCGCCGAGGGCGAAAGGCCGGCCCGCGTAGCACCGCATGACCTCGAAGACGCCGTCCCCGCGGAAGAACCCGTCGTCCGGCAGCGGCAGCAGTGCTTGCGTCGAAGGCGTGATCAGGCCGTCGACGCTGGTGATGAGCGGCAGTTCGGCCATATCCCGATTCTAGGGCCGCCGTCCGATGCCGGGCGGGTTCAGGTGAAGGCGCGGATGCGGGTCAGGAAGTCGGTCAGGATCCGGGCGGTGGCTCCCCAGATCATGTGTCGGCCCATGTCGAAGGTGGGCGTGCGGATCGGCACCCCGCGGCGGACCAGCCTGCGCATGGCGTAAGAGTCGATCAGTTCGTCGATGTCGTACTGGAGGATCGATGCGACCTCGTCGGGGTTGGCGACGAGTGGCTCGTTGCCGCTGACGATGCCGACATACGGCTGGATGCGGTACGAGGTGACGAAGGTCCCGACCGGTGCCAGCGCTCCTACGACCTCGACCCGATCGGGCCTGAGGTTGATCTCTTCGTGGGACTCCCGAAGCGCAGTCTGGGCCAGGTCCGTGTCGCCGGCTTCGCTCATGCCTCCCGGGAAGGAGATCTCGCCGGCATGTTTGTTGAGGTCGGCCCGGCGCTCGGTGAAGACCAGCCTGGGGCCGCCCGACCAGTCGGTGATCGGCAGCAGTACGGCGGCCTCCCGGTTCCCGTGAGCCTTGAGGTCTATCGCCTGTTCGTGCGTCAGCAGCAGATCTGAGAGTTCGAGTGCGCCGTAGTCCATCACCTCAATCATGCCCTACGCTCTTGGCGTGAACCTCGCCGACCTGATTCGTGACGTGCCCGACTTCCCCGAGCCCGGGATCATCTTCAGGGACATCACCCCGCTGCTGCTCGTGCCCGAGGCGGCACGGCAGGTCACGGCCGAGCTGGCCGAGTACTCTCAGCCGCTCGGGGTCGACCTGGTCGTGGCGGCGGAGGCCCGAGGTTTCATTTTCGGCGGCGCGCTTGCCCAGGCGATCGGGGCCGGTTTCGTGCCGGCCCGCAAGCCGGGGCAGCTGCCGGCCGAGACGATTTCGGTCGAGTACGAGCTGGAGTACGGCCCGGATGAGCTGGAGGTGCATTCCGACGCCCTTTCCCACGGCGCCAGGGTGCTCATCCACGATGATCTGATCGCTACCGGCGGTACCGCGGCTGCGACGATCGAGGCGGTCGAACGGCTCGGCGGCGAAGTGGTCGGCTGCGCTTTCCTGATCGAACTCGAGCTGCTCGGCGGTCGCGGCAGGATCGAACCGCATGACTGCCATTCACTGATCAAACTCGACTGAGTCGGCCTCAGGTGATCGAAGGCACGGTGCCGCCGTCGACACCCCAGGCGGCGCCGGCCACGTACGAGGCACGGTCCGAGCAGAGGAAGGTGATCACCGAGGCGATCTCCTCCGGATTGGCCATGCGGTCGATCGGCCTCTTCGCCCCGACGTCGGACTGGGCCTGCTCACGGGTTTGCGCGCCCGAGTCGTCCCGGGCCTGGTCGAGCAGGCCGCCGGGCTGCATCCAGAGCTCCGATCGTGTGGGCCCCGGGCAGACGGCATTGACCAGGACTCCGTCCCGGGCGTAGCGCTCGGCGAAAAGCCGGGAGAGCGAGAGCATTCCGGCCTTGCCCACCGAGTAGTCGGGCATCATCTCCGACGGTCGCTTGCCGGCACTCGAGGAAACGTTGACGATGCGTCCCCAGCCGCGCTCGCGCATTCCCGGTATGACGGATCTCATCAGGTTCAGGGGTGCCATCACGCTCAGCTCGTGCTGGGCCCGGAAGTCCTCCTCCGGGGTCTCCTCGAGGGTCTGTCGACGGGCAAAGCCGGCGTTGTTGACGAGGATGTCGATGCCGCCGAACTCCTGGCGCGCGGCGGCGACTATGTGTTCTCCGGCGTGGTCTTCCGTCACGTCCATCACCAGTACCGCGACCGTGGCTCCTTCGGCTCTGACGACTTCGGACATCGCTGCGAGCTGTTCCGGATCGCGCGAGATCATCAGCACCCGGGCACCCTCGGCGCAGAGTTGGCGGGTGACTTCGAAGCCGATTCCCCCGCTCGCACCGGTGATCGCGCATACGCGGTTTTCGACTCCGAGCCTCAACCGGTGCGGACCTCTATGGCGGTTGCTTCGGCGATGATCCGGTGGACGGGGCAGCGCGTCGCGATGCGTTCGAGCCGCTTCAGCTGATCCTCGTCGAAGTGGTCGGGGAAAGAAACGATGACCGAGAAGAGCTTCGGATTCGGCCCTTCGTACTCGGTCTCCACAGAAACCTCGAGTCCGGTCAGGTCCCAGCCCTTGTGGCCGGCATAAACGTTCAGGGTGATCGCTGTGCACGAAGCCAGGGCGGCGCTCACTCCGGCAGTCGAGCTCGGCCCTTCGAGGTCTCGCTCCAACCCCTCGGTGGGCTGGTCGAAGGTCAGCTTGATTCCGGAGTTCATCTCCACCCTCGACGGCAGGTCGGGTCCCGTGGTGACGGTTGCGCGGGTGACCACTACTTGCGCCTCCCTTCGAAGAGCTCGGGATCGTCGGTGTCGGCGAATCGCGCCATCGCGAAGCAGAGGTCCGAGGCGCGGTTGAGGAAACGCAGGATCTCTTCCGAGGCCAGCTCATCGGCCAGCTTGATTCGAACCACTGCCCGTTCAGCCCGGCGCACGATCGTGCGCGCGAGGTCGATCTGAGCCGACAGCGCCGTGCCGCCCGGGATCACGAACTTCGGTGGCAGCTCGACCCGTGACATGTACTTGTCGATCTCGGCGTCGATAGCGTCGGTCATCTCCGGTGTGATCCTGCTGACGCCGTCCTCGAGCCGGTCGGCGGCTTCGGGTGCGGTCGCCAGCTCGGCTCCGGCTACGAAGAGCTCGTTCTGGAGGGCGAGGATGTCGGCGGCGAGTTCAGGCTGGTCGGTGCCGCAACCGGCACGTGCCACGCCCAGCGCGGAGGATGCTTCGTCGAGCGTTCCGTAGGCATCCGTCCTGAGGCCGGACTTCTCGACCCGGCCGCCGTACCAGAGGCCGGTCGTCCCGTCGTCGCCTTTCTTCGTATAGATCTTGAGCACATCTCTCCTAACTGAGGGGGTTGAAGACCATCCCCGAGAGCAGCTTGGGGAAGAAGTAGGTCGACTTGGGCGGCATCGTCTCGCCTGCGGCCGCGACTTCGCGGACCTGCTCCACCGGTGTGGCCCGGAGGATGAATGCCGCTTGGTACTCGCCCCCCTCCAGCATCGTCAGGGAAGCCGGGATGCTCTTGGCATAGCCGAGGCCGCGCTTGGCTTCGACGTCGGCCTCGCTCATGCCCAGCACTTCCTGAAAGACGACCTTTTCGAGGATCGCCGCGTCGAGCTGCCGGTAGGCCTCGGAGCGGCCTTCCATCAGCCGTTCGAGCACTGCCGGATCACGCAGCTTCAAACGGAACATGCGCCCCGTCGCGCCGTCGGCGTAGCCGAAGCATCCGATCCCCTCGCGGCCATCCGGGTCGAGGCCCTGCCGGTCGGTCTCCTCGACTTCAAAGGCATCCCGGATGCCACGCTCGAGGTGGTCTCGCAGGTCCGCGTCCGCATCCAGGCCGGAAAGCAGCCGATGAGTGGGGAAGACGGTCAGTCCGGGGTCGTCGAGCCCGGTCAGCGCCATCAGGGTGTAGTTCTGCGGGCCGTCGCCCGGGACTTCGTCGCGATAGGCCCGTGCAGTCTCGTAGCGGTGGTGGCCGTCGGCGATCAGTAGCTCCGCGTCCGCCAGCTCGGCGGTCACCGCAGCATGCACGGCCGGATCCGCAATCGGCCAGATCCGGTGAACCGTGCCATCTTCGTCGGTGACCTCGGCCCACGGGTCGGAACCGGTCGCTCCGGCCACGTGGGGCCAGGCGTCGCGGGTGGTCAGCGAAAAGATCGGGGAGAGGTTGTGTCTGGTCGCGCGGGTCAGGTCGAGCCGGTCCTGCTTCGGCCCGGGCTGAGTGCGCTCGTGGGGGCGGATTCGGCCGGCGCCGTACTCGTCGACCCTGACTCTGACCAGGATCCCGTTGCGGGTGCGGGTGGCACCGTCGGGCCCTTCGTACTGCTGGGAAAGCGCCCAGACGGTCGGCTCGCGATCCTGGGTCAGTACTCCGGAGAGGGTCCACTCCTCGAGTGTCTCCGCGGCGTGCAGGTAAGGGTCGGAGCCCTCGCCGTAAGAAACCGGCAAGTCGATCTCGACGACGTTGAAGGGGGAGCGCTTCAGCAGTTGGGCGCGCTCCTCCTCGTCGATCACGTCGTAGGGGGGAGCGACAACTGAAGAGAGCGAGCCCACTGAACCGAGGTTGTAATGGAGCGCGGGCAAAGGCTGGATATCGGC
The DNA here is from genome assembly GCA_963709375.1 of uncultured Solirubrobacterales bacterium. Lineage (GTDB taxonomy): Bacteria > Actinomycetota > Thermoleophilia > Solirubrobacterales > 70-9 > 67-14. The sequence goes on from CAVPWA010000004.1 coordinate 122,403, forward strand.
CATGCCCGAAAGCTACCGCCTTGCCCGGCCTGTCCGATGTTCAGCCACGGGCCGGTAGTCTGCTGATCGATGTCAGGAGGAGAGAACGGTTCATCGAACGGTGCGACGTCGGCGCTGCCCTATGCGCTGATCGGGGCCGGCCCGGCCGGCCTGGCCGCCGCGCGCAATCTGGCCCGCCGCGGGATTGCCTTCGTCGGCTTCGAGTCCCATACCGGGGTCGGCGGACTCTGGGACATCGACAGCCCGGTGAGCACGATGTACGAGTCGGCCCACCTGATCTCGTCGAAGACGACCACCGCCTACGACGAGTTCCCGATGCGCGACGAGATCCCCGATTACCCGAGCCACTGGCAGATGCGGGACTACTTCAATGACTACGCCGACACCTTCGACCTGCGCCGGCATTACCGCTTCGCAACCTCGGTGGTCCGGGCCGAACCCTCGGGCGATACGAGCGAGACCTGGCAGGTCACCTCGGAGGGTTCAGACGGCAAGCAGACAACCGAAGACTTCGCCGGTGTGATCATCGCCAACGGGATCCTCTCCGAACCGAGCATTCCCGAATTCGAGGGTGACTTCAACGGAGAGGTGATGCACACCAGCCTCTACAAGCGCCCCGACATATTCCGCGACAAGCGGGTCCTGATCATCGGCGCCGGCAACTCCGGCTGCGACATCGCCGTTGATGCCGTCCACTACGCCCGCTCGGTCGACATGAGCCTGCGCAGCGGCTACTGGTTCTTCCCCAAGTACATACTCGGCAGGCCGTCAGACACTCTGAATGAAGGGCGGGCACTGCCGGCCGCGATCAAGACCCGGCTCGACGGCAGGCTGATCCGCCTGTTCACCGGCAACCCGGCCCGGCTCGGCTTCCCCGAACCGAACGGCCGGATCTACGAGACCCACCCGGTCATGAACACGCTCGTGCTCTACCACGCCGGTCACGGCGACATCACGGTCCGCAGGAACATCGACCGCTTCGACGGTGATGAAGTCCGATTCACTGACGGTTCCAGCGGTGAGTACGACGTCGTCATGCTGGCCACCGGCTACAGGCTGAACTACCCCTTCATCGACCCGGGGCACCTGAACTGGAAGGGCAACCATCCCGACCTCTACCTGAACATCTTCACCCCGAGGCATCGCAACCTGTTCGTGCTCGGGATGGTCGAGGCGACCGGCCTGGGCTGGCAGGGGCGCTACAACCAGGCCGATCTCGTGGCCGAGTTCATCGATGCCGGCAGAAGCGCACCGGAGTCCGCCGAACAGATGTGGCGACGGGTCCTCGGTCCGAAGCCCGATCTGTTCGCCGGCTACAACTACCGCCAGCTCGACCGCCTTCCCTACTACGTGAACAAGGATGCCTACCGCGAGGCGATCCGCGACCACCTGCGACTCTTCCGCACGGTCGATTGAACCTCGCGGTTCTGGCAGCCGACGGTATCGATGACGTAAACATCGCTTTCAGCGAGTCGTCCCTGCTGATTCTCGGCTTCGTGCTGGCGATCATCATGTTCGGGATCGCGCTGGATACCAAGCCGGCCGATTTCCGGGCGGTCACCCGAAACCCGAAGGCGGTCCTGGTCGGGGTCGCGGCCCAGTTCATCGCCCTTCCGGCCATCACCTTCATGCTCACCCTGATTCTCGGTGTCGGGCCGTCGATCGCACTGGGGATGATCCTGGTCGCCTGTTGTCCCCCGGGCAACATCTCCAACGTCCTGACCTATCGCTCGGGTGGCAATGTGGCGCTTTCGGTCTCGATGACGGTGGTCTCGAACCTGCTCGCGATCTTCCTGATGCCGCTTAACATCGCTTTCTGGGGTGGCATCCACCCGGAGGCCTCGGAGATCCTGCGCGAGGTGGACCTGAGCGCCGTCGAGATGCTGGCGCAGATCGCCTTGATCATCGCGGTGCCTTTCGCCCTCGGCCTGAGCATCTCGCACGGCCATGAAAAGTTTGCCAGGAAGGTTCAGCCATGGGTCAAACGCTTCAGCCTGATCGCCCTGGTCGCCTTCATACTGATCGCTTTCGCCGGCAACTTCGCTGCCTTCAAGGATCACATCGCGGTGATCGCGCTGGCGGTCTTCCTCCACGACACGCTGGCGCTCAGTCTCGGCTACGGCATCGCCGCCTCGTTCAGGCTGAGCGAATACAACCGACGCGCCGTCACGTTCGAGGTCGGCATCCGCAATGCCGGGCTCGGCCTGGGCATCGTCTTCAGCTTCTTCGATGGTCTCGGCGGCATGGCCCTGGTCGCCGGCTGGTGGGGAATCTGGGACATCGTTGCCGGACTGGTCCTGGCCGGCTGGTGGTCGAAGCGCCGCACCCTGAGACCTACGGGCGGAGCGGTTGGGGGATGATCTCCCGATGAAGCGTGTCTACGTGACAGGTGGCGGAGGCTTCCTCGGACGGTCCGTGGTCCGTGGGCTGTCTGAGCAGGAGAACGAAGTCGAACTGGTCGTGAGCGCCGATCTGCTGCTGCCCGAAGCCGACGACCGAATCGACGGGGTCGTCTACGACCGGGCCGACGTCACCGACTTTGCGACGGTCGCCGGGCAGATCCAGGAGAACTCGATCGACACGGTTGTGCATCTCGCCTCGATCGTCAATCCGGGCAAGTCGACGACGGTCGAGCAGGAGTACGCAGTTGACGTCACCGGTTCCCGAAACGTCTTCGAGGCCTGTGTGCGCCATGGGGTGGAGCGGGTGATCGTCTCCTCCAGCGGGGCGGCCTATGGCTACCACGCCGACAACCCCGAATGGCTCACCGAAGATGACCCCGTGCGTGGCACCGACACCTTCCCGTACAGCCTGCACAAGCGCCTCGTGGAGGAAATGCTGGCCGAATACCGGGAAAGCGCCCCCCAGCTCGACCAGGTCGTGCTGCGAATCGGCACCATCCTCGGTGAGACGGTGGACAACCAGATAACCGACCTGTTTCGACGCAGGCGTCTGCTCAAGATCCGCGGCTCGGACTCCCCGTTCGTATTCATCTGGGACCAGGACGTGATGGCGATCATCCAGCAGGCGGTCCTCGGGGAGAAGACCGGCATCTTCAACGTCGCCGGCGACGGCAGGATGACCATCGACGAGATCGCCGGCGAGCTGGGCAAGCCGGTACTGACCCTGCCGGTGTCGGTCCTGAAAGCGGGCCTGGCGACCGCCCACCGGCTCGGGCTCACGCCGCACGGGGCCGCCCAGACCGACTTCCTCCGCTACCGCCCGGTGCTCGACAACACACGGCTAAAACGGGACTTCGGCTACACCCCGCAGTACACGTCCCGCGAGGCCTTCGCCGCCTGGCGCGAAGCCCAGGGCCTGTAACACCAGCGGCCGCAGCCCGCTCGAGTAACACGATCGAGGCTCCTTCGTCACAGGATTGTCACCCGTGCAACACACTTGTGAGCCGACGACTGGGAGTCTGTAATCGTGGCTCACCCGGACTACATCCGCCAGAAGGCGATTGATCTACGCGAGATCCAGCAGCTCACCATTGACGAAATCGCCGACTGTCTCAGCTTGCCCCGAACCACCGTCTTCTACTGGGTGAAGGACATCGAGATCTCGCGCAAACCTGCGGCGCGCTTCGCCTGCGATCCGACTGGGCCCGCGCGCGATATTCAGAGGAAGGGCACGGTGGCGATGCAGGCACGTTGGCGGGCCATCCGGGAAGAGTCGTACCGAGTGGGCAAAGAAGAGTTCACCCAACTGTGCCTGGAGCCCACCTTCAGAGACTTCGTCTGCATGTACATCGGTGAGGGGTATAAGCGCAGGCGCAACCAGGTTGCCCTCTGCAATTCGGACCCGGCTGTGGTCAAGCTCGCGCAGACCTGGATGACGAGGTTCAGCATCAACCCGGTTAAGTACTCGATTCAGTACCACGCGGACCAGTCGTTCGATGAACTGAGACAGTTCTGGTCGAAGCGGTTGGGCGTGAATCCAGAGGAGATCAAGTTCCAGCGAAAGTCGAACAGCAACCAGCTGAAAGGTCGCAAGTGGCGCTCGCAGTACGGGGTACTGAACGTCCACGCGGCCGACACCAGATTCCGTGCGCGGCTTCAGGCATGGATCGACCTGGTCGAAGCCGAATGGGGGTAGACTCACCGCTCGCGGGGTGTAGCGAAGCCTGGTTATCGCGCAGCATTTGGGGTGCTGAGATCCCCGGTTCGAATCCGGGCACCCCGATCGCAGGTTCAAGAGCCTGCCAGGTCCCGTCCGGGAAGGTCAGTGCTGATTCGGTAGTTGCCGGGCCCGGGACTAGTGTTCGACCCATGGTCCGTTTCGCGACTCCTGCCGACTCGGCCCGGCTCGCCCGGATGCTCCACGACTTCAACCTCGAATTCGGGCAAGCGAGCCCCGGGGAGGAGTTCCTGGGTAATCGAGTCGACTGCTTGATCCGGACGGATACGAAGACCTTTCTGCTGGCGGGCGACGGGGCCGGCTTCGCCCAGGTCGACCTGCGCCCGACGGTCTGGTCGGAGGGACCCGTGGCGCTGCTCGAGGAGCTTTACGTGAAGCCCGACCGACGCGGCAACGGCCTCGGGCGGGGACTGATGGCAGCGGTGCTGGAGCTGGCCCGCGACCGGGGTGCGGCGATGGTCGAGGTCGTCACCGGCGAAGACGACACCGCAGCGCGCGGCCTCTACGAGAGCACCGGCTTCAGAAACCGGATCGAAGGCGAGGACGGAAGCCGCTCGCTGTACTACGAACTGGAGCTCTGATTCCCGGGCCTCCCGGCGCCGGTTACAGCAGGTGGCGGGTGAGGAATTCCACCTGGTCGTCCACGACCCGGTCGAACCACGACTCGAGGTAGACGTCGAAGTGACCACATTCGTAGCGTCGCAGTTCTCCCCGGGGGGCGCGGGCGGCGGCCCTGGCCGCCGGGGCCGGGGGAGTGTCGAGGTCCTCGGTGGCGACCTGGACCAGCAGCGGGCATTCGATACTGCCGGCCTTGCTGCCCGGGCGCCAGAGCAGTGCTTCGACCGCGATCGCCGCGGCGACGCGGTTCTGGTGAAGCGAGTCCGGGGCCTTGATCGCTTCGAATCCGGGCAGAGCGTCCTCGCTGGTCATCGCGGCAAGGGTTCCGGGCGGTCCCGCGGCCGGGATCATCACCCGTTCGGCTCCACGGCGACGGGCCCTGATGTCGGCGAGGGCCCTGGAGGTGAGGCGCATCGCGTTGGCCGGCGGCACCGCCCCGAGCATTGACGGTCCCTCGGCGAACGGCACCTGGGCCACGGCACAGGCCAGCGAATGGTCGCGGGCGGCGGTTTCCAGGGTGAGACCGCCTCCGAAAGACGATCCCCAGAGGGCGACGCGGGCCGGATCCATGCCCTCCACGCTTCGCACGAAGGCGAGCGCTGCCGCCACGTCCTCCAGCTGCCGGTCAATGCTCAGGACCTGCCGCTCGGCACCGTCACTGTCACCGAAGCCCCGGTAGTCGAAGGCCAGCGTCGCCAGGCCTGCGGCAGCGAACCGTTGAGCGAACTGCTCCAGCGATTCCCGGCGGGTTGCGGTGAAGCCGTGCGCCATCACCACGATCGGGACCGGGCCGTCTGTTTCGCGGGGACGAAAAAGCCAGGCCGCGCAGCGTTCACCCTGGCTGTCGAATCCGGTTTCCTGGCGATCCTGTTTCACTGGGCGGGAGCTGCGACCGGTTCGCTACTTCGAAGTGAAGGCCTTGGGCAGCCCGGCCAGGGCGCCGGGGATGTCCCGTCTCGAGCGGTCCAGCGCGTCCTGCAGGGCAGTCGTCGCCTGCGAGCCGTGGATCGACTCCCCGTGGCCGAAAAGCAGGTGCTCGGGCAGGTAGGTGCCGAGCGATTCCCGGGGCGGAGTCAGGCGCCTTCCGATGTGCACGCCGGCGCCTGCTTCGGTCGGCCTGTACATGCGGTTGCTTCCGAGAGCCTCGGCGACCACCAGGACCCGTTTCTTCGGCCACCAGAGGGCCTTTTCCTTCCAGATCGGGTTGTTCACGACGTCGATGGTCTTGAACGGGGTGGACTTGACCTCGTCGGGAAGTGCCACCAGCGGGACCCCGAGGCGGTCGGCAACCGACCTGCAGTCGCGGTTGTGCCGGTCGAGCAGCTGAAGCACCGCGGACGGCTCACCGAGTTCGGCGACCTTCGCCATGGCGTCATGGTCGTCGACCGGGTCGATGATCCAGACGCGGCCGTCGTTGACAAGGGCGTGCGAGGCGCGGGCCATCGGCTCGTCCATCACCCAGGTGACGCCGAAGTCGGTTTCGTCGATTGTGCGCACGCTGCTCATCACTTTCAGTTTAGAGCGGCCGCCTCACCCGAGTAGCATCGGGGCATGATCTTCGGTCGCAAGAACACTTCGATGCCCGACTCCTCGGATGCCCTGCCGGGCCGTGAGGACTACGCCTTCCCGATCCCCGAGAGACACACGGTGCTGGGCAATGCCCTCCAGCCGCCCTATCCGGACGGGATCGAGACGGCGTACTTCGCCCTCGGCTGTTTCTGGGGGGCTGAGCGCCTGTTCTGGAATCTCGACGGCGTACATACGACTGCGGTCGGCTACCAGAACGGCTTCACCCCTTACCCGACCTACGGTGAGGTCTGCTCGGGCGGGACCGGGCACGCCGAGGCGGTGCTGGTCGCTTTCGACCCGGACCAGGTCAGCTACGAGCGCCTGCTCCAGGTCTTCTTCACCGAGCACGACCCGACCCAGGGAATGAGGCAGGGCAATGACGTCGGTACCCAGTACCGGTCGGGCATCTACTACGCCGACGAAAACCAGAAGCAGACAGCCGAGCAGGTGCTGGCCGGATACCAGCAGGCTCTGGACGGGCGTGGACTGGGCACCATCACGACTGCGGTCGAGCCGGCGGGCGAGTTCTACTTCGCCGAAGCTGAGCATCAGCAGTACCTCGACAAGGTCCCGAACGGGTACTGCGGCCTGGCCGGAACCGGAGTCGCATGCCAGGTGGGCACCGGGGTGGACGGCTCCGCGCTTGCCTGATCCCCGGCACTGACCTTCGCGGCGCAAGACTCAATTAGGATTGCGCCGGTGCCTGCTCTTCCTGAGGGCCGGGGATGACCCCGAGCCTAGCCTCCTACGTAGTCGGAACCGCCGCGATCTCTGCGGTGGTCCTCTCGGTATGGCTGGGTTCGTACTGGCTCAGGCGCTGGATAGTGCCTGAGTTCTCGGGTGCTCTGGCCCGGCTTGCGGAGCTCACTATCGGCTTCGCGCTGCTGATCATCGCGCTTCAGCTGGTCGGCTCGGTGGGGCTGCTGGACCTGGTCTGGATGACGGTCGGATGCATCGTCGTGGCTCTGGTCGCCGCCGGTCTCGGCTACCGCTTCGCGCCGCGCGGCGTTGAGCCGATAGCCGCGCCGAAGATCCCGAACTGGGCATTCCTGGTCGCACTGGGCGTCGCCTCCTGGGCGGTGGCCGAATGGAGTTTCCCCGCACAACTCAGCCTCGATCAGGGCATGTTCGGCGGCGATACGACCTGGTACCACATGCCGGCCTCGGCGCGCTTCATCCAGGACGGCTCGATCGTGCCGCTCCACTACACGGACGCCCTGCGACTGGCGGTCTGGTTCTACCCGCAGAGCTCCGAGCTCATGCACGGCGCGCTGATGGGGCTGATGGACAGCGACTGGCTGTCGCCGCTTTTCAACATGCTCTGCCTGGGTGTCGCTCTGCTCGGCTGCTGGTGCGTCGGCCGTCCCTACGGCGTCGGCCCCGCCACCATGGTCGGCGGCGCGATCCTGCTCAGCGGCGGGGTCATGATCGAGACCCAGCCCGGCGAGGGCCGCAACGACATCATGGCCTTCGCTTTCCTGATCGCCTTCGCAGCATTCCTGATCAACGGACACCAGCGCCGGGCGCCGAAGTCCGGGGCCGTGGACGAGAAGCCCGACCCTGACGCACCGCTGCTCGACAAGGGTCCGTTGGTGATCGCCGGCATCGCGGCCGGCATTGCTATCTCCGTCAAGGTCTCGATGCTGGCCCCGATCGGCATCATCTTCCTCGGCATGATCCTGGTCAGCGGCCGTGCGCGGTGGTGGGTTACGACGATCTGGCTCGGTATCCCGATGCTGCTGGTCGGCGGCTACTGGTACATCAGGGCCATGCTCTATACCGGCGGCAATCCGGTGCCGGCGATCGGTTGGGGCCCACTGAAGCTGCCCCAGCCCGACCAGATGCCGCTGGACCCCCGGCCGCGCTTCTCGGTCGCCCACTACCTCGGCGACCCGGATATTTACCGTTACTGGTTCTTCCCGCGCCTCGATGACGCCTTCGGCATTCTTTTCCCGCTGATCCTGATCATGCTCGCGGTCACCGCCGTCTATCTGGTTGTGAAGGCCCGCAACAAGGTGATCCGGGTCCTCGCGGCGGCCGCGATCGTCACCGCGGTCGTCTACGTATTCACGCCACTCACGGCAGCCGGACAGGAGGGGGAGCCGACCGGGTTCTTCACCAATACCCGATACCTGCTGCCCGGCCTGCTGCTGGCAATGACCCTGCTGCCGATCGCGCGGCCGCTGCGGGCACCTGGGAACCGGGCCCGGATCGTGCTGATCTTCCTGACGGTGGTCTACGTGATCACCGTGCTGACCAGTCCCAAGTGGTACCCGAGCTTCGTGCCGGGCGCCGTATTCCTCACCCTGGCCATCGTCTGGGCGCCGGTCGGGCTCTCCTGGCTGAAGGAGAAGGGCAAGGCGCCCAACAGCGTCATCGTCGCTTCGGTTGCGGCGATCGCCCTGATCGCCGCGGTCTGGGGAAGGGGCGAAGAGGTCGGCTACGCCAACAAGCACTACACCCGAACTACCCTCTTCCTCCAGGAAGGCGGACCGCAGGAGTCCTTCGCTTTCACCCGCAATCTCAAGGACAAGGACATCGCGATCGCCGGTTCCGGCCAGATGCTCTTCGGGCAGTACGGCTTCTACGGCATAGACCGCTCCAACCATGTTCAGTACATCGGCCAGGAAGGCGACAACGGCACCTACCGCCTGATCGCGAAGTGCGAGAACTTCATCCGCAAGGTCAACGAGGGTGACTACGACTACATCATCACCAGCGAGTTCACACAGGACTCTCCGGAGTCGCCGTTCCGTTATCCGGTCCGGGCCTGGGTCAAGGACGATCCGGCAGTGACCGAGGTGGTGGCCGAACCCGACATCACTCCGCAGCCGTCCTACGTATACGAGATCAACGGTCCGCTCGATCCGGCCACCTGCGAGAACCTCGATCCCGAGGCCCTCGACACGCCGCCCTCCGAAGAATCCGGCTGAGACCGGATATCTTCGACTTCCTGCCCCCGTAGCTCAGCTGGATAGAGCGCCGGCCTTCTAAGCCGGATGTCGCAGGTTCGAATCCTGCCGGGGGTGCTTGACCGCCCAGAAGGTCACTTCGCCGTCAGGAGGCGACGAACTCTTTGCCCGCGGCCCGATCGGCCTCTTGCTGAGCCTCGAGTTTCTCCCGTTCCTGTTTCTCGGTGATGATGCCGAAGACAATCAGGAAGCAGGCCGCGATCACGATGGCCGTCACCACGATCCCGAAGAGGAATATGCCGACGTATTCCATCAGTCGCGCCAGGACGGGGCCAGAAGCGCACCCAGGGCCAGTATCGAGGGAACCCAGAGGCCGACGAAAATCCCTTCGTCCTCACTGCCGCTGAAGAAAAGAACGATCGATGCGACCAGCGACAGCAGCGCGGCGAGCAGGAACAGCGCGCGGGCTCGGGTCTTTGCGGTTGAGAGATCGGTCCGCAAGAGCGATCTGGGGGCATCCGGGCGCTTCTCACTTTGGTTCATCCCTTGATCCTACGCAGGTCGACGAGTCGCAAGGCCGCCCTCAGTCGAAGAGGACTACCTGGCGGAGCGTCTCGCCGCTGTCGAGCCGGTCGAATCCTTCGTTCAGATCGTCCGGGGTCAGGCGGTGGCTCAGCAGCCTGTCAACCGGGAGGACCCCGTCGCGGTACATGGCAATGAAACGCGGGATGTCGCGGATCGGCACGCAGGAGCCCAGGTAGGAGCCCTTCAGCGTCCTCTCCTCGGCGGCCAGCGAGGTCGCTTGAATCTGAAGTTTCCGGTCAGGGTGGGGGAGGCCGGCGGTGACCGTCATGCCGCCGAGTCCGGTCGCCGAATATGCCTGCGCGAGCACCTTTTCGCTTCCGGCCGTCTCGATCGCGAGGTCGACCCCTTCGCCGTCCGTGGCGGCTTTCACCTGATCGACCACGTTGCCTTCGCCCGGATCGATGACAGCGCCCGCCCCCAACTCCAGCGCGATTCGCCGCTTGGCGGCGACCGGGTCCACAGCGATCAGGGTCTGCGGTCCCTGGGAGGCTGCGGCGAGCAGCGCCGAGAGTCCGACCCCGCCGAGGCCGAAGACCGCGACCGAACGGGCCGGCAGGGCATCCGCAGCCGTATTCAGCACCATGCCTGCACCGGTCAGCACCGCGCAGCCGAACAGCGCCGCGATCTCGAACGGCAGGTCCTGTGGCACCTTCACAGCCGAGTGCTCCGAGACCACGATGTGCTCGGAGAAGGCCGAGACCCCGAGGTGGTGGTGAATAGCGGTTCCCGACTCGTCGCGCTGTCGTATCTCGCCATTCAGCAGCGTCCCCGCCGCGTTGGCTTTGCCACCGGGAAGGCAGAGTGCCGGCCGCCCTTCGGCGCAGAACCGGCATTCACCGCAGGCCGGTACGAAAGCGAGCACGACGTGGTCTCCGGCGGCGAAGGAGGAGCCGGCGCTTCCCGTTTCGACCACCTGCCCGGCAGCTTCGTGGCCCAGGGCCATCGGCATCACCCGGGGGCGGCTGCCGTTGATCACCGACAGATCCGAGTGGCAGAGTCCGGCGGCGCGGACCCTGACCAGGATCTCGTCTTCCCCGGGTTGGTCCAGGGTCAGATCGGTCGCGACCAGCGGATCGCTTTCGGCGTAAGGAGCCGGGGGACCCATCTCCCTCAGGACTGCTGCCCGCGTCTTCACCGGGTGATCTCTGACATTGCGGTCCGGATCTCCTCGGGGATTGATCGTGGCCGCCGGTCCTCGCGGTCGACGAAGACGTGGACGAACCAGCCTTCGGCCAGAGGCTCGCCGTCTTGGCGGAAGAGGCCGATCTCGTACCGGACGCTGGAGTTGCCGAGCTTGCCGACCCGCAGGCCGGCCTCGATCGATTCGGGGAAGGCCACCGGGGCCACGAATCGACAACCGGATTCGGCACAGACTCCGATCGTTTCGCCCGACTGGATGTCGAGGCCGCCCTCTTCGATCAACCAGGCGTTGATCACGGTGTCGAAGAACGAGTAGTACTCGACGTTGTTGACGTGGCCGTATATGTCGTTGTCCTTCCAGCGGGTGCTGATCCTGCGGACATGCGGGTAATCCCCGAGTTGGTCGCATCGCTCTGGCGGCATGCGGCGATTATCGCGGCTCCTGTGGATTCGGGTGGCAGGTGGCCCGTCGGCGCAGATCGGTGCTTGACTGTGAGGGTGAACGAGCAGCCACAGTCACCGACCCCGGTCGCGGTTTCGATGGTGCTCGGAGCGATCCTCTCGATCCAGGTCGGTGCGGCGATCGCCACCGAGCTCTTCCCGGACATCGGCCCGGCCGGTGTGGTCTTCATGAGGGCGTTCGTATCGGCGGTTCTGCTGGCAGTCATCTGGCGGCCGACGATCGAAACAGTTCGCGAAAACCCGCGGCTGCTGCTCCTGTTCGGAGTCGCCCTGACCGGCATGAACCTGGCTTTCTTCGAGGCGATCGACCGGATTCCACTGGGGACCGCGGTCACCCTCGAGTTCATCGGACCGCTGACGGTCGCCCTGATCACCTCCCGCCGTCGTCGCGACTGGATCTGGGCCGCCCTCGCCGCGGTCGGCATCGTGCTGCTGACAGGGGGCGTCGGCGGGGAAGACCTCGATCCGCTGGGGATCGTGCTGGCTCTGGTCGCCGGGTTCTTCTGGGGCTCTTACATCCTGCTCGGCAACAGGATGGGAAAGGCGTTCGCGGGAGGTCGGGGCCTCGCCGTGGCGATGGTGCTCTCGGCGATCTTCACCGCTCCGCTCGGCATAGCCGAAGGCGGCTCCGCGCTGCTCGAGCCGGAGGTTCTGGCCATGGGGATCGCGGTCGGGATCCTCAGCTCGCTGATTCCGTTCTCGCTGGAGATCGAGGCGATGCGCCGCCTTCCTTCGAGTGTTTTCGGCGTGATGATGAGCCTCGAGCCTGCTGTCGCTGCGACTGTCGGCCTGGTGCTGCTGGGCCAGGAACTGGTGCCGGTAGAGGTCATTGCGATCCTGTTCGTGGTCGCCGCGTCGGCCGGGGCCCTGAGATCGGCCCGGGCCCCTGTGCCGCTCGAACCGTGAGACCACGGTTCTTCTTCCTGTGCGCGACTGCCTTCGGCCGCGATCAGCGATAATCCATCGGGTGGAAACCTCGAGCGATGTTCCGGTCGTCAAGAAGAGCGAAGGACTGCTGCAGATCGGAGAAGTCGCCGAACGGGTGGACCTGTCACTGCGCAGCGTTCGTTTCTACGAGGAATCGGGCCTGCTGACTCCCGAGGCGCGCTCGGCTGGAGGTTTCCGGCTCTACAGCGAACAACAGGTCGAGCGCCTGCTGTTGATCAAGCGCATGAAGCCGCTCGGCTTCAAGGTCGAGCAGATGCGCGAGCTGCTCTCGGCTTCGGATCAGCTCTCGGACCCCGATGCCCCCGAGGCGGAAAGGGAAGCCGCCCGCCGGATGATCCGTGAGTACGCCGTCCTGGCGGCCGAGCGCTGTGAAGATCTCCGCGACCGGCTGGCCAAGGCCGAAGAGTTCGCGGCGAGGCTGCTGGGCGAAGCGACCAAGGTTGCCGGGTAGCCGATAGATTGCGCCCTTCGCGGTGGGCGTAGCTCAGTTGGTAGAGCTCCTGGTTGTGGTCCAGGCGGTCGCGGGTTCGAATCCCGTCGCTCACCCCTCTCGGCCGGGTTCCGCGGCTTGAGTCTCGGCCCGATTCCGGCTAAGTTCGATTCCGGTCAGAAAACCAGTCGAGGAGGACGCATGAGCGAAGAACGGGCCCGCAGCGAGGCGAAGCAGAGCGTCGAGAAGGGTGAATTCATCTCGGCTCTGGCGGATCGCATCGGATCGGCTGCCGGTGTCAGCGCGGTATTCGGAGAGCCGGTCGAGCGTGAAGGGGTGACCGTGATCCCGGTCGCCAGGGTGTCCTGGGGTTTCGGTGGTGGTGGGGGCGGCGAGGGCGAAGAGGAAGGCCATGGCGGTGGCGGCGGTGCCAGTGCCAGGCCACACGGCTTCATCGAGATCGAAGATGGCCGGGCCAGGTACCGCCCAATCCGCACTCCGCTGCGCCTGGGCGCCCTGGTTCTGACCGTCGTTGCGGCGGTCGGGGTGCTGGCGGCCCTCGCGGCACCGCGATGCGGGGATTGACCGGCTCCGACGGAATTCCCATTACCGCCGCGATTGCGACTAGGCTCGGGAGCAGTCAGGCAAACGGCCCAGGAGGTAAGCGATGTACGTGGTTGTCCGCAGCTATTCCGGTGAAAACGCCTCGGAGATCTTCGACCTGATCGAGGAAAGGTTCGACGAGTTCACGGGGCTGGTCAGCGAGGTTCCGGGCTTCGTCAGCTATACCGCGTTTCGAGGCCACGGTGGCGGCACGGCCGTCACGGTATGCCAGGACAAGGAAGGAACCGACCAGTCCACCAAGGTCGCGGCGAAGTGGGTGTTGGAGAACATCACGCAGACCCCGCCCGTTCCGCAGATCGAAGAGGGGGAAGTGGTCGGCTATACGACCGGTGACTGAGCCGTCATGACCCGCCCGTCGTCCCGCGCTAGGCTCTTGGCGAACCACGCGGGGTGTCCGAATACGGACTGAGATGGGCAGCAGCCCGGACCCGTGAACCTGATCTCGTTGATACGAGCGTAGGAACGTGGACCGGCTTGCAGCATCCGCCCGACGATCCTTCGCCCAACCGAAGGAGCAGACATGGGTTACAGCGCCGAACTCCACCAGCGCCACCAGGTTGTTTTCGACACCTTCTGGCAGATGGCCTGGTCTCTGGAGCGGTGGTGAGAATCAGTCGGGAAGGATCGGCGCCTCGATGCCTTCCTGGTTGACCAGCGAGGCGCGCGTGATCGCATCGGAGCCGAAGCGGTCGCGCAGGTCGTCTATCGCGGCGTCGAGGTCTGCCCCTCTGCCCGCTTGATCGACGGCCTCGCCCGGCCCTGCTTCCAGAGGTAGCTCGAGCTGGAGGGCGTCGTCGCCGGCCAGGTTCTCCAGGGAGACGCCCAGCAGGGTGATCCCCCTTTCAGCGGTGAGCGGCCTGACCGCTTCGAGCAGAGACCGCACGGCGGCCAGGACGGTTTCGGTGGATGACGTCGCCGCAGGCAGGGTGTGGGAGCGGCTTGCTTTTTTCATGTCATCGAAGCGGACCGAGACTGAGACCGTGCCGCAGAGCTGGCCGGAGCCTCGCAGCCTGCGCGTGGTGCGGTCGACCAGTCCTGCCGCCAGCGCGTCTATCTCCCCGCTCGAGCGTGACGAACGCGGAAACGCGCTCTGGGCACCGATCGAGCGACGCGCTGCCCGTGGTGCCACCTGGCGCGGGTCACGGTTGTTGGCGAGGTCGAGCAGGCGCCTGCCCGCGTTCTCTCCGAGTGCGGCCACGAGGCTGCCTTCGGGGCAGCGGGCGATCTCGCCTACCGTTGTGATCCCCATCTCATGGAGCTTCTCCGAGGTGACCCGGCCGACCCCCCAGAGCTTCTCGATCGGCAGCGGGTGGAGGAAGGCCTCTTCCTCGTCCGGTCTGACCACGAGCAGGCCGTCCGGCTTCGATTCGCCGCTCGCCACTTTTGCCAGGAACTTGGTCCTGGCAACGCCGACCGAGATCTTCAGGCCGACTTTCTCCAGCACGTCGCGACGCAGCCCGGCGGCGACCTGCTCGGGGGTCCCGGAAATGTGCTCGAGGCCGCGGGCGTCGAGGAAGGCTTCGTCGATCGACAGGCCTTCGACGAGCGGTGAAGTCTCGGAGAAGACCTCGTAGACCTCCCGGCTGGCCTGCGTATAGGCCGCCATCCGGGGTGGCACCACGATCGCCTCGGGGCAGATCCGCAAGGCCTCGGCACCGTTCATCGCGGTCCGTACACCGCGGGCCTTCGCTTCGTAGCTGCAGGCGAGAACGACTCCGCGGCCGACGATCATCGGCCGGTTCCGGAGAGCGGGATCGTCGCGCTGCTCGACCGACGCGAAGAAGGCGTCGAGGTCGGCATGGAGGATTGGCGTCTCGCTCACGGCTCCAATGGTGGCAAGCCCGGGGGACGACCATGCCGATTCAATACTCTCTGCCGATGCCACCCCTCATTGATTCAATCGCCCCGATCGTCTCGAACTGCTGCAGGAACCGGCAGGAAATCCGAACATG
Organism: uncultured Solirubrobacterales bacterium; assembly: GCA_963709375.1. Taxonomy (GTDB): domain Bacteria; phylum Actinomycetota; class Thermoleophilia; order Solirubrobacterales; family 70-9; genus 67-14. Next base: position 137,783 of record CAVPWA010000004.1, read on the forward strand.
GACCTGAACGGCAGTCGTTTTCTCGTCGCAGGCGCGACCGGATTCCTGGGCGAGCGATTCGCCCGCGCCCTGGCGTCCCGCGGCGCTGATGTAGCCGTGGCCGGGCGCGACCGCGAGGCGCTTGCGGGGATCGGCGCAGAGCTGGGGGCGCCGGTCGTGCTTCTGGACTACGCCGACCCGGACTCCGCGGCTGACGCCGTCGGGACCGCGAAGCGGGATCTGGGAGGCCTCGACGGCCTGCTGGTCGCCACCGGGGCGGTCGCATTCGGCCGTTCGGGGGAGATCGCCCCGGCCGTCGAAGCCGAACTGCTTGCCACCAATACCACCGGACCGGTCAGGTTGATCTCGGCCGCTCTCGACGAGTTGTCACCCGGCGGCGCGGTGGTCGCCATCACCGCGGTCGTCGCTGACTTCCCGACTGCCGGAATGGCTGCCTACTCCGCATCCAAGGCCGGGCTCGCCGCGTACCTTGCCGCGGTCCGACGCGAGCGGCGAAAGGACCTCGCGACCGTGCTCGAGGTCAGCCCGGGCCACATGGACACCGGTTTCGCCGAGCGGGCGCTTGCCGGCGAGGCCCCGCCGCTGCCCGCCGGCGAAGACCCCGACCAGTTGGTCGACATCGCTCTCGATGCACTGCTCGCAGATCGCCGCGAAGTCCGCTACGACCTGAAGAAGAAGGAACTGCTGGTCAAGTGACGGCCCTGCTGCTGGCCAATGCCGCGGCGACGTTCTTCATGATCGGCCTGGCCTGGTTCGTCCAGGTCGTGCACTACCCGTTGTTCCCGCTGGTCGGCGAGCAGGGCTTCGCCGAATACCACCGGGTCCACTCGAGCCGGACGACCTGGGTCGTACTGCCGGCGATGACGATCGAACTGCTGACTTCGTTCCTGTTGCTGATCGACCCTCCGGGCGCTGAGGGCGCCCTGGTCGCGGCCGGCGCCACGCTGGCTGCGCTCACCTGGGTACTGACCTTCTTCGCCGCGTCAGCTCACGGACGGATCGGCCGTCAGGGCCTGAGTCCGGTCTCGCTGCGCCGGCTGTTGGCCGTCGGCTGGTTTCGTACCGCGGTCTGGACGGCCCACGGGCTCGTGGTGATCCTGCTGCTCGAGTCCGTGATCGTAATCGCCGGGACCTGAGTAGTGGGAGGATTCTCCGATGGGTGAAGACTTCGACTGTGACGTGGTGATCGTCGGCAGCGGCTTCGGCGGGGCGGTGACCGCCCTGAGGCTGGCCGAGAAGGGCTACGAGGTCGTCGTGCTCGAGCAGGGGCGGCGGCTCGCGCCGGAGGACATCGAGCGGGCCCGCACCGACCTCCGAGAGCACGTCTGGGAACCGGACCTGGGCCTTCACGGCTACTTCTGGCAGAGGGTCTTCAAAGACGTCGGCATCATCGGGGCCAACGGAGTCGGCGGCGGCTCGATCGTCTGGGGCGCGGTCCTGCTGGAGCCGCCCGCGCGCGTCTTTCACGATCCGGCCTGGGGCGACGGGGAGGGCGACTGGGCCGAGGCGATGAAGCCCCACTACGACGAGGCGGCGAGGATGCTGGGTCGGGTCGAGAACCCCTTCATCGGCGAGATGGACGAACACCTTCGGGCGGTTGCCGGCAAAGTCGGAGGAGCAGACGGCTTCGGACCGGTCCCGCTGGCGATCCACTTCGGCGAGGAGGGGGTGGCGGAACCCGACCCCTTCTTCGGCGGGGCGGGACCTGAGCGGACCGGCTGCCGGCTCTGCGGCGGTTGCCTGGCCGGCTGTCCCTACGGTTCCAAGAACACCCTCGACCTGAACTACCTGTATCTGGCGGAGCGCCTCGGGGTCCGGATCGAAGCCGAGCGCCAGGTCCGCTCGCTGGCGCCGCTGCCGGGCGGCGGATACGAGGTCAAGTCCGGCCATCCATGGCAGCACGGCGTCACATGTGAGCCGATCCGCGCCGAGCGCGTGGTGGTCTCGGCCGGGGTCCTGGGGACTCTCGAGCTGCTCTTCAGATGCCGCGATGAATTCGGCACCCTGCCCGGGATCTCGCCGATGCTCGGCAGGCAGGTCAGGACCAACTCGGAGGCGGTCAGCGTCGTACTCGAAGACGACCCTGAGGCTGATCTGACCCGGGGTCCCGCGATCTCGACCGATTTTCATCCCGATGAAGGAACCCACATAACCCAGAATCGCTACGTCGGCGGTGGCAAGCTGATGCGCTGGCAGGTCGGTCCGCTGGTCGACGGCTTCTCTCCCGGGAGGCGTGCCGCGGAAACCTTGCTCGAGGTACTTCGCCACCCGGTCAGGTTCGGCAGAGCTGTCACTGCCTCCAACTTCGAGAAGCGCCTGACCGCTCTCACCGTCATGCAGGAGGTGGAAAGCGAGGTTGCATTCGAGCTGCGGCGATCCCCGCTGCGCCCCTGGCGGAAAGTGCTGCGATCACGCTCGGTACCCGGCAAGGAGGCCCCGAGCTACCTGCCGGTGGCCAACGAAGCGGCCCGGGCCTTCGCCGAGTCTTCGGGCGGTACTCCGCTCAACCTGCTGGTCGAGAGCGCCGGAGGAAGGTCGGTGACGGCGCACATACTCGGCGGAGCGGTGATCGGGTCCGATCGCTCTTGTGGCGTGATCGACGAGTCCCACGAAGTGCATGGTCACCCCGGTCTGTTTGTCGCCGACGCTGCGGCGATTCCGGTCAACCTGGGGGTCAATCCGAGTCTGACCATCACCGCGATGTCGGAGCGCTTCGCAGCCCGCTGGCCGCACCGGGACGAGAGCCGACCTTCGCCCGAGGCCGGTCCCGTCACGGGCATCGAAGGCCTGCCGGAATCTCCGGCTCAGCTTCGGAGGCTCTGGAATGCGCTGCCGGCGCCGTCGCCCGAGGACCTGCTCGGCAGCCACCGGGCGGTCTTCGTAGGCCCGCCACCGCTGCGGAGAATGGCGCCGGCCGCGCTCGGTCTGATCGGTCTTCCCGACTGGTTCGGAAAGCGCTTCAGGCGGTCCGGGAAGGGACTCTCCGGAATGAACCTCCTCAAACGCGGCGGGAGCCTTGTCGAATACCTGGCGATGGACGCGCAGCTCGAAGCCTCCGTGCTCGACGGGGCTCCCGTGATGGTCTCGACCTACGGGCCTGAGGCCCCGATTCCCTGGCGCCACGTGAGGGACGAGTTCCGGCTGGTCGCGCCGGGCCTGCTGCTCGGGATGGCGGTGTTCGACCGGCCCCCCATGCGCGGGCTGGGCACCGCCTTCGTGCTCGAAAGGGTCGCTGGACCGGACGAGCCCGTCGAATCTTTCCTGGACCTGTCGGGTTGATGTAAAGAGCACGAATGCTCTGGTAGCGTCATCAGCGCGATCCGACCGGCTTCGTTGAGACTCCATCGCAGGAGGGAGGTTCCGAATTGGGCATAGTTTCGACCCGCCTCCACCGGGATTTCGGGCGGAGATTTCTGGTTCTGCCGCTGGTGGTTGCCTGCTGCTTCGCGATTCCGGCTGGGCCTGCCTCGGCTGACGTCCCGACGGGCCACAACCCGAAGGGCCTTCCGACTGCCGGCTGTTTCTGGACCGGGCCGTTCACCGCGGAAAACGAGAAGACGAACTCCGCTTTCCCCGGAACCGAGATCACCTACTGGGGAGCGAGGTTCTCGACCCCGCCGGGAGCGGTGGTGAGCCTGCGGGGCAGGTTCCCTCACGCCCGCTATTCCTCTTTCAACACCTATGAGATGGACGGGGCTTCGGCCAGTTCCCTGAGCGACCGTCGCATCCGGCCGAACCGGGGGTCGATCAATCCCAGTCGCCCGGGCAAGGACCGTCGGGCAAAAAAACGCAGCTATACGGTCAGGGTCCTCGGTGAGGCCGAACCGGCGGCTCCGGCCAGGAACACCCTCTACGCCAGACCGATACCGGGCGCCCGCCAGGACATCATCTACCGGGTCTACGTGCCGGATCGCGGACGAAACCGGTCTGGGGGAACGGGTCTTCCGAAACCGGTCCTCAGGCTCGCAGACGGATCGACCCTGCGCGGCCAGGCCATGTGTGACGAGCTCAACTCGACCCACGACTACTCCGGGAACCTGTTGCCACTCCCGACCTACGAGACCCTGATCAATTCACCCGGCAAGGACCCGGTAACGAACCCCGCGCTGCCGCGGTTCGAATTCATCAAGTTCTTCAACCTGCCCAACGTGTTCGCCCTCTACGGCACGGAGCAGGACAAGCAGCAGGCCTGGCTGGCGAATCCGGCCCAGGAAGGCACGCAGTACAACAACAACGACGCCCGCTACATGATCGGGGCCTTCAGCTTCCGCTTCGGCGAACTGCTCGCCATCCGCGGAAAGCTGCCGAGGACACCGAAGACCCTGAACGGGCAGCGTCGGACCGGGGCGGGGCAGATGGTCGAGTGGGACATGTGCACGATCCAGTCGCTGGTCACCACCAAAACCCACCGCTGTCTCTTCGACGAGCAGATCCCGCTGAGGAACCGCAAGCGCGGCTATGTAATCGCCGTCACGCCACAGGATGAGCGACCGTCCAATGCCAGGCGCAAGTGTGGCGTCGCGTGGTTGCCCGCCGACCCGGAAGGGGACGGGGCGGGTCGTACCGACGCCGGCCAGCTGCTGAACCGCAACATCCTTCCGAGCCCGGACTTCAAGCGCTCGATCTGGGACGTGGGCACCCCGTTCAATGCCGAGCAGACCATGGGCCGCTTCTACCCGCGGGGTACCTATATGGACAGGCAGGACTTCGAATCCAGAGGCTGTCCCTTCAAGTGGCAATGAGCAGCGACGAAGCGGGCGCGGACTCGAAGCGTCCGCCGAACCTCCTGCTGATCATCACCGACCAGCAGCGGCGACCGATGCACTGGCCGGAGGACCCGGAGTGGCTCGCTGACCTGACACCTGCCGACGTGGAGATCGCCCGCACCGGAGTGAGCTTCTCTCAGGCGAGCGCCGCAAGCTGCATGTGCTCGCCGAGCCGTGCGTCGCTCCTGACGGGCAAGTGGCCATCGGAGCACGGCGTAACCCTGACGCTCACCCAGGGTGGGGCCCGGATCCAGCCGAAGAACGCACCGCATGCGCTGAAGGCGGCTTTAGGGGCGGTTCTTCGGGAAGAGATCACACCGGGCGAAGCGGTCAAGACCATGATCAAGGGTTCGACCCGGCCCGCAGACGGCGGCGAGGATGAGAACGAACTCGATCCGGCCACCCCGAATCTGGCGACCGTGCTGGAGCGCGCCGGCTACCGCACGGTCCTCAAGGGCAAGTGGCACCTGACCCAGCCCGTCGAAGGAGGGCAGTGGAGCGACCGCGACAGCGACCGTCTCGCCACCGACTACGGGCTCCATGACTGGCAGCCACCGGATGCGGGTGAAAACCTCGAGCCTTCACATTTCGGTGGGGGCACTTACGCCGGTCGGGAGAATCTCGGCTACGACGAAGATTTCGCCCGTCAGGTCGAAGGCTTCCTGGCCGATCCTCCGCCCGAGCCCTGGGCACTCATCGCCTCGCTGGTCAATCCCCATGATGTGCTCGCCTACCCTTCGACTTATCGCGAGGGTGGTTATTCGCCCGACGACTGGGCGGACATCGACGGGATCGAGCTGCCGCGGTCAGTTCACGAAAATCTTTCGAACAAGCCGAGTTGCCACGCTCTGATGAGGCTCGGCCAGGCCAGCTTCATCGGGCCGGTCGGAAACGACGATGCCAAGCTCGACTACTGCCGCTTCTACGCTCACCTGCATCGTCTGGTCGACGAGAAGGTCGGCCGGATTCTCGATGCTCTCGGCGACCCGGAGGATGACAAATCGCTCAGATCGCGCACGGTCATCGTCAGAACTTCGGACCACGGGGAGATGGGCATGTCGCACGGAGGTCAGCGGCAGAAGATGTTCAACGCCTACGAGGAGACGATCAACGTTCCGCTCGTGGTTTCGAATCCGGTGCTCTTCACCGAGCCCGCAAGCGTGGAGGCGCCGGCGTCACTCTGCGACATCCTGCCGACGCTGGCGACTATCGCCGGCGCCGACTGCTCGGATGACGGAATCCGGGGCCGGGACCTGACCCCGGTACTGGCCGACGCGGCCCGCCCGGACGAAAAGCGACTTGATTCGGTCGGTATCGATTTCGGCGCAGTCAGCGATCACCCCGAGCCGGCCGGGTCAGTGCAGGAGTTCACGCATTTCAGCTTCGACGACCACCAGTCCGGTTCTGCCTACGTCAACGTCGCACCGCATCCGAACCGGATCAGGTCGGTACGCACCCCCGGGGCGATGTATGCCGTGTACGTCGATCCGTCGGGAGAAGAATCTCCGGAATTCGAGCTCTACGACATGAACCGCGATCCCGATCAGGTCGCCAACCTGGTCGACCGCTCGACCGGGCGTGTGCTCTGCGGCCGCGACCAGGAACTTCGGGATCGTATGCATGAGGCACTTCTTTCGGAGATGGAGCGCTGCGGCACGTACCTGCCCGTGGAATTGCAGGGAGCGGGATCATGACTCCCTCCTACAGCCGCTTCGTCGCGATCGGCGACAGCCAGACCGAAGGGGTCGGCGACCAGCCACATGGCGACGGGACCGATCGCGGCTGGGCCGACCGCTTCGCCGAGGCCCTCGAGGCCGTTTCTCCCGGTCTGCTCTACGCGAATCTGGCGATCCGTGGGCGTCGCATCAAACAGATCCACGACGAGCAGCTCGAACCTGCCCTGGCTCTCCAGCCGGATCTGGCCAGCGTGATGGCCGGCGCCAACGACCTGATCCGACCTGGCCTCGACATGGACCTGACCCTCGACCTGATGGAAGACATGCAGTCCAGGTTCCGCGCCGCAGGTGCCACCGTGCTGAGCAATACCTACCCGGTGGCTCCGGGGTCAGGTCCGTTCGGGCATCAGGTCTCGGACCGATTCCGGGCCTACAACCAGGGGCTGAGGGAGATCGCCGAACGGCATGGAACCCTGCTGATCGACCTCGAGACGATTCCGTCGACCACCGATCCCCGTCTGTGGTCATACGACCGCCTGCACCTCAACCCGGCTGGTCACGACCGGCTCGCCAAAGCCGTCTTCGCCCTTGTCGAGCGAGCCGCTGAGGGAGGCAACCTGCTCTCTCTCGACTCGTTCGCAACGGGGGAAGTGCCCGAATGGGCCAGGGATCTGCCGCCCGCTCCAGCTGTGCCGAAAGCGACCGAGTTCCGGCAGGACATGGGCTGGGTATTTCGTTACCTGCTGCCGTGGGTCGGTCGCCGCTTGACCGGACGTTCGTCGGGCGACGGTCGCGCGGCCAAGCGTTCCGAGCTGGGCCCGGTCGGCCAGGATGTCGCTGTAGCGTCCTCGGACCAGTCCTCCTGAGCCTGCATCCGGCGCCGCGCAAGGGTTGGACGGTGGAGACTGAGACAATGGCTGCGACTTGATCAGCCAACTCGACATCTCACCCCTGTTGGCTGCCGCCGAGGGCTTCTCCTTTGCCCGTCCCTATGCGATCGGGCTGCTCTTCGGCGGGATCGTGATGTTCACGGCGATCTGGATCCTCTCCAGTCACCGCAGGCGCTCCTTCAGCCCGGCCGCGGTCTACCTGATGCTCGGAGCGATCGCTTCGGGTGGCCTTCACATTTTCGGAATCGACCTGATCGATCCGATCGAGCAGTCGGAGCTGATCGAGAGACTGGCCGAGTTCGCGGTAATAGTTGCCCTGTTCGGTGCAGGCCTCAGGATCGACCGTCAACTCGGCTGGGACCGCTGGCGTTCGACCTTCCTGCTGCTGGTCATCGTGATGCCGCTGACCATCGGAGCGGTAACGCTTTTCGCAAGCGCATTCCTGGGACTGTCCCTGGGGGCCGCGATAATCCTCGGTGCCTGCCTGGCTCCGACCGACCCGGTTCTGGCCAGAGACGTGCAGGTTGGTCCGCCCGGCGAGGGCGACAAGACGGAAACCCACTTCGCTTTGACATCCGAAGCCGGATTCAACGACGGCCTCGCCTTCCCGTTCGTCTTCCTCGGCGTATTCGTAGCCGCCGAGGGCGGAACGGGCTGGCTCGCCGAATGGTTCGCGGCAGATGTCGTCTACGGGATCGCCGGCGGCCTGGCGATCGGCGCAGCGGGCGGCTGGGCGATCGGTCGCGGGGCGGACTGGTTCCGAAAGCACGGGTGGCTCAAGCCCACCTACGATGGCTGGCTGGCGATGGCAGCCGTGCTTGCGATCTACGGCTTCACCGAGGTGGTCGGCGCCTACGGCTTCCTTGCCGCCTTCGCCGGAGGCCTTTCCTTCCGGCGTTACGAATGGGACCACGAGGCCCACGACCGGGTCCACGGCGGGGCCGACTTCCTCGAGAACATCACCGAACTGGGGATGGTCCTGCTGCTCGGCTCGACAGTCACGGTCGCCGGGCTGGCTGCTCCCGGGCTTGCCGGCTGGCTGCTGGTACCGGTGCTGCTGGTGCTGATCAGGCCGCTCTCCACACTGCTTGCCTTCCTCGGCTCGAAGGTTCAGATGAAGGAACGCCTGTTGATCGGCTGGTTCGGGATCAGGGGAATCGGTTCGTTCTATTACGCCGCGGTCGCGATCAACGCGGGGGTTCTGTCAACCGGCGAGATCGAACTGATCTACTGGACGATCATCGCCTGTGTCGGAGTCTCGATCCTGATCCACGGCTCGACCGCCGGGCCGGCGATGTCCACGGTCGCCGAGACGGTCGAAGATCCGCTGGAGGACTACGGGACCTGAGCCCGGCCGGTCTGCGATCGTCAGCCGCGTGCGGGAAGCGCGGTGACGGAAGCCCAGGCGGCCTCGCCCAGTGCATCGGCGTAGGAGCCGAGCGGGCGCTTGAGGCGACCGGCGAGCCAGAGCTTGGCGATCTCCTGGGTCGGGGCGAAGATGACTGCGTGGAGCAGGTTGAAGGAGACCGGTTCGATCCGGCCGGCCTCGGTCTGGCTGTCGATCCATGCCTTCATCCGGGAAAAGAACTCCCGGTTGCTGGCGGCGAGTTTGTCACCGAGCCGTCCGGCCGCGACTTCGTTGCGTCTACGGCTGACCAGGATCGCTCGCTCCCGATCCTCCTCGGTCCATTCGAGGTGGAGCCTGACCAGGGCCTTTACCACGGCCTCCGGGTCGCTCTCGTTCCGCTCCAGAATCTCCACGGAGCGGCGCTGATGATCTTCCAGCGCGGCAACAACCTGCTCTGCGTAGCCGGAATCGTCACTCATATTCCGGGGGTGCCGGTCACGTCGAGGTTTCCGCGGTCCTGAAGCATCTGCCGCACGTGGCTCTCGTCCAGCTCGGTCGCTTCCGTCGTCGCGATGAAGTCGCGCATCAGGTCGACGAAGCGGTCGGGGTGGTCGTTGAACGGGAAGTGACCGGCGTCGGAAAAGATCTCGAGACGGCTGTCGGGCAGCATTTCCTGCGCCTTGTGAGCGTGACTTACCGGTATGAGCCTGTCGTTCTCGCCCCAGATAATCATCGACGGTACGTCCGCGGCCAGATAGAGCCGGTCCTCCGCGCTGACCCGCTGACCACCGGTATCGATAACCGATCTCACCGTGTGGAGAAAGGCCCGGCGGGCGTCGGCCTCGGTCAGCGAGGCGAAGCCTTCGCTCACACCTTCGATATCGGCATTCGGCTGGAGGCCGATCCGCCCCAGCAGGCTACGCACCTTGAGGGCGCCATCGTGGAGGGTCGGGCTGAACATCACCGGGAGCACGAACTCGGCACCCGGTAGCGCGGCGGCCCGGAGTATGGGGCTCACCTCACGGCCGATGCCTCCGGAATCGACCAGAACCATTCTCCCGACCCGCTCCGGGAACTGGTAAGCGAACTGCATTGCGATGCCGCCGCCGAGTGAGTGGCCGACGACCGTGGAGCGGGGGATCTCCAGCGCCACGAGCAGGTCCCTTATGCCGCTTGCGTAGGCCCCGAGCGAATAGTCCCCGGGAGGCTTGGCGGATTGGCCGTGGCCGAGCAGATCAGGGGCGATCACGGTGTGTGTCTCGGCCAGACGCGGCATGACCCTGCGCCAGGTCCGCGAACTCGATGTGATGCCGTGGACCAGCAGGATCGGCGGCCCGTCGCCCATCATGTGAAAGGTCACCGGCTGGCCGTGAATGTGGATCGTCTGGGGAGGAGTCACGTGAACAGTGTGTCACCGACCGTCCGGTCGCACTGTGTCTTCCGTCCGGCCCCTGGCCTGCGCGAATAAGGTGACCGGCATGCAGAGCGGGGTGAATCGTTGAAACGGCTTCGGCGGATGCGGCGGGAATCGCTCGGTTTCGCCATCGGATCGCTCTGCTTCGCCGTTGCAGCGTGCCCCGGCTACCTCGGACTCGTCGGCGAGGACTGGACGAATGTCACGTTCTTCATCGGCTCGGTCTTCTTCACGATCGCCGCCTTCATTCAGCTCAGGCTTACCGGCAGGTGGCGCCACGGAGCCTGGAAGGCCCGGCAGCAGTGGGACGACTGGTGGTCGGCAGCCTCGCAGTTCATCGGCACGATCTTCTTCAACTACTCGACCGTGGCCGCGTTCTTCGCCGGGCTCGGCGCAACGGCGGCGGCCGACCATGTCTGGCGGCCGGATGCGGTCGGATCAATTCTGTTCCTGGTCTCGGGCGTTCTCGCGGTGGCGGCAACGCGCCATGCCGGCAACCTCTGGGATCCCGAGGTGCGGGGCTGGTGGGGAACCTGGCTGAACATGCTCGGGTCGGTCGCCTTCGGGCTCTCGGCGATCGGGGCCTACGTGCTGCCGTCGACCGGGGAGCCGGTGAACGTCGACTGGATCAACACCGGCACATTCATCGGGGCACTCTGCTTCCTTGCCGCCGCGCTACTGGTCAAGCCCTCGCGCAAGTCGTTACGCGAATCCGGGAGCTGACCGCCTCACCAGGTGTCGATGAAGCCGCGCCCGCCTTCTGCCCGGGGCTGCGTGCCGGCCCGGGCAAAGGTCGAGCTGACCACCCGGCGGGTGTCAGCCGGGTCGATCACGTCGTCGATCTCGAACAGCGTGGCCGCGTTGAGGGCGTTGGCGTTCCGGTGGGCGATCTCGGTCAGCTCACGCACCCTCTGTTCGCGTTCGGCTTCGTCCTCGATCGCCTCGAGCTCCTTCTTCAGCCCGAGCCGCACCGCCCCCTCGAGGCCCATCGGGCCGAGCTCGGAGCCCGCCCAGGCGACAGTCAGCAGCGGCTCGTGGAGGCTGCCGGCGACCATTGCCTGGGCCCCCAGCCCGTAGCCCCGCCGGAGCACGACGGCGACCACCGGCACGGTGAGCGCGGCTCCGGCCACCAGCATCCTCGAGCAGTGGCGGACCAGGCCGGTCTTTTCGGCTTCCGGGCCGACCATCATCCCGGGCGTATCGACCAGGGAGAGCATGGCGATCCCCCAGCCCTCGCAGAGCTGCATCAGGCGGGCAGCCTTGTCGGCACCGCCGGAGGTGATCGCACCGGCCATGTGCAGGGGATTGTTGGCGATCACCCCGACCGGGCGACCCTCGATCCGGATCAGCGCCGTCGCCATCTCCGGGGCGAAATCCGGCCTCAGCGTGACGACCGAGCCCGGGTCGGCCAGCAACTCAATGATCCGGACCACGTCGTAGGCGCGCCGTCTGCGCTCGGGTATCGCCTCGCGCAACAGAGACTGATCCCCTGCGGCCGCGGCACCCTCGCGCCCTCCAGCGTCCGGGTCGTCGGACAGTAGTGCAACCAGCTTCGAGGTGATTTCGACCGCCTCGTTCTCGTCTTCGACCAGTACGTCGATCACCCCGTTAGCCGACTGCATTGCCGCCGGGCCGACCTCGTCCGGATCGACCCTTCCCAGCCCGCCGCCCTCGATCATGGCCGGACCACCCATGCCGATCGAGCTGTTCCGGGTTGCGACGATCAGATCCGAGCAGCCGGCGATCACCGCGTTTCCGGCGAAACAGCGCCCGGCCACCACTGCGATCCTCGGAACGACGCCGGAGAGCTGCGCCCAAAGTGCGAATGCGCGGGTGTCGAGCGCCGAGACCACGGCGTGGTCCGTATCGCCGGGACGCCCGCCGCCGCCTTCGGCGAAGAATACGGTCGGCAGCTTCATCTTCTCGATCAACTCGAACAGCCGGTCCTTCTTGCGGTGGCCCGTATGCCCCTGGGTCCCGGCAAGGACCGTGTAGTCGTAGGAGAGCACGGCGCAGGCGCGGCCGCCGACGGTCGCGGTCCCGGCGATCAGTCCGTCGGCCGGTGTCTTCTCGATCAGGTCCTGCATCTCCCGCCGGCCGCGCTGGGCGGCGATCGCGAAGCGACCGTATTCGACCAGTGATCCTTCGTCCACGAGGTCGTCGATGTTCTCCCTGGCGGTGCGGCTGCCGGCCTGGTGGCGGCGGCTCACTGCTTGCTCGCGGGCGGCGTCTGCGGTAAGCCTGGCGCGCGCTTCGAGCTCGTTGAGGTCTTCGGGTTTCATCGGCGGATCGTAGCCGCGGGGGGCCTGTCCGGTCGATCGGGATACTCTTTGTTCCCTGATGGATCTTCACGGAACAGTGGATGGACGACGAACCCGGTTCTAGTCCCAGGCGCACCCTGAACCCGTTTCGGGGGGCGCTCTCCTGATGGTCGAGCTCCTGCTCGTACTCGTTTCCGTGGTGATGATCCTGGCCTGCGGTGGTTTCGTCGCGGCGGAATTCGCCTTCGTGACTGTCGATCGCTCGACCGTCGACCGGGAGGCCGAAGCCGGCGACCGGCGCGCCATCGGTGTGCGGTCCGCTCTGCGGCGGCTCTCGACCCAGCTCTCGGCCGCCCAGATCGGGATCACCCTGACCAACCTGGTCATCGGCTTCCTCGCCGAACCGGCGATCTCCGCCCTGCTCGAAGGACCGCTCGAATCACTCGGGGTGTCGGAGGGCACGGTAAGCGGACTGGCCCTGCTGATCGGCTTCATACTCGCCAACGGCCTGACCATGGTCTTCGGTGAGCTGATCCCGAAGAATCTGGCGATCACCCATCCGTTCGAGACTGCGAAGGCGATCCAGACTTTCCAACGCGGCTTCACCGCGGCACTCGGACCGGTGATCACCGGTGCCAACGGGCTGGCCAACTCCATCCTCAGGAAGCTCGGCATTGAACCGCAGGAAGAACTCGCCTCCGCCCGCTCTCCGGAGGAGCTCGGCTCCCTGGTCAGGCGTTCGGCCCAGAAGGGCACGCTCGAGTTGCCCACCGCCACCTTGCTGGCGAAATCGCTCGACTTCGGCGAGCGGCGCGCCGACGACGCGATGACCCCGCGCCCGAGGGTTGAGACGCTGGCCCCCGGCGACCCGGTCATGGCGGTCATCGAAGCCGCCCGCGACAGCGGAAGATCCCGCTTCCCGGTGGTCGAGGAAGGATCCGAACAGGTCGAGGGCATCGTCCATGTCAAGCATGCGGTGGCGGTTCCCTACGAGCGACGCGGGGATGTCCCGGTCAGCGAGGTGATGGCCGATCCCGTACTGGTTCCCTCATCGATGGAGCTGGACCCGCTGCTGACCGAGCTTCGCCAGGTGGGCCTCCAGATCGCGATCGTGGTCGACGAATTCGGCAGTTTCGACGGGATCGTCACGCTCGAGGACCTGATCGAGGAGATCGTCGGCGAGGTGCGGGACGAACACGACCCTCGCGAAGAGCCGGTCCGGCCGATCGAAGAGGGAGTCTGGGGCCTCAGCGGTCTGCTCAGACCGGATGAGGTCACCCGCTACACCGGGGTCAGGCTTCCCGAAGACGAAGACTACGAAACGGTTGCGGGACTGATCGCCTTCGTCCTCGGCGAAGTTCCGGAGCCGGGCGATGACGTCAGCGTCGATGCTGTCGACGTGGAGGGAATGCAACTCCGCGCACGCCTGACCGTTCTGACGATGGACGAACTGCGGGTCGACCGCATACGTCTCGCGGTGGAACTGGCCGAAGCCGGCGAAGATGCGGGTGAGCAGACGTGAGCATCTGGCTGGCGATCACGATTTCGCTGATCCTGCTTGGGCTGAATGCCTTCTTCGTCGGGGCCGAGTTCGCGCTGATCTCGGCTCGCCGCTCGGTGATCGAACCTAAGGCCGAGGAGGGGGGGAGGATGGCGGCGATCACCCTGCGCTCGATGGAGAACGTCTCGCTGATGATGGCCGCTGCGCAGCTCGGAATCACGCTCTGCACCCTCGGCCTCGGCGCCCTCGCCAAGCCGGCGGTCGCCAACGCCGTCGAAGGCCCGCTCGATGCGATCGGAGCACCGCAGGCTCTGGTCTACCCACTCGCCTTCGCGATCGCCCTCTTCATCGTCGCCTCGCTCCACGTCGTCCTCGGGGAGATGGTCCCGAAGAACATCGCCCTGGCCCGGCCGGATCGCTCGGCGCTGGCGCTGGCACCCAGCCTCGGCGTCGTGGTGATCGTTCTCTATCCGGCGATCGCTTCGCTGAACTGGATCGCAAACGCGATCCTCAGGCTGCTTGGTGTCGAACCCCGCAACGAGGTTGCGAGCGCTTTCACCCGGGATGAAGTTGCCGGCCTGGTCGAGGAGTCCCGGCGCGAGGGATTCCTCGACTCTCATGAGAGCAAGCTGCTCACCGGGGCTCTGGGCTTCGAGGAGAGGACGGCAAGCTCGGTCCTGCTGCCCCTCGAGACGATCGAGACCGTGCCGGTCACGGTCACGCCCGCCGAAGTCGAAGCGGTGGCGGTGCGGACCGGATTTTCGCGTTTTCCGGTGTCCCGGCAAGGAGAAATGATCGGCTACCTGCACCTGAAGGACGCGCTGGAGTTCAAGGACCGTCATCGCAACCGGCCGATCGCCGAATCCTGGATCAGGCCACTGCCTACCGTCGGAGGCGACGAGCTGTTGCGCTCGGTCCTGGAGACGATGCAGGGCTCAGGCGCACACCTGGCCAAGGTGGCCGACCCGGGCGGCCGCACGACCGGTGTGGTTGCCCTGGAGGACGTACTCGAGGAACTGATCGGCGAAGTGCGCGATGCTACGAGACGCAAGGCCGCATGAAAGAAGACCCGAGAATGAAGAGGAGAAGGCGATGAGCGAGCAGGACCGGACCATCGAGAGCTTTTACGGATCCTTCGCGAACGGGGACGCGGACGGGATGGAGCGCTGCTACCACCCCGAGGTGCACTTTTCCGACCCCGCCTTTCCCGACCTGCGCGGACCGGAAGTGATGAAGATGTGGCGCATGCTGCTCAGTCGGGCCGACGACCTCGAGATCGTCCTCGGCGGGCACTCGGCTGACGGTGGTACCGGGACCGCCCACTGGACGGCGCGCTACACGTTCTCGAAAACGGGAAGGTTCGTGACGAACGAGATTGATGCCGCCTTTCGCTTCGACGGGGGCCTGATTATCGAGCACATCGATTCCTTCGATTTCTGGAAGTGGTCACGAATGGCGCTCGGCGCACCGGGAATCTTCCTGGGCTGGAGTCCGATGCTGAAGAAGAAGGTCAGGGCGCAGTCCGCCCTGTTGCTCGCCGCCGCGGACTGAACCCGGTGCCCGGGCAGGCGTCAGCCGATACGGCCCGGCTCCGCTGTGAGCGGCCCCGCGAGCAGGACGCCACCGACTACTCCCGGCTCTTCCGCGATCCCGCGGTGGAGCGCTGGCTGCGGCCACCACCGCTTGAGCCCCTGAAATCCCGGGACGTGGAACGGATTCTCGAACACGACCTGCTCCACTGGCAGCACCATCGCTTCGGACCATGGGTACTCCGGTCGGGAGCCGACGGCCGGTTTCTGGGCAGGGGTGGTCTCGCCTGGACCCGGGTCGAGGGCAGGGCGATGGTCGAGCTGCCCTGGACCCTGCTGCCGGATGAGCAGGGCTGTGGTTTCGCAAGCGAAGCAGGCTCTGCGGCCCTTGCCGTCGCGTCGCGGATAGGCCTCAAACACGTCGTCTCGCTCGCACTGGTGGACAACCTCGCCTCGCGCCGTGTGATGGAGAGGATCGGTCTCGACCTCGAGCGCGAAGTCGAGCATTTCGGTCTGCCGCACGTGCTCTACGGGATTGACCTGCGGGTCTGGCGGCAACGGACGACTGATACCGCGGGCGACTGAGCGGGCGACCCTTCAGGTGGCGGGCGGGCGACTGCCGAATACGGCCGAGCCGACCCGGACGATCGTCGCGCCTTCTTCGATCGCGACCTCGAGATCACCGCTCATGCCCATCGACAGTTCGTTCATGCCAACGCCGTCGAGGTTCATCTGAAGCACCCGGTCCCGCAGTTCCCTCAGCAGCCGCAGGCTCGGGCGGGCCAGTTCCAGGTCCTCTGTGAACAGCCCGATCGTCATCAGCCCGCGAATTCGCAGGGCGTCCATCCGGCTCACCTCTTCGGCGAAGGATTCGACTTCCCCGGGGGCGAGTCCGAACTTCGAATCTTCGCCGGAAGTATTGACCTGAATCAGGACTTCGCGGGTCTCACCTTCGCGTTCCAGCCTGCTCTGGAGCTTGCGGGCCAGCGACAGCCGGTCCAGCGACTGGATGCACGAGACGTATGGCATGAGGGCGTTGATCTTGTTCGACTGCAGGTGGCCGATGAAGTGCCGCTCGTATTCGAGGTCCTCGAGCGCCTCGAACTTGGGCCGTACCTCCTGAACGCGGTTCTCGGCGACCAGGTCGGCGCCTGCTTCGATCGCGATACGGACCCGTGCCGGCTCGACCGTCTTGGTCGCCAGCAGCAGGCGCACCTCATCGCGCTCGCGACCGGCAGCCGAGCAGGCTGCATCGATCCGGTCGTTCACCGCCCTCAGGTTCGAGGTGATCTCGGCCGCGACTTCGTCCGCCACGGGGTCCGGTGTCTGTCCGTTCTCAGTCGACATCGCGCATTTCGGAGAACACCGCGGTCGCCCTGCCGGGCTCGGCCTCGCGTCGCTCGTCGGCGATCACGTGGGAGACCGCGTTGATCAGGGCCAGGTGGGTGAAGGCCTGGGGGAAGTTGCCGAGGTGGCGGTTGGTGCCGGGGTCGATTTCCTCAGCGAACAGGTTCAGGTCGCCGGCTGAGCTGAGCAGCCGTTCGCAGAGCTGCCGGGCCTCTTCGGCCTCGCCGATCTCCGAAAGTGCCGAGACCATCCAGAAGGAGCAGATCAGGAAGGTGCCTTCTTCACCATGGAGTCCGTCGTCGGTCTCGTCGGTTTTGTAGCGCAGGATCATGCCGCGGTCGTCGAGCCCTTCCCGGACCGCGAGTACCGTCTTGAGCAGTCGCTCGTCGTCATGTGGCAGAAAGCGGACCAGCGGCATCAGCAGTACCGAGGCATCGAGTGCGTCGGTGTCGTAGTGCTGCCGGAAGACCCCGTTCCTGCAGCCTTTCTCGATGATCTCTTCCTTGATCTCGCCTGCTTTCCCCCGCAGCTCCGTTGCCACGTCGGGGTTGCCGAACTGCTCGGCCAGCCTGGCTCCGCGATCGACCGCTACCCAGATCATCAGCTTGGAAGAGACGTAGTGCTTCGCCTCGCCGCGGGCTTCCCAGATCCCCTGATCGGGCTTCGGCCAGGCATCGATCGCTTCCCGGACCAGCCGCAGCACCAGCTTCCGGCCCTCCTCGGAGTCGCGGTCCCTCTTCAGGGTCAGCCGGTTTACGTAGATGGCGTCCAGCAGTGCCCCCCAGACGTCGTTCTGGCGCTGGTCGTAGGCCCCGTTGCCGATCCTCACCGGCCGGGCACCTTCGTAGCCGCTCAGGTGGTCGAGGGTGCTCTCGGTCAGGTCGTGCTCGCCGCCGATCCCGTACATGATCTGCAGGTCCCCGTCGGACTCCATCGCCCTTTCCCGCACGAAGCGGAGGAAGCCCTGCGCCTCCTCTTCGAAACCGAGCGAGTGGAGCGACCAGAGAGCGAAGGTCGAGTCCCGGATCCAGCTGAACCGGTAGTCCCAGTTGCGGACTCCGCCCGGCGTCTCCGGAAGCGAGGTCGTCGCGGCCGCGAGCATGGCGCCGGTCGGTGCGTAGATCAGGCCCTTGAGGACCAGCGCCGAGCGCTGGAGGTGGATCTGCCACGGGTGGTCCGGGAAACTCCCCTGGGACAGCCACTGTCGCCAGGACTCGACCGTTTCGTCGACTCTTTCGATCGCCTCAGGTGCACTCCGGACGGGTGATTCGATTCCCTTTCCCCAGGCCAGCGAGCAGAAGCAGCTCTGCCCCTCCTTGAGGTGGATCCTGCCGTCGGCGCTGCCCTGGCCAAGGGTCAGGTCGAGGTCGGTATTGAGCGCCACCTTCATGCCCGCTCCTTCGGCGAATGCTTCACCGAGGCCGGATTCCTGCCAGACCGCGGACTGTGAGCCGTACTCGAAACGGGGCTCGCAGCCGAGTTCGATCGTCGCTTCGCCGTCGACGCAGGTGGCGACCCGGACCAGTGAGAAATCGGACTCGTGTCCGGACTTCGACTTGCCGTCGGGGCCGCTCACGACCCATTCGGCGACGCTCAGGGCATCCCTCACGACGACCCAGCCCGAGTCGGTGGACCAGGTCGTCTCGATCACCAGGGTGCCCGGTTGGTAGCGGCGGCTGAGCGGTGCCGCGACACCCCGGGGGGCAAAGCGGAACCGGCCGGCGGTCCGGTCGAGCAGGGCGCCGAAGGTGCTCGGTGAATCGAAACGGGGCAGGCAGAACCACTCGACGGATCCGTCCGGTGCGATCAGCGCGGAGGTATTGCAGTCCGACAGGAAGCCGTAGCTCCCGATCGGAGGGAAGGCTGATGCGGTCAGGCTTTGCCCTCCGCCTCGTACTCGCGCAGGAAGCCCTCGAACAACCGGCGATGGCCCTGCTCGTCGGCCAGGATCGCGATGACCATGTCCTGGGTCACCGGGTCAACTCCGTCGGTCTCGTTGATGATCTTCGTATAGAACTCGATCGCGCCGCTCTCGGCCTCGATCACGCCCTTGATCACATGCACGATGTCCGACTGGTTTTCCGGCGGCTGGAGGAAGCTCTGCTGGGCCGTGAAGTCCATCGAGCCCGGAACCACCCCGTAGAGCTCCTTGATCCGCTTCGCGAACAGCTGCGCGTGACCGAGTTCTTCCTGGATGTCCTGCTTGAGCGACTCGATGATTTCCTGGGCGCGGATTCCGTCGGGGTTGGTCGAGTTCGTGATGTAGCTCATCACCGTCTCGATCTCCATCCAGTAGGCCCTGGTCAGCATCGCGACGATCTGCTCGCGCTGCTCAGGGTTTTCGCGGTCGAGAATCCCCTCGCTACTGCTCATCTGTGCTCCTTGCCTGTCGGATGTCGTTTCTACGGCCGGCGGCTGACCGCCGGCCCGAGTCGCCAGACCAATCTAGCACCGGGGCAGCCGGTCTCCGGCGCGTCCGGAGGGGAGGCGTCGGTACTCTTGTCAGGTCTTGTTTTCCGACCTTTTCATCCCTTTCGGATTCCTCAGCCCCACCGTCGTGGCCATGCTGGAGCTGATCCCGCTCACCCTGGCGGTCATCCTCTACTGGAATCGGGCCATGAAGCTCTCGTGGGCGGGCCGGCCGGTCCCTGCCTGGCGCCAGGTCTGCTTCGGGGCCGGCCTGCTGATGGCCTCGATCGTCCTTTTCAACCCGTGGGGGTACCTGGCCGAAGAGCTGGTCATCGCCCACATGGTCGAACACCTGATCATCGGGGATATCGCCAGCCTCCTGCTCGTGCTCGGGCTCACCCGGTCGATCCTGCAGCCGATCCTTGCGATCCCGTTCTTCGGCCGGCTCCAGTTCCTGGTCAATCCTTTCATCGCCTTCCCCCTCTGGACGCTCAACCTCTTCGTCTGGCACCTGCCGGTGTTTTACGACGCGGCCTACGGCGGCGCGGCCGTGCACGGCCTCGAGCACGGCATGTTTCTAGCCTTCGGAATGCTCATGTGGATGCCGGTCTTCGGTCCGCTGCCGATGCCGGCCTGGTTCAACACCGGCTGGAAGGTCGTCTACACGGCGGCCGTGCGCTTCGCGGCGGCGATACTCGGCAACGTGCTGATGTGGAGCCAGGTCACGATCTACCAGAACTACGCCGAAGGACAGGCCAAATGGGGCCTGTCCGCGATCCAGGATCAGAGCATCGCCGGGGTGATCATGATGATCGAAGGCACGTTCCTGTTGATCGGGGTCATCGCCTACAGCTACTTCCAGTCTGCCGGCCAGAGCATGCGAAAGCAGGAGCTGCTCGACCTCGCCTACCTCCAGGGCTACAGCCTCGACGAGGAGCGGGCCGAGCGGGCGGTCAGAGCCGGACACGGCGACCTGCTCGAGCGGAGGATCCGGGCCGCCGGGGAAGCTGCCGCCCCCGGGGCTGCGACCGCCAACGGCACCCCCGAGGCAGCGCATCTCGCAGGACAGGCACCGTCGGCGTGAGAACGACCGGAGGGCCCGCCTCCCCGATCCCGCGGGCACCGATCAGGGCCTGGCTGGTTACCGGCCCGCTCGGTCGCCTGGTCGGCTTCGTGATCGAGTTCTTCCGGGCACTGTGGTCCATGGCCGCGGATCGCCGCGAAGGCTGATCCGGCGCGAATCGCTAGGGTCAGGCGACCTTGAAGACCACCGTCACAGAACTTGAGAATTCCCGTGCCCGCGTCGAAGCCGAGGTTTCGGCTGAGGATGTAGGCGTCCAGATCCAGCGCGCCGCCCGTGGGCTTGCCCGAGAGATGCGCCTGCCCGGCTTCCGCAAGGGCAAGGCACCGCCGTCGCTGGTCGTCCAGCGCCTCGGCTTTGCGTCGGTCTTCGAGCAGGCCCTGCAGGACGGGTTGCCCGAGTGGTATCAGCAGGCGGTCTTCGATTCCGGGGTGGTTCCGATCGGCGACCCCGAAGTAGAGGTGACCGACGCCCCGTCGGCCGAAGGCGAGCCGCTGGCCTTCAAGTTCGAAGTCGGCGTGAGGCCCGTCGCGGTTCTCGGCGACTACCTGGGGCTGGACGTGGAGAAGCCCCGCGACGAAGTCCCCGGCGAGGTGATCGACCGCGAGGTCGATCGTCTGCGCGAGGGTATGGCCAGCCTCGACGCGGTCGAGCGCCCGGCGGCCGACGGGGACCACGTCCTGGTTGATTTCGTGGGCAGCCTCGATGGTGTCGACTTCGAGGGTGGAAGCGCCAACGACCACATGATCGAGATCGGTTCCGGCCAGCTGATAGACGACTTCGAGCAGCAGATCATCGGTGCTGCGGCCGGCGACGAGGTCGAAGTCAAGGTGACCTTCCCCGAAGAGTACGGCGCTGCCGAGCTGGCCGGCCAGGACGCGGTGTTCGCGGTCACGGTCAAGGAGGTCCGGGAGAAGAAGCTGCCGGAGGTCGATGACGACTTCGCCCTCGAAGCTTCGGAGTTCGACACGCTCGAAGAGTTGCGTGCGGACATCGCGGGCAAGCTTTCCGAATCCGTCAAGGAGCGAATAGAACAGGATTTCCGTGTCGCAGCGGTCGACGCCGCGGTCGCCAACGCAACGGTCGAGCTTCCCGAGGAGATCGTCAAGGCCCGGGGCATGGAGCGCTGGGAGAGGGTCGAGCGCCAGATGACCGGACAGGGAATGAACCCCGACACCTACCTTCAGATGCAGGGGAAGACCCGCGACGAGATCGTCGACGAGTCGCTGCCGGATGCCGAGCAGGAGATCCGCCGGGAGGCGGTCCTGGTCGCGGTGGGCGAGGCCGAGGGGATCGAGGTCAGCGATGACGAGCTCGAAACTGAACTCGAGCACATGGCCAGCCACGAGCGTACGACCGCGGCCAAGCTGCTCGAGCGGCTGAAGCGGGACGGACGCCACGAGATGGTCGCCGCCGACATCCGGGTACGCAAGGCGATAGACCGGATCGCCGAGGCCGCAGTGCCGGTCGAGATGGCCGACGAGGATGCCAGGGAAAAGCTCTGGACCCCGGACGAAGCGCGCTGAGCGGTGCCGGCCGGACTCTCTCTATAAACTCGCCGCCATGAGCCCACTAGTCCCAATGGTTGTCGAACAGACCTCGCGAGGCGAGCGTTCCTTCGACATCTACTCCCGTCTTCTCAATGAACGCATCATCTTTCTCGGAACGGGGGTGAGCGAGGACATCGCCAACCTGATCGTGGCGCAGCTGCTCCACCTCGAGTCGGATGACCCGGAAAAGGACATCAGCCTCTACGTCAACTCCCCGGGCGGATCCGTCTACGCCGGCCTGGCGATCTACGACACGATGCAGTTCATCAAGCCCGATGTCCAGACGATCTGCGTCGGCATCGCGATGAGCATGGGTGCCCTGCTGCTTGCCGGCGGCGCCGAAGGCAAGCGCATGTCGCTCCCCAACTCGAAGATCCTGATCCACCAGGTCTCCTCCGGCTTCCAGGGCCAGGCGACCGACATCGAGATCCACGCCAACGAGATCATCGACACCCGCGGGCGCCTCGACAAGATCCTCGCCAAGCACACCAAGCAGGACCTCGAGAAGATCACCCACGACACCGAGCGCGACTACTTCATGAGCGCCGATGAAGCCAAGGATTACGGCATCGTCGACCGCGTCATCGAGCATCACTAGGCGGCGGCCCGCCCGGCGGGCACTGCTGCCGCTTCTGGTCGCCGCCAGCCTGGCGCTGGCGGCCGTGCCGGCCTTCGCCTCGGGATCGGCGGGCTTTCGCGACCTCTCTGGCTCGGTCACGCCGCGGCAGACCGTGCCCCAGTCGGTCAACCCCCAGCGCATCGCTTTCAGATTCCGCTCCAGGCGCGCGGTCAGGGTCGAGATCCGGGTCAGCCGGATCGGTCACGGCGAGACCTCCGGCCGTATCGTGAGGCGATCATTCACCGGGCCGCTGCGCCCCGGTCGCTGGCACCGGCGCACCTGGAACGGCCTCGACGGCAGCGGGCGGCTGGTCGGTGCCGGTCGCTACCGGGTTCGGATCGGACCGGCCGGCGGCAGACTGCGCACGCTCGCCCGCCCGCGACTCCACGGCCACACCTTTCCGGTTGACGGCTCCCACGGCGTACGTGGCTTCATCGGCACGTTCGGGGCCCCACGGACCGGCGGGCGGATCCACGAAGGCTTCGACGTGACCGCGGCCTGCGGCACACCGCTGGTCGCAGTTCGCGCCGGAACGGTTCTGAGGGCCGCCTATGATCCGGCGCTCAAGGGTCACTTCGTCGTGATCAAGGGCCGCTCGGAGCGCCGCACCTACCTTTACGCCCATCTGACCCGGGCTCCTTCGGTGCGGGTCGGCCAGAGAGTCCGGGCGGGCAGGAGGCTCGGAACGGTAGGACAAACCGGCAATGCAGGCAGCACGCCCTGCCATCTTCATATCGAGGTTCGCTCACGCGGCAACCTGCTCGACCCGGGGCCGCTGCTCTCCTCCTGGGACTGGTGAGCGGGGTCTTGTCGCGGAACTCTGCGCCCTGTGTGTCACCGGGTGTTCATGAGAACTGGTTTTTTCGTGTCACCGAAGGGGATATGGTCGGGAGGCCAGAAAAGTGTCATAGCCACATGGCCTTTCAGATCCAACAGGAGGAGTAACGAATGTCCAGCGAAAGCGGTAGCGCCGGTCACCTAGACATAGGCGGCGTATTCGAAGCAACAACCGAGATTTACAAGAAGGTCTTCGGCACGGTGTGGATCGTCGCCCTGGTCCTGCTGATCCCGGCGGCGATCATCGTCGCGATCCTCGGCAACGACGGCATCCTGGGCATCCTCGGATCGCTGGTTCAGCTCGTGGCGACTGCCTGGCTGCTCGGATCGATCATCCGCATCGTCCAGGACGTCGAAGAGGACGGCCGGGTCGACTGGTCGGTCGGCGAGATTCTCGGATCGGTCACCGGGCGACTGTTTTCGATCATCGTTCTTCAGATCGTGGTCGGCATCCTGGTCGGTATCGGCCTGATCTTCTTCATCATCCCCGGTGTCATCCTGGCTCTGATGTGGAGCGTCTCGATGCCTTCGCTGGTGGTCGAGAACAAGGGCGTCTTCGATTCGATGTCACGCAGCTCCGATCTGACCAAGCACAACCGCATGCGCATCCTCGGTGTGGTTCTGGCGATACTCGCGATCTACATCGCGATCGCGATCATCGGCGGCCTGCTGGCAGCCGCGATTCCCGTCGTCGGCATCATCGCCCTGGTCATCGTCGGGGTCCTGGCCTATCCCTACGTCGCGATCATCTCGGCAGTCCTGTACTACCGACTGCGTGAACTCAAGGAAGGTGTCGCCGTCGCGGTCGAAGAAACGGTCGTCGTCGAAGAGTCAATCGACCCTCCTCCGACTCCCGGAACCTGATCCGCAACGTTTTCGGGGTGAGAGCCGTCGCGCTTCGGCGCGGCGGCTCTTTCTCGTGCAGCGGGGTCCCGGCGGCTCAGACCTTGAGTTCGTAGTTGATCCAGGTCGATCTTTCGGCTCCGGTCCCGTCATAGAGCGCCTGTGCGGTGGTGTTGTCCGGCGCCGTATTCCACTCGAGCCAGGCCGCACCCGCTTCGCGGGCCAGGCCGGCACCGGCCTCGATCAGCGCCCGGCCGACTCCCGCCCCGCGCGCTTCATTCACCACGTAGAGATCGTTCATCAGAACCGTCTCGACCGC
Organism: uncultured Solirubrobacterales bacterium; assembly: GCA_963709375.1. GTDB lineage: Bacteria > Actinomycetota > Thermoleophilia > Solirubrobacterales > 70-9 > 67-14. The sequence goes on from CAVPWA010000004.1 coordinate 162,173, forward strand.
TGAGGTGGAGCTGAGGAAGCGGTAGTAGCAGCCGAATCCGATCGCTTCGCCACTCCGCCAGGCGGCCAGCAGCCAGCCATCGCGGTCGCTACCGACGAACCGTGAAAAGAACTCCCGATTGCGCTCAAGGTCGATGTCCTCAACCTCGTAGAAGCGCTGGTAGGCCTCGATTAGCGGCTCCACCTGCGGGAGGGTTTCTGTGGTCACGGGTTTGATTTCGGCTTCGATTAACCGACCATACCGCCCCGGCAAGATCTGTCCCGTCAGCAGGGCGGCGGCCGAAAGCGCAGTAGAAGGCAGCACAAGGGCGCGGCGAAGCGCTGTCGCTACAGTGGGCACAGGCCCTGAATTCCAACGCAGAGAGGGCAGACCCCTGGCACGTTCAAGCGATTCCAACGAGCAGCTCCTCTGCAGTTTCTGCGGCAAGTCCCAGCGTCAGGTCAAGAAGCTGATCGCCGGGCCCGGTGTCTACATCTGCGACGAGTGCATCGATCTCTGCAACGAGATCATCGACGAAGAACTGGTCAGCGCTCCTTCTGTGGCGGCCGGCATCGACCTCGAGCACCTGCCCAAGCCGCAGGAGATCAACGAGGTCCTCGACGACTACGTGATCGGCCAGGCTTCGGCCAAGAAAGCCCTTTCGGTGGCCGTCTACAACCACTACAAGCGGGTCCGCATGGCCGAGACCGAGGACCCGGAGGTGGAACTCCAGAAGTCGAACATCATGCTGCTCGGCCCGACCGGCTGCGGCAAGACCCTGCTCGCGCAGACTCTGGCCCGGATCCTCAACGTTCCTTTCGCGATCGCCGACGCGACCGCCCTGACCGAGGCCGGCTACGTCGGCGAGGACGTCGAGAACATCCTCCTGAAGCTGATCCAGGCGGCGGACTACGACGTCAAGAAGGCCGAGACCGGGATCATCTACATCGACGAGATCGACAAGATCACCCGCAAGGCCGACAACCCGTCGCTGACCCGGGACGTCTCGGGCGAAGGCGTCCAGCAGGCCCTGCTCAAGATCCTCGAGGGAACTACCGCTTCGGTGCCGCCCCAGGGCGGTCGCAAGCACCCTCATCAGGAATTCCTGACGATCGATACCAGCAACATCCTTTTCGTCTGCGGAGGGTCGTTTTCGGAGCTCGAGAAGGTGATCGAGCGGCGGGTCGGCAACAAGGGGATCGGTTTCGGTGCCGCGATGCAGCGGCAGGACGAGGACGACCCCGGAGAGCTGTTCGAGCAGGTGCTTCCGGAAGATCTGATCGAGTACGGCCTGATCCCGGAATTCATCGGCCGGCTGCCGGTGGTGGCGGCCCTCCATCAGCTCCACCGCGACGACCTGGTGAGGATTCTGACCGAGCCGCGGCATGCGCTGGCCAAGCAGTTCACCCGGTTCTTCGAGTTCGACGGAATCGAACTGGTTTTCGCCGACGACTCCCTCGAGGCCATCGCTGACCGCGCCCTGGCCCGGGAGACCGGCGCCAGAGGTCTGCGCTCGATCATCGAGGACACGCTCCAGGACGTCCAGTTCGATCTTCCTTCCCGCCAGGACGTGACCAAGTGCGTGGTGACCCGGGAATCGATCGAGAAGGGCCAGCAACCGATCCTGGTCACCGATGCGGCGCACCAGGCGGAAGCCGAGCCCGACGGTCTCGATTCGCTCGGGGAACAGGCCGGCTGACCGGGTTCCGGGCCGGTACCCCCGGGCACGGGGCAGTGCCCGGCCAATAAGATCGACCGCCTTGGATGCCGAGGCGCGACAGAAGCTGGAAGAGACCACCAGATGGCAGCCGGAGGAGGTCGAGCGGCGCGTTTTCCAGGCCTGGCTCGACGGTGGCTACTTCCACCCGGAGGCAACCGGCAGCCCTGAGGACAATTTCTCTGTGGCGATCCCGCCACCCAACGTGACCGGCGCGCTTCACATGGGTCACGCCCTGAACAGCTCGATGCAGGACGCCCTGGTCCGGATGAACCGCATGGCCGGTCGCAACACGCTGTGGGTGCTCGGTACCGATCACGCGGGCATAGCCACCCAGTCGGTGGTCGAGAAGCGCCTCCGGAGCGAAGGTATCGACCGCCACGAGATCGGTCGCGAGGCTTTCACCGAGAGGGTCTGGGACTGGAAAGCGGAGTATGCGGCCCGGATCAAGGAGCAGTACCAGAGGCTCGGCGCCTCCTGTGACTACGAACGTGAGCGCTTCACCCTCGACGACGGCTACGCCCTTGCCGTTCGCAAGGTCTTCACCGAGCTCTACGAGAAGGGCTACATCTATCGCGACAACTACATGGTCAACTGGGATCCCGGCTCACACTCGGCGATCTCCGACCTCGAGGTCGAGAACCGGGTCGAAACCGACACCCTCTACTCGGTCGACTATGCGGTCGAAGGCAGCGACCGTGTGCTCACCGTCGCCACCGTCAGGCCGGAGACGATGATGGCCGACACCGCGGTTGCGGTGAACCCTGGAGACGAACGCTATGCCGATCTGATCGGCAAGCACTGCATCCTGCCTCTGGTCGGCCGCAGGCTGCCGATCATCGCTGACGAGCACGTGGACATCGATTTCGGCACCGGCGCGCTGAAGATCACGCCGGGCCACGACGTCAACGACTTCGAGATCGGGCGCAGACACGGTCTCGAGGAGATCAGCGTGATCGGCGAAGACGGGCTGATGACCGACGCCGCCGGTGAGCGCTTCGCCGGCATGACCGTCGCCGATGCCCAGGTGGCGGTGGCCGAGGCGCTTCGGGAAGACGGCGTTCTCAGCGGCGAAGAGCCGTACGAGCACTCGGTCCCGTTCTCGCATCGCTCGGGCGAGCGCATCGAGCCGCTGATCTCGCTGCAGTGGTTCTGCCGCATGGAAGAACTCGTGGCTCCGGCGATCGAAGCAGTCGAGAGCGACCGGGTCAGCATCACGCCGACCCAGTGGAAGCGCGTATACCTCGACTGGATGAGGGAGATACGGCCCTGGTGCGTATCGCGCCAGCTGTGGTGGGGGCATCGAATTCCGGTCTGGTACCGCGGTGACGAGATCCACGTCGGTGAGCAAGAGCCCGAGGGCGAGGGCTGGGTCCAGGAGGAAGACGTGCTCGACACCTGGTTCTCGTCGGCAATCTGGCCCTTCGCGACCCTCGGCTGGCCCGAAGAGACGCCTGAAATGAAGGCCTTTTACCCGACCGACTTCCTCACCACTGCCCGCGAGATCCTTTTCCTCTGGGTTGCCCGCATGGTGATGACCGGGATCGAGTTCGCCGGCGACATTCCGTTCGACAACGTATATGTGCATTCGGTGATCCAGGCCCGCGACGGGCGGCGAATGTCAAAGAGCCTCGGCACCGGTATCGACCCGCTCGGCGAAATCGATCAGCACGGCGCGGACGCTCTGCGCTTCGGTCTGCTGGCCATGTCCTCTACCCAGGACGTGCGCTACTCGGATGCGAAGGTCCAGCAGGGCCGCGACCTGGCGAACAAGCTCTGGAACGCATCGCGTCTGGTCCTGCTGAACACGGAGGATCCGGGGGACCGCTCGGTGCCGGCCGAGCCGGCTGCACTCGAGGACCGCTGGATACTCAGCCGGCTGGAGGCGACGATCGAATCGGTCACTTCGCTGCTCGGGGTCTATGACTTCGCCCATGCGGCGCAGGAGATCTACTCCTTCGTTTTCTCGGAGCTCTGCGACTGGTACCTCGAGATCGCCAAGCCGCGCATCTATGACGGCGAGCGTGAGGTTGCCGCGGTTCTGCTCCACGCGCTCGAGCGGACCCTGGCCCTCGTTCACCCGGTGATGCCGTTCGTGACCGAGGAGCTCTGGAGCTACCACCCCTACCGCGAGGGCCATCTGGTGGTCCACCACTTCCCCGAAGCCGACCGGGCCCGCCGCGACGATCGTGTCGAGGAAGAGGTCGGTGCGGCCATCGCCCTGACCAGGCAGCTGCGGGGCTGGCGGGACATGGCCGGCGTACCTCCCAGGATCGTGCTTGACGCGAGCGGTGACGGAGCCGGAATACCCGAGTTCGTCTCGCGGCTGGGACGGGTCCGACTCGGTGTTGACGGCGGCGAGCCGGTGGCGACCGTGGCCGGTTTCGGCATCCTGCCTTCGGAGGGCCTCGACATGGACGAGCTGACCGGACGGCTCGAGACCCGGCGCGGCAAGCTGGAAGGCGAAATGAAAAAGATCGAAGGCAAGCTCGGCAATCCGAAGTTCGTAGACAAGGCCCCGGCTGAAGTCGTCGCGGAAGAGCGGCAGAAGCTCGAGCAGGTCCGCTCCGAGCTCGCCGAGCTGGGCTGAATCCGGGCCCCCGGTGGTCCGATGAGCCCTTCCGCCGGCAGTTTCGACCCCGACGCGTGGCTCGACTCGCTCGAGCCGATCGGCTGGCGCCTCGGCCTCGAGCGGATGGAGGCCCTCTGCGACGAGCTCGGACGGCCTCAGGACAGGTTCGGGACGATCCACGTGGTCGGTACCAACGGCAAGTCGTCGGTGACGAGAATGGCGGCTGCCGTTCTGGAGGCGCACGGCCTGAGGTCGGGGTGCATCGTGTCGCCACACCTGTCGAGCTGGTCGGAGCGGGTGCTGATCGCGGGCAGTGAGCAGGCGCCGGGAGCTTTCGCAGAGTCGGTCCTCGAGACAGCCGAGGCGGCCGAAAGGGTCAACCGCCGGCTCGAGCCAGGGGATGCGGTCACCCAGTTCGAAATCTCGACAGCGGCCGGATTGCTCTCGTTGCGCGCTGCCGGGGTTGAGGTTGCCGTCATCGAGGCTGGCCTGGGGGGCAGGCTCGATGCCAGCAATACGATCGAATCCGCGGTCACGGTCCTGACTTCGATCGGCCTCGACCACACCGAATGGCTGGGCCAGACCGAGGTCGAGATCGCCGCGGAAAAGCTCGCAGTGCTGCGACCGGGCACCGCGCTCGTCCTCGGTCCGGTTGCCGATCCGGTCCGGGATCTCGCACTCCGGACTGCCGCCGACCTGGCCTGCGAAGTGATCGAACCGGGAACGGATCTGCCCCGGGGGGTTGCTCCCGGCTCTCCGGCGCTTTATCAGCGTGGAAACTTCGCGCTGGCAATTGCCGCTGCGAGGCAGTACCTGAAGGAGACGGGCCAGGGCAGGGGGGACGGGCCCGAAAGGGGGGCCGCGGGCGCCATCGAGATCGATGCCCTGATAACCGCCGCTGCTTCCGCGGCGGTCCCGGGCAGGCTCGAGCTCGTCTCGGAGGATCCGAGCGTATTTTTCGACGTGGCCCACAATCGACCGGCCGCCGCCGCTCTGGCCGAATCGGTTCCCGGCGTCGCCGACGGATCACCGGTGTTCGCGGTGATCTCCATCCTCGATGACAAGGATGCGGCGGGAATCCTCGCTGAACTGGCTCCGGCGATTGAATGCGCGGTTTTCACAGAGCTTCCGCCCGGGGTGCTGGCCGGGGCTGCGCGACCGGGTGCCCGGAGCCACGATCCCGACCGGCTGCTCGAAGTCGCCGACCGGATCGGCCTCAGGGCAGAAGTCGCTTTGGATCCGGCCAGGGCTATCGGCCGGGCCCGTGAGCTGGCCAGGGAGCACAGCGGGGTCGTTCTGGCGGCCGGATCGCATTTCCTGCTGCGGGCCGCCCGGCAGGGGCGATCGGATCGGCCGCGGCAATAGCGGTCCCATCACGGTGCGCGCAGGCCGGGATCTGCGTCGTTATGCGAACATTGACGGGTGAATCGCCAGTCCGGCTCTCAACTACTGTCGATGATGGCTCTGGTCGCCGCCGTGGTGGCGATCGTGATCCTCGTGTTCTTCGGCATCGGCTATCTATTCGGAAGGATGTTCCTCTAGCAGCTCATGCCCCTCGCCATCTTCGGAATCGACAACACAGGCATCAACCTCGGGATCACCTTTCTGATCCTCGCCCTGGTCGCGATCTGGATCGCCCTGATCGTCTTCACCTTCTCGGACGCCCGGCGCCGGATCTCGGACCCCTTCCTGATCGGTTGTGCCACCGCGGCCTCGTTCTTCCCCTACGTGGGCACGATCGTCTACACGATCCTTCGCCCGCCGGAGTTCCTCGACGACGTCAACGAGCGCGAGACCGAAATGAAGTCTTCGGAGACCCGCCTGCGGCATCTCGACGCCCACTCCTGCCGCAAGTGCGGCTTTCCGACTGAAGCGGACTTCGTACGCTGCCCCGCCTGCCGGACCCGGCTCAAGGAAGCATGCCCTTCCTGCGACCGTCCGGTCGGCCTCAAGTGGAAGGTCTGCCCCTACTGCGAGCACACGCTGATCGAATCGAAGCGATCGAAAGCCGGCGCCAGGTCTTCGGCGAAGCAACCAGAGGCCCGACCCGAGCCTGATGCCAGGCGCAGGCGCAGGGATCCTGAAGCAGCGGACGTTGAAGCGACGCCCGAGCGCGGCGGAACCTCTTCCAGGCGCAGCGGCCGTCGTGCCGCGCGCAGCGATGCCGCCGAGCGCGACGAGTCCGGCGGCCGGCCCCCCGCCGGCGAGGGTTCCGATCCCTCCGATCGCCCCGCTCGCAGTGCGACCCGGCGTCGGACGGTTGTGAGTGATGACGACCTTCCTCCGACCCGGACCATCAACGGCGGAGATTCTGACCGCCCCGGCAGCAGTCGCGATTCCGACTGAACCTGCTTCCTGAGGCAGTAGTCGGCTGCCCGAATCTTCAATAACCCCGAAACGGAGTAACCAATACCCATGTCACAGACCCTGATCCTTGTAAAGCCCGATGCCTTCGAACGAGCCCTGACCGGAGAGGTCCTGGCCCGCTTCGAGCGCAAGGGACTGCGCATCGTCGCGCTGAAGAAGCTCACTGCCGGCGAAGCGATCGCCCATGAGCATTACGCCGAGCACACCGAGAAGCCGTTCTTCGGCGAACTGGTCGACTTCATCACCGGCGGCCCGCTGGTCGCCGCCGTGCTCGAAGGGCCTGAGGCGGTCAAGGCTGCCCGGCAGTTGATCGGCGCGACCAACCCGGTCGAGGCCGAGACCGGCTCGATCCGTGGTGATTTCGCTCTGGAAGTGACTTTCAACATGGTCCACGGCTCCGATTCAGACGAGTCTGCCGCGCGTGAGATCGCGATCTGGTTCCCCGAGGGAATTTAGGGCTGCCGGACCGGACCGGGCCGGATGCCCGGTCTCCCTGAGTGAAATACCCTGAGGGCGTGGCCGCTCCCTTTCCGGTGATCCTCGCTTCGGCTTCTCCTCAGCGTCGGGAGATGCTGGAGCGGCTCGGTATCGAGTTCGAAGTGGAGGTTTCCGGAGCTGAGGAAATAGTTCACGGGGACCCGCGAGAGGTGGTGCTCGCAAACGCCCTTCTCAAGGCCCGTTCGGTCGCCCGGCCGGGCTCGATCGTGATCGGCTGCGATACCGACGTGGTTCTGGAGGACCACCTGATCGGCAAGCCCGAGGACGAAATCCGTGCCCACGAATACCTCGCCCAGCTTTCGGGCCGCAGTCACCGGGTGCTCAGCGGGCTCGCCGTCCTCGGACCGTCCGACGACCAGGCCAGGACCGGTGTGGTGGAGTCGACGGTGCGCTTTCGGGAACTCGACAATCACGAGATCGAGCGCTACCTGGCCGGTGGCGAGTGGCGGGGAAGGGCGGGGGGCTACGCGATCCAGGGGCGCGGATCCTCGCTGGTCGCCGCGATCGAGGGTGATGTCGCGAACGTGATCGGACTGCCGGTCGGCCTGCTGCTGGATCTGGCTCCGGAACTCGACCGGCCGGGCTGAAGCAGGAAATCGCTGTCGAAACGGCGAGCCGGATGGAACGGCTCGTTAGAATGACTCGTTCGCTTGCCCTTCCGCGACCCGGGTAAAGGCCCCGCCGGGCCCCGCTCCGGAGCCGTATCTGATGCAAGTACGCGAGCAGCGACCCCGACAATCGGGCGCAACCGCGCCGATAGTGAGAAAGTCAGTCATGAAGCGGTTTCAGGGCTGGCAGTGCCGCCGTCAGACCGGTGCAGCCGCAGTCGCCCGGAACCATCCCCACAGAACGAAGACCAGACCCAATCCATGTATCGCAAGCAAGTACGCCGCCGCCGCGCCGTCCTGATCGGACTGGTCGTGCTCGGCTTTCTGCTGCTCACGGTCACCTTCGGAAGCGGCGCAGGTGGTGTGGGAAGCGGGGCCGGATCGGTCTTCGGGCCGGTCGAGAGGGTCGCCAGCGGGGCACTCAAGCCGGCTCGGGACCTGGTCAACTGGTTCGACGAGACGCTCGCCGCTCGAGGGGACCTCGAGCGTGTGGAGGGTCAACTCGAGGATGCCCGCGATCTGGCGGTGGCCGGCCAGGTGGCGATTCAGGAAAACCAGCAGCTGCGCAAGCTGGTCAACCTGAAGCGCCGCGGCAACATTCCCGACACCTATACACCGGTGACCGCCTCGGTCATTTCGAGGTCGCCGACGATCTGGTATTCAACGGTCGGGATCGACAAAGGCAGCTCGGAAGGCATCTCTATGGACGACCCCGTGATCAACGGCGACGGCCTGGTCGGGCGGGTCAGCTCGGTCAGCCGCGGCAACTCGGTCGTCACTCTGATCACCGACAGCTCCAGCGCGGTTACGGCCAAGGTTCTGCCAAGCGGCGCTCAGGGAGTGGTCAGGCCGAAGATCGGTGCACCCGGCGAACTGGTGCTCGAGTTTCTCGACGAGACCAGGAACATCGGCCGCGGCCAGGCCGTAGCGACCTCGGGATGGCGCGGCGAGGGGCTGTCTTCGCTCTATCCGCCGAACCTGCCGATCGGCGAGGTCGAGGCCGCTCCGATCGACGAGCGGGAGGCGATCCAGACGGTTGAGATTTCACTCTTCCCCGACCTCCGCAACCTCGATCTCGTACAGGTGCTGACCGGGGGCGAGCGCGGATGATCATCACGACCAAGGTCGCGGCCAGGATCATCGCGGTGCTCTTCGTCGCCATCCTGCTTCAGAACTCCTTCTTTTCCATGGTCGAACTCTTCGGGGCGCCGATCTGGATTCTTCCCGCGCTCGCGGCCGTCTTCGGCCTGCTCGGTGGCAGCATGGTAGGGGCCACGGTCGGCTTCACGATCGGCTTCTTCGCTGACGGTCTGGTCGACGGACCGCTCGGAACGGCGTGCCTCATCTTCATGGCGATCGGTTACGCGACCGGACTCTTTCGCGAGCGTGGTGACCAGCCGCCGACTCTCGCGGCCGCGCTGATCGCCGGCGCGGCCACTTTCGCAGCCAGCCTGGCGCTCGGGCTTTTCACGATCCTGCTCGGCTTCGACGGCTATCTCAGCGCCGCTGCCCTGCCGGACCTGCTGCTTCAGGGCATCTACGGATTTTTGCTGGCAGTGCCGCTCTTTATCCTTTTGAGGAGGATCCTCAGGCCGGCTCTGGTCGAAGAACGCTCCAGCCGAAAGAGCGAACCGACTCCTTCGGGAGCCTGAGGGGTTACTTCAGCAGCCCATGAGAATCGAACCCGTAATCACAAAGCCGAAAACACGCAGGGGAACCGCCCTGCGGGTCGCCGTCATCGGCGGCATCGGACTGGTGCTGTTCGCGGTGCTCTTCTTCAGACTGTGGTCGCTCCAGGTGGTGACCGGAGACCAGTACCTGGCCGAAGCAAACGACAACCGGACCAGGGAGGTGACGGTCCGGGCGCCGCGAGGTCGCATCCTCGACCGGGAAGGCAACGTCCTGGTCGACAACCGGACCAGCATGGCCCTCGAACTCGACCCGCTGCAGATCCCGACCGATACGGCCGAGCGCCGCAAGCTGTTCGCCTCCCTGGGCGAGGTTCTCGGCCGCGACCTCGACTGGGTCCGCTCGCGCTACCGCTCTGAACTCGAGTCGAACCCGCCGGGCAGCCCGATCACTCTGGTCAGGGACGTAGACGACGACATCGTCTACTACCTCCAGGAGAACCAGGCCCGCTATCCGGAGGCACAGATAAACAGGGTATTCGTGCGCCGGTATCCGCAGGGGATCCGGGCGGCGCATCTGCTCGGCAGCGTCGGCGAGGTGAATGCTGAAGACCTCGAAGAGCAGGCCAACCAGGGTCTCGAGCCGGGTGACAACCTCGGCAAGGCCGGGATCGAGCAGACCTACGACGAAACCCTCCGTGGCGGTAACGGACTGACCCGCATCCAGGTCGATTCGCTGGGCAGGGTCAAGGGCGAACTCCGGTCGAGGAATCCGGAGCCCGGGGACTCGCTCCGCCTGACCATCGACCCCGACGTCCAGTCTGCCGGCGAAGCAGCCCTGACCAGCGTAGGACTGCCGGGCGCATTCGTCACGATGGACGTGAGCAACGGCGAGATACTGGGCCTGGCTTCGAACCCGACCATCGATCCTTCGATCTTCACCCGTCCGCTCAGCCAGGCCGAAGCCGACCGGCTCTGGGACGAGGATCAGGGCGCACCGATGTTCAACCGCGCAATCGGCGGCGGCTACCCGGTCGGCTCCGTCTACAAGCCGATCACCGCAATAGCCGGTCTCGACGCGGGCGTGGTCACGCCTTCGACCGTCATTCAGGACAACGGTCAGATCGAGATTTCCGATCAGGTGTTCACCAATGCCGGCAGCGAGCCGCATGGTCCGGTCGATCTGCGCCGGGCGATGGAGGTCTCCTCCGACGTCTACTTCTACTCGCTCGGTGCCCGGATGAACGGGACCAACAAGCTCCAGCGCTGGTCGCGGGAGTTCGGGATCGGCGAGCCGACCGGTATCGACCTCCCCGGAGAGGCATCCGGACTGCTTCCCACGCCGGCCTGGAGGAACGACCTGTTCGCCAAGGGTGAGACCGACCGCCCCTGGGCGATCGGTGACAACGTGCAGCTCTCGATCGGCCAGGGGGACCTGCAGGCGGACCCGCTCCAGATGGCAGTCGCCTATGCCGCGCTCGGCAACGGCGGCAGCATCGTCGAGCCGCATACCGCACTTCAGTCGGAGGACCCGGCCGGGCGGGTCATCGACGAGTACCAGCCGGAGATCAACCGGACGATCGACCTCGACCCGAACGCGCGCCGGGTCATCCTCGAAGGACTCAACGACGCCGCCCAGCAGCCGGAAGGGACCTCCTACGGCGTCTTCGGAGGTTTCCCGGTCCCGGTAGCGGGTAAGACCGGTACCGCCGAGCGCCCGCCGAACGGGGATCAGTCCTGGTACGTGGTGCTGGCCCCGTACCCGAACCCGAAGATCGTCACCGCAGTGACGGTCGAGCAGGGAGGATTCGGCGCCGATACCGCTGCGCCGATCGCGCTTCAGATCCTCTCGGCGTACTTCGGTCGCGAGGCCAAGCAGGTCAGCGGTGGAAGCGGGAACGTCGAGTAATGGAATCCTCCGGCATACCTCGGGCCGGCTCCGATCACTACCTGCCCAAGGTCGGGCTGCTCGAAAAGGTCGGGCTTCGCGACATGGACGGGTGGTTGGCGTTCTCGGCTCTGGGCCTGCTGCTCTGCTCGATCTACACGCTCAGCCAGACAAGCGCCCAGGTTGTCGCAGGCGCACCCGACTACTTCCCCCAGCGTCAGGCCGTGTACGGTCTTGTGGGTATTGTGGCGATGATTGCTATCGCCCGCGTCGACTATTCGCGCTTTCGCGAGCTGCGGGTCGGCATCTACACATTCCTATGCGCATCCATCCTGACCATTTTCGCTTTCGGCTTCACCTCGAGGGGCTCGACCCAGTCTCTCGACCTGCCGTTCTTCAGTTTCCAGCCGGCCGAACTGGGCAAGCTTCTGCTGGTCCTCTCGCTGGCGGGCTTCGTTATCGACGGAGCCCGGCGCGGGTCGGAGCGACAGCGAACCCTGAGGTATCTGGCACTGGGTCTGGCACCGACCGGCATGGTGCTGCTTCAGGATCTCGGTACTTCCCTGGTCTACGGGGCGATCACGATCGCGATCATGGTCGCCGCCGGCGTACGCTGGTCGCACCTGGCGGCGATCGGGGGCGGGCTGGTCGCGTTCACAGCCATCGTGCTCGTGGCGATGCCGATGGCCGGCGCCCCGGTGCTGAAGGAGTATCAGCAGGAACGGCTCACCTCTTTTCTTTCCCCGACCTCCGATATCGGCGGTGCGGGTTATCAGCAAAACCAGGCCAAGGTGGCCGCGGGATCCGGTGGAACCACCGGCCGCGGCGACCAGGCCACACAGTCGCGTCTCGGCTTCGTACCCGAGCGGCACACGGACTTCATTTTCGCCGTGGTCGCGGAGCGGTACGGTTTCGTCGGGGCAGCGCTGGTCTTATCCCTTTTTGCCCTGCTCTTCTGGCGGGCATTGCGTCTGATGACGCTCTCGAAGAACTTCTACGGAACCCTGGTCGCGGCGGGAATCGCCAGCGCCATCATGTTCCAGGTCTTCGTAAACGTGGGAATGAACCTCGGCATCATGCCGATCACCGGCATACCTTTGCCGCTGATGAGCTACGGAGGTTCGGCGGTCATCGCCACCTTCCTGATGATCGGGGTCCTGCAGAGCATTCACATCGAGTCGCGTGCCGGTCAGAGGGGCCCGTGGAGCCAATAGCGGCTTCCGGGCAACGAATCTGAACGGAAACGCTCCAATGAAAAAAACTATCGTCGTATCGGCCGACCGCGGTGAAACGCGGGTCGCCGTACTCGAAGCAAAAACAGTCAAGTCCCAGCGCGAAGTCGCCGAGGTCTACATCGAAAGACGCGGTGGCCGATCGCTGGTCGGCAACATCTACCTCGGCAAGGTCGACAACGTCCTTCCGGGCATGGAGGCCGCATTCGTCGACATCGGCCTCGAGCGCAACGGCTTTCTCCACGTTGACGAAATCCTGCTGCCGGACGGCCAGCAGGCCCCGCGGCGAGGCCGCGGTCAGGGCCGCCGGATCGATGAACTGATCAAGCCCAAGCAGGAGATCCTGGTCCAGGTCATCAAGGACCCGATCAAGAGCAAGGGCGCGAGGCTCTCGATGAACGTCACGATCGCCGGCCGCTACCTGGTTTACGCGCCCAACGGAAGCGGGGTCGGCGTCAGCCGTCGCCTGGCCGACAAGGAGCGGGAGAGGCTGCGCCGCATGGTCGGTCGCACCTACGACGGCCCGGGTGGGCTGATCGTCCGGACCGCCGCCCACGGGGCAAAGAAGCCTGATTTCGTGCGCGAGATCGCCTACCTTCACCGACTCGGCGACGTGCTCGAGAAGCGAAAGGAAGGGGTAAAGGCACCGTCGCTCGTCTTCCAGGAGCAGGATCTGCCGGTCCGCGTACTGCGCGATGTCTTCCTCAACGAATTCGACAAGGCGGTGATCGACGAGGAGAAGCAGTTCGAAAGGGTCACGAGCTTCTTCCAGCGCACCGCGCCGGAACTGGTCGACGGCGTCGAGCTCTACAAGGGCAACAAGCCCCTGTTCGAGAAGTGGGACATCGAAAAGGCGATCCAGTCGACGCTGGGAGCCCGGATCGACCTGCCGTCCGGCGGCTACCTGATCATCGACTACACCGAAGCCCTGACCGTGATCGACGTCAACTCCGGCTCGTTCACCGGCCGCGGCAAGGGCGGACTCGAAGAGACCATCACCAGGGTCAACACCGAGGCGGCGGCCGAAGTGGTGCGCCAGCTCAGACTGCGCGATATCGGCGGCATCATCGTCATCGACTTCATCGACATGGCACGCGGAAAGAACCGCGACAAGGTCCTTGGAACGCTGCGCTCGGCTCTCGATGCCGACAAGTCGAAGAGCTACCTGGTCGAGATTTCCCCACTTGGCCTGGTCGAGATGACCAGGCAGAACATCACCGACGGGGTCCGCGAGATCCTCACCGTCAAGTGCCCGACCTGCGAAGGCGAGGGCGTGGTGCTTTCGGCTCAGACGGTCGCGCTCGAAGGCCTCCGCAAGATGCGGGAGATCGCTGCCGACGACGCGGAAAACGAAGCTTTCCTGATCCGGGTCAACCCCAAGGTCGCGGCTCTGCTGAACCACAGCGACAGCGGCCTGCTCGAACTGGAGGAGGAGACCGGCAAGCAGTTCCACTTCGAAGGCGGAGAGGCCCTGCCGATCAGCAACTTCGAACTGATCGAGTCGGGTGACCGCAAGTCGATCGAGGAGCGGGCCCTGCCGTTCCGGCCGGAGGAGGAGGTGCTGGTCACGATCGAAGAGCCGCACATGTACGAGGCCGACGATGCCATCGCGAGGATCGACTCCTACATCATCAGCGTGACCGGAGCCGCCGACTGGGTCGGCGAACGACGCATGGTCAGGATCGAGTCGGTCGAGAGGGCGTCGGCGGTCGCTTCACTACTGCCCGACGCCGAGCAACCCGAGCGCAGCCAGCCGAAGAAGGACAATTCCGGAAACGGCTCCGACGGAGGTTCGGGGCGCAAAGGACGCGGCGGCCGTGGAGGCCGCAACCGCTCCCGCAATGGCGGGCAGGGCTCGAGGGGCGGCCAGGGCGGCAAGCAGCCGGCTTCGGACTCCGCTGAGGGCGACGACCCTCCCGGGGCATCCGCAGACGTAGAGGCGGACGAGGCAGCGCCTTCCGGGCATGACGGCGGACTCGCCCCGAAGCCTGCCGAGGGCGGCGCGGCAGTGCCGTCGGAGCAGCCCCCGGCCGGCTCCGAGGGGCCTGAACAGCCCGAATCCGGGAAGTCGGTAAACTCCCGGCGGTTCGGCCTCAGGCGCGGACGACGCAGGCGTGGGCGTGGTCCCGAAAGCAACGCCGGAAGCTGACCTTACCCAGACAAGGATTTGTGAGTTCGATTATGTACGCGGTTGTTGAAAGTGGTGGCAAGCAGTATCGGGTCGAAGAAGGCACGGTGCTGGTCGTCGACCGCCTCGAAGCGGAAGCGGGCGACAAGGTTGCCCTGAGGCCTGTGCTGGTCAGCGGCGAGAAGTTCGTCGCCAAGGCGGACGAGCTGGCCAAGATCAAGGTCGAGGCAACGGTTACCGAGCACCTCCGTGGCGACAAGATCAAGGTCTTCAAGTACAAAGCCAAGAAGGGCTACAGCCGTCGGGCCGGCCATCGTGCCGAACTAACGAAGCTGGAGATCACTTCCCTCGGCGGTGGCGCGAAGAAGAAGGCCGCGCCGAAGAAGGCTGCCGCCAAGGCTGATGACACCAAAGCCGAAGCCAAAGTGGAGACCGAAGCAGCGAGCGAGGCTCCAGCCAAGAAGCCGGCCGCGAAGAAGCCCGCAGCGAAGAAGCCTGCGGCGAAGAAGCCTGCCGCCAAGAAGCCGGCAGCGAAGAAGGACGAAACCAAGCCCGCGGCCAAGAAGCCGGCAGCGAAGAAGCCGGCCTCCAAGCCCAAGGCTGCCGCCAAGCCGAAGGCCGCTGACAAGACTGAAGACAAGGCGCCGGCCGACAAGCCCGCCGCCGAGAAGGAGGACACTGATGGCGCATAAGAAAGGTCTCGGTTCTTCAAGGAACGGTCGTGACTCGAACCCGAAGATGCTCGGGGTCAAGGTTTTCGCCGGCCAGAGTGTGAGCGGCGGAGAGATCATCGTCCGCCAGCGCGGTACCCGCTTCTGGCCCGGTGACGGCACCGGCCTGGGCAAGGACCACAGCATTTTCGCAACCCGGCCGGGAACGGTCGAGTTCAAGCCCGGCCGCCGCGGCCGCGTGATCTCGGTCCAGAGCGCCGAGTAGCGCCTGGCTGAACGGCCGATTTCGGCCCGAACGTCTTACCGGAGGCCCGCTGAAGCGGGCCTTCGTCGTTGAGGGCTGCCGGTAGCCGGAAGCCCGGCTTCGGCCGTGGTCCGATCCCCATACCCTTAGCCGATGCTCTACGACAAGGCCAGGATCTACGTGGAGGGCGGTGCCGGCGGCAACGGCAGCATCTCCTTCCGGCGCGAGGCGCATGTGCCGCGCGGCGGGCCCGACGGCGGCGACGGCGGCCACGGAGGCGGAGTCGTGCTCGAATGCGATCCCTCGCGTCGTGATCTCGGCACCCTTCGTTCCAAGCACTTCCGGGCCCAGCGGGGAAGTCACGGTGAGGGCTCCCGCAAGCAGGGCGCGCGCGGGGAGGACCAGGTCATCCGCGTCCCGCCGGGAACCCAGGCGGTTTCGGTCAGCGGCGCAGTCATCGACCTGACCGAGCCCGGCCAGACAGCGGTGCTCGCCCGCGGCGGCCGTGGAGGCCACGGCAACAAACGCTTCTCGACTTCGGTCCGCCAGGCACCGCGTTTCGCCGAGAACGGCACCAGCGGGGAGTCCGGCTGGGTCGAACTCCGGCTGAAGTTGCTGGCCGACGCCGGACTGGTCGGCCTGCCCAACGCCGGCAAGTCTTCGCTGCTCAGCCGGCTGACCCGGGCCGACCCCAAGGTCGCCGACTATCCCTTCACAACGCTGGAGCCTGTGCTCGGAACGATCGAAAGCGACGACCGCCAGGTCGTGCTGGCCGACATCCCGGGCCTGATCGAAGGAGCGGCCGAAGGAGCCGGTCTCGGTCACGAGTTCCTCGCCCATATCGAGCGCTGCGCGATGCTGGTCCACGTGGTCGAGCTGGCGCCGTCTTCAGGCGACCCGATGGAGAACTACCGCACGGTCAGAGCGGAGCTGGAGGCCCGTGGAGCCGGCCTGGAAGAGCTGCCGGAGCTGGTCGCCCTCTCGAAGGCCGACCTCTGGACCGAAGCCGATACCGCCGACCAGGTCGCGGAGTGGAAGGAGGCCCTGGGCGACACCGTGCTCGGCGTGCTGGCGGTTTCATCGGCCACCGGAACCGGCCTGGACGCTCTGACCGAGGCCATAGTGCGCTCGGTCCCGGAGACGGTCGAGGCACCGAAGCCCGCCGCCGGGCCGCTGGATGTCGAGTTCGAGTCCGAGCACATGACCTACCGCCCCAAAGGCGAAGGCGGCTATTCGGTCGAGCAGGAGGGGGAGGGCGTCTTCCGTATCCACGGCCGCGGGGTCGAGGTCCTCTTCGACCGCTTCGACCTGGCCAACGACGAGGCCCTCGGCTACCTCGAGACCCGACTCACCGAAATGGGTGTGATGGCAGAGTTGAGACGCGCCGGTTTCGAGTCCGGAAACGAGATCCGGGTCGGCGATTACGAGTTCGAGCTCTACTAGGGCATCTGCTCCCCACTCATCTAGGCTGGTCAGCCGATGACTCTTGTGGTGAAACTCGGATCCTCGATCGTGGCCGCCGACGACGGCAGCCTGCGCACCGGCGTGCTCGATTCCGTCTGCGCGCAGGCCTCGGCTCTGCGCCGGGCCGGCGAGCCGCTGGTCATGGTGACTTCGGGCTCGATCGCCCGGGGGATCCGGATCCTCGGAATGGAAGCCCGTCCCCGCGCGATCGACGAACTCCAGGCGGCCTCGGCGGTAGGGCAAGGCGCGCTGTTCCGTGAATACGAGACCCGGCTGGAGCAGGGCGAAGTAGCGGCCGCACAGGTCCTGCTCACCGCATCCGACGTCGCCAGCCGGACGAGCTACCTGTATGCCCGCCAGACACTGCGGCGCTTGCTGGAGTGGGGTGTGGTGCCGGTGATAAACGAGAACGACACCACCGCGACCGACGAAATCACCTTCGGCGACAACGACTTCCTTGCCGCCCAGGTGGCGATCATGCTCGAAGCGCGGCTTCTGGTCCTGCTGACAAATACCGACGGGGTCTATACCGCCGACCCGGGATCCGATCCCGATGCCAGGTTGATCGAGCAGGTTGACGACTTCAACGACCTCGCCGACAAAGACATCGGAGACCGCACCTCCGTCTTCGGCAGCGGCGGCATGCGCAGCAAGGTGGCTGCAGCCGAGATGGCCTCGAAGTCCGGTATCGAGGTCCGCATCTGCAACGGCACGACGGAAGGAACGCTGGCGCGCGCAGCATCCGGCGAGGCTGCGGGCACGGCCTTCGCTTCACATGGCTCACCTGCGTCGAGCTTCAAGCTCTGGCTGCGCTACGCCAAGCCGTCTAGCGGCCGGATCGCGGTCGATGACGGCGCCGCGAGAGTGCTGAAGAAGAGTGGCTCGAGCCTGCTTCCGGTCGGAGTCACCGGGGTCGAAGGCCGCTTCGAAGCCGGGGATGCGGTCGAGGTGATCGGACCCGAAGGCCTGGTCGGCAAAGGCATCGCCAGCTACTCGTCTGACGAAGTCGATCGGATCAAGGGAATGAAGAGCGGTGAGGTTCTGGCTCTGATGCCCCAGGCATCCGAAGAGATAGTCCACCGTGACTACTTCGTGCTCAGCTGAGCCCCGCGTTAAGATTGACCGATGGACAGCACTGCCACCGACATCGCCGCAGACTGCGCCGCCGCGAAGGCCGCTGCCCGCAGCCTCGCCGGCGCCAGGACCGCGGACAAGAACCACGCCCTCGAGTCGATCGCCGGAGGCCTGCTCGAGCGCACTGACGCGATCCTCACGGCCAACGCCGAGGACCTCGCCGACGAGCGCGCCCAGGGGCTGAGCGACGCGCTCACGGACCGCCTCAGCCTCGACCTCCCGCGGATCGAAGCGATGGCCGAAGGGGTACGGGCCGTGGCCGCCCTCGAGGACCCGGTCGGCGAAGTCATTGAACACCGCACCCTCGACAACGGCATCGAGCTGAGCAAGGTGCGGGTCCCGCTCGGGGTCGTCGCGGTGGTCTATGAGGCCCGGCCGAACGTGACCATCGACTGCGCGGTACTGACGATCAAGAGTGGCAACGCCATCCTGCTCCGAGGTTCCAGCTACGCCGAGCGAACCAATACGGCTCTGGCCGAAGTCGTGCGCGAAGGCCTGTCCGACGCCGGCCTGCCGGCCGACTCGGTCGTGCTTTCGACCGGAGGCGGCCGTGAGCAGCTGGCCGAACTCGCCACCCAGGAGGGCGTGGTCGACCTGCTCATCCCGCGGGGTGGGGAGGGCCTGAAGAACGCGCTCAAGGATGTCGCGACTGTGCCGGTGATGTACGCCGCTTCGGGCAACAACCACGTTTACGTGCACGCCGACGCCGACCTCGAAATGGCCCGTTCGATCGCCGTAAACGCAAAAGTCAACCGTCCCGGTGTCTGCAACGCCGCCGAGACCCTGCTGGTCGATCGCGCGGTGGCCGCCGAATTCCTGCCCGGCGTGCTGGCCGACCTGCGCGACAACGGCGTGGAGCTGGTCGGGGACCCGCAGACCGTGGCCGCCTCGGACGGAATCGATGTCGCCCCCGCCGAGGCCAATGACTGGGATACCGAGTTCCTCGATCTGAAGCTGGCGGTCGGCATCGTCGACGGCCTCGATGACGCAATCGGGCACGTCAATCGCCACGGCAGCGGCCACTCCGAAGCAATAGTCACCGGATCAGCTGAGGCTGCCGACCGCTTCACCACCGAGGTCGACGCGGCCGCGGTCTACGTCAACGCATCCACCCGCTTCACCGATGGCTTCGAGTACGGAATGGGGGCCGAGATCGGAAACTCGACGCAGAAGCTCCACGCGAGGGGGCCGATCGGCCTGCGCGAGTTGACCACGTTCAAGTACGTGGCCCGGGGCGACGGCCAGATACGTGCCTGAGACAGGCACCGCCGCTCGGCGGATCGGGGTGTTCGGATCTGCCTTCAATCCCCCTCAGAACGCTCATGTCGCGGTCGTCGAGGCCGCGATCTCGCAGTTCGGTCTCGACCGGCTGATCGTCGTACCGACCGGCCACGCCTACCACAAGGATCCGGAGTCTGATCCGGGCCCGGAGGCCAGGCTGGCGCTGGCGCGGGCGGCATTCGAGGGCATCGACGGCGTAAGCGTCTCGCCGGTTGAAGTCGAGCGCGAAGGGCCGTCCTACACGTATGTAACGCTAGAACGGATTGAGGCAGACAACCCGGACAGCGAGATCCACCTGTTGATGGGCGCCGATACGGCCAGGGGATTCGGCGGCTGGAAACACCCGGAGCGCATCCTCGAACTGGCCCGGGTCGGAATCGCACCCAGGCCCGATGTGAGCCGGGAAGAAGTGGAGGTCGCCTTCGAAGGGCTGGCAGCCTCCGGAAGGGTCTCCTTCATCGAGATGCCCGAGGTGGACCTTTCCTCGAGCCTGGTCCGCCGGCGGATCGAGGCGGGACAGACGGTGAGCGGCATGGTGCCCGCTCCGGTGGCGCAAATGATCGACAATGAAGGGGTATATGGGTCTGAACAGTGAAGAACTGACCGAAGCGATCGTCCAGCTGGCCGATGCCAAGCTGGCCGGGGACATCGTCGCCCTCGACATGCGCCCGCTGGTCACCTACACCGACTACCTGGTCATCTGCACGGCGCGAAACGAACGTCAGGCTGAGGCGATCGCCGACGACGTCCACATCCGGATGAAGCGGGATCACTCGCTGCTGCCCGCCAACCCCGACCGCGCGGACAACATCGGCTGGCGCGTGCTCGACTACCTCGACTGTGTCTTCCACGTATTCACGGAGGAGGCCCGGGGCAAGTACGACCTCGAGGATCTATGGCACGAAGCGCCGCGTCTGGAGCTCGAACTGAGCCCCCCGGGGGAGCCCGGCCAGGAGTCGGTCTCCGCCGCCTGAGCCGGCGAGACGGGTTTTCAGTCAGGCCTGTCCGTTGGAGGAGCCCGGGGTCTCGGGCCGATCGCTGTAAAATGGCCGTCGCTTCATGATCTGGGGCCGTAGCTCAGCTGGAAGAGCGCCGCCATGGCATGGCGGAGGTCAGGGGTTCGATCCCCCTCGGCTCCACTCGATGAAATCCATCCTGCCGGCCCCCTGAGTCGGGGTGACGGTCCCGGCCCTTTCGGCGGCCTGGCCGCAGTTCCCGAATTGGAGCAGGGTGTG
This sequence comes from uncultured Solirubrobacterales bacterium, assembly GCA_963709375.1. Classification (GTDB taxonomy): domain Bacteria; phylum Actinomycetota; class Thermoleophilia; order Solirubrobacterales; family 70-9; genus 67-14. The sequence continues at coordinate 182,819 of CAVPWA010000004.1, forward strand.
GGTAGGATCAATTCATGAATTCTGCCCCTGCCGGTGACGATGCCCGGACCGCTGCCTCGGCCTTCACCATGCCGGCCGAATGGGAGCCGCACGAGCTGACCCTGGTTGCCTGGCCGCAGCGCGAGGACGCCTGGCGAGGGACCACGATCGAGGCTGCGCGCGATACCCACGCCGAGGTGGTCGCTGCGATCTCCGAGTTCGAGCCGGTTCTGCTGGTCGCCGACCCTTCGCAGGCAGCCGACGCCCGCTCGCGGGTGCCGTCGCAGAACGTCGAGGTCCTCGAGCTGCCGATCGATGACTCCTGGCTGCGCGACTCGGGGCCGGTCGTGATCGCCGACGGACTCGGCAACCGGGCGGGCATGGACTTTCGATTCAACGCCTGGGGCGAGGCCTTCACTCCCTACGACGACGACGCGGCGGTGGCCGGGCGCATCCTCGATCACCTTGGCATCGACCGGATCGAGAGCCCGATGGTGCTCGAAGGTGGCTCGATCGCCGTCGACGGCGAGGGGCTGCTGGTCACCACGGAACAGTGCCTGCTGGACCCGAGCAGGAATCCCGACCTGGGTTATCGCGAGATCGCCGCCGAACTGACCGGTCGGCTCGGCGTCGAGAAGGTGATCTGGCTGGGTGACGGGCTGCTGGAGGACGTCGATACCGACGGCCACGTCGACAACATCTGCTGCTTCTTCGAGCCCGGAAAGGCGCTGCTGCAGACCGTCGCCGAGGAGTCTGACTCCAACTGGCAGAGCACCCGCGAGAACCTGCGTCGCCTCGAAGCAGCCGGGGTGGAGGTGACCCAGCTCGAACTACTGCCGCGAATCGCCGGTGAGGACGACGGAGTCGTGGTGGTCCCGTATACGAACTTCTATGTCGCCAACGGAGCCCTGATCGTGCCGGTCGGTGGGGTCGATCCCGACATGGACGCCGAGGCCCTTCGCCGGATCGGCGAGCTGTTCCCCGAGCGTGAGCCAGTCGGCATCGACGGCCGGACCCTGGCCCTCGGTGGCGGCGGCATCCACTGCATCACCCAGCAGGTTCCGGCACCCCGGCGACAGGAAGGTTGAGGGAAAAATTGACCGAGCAAGGATTCGAGATAGTCGACGCCACCGGTCCGCCGCCCGAGTCCTGGGCACGGGTCGACTCACCGCGCAGGACTCCCTTTCGCGTCGGCGCGGTCCAGCAGGCGTGGAATCCCGACGCCGAGGCCCACCTCGACTCGCTGGCGGCGGGCGTCCGGATCGCTGCCCACCGCGGCGCCGAGATCGTCTGCCTCCAGGAGCTGACCCTTTCTCCATACTTCGCGGTGACCGAGGACCGGGTCGAAGAGGCGGCCTCTTTCGCCGAGGACGTCGAGGACGGCCCGACCACCGGCTTTGCCCGCGAGATGGCGACCGAGACGGGCGCCTTCGTCCACGCCTCGCTGTACGAGCGGGCCGATGACGGCGGTATCGGTTTCAACACCGCGATCTGTGTCGCTCCGGACGGGGACCTGATCGCGCGCACCCGCAAGCTTCACATCCCGGTCACCGCCGGCTACTACGAGGACCGCTACTTCCGGCCCGGCGATACCGGCTATCCGGTGATCCCGGTCGGGCAGGCCAGCTTCGGCTTCCCGACCTGCTGGGACCAGTGGTTCCCCGAGCTCGCCCGGGCCTACTCGCTGGGTGGGGCGGAAGTGATCGTCTACCCGACCGCCATCGGGTCCGAGCCCGACCACCCCGGTTTCGATACCGAGCCGCTCTGGGAGAGGGTCATCGTCGGTAACGGGATAGCCAACGCAACCTTCATGATCGCGGTCAACCGGATCGGGACCGAGGACCCGCTGACTTTCTATGGGTCGTCTTTTGTCTCGGATCCGTATGGCCGGGTGCTGGCGCAGGCTCCGAGGGACCGTCCCGCGGTTATCGTCGCCGACCTCGACCTGGACCAGCGCAAGGACTGGCTCGACCTGTTCCCGTTCCTGGGGACCAGGCGGCCTGACACCTATGCGCCGCTGACCGAAGAGGGCTGAGCGCGTTTCTCAGCCGGACTCGACGTGCTTCTTCAGGCCGGAGGTGGCGTCGTTGGTCAGCCAGCCCTTTACCTTGTCTTCGACGGGTCCCTTGAGCAGCAGCCCGAGCATGCGTCCGGTGTCTGCCTCGAGCGCATAGATCGCGCGGGTCAGGCCGCTCTCGATCTCCTCGAGTTTCCAGGAGCCCGTCAGCCACTTCATGTCGCCCTTCTTCTGCTCCCAGGTCATGCCGGTCTCCGGCTGGTACGCGAAAGCGATTCTCGAGGTCACGGTCCGCACTTTCGCGTCGGATTTGATCTCGACCAGCTCGGCCCGTCCTTCGGCGTCTTTCGACAGTACGTCGGCCGAGATCATCGCCTCCTGCCAGTTGGGCGTGCTCTCGAGGTCAGAGATGATTTCGTAGCACTGCGAAACCGTGGCGGTGACTTCGACCGTGCTTGAAGCTTTGAGGATTCCCATGGCGTGATGCTATCCGGCACCGGCGGATGAAGTTCCGTCGCCGGGGCCGGGTCGGCGGACGGGTATCTTTGACCGATGAGCGAGATCCGCCTGAACGGCGTACACCACATCAGCTGCATCACCGGCGATGCGCCCGGAAACGTCGAGTTCTATTCCGGCCTGCTCGGGATGAGGCTGGTCAAGAAGACCGTCAACCAGGACGACCCGTCCGTATACCACCTGTTCTACGGCGACGAGAAGGGCAGCTCCGGCTTCGACCTGACCTTCTTCGAGTACCCCGGCGCGAGACCGGGCAGGGCCGGGGCGGGCATGGTCCACCGGATCCTGTGGCGGCTCCCCTCGGCCGAAGCACTCGCCTACTGGGCCGACCGCCTCTCGGCCGCCGGCGTCAGCTCGCAGGTGACCGAGGTCGACGCCCGGCTTGCCGGTACCGGTATCGACACCGGCCAGACGGGCCTGCTGTTCGCAGACCCCGAGGGCCTCGAGCATGAATTCCTGGTCTACGACGGTGACGAAGAGCCGCTGGTGCCGCTTCACAGCGAAGTCCCTCCGGAGCAGGCGATCGGCGGATTCCACGGCGTGCACGCCTACTCCGCCGCAACGGAAGCAACGGAGCAGGTCCTCTCCAGGGTGCTCGGCTTCGAGGACCTGGGCGACGGCGCCTGGGGCGTCTCCGCGGACTCCCGCTCCGGCGTCTACCTGCTCGATCCATCTCCCGAAGAGCGCCAGCTTGCCGGTGCCGGCACCGTGCACCACATCGCCTGGGCAACCCGGCTGGAGGACCAGGACGAGTGGCAGCGCCACGTGACCGGATTCGGCCTCTACGCCACGCCGGTGATCGACCGCTTCTACTTTCGCGCCGTCTACTTCCGTGAACCGGGAGGTGTGCTGTTCGAACTGGCGACGAGGGGACCGGGTTTCGCCACCGACGAGGATCCGGAAACCCTCGGCGAGAGGCTCTCGCTACCGCCCGATTTCGAACCGTTGCGCGATCAGGTCGAGCCGATGCTCAAGCCCCTTCCCGACGTGACGCAGTGGCGTCCCGCCGGGGCTCCTGCCTCCGAGTCTTCATAGACTGCGCGCCATGAGCCGGTACGAACCTCGCGAGATCGAGGGCAGATGGCAGCGTGTCTGGGCCGACGAAGGCACCTGGAAGGTCGCCAACCCCGGCCAACCCGGCTACGACGACTCGAAGCCGAAGTCCTACGTGCTCGAGATGCTGCCCTACCCGTCGGGGGAGCCTCATGTGGGGCACCTCAAGTGCTACTCGGTCGGTGACGCGATCGCCCACTTCCGGCGCCGCAACGGATACGAAGTCATCCATCCGATGGGCTACGACTCCTTCGGGCTGCCGGCCGAGAACAACGCCATCAAGACGGGAGTTCCACCGCTGGTCGCGACCGAGAAGTCGATCGATTCCTTCCGTCGCCAGTTCACCGAGTGGGGGATCTCGATCGACTGGGATCGCGAGCTCGCCACCCACACTCCCGAGTACTACCGCTGGACCCAGTGGATATTCCTGCAGCTCTTCCGGGAAGGACTGGCCTACCGGACTCAGGCTCCGGTCCAGTGGTGCCCGAAGGACGCGACCGTGCTCGCCAACGAACAGGTCGTGGACGGCCGCTGTGAGCGCTGCGGGACCGAGGTGGTAACGCGCAACCTCAGGCAGTGGTTCTTCCGCACGACTGCCTACGCCGAGCAGCTTCTGGCCGACTTCGACGAGCTCGAGTCGTGGCCGGAGCACGTGATCACGATGCAGAAGAACTGGATCGGGCGCTCTGAAGGCGCCGAGGTCAGCTTCCGGTGCGAGGACGCCGATCTCGACTTCCCGGTTTTCACGACCAGGCCGGACACGCTTTTCGGGGCGACGTTCTTCGTGCTCGCTCCCGAGCACCCTGAGCTCGAGCGGCTGGTTGAAGGAAGCGAAGCCGAATCCGCCGTTCGTGAGTACGTCAACTCGGTCGCCCGTGAGTCCGTTCAGACCCGTGGTGATGAAGACCGCCCGAAGACCGGTGTCCCGCTCGGCCGTACGGTCACCAACCCGGTCAACGGTGAAGAGATCCCGATGTTCGTCGCCGACTACGTCCTGATGGACTACGGCACCGGTGCAGTGATGGCCGTACCCGCTCATGATGAGCGCGACTTCGCTTTCGCACAGGCCTTCGACCTTCCGGTCGAGCGGGTCATCGAGGCTCCTTCGGATGCCGAGGAGGGCGAAGGCTCGCTTCCTTATGCGGGTGACGGTCCGATGGTCAACTCCGGGCGCTTCGACGGTCTCGACAACCGCCAGGCCTACGGGCAGATCATCGCCTGGCTGGCCGAAGAGGGCCGTGGCGACGCTTCGATCAACTTCCGCCTGCGCGACTGGCTCGTTTCGAGGCAGCGCTACTGGGGCGCACCGATCCCGATCGTCTACTGCGACTCCTGCGGCACGGTGCCGGTGCCCGAGGACGAACTCCCGGTCGAACTGCCAGAGGTCGAGGACTACGCACCGAAAGGCAAGAGCCCGCTCGAAGCCGCGGGCGACTGGGTCGCCACCACCTGCCCCCGGTGCGGTGGGGACGGCCGTCGGGAGACCGACACGATGGATACCTTCGTGGACTCCTCCTGGTACTTCCTGCGCTACCTCGACGCCGGCAACAGCGAGGCCGCCTGGTCGAGGGAAGCCGCCGACCACTGGATGCCGGTCGACCAGTACATCGGCGGGGTAGAGCACGCGATCCTCCACCTGCTCTACGCGCGCTTCTTCGTCAAGGCACTGGCCGACATGGGCCACGTCGGCGTGGTCGAGCCTTTCGCCAACCTCTTCACCCAGGGAATGATCACCCGCGACGGCGCCAAGATGTCGAAGTCGAAGGGCAATACGGTCAGCCCGGCCGAGTACGTCGCCCGCCACGGTGCCGACGCAGCCCGCACATACGTCTGCTTCATGGGGCCCCCCGAACGCGGCGGCGACTGGACCGACGAGGGCGTCGAGGGTGTGCACCGTTTCCTCTCGAGGCTGTGGCGGGTCAGCGCCGAAGTCTCGACAGCCACCGGTCCGGCGACTCCACTTTCCGACGATTCCGTGACCGGGGCCGAAGGCGAGGCCCGCGAGCTTCTGGCAAAGGCCCACTGGGCGATCGACAAGGCGACTCGTGATTTCGTGCGCGGATTCCAGTTCAACACTGTGATCGCGGCGGTCATGGAGCTGGTCAACGAGATCTACCGGACCAAGGATGGACTGCTGGCCGGCGAGGACACCGGCGTCGAGGCGTTGCGCTTCGCGGTCGCCACCGCCGCCTCGCTGATCCAGCCGTTCGCGCCGCATCTTGCCGCCGAGGTCTACGAGCAGATGACCGGCGGACGCATCTGGGAGGCCGACTGGCCGGTCGCTGATCCCGAAATGCTTCGCTCGGACACGGTCACGATCGTGGTCCAGGTCAACGGCAAGGTCCGGGACCGGATCGAGGTCGGTGACGGAGCCGGCAAGGAAGAGATCCTGGAGCTCGCACGCGAGGCCGGCAACGTGGCCCGGCACCTGGAGGGCACCGAGACGGTCAAGGAGATCGTCGTCCCGGGCAAGCTGGTCAACCTGGTCGTCAAGCCGGCCTGAGCGTCGTTACGGGCTTTCCTTTAGTTGTGACGGTTCCGTAGCGCAGGAGTTGCACCGCTGACCCATCAGTGAGGCCGGACGGCCGATCCTGGGGTCATGTTCGATCTGTCTCCGTCTCGAGTTGCCGCCTTTCTGGCTCTGGCGGTAGTCCTGCTTCTGGTCGGCTGGAGTTCGCTGCGGTCGGAGCAAGCCCCCGACCGTGGTCTGATCGCCGGAGCCGGCGGCGAAACCTCCGGGGTCGGTCCGGGCAACGCAGGGCAGGAGCAGAGCGGTCGGCCAGACTCGAGTGGGGGACTGAACCTGACGGCGGGCTCAAGGCGAATCGTGGTCGACGTGTCGGGGGCGGTACGCCGTCCGGGGGTCTACCGCTTCGAGCACGGCCAGAGGGTCATCGACGCGATCAGGCGGGCGGGTGGAGCTACGAACGGTGCCTTCGCGGCGGCAATCAACCGCGCTGCGTTGCTGGCTGACGGCCAGCAGGTGGTCGTACCCTCACGGGAGGTCACAGGGGTCGCGTCCGGGCCGTCATCGGGCGGCGGGAACGGACTTCCCGGCGCCCTCGGTTCGGACGCGCCGATCAGCCTTGGAGCCGCGACGCAGGAGCAACTCGAGCAGATCGAAGGCATCGGCCCGGTGACCGCTCAGAGCATCCTCGAGTTCCGCGACGGCCAGGGCGGTGTCTCTTCGATCGACGAGCTCGACCAGGTCAGCGGCATCGGACCGGTGACCATGGAGGCACTGAGGTCCCGCCTCCAGCCCTAGACGGGCGACGCACCGGACTTTCGGCCGCGGTCGCTGCCGCCGCCGGGGGTGTGGCCGCGCAGCTTGGCCCGGCGCTAAGGGTCGGCGGCTGGCGGCTGGCCACGGTTTCGGGAGTCGCCGTCGGTCTGGCGCTGTCCCCGTTCGCAGCAGTCGAAGACGGACCGCTGAAAGCTGCGGTCGCGCTGGTCAGCCTGCTGCTGCTCCTGGTTCGCGGCAGACGGTTCGGTACGGCGGGAGCCGTGCTGGTGCTCTGCGCCGGACTGCTGGTCGGACTGACGGCCGGCGGTGCGAGGCTGGCTGCGATCGACGGTGCCGCCCTGGACCTGCAGCCCGGGACCGAGGTCAGGCTGGACGGTCACCTCGAGACCCCACCGAGGAGCTCTCGCGGGGTCACACGCTTCCTCTTCGAATCCGAGGCCGGTCTTGTCATGGTCGAGGCATCCGGCCGGGTCGGCGATCTCGCGGTGGGCTCGGGCGCGAACGTGGCCGGCCGGGTAGGGCGCGCTCCTGACTGGTACCGGCCGAACCTTTCCCGCCAGGGGGCTTCAAGGATGCTCTACGCCAGGTCTGTCACGCCGACCGAGCGGGATCGTGGAGGGGTCGCCGGGTTGGTCGACCGTCTGCGGATCCGGGCCGAGCAGGCCCTGGGACGTTCGATGCCGCCGCGGGAAGCAGCTCTGGCTCGGGGCTTCGTGCTCGGCCAGGACCAGCAGATAGACGCGGTGACCGTCGCCCACTTCCAGAACTCCGGGCTCGCCCACCTGCTTGCGGTCAGCGGCCAGAACGTGGTCCTGCTCTCCCTGCTCGGTATCGCCGTGATGGCGGTGGCGGGTGTCGGCTACCGCGCCAGGCTCGTTTCCCTGGCCTGTCTGATCGCTGTCTACGTGCCGCTTGCCGGCGGAGGCCCGTCGATCCAGCGGGCCGGGGTTATGGGACTGGCCGGACTGGCCGCCTTGGCTGCGAGCAGGCCCACCTCCAGGGTTTTCGCGCTGGCCCTGGCCGTGTTGGTGACGCTGCTGGTCAACCCGCGTGCGACGGCCGACGTCGGCTGGCAGCTCAGCTTCGTGGCGGTTGTCGGCATCGCTGTTCTGGCCCGTCCGCTTCGCGAGCGCTTCGCCGGGCTGCTTGCCACGGGCGGCCGCACGCCGGAACGGAACGAGCTGAATACGCGGTCGATCGTGCTCGACGGGGCGTCCGTCACGGTCGCGGCCAGCCTGGTCACCGGGCCGCTGATGGCCTTTCACTTCGAGCGGCTTCCGGTCGCGACGGTCGTGGCCAATCTCGTGGCACTGCCGGCGGTGGCACCTTCTATGTGGCTTGGTATGGCCGCCGCCGGGCTCGGAGTCGTCTGGGGCGGGCTGGCGGTTCCGTTCAACCTCCTGAACTCGGTCCTGCTCGCCTACATCGCCCGGGTCGCCTCATGGTTCGGGGGTCCGAGCTGGGCGGTGGCCGAGATCGGAATCGGTTCGGTGGCCGGCCTGCTCGCCGTCTACGCCGCCCTGGCCCTGGTTCTGGCTGTCGTGCTCCGGCTCACTCGAAAACTGCCGGCCGAGCCGGGGGAGTGGCGCTCGAGCCGGGAGCTCCGGCGCAGGCGTGTCCGGGCGCTGGCGATCCTCGCTTTTGTCGCAGCGGCGTCGGTGGTGATGCTTCCGGGGGACGGTCGCCGTTCTCTCGAGGCCCCGCTGCCGGGGGAGGTCAGGGTCGATTTCCTGGATATCGGGCAGGGCGATGCGACCCTTGTCCGCACCCCCGGCAGAGATCCGATCCTGATCGACGGCGGGCCGCCGGGCGGTGGCATCGCGGCGGCGCTCTCGTCGGCCGGCGTGGACAGTCTCGAGTCGGTCGTAGCGACCCATGCCGACCTCGACCACGTCGGCGGGCTCTACGAGGTCTTTGAAGGCCGCCGGGTCGGCAGCTTTCTGTTCGACGGGACTCCGCGGCCACTGCTGCGGCAGGCCAGGCGGTCGGGCAGCGATCCCGCCCGCATCGCCGAAGGTGACCGGATCACTGCGGGGCCGGTCACGCTGGACGTGCTCTGGCCTCCCGCCAGGACCCCGGGCTTCATCGCCCCGGAGGACCGCAACGTCCGCTCGATCGTCATGCGCCTCTCCTTTCGCGGCTTTCGAATCCTTCTCACCGGAGATGCCGAAGCCGAGGCGGTGCCGGTCGATCCGGGCCCGCTCGACGTGCTGCGGGTGGCGCACCACGGCAGCGATGACGCCGGACTGGCCGGCCTGCTGGCCCGTTCGATGCCGAATCTTTCGGTGCTGTCGGTCGGCGCAGGCAACTCCTACGGCCACCCGACCCGGGCGACCCTCACGGCGCTCGCCGGATCCGGAACCGAGGTGCTCAGGACCGATCTCGACGGCACCGTCTCGCTCGTCATCTCCGATCGAGGTATCGCCGTCGAGGCCGGCCGGTGAAGAGGCCTGCCGGTCCGCCGCCGCAGGGGGGAGAATGGCTGTGTGGCGGAAGAGATGAAAAGGGCCTACCTGATCCACGGAACCGACGAGGCGAAGATCGACCACGCGCGCAGCCGGCTGAGGAAGCGAGCCGAGGGCGAGGGCGGAACCGCGTCGCTGGACGTTTTCGACCCGATCGAGAACCGGGGCAGCCCGGATGCCGACGGACTGGTCGCCTCGATCTCGTCGATGTCACTGATGCCCGGTCGCCGGTACCTGCTTGCCGACCACGTCGAGAAGTGGGGCAAACGGCAGGCGGAGCGCGTGAGCGAGGCGGTCGCAGGTGCTCCGCCCGAGGTGACCGTGGTACTCATCGCACGAGGCAAGGTCCCTGCCGGGATATCCGAAGCGGTGGCTGCCGTGGATGGCGCGGTACTCAGCTACGAAGCCCCCTCGAGGACCCAGCTGCCGAGGCATCTGGTCAGCGGTGCAGCGGCTCGCGGCTTTGAACTCTCGCCCGACGCTGCCGGCATGCTGGTTTCCCACCTCGGCGAAAGCCTCAGCCGCCTCGAGAACGAACTCGACCGGCTCGCGCTCTGGGCCGGTCAGGGAGGCAGGGTCGAACCCGAGGACCTGGAGGAGATGATCGCCGACAACAGCGAGATCAAGGGGTTTGCCCTCGGTGACGCCGTCGTCGAGGGTGATCGCCGCTCCTCACTGCGAACTGCCGAGCGGCTGGTCGGGCAGGGCGCGAGCGTCGCCGGAGTGGTCTATCCGACTGCCACCGCGGTCAGACGGGCGCATCTTGCGCTCGCCCTGCTCGACTCGGGAGTTCCGCCGAATCAGATCGAGCGCCGGCTGAAAGCCCCGCCGTTCATCGCCAGACAGGTGATTCAGGCGGCCCGGAACAGCTCGCTGGACCAGTTGCGGGACGCCGCAGTGGCTCTGGCCGACCTCGAACTGTGGACCCGCGGTGGGGCGGAGTATCCGGACGAACTGGCCCTGGACCTGGCGCTCATCGCAGCGACCGATGAATCCGGTTGAAGCCGGGCGCTCGGCGGTTTTGCCGGGATCCGGCTCAGGAAGCGTCGCCGGCCGCGATGCGGGCGGCTCGGGACTTCTTGCGGGCACCGTTGTTGCGGTGGATCGCGCCGCGCTGAACGGCCTTGTCGATCTTCGAGACGAGAGCGCGATGCTCGGTCTCGACCGCCGTGGAGTCGCCCTCTTCAGCCGCCTTCTCGAGCCGGTTGAAGTAGGTCTTGATCGCGCTCGTGACGCGCCGGTTTTCGGTGCGCTCGCGCTCGGTGCGAAGGATTCTTTTTTTCTGTGAGGCTATGTTGGCCATGATCTTTTTCCTGCTCGCTGTCGGGGGAATCCCCTCACGAGCGGCCGCCGACTATACCGATAGCGAGCTTGGAACCGCCTAGCGACCCCGATAGAGACCCCGCCGGGGACCAGGGACTCGACTCGTTCGAGGCCGCCGCCGCTGCCGCCGAACAGGCTATCCGGGCCGCAGAGCAGCGGGCGGAGAGGGCTGTACTGCCACCGGAACACCCTGAATCGATCTGGTCGGCACGAGGAGAAATCGGCGAGGAGGGAGGGGTCTCAAGCTTCCTGACCGGCCCCCTGGTCGACGAGACGGTGGCCGAGGCCGCCGGTGGGCAGCCCGGTGGCGACGAGCCCCCGGCCAAGGCCGGCAAGCTGGCCCGTTCGACGGCGTTTTTCTCGATCGCCACCGCCGCATCGCGAATAGCCGGGCTCGCCCGCGAAGTCGTGGCGGCCGGCTACTTCGGAATCTCCGGACCGATGTCGGCCTTCACCGTCGCCTTCCAGGTTCCGAACCTGATCCGCGCGCTGTTCGCAGACGCCGCCCTCCAGCCGGCCTTCGTCCCGATCTTCACAGAGCAGATAGAGCAGGGAAAGATCAAGGAGGCCTTCCGCATGGCCTCGACCATGCTTCTGCTGGTGACCATGGTCCTGGGCGCGATCACCGCGGTCTTCATCCTCGGCGCCGGTCTGATCATGCCGCTGTTCGCTCCGGGCTTCACCGGCGAGACCGAGAGCCTGATGATCGTGCTGTCCCAGATCATCTTTCCGATCCTGGTGCTGCTCGGCATCACCGGCGTGGTGGTCGGCATCCTCAACAGCTACGACCGCTTCGGCGCCTTCGCGATCTCGCCGCTCTTCTGGAACATCACGATCATCGCGGTGGTAGTCGGCACGGTGCCGCTCTTCCCCGAGGACAAGCAGATCTACGCCTATGCGATAGGCGTCGTCGCCGGCACCGTGGTGCAGCTCGCGATACCCACCTGGGATCTGCGCCACACCCCCTTCCGCTTCACCTTCAAGGTTGACTTCAAGGACCCGAACGTGCGCCGGGTGTTGCTGCTGATGGTCCCCGTCACCCTCAGCCTGGGCCTGATCAACTTCAACCTGCTGGTCAACAGCTTCTTCGGCTCGCTGGTCAGTGACCAGGCGCCGGCGGCGATCGACAAGGCCTTCCGCATCTACCAGCTGCCGCAGGGCATCTTCTCGGTGGCGATCGCGACCGTCCTGTTCCCGACCCTGGCCCGCTTCGCCACCCGCGGCGACTACGAGAACCTGCGGGAAACCCTCGCCAAGGGCATGCGCCAGATCGTCTTCATCCTGCTGCCCGCCACCGCAGCGATCCTGGTCCTCTCCGAGCCGATGATCCGGATCGTCTACGAGCGCGGCGAGTTCGGTCCCGAACAGACCACGCTGGTCGCGACGGCGCTGTTCTGGTTCGCTTTCTCGCTACCGACCAACGGCATGTTCCTGCTCCTCAGCCGCACTTTCTTCGGCCTCCAGCAGCCTTGGATTCCGACCGCGATCGCCGGCGCGAACCTCGCGGTCACCGCGCTTGCGTCCTTCCTGCTCTACGAGCCCTACGGCGTGGCCGGGATCGTCGCGGCCACCGCGATAGCGACGACTGTTTCGGTTGTTGCCCAGGTGGTTCTTCTGCGATCGAGGCTCGGCGGAATCGAGGCCAAGCGCTTCATTTCGACCACCGCCCGGGTCGCGGTCGGGTCGGCCCTGCTGGCCGGAGTCAGCTACGAGTCCTGGTCCCTGCTCGACGAAGCCCTCGGCCGCGAGTTGCTCGGACAGATCGTGGCCGTCTCGGTCGCGCTCGGCCTCGGCGGCATCGCCTACCTGGCCTGCAGCCGGCTGCTGCGGATCCCGGAGCTCGATCAGATTCTCTCCCTGGCCCGGCGCCGTTAGGCAATGGGTCTGGCCGACTACACCCTGGGTTCGCTGGGCCTGGTCGCCGGTCTGCTGGCCCTGCTGCTGATCGCCGGCGGGCTGGCCCGCAGGCTGGTGCCCGGCTGGCAGGGGCCGCCGCTGTGGGTTGCGATGGCCGTGATCGGGACGGGAGCCGCGATTCTCGCCGCGCTGCTGCTCGGCACGCTTGGCCTGCTCCATGGCTGGACTTTCCTCGTCCTGTTGGCGGCCGGGGCGGCAGCCGCATGGAGCTGGGGTGCCGACGCGTCTGCCCGGGGGCCCGGGCCTCCGCCGGCCGCTCCCCCGCCGCAGTTCCTGCCCTTCGCCGTCGGGCTGGGGATCGCTTCGCTGGTGGTCGGACTCTTCGCGGTCGAGACCTGGGACAAGCTCGGCACAGGCATGACCGGCTTCGACTCGACCTGGTACCACGGGCCGTTCGCGGCAGGCTTCGCGGCCTCCGGCGATACCTTCTCGCTCCACTTCCTCGCACCCCAGTTCCTCAGCTGGTTCTACCCCCAGAACTCGGAGCTGATCCATTCGCTGGGAATTCTCGGCTTCGGCAACGACCTGCTCTCGCCCCTGATCAACCTCGGCTGGCTTGCGGGCTGCCTGGTCGCGGCATGGGCGATCGGGCGCCCCTATGGCGGAGCGCCGATCTCGCTCGCGGGGGTGGCACTGGTGCTCGGGTCAGCGGCGATGGCCGATCAGGCGGGTGAGGCACGAAACGACATCGTCGGCCTGTTCTTCATCCTCGCCGGGTCGGCGGTGCTGGTCAATGGCAGCTCCGGTGGTCGCCGGCTGGCAGTCGGCCCGCTGTTCGTGGTCGCCCTCGCCGCCGGCCTCGCCGCCGGCACAAAGATCAACTTCAGCCCGGCCGCCGTCGCGATGGCCCTGGCCGCCTTCTGGCTCGTGGAGCCGCTGTCCCGAAGACGAGGCGGCTGGCTCGCGCTGGCGGGCCTGGCCCTCGGAGGCGCCTACTGGTATCTGCGCAACCTGATCCAGAGTGGCAACCCGCTGCCCTGGGTCGACGGCCTCGCTCTGCCGTCGCCTGACCAGGAGCTGGGTGGGCGGGATCAGGCTTCAGTGCTCAGCTACCTGGGGGACCCCGGAGTGATCGGCGACTGGTTCTTTCCCGGCCTGGCGGACGGCTTCGGCGAAGGCTGGGTTCTGCTGCTCGGCCTGGCGGTCGCCGGCCTCGTGCTCGGACTCTGGAAAGGATCCGATCGTGCTCTGAAGGCGACGGCGATCGTCGGAATCGCCCTGCTGGTCGCCTGGGCCGCCGCCCCGACTTCCGCCTCCGGCCCCGAAGGATCGCCCGCCGGCTTCGTCTCCGGGCTTCGTTACCTGGCGCCGGCTCTGGCACTCGGCCTCGCGCTTCTCGGGGCGGCAATCGGTCCCCGGGGAGGCTTCTCGATCCGGCTGACCATGGCGACGCTGGTCCTGCTGACTCCGTTCGTCGTATTCGGTGGCCGGTCCCGGGACTTCGTGGAGCTGCTCGCTGCCGGCCTTGCCGCCGCCGCCGTTCTGGCCCTGCTGCTGCTCGCGACCGCGCTCGCGGGGCGGCCGTCCTCCGTGCGGCTGAGCCGATCCCGGGTCGGCGCCGCCGTCGCCGGCGGGCTTCTGGTGCTGGTCATCGCTGTCGGCTACGGGGTCCAGGACCGCTACTTCGAGAACCGCTACGCCAGTCCCGAATTCACCACCGCCGGGCTGTCGCAGGCCTTCGTCTGGGCGCGCGGCGTCGAAGGCGAGTCGATCGGCACCAACGCCACGCGGCAGTACCCGCTTTTCGGCACTGAACTCGGCAACGATGTCCAGTACCTCGGCGTACCCGGTCCCAACGGCGGCTTCGTAAAGACCGACAGCTGTGAACAGTTTCGCGATGCGGTGGCCCGCGGCGATTACCGGTACCTGGTTCTGACGCTCGACCGTGAAAACCCCGAACGGCCCTTCCCACGCGAGATCCCCTGGATCGAAGACGACCCGAATGCGGTCGAGGTCCTGAAGACGCCGCCGACCGCGATCTACGAGCTGAACGGGCCGCTGGACCCGGCCACCTGCCCCTGAGGGACGGCATGTCCCCGGCACGCCGCGCCCTTCATACTGCGCAGTCCGCATGGAACTGATCCGCAACTTCTCGATCATCGCCCACATCGACCACGGCAAGTCGACTCTGGCCGACCGCATCCTCGAAATCACCGGGGCGGTCGATCCCAAGAAGATGCGCGCCCAGGTGCTCGACTCGATGGACCTCGAGCGCGAGCGCGGGATCACGATCAAGGCCCAGGCGGTCAGGGTCGAGTTCAAGTCCGAGGACGGCCAGACCTACCACCTCCACCTGATCGACACCCCCGGCCACGTCGACTTCTCCTATGAGGTCTCCCGCAGCCTCGCCGCCTGCGAAGGTGCTCTGCTCGTCGTTGACGCGGCGCAGGGGGTCGAAGCACAGACCGTCGCGAACACCTACCTGGCGATCGAAAACGGGCTCGAGCTGATCCCGGTCCTCAACAAAGTCGACCTGCCCGGCGCCGAACCCGAGCGTGTCGCAGCCGAGGTCAGCGACCTGATCGGCGTGGACCCCGACGAGATCCTCCGGATATCGGCCAAGACGGGCGAAGGTGTGCCGGAAGTGCTCGAGGCGATCGTCAAGCGCGTGCCGCCTCCGACCGGCGATCCGACCGCACCGGCCCGGGCGCTGATCTTCGACTCCGAATTCGATCCCTACCGGGGAGTGATCGCCTACGTCAGGATGATGGACGGCAAGTTCAGGAAGAACGGCCACATACTCGCGATGCAGAACGGAACCGAGGCCGAACTCGATGACATCGGCTTCTTCCGTCCGATGATGACCCCGGTCAAGGAAATCGACGTCGGTGAAGTCGGCTATGTGATCACCGGCATCAAGGACGTCGCCAAGCTGCGGGTCGGAGACACCCTCACCAATCTCGACCGACCGGCCGCCGAGCCGCTCGAGGGCTACCGCGACGTCAAACCCATGGTCTTCTGCGGCCTCTTCCCGATCGACACCGAGCGCTATGAAGACCTTCGGGACGCGCTGGACAAGATGGGCCTCAACGATGCCGCGCTGAGCTGGGAGCCGGAGACCTCCGACGCGCTCGGCTTCGGCTTCCGTTGTGGTTTCCTCGGCCTGCTCCACATGGAGATCGTGCGCGAGAGGCTGGAGCGCGAATACGGCCTCGAACTGCTGGCGACCAGCCCCACTGTGCGCTACGACGTGCATCTGACCAACGGCGAGAACGTCGAGGTACGAAGCCCGACCGAGATGCCCGACCCCGGAGTGATCGAGTCGATCGAAGAGCCCTACATCGCCGCCACCGTGATCACCCCCTCCGAGTTCGTCGGCCCGGTGATGGAGCTCTGCCAGTCACGCCGCGGCACCCACAAGGGCATGGACTACCTGAGCCCGAACCGGGTTCAGATCCGTTACGAACTGCCGCTGGCCGAGATCGTCCTCGACTTCTTCGACGTGCTGAAGTCATCGACCAGGGGCTACGCCTCGCTCGACTACGAACCGATCGGAAACCAGGCCTCGGACCTGGTCAAGGTGGACGTGCTGCTGGCCGGCGACAAGGTTGATGCCCTCTCGGTCATCGCCCACAAGGACTTCGCCTACGAGCACGGCAAGGACCTGGTCGCCCGGCTTCGCAAGACGATCCCCCGTCAGCAGTTCGACATCCCGGTTCAGGCGGCGGTCGGGGCCCGGATCCTCGCCCGCGAGACGGTCAAGGCGGTGCGCAAGGACGTGACCGCAAAGCTCTACGGAGGCGACGTCACGCGCAAGCGCAAGCTCCTGGAGAAGCAGAAGAAGGGCAAGAAGCGAATGAAGAACGTCGGCAGCGTCGAAGTCCCCCAGGAGGCTTTCCTCGCGATCCTTGAACTCGACGACTGATTTCGGTTCGGCTCGGATGACCGGACTCCGCGATGGCATCTGAGAGACCGGAGATCCTGGATCCGGCCGTAGCCGCAAGGCTGTCGCTCGACCCACCGGCGTTCCACGAATTCGTGCTCGCCCAGGCGGCAGGTCTGGAAAGCGGAAACATCAGGGACGCCCGGCTGCACCGCGCCTACTCCTACCCCTACGAACGGCTCGGATTCTCGTTCCTGGCTACGCCAGGGCGGGTTTTTCCGATCGTCGAAGCCAGCTATTCGTCCGCCCTGGAAACGAAGGTCGTCTACGGCGAAGAAGTGGTCCGGGCCGCTGCCGTCCAGGACATCGCGGCAGCGGTCGGCGGGGACACCGATGAGCCGGAGCGATTCCCGCTGCTCTCATACGGCGCCAACGTATCGATCGAAGGAATCAGCGGAAAGATCGACGGCCTGACCGGCCATGATTCGATCCTGCCCGTGATCAGCGGTGATCTGCTCGATTTCGACGTCACCTATTCGCCCCACCTCTCCCTCTACGGCTCCATGCCTTCGACCCTTCATCCCAGCGACGGCTGTCGGTCGCCGGTGGCGGTGCTGATGGCTACTGCGTCCCAGCTCACCGCGATCGCCCGGATGGAGTTGAACTATCGCTTCGGCTGGCTGATGGGAGCGCGATTCATCGCTTCTTCGGGAGAGGTTTCAGGCGATCTCTACGCCTTCGTCTCCCGCCACGGCTCCTTCTCGCCGGAGGGACAGCCCCTGGCCCTCTCTGCCGTGGAGTCCGACCCCCGGTCTTACCCCGCGGTGGTTGAGAAGGGAGCCCTGGCTGTCGCGGCGGAGATTCTCGGCCTCGACTCCGCGGAAGACCTCGTCTACCGGACAATCCGGGACTACGAATGGGCGGTGCGGCAGAGGCCTGCACTTGCCGCCCATTCCACTGCTTTCGAGTCCCGCTCCTGGGTCGAATTCCGGAGCTGAGCGACGCTTCCCGAAGACGACCCCGACGGCGGCTTCTTCCGCGATCGCGAGCTGATCCCCTGGTAGTGGTCTAGCCGGCCGCGGCGGAGGCGGAATCCGGTTCGGTCGGGCTTCCACCGGTCGGGTCCACCGCTTCGGTCAGAAGCTCGGCAGAGCGCAGCCGGGTTTCGACCGACTTCGACTGGTGGGCGACGATCAGCTCGTCGGCGGCCGTTTCGTCGCGGAAGTCCTGGAGGTATTCAGCTGCCTCATGCGGTGTGCCGACTGCGTTGTAGGTCAGCATCTCGTCGACCACGGCCGCCTGCGGCGACGAGAGGATCCCGTCGATATCGGCTTCGCTCAGTTTCTGGCCACCGCGACTGAACAGCGCCCGGGCTCGCAGCCGGCGGGCCGCGTCGAGTTGCTCGGCCGCGTCTTCGGCCGTCTCGGCCACGATCGCCCCGACGGCAGCGATCACATAGGGCTGCGCGAGCTGATTCGACGGCTTGAACGTCTCCCGGTAGAGCCCGATCGCGTCGTGGAGCGCACGCGGCGCGAAGTGTGAAGCGAAGGCGTAAGGAAGGCCCAGCTGGGCGGCGAGCTGGGCGCCGAACAGCGAAGAGCCGAGCATGTAGAGGGGCACGTTCGTACCTTTGCCGGGGATCGCCTTGACGCCCGGAATCGGGCTTTCGTCGCTGAGCAGGCCCTGGAGTTCGAGTACGTCGCTCGGAAAGGACTCTGCGGCGGCCGGATCACGTCGCAGCGCGTAGGCGGTTGCCTGGTCGCTGCCCGGTGCCCGTCCGAGTCCGAGGTCGATACGGCCGGGGTGGAGGGTGGCGAGTGTGCCGAACTGTTCGGCGATCAGCATCGGCGAGTGGTTCGGCAGCATGATTCCGCCCGAGCCGAGACGGATAGTTTCCGTCCTGGCCGCGATGTGGGCGATCAGTACCGCGGTCGCCGAAGAGGCGATCGAGGAGATGTTGTGGTGCTCGGCGTACCACACCCTCCGGTAGCCGGTCCGCTCTGCGACACGGGCCAGTTCGACGCTGCCGGCGAAGCTCTCGGCGATGCTTTCGCCGCGACCGACCGCGGCAAGGTCGAGGATCGACAACGGGATCGACCTGCGAGAGCCCGTCGCGCCTCCGGAAGGGGATGTCATGGTCGTCAACTGCATCGGATGGACCTTAGCGACCGGTCGTCGCCGTCCGCCCGTGCTCGGTCCCGGGGGCCGGTCGCTGCTAGGTTTCGCTCCGATGGCGATCAACGATCAGGCAGTCGGCAAAAGCTGGCCCGCATTCGACTACGAGGTCGGTCGCGAGAAGATTCGTGAGTACGCGCAGGTCATCGGCTTCGAGGAACCGATCCACTTCGACTCGCAGGCCGCCCGGGACGCAGGCTTCCGCGACGTGGTCGCGCCGCCGATGTTCTGCGTCGTCTACAGCGCCGGGGGCATGGGACCGGTCCTCTTCGACCCCGAGGTCGGGATGAACTTCGCTGCGATGGTGCACGGCGGTCAGGAGTTCGTCTGGGGGGAGCCGGTCTGCTCTGGAGATGTGATCACCACGACGCCGAGCTGCACAGCGATCTACGAAAAGGGCGGCAAGGGCTTCTACGTCTTCGAGACCGTTTCGGTCAACCAGGACGGCCAGGAGGTCGTGCGGGGAACCTGGACCAACATTGTGAGGGGTGTCTGAAATGGCGGCAATGAAGACGGGCGACAGCATCGAAGACCTCGCTGTCACCCCGGACAAGTACGTGCCGCACCGCTACGCGGGAGCCTCCGGGGATTTCAACCCGATCCACATCGACGGCGAGTTCGCCCAGGCGGTCGGCCTGCCGGGAGCGATCCTCCACGGCCTCTACGTGATGGGCCTGGTCGCGAAGGCCGCGACGGATGCCACCGGCGGAGACCCGCGCAGCCTCAGGAGCCTTTCGGTCCAGTTCCGCGGAATGAGCCTGCCCGAGCAGGAGATCGTTGTCTCGGGTGAGGTGAAGACCGTCGAAGGCGAAACCGCCGAGATCGACGTCGTCGCCACCCAGGGCGAGACCGAGGTCATCAAGAACGCCACCGCCGTCGTCGCTGTCGACTGACTCCGGGGTCTGTGCCGGCGAGGGCGATGAGGCCGTGCCTCCTCGACCCGAAACGTCGTCGGCACAACCTCATCGCCCTCGTACCACACGCTCTCGCGACACGCGTACGCTTCGGATCCCCGGCGCGTCGTAGCCCGGCATACGATCGATTGCGGCCTGGCACGGGTGACGCTTTGCGGGGTGTGTCGTAGTCCGACTGCCTTGCGTGGAGGGGCACGGGGTACCTCCGACGACGTTTCGGGTCGATACTCGGGTCTCCAGCATGGCTCTGTGGCTGGCATCCTGCAGCGCCGCAGAGGGTTGTGGGGTGCCGCCGACGACGTTTCGGGTCGAGGAGGCGGCACCCCACAACCCTCCCACTCCTACAATCAAGTGATGCTCTCTGAGAGACAGGACACCATCCTCGGCCTCGTGGTCGAGGCCTACCTCGAAACCGGCCGCCCCGTCGGCTCGAAGGCCATCGTCGAATCCTCGGACCTCGACTGGGGCGCTTCGACCGTGCGCGCCGAGCTGGCCGCGCTCGAGGCGAGCGGATACCTGAACCACCCGCACACCTCAGCTGGCCGGGTGCCTACCGATCTCGGCTACAGGCGCTACGTGGAGGCACTCGTGCCGAAGCTGCCGACCCGCAGCAGCGGTACATCGGAAATCGAGATCTCGCGAATGCGCCGCGAGGTAGATGCCGCGATGCGCGAGACCACGACCGCGCTCTCCCACATGACCGACCTGCTGGCCCTTGTGGTGGCACCGCCGCTCGGTACCGCGACCATCCACCGGGTCGAAGCGCTGCTGCTTCAGCCCGACGTCGTGATGGTCATCGCGATCACCTCCGCCGGCGACGTCACCAAGCGCGCATTCACCTTCGGGGTCGAACTTGACCCGGGCCTGGTCGAGTGGACCTCGAGCTATCTGAACGAGTCGCTGGTCGGCATCGAGGTCGGCTCGCGGCGGATCGCTTCGAAGCTGCTCGATCCCGGGCTGGGTCAGCGGGAGTCGGAGTTCATCCGTCGTCTGATGCCGGCTCTGGTCGATCTCGAACACGAAGGCGACGCCACGCTCTACCTCGAGGGCACCGGCCGCCTGCTCGATGAGAGGCGCTCGGCCGACCTGCCCCAGATCGACCAGCTCATGAACGCGCTCGAGCAGCGGGCCTCCGTGCTGAGGATGATGCGCTCCGCGATCGACGAGCGCTCGGTATTCGTCTGGATCGGTGCCGAGAACCCCCAGCCCGAAATGCGCTCGGTCAGCGTTGTGGGGGCCAACTACGGCCTCGGTCACCGCAACCTCGGCTCGGTCGGCGTGGTCGGGCCGACGCGGATGGACTACGCCACCGCGATCGCTTCGGTCAATGAAGCCGCCCGCGAGCTTTCCCGCTACTTCGAGAACGTCTACTCATGAGCAAGCGCGATTACTACGAGGTGCTGGGCGTATCCAGGAGTGCCACCCAGACGGAGATCAAGAAGGCCTTCCGGGGAGTCGCCCGAGAGCTGCATCCGGATGTCAACGGCCACGACCCCGAGGCGGAGGAGAAGTTCAAAGAGGTCGCCGAGGCCTACGAGGTACTCAGCGACGAAGAGAAGCGGGGGACCTACGACAGCTACGGTCACGACGGACTGCGGTCCGGGGGTTTTTCGTCCCAGGCCCAGGGCTTCGGCTCTATCGACGACCTGTTCAGCGCTTTCTTCGGTGGCGGCCAGGGTTTCGGCCGGCGCGGTCCCGCCCCGGGCGCCGATGTCGGCACCTCGGTCGAGATCGAACTCGAGGATGTGCTCGAAGGCGTGCGGCGCGAAGTCGAGTTCGAGGTGGTCGGAACCTGCGAGCACTGCCGAGGCAACGGGGCCGAGCCGGGCACTCCCATCCATGCCTGCGAGCGCTGTGACGGCAGCGGCGAGCTGCGGACCGTCGCCAATACCGCCTTCGGCCAGATGGTCCGGGCGACGCCCTGCGACGTCTGCCACGGTGACGGCCGCGTCGCCGAGTCACCCTGCGGCGAGTGTTCCGGCCTCGGCCGCCGTCACACCTCCAAGACCTGGCAGGTCGACATACCCGCCGGTATCGAGACCGGCCAGCGCATGAGGATCGCCGGAGCCGGCCACGCCGGTGAACCGGGAGCTCCGGCCGGAGACCTCTACGTCGAGGTCCTGGTGCGGGAGAAGGAAGGGATGCTGCGGGACGGCCAGGATCTGATCACGGTCGTGCCGCTCGATGCGACCAGGGCGATGATCGGCGACACGGTCGAGGTCGAGACTCTCGACGGCATCGAGGAGATCGAAGCCGATCCCGGAACCCAGCCCGGGGCCGAGAAGCAGCTGAAGGGCAAAGGTCTGCCCCGGGTCGGTGGCTCGAGGCGCCGGGGTGTCCACCGTTTCGTATTCAACGTCGTCGTGCCGGCCAACCTGAGTGAAGAGCAGTTGAAGATGGCGAGTGAGCTCGACCAGACGATCGGCGAGAGCAACCGCCACGAAGAGGAGTCCGGCCTGTTCTCCCGCATGCGGCGGGCCTGGAGCGGATGATCCGCCTCGCCGTGCGCTGCCGGCCGGAGCAGGCCGAGCTGGTACTGGCCGAGCTGACGATTCTGGCGCCGGGCGGCGTCGAGGAGAGCACCGGCGAGGGCTTCGTCGAGTACGCGATCTACGGGGCCGAAGGCGAGTTGCCGGACGTCGGTGAACTGGAGGTGGCGACCGGTGACGGGCTGGTCGAGCTGGAAGCGACCGAGGTCGCCGACGACTGGGCCGACCGCTGGCGCGAATTCCATCGCCCGGTCGAAGTCACGGCGGCCGAAGGCTCGGGGGCCGCCCGCGGTAGCTCGGCCTGGCTGCGTCCACCCTGGGAACCCGAAAAGCCGGCAGCCTTAGAGGTGGTGGTCGACCCCGGTCAGGCCTTCGGAACGGGTGCCCACCCGACGACCCGGCTCAGCCTCGGCCTGCTGCTGGACCTCCACGACCGGGGCCGCGCCGCGGGAGCCCTGACCGACCTCGGCACCGGGTCTGCGGTGCTGGCCATCGCGGCGGCCAAGCTCGGCTGGAGTCCGGTCGCCGGCTACGACCACGAGGCGGCGGCGATCGAAGCGGCGATCGAGAACGCGAGGGTCAACGAGGTCGAGGTGAGACTCGAGAGGGCCGATCTGCGCCAGGGTCTGCCCAGGCTTGCTTCGACCGTCGTAGCCAACCTGACCGCCCCGCTGCTGGAGATGGTCGCTGCCCGGATTTCGGTCGGGAACCGTCCCAAAACCCTGGTCTGCTCCGGACTGCTGGCGAGCGAGCGTGAACGGGTCGAGGCCGCCTTCGGTCCTCATGGCCTGGAGGCGGTCGACTTCCGGGAGGTCGATGGCTGGGGCGGTCTCCTGCTGGAGACTGCGTGAGCGTCGGCTTCATCGATTCAGGGGTCGGCGGCCTGACCGTGCTGCACGAATGCCTGGTCTCCCTGCCGCAGGAGGACTTCCTGTACCTGGGCGATTCCGGCCACTTCCCTTACGGCACCAAGACCGTCGAAGAGCTTCGTGACCGGGCGAGAGTGGTCACGGGAATGCTGCTCGAGCGCGGCGTCAAGATGATCGTCGTCGCCTGCAACTCGGCGACTTCTGCCGCCGGGGACCTGATCCGGGAGATCGCCTCCGGCTCCGGCGTGCCGGTGGTGACCGTGATCGGACCGGAGGCCGAGATCGCGGCGGCGATCAGCCAGACCGGCCGGGTGGGCGTGCTGGCCACCCCGGCGACCGTTTCCAGCGGCGCATACCACCGCGCCCTGGAGCGACAGGGACGCCCGCTCACCGTGACCGAGGTCGCTGCCCCCGACCTGGCCCCGATCATCCAGGAGGGCTTTCCTTTCGACCAGAGCGTGATGGACACGGTCCGTGGTTACTGCGAGCCGCTGAAGCAGGCCGACGTCGACACGCTGATCCTGGGCTGCACCCACTACCCGCTCGTCGCCCCGATGCTGCAGCGCTTTCTCGGGCGTGATGTACGCCTGGTAACGGCCGGCCACGCCATCGCCGCCGCGGTCCAGCGGAGCCTGGCCGAACGCGGCGAGCTGGCCGAAGGTGACGGGGAGGGCGGCTACCGCTTCCTGGTCACCGGCGACGTCGACTCCTTCACCGAACTCGGAACCCGCTTCCTGCAGCTTCCCCTCGCCGGAAGGGTCGAGGCGCTCAGGTACGCTTGAACCATGTCTTCAGTCGAACAGATCCGTGATGATGCCCGAGCCGCGATGAAAGCGGGTGATCGTCAGCGCTCATCGGCCCTGCGCATGATCCAGGACGTTCTCCAGCAGGATGCCAAGATGGGCAAGGGTGACGAGATCGCGGTGCTGCAGCGTGAACGCAAGAAGCGCCTGGAGGCGGCCGAGGCCTACCGGGATGCCGGCCGGACCGAGCAGGCGGAGTCCGAGAGTTTCGAGGCGGAGCTGATCGCCGGTTACCTGCCGGCTCAGCTGAGCGACGAAGAGCTCGGCGCGATGGTCGCCGAGGCGATCGAATCCACCGGCGCCGAGGGGCCGAAACAGATGGGCCAGGTCATGGGCGTGCTCAAGGATCGTGTCGCCGGGCGGGCCGACGGCAAACGGGTGAGCACGGCGGTCAAGGAGCAGCTTGCCGCGTAGGACGCTGACGCTTGAAAACGAGGTCGCGGCCGAGCTTGCCGGATCCGGGGATTCGGTTCTCAGGGCCCTGAGGGATCGGACCACCAGCAAGGTCCACCTGCGAGGCAACCTGCTGACTCTGGAGGGCGAAGAGGCCGATATGGACCAGGCCGCGAAGCTGGTCGAGGAGATGGTCGACCTGATCGAAGACGGCCACGAGGTCGAGCCCGACACCCTGAACTCGGTCACCAACGCGATCCAGTCCTCGAAGCGCAGCTCGGAAGTACTCAAAGACGTGGTCTGGCACAACCGCAATACGAAGGTCGCGCCGAAGACCGTCAACCAGAAGCTCTACGTCGACTCGATCCGCGAGAATACGGTCACCTTCGGCATCGGGCCTGCCGGAACCGGCAAGACCTTCCTGGCCGTGGCCATGGCCGCGGCAGCCCTGGTCGAAGGCGATGTGCGGCGGATCATCCTCACCCGTCCTGCAGTCGAGGCGGGGGAGAGCCTCGGCTTCCTGCCCGGAGACCTCCAGGCCAAGGTGGATCCATACCTGCGGCCGCTCTTCGATGCTCTCTACGACATGCTCGACCCGGACCGGGTCAACGGTTACTTCGACCGCGGTGTGATCGAGGTCGCTCCGCTGGCCTTCATGCGCGGCCGCACGCTCAACGATGCTTTCGTAATCCTCGACGAGGCCCAGAACACCACCCCGGAGCAGATGAAGATGTTCCTGACCCGGCTCGGCTTCAACTCGAAGATGGTGGTGACCGGGGACGTGACCCAGATTGACCTGCCGAAAGAGAGGCAGTCCGGCCTGGTCGTGGTCAGGGAGATCCTCGACGACATCGACGACGTCTGCTTCGTGCGCTTCGGCGGTGCCGACGTGGTCCGTCACCGGCTGGTTCAGCGAATCGTCGCTGCCTACGGCGAGCACGCCGAGCGCGAGGGAAAGCAGTGAGCCTCGACCTCACGGACGTGCCGACCGCTTTCAGGTCGGCGGTTCTGACGACGCTTGATGAGGTCGCGATCCGCGAAGGCCACCTCGCTGTCGAAATGGTCGACGAGGCTCGGATCCACGATCTGAACCTCGAGTTCCGAAACCGTGACCGCCCCACCGACGTACTCTCCTTTCCGATCGACGAAGAAGGCTCCGAGCCGGGTCCGCGGGAACTGGGCGATGTCATCGTCTGCGAGGCCCAGTGCGAGAACGTGACCGAGGCCGTGGTCCACGGGGTGCTTCACCTCTGCGGCTACGACCACGAGAGCGATCAGGGCGAGATGCTGAAAGTCCAGGACCGGATCATGGGCAGGATCGCTATGCCGGAGACCACCCTTGACTGATCCGGACCTCGTCCCGCTGCCCGAAGGTCCGACCCGCTCGGGCTTCGTCGGCCTCGCCGGAAGGCCGAACGTCGGCAAATCCACCCTGGTCAACGCCCTGGTCGGGGCAACCGTTGCGATCGCCTCCGTCCGCCCGCAGACCACGCGGCGGGCGATCCGGGGCGTCGCCACCGATGTCGAAGCGGGTACCCAGATCGTGCTTGTTGACCTCCCGGCGTGCAGCGCCCGAGGGACGAGCTGACCAGCCGGATGCAGAGGCGGGTCGAGCAGGAACTGGCCGAAGCCGACGTCGCCCTGCTGGTCATCAACGGCGAGGAGGGCGTCGGTCCCGGCGACCGCTACATCGCCTCGGGCCTGCTCGAGGCCAGGCTCGACATCCCGGTCATCTGCGCGGTCAACAAGTCCGACCGTCTCGGGCGGGCAGTCGTGCCCGTGCTCCAGGAGGCGGCGGCGCTGAAGGGGGTGGACGAGGTCTTCCCGATCTCGGCCCTGAAAGGAGAGGGGACTGTCGAACTTAGGCAGCACCTCGCTTCGCTGATGCCCGAGGGCCACTTCATGTACCCGCCGGAGGACCGCTCCGACCAGTCGGTCGAGCAGCTTCTTGCCGAATTGATCCGCGGACAGGTGCTGATCCGGACTCGCGATGAAATCCCCCATTCGGCCGAGGTCAAGGTCCGCCGGGTCAGCACCCGCGAGGACGGTTTGGTGACGATCGAGGCCGAGATCTGGGTCGAAACGGAATCCCAGAAGGGGATCCTGATCGGCAAACGCGGCTTCCGCATCGGCGAGATCGGCACCGGTGCCCGTAAAGTCATCGAGCAGGAGCTGGGCGCCCGGGTCCACCTCGATCTCCAGGTGAAGCTGAAGCACAAGTGGCGCCGGGATGTCGACATGCTCGACCGACTCGGCATCGAGTGACCCGAAGCGACTTGGCCGCTACAGCCGCGACCCGGGCCATAGACCGTAGGATCCCCGCATGAGGACGAAGATCAAACTGGCCTGCGCGCTGGTGGCCGGGATGCTGGCATTCGCCGCCTGCGGTAGCGGCGATTCCGGCTCTGAAGACGACCGGGCGGCGATCGAGCAGATAGTCGCCGGCATCAACATCGCCAACGCCGAACAGGACGGTGCGGCCTACTGCGACCTGCTCCAGCCGAGCACCTTCTTCGACACGTTCACCTCCCGGGCCAAGTGTGCGAGGGAGACCAACCAGATCCTCGACCAGGCCGGCCGGCAGCCGGAACTGGAAGTCGAGAGCATCTCGGTCGACGGGGATACGGCCCGGGTGACCTTCACAGGGCGCAGCGGTGAAGCGCCTTTCGTCAAGGAGGACGACCAGTGGTACCTGGCCCTCGGCCAGGGGGTGACCGAGTCTGCCGAAGGCGCCGGGGCATCCGGAGGCAACGGCGACGGCGGCGACGGAAGCGGTGGCGGCGAAGGCAACGGAGGCAACGGTGGCTGACCGAGCCGGCCCTGAAGTCAGGTTCAACGATGACGGCCTCGCGCCTTGCGTCACCCAGGACTCGCGGACCGGCGAGGTTCTGACCCTGGCCTGGATGAACGCCGAATCCCTCGGACTGACTCTCGAGACCGGCGAGATCCATTTCTTCAGTCGTTCGAGGCAGGAGATCTGGCGCAAGGGCGAGACCTCGGGAAATACGCAGCGGGTGATCGAACTCCGCATCGACTGCGACGAAGACGCGATTCTGGCCATGGTCGAGCCGGCCGGACCTGCCTGTCATACGGGAGCGAGGACCTGCTTCTACCGGCGGCTGGAAGACGGCGCAGCGCCCGAACCGACGCCCGGCGAGGCCCTGGCCGAACTCGAGCGCACGCTCGCCGAAAGGGCCTCCGGGCGTCCGCAGGGCAGCTACACCGTGACCCTGCTCGAAAACGGCGAACTTGCGGCCGGCAAAGTCATGGAGGAGGCCGAGGAGGTCACCCGTGCGGTGCGCGAAGAGAGTGATGAACGCATTGCCGAGGAGGCCGCTGACCTGGTCTACCACCTGACGGTGCTGATGAAGTCGCGCGAGGTGGGCCTCGATCGGGCGATGGAGGTTCTGAATGGCCGCCGCGGCTGAGCTGAAGGGGCGCCTTTCACCGGACCTCGAGACCGCGCGCCAGCTGGCAGCGCAGGCCAACGTGATCCCGGTGAAGATGAGCTTCACCGACGACTGCGAGACGCCGGTTTCCGCTCTGCTCAAGCTGAGGGGGGAGGGACCCTGCTTCCTGCTCGAATCTGCCGAGCGCGGGCAGGTCGGCCGCTACTCGTTCCTCGGTACCAGCCAGCATGCGGTGATCCGCTGGGCCGACGGCGAGCTGCGCGAGTACGCGGCGGAATCCACCTCGGCTGAAGCCGAAGCACGCCGCACCTTCGACGCGCCGGATCCCTACGCTGCCGTCGCCGCCTACCTCGAGCAGTACCGCGTGGCCGAAGTGGACGGCCTGCCACCCTTCGCAGGCGGCGCCGTCGGGCTGTTCGGCTACGACCTCGTTCGAACGGTAGAGCCCCTTGCAGAGCCGAATCCGGACCCTCTTGGCCTGCCGGACCTGGCCCTGATGATCTCCGACGTGATGGTGATCTTCGATCACCTCCACAACGAGACGACCATTCTCGCCTGCGCCTTCGTCGACGAGCAGGGGGTCGAGCACGCATACGAAGACGCGGCAGGAAAGATCGCCTCGGTCCGTGAACGGCTTCGCGGGCCGGTGCCGGAGGCTCGAAACGCGGCGGCCGTTGAAGCGCCCCGGTTCGAGTCGAACCTGAGCCGTGAGCAGTTCGAGTCGATCGTGTCGCGAATCGTCGAGTACATCCACGCCGGCGACGCCTTCCAGGTCGTACCTTCGCAGCGCTTCTCGGCCGAAGCCGAAGTCGACGCCCTGTCCATCTATCGTGGCCTGCGAGCGGTCAATCCGTCTCCGTACATGTACTTCATCGAGTTCGGCGACTTTCAGATCGCCGGAGCCTCGCCGGAGCCTCTGCTCAAGGTGAACGGCGACAAGGTCGAGATCCGACCGATCGCCGGCACCTCCCCGCGCGGCGGCAGCGAGGAGGAGGATCGCCGCCTGGCGGAAGAGCTGATCAGCGACCCCAAGGAGAGGGCCGAACACGTGATGCTGGTCGACCTCGCCCGCAACGACATCGGCCGGGTCGCCGAATACGGCTCGGTCGAGGTCGAAGAGATGATGGTGGTCGAGACTTACTCCCACGTGATGCACATCGTCAGCCGGGTCACCGGAACCCTGAAGGGCGGGCTCGGGGCGCTCGACGTGCTGCGCTCGGCGCTCCCGGCAGGCACGCTCTCCGGCGCGCCGAAGGTGCGGGCGATGCAGATCATCGACGAGATGGAGCCGGTCAAGCGCTGCTCCTACGGCGGCGCGATCGGCTACCTGTCGTGGAACGGTGACCTCGATACCGCGATCCACATCCGCACGGCGGTGATCAAGGACGGCAAGGTCCACATCCAGGCCGGTGGTGGAACCGTGGCCGACGCGAAGCCCGACTACGAATACCGGGAGTCCCTGAACAAGGCGAAGGCGATGTTCCGGGCGGTTGAGATCGCCTGCGAGAACCCCGACTGGGCCTGAGACATGCGGGTACTCGTGATCGACAACTACGACTCCTTCACCTACAACCTGGTCCAGTACCTGGGAGAACTCGGGGCCGAGGTCGAGGTGGTGCGCAACGACGCCGCAGAGGTTGACGACCTGCTGCGTTCGGATTACGACCGCGTCGTCGTATCCCCGGGTCCCTGCACCCCGGATGAGGCCGGGATCTCGGTCGCGGCGATCCGCGCCTTCGCGACGCGCGGCGTTCCGGTTCTGGGGGTCTGCCTCGGCCACCAGTCGATGGTTCAGGCCTTCGGAGGCACCGTCGTACAGGGCGAGCCGATACACGGCAAGGAGGCACAGATCGAGCACGACGGCAGGACGATCTACGAAGGCCTGCCTTCTCCGCTGACCGTCGGTCGTTACCACTCCCTGGTCGCCGGCGAACCGCTGCCGGACGAGCTCGAGGTCAGTTCGTCCTACGGTGACATAGTCATGGGGGTCAGGCACAGCGAGCTGCCGGCCGAGGGAGTCCAGTTCCACCCGGAATCCGTACTCACGCCCGACGGCAAGAAGATGGTCGCCCGCTTCCTCGGGCTTCAGGACGAAGGAGCAGAAGATGGCGAATGAGGTTCTGACAAGGGCGATCGACGCGGTCGCGTCCGGCAACCACCTGACCGCCGACCACGCCTCGGCGGTGCTGACCGAGATCATGGAAGGCCGTGCCGGCGAGGTCCAGACCGGGGCTTTCCTGATCGCGCTGAGGACCAAGGGGGAGACCGTGCCCGAACTGGTCGGCCTCGCGAGGACCATGCGTGGACTCTCCACGCCGGTCAGGTGTGAGCGGGCCGACCTGGTCGATACGGCCGGAACCGGCGGCGGGCCTTCGACCTTCAACGTCTCTACCACGGCGGCCCTCGTCGCGGCCGGTGCGGGCTGTGCCGTGGCCAAGCACGGCAACCGTTCGAATACGAGCCTCTCCGGCTCAGCGGACCTGCTCGAGGCGCTCGGGGTCGAGATCGGACTCGAGCCCGAAGCGGTGGCGGACCAGATCGACGAGATCGGTTTCGGATTCATGTTCGCGCCGAAGCACCATCAGGCTATGAAGCATGTGGTCCCGGTGAGGAAGGCGCTCGCGGTGCGGACGATCTTCAACTTTCTCGGGCCTCTGACCAATCCGGCCGGGGCGGCAAGGCAGGTGATCGGGGTATCCGACCGCAGCTATCAGGAGACGATTGCCGAGGCCGTGTCGGGCCTCGGGGCCGAGCATGCTCTCGTGCTTTCGGGCGACGACGGGCTGGACGAGGTCTCGATCGGCGGCCCCACCCGCATCATCGAAGTCGAGCACGGCTCGACCCGTGAGCTGGTCGTGACGCCGGGGGACTTCGGACTCGAGGTCGCCGGGCTTTCCGAGGTGGCCGGGGGGACTCCGGAGGAGAACGCCGAAGCCACGCGGGCGGTACTCGCCGGCGAGCGCTCGCCGCGGCGCGACCTGGTGCTTCTGAACGCGGCCGCTGCCATCCGGGTTGCCGGCCGGGCCCCGGACTTCGCGCAGGCGGTCGGCGTCGCCGCTGACTCGATCGATTCCGGTGCCGCGGTTTCAGTCCTCGAGCGACTGGTCGCTTCCGGCGGAGAGCGATAGGGTCTGAAGGGCATTGGCAATCCTCGAGCAGCTAATCGAAGCCGCCACCAGGGGCGTGGACCGTCGCCGTCGGGAGGTGCCGCAGTCCGAACTTGAGGCCGCGCTTGCCGGTCGTGACCGCGACCGCCCGTTCACGGAGGCGCTGGGCCGGCCCGGGATCGCGCTGATCTGCGAGTACAAGCGCAGGTCGCCGAGCGCCGGCGAGATCGCGCCGGGGGTCACCCTCGAGCAGCAGGTCCGCTCGTATGAGAGCGGTGGTGCATCCGCCCTCTCGGTCCTGACCGACGAAACCCACTTCGACGGCAGGCTCGAGGACCTCGCCGTCGCCCGGGAGGCCTGCCGGCTGCCGGTGCTTCGAAAGGACTTCATCGTCGATCGCTACCAGCTCGTCGAGTCCGCCGCCAGCGGTGCCGATGCGGTCCTGCTGATCGCCGGTGTTCTCGATCAGCGCCGGCTGCGTGATTTCCAGGCCGAGGCCCGCGAGCTGGATCTCGACTGTCTGGTCGAGGTCCACAACGAGCCCGAACTCCACAGCGCCCTGGAGGCCGAAGCAGAAGTGATCGGGATCAACAACCGCAACCTCGATACCGGGGTCGTCGACGTGGGCACGACCTACGAGCTGATCACCGACGTGCCGGCCGGCAAGGTGGTTGTTTCCGAGAGTGGTATCTCGAGTCGCGCCGAGCTGGTCGAGCTCGAAAGGGTCGGGGTGGACGCGGCCCTGATCGGCGAGAGCCTGATGCGATCCGAAGACCCGTCAGCGACGGTCCGTGAATTCGCCGGTCTCGACGAGACCACCGAGCACATGCTGCCCTGAGGCCTTTTGTGATGCCCGGGCGGGCGTTTAGAAAAGCTTAGGAAGCGGCTTACTGAAGCCGAATGACTGCGGTAGATGATCTCCGCATGAATACCAGGAGCAGTTCTTTTCGTCAGTCGGTGACCGCCGCGATGGTCGGTGGTCTTGTTGTTGCAGTGCTCGGCTTCGCGGCCGTCTCGGCAGGCCTGGTCGGCAAGACCGAGACCAATACCCGGACGATCGCAGCCGCCGCGCCGATTGCCGCGAGCGACGACAGCAACCTGGTCAACCAGATTTACGAGCGCGACGGAAACGGCGTCGGATTCATAACCGCCTCGGGCGTCGAAAGTCCATCGAGCGGACTCGATCCCTTCGGCGGCGGAGGCTCCGGCACGGCCACGGGATCAGGATTCGTTATCGATACGGAAGGCCACCTGGTCACCAACGAGCACGTGGTCTCCGGAGCCGAATCGGTTTCGGTCACCCTCGGCCAGTCCGACACCTCCTATGACGCCGAGATCGTCGGCACCGACCCCTCGACCGACCTCGCCCTGCTCAAGATCGATGCCCCCGGGGATGACCTCACGCCGCTCCAGATCGGCGATTCCGACGAGGCCAAGGTCGGCGACCCGGTGGTCGCCATCGGTAACCCGTTCGGCCTCGACAGCACGGTCACGACCGGCATCGTCTCGGCCCTGCAGCGGGAGATCCAGAGCACTACCGACTACTCGATCTCGGACGTGATCCAGACCGACGCGTCGATCAACCCCGGCAACTCCGGCGGTCCGCTGATCGGCGCCGACGGCAAAGTCATCGGGGTCAACTCCCAGATCGCAACGGGCGGCAGCGGCAACGGCAGCGTCGGCATCGGATTCGCCGTACCGTCGAACACCGTTACCGACGTCGTCGAGCAGATCAAGGAGACCGGTGAGGTCAAGCATGCGTTCCTCGGCATCAGCGGTCTCGGCCTCACTGAAGCCGTTATCGACGAGCTCGAACTCGACGTCGAGGGCGGCGTGCTGATCCAGGAAGTCACTCCCGGCGGCCCGGCTGACGAAGCCGGCCTCAGGGGCGGCGCCGATCCGGCATCGGTCAGCCCCGACGCGCCGCTCACCGGCGGTGACGTGATCGTCTCGATCGACGGCGAGGCGAACCCCTCGATGGAGGACGTCGCGGCACTGGTCAACGAGGCTTCGATCGGCGACAAGGTCGAAATGGAGATCAACCGCGACGGCAAGGTCGAGACCGTCGAAGTCACCCTCGGCGAGCGGCCCGCCGCGCAGGACACGGGCTCCGGTTCGGAGGCTCCTTCCGAGTCCGAACAGCCGGTGCTTCCCCCGGGGTTCGGTCAGTAGCGGCTGTCCCACACGGCCCGCCCGGCGGCGACCCGCTTTTTCCCACCGAACGGGGCCTCGACGGGCCCCGTTCGGTCGTTGTCATACGCTTGGCGGGTGAAGGTCAAGGTCTGTGGAATAACCAATAGCGAGGATGCCGCCGAGGCGGTCCGGCTCGGCGCGTGGGCGATCGGACTGATCCACCACAAGTCCAGCCCGCGTTCGGTCCGATTCGGCATGGCCGCCGAGATCGGGGCGGCCTTCCGGCGCGACTGCGAAATCGTCGGCGTTTTCGTCAACCCGACCCTGGAGCGGGTCGTCGAGGCAGTCGAAAACGCGAACCTGAGCATGGTCCAGTTGAGCGGCGCCGAAGGCCCCTCGTTCTGTACCGAGGTCGCCCGTCGGACCGGGACCAGGGTTATCAAGGCCGTTCACGTCTCCAGCGCTGCCGACATCCGGCAGGCCGAGGCCTTCCGGACCGACTTCCACCTCTTCGATACCGGCAGCATGGGGCAGTGGGGTGGCACCGGCAAGACGTTTGACTGGGACCTTCTCGCCGATCACCACTCGGGGGTCCCGTTCATGATCGCCGGCGGCCTGAACCCCGAGAACGTGACCGAGGCGATTCGCGTCACCCGTCCCGATGCGGTCGACGTGGCAAGCGGCATCGAACTCAAACCCGGCGTGAAGGACCTCGGAAAGATGGCGAGCTTCTTCGAGGCGGCGAAATACACACCGGTGGCGGGCCCGTGATCGATCGCTCCGTCAAACCCTCCGACCCGGGGGTCGCCGTGGTCGGCGAGTCCCAGGCCGAGGTCCCCGGTCGCTTCGGTCCCTACGGAGGCCGATACGTGCCAGAGACCTTGATCCCGGCCCTGGACGAGCTCGAGCAGGCCTGGGCCGAGGCCCGCGAGGACGAGGGCTTCGTGGCTCGCATGGAGGACCTGCGCCGCGACTTCATCGGCCGCCCGACGCCGCTCTACCTGGCCGAGAGGCTGAGCGAGCGGGTGGGCCGAAAGGTCTACCTCAAGCGCGAGGACCTGGCCCACACCGGAGCTCACAAGATCAACAACGCCATCGGCCAGGTCCTGCTGGCAAAACGAATGGGCAAGCCGCGCATCATCGCCGAGACCGGCGCCGGCCAGCACGGCGTCGCGACCGCCACCGCCTGTGCCCTGCTCGACGTCGAATGCGTCGTCTACATGGGCAGCGAAGACATCCGCCGTCAGCGTCCCAACGTCGAGCGCATGGGGCTCCTGGGGGCCGAGGTCGTGCCGGTCGAAGCGGGGGCCCGCACCCTCAAAGAGGCGGTCAGCGCTGCGATCCGCGACTGGGTGACCAATGTGGAGACGACTCACTACGTGATCGGCTCCGTGGTCGGCCCGGCTCCGTTTCCATCCCTGGTCCGCGACCTCCAGCGGGTGATCGGCGACGAAGCCCGCGCCCAGGCGCTGGAGAAAGAGGGCGTCCTGCCCGAGCGCGTGATCGCCTGCGTCGGCGGCGGCTCCAATGCGATCGGAACCTTCGCCGCCTTCGTCCCGGACGAGCAGGTGGCCCTGATCGGCGTCGAAGCGGCAGGTGACGGCGTTTCCACCGGCCGGCACGGTGCCCCGCTCAGCGCCGGACGGACGTCGGTCCTGCACGGTTCGCTTTCCGCCGTGATCGCCGATGACGAAGGCCAGATCCTGGAGGCCCACTCGGTCTCGGCCGGGCTCGACTACCCGGGTGTCGGGCCCGAGCACGCGTGGCTCCGTGACTCGGGCCGGGCGATTTACGTCGCGGTGACCGATCGGGACGCGCTCTCCGCATTCCGTGAGCTGAGCCGGCTGGAGGGCATCATCCCGGCGCTCGAGACTTCCCACGCGATCGCCTGGCTGCTGGCCGAGGGCCGGACCGGCGAATCCGGATACGACGTCGTCTGCCTCTCGGGCCGCGGCGACAAGGACCTGGCCGAGGTGCTGGGCATCAAGGACGCCTGACGTGGGCGATGCGCAGGCCGGCTCCGGCGCGGCGAGGATCGAGGCGGCCTTCTCGGCTGCCCGCGAAGAGGGCAGGGCGGCCCTGATGCCCTACATGATGGGCGGCTACCCCGATCACGAAGCGTCGCTGTCCATCGCCGAGGCCTACATCGAGGGCGGCGCCGACCTGATCGAACTCGGGGTGCCGTTCTCGGACCCCCTCGCCGACGGTCCGGTGATTCACGCGGCGGCAACTGCGGCGCTCGAGGCCGGCGCGAGGTTCGAGTCGGTGCTGGAAATCTGCCGTCGGGTCAGCGACCGCGTCCCGGTCGTGCTGATGGCCTACACCAACATGATCCTCGGCGGCGACGGACCGGCCGATTTCGCAGCGAGGGCCACAGGGGCAGGCGCCTGCGGGGTCATCGTGCCGGACCTGCCGCTCGGCGAGGACGAAGATGCGAGACGAATCCTGGGCGCCGCGGGTCTCGCCGTGATCCCGCTGATCGCGCCCACGACTCTCGACCGTCGCCGTGGCGAGATCTGCGAAGTGGCGACCGGTTTCGTCTACGTCGTCTCGACCGTAGGTACGACCGGCGAGCGAGGCGAACTTCCGGCTCACCTTCGGGAGCTGGTCGAGGACGTGCGGGCCAGGGCCAGTGTTCCGGTCGCGGTCGGATTCGGCATCGGCAGCCCGGAGCAGGCCGCCGAAGTCGGCCTGATCGCCGACGGTGTGATCATCGGATCGCGTCTGGTCAGGATCCCGGCGGACGCCGGCAGCGCTTCGGAGGCGATTTCGGCGGTGACGGGTTTCCTCGTAGAGACAGGCGCCGCTCTGGCGCGGGGATGAGTCCTCCCGGGTTATGTAGGATTGCGCCCATGGTCATGCCGGTCTCACTCTTCGTTGCCGCCGCCTTCGCGGTGTTTTCCTGGTCCCAGGGCCAGGGTGGCCCGGTCGCCGGCCTCGTCTTTTTCGGCATCATCGCGATCGGCTTCACGATCAACGCGATGCTTCCGCTGATCGAGAAGGCCAAGCCGCACCTTCCGACCCGCTCGAAGTCCTGACCCGGTGAAGATCGGTGTTCTGACAGGCGGGGGTGACTGCCCCGGCCTCAATGCCGTGATCCGTGCCGTGGTACGCCGCGGCACAGCAGACTGGGAAAACGAGTTCGTCGGCTACCGCGACGGTTGGAAGGGCCCGCTCGAGAACTTCACCAAGCCGCTCGGGATCGAACAGGTGCGTGGCATCCTGCCCCGCGGCGGAACCATCCTCGGCTCATCCCGGACCAACCCGGTCCAGGTCGACGGGGGCATCGAGAAAATCGCCACCAACATGGAGCAGGAGGGGGTTGACGGCCTGATCGCGATCGGCGGCGAGGATACGCTCGGCGTGGCCAAGTCGCTTCACGAGGCCGGCGTGAACGTGATCGGCGTGCCCAAGACCATCGACAACGACCTCGGGGCCACCGACTACACATTCGGATTCGACACCGCCGTGAACATCGCGATGGAGGCGATTGATCGTCTTCACACCACCGCCGAGAGCCATCACCGCGTGCTGATCGTCGAAGTGATGGGACGTCACGCCGGCTGGATCGCCTTCCATTCCGGGCTCGCGGGTGGCGCGAACGTGATCCTGATCCCGGAGCAGGACTTCGACCTCGACAAGGTGTGCGGTTACATCGAAAAACGCTTCGAGGACCAGTATTCGCCGATCATCGTCGTCGCCGAAGGTGCCAAGCCGATCGGTGGCTTTCCTGACGAAGACGAGTCGAATACGGACGCTTTCGGCCACGTACGGCTGGGGGGCGTGGCGCACTGGCTCGAAGGTCAGATCGAGCAGAAGACCGGCAAGGAGGCGCGGGCGACGGTACTGGGCCACGTCCAGCGCGGAGGAACGCCGACCGCCTTCGACCGGGTTCTTGCCACACGCTTCGGCCTGCATGCGATCGAGGCTGCGAACGAAGGCAACTGGGGCAAGATGACCGCCCTGCGCTCGACCGAGATCGACCTGGTTGACCTCGCCGATGCGGTGGCCGTTCTGAAGACGGTTCCGCCCGAGCTCTACGAAGAAGCAGAAGTCTTCTTCGGCTGAGCGCCTTCTGCTTCAGGCAGAGGCGGAGCCGAAGCGGGTATCAGCGCAGAAGGTTGGCCAGCGCTCCGGCCAGATCAGGCTGCTTGAACTCGTAGCCGTTGTCGGCCGCGATCTTGGGGTAGACCCGCTGGCCCTCGCGCAGGACATTGCCGAACTCCGCGCCACGCAGAACGTCTAGGGCGAAGCCCGGGATCGGCATGAAAGCCGGACGGCTGACTGCCTTGCCGAGGCGTTTCGCGAACTCCTTGTTGGTAACCGGATTCGGTGCCGTTGCGTTGACCGCGCCGACCGCCGCTTCGTTCTCGAGGGCCCAGAGAAGGATCCCGACCTGGTCATCCCGGTGAATCCACGACATGTACTGCTTGCCGCTGGCGATCGGTCCGCCGACGCCCATCCTGAACGGGGTCAGCAGCTCGCCGAGCAGGCCGCCGGCCGGATCGAGCACGTGGCCGGTGCGGATCTTGGCGACCCTCGTATCGACCCCGGTGACCGTGTCGGCAGCCGCTTCCCACTGGACGACAACGTCGGCGAGGAAGTCGTCTCCGGGTCCGGCGTCTTCGTAGAGAAGGTCGTCGCCGCGGTCCCCGTAGTAGCCGATCGCAGACCCGGACAGGAATACCGCCGGAGGGCTGTCACTGCTGCTGATCGCCTGCGCCATGTTCTTGGTCGACTTGATCCTGCTTCGCGCGATCCGGTCCTTGACTTCGTCGTTCCAGCGCTGGTTGATCGGCTCGCCGGCAAGGTGGATCACCGCGTCGGCGCCGTCGAGGGCTTCCGCGGGCGGACGTTCATCGACCGACTGCCAGCCCAGCCATTTCACGGCCGGCTGGGCCTGGGCGGACTCTTCGGGGCTGCGGCTGAGTCCGATCACCTCGTCGCCGAGGTCAATCAGCGCGTTGCACAAGGCCGAGCCGACCAGGCCGGACGCTCCGGTGACGACGATCTTTCGCTGATTCTCCGATGCGTTCTCTCTGGCTGGCATGGGCTCTAGTCTAGAGTTATCAACGGGTCGGCACACGCAAGCCCGGGTATCGCCGGACGAGGTCCCGCAGCTAATGGAAGACTGCGGTGTTCCATAGGGCAGGGCCGCCCGCTCCCCAGTCAAATACACCCCCAGGAGTCACGAGAACTTGCGTTTCATGGTGAAGTCACGCATCGATCTGCTCGCCTTTTCGGCCTGCGCACTACTGGCCGTGCTCGCGATGGTGGCCGTCGGCTGGGCGAATTCGGCCGAGGCGGCACCGTCGAAGTGCTTCGGCAAGAAGATCAACAAGGTCATCAAGGGCAACAACAAGACGGTCAAGCTCGGCTTCAAGGACGTCGCCTGGGTCGCCGGCAACAAGGTGACCGTGATCGGCAAGCCCTACAGCACGATCTGTGCTGACGCCGGTATCCAGATCGTCAGGGCGGGCAAAGGCAAGAGCAAGACCAGCACCGGGGCCGGAAATGACCGGATCTTCATCGGCAAGAGCTCGAAGAGCATCGCCGACGGCGGCCTCGGCGACGATACGATAATCGGCTCCAAGGGCCACGATTACATCTACGCTTCGCCGAAGAAGAACCCCAAAGGCGTTTCCGACACCGACACCGTCCGCGGCAACGGCGGAAACGACTACATCTACGACTACTCGGGTGAGGGCAACCAGCTTTACGGCCTGGCCGGCAGCGACCAGATCCACTCCCTGGGTGATTCGGTCTCAACGGTCCACGGCGGAGACGGCAGCGACTTCATCTACTCGACCGGCGGCGAAACCGACTCCGGCAGCGTCGAGAAGCTGTTCGGAGAGCGCGGTAACGACACCATCAACGGAGACCGGACGCCCGGCAACGGCCCGGTGCTGCTCGACGGAGGTGCCGGTGACGACTGGCTGAACGGTGGCCGTTTCGACGATACCGCGATCGTGCACTCGGGAATCGTCAAGATTGACATGGGTGGTGGCGACGACCTGATCGTGGCCGCCTCGGGCGGCCGGGTGACCATGGACGGTGGCGGCGGACGGGATGCGGTTTCCTGGGCGGCTCACACGCCGAAGGGAAACCGGAACTATTCCGGAGTGGACGTGAACCTGAAGACCGGTGAGGTCGGCGGGGTCGGCGTCCAGACGGTCAAGAACGTCGAGGACGTGATCGGCTCTTCTTTCGACGACACGATCACCGGCGAGCCTGGCGTCACCAATGACCTCCGGGGAGCGATGGGCGACGACGAACTGATCGGGCAGTACCAGGACGAAGACAACGCCGACGGCGGCTTGGGCGAAAACGACTGCTCCGGCTTCCGTTACGTATTTTCCTGCAACGAGTACTCGCCCGGAGGCGGAGACCAGAAGAAGGTCCAGGTCGAGATGGACCGCTCCGGGGTACTGACGGTTTTCGGCAGCCGCTACGCCGACCGGATCGACCTTGAGTGGAAGTCGGGCCGGTACCTGATCGACATCGGTACCGATGTCCTGGCTTCGGGCCTCTGCGATACGACCCAGAACCCGGGAGAGGTCGCCTGTACCGCGCCCTACAACAACCTGAACGGCATGCTGATCTACGGAAACGACGGGCCCGACGACATAACCGTCGGCGGTTCGGTCCCGGCTTTCGTTACCACCACGATCAACGGGGGGACCGGTGCCAACAAGCTGATCGGCGGCGCCACCAAAGACGTGATCACAACCGAAGGCGGAGCGTCGGGAACGGTGATGAGGGGCGGTGACAACCTGGACCAGCTCTGGGTGCCGGCCGGTGGCACCGCTTTCGGGGAGGGCGCATCGGACGTGCTCCACGCCCAGGAACCGTGTGAAGGCGGCCGGGTGAGCGGCGGGCCCGGTAACGACAACCTCGTCTTCAGCGGTGCCCCACGTGGAGTGAAGGCTGACCTCGGCAAGGGCGAGGCCGGCCACGTGAGCGGAAGCTGCAACGAGAAGCTGAAGATCGACGGTGACGTCGAGAGCCTCGAAGGGACCAAGTACAACGACGTGCTGATCCTCGGCAAGAAGAAGAAGGGCCAGAGCAGCAAGCGAAGCCTTCTCGGCCGTGAAGGGTTCGACACGCTCAACAGCAAGAACGGCTACAAGGACAAGGTGACCACCGGCAGCGGCGGCAAGAAGAACAAGGTGATCTCCGACAAGAAGGACAAGGTCACCTGGGGCTGGGGTGGGGCCCGCTTCTGAGATGTACCTGCTGTTCCTCGACGAGTCGGGGACCCCTGACGACGAAGTCTTCGCCCTCGGCGGCTTCGTGGTCCGGGCCCAGGACTGGCACGTTCTGCGCCAGCGCTGGGACGAATGCCTGAGCGCCGAGGGCTGGCCGTTGGACAAGGAGCTGAAGTGGTCAGGGACCGTCAGCGGTGAGGTTCCGCCCGGGGTGGCCGACGCCGCCTACGACTGCCTGCCCACCCTGCCGATCGAGTGCTTTGTGACCGTTCTCTATCCGCGGCTCAGCGGCTACGAGGATTTCTTCGGCAGCGACGAGAACACCTATTCGACCGCGCTCATGTTCATCGCCGAGCGTTTCCAGCGCTTCCTCGACCATCATGATTCCTACGGGGTCATAGTGCTCGACAGCCGCATGCGAGAGGCCGACGACAGGCTGCGCCGGTTCTTCACCAGGATGCAGCGCGAAGGCACCCCGTTCACAGAGCTCGAGAGGATCGTCGACGGCCTGCTCTTCGGCCCCTCGCACTTCTCGCTCGGCCTCCAGCTGGCCGATCTGGTGGTCGGCTGCAGCCGGGCTGCGACCTTCAAGCTGGGCGACAACAGCCGCTGGTTCCGCGGTCTCGAGCCGGTCTTCGCCCGTCACCCCTCGACCGGCGAACTGGACGGGGTGGGGCTCAAAGTCTTCCCCGATTCGAGCCGGGAAGGCTCGAAGCTCTTCGACCCGGAGAGGCGGGAGTGAAGAGATGAGGCGAATCCTGAAGGCCGAGGAGTCCGAACCCGGCGTATTCGTGGGGCTGCTCAAGGCGGTCGTCGTCCCCAGGCCGATCGCCTGGGTTTCCACGCTCTCGCCCGACGGCGTCGCGAATCTCGCTCCCCATTCTTTCTTCACCGTGGCCAGCCAGCTTCCACCGATCGTCCAGTTCACTTCGATCGGCCGCAACGATTCGCTTCACAACGCCGTCGAGACCGGCGAGTTCGTGATCAGCCTCGCCAACCGGGAGCTGTTCGAGCAGATCAACGCCACCGGCACCAACTACCCGCCCGAGATCGACGAGTTCGAGGCGGTCGGGGTGGAGTCCGAGCCGTCCGAGCTCGTGCGTCCGCCAAGGGTGGCCGGCTCGCCTGCTTCGATCGAATGTTTGACCGAGAGCACGGTCGAATTCGAGCATTCAGTGGTCGTCTTCGGCCGGGTGGTCGCGATTGCCGTGGACGAAGCCGTGCTCGATGGCGATCACCCCGACATCACCCGGCTGAAGCCGCTGGCGCGCCTCGGGCGTGACGAGTGGTCGGAGATCGGTGGCGTCCTGCGTATTTCCCGTATCGCCTACGAGGAGTAGAACCGAAGAACGGGGCCGCTTCAGCGGGCGAGCGAGCCGAAGGCGCCGGTCTCGACCGAGAAGCGGGCGTCCCCGGCCCGTTTTGCTTCCTGAACCACCGATTCAGCCACTTTCGGGGCGACGTCGCGGTCGAATACCGAAGGGATGATGTAGTCCTCGGAGAGGTCGTCGTCGCTGACCACGCCGGCGATACCGCGGGCCGCTGCCATCTTCATGTCCTCGGTGATCTGTGGCGCGCCGGCGTCGAGCGCGCCGCGGAAGATCCCCGGGAAGCAGAGCACGTTGTTGATCTGGTTCGGGTAGTCGGAGCGGCCCGTGGCCATGATGCGCACGTAGGGGGCGGCCTCTTCGGGCATCACCTCCGGGTTCGGGTTGGCCATCGCGAAGACGATCGCGTCGCGGTTCATCTTCTCCAGGGCCTTGGCCTCGATCACGCCGGGGCCCGACAGTCCGATGAAGAGGTCCATGCCTTCGATCACTTCGTCCGGGGCGCCCAGCAGGTGATCCGGATTCGAGTTCTCCGCGTACCAGCGCTTGATGCCGGTCATCTCGCCCGACTCATAGTCCGGACGGGTGGTAGAGAGTGCGCCGTGACGATCGCAGCCGACGATGTGGGTCAGGCCGGCGGCCAGCATCATCTTGGTCACCGCGATACCGGCGGCGCCGAGGCCGACCATCAGCACACGCAGGTCCTCGATCTTCTTGTCGATGATCTTGAGGGAGTTGAAGAGGGCAGCCATCGT
The DNA here is from genome assembly GCA_963709375.1 of uncultured Solirubrobacterales bacterium. Taxonomy (GTDB): domain Bacteria; phylum Actinomycetota; class Thermoleophilia; order Solirubrobacterales; family 70-9; genus 67-14. The sequence continues at coordinate 224,740 of CAVPWA010000004.1, forward strand.
GACGACCGCCGTTCCGTGCTGGTCGTCGTGGAAGACGGGGATGTCGATCAGGCCCTTGAGGCGATCCTCGATTTCGAAGCAGCGCGGGGCGGAGATGTCCTCGAGGTTGATTCCGCCGAAGGTCGGTGCCATCAGTTCGACCGCCCGGATGATTTCGTCGGTGTCGGTGGTCGAGAGGCAGATCGGAAAGGCGTCCACGTCGGCGAACTCCTTGAACAGCATGCACTTGCCTTCCATCACCGGCATCGCCGCTTCCGGGCCGATGTCGCCGAGGCCGAGTACGGCGGTTCCGTCGGAGACGACCGCGACCGTGTTCTTCTTGATCGTGTACTCGAAGGCGAGGCTGCGGTCTTCGTGGATCGCCGAGCAGACTCTGGCTACGCCCGGGGTGTAGGCCATCGACAGGTCGTCGCGGGTATTCAGCGGGTACTTGTTCTCGACCGAGATCTTGCCACCGCGATGCATCTGCATCGTGCGGTCGGTGTACTCCATCACCCGTACTCCGCGGATCGAGCCGATGCTGCGCAGGATCTGCTCCCAGTGGGCCTGGTCGATCGCGTCGATCGTGAACTCGCGGACCCGTTTGCCTTCCGCTCCGGCCCCCGGGATGAGGTCGACGCCGACCAGCTGCCCGCCGGCTCCGGCGATCGCCGCGGTCAGTTTGCCGAGGGGTTCCTGTCGCGCATCGAGCTCGACGCGGACGGTGACGCTGTACTGGGCGCTGACGGTGGCCATTCGCGCAACTATATGAGGCCGGGCGGGAGGGTGCCGACAGCAACCGTATGATCAATCCGTGAGCCAAGCTGGCGAGCATCCCGAGCTTTTTCTGATCGACGGCAACAGCCTCGCCTATCGGGCATTTTTCGCCCTGCCGGACTCGATGGCGACTGCCGACGGCCGCCCGACCAATGCGGTCTTCGGCCTGGCCTCGATGATGGTCAAGCTGATTTCCGACTATCGGCCGACCCAGATAGTGGTCGCCTGGGACGCCGGAATGTCGGGCCGGGAAGAGGTGTATCCGGAGTACAAGGCCCAGCGCCCCCCGAAGCCGGACCTGCTTCGTGCCCAGTGGCCCCACCTGATCGAGCTGGTCGAGGCCTTCGGCTATACGAACATCAAGGTCGACGGCTACGAAGCCGACGACGTGATCGCTTCACTTGTAGCCGAGGCCAGGCGGCGCTCGATCACGACGGTGGTGGTGACCGGCGACCGCGACGCCTACCAGCTGGTAGGCGACGGTGTGACGGTGATGAGCACCGGCCGGGGGATCAGTGACACCAAGGTCTACGACCGGGACGCAGTCAAGGAGCGATACGGCGTCTATCCGGAGCTGGTCACCGACCTGATGGGCCTCCGGGGCGATACGTCCGACAACATCCCCGGCGTCCCCGGCATCGGCGAGAAGACGGCGGCTGCCCTGCTCGACCAGTTCGGCTCCCTGGAAGAGATCCTCGCCAACACGGACCAGGTATCGGGAGCCAAACGCAAGCAGAACCTGGTCGAATTCGCCGACGACGCGCGCATTTCCAAGGATCTGGCGACGATGAAGTTCGATATCGACTGCGGCATCGATCTCGAGCAACTGATGACGCGCAGCCCCGATCGCGAAAACCTCCGAGAGTTCATGCGCGACTTCGAGTTGAGGGCGGCCCTGAGCCGGCTCGAAGAGGCCCTGGGTGAAACCGAGCAGCTGCCGGGCGAAGTCGAAGAGCAGGTCGGCCCGACCGAAGTGGAACTCTCGGCGGGTGGCGTATCCGATCTGAACGACGGCCCGATCGCAGTCGAGATGCACGGCGGCTGGGCGGCGACCGACGGCGAGAAGGTGGTGGGCGGGACCGACGATGCGGCGGCTTTCGTCGACCAGATCTCCGGCAGGCCGTTGATCGCCCACGACTTCAAGGCGATCGGCGGGCGAAACGGCATGCTTGCGGCGCTCGAAGCGACCGAAGCAGGTCCTGCGATTTTCCACGACACCGTCGTCGCCGCCTACCTGCTCGAGCCCGCGAGGCGCAGTTATGCGCTCGACGACCTCGCGATCGCCGCCGGCCTCGCTCCCTCCGGGCTCGACGACGAGGACGGCCAGATGACCCTGGTCACCGAATCCGAAGACGAGCCGGGCGGCTCCCTGGCCCCTGAGATCGCCGCCACGGTCTGGAATCTGGCAGGCATCCAGCGGCCCAGGCTCGAAGAGAGCGGGCTGATGAAGCTCTTCGAAGAGGTCGAGCAACCCCTGATCCGGGTACTTGCGGCGATGGAGCGGATCGGCCTGAAGCTCGACCCGGAAAAGGTCGAGTTGATGAAGTCCGGCATGGCAGGGAAGATCTCGGACCTCGAGGCTCGAATCCACGAACTGGCCGGTCACGAGTTCACGATCGGCTCGCCGCAGCAGGTCGGACAGGTCCTTTTCGAGGAGCTGGGGTTGACCCGAAAACGACGCGGCAAGACCGGCTTCTCGACCGACGCCCGGGTTCTTGCCCAGATTCGCGACGAGCATGAAATCGTCGCCCTGATCGAGGAATGGCGGGAGCTGAGCAAGCTCAAGAACACCTACCTCGACCCGCTGCCCAGGGAGATCGACCCGGCAACCGGCCGGGTCCACACGACCTTCGTCCAGACCGCGGCACCGACCGGCCGGCTTTCGAGCATCCAGCCGAATCTTCAGAGCATTCCGATCCGGACCGACGTCGGACGTCCACTTCGCGGCTGCTTCGTCGCGGAACCGGGAAACCTGCTGGTATCGGCCGATTACAGCCAGGTCGAACTGAGGGTGCTGGCCCACATGGCGGACGAGCCCGTCCTCAAGAGCTTCTTCCTGGCCGGGGAGGACGTCCACCGGGCGACCGCGGCCCAGGTTTTCGGCATCGAACAGGATGAAGTTGACGACGCCCAGCGATCGAAGGCGAAGATGGTCAACTTCGGCATCGTCTACGGGCTCACCGGCTTCGGCCTCGCCGACCGGCTGAACATTCCCCGGGCCGAGGGGGACGAGTTCGTCAAGGCCTATCTCGATCGCTTCCCTGCCGTCGTTGCCTTCCAGGACCGGGTGGTGGCGGAGGCGACCGAGACCGGATACGCGACCACCCTGCTCGGTCGCCGCCGACCCCTGCCGGAGCTGCGTTCGAGCCAGGCCCAGGCGAAGCGTCAGGGTGAGAGGCTCGCCGTGAACACGGTCATTCAGGGTTCGGCCGCCGACATCATCAAGATCGCCATGCTGCGCTGCCACAGCGCTCTGATCGAGCAGGGCCTGAGCAGTCGTCTGGTGCTCCAGATTCACGACGAGCTGCTCTTCGAGGGTCCGGCCGACGAAGCGGAGGCCGTCACCGATCTGGCCCGTCGGGAGATGTGTGCCGCCTACGAACTCGAGCCTCCACTCGAGGTTGACGCGGGGGCCGGTCCGGACTGGCTTGCTGCCAAGTAGGAGAATCCCGGCGGCAGCCCGGTGAGCACGGGACTGGCAAGCATCGCGATCGTCGCCGTCGGGGCGCAGCTCGCTCTGCAGGCCCCGATCAACAGTGCTCTGGGCGGCCATGTCGGTCGCCTCGCTGCATCGCTCGTCAGCTTCGTGGTCGGGTCGCTGATCCTGTTTTTTCTGGTGCTGTTCAGTGGGGAGTTTTCCAGTCTCGGTGAACTCGGCAACGTCCCTGCACATCAACTGCTCGGTGGCCTGATCGGCGCAACCTACGTGGCGACCGCCACGCTCACAGTGGCCCGGATCGGGGCCGGTGCCGTCGTGGCGGCGACGATCGCCGGCCAGCTGCTCGGCTCGCTGCTGATCGATGAACTCGGGCTCGTCGGAGTGGAAACCGTTTCACTTGATCTGCTGCGGTTCATCGGCGCCCTGTTGCTGATCGCCGGCACCCTGCTTGTGGTCACTCGGGGTCCAGGCCTGGCTTCCGCAGCCAGGCAAGGCCCGGCTTTTGCCGCCCTGATAACCGTTTTCGTCGCCGGTCTGCTGGTCGGCCTCCAGCACCCCTTGAATGGCCTGCTTTCGGAGTCGTCGGGGGAGCTGGTCGCCGCCCTGACCAACTTCATCGTGGGAACCCTGTTCCTCGCCGTGCTCGTGGTAGCCAGCGGTCGATCGAGCCGCCTGTCGGCGCTCGGCAACGCGCCCCGCTGGCAGCTGCTCGGCGGCGTGATCGGCCTGATCACCGTGCTCGCGGCCCTCAGCGCCGTCTCGATCCTCGGTGCTGCCGGTCTGACCGCAGCCCTGGTCACCGGGCAGCTGATCGGCTCGATCGCGATAGACCGGGCCGGCGCCTTCGGTCTCGAGGTCAGGGGGGTCACCCCCCGCCGCGCACTCGGAGCCGTCTTACTCCTGGTCGGGACCCTGCTCTGCGTCTCCTGAGCCCGCAGCCACGACCGTGGCTCCGTCGGCCGGCGAACCCTGCTTTCGAGACCGGTATACGAAAGGCAGGGCCAGAGCCGAAATGGCGGCGCCGATCAGGTAGGAGCTGCCGTAGCCCCAGACGTCCGCAGCGCGTCCCAGCGCGGGCTGGACGACGACGCCGCCGGTAGAGCCGAGCATCGAGTCGAAAGAGAGGATGGTCGCTCTTTGCTGCGAGGGGATCATGCCGTTGAGGTAGGACTGGCGGATCGGCATCGCGGCAGCGAAGAGCATCGCCCAGATCGCGATCAGCCCGACCACGACCCAGAAGTTCTCGATCAGCCCGATAAGCAGCAGTGTTATCGCCCCGAAGCCGATCGCGAAGAGCAGGGCGGAGGTCCGCAGCCTGAAGAGGCCCCGGATCCGCGGCGCGGCCAGCCCACCGACGATCTGCGCCCCGGCGACAAGGGCGGCGGTTATGCCGGCGATGCCGTAGGCCTCGGGATCGCCGATCAGCTCGAGCAGGTAGGGCTGCAGGGCGTAGAAGGCATAGATGCCGACGCCGGCAGTGAATGGCGAAGCAAGCATCAGCCATCTCACCGACGGAACCCGCAGGCCGTGATCGACCGATGCGACGGTGATCAGCTTCATTTCCCGGATCGTGCCTTCGCTCTTCTTGGGTGTGAAGCCGATGTCACGCATCACGGTGAAGGCGAAACCGAACATGATCAGCAGTACGGCCGCCCGCATCACGAACGGCACCCCGAGGCTGGTCAACTGGGCGACGAAGCCGCCGACCACCGAACCGGTCAGCATTCCGATTCCGGTGACGATCTGCCCCTTGCCGAAGATCGACTCCAGGCTTCCGTCGTATCCGGTCGCATCGAGCGCATCGACCAGCCAGGCTTCGACCGCCCCCGAGAAAAAAGTGAAGCCGAGGCCGAGCAGGATCGAGACCAGCGCCCAGGCCCAGAACGGCCCTTCGAGCTGCCAGAGCAGCACGTAGAGCAGGGTGGTGACCATCAGCGTCACCGTGCCGGCCAGGTACGACACCCGCCGGCCGATCGTATCGGCGACGACCCCGGTCGGGATCTCGAACAGCACCATGCCGACGGTGAAGAAAGCGTTGGCGGCGAAGGCTTCCAGGTTGCTCAGTCCGGCATCGAGCAGGAAGATCGTATTGATGCCCCATATGAACGAAGCCGCCAGAGTGTTTCCGAGCATCAGCGTCAGGTAGACGCGCTGGATGTAGACGGGAGATGGCATCGTCGCGGCTGTTCAGCTTGGCAGGTCGGTGCTGCGGAGCGGGATGTAGGGTCCCGGAGATGAGGACGCTCCTGCTGGTTCTGATCGCTTCCGCCGGCCTTCTCGCTGCCGGCTGCGGCAGCTCGGGGGACTCCGTTCAGTCCACCGTGACCCCGCAAGCCCTGGACGGCAGCACTTTCACGGCGACCGGGGCGCAGGGCATCGAACTCGACGAGAAGGTGCCGCTGACGATTTCGTTCGATGAAAACAGTCTTGCGGTCGATGCCGGCTGCAACAGTATCGGCGGCGAATATGAGATCGAGCAGGGCGAGATCCGGGGAACTCAGCTGGTTTCGACCTTGATCGGCTGCCCGCCACCACTGGGCGAAATAGAGACCGAAACGACCGGCCTGCTCTCGGACGGGGCAACGGCCACCCTCGAAGGGGACACCCTGACGCTGACCGGCGAAGACGGCACAGGACTGACGCTCGAGCGCTGAAACCGCCAAAGCTCGATTTCTGACGATAAGTAATGCCCGGGCCGGGTCACTTTCCTATTGTCACTTTTTAGGAGAGCGGATCGCCTATAGGCTCAGACCGAGCACTTAATCCCAGGAGGCCGAAGCAGATGAGCGTCGTTTCGCAGGATGTTTCAACCCGAATTTTGAAGAACTACGTGAACGGCAAGTGGACCGATGCCGCCGGTGCCGAGCTGCAACCGGTTGTGGACCCGGCATCCGGACAGGCGATCGCGCAGGTCCCTTTCTCCAACTCATCCCATCTGGACGAAGCGGTGGCGGCGGCCCGCGAGGCCCTTCCGGCCTGGCGCGGGGTCAGCACGATCGCCCGGGCCCGCAAACTGTTCGAACTGCGCCACATGCTCGACGCGCGCAAAGACGAACTGGCCCGTTGCGTGGTGACCGAGATGGGCAAGACCCTTCCTGACGCCACGGCCGAGGTCGGTCGCATGATCGAGATGGTCGAAGCCGCGACGGCGATCCCGACCACGATGCAGGGTCGCGTCCTCGAGGACGTTGCCCGCGGGGTGGACGCCGAGACGATCCGCCAGCCGGTCGGCGTCTGCGCCGCGATCGCCCCGTTCAACTTCCCGGCAATGGTTCCGTTCTGGTTTCTTCCGTTCGCTATCGCCTGTGGCAATACGTTCGTGCTCAAGCCCTCCGAGCAGGTACCGATGACCCAGTCGCTGGTCTTCGAATCGCTCGACGCCCTCGACCTGCCGCCCGGTGTCGTCAATCTGGTCAACGGCGGTCGCGAGGTGGTCGAAGGCATCCTCGAGCACCCCGGAATCGATGCGATCTCATTCGTCGGGTCGGCTCCCGTGGCCCAGATCGTCTACGAGCGTGCCGCCCAGTCCGGCAAGCGTGTCCAGGCGCTCGGCGGGGCCAAGAACCACATGGTGATCTGCCCCGATGCCGTCGTCGAACCAACGGTCAACGGCCTGATCGGCTCCGGTTTCGGCGCCGCAGGCCAGCGCTGCATGGCCGGCTCGGTGATCGTCACCGTCGGTGAGGCCCACGACAGCGTCATCCCGAAACTGGTCGAGGAGTCCGCGAAGCTGACCGTCGGAAACGGCCTCGACGATGGAGTTGACGTCGGACCGGTGATCTCCTGCGACGCCCGCGACCGCATCAACGACTGGATCCAGCGCGCGGTCGACGACGGCGCCGATCTCGTGCTCGACGGCCGCAACCCCGATGCGGCCGGGGGAGAGGCCCCGGAAGGCTCGTCCTACGTCGGCCCGACCATCCTCGACAACGTCAAGCCGGACGATCCGATCGTCGGCGAGGAGGTCTTCGGGCCGGTCCTCGCCGTGGTCAACGTCGACACCCTCGAAGAGGCGATCGAGGTCGTCAACAACAGCAAGTTCGGCAACGGTGTCTCGATCTTCACCGAATCGGCTTCGGCGGTGCGCAAGTTCCGCCATGACGTCGAGGTCGGAATGGTCGGCGTCAATATCGGCGTCGCCGCCCCGGTGGCCTTCTTCCCGTTCTCGGGCTGGAAGGCATCGTTCCTGGGAGACCTCCATGCCCACGGACCGGACGGAGTCGAGTTCTTCACCCGCAAGAAGACGATCACCTCGCGTTACTTCTCCGGTGGCGCCACCAGCGGCAGCTACTTCGTCGAGCGCTGACCCCGAAGACCCGGTTGGTCAGCCGAAAGGATCGAACAGCGCGATTCCCGTGCGGGCGATGTCGCTGGTATTTCGGGTGGCGAGGGTCAAACCCCTGATCTTCGCCGTGGCCGCGAGCAGGCCGTCGATGACCGGGAGCGGGTCGGGGGTATTCAAACGCCCCCATTCTTCGGCGATCGCCCCGTCGACGGGAATGATGCGGTCTTCGAAGCCCATCGTGATCCTGGACAGCCACTGGTTGAGGCTCGATCCGGCCTGTGGGTCGCGTCTCGATACGTTCTCGATTCCCTTGCGGATTTCGCCGAGGGTGAGGACGCTCAGGTAGATCTCTTCCTGGTCGAGGTCCGAAAACCATGAGGTGACGTTGCGGTCAGCACGGTCCCGCTTGCGCAGCTCCGAGATCACGTTGGTATCGATCAGGAAACTCAAAGGTCGACCGGCCTGCCCCGGTCATCGGACCGGGCGAAGTCCTGGTCATCACCCAGGTCAGGCATTTCGAGGATCACGTCCTTCAGTGACGGGGAGTCCGTCCGACGAGCGAGTGCTTCACGAAGAATCTGCCGGTGCTCCTCCTCGGCTGAAGTCCCGTTGCGGGCAGCGCGCAGCTTCAGTTCGCGTACCACTTCAGCTTCGATGTTTCGAACGAGCAGCTGTTTCACGGGAACTCCGTCGATCAGGTCTGATAGCAATGATATCACGAGCCGGCAGTGCGGCCGACGCCCTCCTCAGACCTGGGCGTGCTGGGGTTCCGGATAGCGGGAGGGTGCCTGCCCGGGGGCGCCGGAACGTGTGGCCCGGGCGAACTGGGGCGGGGCGATACCCAGGTAGCGGTTGAAGGCGAACTCGCCACTCGCCCTCCAGAACGCGCCGGCCAGGACCGGCTTGACCAGCCGCGGGGGGATCTTCGGCAGGGCCTTCTGCGAATTGAGCAGCCACCTGAACTGACGCTCGTGCGAGGCGTTGAAGCGGTGGTAGGCGGTCAGCGCGCTCTCGCGGCTCTGGCGGCCGTCGAGCACGGCCCGCAGCTCCATGCCCAGCGCGGCGCCGAAGTAGAGGGCCGGCCGGATGCCTTCGGCGGTCAGCGGCAGGCAGTGCCCGGCCGAGTCACCGGCGAAAAAGACGCCGGTGTCGGTTCCGTCGCGCAGCTTGTGGGGGATCCAGTTGCCCTGCCATCCGGTCGTTTCGCTGCCCGTGTCGGTGGCCAGCAGTTCGGTCGTCTCGCGAACGTGGAAGCGCGGATCGAACGAGCCGATCCCGATCCGCAGCTCGTCGCCGGCCGGGAAGGACCAGCCATAGCCCTCCGGCACGTACTTTCGATCGATCCAGACCTCGAGGTCGTCGCTTCTTCCTTTCGGATGCACCTCGAGCCCGCGCGACAGCGGGGCATCTGGCGGCTGGACGGTCGAGTCCGAGGCGAGGACCCGCTTCCAGCCCATCGCGTCGACCACCAGCGGCGCGGAGATCACGCCGCGGTCCGTCTCGATCGCAATCGCGCCGGTCGAGCCATTGTCCTGCGCGCCGACCCCGGCGGCGCCGCTTCTGCCGTTGACTTTCGCGGTCTCGAACTCGGCGTCGCAGTCCTGCCACAGAAGCTCACAGAGGCTGCGGTAGTCGAAGGTCGAAAAGCTCCACGGAACCGACAGATCGAGGGAACCATGGGCGGTGTGGACCAGGACCGAGTCGAAGCGCTGCTTCTCCGATTCGAGCAAACCGAGCTCTTCGAGCCAGGCGGTCGGAATCACGCAGGCCGAGGTCTGGCGCTCGCCGATCTCGTAGCGGTCCACGACCAGGACGTCGGCGCCCGAGCCGGCCATCTGACGGGCGACGATCAGGCCCGCGAAGCTGGCCCCACAGATCAGAAGATCGCGCCGGCCACTGAGGTCGGTCCGCTCGTCGCCCCTTGCTGTCGCCCTTCTGGCCATCCTGCCAGTCTAGAAAAACGTGGACCCGGACCGGAAGCCTGAATCCCGGCGGAAGGCCAATGCCCCTCAGCGGGCAACCCGTTCCGGTTCGAATTGTCCCTGCTATGCGGTGGTTTCTCGAACCAGTCCTCGGGACTTCGCCCCGATCCGGTCGACGAGCGGACCACGGTGGGCGGCGGGATCATCCGGAGGTCCGGCGAGCGCGCTTGCACGCTGGGACGCGGGACGGCCCCTGTTCTGCCATGATCCCGCGCTGTGACTACTACTGAATCCACACTCCTACACGCCCCAGAGGGGGTTCCGGTCGAAGGCTCAAATGGCCTTCTGGTCGAAGTTGACGGCCGGATCATTCCAAACTACGCAGCGACGATCGTTTCGTTCGAGGAAGGCGACGTCGTCAACGGCAAAGTCGTCCGCATCGATCGCGACGAGGTCCTGCTCGACATCGGCTACAAGTCGGAGGGGGTGATCCCCGCCAATGAGCTTTCGATCCGCAAGTCGGTCGACACCTCTGAAGAGGTCGAGCTGGGCGAGCAGATCGACGCCCTCGTCGTAACCAAGGAAGACGCCGAAGGACGCCTGATCCTCTCCAAGAAGCGTGCCCGCTTCGAGAAGGCCTGGCGCAAGATCGAAGCTGCCGCCGAATCCGGCCAGCCGGTCGAAGGCGGCGTGATCGAGGTCGTCAAGGGCGGCCTGATCATCGACCTCGGCATCCGCGGTTTCCTGCCGGCCTCGCTGGTCGACATCCGCCGGGTCCACAATCTCGAAGAATTCACCGGCCAGACGCTCGAATGCAAGGTCATCGAGCTCAACCGCAGTCGCAACAACGTCGTGCTTTCGCGTCGCGCCGTGCTCGAAGAGGAGCGCAAGGAAGTCCGCGACCAGATCCTCGACCGCCTGCAGCCGGGCGAGGTCGTGGAAGGCAAGATCTCGAACATCGTCGACTTCGGCGCCTTCGTCGATCTCGAGGGCATCGACGGTCTGATCCACATCTCCGAACTCTCCTGGAGCCACGTCAACCACCCCTCCGAGGTGGTGGCGATCGGCGACACGGTCAAGATCAAGGTGCTCGACATCGATCGCGACCGCCAGCGCATCTCCCTCGGTCTCAAGCAGACCCAGGAGGATCCGTGGCAGCGCGTGGTCAGCACCTACCGCTCGGGCGACGTGCTCGAAGGTACGGTCACCAAGGTCGTTTCTTTCGGCGCCTTCGTCGAGATCCTCGACGGAGTCGAAGGTCTGGTTCACATCTCCGAGCTGGCCGACCACCATGTCGAAAACCCGGCCGAGGTGGTCGAACTCGGCGCCAACCTCAACGTCAAGATCCTCGAGATCGACGAGGAGCGCCGCCGCCTTTCACTCAGCATCAAGCGGGTCGAGGGCCAGAACATGCTGCTCAAGGACCTCGGCGCCGCCCTGGCGGCTGCGTCAGACCCGGGCGAGGAAGTCTCACCAGAGGTCGAAGCCGCAGCGGCTGAAGTCGTTGCCGAGGTGGAGGTCGAAGAAGCTGCCGAAGCCGTAGTCGAGGCCGAAGTTGCCGAAGCCGTCGCCGAAGTAGAGGTCGAAGAGGCTGTCGAGGCAGTCGAGGCGGCCCAGGAAGCCGAAGCGATCGCCGAAGTCGAGGTTGAAGCCGCAGCAGAAGGCCTGGTTGACGTCGAAGAAGCCGAAGAGGCTGTCGTCGAAGCCGTGGCTGCCGAAGCCGTCGCCGAGGTAGAGGTCGAAGAGGCCGTCGAAGCCGTGGTCGAGGCCGAAGTGGCCGATGCCGCAGCCGAGGTCGAGATCGAAGAGGCCGTCGAAGCCGTGGTCGAGGCTGAAGAAGCTGAAGCCGTAGTTGAGGCTGTCGAAGAGGCTGAGGAAGAAGCCGTCGAAGAAGCTGAGCAAGCCACGGCCGAAGCCGCCGAAGGGGACGAGCAGTCCTAACGATCGGGCTGACCGGCGGCGTTGCCGCCGGCAAGTCAGCGGCGCTCGAGGCCTTCGGGCGGCTGGGTGCCGCAACCATCTCGGCCGACCGGATCGTGCATGACCTGCTCGACCGCGAGCCGTTGCTCTCAGCCCTGAGAAAGCGTTGGGGGGATTCGATCGAGTCCGGAGGCGTGGTCGACAGGTCTGCGGTCGGCGAGCGGGTCTTCAGCGATCCCGCCGAACTCGCCTGGCTCGAAGGCCAGGTGCATCCGCTGGTTCAGGCCGAGATCGGGGACTGGTTCTCCGGGTTGCCCGACGACAGCCGCGTAGCCGTGGTCGAGGTTCCCCTGCTGTTCGAGGGTGAGATGGCGCATCGCTTCGACCTGACCGTTGCCATCGTGGCCGAAGAGGGATTGCGACGTGAACGGGCCGAGGCGCGCGGCCAGGTCGGCCTCGAAGGCAGGGAGGGTCGCCAGCTTTCCCAGGCCGACAAGGCGGCGCGGGCCGACCGGGTCATCGAGAACGACGGCACGCCGGCCGAGCTTGAGCAGCGCCTGCGTGAACTGCTGGCCGAGTACGGCGCAGGACTGCCGACCGACCGCCGCCTCTAGCCTTTAGGTGCGTCGATGGCTTCGTCAAGAACATCAACTCACAGCGGCAGGCAGCGCGGCAAGAGGAACCCGGCAAGGATCGGCCGGGCACTTCTCGTGCTGGTCGGCCTCACCGCAGCCGCCGTGGTGGCGATATTCCTTCTCTCGGACTTCTTCGAACGTGGAATCAGGGAGGTGACGCTGCCCCTGCGCCACGAGAACATCATCCGTCAGCAGGCTGACGACAAGGGAGTGGATGCCGCCCTGATCGCCGCCGTCATCTACTCCGAGTCCCGCTTCGTCGACCAGACCTCCTCCGCCGATGCCCGCGGCCTGATGCAGATCACCCCGGCGACCGCGAAGGACATCGAGAGGCTCAGCGGCGGCACTTCCTTCAAGCTCGAAGACCTCAGCGACCCGGACATCAACATCCGTTACGGCACCTTCTACCTCGCCCACCTGCTCGACATCTACGACGGTGATCTGGTGGCCGCGCTGGCTGCCTACAACGCGGGCCCTGGCAATGCCCAGGACTGGGGCGGCTCGAATATGACCCTGGAGGACATCACCTTTCCCGAGACCAAGGAATACGTGAAGGGCGTACTCGAAAAGCAGCGTGAGTACCGCCACATCTACGACCTGGAACTGGGCTATTGAACCGGGTCAGAACCTTCGCCCTGGCCGGTGCGGTCGGCCTCGTCCTGGCTGACTCTTCGGTCGTCGTCCTGGCCCTGCCGGAGATCTTCCGCGAGTTCGATACCTCGATCTCCGGCGTCTCCTGGGTGCTGATCATTTTCAACCTGGTCCTGGCGCTGCTTGCCGTGCCGGGAGCCTGGGCGGCCCGTCAGTACGGGCCGGGCAGATCGGCCGCGATCGGGCTGGCGGTCTTCGCCGGGGGCAGTCTGGCCTGCGGGCTCGCGACCGGCCTCGGTCCGCTGCTGACCGGCAGGGCGGTGCAGGCGGCCGGTGGCGCGATAGCGGTGACCGCCGCGCTCGAGTTGCTGATTGCCGCCCGAGGCAGCGAGCGACGCGGCATCGCCCTCTGGGTCGGCGCCGGAGCGGTCGGCGCCGCGGTGGGCCCGGGCCTCGGCGGACTGCTCACTGAGCTGGTCTCCTGGCAGTCGATCTTCCTGATCCAGGTTCCGATTGCGATCATCGCCGCGGTACCGCTGCGGGACGCGATCATCGAGGAGACCAGAGAGTGGCGAATCCCCGACCCGGCCGGCCGGGAAAGCCACCCGCACCTTCCGGCCAATGTGGCTCTTGCGCTGGTCTCGGCGGCGATCGCGGCGACCCTGTTCCTGGTCGTCCTCCTGCTGATCGAAGGTTGGCGCCTGAGTCCGATCGAGGCGGCGGCCGTCGTCACCGTCCTGCCGGTGGCTGCGCTGGCGGGAGCCCGGCTCGGCCGCGGAATCCCTTCGGAGAGGATGCGGGCGGCGGCGGGGGCGATCTTCCTCGCCGGCGGCCTGGCCGGTCTCGCCCTGCTTCCCCGGGCCGAGGTCGCCTACGTGATCCCGCCGCAGATCCTCGCCGGCATCGGTCTGGCCCTGGTCCTCTCCGCCCTCACCGAGGCGGCGGTCAGCGGGCGTTCGGCGGCCGGCATACACGGTGGCTGGACGATCGCTGCGCGCCACGCCGGTGTCGTGGTCGGACTGCTGATCCTCACCCCGATCTTCACCTCCCAGCTGGATACCGAGCGGATCAACGCACTGGACGCGAGCACCGCCATCCTGCTCGACTCGGAAATACCGCCGGTCGAGAAGCTGGAGCTGGGCTCCAGCCTGGCCGACCAGATCGACATCCAGGGCGATCGTGTCCCCGACATCGCGCCGGCTTTCGAGCCGCTGCCGACCGACCCGGTCGAGCGGGACGAGTATGAAGACGTGCTCGGCAAGATCGAAGGCCAGCTCGACCGCGCCGCCACCCATGCCTTCTCCAGCTCTTTCTTCATCGCCGCCCTGTTCGGCCTGATCGCGCTTATTCCGATCGGCATGACCCGGAGACTCGACCTGTGAGCGACGAGGATCCGACCCGGCCACTGGAAGACGGCGACGACGCGACCGAGCCGATTCCGGTCGGCGGGGAGGACGCGACCGAGTCACTGCCCGACGGCGCGGAGGCGCCGACCGACCGGCTCGACACCGGCGACGAGGCTGCCACCGACCGGCTCGACGCGGGTGACGAAGCCCCGACCGAACCCCGCGAATCCTGGGCCCCGCACCAGCCCGAGGTCAAATCCGGGACCGGCATCCTCGTCGCTTCGATCGTAGCTTCACTGGCCCTGATCATCGCTTACATCTTCGCCGGCGGCTTCGACTTCAAGCCCACTCCGGTGGCGGACCCCTGCGACTCCAGGGTCTGGACCGACCCGTCCGGTATCGAGGACACAGCCCAGCAGCTCGCCCTTTCGGCGGTGGACGGCGCCGCCTGCGAACTGGGTGTGAGCCGGGAGCAGCTGACCCGGGCTCTGGCTGACGATCAGGCACTGAGCGAGTTCCTGGCCGAGGAGGACATCTCCCGAGAACAGTTCGAGCAGGCCGTGAAGTCGGGACTCGAGCGGGCGGTGGACGACGCCGAAAACGCCGGTGCGATCGACCCCCTCGTAGCCACCGGAATCAGAACCGCGATCGGCTTCCTGCCGGTCGACCAGATCATCCCGCTGCTCCAGAACGCCACCGGCCTGATCGACGGTGGCTCACAACTGAATGAACTGCTCCAGGGTGAGATCAACCTCGACGATCTGCTCGGCGGAGGCTTCGACCTCGGAGAACTCTTCGGCGGAGGCTCGGGCGGGTCAGGTGGTGAAGGATCCGGCGGAGACTCGGGCGGAGGTTCCGGCGGCGGGCTCGAGGACCTGATCCCCGACGGCCTGCCTCAGAACCTGGAGGACCTGCGGGACCAGCTTCCTCCGGAGATCGAACGCAACCTGCCCGAAGGCATAGAAGGCGACATCGGCCAGCAGCTTCAGGATCAGCTGGACAGCCTGCTCGGCCGCTGACGGCGGGCCGACCTCAGGTCCGGCGGGTCGCCAGCGCCAGCAGCGCCACCATCAGGGGCTGGAGCGGCAGCCGGACCCAGAGCAGAGCGCGCGGCAGGTTGCTCTTGGCGACCCAGGGGATCTTCTCGGGGTCGGTGGCCATGTAGACGTTGGCCGGGAAGACGGCGATCAGCAGGGCGGTCAGCCACCAGAAGCCGAAGCGCGCGGTGCGCCGGTCCAGCAGGGCCGCGCCGCCGACAACCTCGCCGATCCCACTGACCAGAACGGCTTCCCCGTGGAGCGGGATCCACGGAGGCATCATCTGTTCGTAGGGCCGCGGACGGACGAAATGCAGCACGCCGGCGAGGATGAATACGAGACCGAGGATCGTCCTGAGGGCTTTCATGGGTCCGGGCAGCCTATTGGCGAGGGCGGTGCGAGGGCGACGCCTTAGCGGGCCCCTCCGGGCAAGCGACCCGGATTCAGCCGAAATAGGAACCGGAATCCCGGCCGCTTGCCGGAGTTGGCGGCCGCTAGGCTGGGACGGTGCCCGAGTTCGTACTCAACCCCTCATACTCGCCGCTGGCCGATCAGCCCAAGGCGATCGCCGAACTCAGCGAAGGGCTGAGCGCCGGCGAGCGCATCCAGACGCTGCTCGGCGCGACCGGAACCGGCAAGACGTTCACCATGGCCGGCGTGATCGCCGAGCTGCAGCGTCCGGCTCTGGTCATGGCCCACAACAAGACGCTGGCGGCCCAGCTCTGCAACGAGTTCCGCGAGTTCTTCCCCGACAACGTGGTCGAGTACTTCGTCTCCTACTACGACTACTACCAGCCCGAGGCCTACGTGCCGGCCCAGGACCTCTACATCGAGAAGGACTCCTCGATCAACGACGAGATCGACCGCCTGAGGCATGCGGCGACCGCGGCGCTTCTCGCCCGGCGCGACGTGATCATCGTCGCTTCGGTCTCCTGCATCTACGGCATCGGCTCGCCGAGCCTTTACCGGAACCAGATGCAGCTGTTCAAGACGGGGGAGACGCTCGACCGCGACAAGGTTCTGCGCAAGCTGGTCCGGCTCCAGTACGAGCGCAACGACTCGAGCCTGACCCGCGGCGGCTTCCGGGTCAAGGGCGAGGTGATCGAGATCATGCCTTCCTACGCCGAGACGGCCTTCCGGATCTCCCTGTTCGGGGACGAGATCGAATCGATCCACCACTTCGACCCGCTGACCGGCGAGATCCTCGACGTGGTCCAGCACGTATCGATCTGGCCGGCTACGCATTACGTCACCGAGGAGGATTCGGTCGAACGCTCGCTCGAGGCGATCCGGAGCGAACTCGACACCAGGCTGGCCGAGCTCGAGGCAGAAGGCAAGGACCTCGAGGCACACCGGCTGCGCCAGCGCACGATGTATGACCTGGAGATGATCCGGGAGACCGGCTTCACCTCGGGTATCGAGAACTACTCACGGGTCTTCGACGGCCGGGATCCAGGCACCCCTCCGCACACCCTGATCGACTACTTCCCCGAGGACTTCATCACCTTCGTGGACGAGTCCCACCAGACGATCCCCCAGATCGGCGGCATGTACATGGGCGACCGATCGAGAAAGCAGACCCTGGTCGATTACGGATTCCGCCTGCCGTCGGCGATCGACAACCGTCCGCTGAAGTTCGACGAGTTCATGGAGCGGACCAACCAGCTCGTGCTCGTATCGGCTACCCCGGGCGAGTTCGAGCGAGTCGAATCGAGCAAGGTGGTCGAGCAGATCGTGCGCCCGACCGGCGTCGTCGATCCCGAGATCGAGGTCCGGCCGACGGTCAACCAGATAGACGACCTGATGAACGAGATCAATAAGCGCGCCGAGAAGCAGGAGCGTGTGCTGGTCACCACGCTGACCAAGAAGATGGCCGAAGACCTGACCGGCTACCTGCTCGAACACGGTGTGAGGGTGCGCTACCTGCATTCCGACATCGACACGCTCGAGCGCATCCAGATCATCCGCGAGCTGAGGCTGGGGGAGTACGACGTGCTGGTCGGGGTCAACCTGCTGCGCGAGGGCCTCGACATGCCCGAGGTCTCACTGGTCGCCATCCTCGACGCCGACAAGGAGGGCTTCCTGCGCGGGGAAACCAGCCTGGTCCAGACGATCGGCCGCGCCGCCCGCAATACCGAAGGCCGGGTGCTGATGTACGCCGACCGGGAGACGGATTCGATGAAAGCGGCGATCTCCGAGACCGACCGCCGCCGAGCCATCCAGGTCGCCTACAACGAAGAGCACGACATCACACCGACCACGATCAGCAAGGCGATCGCCGAGGCCGGAAACCTGCTGGCCATCGAGGACAAGGCGCCAGCCAAGCGCCGTCGCGGCAAGGACGGAGACGAGTTCGACGGCCCCGAAGACCTCGAGAAGATGATCGTCAGCATGGAAGAGGAGATGAACGCCGCCGCTGAAGACCTGCGCTTCGAACAGGCCGCCCGCATCCGCGACGAACTGCGAGAACTCAAGCGCGACCTCGAAGGAATGCGCGCCTGACCTGAGCCCGGCGGGTCGCCGGTTCGAATCCGGCCGGGGATTCGATCCAGGGGACCAGTCGCAGCGCGGGTTTTCACGCTACCGTCTCTGCGTCCCGTCCCGCCGTGTCGGGGACGGCTAAGGACGCGTGCTCGTGTGACGATTTCAAACCCACGCTCGCCGTCGGGCCTTCGTCCTTAGGGGGCTGACGTCGGCTCCATTCCGAGTGTCGCGTTCCTTGGCGAGCTGGCAGTCCGGCCTTGGGCTCTACCCCGACTGGTGGCCACCTGAATCAGCTTGCACCTCTTCGCGGGGTATGTCCCACACGACCCGTTTCGAGCGTGGACCCTCGAAGAACGCGACCGTTCCAAACCTGAGAGCAGCCCCGGCTCCGATGAGCCAGTAGAAGAGTGGATAGACCGGTCCTATGAACATGGCTCGCTTCGATCCCTTGTCGTAGTGGGAGTCAAGCATCAGCCCCACGGTGACTTGAAGCATCGCGATTGACCCGATCGCGATCCCCCAGGCTAGGGCGAAACCAAGCAGCGCTATGTCAGCCGGGGTGAACCTCTCGATCACGGCGAGGACGATCGCTGCGAAGGCCGCCACGACCCAGAAGAGCGAACTTGTGCTCTCCAGGACGAGTGGCCACAAACGCCGGTTGCGCCAGCGCATCACCCCCCGGCCGTTCACGCGCAGGACCTCTCCTTGCCCCCGTGCCCAGCGCTTGCGCTGAGCCCACAGGGCGCTGAGGTTCGAGGGAACCTGCATGCCGACCAACGCAGACGGCTCGAAGCTCGTGCCCCATCCGGCCAAGAGGAGCCGCCAGCTCAGGTCGATGTCTTCGGTGGCCATACGACCGTTGTAACCCCCGGCTTCCAGCACGGCCTGCTTGCGAAAGAGGCCGAGTACTCCGGCCACCGTCCCGACGCGCCCCGACAGGGCTTCGGTGCGGCGAATGAGTCCGATGGTCGAGGCGGCTTCGATCGTCTGCATCGAAGTCAGCAAATTCTGGCGGTTGGTCACGTGAGGAGCACCCGCCACCGCCCCGATCGAGCCGTGCCGAGACAGGCGCGATACCAGGAGTCGCAAGGCTTCCTGGTGGAGATGCGTGTCGGCGTCCGTAACCAGAACGAGCTCATGTTGCGCGTCCTGGAAGCCGAGGTTCAGCCGGTCGCCTTTCCCGACGTTCTCCGGATCGCGCACGACCCGAACTCTGGGATCTCCAGCCGCCGCTTCGGCGGCCCGGTCGGCGGTCGCATCTGTTGACCCGTCGTCAAGCACCAAGATCTCCATCCTGGGGTAGTCGAGCTCCCGAGCGGCCTGGATCGAACCCGCGATCACCAACTCCTCGTTGAACGCGGGGATGAGTACTGTTACGCCCGGCCAGCCGCCTTCCGGCGCCTCTCCGGCATTGCGCTCGTCGAAAAGCCGGAAGATCAAACCGCCCGCTATCCAACGGCCGGCGGTGACGATCGGATAGGCCGCCACGAAGACGAGCAGGATCTGAAAGATCAGCTTCGTGCCGGTCACGACTCTCGTTCCCGATATCCGCGACGCAACCGCCCCGCCGCCAGGAGCACCGCCCATACCAGGATCGATCCGAAAGTGACAGCCAACGCAATCTCCACTGCATTGCGGTGACCGATGACCCAGAGCACCACGACTATCGCCAGTAGCCAGAGGAGTGCGCCCGCTACAACCGCAGGAGATCGCTGGCTGGTCGGCTCGAACAGCGGTCGCTCAATCCCGGGCTTCACAGGTCTCATGGTAAGTGAAAGCGTCGGCATCGCTCGGCCTCGCGCCGAGTTCGGTTTGCTGGGGCCGCATATACGATGGCCGTGTGTCCGGACGCAGGGAACTCACCGTATTCATGATCATCGTCGTCCTGGGCCTGCTCGCCATCGCTTGGCTGTGGCCGGGCGGGCCGCAGTCGCCCCGCACGCCCCTGCCGGCTCCGAAGGTCATGCTGAGCGCCCAGGACAGGAGCGTGTGGCAGCCGGGCCCTGCACGGCAGCAGGCGATTCCTGCGCTCGTTTACCACGGTCTCGGTGCGCCGGATGAGTTCGATAATCAAGGTGACGCCGCCTACGGACTCGATCCCGAAGACTTCGCGAAACAGATGGAGTTGCTCAACCATGCCGGCTACCGGACGGTCTCGCTGGAGGTGTACCTCAGCTTCGTGGCCGGCGAGCGGCCCAGCCTGCCTAAGCGTCCGATCCTGATCACTTTCGACGACGCCCGGTCCGATTCCTGGTTGGCCGCCGATGGCGTCCTCGAAAAGCTGGGCTATACCGCCGTCATGTTCGTTGACACCGGATCAGTCGACTCCGGCAAGCCGGAGTACATGACCTGGGACGAGCTGGAGCAGATGCAGCGCAGTGGCCGCTGGAACGCACAACTTCACTCCGGCCGCGGTCACGTCAACATCAGCTATGGACCTGGAGAGAATGACGACGGGCCTTACTACGCCTACCGTAAGGAGGGGGAGAACCTTGAGGACTGGCGCAAGCGGGTAACGGATGACCTCGAGTGGGGCATGGACCAGATGGAAGAGCACTTCCCCGGCTGGCAGCCGCAGGCCTTTGCGCCACCCTATGGCAATCTCGGACAGGTGTCGACAAACGACCCCAGGATTCCGGTCGAAGCGGAGCGATGGCTCGACGGTCAGTTCGATGTGACCTTCGTCCAGGACCGAAGCGGGTTCGCCCGGCCGGACGGCCGGTTTATCCAGGGCCGCTACCAGCTCAGCCGGGCCATCAGCGGCGGTGAGCTGCACGCCTGGCTGGAGAGCTCACCCGGCACCAAGTAGTAGCCGGGCTGTCACCAGCTCGCTGAGAAGTCTCGTGGGGGTCCGGCGCATTCGCCTGCGCGATCAGTGGGACGTGACCAGGATGGTGGTGACAAGTGCTGCACGGTTTCGCAGCCGAGAGGCAAGAGAGAACTTCTGGCTGCCACCCGCTCCAAGACCCGAGCGTCCCCCTGAGAAACGAAGCGGGCCCCCGCTACGTCCCTCGGGACCACCGCCAGACCCTCTCTCGCCAGAGGGTCTTTGGTGTTAGGGGCTTTCGCGACTTCCTCCGAGACCGTCGTTCAGAATTCACGACCGTGGCCGGCACGGTAGCGCGATCGACGTTGCCGGACGACGTTGCCGTCAATGCGGTGGGGATCGAGATCGCGGCCAGGTTCCAGGCGGGTAGCTGCTTCGCCCTCCCCGGGCTTTTGCTAGCTTCAGGAGATGACTGGTGCCAAAACCGCGTCTTGCTGCTTGCGAGGCATTCTGGTGTTCGTCACCGCCGCTGCGGCGCTGCTTTTCGGGCCTTCCGCGGCCCAGGCCCTGCCGAGCGACACCAGACTGGGATGCCTGAGTGGAGCCAGCCAGCTGGGCCCACCACCCGGCAGCGGCGCCTGCCAACTCACCGACGCCGCCGGGGCCAGCGGCAGTGACTCAGGGCTGCAGTGGCTCGCCGATCCGATCGTCTCAGCCGACGGCAGGAACGTCTACGCGGCAGCCCGGAGCAGTGTTGTCACCTTCAACCGGAACGCCGCCACCGGCGCCGTCACCTTCGCCGGCTGCATCAGCGGCGTTCAGAACCCGGCCGACCCCTGTTCCGAACTGCCGAGCGCCACGGAGAACGGATTCATGTCGGGACTCGGCAACACTGATGGGATCGCTATTTCGGGAGACGGAGAGAACCTGTACGCGGTCTCGCCAGGCGATTCTGCGATTGCCACCTTCAGCCGCAATACCGCGACCGGCAGCCTCAGCTTCGTCGAATGCCACTCCGGCATCACCGGGGTCTGTGGCAACCCCCTGAACGGTGGAAACGCTATTCCGACGACCGCTGACGGTGCTGGTTCGGGCCTGAGGTCCTTTTCCGGGATCTCGATCCATCCGAACCAGCAGGCCCTGTTCGGCGTATCGCGCACGGACGATGCGATCACCGCCTTCCTTCGAAACCCCGACGGTGAGCTCTCCTATGTCGGCTGCTTCACAGGCAGTACCTCGGTCGGCAGTGGTGGCAGTGGTGCCTGCCAGGATTCACCCCAGGGAACCACGGCCAGCGGAGCAGACTCCGGCTGGAACGGCCTTGAGCACATCACCATCTCGCCAGACGGTCTCAACCTCTATGCGACGGCAACCTCCGACCATTCTCTGGTCTCCTTCGCCGCGGGCGCCGGTGGAGCGCTCGAGTACGAACGCTGCGTCACCGGCGACAAGGGCGGCAGTGGCTCCGACGGCAACGGGAAGTGCCTGGATATGGATGCGGGTGCTGGTGCGTCCGTGCCGCTCGCGACAGCGGATGGCACTGGCTCCCCGCTCGAATTCGCCGGCCAGGTTCTCGTCTCACCGGATGGACTGGATGTCTATGTGACTTCATTTGCCTACGGGGTCGCTCACTTCACCCGGGGCCTGGCCCCGCCCGACCCGCAGCAGGGTGCACCGCTGTTCTCCGGTTGCCTCAGCGGTCTATCTGACGGCCCGGCGGCCTGCGCGAAGACTCCCAGTACCGGCGAGTACGGAGGCTTCATCGTGCCCACCGATATCGCGATCGCATCCGACGGAGCCAATCTGTTCGTACAAACGAACAGGTTCTTTTCCGGAGCTGACGGAATCGCGACGCTGAACCGGGCCGGCAACGGCTCGCTCTCCTTCGCCCGCTGCCTGACCGGCGACACCCTCGCCGGCCCGACCGGAAGCGGAGCCTGCAACGCAGTTCCATCGGCGCAACCGGACGCCTTCAATTCCGGCCTCGGCTTCTCCAGCGGGCTCGCCCTTTCCCCGGACGGAAAGAATCTCTACGCATCCGCTTCGGGAGACACCACGATCAACTGGTTCGGTGACGACGGCGACGGCGACGGAATCGGCGACGCGCTCGACAACTGCCCGGCAAACGCGAATCCCGATCAAGCGGACTCCGACGGCGACGGTACCGGCGACGCCTGCGACCCGACACCGAACCCGCCGGTCAGCAAGGCAAGTATCGGCAAGGCCAAGGTCAAGGGCCCTGGCAAAGTCAAGAAGGGCAAGAAGGCCACCTACAAGGTGAGGATCAAGAACTCTGGCAACGCTGGTGCCACCGGCGTCAAGGCCATTGTCAAGGGCAAAGGTGTGAAGGCCAAGAAGAAGGTCGGAAAGATCGCGGCCGGCAAGTCAAAGACCGTCAAGATCAAGCTAAAGCCGAAGAAGCCCGGCAAGGTGAAGCTGACCTTCAAGGTGACCTCCAGGAACGCCGGCGGCAAGACCGTCAAGAAGAAGATCAAGGTCAAGAGGTAGCGGGTAAAGAGTGGGGAGGGGGCAACGCGCACCCCTGTTGA
>CAVPWA010000005.1:0-67888 GCA_963709375.1 uncultured Solirubrobacterales bacterium
GCTCTTCACGCGCGTCAAGGTCAAGTCCCGTGTCGTTGACTTAGCCATTGAAGGTGAGATTTACCTTGACCGGTTTCTTCAGCTTGAGTTTGACCTTGACAGTCCTCGACATGCCAGCCGTGGATTTCCAACCGAAGCAATAAAGCTAACGCCCCGGGCATTCAATGACCAAGGGTGCTGGTATTGAGATCAGCTCATGACCGGGCCCGCAGCGCGACGGGGCCGGCGTGAGCCGGCCCCGTCGATGCGCTTGTCGGCGGTGACCGCCGAATTGATGTCAACCTACTAGGAGGAGCTCTCGAGGCAGTAGGCGTAGGCGGTGACCGTGTCTCCAGGGTTCTGGGCTACCGCTTTGGCCTCCCAGCCGTTATTGCTGCGCTGGTCCTCTGTGGGGATCGGCGGGTCAACCGGATCGGTGCCTGTCACTTTGAACCCACCGCTGATCACCTTGGTGCCTGCGGCGCAGTTCGCCGTCGCGTTGATCAATGGCACTGCAGCCGGGGGCGAGGTTACCTCGACCTTGATCATCTCTCCCAGCTCATCACTCTGACCGACTCGTCGGAGAGCTTGCCTGAGGTGACCGACTCGTCTCCCAGCTTGCTCGTGGTGACCGCCTGGTCCGCCAGCTTGGACTCGGTAACCGACTGGTCCCCCAGCTTGCTCGTGGTGACCGCCTGGTCCGCCAGCTTGCTCGTGGTAACCGCCTGGTCCGCCAGCTTGGACTCGGTAACCGCCTGTCCTGCCAGCTTGCCGGTCTTGACCGCCTGTCCTGCCAGCTTGCCGGTCTTGACCGACTGACCTGCCAGCTTGCCAGTGGTGACTGCCTGTTTCGCCAGTTTGCCGGTGGTCACGGCTTTGCCCTTGAGCCCGCTGGTACCGACCTTATTCGCGGCGTAGGCGCCTCCGCCCAAGCCGACAAATAGCGCGATAATTGCGATGACAAGCGCCGGCGCAGGCTTCTGAACCTGATGTTCTTCATGGATTCCCCTTGCTCTCGCGAGACCGTCTGCGGCGTTGCATGAGCAAGGTCCCCGGTCTCGCCTATTTCCTCGACTCTAACCCGATTCTGCGCACCAGTGTGGAGCCTTTGGCCCGAACGGCCTTCCTGCCGGTCGTAGTACGCAAGAGAGGATACGCCTTGCCGGGGCCGGCAGGCCGCCGCTACCCCCAGATGCCTCCGCCCCGACGACACCCCGATTCCCGACCTGATGTCGCTATTACCCTGACGGTGGGCAGTAGGGGCAACATCGCTTGGCCATGGGGTTTTTGGGTGAGTTCGGTGCGCGAAGACTTCATCATCACTCGGGACGACTGCACCGGGGAAAGCGTGCCGTCGGCGGGCAGCCGCCAGGTCAGAGTGCGCTTCGCACAGAGTGCGCTTCGCACCTTCGGCTACCGAGGCCAGGAGCGCCACGCTGGAAATCCGCCACAACGGACCCGAATCGCCGCTGACCCTTTCGCTGTCGGGGACTGGAGGCGACCTGCCAATCGGCTCCACAGGCCCGACGGGCGCAACCGGAGACACCGGGGCAACCGGAGACAGCGGTGCCCCAGGTGCCACGGGAGCCACAGGTGCCACGGAGCCACCGGTCCAATCGCGTCCCATCGGGCCGACAGGCCTCCCTCGAGCGTGGCCGGCTTCAGCAAGGTGAGCGTGAGTGGTCCTGCGAAGGGCAAGAAGGCCACACCTACAAGGTCAAGATCACCAACTCCGGCAACGCGGTCGCGACCGGAGTCCGGCTCAAGGTCAGTGGCCGGGGCCTCAGCTTCAATACCTCGGTCGGGAAGATTCAGGGCGGCACAACCAACCAGGAAGGTCAAGGTCAACGTCAAGGTCAAGCCGAAGAAGTCGGGCAAGGCTAAAGTCTCCTTCAAGGTGACCTCCGAGAACGCCGGTGGCAAGACCGTGAAGAAGAAGATCAGGGTCAACGAAGTAGCCCCTCCACCCGCCGGCTGACCGGGTCGAGCCGAGACTGGGGCACGACGGTCAAAGCCTTCGCCACCGCGCTGCGAACGCGTGGGTGTCAGCAGGGCGTCAACACAAGCCACGGATCCAGCCCGAACTGCCTTCCTGCGATCATAATCCGCGTGTCGCAGGTTCGAGTCCTGCTCCCGGCACTAGTTACAAAGCTGAATACGGCGACTGTGACGCTCCGAGAATTGAGGGGTGGCAACACGCGGGCGGGCACCACCGATCGTCACCGGAGAATCTCGACCCTTTCCTCTCGTCAGCGTTCAGTTAGTGTGGGAATACAAGTGAAACCGGGGGCCTTGCTCATGCACTGCTCATAGCGGTTTCGCAGGAGCGAGGGGACAATCAATGACTAGCAAATTCAAGATGCCTTCACCGGCGCTTGTGATCGCCGTTGTCGCGTTGTTTGCGAGCTTGGGCGGAGCCGCCTACGCCGGAAACAAGATCGGCACCAACAAGATCAAGGGCAAATCGGTCACCACTGGCAAGCTGGCGGCAAGTCTGTCACCACTGGCAAGCTGGGGGGCGGAGCAGTCACCACCGGCAAACTGGCGAACGGAGCGGTCACTACCGACAAGCCGGCGTTCGAAGCGGTAACCGGGACGGGCTGGCGAACGGAGCGGTCACTACCGACAAGCTGGCGGACCAACGGTCACTACCGACAAGCTGGCGAACGGAGCGGTCACTACCGACAAGCTGGCGGACCAAGCGGTCACCAAGGGCAAGCTTGGCGACGGAGCCGTCGGCGCAACACAGCTCGGCAACAATCGCTACGCGGGTCAAGCGACGACGATCCCGACCGATACGAACGGCGCAGTGACGGCGCAGTGCTGCCAAAGTGGTGAGAAGGTTCTCTCGGGCGGATGGGAAGACCCGCCAATGAACGGAGTTACCCTTTTGTATCTGGGCGGTACCGACAAGAAGTCCGGCGAAGGTTGGACGGCGAGTGTGTTCAATCTTGGCGTGCCCGCTCAGGTGACGGTCTTCGCCTACTGCCTGGAGCAGTAGCCGGCAACAAGCACCACGCAGTCAGGAGCGGGGGTCGGTTATGCCGGCCCCCGTTTCGTTGCTGTTCACGCCCTCAAACCCGCCGCTACCTCCGTCGGGAACGGTGACGAGACCGAAGCCCGCGGATATTTCGGGCATGGGGCGGGACGCAGGCTCTAGAGGACTCCAGCGGTGGCTGACTGAATGCGGCAAGGGTCATTCCTGATTCTCACGCTGCCTCGATTCGCCAGGGTGGCAACGACCGACACGGATTCAGTACGCATTGGCGCGCAGTTGCAGGTTCGAGTCCTGCTCCCGGCACTCCGATCGCTGATGCCGCCACTGACCGAACGGTACGAGCTGCACCTATTCCGCAGAAAACAGCCTCGATGCTGTGCCCGTAAGGATCGAGCAGGAATGCCGAGTAGTAACTGGGCGCATAGTGCTTTCGAAGCCGGGGCTCGCCGTTGTCCCGGTAGCCGGCCTCCAGGCCGACGCGGTGAAACTGGTCAACCTGCTCACGACTTGTCGCTGCGAAGGCAACATGCACATCGCTGCTGATTGGTCCGTCGCCGGCACTCATTGATGAATCCGCCGTACTCGACCGTGGACCCGTAATCAGCGGTCTTCTCGATCCCGAGGGTCGCCAGAACCGCATCGTATAAGCGGGTGCCCTCCCCTAGGTTGACGACGCGTACATGTACGTGATCGATCAACTGCGCCAGTCCTTCTCAGGCCCGCGCATGCGGGAATTCGGAATCCCGCCCCTGGAAGGAGAGGATCTTCGGGTTCTGTACCTCTCCCCCGCGGATCTCGACCGCGCGGTTGATGACCTCGTCGGTGAGCCAGCTTGCCGGCCCCTCCATAACCGAGCGCAGATGGGGCATCAGAGCCAGGCTAATCTCCCAGGTCGCCGAATCCCAGAGAAAACTTGGGCTGTGGTCGACGGCGTAGTAGGTGAGCCCGTCGCCGACAGTGAATGTCGGATCCGCGAACGAAGTCGGTAGCGCCCATTCAAACCCCATGCCCTCGTCGCAGGAGACGTCGACGAAGAGGGTGCCGGAAGAAAATCAGGGGCAGCTCCTCGTTGGTTACTAGCATCAACGGCGCGTCGGTGTCCTGGAATACGCAGTTGACGATCACATCGTGGCCGGCGAGGAATTCCTCTACAGACTCGTTGCGGCCGTCGAGCTCGAGAGTATCGCCGGGCCTGTCGGGGTCTTGCGCAAAGGAGATCATCTGAACCGAATGGATCGGCGAGCCGACGGCGGCGACTTCGCGCTGGGTCAGAACCGAGACGTCGTTCACACCGAGCGCCGCGAGCGCCGTCACTGCGCCGCGTCCAGTCGCACCGAAGCCGACCACGCAGGCTCGCAGCGATCGCCCGTACTGGCCGGTCACCCCTGCCAGCTGAAACGCGTGCAGGACCGAGCAGTAGCCGGCGAGTTCGTTGTTCTTGTGGAATACGTGCAGATTGAAGGTACCGTCGGAGTTCCAGTGGTTCATCGCCTCCCAGGCGATAACCGTCGACCGGCTGTCAATCGCCGCCTGGGTCAGCGCCTCGTCCTGGACGCAGTGAGGCCAGCCCCACAGCACCTGACCCTCTCGCATCTCAGTGACATCCGCCACCAGCGGCTTCGGCTTAAGCAACACGTCGCAATCGGCGATGATCTCTTCGCGGCTGAGGTGGTCGGCGACCAGCGGCGCGAGGTCGGCGTCGCTGAAGCCGAAGCGGCTGCCGTAGCCATGCTCGAGAAATATGCGCTCGCTCAGGGACCGATCGATGTCGGCGATGTGGCGCGGATGTAGCGGCAGTCGTCGTTCGTTCTGCTTGCGAGAGCCGGCAAAGATTCCGAGTGAGAGGTGCTCCATGCGCCCACTCAACGTAACAACCCGCGAGCCTGGAGCCGGTCGTGCCCGGGCATCCGCAAGCGCGACCTCTGATTCGCCGGACTGAGGCGCGGCCGTACGAGCAGCTGCTGGGCTTTGCTTCGCGCACCTCACTTCTGTCAAGCTTTTCTGAAGCGATGTGGCACCTGTTGCCCACCGTCAGGGTGATGGCGGCAACACGCCGAGACTGAGGTGCCGCCGAGGCGAAGGCATCCAGAGGAGACGGCGGCCTGGCCGGTCCCGGCAAGACGCGTCGATGTAGGCGTAAGAAGATACGCGGGGTGGCCGTTCGGGCCACGGGCTCAACACCGGTGCGCGGTACACCGTTAGAGTCAGGGAAACGGACGAGGCGGGGGGGAGTTGCTGAGGCAGTTCCGCAAATGGTCTCGCAAAAGCAAGGAGATTCAATGAAAGACCTCAGATTCAAGAAGCCTTCACCGGCGCTTGTGATCGCAATTATCGCGATGTTTGTCGGCTTGGGCGGCGGAGCCTACGCCGGAAACAAGGTCGGTACTAACAAGCTCAAAAAGCAATCTGTGACCACCGGCAAGCTGGCGCCCAAGTCTGTCGCCACAGGCAAACTGAAGGGTCAGTCAGTCACCACTGGCAAGCTGGCGGACCAGTCTGTCGCCACGAACAAGCTGTCAGACGGATCGGTAAACGAGAGCAAGCTGGCGGAAGGAGCGGTTACCAACCTAAAGATAGCGCCCGAAGCCGTCGGCAACCTTCAGATATCCCAGAGTGCGGTGGACGGATTCTCGATCCAGGATGGGGCCGTAAGCAAAAGCAAGCTCGCCGACGAGGCCGTCGGAGCCAAGCAGCTCGGCAACATCATCACTCGGGCCGAGGCGGTGACGATTCTCAACGGTCAAACCGGCGGAGGGACCGCCCTTTGCCTGCCAAATGAAAAGGTCATCAGTGGCGGTTACAACACAGCGTTGGGGCAGACCGGCGCAATGCTCGTGCAGGAAAATTTGCGGGCACCTGGCGGGTTGAACGGTTGGCGTGTCCAGGGCTTGAACCTCGGTGCTGGGCCTACGTCCTTGACGGTCACCGCCTACTGCCTAGTGGAATAGGCGGTCGGTAACAAGATCGATGGCACAAACGGGGGCCGGGTATGCCGGCCCCCGTTTCGTTGATGTTCCCGCTCTCGAATCCGCCACTCCCGCCGTCGGGGACAGCGCCGAAACCGAGCGCGGCGGGTTCTTCTTCGGCAGGGCGTGTCGCAGGCCCAGGCGAGGTGTGGCGGTGGCCCGTTGAATGCGGAATTGAGACTCCAGATCCTCTTCACCGACCTCGGGGGTTCGACGCAACTCGAATCCGTGTTAGGTCCGGCCCCGACGAACCGCGGGCGAACGCTTTTCGATCCTGCGAGAGGCGATCACCGCCTCCTCGTAGCGACCGAGGGCTGCCGCCAGTACCCCGAGGCTAGTGCGGACGCGTGGCCCGGCCGTGGTTCGGTGGACGGAAACTGGTGGACCCAGAGCTCGAGCAGCCGGCAGAGCGCCTCGGCGGTATCCGCCGCTCCGGTTTCGGCGACGCCTCGACCCAGCAATTGAACTGAGCGAAACTTCCACTCCCCGCTGTTAGCGGAGATCTGTCGAGGGGCGTGGGGCCGCACACTCATCGAGAGGGACGGGCCAGAAGACAACGAGCCGGGCCGCGAGCCAACCAGCGAGGCCCTGGAGGCCGGGCGCAGACTCGACATCCCGCGCGTGGTTAACCGCGCCACCGCCCTGCTGGCGGTCGAAGTCGAAGCGGGTAACTGAGCTCGCAGCCCCGGCCGGCGTCGCGGTGAAGGTTCCAGAGGTCTATTTTCAGTCGCCCCATGGACAGATCAGACCCGAAAATTTCCCAGATCCTGATGAACCTGACCTACCTTTCCGGTGGAGTCGGACTGTTCATCGGCTTCAACACGGTCAGTGGTGATGACCCCTCCCTGTCGGCCGCCGCGCTGATCGCAGTCGGACTGACCGGACTGCTCTCTTTCTTCCGCCACTCCGTCTTCCACGAGTCCGACGCCAAAAGGATGGGCTGGGATTTGGGTAGAAGGAACAACTTCCAGATCGAAGTCGGCATCGCGAACCTCGCCTGGGGCGCACTGGCGATCTTCGCGGTGGCGCTTCGACTGGGGCCTTCGGACCGAAGCTGCCTCATTCCTGGTCTTCGGCTTCTACATGCTCGGTGTGGCGGCGATGATGCTGACCGCCCCGGACAAAAGCGCGGCGCGGCCGTGGAGCACAGTCGCGATCATCGGCGTCTTCGGGATCGCCCTGACAGTCCTCGGGTTTCAGGGAATGTCGGCCTAGTCCTCCCCGAAACCTCGTCTTGGCGATGCTAGGCTGCTTCAAGGCTCCGGATGACGGCGAATCCGCCTCCGTAGGCCCTTCTCCATGGCAAACAATCCGGGACCAGAACTGGGCACAACCTCCCTCGCTCCGGTATGCGCAACCTTCGGTTCCAGCGGAGCGCGGCCCGCCCCCGATGCTCAGCCTTCTTTGTATGGGCAGCCGCAATGGAGCCGGCATCTGATCCGAATGATGGGACCCGTTAACTCGATCCCGGTGGGCCGCTCTTGAAATTCGATGCGGTAGTCATCGGCGCCGGCCTGGCCGGACTGTCAGCTGCCCGCGATCTTGAGGCGGCCGGGGCCGACGTCGTCGTCCTCGAGGCCCGGAGTCGCCCCGGAGGCCGGGTCGAGCAGACGACGCTTGAAGACGGGCGCCTGGTGCAGCTCGGTGGCGAGGTCGTCGGAGAGTTTCATACGGCGTATCGGGATCTGGTCGCGGAACTGGGCCTGAGCCTGGTTCCCGCGTTCCCGGGTCTGCCGGGCGTCGATACCGCGGTACTCGTCGATGGTCGGCATCTCGGTGACGATTTCGACTGGATGACAGACCAGGACAGAAGCAGCTACGCCGCGGCCGAGGCCGCATTCATCAAGCTCTGCCTCGAGGTCGACCCTGACGACCCCTGGTCCCACCCGGATGCCGCAGCCCTCGACGAAGCTTCGGTCGGCGACTGGCTGCGCAGTGTCGGAGCAACGGCCAACGTGGTCCGCGCCCGGGAGCTGGCGATGTCGGCGCTGGGCGCGGAATCGGTCGAGCGGACTTCGCTGCTTTCCGACCTGCGGAAGGAAGCGGCGGCCGGCAGTCCGGGTTTCTACAACTACGACACATGGGAGGCGGAGCGTGTCGCCGAAGGATCGGCCACTGTGGCGCTGAGGATGGCTGCCGGACTGGGTCACAGGATCCGCTACGGCACCACCGTCGAGCGAGTCAGCGTCGACACCACGGGTTGCTCCGTGACCGCCCGATCCGGTGAGCGATTCGATTGCGAGGCCGTCATCTGCACGCTGCCGGTCGGACCCTTGCGGCGGGTGCAGCTGAGTGGCGTCTCCGCGGAGCGCATCGCGTCGCTCCACCGGCAGCGGCATTCCCTCACTTCAAAGGTGGTCTTCGCCTATGCCGATTCATTCTGGGAAAAGCAGGGCCAGAACGGATCCGCCTATGCCGAGCCCGGATATATGGGCGGGGCGTGGCCCCAGCGCGAGGGCATCCTTTCGTCGCTGATCCCGCCCGAAAGACTGGGGCCGATGCTCGCCACCGACCCCGGTCTGCTCCAGGACGAACTGATCGAGGAGGCAGCTGTCATGTTCGGGGACCGCGCACGCGCCCCCGAGGCGTTCTTCCTGCGCCACTGGTGCGTCGACCCGCTGACCGAGGGCTACATCACCGCGTGGCGCCCCGGTGACGTCATGGCCGTCGGACCCCTACACGGAACCCACGAGCCGCCCTTCTACGTGGCCGGCTCCGACCAGTGGGTCTGCGGCTACATGGAGGGAGCGGTGAGAACCGGGCGCGCAGCCGCAAAGGCAGCCCTCTCACGGGCCTGACCGGAGCGTCAACCGGCTTTCAGCCGACCCCGATCATCAGCTGCGAGTGGTCCTCGGGATCGACCCTGCAGGCCACGGTCGTACCGGGCTGAAGCTGACCGATCACCGCCGGGGAGACGACCTGGACATGTGTGACGTCGCTGGTCTGTCCGTTGACGTTCAGCGAGAGCTCGAACTGGAGCTCGGGCTGCATGTTGACCTGCTTGCCGGTCGCGACCATCGAGTTGATCGTGGCCTGTCCGTCCACCCCGTCGTTGGCCAGCCTCTCCGCCAGGGCCTGGTCGCTCTGCACCTGCTGGACGGCCTCATTGGCCTGGGACAGGCCGTCCTTCATCATCTTGAATGAGCCGCCGCGCTTCTTCGTCTCTTCCTTGCCCGCCTTATGCAGACTGCGCATGTCCTTGAACATTCCCATCGAATCCGCTCCTCGCCGTGGGCCCGCAGCCCACATAGCCGCCTTTTTCCGAGTATAGGTCGGCCGCCACTGCAGCTGTGAATATTTCGAGGCCTCTGCGCCCGCGATGTAGGTTGAGACATGTTCCTGATCGGCCTGTTCATGAGCGCCCTGGGGCTGGCGATGCTGGTCGGCTGCTTCTTGCTGCCTGCGGCAGCCCGACCCGGACTGATCGGCGGGGCTGTCGGGGTCGCAGGGGCCGGACTGGCTCTGATGCTGCTCGACTGGCCGAGTCGCCGCGAGTCAACCGGAGAAGGCCTGGTCGAGGCCGATGCCTACGTCCTGGACGCCCGGCCGACCGGTGGTGAAGCAACCGGCTTCCGGATGGTCGAGCTGACGCTGGAGGTCAGACCGAAGGACGGCATTCCCTTTCAGGCCAGGCGCAAGTTTGTTGACGATCTCGGAACACTCGACGTCGGGGATCGGCTCAAGGTCCGCTACGACCCCCTTGACCCTGAACGACTGGCACTGGTCTGACCCGGAGAGACGCCGTCAGCGCCTGGCGAAGATCCTCAGGAAGAACAGGAAGATGTTGAGGATGTCGAGGAATATCCCGGCCGCCAGCGGGATGACTTCGTCCTTGCCTGCTCGTCGCATGCGGTTGAAGTCCACGACTACATATCCGCCGAAGATCAGCAGTCCGAGGATCGAGTAGAGCACCGCACCGCCGGGGATACGAATGAATATCTGGACGATGCCGAAGATGATCAGGCCCAGCAGAAGCCAGAAGAGGATCCGGTAGAGGCCGGAGAGGTCCCGACGAGTCGCGTAGCCGCCGGCTCCCAGTGCTGCCGTGAACAGGGCGGTAGCCGCAGCAGCCTGCGCCACCGCCTCGGAGTCGGCGGTCGCGTAGTAGTGGACGGTACTGCCGACGCTGATGCCCAGCAGCAGGCCGAAGGTGAAAAGCAGCAGCACCGCAAGTCCCCGATTGCCGGCCGAATTGGCGACGTTGAGTCCTACCAGGACGCCGATTGATACGAGCCAGGGAATGAACCACTGCCACCCGCTCATGTCCCGCCCCAGCCACATTCCGGCCGCGGCGAAGGCCACGGTCACGGCCACGAGTCCCATCGTCCGCCCGAATATCGCCCTCGAAGATGCTTCTGCCGGCAAATCGCCCCCGTTGCTGCGGCTGATCGGGGATTGCGACCTGCCGGTTGATTCAGGCGACCCTAGCAACGCGGGCCCTTGACCCGGGCCGGGAACTCGGCCCGAAGCAGCACTGAGTTGGTGAAACAATGCCGCCATGGGTCGAATGGCAACCGCCCTCGCGCTGTTCCTCACCGCCCTCGTCGGTCTGTACTTCGGGCTGATCCGACGTCCGGTGCTGACCTGGGGAGCGACCGACGAGGAGGCGGACTGTCTGCTCGAAGGCGACGAGCTGCTGTCCGCGCCGGACGGCTGCTCCACCCGGGCGATCTCGATCGCCGCCCCACCGGAAGCGGTGTGGCCGTGGCTGGCCCAGATAGGACCTTCGCCTCGCGGCGGTGTCTATACCTACGACTGGATCGAGAACCTGCTCGGCCTGGACATCCACAGTGTGGACCGGATCCTGCCCGAGTTCCAGAACCCTCAACTCGGTGACTCGATCGCGCTGGGCGAGAACCGGATGGAAATCGCGCGCCTGGATCCGGGCGAGGTTCTGTCCTTCCGCTCCGACGACGGCAACTGGGTCTGGACCTTCGTCCTGCGTGCCGAGAACGGCGGCACCCGGTTGATCAGCCGCAACCGCTTTCGACTGCCTACCCGCGCGGCGCGGATCGGGATCCTGCCGATCGAGCCCGGTTCCCTCGTAATGGAGAGAAAGATGCTCTGCGGCATCCGCGAGCGGGCGGAAAGACTTTGAACACGGGCAGGGTCGACCTCTACTGGCTTCCGCTGGGTGCCGGTGGGCGGTTCGTACGCCTCAACGGTCGTATCTACGAATCCGGGGCAGCGTTCTTCCAGCGCCGCAGACCGCTCGACCTCTACCACTCGGCGCTGGAAGTCACGGTCGGCCCGGACCGGTGGATCATCGAAGTGACGCCGGTCGTCGGCTCGGGCAGGGGTTCGCACGGCGCTGTGGCTGAAGGTCCGGTGGGCGCCGGCTGGGCCGGTCGGCTGAGCATCTTCAGGTACGAGATCCGACGCTGGCCCGGCGGTCAGATACCCGACGTGGACGAGGCGGTCGAAAGCCCGGCCCGGCTTTCCGGCGATCCGGGGGTGGCGCGAGCCCTGCTCGAGCTCACACCGAATGTTCCGACCGCGACCTGGGGCCGCGACGAGCTTGGGACCGGTGACATGTGGAACTCGAACTCTGTGATCTCGTGGCTCATCACCCGCAGCGGGATCGACACCGCAACAATCCAGCCGCCCGAAGGTGGCCGGGCGCCAGGATGGCTGGCCGGAATCGAAGTCGCCGCCCGCAGCCGGCCCGACGGCGGCTGACTCTGCGAAGAGGCATCGCACCGGATCAAACGCCGCCGACCTCCAAGAGGATCCGCTCAATGACCGCGCGGCTGCGCAGGTAGATGCCTGGCACCTCGCTTTCCCGCGGTCCGGCGAAGTTCAGGCTTGCACTCTGTCGGAGGTCGCCGAGGAAAGCGACCGCCCGCGAGACGGCGTCTGGCGAGTCCGGGTCGAGAACGAATAGAGGGCGTCCCATCGTTTTGGCCAGCCGCCCGGTCAGGTCCGAGCCGGGCGAGCTTGATCCGACGGCAGGCCTGATGATCAAGGTTGCGTCCGAGTCGTGCACGTTCCACTCGGTGCGCTGGGCCGGATCGGCCATGGGGGTCTCGCGAAGCCCTGGGTAGGGCCCGAGCAGCCCTGGAGGCTCATCGAAGTCTTCGGCCAGGCCGCCCTTCGGGCACCAGCCGCCGTAGGGGAGCCCGACTACGGCCGCAGCGTCGAGGGCGGCCCGGTCGACCCCGGTCTGGCCGCCCGAGACGACGAGCCCCGGATTCATGTCGCGCTATTCAGCCTCACCGGAAGCGTACGAAGCTGGTTCGCGAAACCGGATCGCACGTAGATTGCTTCACCGTCGATCTGCATGTTCGGAAAGCGCTCGAGGGTTTCTTCGACGAGGATCTTCAGCTCCAGTCGGGCCAGCGCAGCGCCCAGACAGAAGTGGCGGCCGCCGGCACCGAAAGCCTGGTGCTCCGGGTTCCGGTGGACGTCGAAACGGTCGGGATCCTCGTAGCGGGTCTCGTCCCGGTTCGACGAGACGTACCACATGACCACCTTTTCGTTCTCTTTGATTTCCTGACCGAGCAGCTCGGTGTCTTTGGTCGCGGTGCGGCGGAAGTGAGCGAAGGCGGGGAACATCCGAAGCGCCTCCTCTACCGCTGAAGGAATCAGGCCCGGATCCTCCAGCAAGACCTCCATCTGCTCCCGGTCCTCCAGCAGGGCTCTCATCGCGCTGCAGTAGGTCGCCTTGGTGCTGTCGTTGCCCGCCGCCATGAGCAGGAAGAACCCCATGACGATTTCATGGTCCTCGAGGCTCTCACCGTCCACCTCCGCGTGGACCAGAACGCTGGTCAGATCATCAGTCGGGTTTTCGCGACGCTCGGCTATGAGCTTCGAGCAGCGCTCGAAAATCTCGGGCACGTCACGCTGCATCACGGTATCCATGCCCTCGGGGTTCACGTCCGGGTCGTTGGCGCCGAGGATCGTATTCATCAGGCGGGCCCAGACCAGGTCGTCGCCCGGTGGAATACCCATGAAGCTGCCGATCACCCTGGATACGACGGGCTGGGCCACGTCTTCGACCAGATCGCAGGTTTCGCGACCGGCGATTCCGTCGAGGACACCACGGGTTATCTCCCGGATCGCATCCTCGTGTTCGGCGATTCGCTTCGGGGTGAAACCGCGCTGGAAGAGAGCCTTGAGCCGGTCGTGCTTGGGAGGGTCCATGCCGATGAACATCGCGGTCGACAATTCCAGTGGCAGCCCGGCGTGTGTCGCAGCCAGGAATCCGCCACGCTCTGAAGAGTAGGTCCGCCAGTCGAGGCTCACCTCACGCACGCCGTCGGCCGTCGTAACCGACCAGTAGCCGTCCTCCTCGGGGAACATCTCGATCCGCTCGGACCAATGGACAGGGCACTCCGAGCGAAGCCGCCGGAAAACGTCATCGGGCGGTCCCCCTTCCCAGAGCTCGTCGGTCAGGATGGAAATCTCGTCGAGGGGAGTTTCAGGATCAACCGGCATGGCAAGCCTCCATGGTGCTCGGGGACCCGTTCAGACTAAACATCGGGGGCCGGTCGGCCGCGCCCGGTCGGGGCAGGGCCGCCAGACCGGCAGGCGGGTGCTCAGCGGACAGTGCTTTCTGCCGGTATCTGCTGGGTGATGCAGTGTGGCCCTCCACCTCCGAAGGAAACGATCCGGCCCGGAACTCCGACAACCTCGCGATCCGGAAAAGCCTGACCGATCAGATCCAGTGCTGGTCCGTCCAGGGCGTGATCGGCAAGCGGGACGACGACACCACCGTTGGCGATGTAGAGGTTCACGTAGGAGACGACCATCGCTTCTCCGTCGAGATCGAAGTAGGGCAGGTGCGGAAACTCGATCACCTCGATCTGCCTGCCCGAGTTGTCTCGCGACGACCTGAGAACCTCGAGGTTTTCGGCCATCAGGCGATGGTTGGCATTGTCCGGGTCCTCGCAGGTCTGGGCCAGCACGACACCGGGCCGGACGTAGGTGCATGCACCGTCCACGTGACCGTCGGTGTGGGCGTCCTCGGCCTGGCCCCACGGCAGCCAGATCACCTTCTCGATGCCGAGCGTTCGCTCCAGCTCCTCTTCGATCTGCTGCCGGCTCATGTCCGGATTTCGATTCGGGTTGAGCAGGCACTGCTCGGTTGTTATCGCCGTGCCTTCACCGTCAACCGTGATCGCTCCGCCTTCGAGCACCATCCCCGACCCGACACGCTCGATCCCGAGCTGTTCGAGAACTCCGGCGGCCATCGCCGCGTCACGGTCGAAGGGCTTGAAGCGTTCCCCCCAGGAGTTGAAGCGGAAGTCGACCCCTTTTCGCAGGCCCTCGGCGTCACAGGCGAAGATCGGTCCGGAGTCCCTCGCCCAGGAATCGTCGATCGCAACCTCAAGCACTTCGACTCCCGGCCCGCACATCCGCCGGACTTCGTCGGACTGCGCTTCGTTGACGATCATCCTGACCGGTTCAAAACGGGCGATTGCGTCCGCAGTCGCGGCGAACTCCTCTTTGGCCTGTTCGAAATGGCGGTCCCACAGGTCTTCGCGCGTCGGCCAGGCCATCAGGCAGGCCTCGTGAGGCTCCCATTCGGCGGGCATTCGCATCCGAGGCGCGGCTGTCGCTTCGACGTCGCTCACCGGCCGAGTAAACCATGCCCCGCGACCACGGCGCTCAACGAGCCCCGCCGGGGGCGGCGTGCCGGCCGCCCCCGCCTATGTGGTCTGGCAGGACCCGCTACTGGGCCCGGTCGTACTTGAACGAAACGTCGAGACGGACCCGGAAATCCGAGATCTTGCCGTCTTCGATGGTCACGTCTTCCCTGACCACCTCTGCGACGCGCAGGTCGCGCACCGACTCTCCGACCTTCTCGACTGCGTTCCGGGCGGCCTGCTCCCAGGAATCGGAACTGACCCCAACCACCTCTGTGACTCGGTACACGCTTTCGGACATCTTGATGCCTCCTGATTCGGTCGCGTTGTGTGACTGCCAGTCCAGCCTAACGCCGAAACACCGAAACGCCTCGATTCTGCGGCGACGCCGGCACATACACCTCGCGCGGGACCGCCGAATCAGCCCGCCACCCGCACACCGGGCCGCGCTACCGGTTCAGGGCGAAGATCCGGCCGCCGGCGCCGCGGCTCCCGGCTTCGCCCAGTGGCCGGGTCGGCAGGTTGCGGGTGAACGGCAATGGCGATCAGGATCAGCAGGCCCGCTCCGAGCAGGGCGGTCTTGAGCGCCTGAAGCTGGGCGTCTTCGTACTCGGCGACGACGTTTTCGGTGTCGCTCTCGCCGACTCCGGCCTGCTCGGCCGCCGCCCGGACCTCGTCGGACTGAACGAAGCTGCCACCGGAGCTGACCGCGACGCTGACCTGGTCCTTGACCGACGCGGAGATGTCCGGGTTCTGCTGGACATTGCTCGAGAAGGAGCCGAGCAGTCCGGTGATCACGATCGCACCGAGCACCGCCGTGCCGAGCGACGATCCGAGCTGAAGGGCGGTGTTCTGGATGCCGCCGGCCTCGCTGCGGTCTTCGTCGCCGACCGAGGACTGGACCACGTTGCCGAGTTGGGATACGACGAGTCCGATTCCCGTTCCCAGCACGCCCATCGCAATCAGGAAGCCGGCGTCGTCGAGCTGCGGATTGATCGTGCCGAGCAGCAGCAGGACCGAGCCCAGTACGACCAGCAGGCCGATCCGGACCAACGGCCGGGCGCCGAAGCGCTTCGAAAGCGCCGCGCCGACGATCGCCATCAGGAACATGCAGACGGAGGCCGGCAGCATCCTCACGCCGGTCTCGAGGGCGTCGAGGCCCTGGACCACCTGGAGGTAGAGCGGCACCGTGAAGAAGATGCCCATCAGGATCATGTTCTGGGCGAGCAGGGTCCAGGCACCGGAACGGAGCGACGGGATGCTGAAGAGCCGGAGATGCACCAGCGGCTGCTTGCCGATGCGCTCCTGGCGCCGCTCCCAGGCAACGAAACCGAGCAGCACCATCGCTCCGGCAGCGACGACGAAAGGCACGAGCGAGAATCCGAAGGGCTCGATCGGCGAATCGAGCGGCTTCAGCCAGCCCCAGGTGCTGGCCTGGAGGACTCCGAATACGACCACCCCGAGTCCGAGCGCGGACAGCACGCTGCCGACCCAGTCCAGAGTCGCACCCGGTTTCAGCTCGGGTTCCTTGACCGTCCTGATGCTCGCGAGGATGGCGAGCGCCACCACGACCTCGCCGACGAATACGACCCGCCAGCTGAGTTCGGTCGTCGCCCAGCCGCCGAGGATCGGCCCGACCGCGATGCCGGCCCCGGCGACGCCGCCGAGGACTCCGTAGGCGAGCGCCCTTTCTTTGCCTTCGTAGCTGCCGGCGACCAGAGCCACCATCGCCGGCAGGACCATGGCAGCACCGATTCCCTCCAGTACCGACCAGCCGAGCGTCAGCGTGAATACGCTCCCCGATGCGGCGGTCAGCGCCGAACCGGAGGCGTAGATGATCATTCCGACCACGAAGATCCGCCGGCGACCGAAGATGTCTCCGAGCTTGCCGCCGGTCAGCATCAGTCCGGCCATGACCAGGGCGTAGAAAGCGATCACTCGCCTGAATGGTGGTGACGGTCGTATCGAAATCCTCGACCAGGGTCGAGATCGCGACGTTCATGACCGCCTGGTCCAGAACCATCAGGAACTGGGCCGCCGCCAGAACTATGAGTGCCCCCCATTTCGCCATCGGGTCATCTTAGGTCCCATCGGCGAGCCGCGCCCGCCCGGCACCGGTCTTGAGGCGGTACGGTGGTGAGAGGATTTCGGCCCCCGTTTGCCACGGCGGGACCGCCACAGGCAACGAATACGGAGGAACACCCGACATGAGCACGAGCACCGCAACCAGACTTGACCGGACCCGGATCCAGGAACTGACCGTCCGCGAGGAAGAGCGCCTCAACGCCAATACCCAGAAATCGAAGGAAACCTTCGAGCGGGCCAGCCACCACCTGTCCGGCGGCGTCGCCAGCTCCTACCAGCTTCGTGATCCGTGGCCGATCTACATGGAGAGCGGCGTCGGGCCGAAGGTCTGGGACGTTGACGGCAACGAGATGTGGGACTTCCACAACGGCTTCGGATCGATGGTGCAGGGCCATGCCAACCCGATCATCGGCGAAGCCGTGCCGAGCGCTACAAGCAGGGCACCCACTTCGCCGCACCGACCGAGGACGCGATCGCCGTGGGCGACGACCTGGCTGCCCGCTGGGGAATGCCGAAGTGGCGCTACACCAACTCCGGTTCCGAAGCGACGATGGACGCGATCCGGATCGCCCGCGGTCACACCGGACGTGACGACGTGATGAAGATCTTCGGTTCCTACCACGGTCACCACGACACCGTGATGGTCTCGATCGGCGTCGAGTACGACCAGATCGGAGACCACGAGGACCTCGCCTCACTGCCCTACGGCGCCGGCATTCCTCAGGCAACCGTCGATCAGGTGGTCGCGGTTCCGTTCAACGACGCCGGCGCGATGGAGCGCCGCATCGTGAAGATGAAGGAAGCCGGCCGCCTGCCCGCCTGCGTGATCATGGAGGCGGCGATGATGAACCTCGGCGTGATCCTTCCCGAGGACGGATACCTCCAGGAGGTCCGCGAGATCACGGCCCGCCACGGCGTCGTCCTGATCTTCGACGAAGTCAAGACCGGCATCGCGATCGCCCCCGGCGGCGCAGTCGAGAAGTTCGGCGTGGTTCCGGACATGGTCACCCTGGCCAAGGCTCTCGGCGGCGGCTTCCCGGTCGGCGCGATCGGTGGCTCCGAAGAAGTGATGGCCTGCGTTGAAGACGGCACGGTCTACCAGGTCGGTACCTACAACGGCAACCCTCTCTGCATGGCCGCGGCACGGGCGAACCTGGAGCAGGTGATGACCCCCGATGCCTACACGCACCTCGACCACCTCAACGATCGCATCCTCGCCGGCTGCGACGAGGTCGTCGAGAAGCACAACCTGCCCGGCTACACGGTCGGAATCGGCTCAAAGGGCTGCGTGACCTTCTCCCCCACCCACGTCAACGACTACGAGTCGTTCAAGGCCAACCAGGATGCCGAACTCAGCGAACTCGCCTGGCTCTTCAACATGAACCGGGGAATCTTCATGACTCCCGGCCGCGAAGAGGAATGGACGCTCTCGGTCACCCACACCGACGAAGCTATCGACCGTTACGTCGAGGTCTTCGAGGAGATGGCCTTCGAGCTGACCCGGCCGTAGCCGGACATCTGCTGCAGGGCGCCGACCTCAGCCGGGGTCGGCGCCCAGCGTCACCCTGAACCTCGCGCCTCCGGCCGGACTCTCTTCGGCAACCGCATCCCCACCGTGCAGGCGGGCCTGCTGGCGGACCAGGGAGAGCCCGAGGCCGGTTCCGTCGAGGCCACCACTGTCGCCCCGCTCGAAGCGTTCGAACAGTTGCTCACGCCTGTCGAGTTCGATCCCGGGGCCGTCGTCGTCGACTATCAGTTCGATCGTGTCCTGCGACGCGCGCAGGGTGGTGGTCACCTCTCCCCCGCTACTGCCGTGCCGGGCAGCGTTTTCGAGCAGGTTGTCGAGCATCGACACCAGGCCATCCGCCCAGCCGGACATCTCGATCTCCGACGCGGGCGAATCGAGCTGCCAGGTGACATCGGGGTGGCGGCCCCTGGCCGCGTCCACCGCGCTGCCGACCAGCCCGGTCAGCTCCACCGGCTGCATCGGCAGAGCGGCGGCGGCATCGCCACGGGCCAGCGTCTGGAGGGTGCCGAGCATCCTCATCATGCGGGCTGAATCGCGATCCATCTGCTCCAGCGCAGCTTCATATTCGGCGGCGTCGATGTCGGGATTGCGCCGCATGGTTCCGATATTGGCGCGCAGGGAAGTCATCGGCGTGCGCAGTTCATGGCCGGCATCGCCCGCGAAGCGACGGGTCGCCTCGAGGGCCTTCGTGGTCTCATCGGAGGAGGCTTCGAGCCGGGCAAGCATCGAATTGATGCTTGCGGTCAGCTCCTCGACCTCGGTCGCCCCTGAACCGGCCTCGACCCGCCGGGAGAGGTCTTCGGTGCCTCCGACCTCGCCGGCGGCTTCGCCGAGTCGGGCCAGAGGCCTGAGGGCGATGCCGGCCAGCCACCAGCTGAGCGCCGCCACCAGCAGAACGCCGGCGAGACCCACCAGCAGGAGCCGGTTGCGCAGCTCATCGATCCTGGCCTGCACCTCGCTCAGGTCGACACCCGTCTCGACCAGCGTTCCCGGTGCGACCGTCCGGGCCAGCGAGCGGTAGTCGACTCCGTCGGCACTCAGCGTCCGCAGACCGGGTCCCTCCGGGACCGGCAGGCCCCTCGGTACGTCCACGCCACGAACTTCATCACCGTTGACCGTGAGCCGCACGTACTCGCCCTGCGGGCGCAGCGCCGGGGGCCCGAAGTCGTCCGGGGAAGGCCGGTCCGGCCCCTGAGGGGGCCCCTCGGGTGCCCCCAGGGCTCTGGCCAGCTCGCGTGGCGGGCGATCCTCGAGGCCCTGGTCCACGCGCTGGCGCTCCCGGTCGGAGAACGATGCGAGCGCTCCGGCTCCGACCAGCAGCAGAACGGCCGCCAGGGCCACCGTCGCCATCAGGGCGACCCGGCCTCGCAGGCTGCCAAAGGAACGGTTCATCTTCACGGCCTCAGCACAAAGCCGACCCCGCGCACGGTGTGGATCAGCCGCGGGCTCCCTGCCGCCTCGATCTTGCGGCGCAGGTAGGAGATGAACTGGTCGACCACGTTTCCGTCTACCTCGAAGGTGTAGCCCCAGACCTGCTCCAGCAGCTGGTCCCTGGAAAGCACGATGCCGGGATGCCGGGCCAGCACCTCCAGCAGATCGAACTCGCGGGCGGTCAGCTCGAGATCCCTGCCGTCGACCAGCACCTGATGACGCGCGGGGTCGATTCGAAGTGAGCCGACCTGGATCGGCGTGCTCACCTGGTCGGGCCGCCTGCGAAGCAGGGCATGCAGGCGGGCGGTCAGCTCCTCGAGGTCAAAGGGCTTGACGACATAGTCGTCCGCACCCGCCCGCAGGCCGTCCACCCGGTCCGCGACCTCGTCCCGGGCGGAGAGGATGCAGACCGGCAGGTCCTGGCCGTCGCGGCGCAGCCTTTCGATCACTTCGATTCCGGAGATCCCGGGCAGGCCGAGGTCCAGGACCATGACATCGGCTGCCCCCGATCCAAGGTCGGCCAGCGCCGCTTCTCCATCCTCGCTCAGCCGCACGGCAAAGCCCTCGAGCCGCAGTGCGCGGTCGAGGGCTTCGCGTATTCCGGGGTCGTCGTCGACGACCAGAACGGTTGCCTGGGACATCACCTCATGATCCTCTCATTCAGTGCCAGACACCCGATCCGGCATCAGGCAGACGGAGCCGCTGAAGGCGACTCACCGTAGGACCCGAAAGAACCGGGTCCGCCGGGACCGGGTCCGCCGGGACCGCCGTGGTCACCAGGCCCACCGTGACCGGGGCCGCCTCCGGGCCCACCCGGCCCGGCTTCGCCGCTCTCGATCTTCTCGCGCATCTCGTCGGCCTGTTCTTCGGTGATCGCGCCGTCTTCGACCGCCTGGTCGAGCCGCTGCGTCATCTCCGCCTTGCGGGCCTCGGTCAGATCGTCCTCGCTGACTCCGAGTTCTTCGGCCAGCAGGGCGTCGATTTCGGACGGGTCCGGTCGCTGGTCTTCGCCGATCGATTCACGCACGTTCTCCAGTGCGGTCTTCGCCTGCTCGACACTCACGCCGTCGAGGCCCGAAGCCAGCGACTCGGCCCGTTCGTTCAGCATCTGGGCCTCACGCTCGGAGCGCAACTCGTCGAGGCCCTGTTCGACCTCACTCCTGTTCACGCCGTCGAGCTTCTGAGCCAGATCGGTCGCGAACTCCGCCTGACGCTCCTCGCGGTCGCCGCCGCCGAAGACGCTTCCACCCGGGGCCGCCACTGCGGTGCCTGCGACCCCGAGGGCCAGTACCGCTGCTGCTACTGCGATTGGTTTCTTCATGACTTCCTTCCTTTGAAGGTTTTCCGGTTCTTCACCGGCTGAAAGTCATGTTGGACCTCGACCCTGTGAACTTTCTGAGAACGGGCTCAGAAGTCTCTGAGAATCGATGCGTCAGAAAACGAGCAGGACCGCCCCGGCCAGCATCAGCGCGGCAAGGACCGCGGCGATCACACGCACGACGTTGCCCGACATCATCACGTCAGGCGACCCGGATGCGTCGTTGTCGATGCCCAGTTCGCGCATCTCTTCCTGAATCTCGGCTTCGGTCTCCGGTTCGTTGCTCATCGAGCCACCCTAACCGGCCGGCCGGTTGAACTCGCCGCGGAAGTGGCGGCGGCTGTTGTCGAGAGCCTGCTCGAGCAGACCGTTGCCCGCATGGGGAGACGGCTGATTCGGGCCGAAGCGATGGTGGTAGGTGATCTGTC
This sequence comes from uncultured Solirubrobacterales bacterium, assembly GCA_963709375.1. Taxonomy (GTDB): domain Bacteria; phylum Actinomycetota; class Thermoleophilia; order Solirubrobacterales; family 70-9; genus 67-14. Next base: position 21,322 of record CAVPWA010000005.1, read on the forward strand.
CGTCTCCATGGCGTACCGCGACCACGATCGCTGCCAGTTCCACCGAAGCGCTGTCGTCGTAGTTGCCGGCGATGCTTTCGAGAAACTGTGCCGCAAGGTTTCCTATGTCCGATTCGACGCTCATCTGCCTCCAGTTTCAGGGATGTCGCGGCTCGGGCCGCCCAGGGGCACTCTAAACCCGGAAGCGAATGTGCTTCCGGCGTGATGACGGACAGCGGGCCCGCTCCGGCATACGGGTCGCTGCCAATCGCTGGTGGCGAAGCGGTCGCTTGCCCTGCCGGAACTTCACGGATAGCCTCGGAGGATGATCACCGGACTGGATTTCGTGAGTGTGCCTTCAACCGATTCCGACCGTAGCCGGGCCTTTTACGTCGAAACCCTCGGCCTGCGGCCCGACCCGGGGGCGAAATACGAGTTCTGGGTCGGCGAGACCTGCTTCGGCATCTGGGAGCCAGGGCGCATGGGCTTCGACTTCGCGCCTCAGAACCTCGCCCACCTGGCGCTGCATGTGGACGATGTCGCCGCGGCCAGGTCCGCGTTGGAGGAGAAGGGCGTGGAGTTTCTGGGTGAAACCTTCGATACCGGGGTCTGCCACATGGCGATGTTCAAGGACCCCGACGGCAATGACCTGATGCTCCACCATCGCTACGACCGCAGCCGGCTGAAGGCTCAGCCCGGGATCTCTTCGCGGGCTGTCTTCGCCCAGGTGTCGCGACTGGTCAGCTGGCGGAAGGTCGACCGCAGCAGCACCGGCCAGAGCAACCAGGAGTAGAAGGCGTAGATCTGGGCGGTCAGCAGGCCTTTGACCAGGCCTCCAAGGCTGATCTGCGCTTCGAGCTTGGCGGCGACACAGCCGAGCATCGTGCCGCCGAAGCCCAGCAGGTAGACGAAGACCAGCCACCAGAAGCTGCCTGCGTATACCTCGGTACCGGTTATGGCGAGCACGCCGCCACGACCAGTGAGGCTCCGACGATTCCCTGGAAGAAGGGCATCAGCAGGTAGAGGATGAGCTCCAGCCTCGGCACGGCCGGGATCCTCGACTTCGCGATCGGGCTCATCAGTCCCATGGCCTGGAGATTGCCCTGTGACCATCGGGTGCGCTGGCGCAGGAGCCGACGCAGGTTCGAAAGGCCCTGCTGGTCGACACTGGCCCGGTTGTCGTGGCGCAGGTCCCATCCGGCGATCATCAGGCGCAGCCCGAGGTCCTGGTCCTCGGTGAGCCGATCCCGCCAGGGGCCGAGGCTCGAGGGCGGTGCCGCGGTCACGGCCTCATCGGGGCTGGATGCCACCGGCTGCTCGACCTGATCGAGCGAGTCGTCGATAGAGGCCAGCGCCGACATCCGGTTGTACTGGCCGTTGCCGCCCATGCCGGCGGTCCCCCAGCGGTTGCGGCCCGCCTGAAAAAGCCGGCCGTAGATCGAGAACTCGATGTCCTGGAACCAGGTCAGCAGACGGTGACGGTTGTAGATGCGGACCAGCGTCTGCACCCCACCCACCAGCGGATCTGCGAAATGGCCGGCCACGAAGCGTGGACTCTCGGGACCGATACGACCATCCGCATCGACCACGCAGATGATCGTGCGATCCGGGTCGAGCTCCGGCCACCACCGGGCGATCTCGGCGAAAGCGAAATTCAGTGCCGCGGCCTTGCCCTGCCTGGCATTCGGAGCCCGGCGCTCAATCACATGCAGGTGGGGACTGAGTCCGAGCGTCGCAAGGACCTCGCCGGTACCGTCATCGGAACCGTCGTTGATCACGACTATGCGCTTGCGTTCGAGCGGCACCTGTTCGAGGCGCTCGACGCTGTCACGGATCGTCACCTCCTCATTCAACGCGGGAACCAGGAAGATCCAGTCCGAATCCTCCTCTCCGCCGGGATCGGGTGGATTACGATCGGCCTCCAGACCGAGAAAGAACAGGATCCCGGTCCAGACCAGCATCATCAGGATGATCAGGAAGGCGATCGAGAAAAGCACCTGTATCGCCGGTGGCAGACCGGAGAAGGGGTACCACGAGAAGGCCGCCAGAAAAAGGGTCTCACTCAACGGAGGCTGTCCTTGCCGGATCGGGGTTCAGACTGCGGATTCGTCCTCTGTCGCGGCGCGCGAGTCCGGCCACATTTCGTCGACCGGGTGCTCCTGGCGAAGCCCCCGCAGGGCACCGGGGATCAGGTCGGGGTCGATCTGCGGTTCCGGAAGGTTGGCGAATGAGTAGCCCGCGGCTTCGACTATGGCCTTCCTCGAGTACCCCGAACCGAACGGCTCCGGCTTGGGTCCGCCGAGATAGAGCTCCTTCAGTGCGGCGACGATCCGCCGTGACGCTTCGCCGTCGCCGTAGGGGTTGTCAGCCCGGCTGATCTTCAGATAAGCCCCCTCGTCACGAAGCAGTTTCATGCCTTCCTCGTAGATCCGGTCGGCGTCAGGTCCGGTCAGCACCAGCGTGCCGGCCTCGACCCCCTCCTTGCGCTCGGTCGATTCGCGGGCAACGAGGACCGGCTTGCCGAGCGAGGGTGCCTCCTCCTGGATTCCGCCCGAGTCGGTGATCACGAAAAAGCAGCGGGCCAGCAGCTTGGCAAATTCAGCATAGGAGGCCGGCTCGGTCAGCAGGATGTTCTCGACGTCCTGAACTACCGCCCACTTGGTCCTGACCAGAGGGTTCGGGTGCTGGGGTACGACGAATGAGACGTCCGGGTTTTCGATAGCGAGACGGTGGACGCCTTCCGCGACACCGGCGATCCCGTGCTCCCAGTTTTCCCGTCTGTGGGCCGTGACCACGACGATTCGACGGTCGGAATGGTAGAGCTCGCGCACTTCGGGGTCGGAAATCTCCGTCTGCAGTCCCGCTGCCCAGTGGAGCGCGTCTATTCCCGTATTGCCGGTTACGAATACCTGCTCACCGGGTACGTTTTCGCGGATCAGGTTCTGCCTGTTATAGAAGGTCGGTGCAAGGTGGAAACAGGCGATGCTGGAGATCAGCTGCCGGTTCATCTCCTCGGGGAAAGGCGTCAGGTTGTTACCACTCCTCAGGCCGGCTTCGACGTGTACCACCGGAATCTTCATTTGAAATGAGGCGAGAGCCGCTGACATGGCCGATGTCGTATCGCCATGGACGAGGATTGCGATCGGGTAGGAGCCGTCCGCAACCCGGCCGTCGTGCAGTTGATGACCGTCGACGTCGAACTCCTCCCTGCAGAAGTCGTCGAGCCGAGCGATGACCTCGCGGATACGGTCGTTGAGCTGGCTTCGGGCTCCACCGACCCAGAGGTTGTAGTCCGACTTGATGTCGGCCAGCTCGAGCACTTCGCTCACCATCCTGTGGTGCTGGCCAGTGGAGACAACGAGCGGACGGAAAGTGTCGCTTTCCCGGAAGGCGAGGATCAAAGGCACGAGCTTGATCGCCTCGGGCCGGGTTCCGACGACTATCAGCACACTCACCTTGGGCTCGGACATGATCGGCAGGCTACCCAAGTGCCGTTGGATCCGGCCCGAAGCGCCGACCGGCGGTGATTTCCAGCCAGAGTCCTGCCCGGGTGGACGAGACGGGATGGCCATCCAAACTCGCTCGATACACGGCATCACCGTCTGTCGAAGCGTGACTCGGTCGAAACACCCGATTCGACCGACGCTCAGTGTCTAGGATCAGTGGACTATGGCTCCGATGGGTGACGAAGAAGTCGAGAAATGGCTCACCGCCATAAAGCCGGTCGCACCGACCACTCCCGGTGAGGTGACTCTGCTCTGCTCGGATGTCGAGGCCGGCGGCCTCGAACTCAACCGGGTCCGGATCTGGGTCGAGGACATGGGCGGCTGGGGATTTTTTGACAACGTTGAAACGCCCTACTTCGAGATACCCGACACCAAGGCGCCGGTCTACGACCCCGAGGCCATGAGCAAGGCCGAGTACGACCGGATCACGGCTCGATCACGGCAAACCACGGACTGAAGGAGTCCAGCAGGCCGACGATTTCGGCCAGCGGACCCGGGTCCGGCTCGACCGTCACTCTGCCGGTGGCGATCGCCTCCTCGAGATCGATCTGGGCGCAGACGATTGCGTCGAGCGCTGCCCGCTCGACCGTCACGGTCGCGTCGGGATCGACCGCGCTGCGGCCGACCGAATGGCTGAGGGCGCCGTTCTCCAGACGCAGCCACGCTTCCTGGTTCGTATCGGGCAGGACGAAGTTGATCGTTATCTGCCGCCCGGCGGCCTCCGGGCCGTTGAGCCGGACCGCGAGGTAGTTGAAGATCATCTCCAGAGTCAGCGCGTGAATCGTCTCCGGGCTGGCGGTGTCGACCATCTCGGGCAGGACAGGTGAGCCGAACCTCAGCTCCTGTGCCCCGGTCAGGTAGGCGTTGCGCCAGGTCGATGATTCCGCCTGGTACCCGAGCTGCTCCATCGCGTCAGCGGTCAGCTCTCGGGCGGACCGGTCGGAGGGATCGGCGAAGACTACGTGCTTCATCACCTGGGCCACCCAGCGGTACTCACCGCGCTCGAAGCATTCGCGGGCCCGCTCGATGACCGACTCGGCGCCGCCCATGTACTCGACGTACTTCCTGGCCGTATCTACCGGCGGCAGCGGATCGAGGTTGGCGGGATTGCCGTCGAACCAGCCGAGGTAGCGGGTGTAGGTCGCCTTGACGTTGTGGCTGATCGTGCCGTAGTAGTCGCGTACCGCCCAGTGGCGCTCCAGTGAGTCGGGCAGGCGGACCTGTTCGGCGATCTCGATCGGGGTGTAGCCGTGGTTGGCCAGGCGCAAAGTCTGGTCGTTGATGTAGCGGTATGCATCCCGGCCCTTGCTGAGCATCTCGACGATTCGCTCGCGGCCCCATGACGGCCAGTGATGCATTCCGTACATGACGTCGGCCTCACTGCCCCAGCGCTCGATCGTCTCGTTCAGGTACATCGACCAGGCCTGCGGATCGCGGACCTGGGCACCGCGTATCGGGTAGGTGTTGTGCATCGTGTGCACGCAGTTCTCGGCCGCGGTGAGCGCCTTCAGTTCCTCGATGTACCAGTGCATCTCGGCCGGCGCCTCGGTATCCGGAGTGAGCATGAAGTCAAAAGTGAGACCGTCGATGACCATGCGAGAGTTGCGGTCGGTGATTTCGTCAGTCGGCTGGATCAGCGTCACCGTGCCGAGCGAAACCCCGGAGCCGAGGCCGGTCCCGACCGTGCCCTGCTCGTCCGGAGCGAGCAGCGCTCCGAACTGGTACATCGCACGCCGGGTCATCGCCGTTCCGGCCATTACGTTCTCGGAAACGGCCGCCTCGAGGAACCCCTCTGGGGCGATCACCTTCACCTTGCCGGCCCTGGCGTCCTCTTCGTCGATCACCCCGCGTACTCCGCCGTAATGGTCGACGTGGCTGTGCGAGTGGATCACCGCCACCACCGGCCTCTTCGGCCGGTGCTCGAAATAGAACTCGAGCGCCGCTTTCGCCGTTTCCGCAGAGATCAGCGGATCGACCACGATGACCCCGCTGTCGCCCTCGATCACGGTCAGGTTCGAGATGTCGTATCCGCGGACCTGGTAGATCCGCTCGCAGACCTTGAACAGGCCACCCTCGGCGATCAGCCTGACCTGGCGCCAGAGGCTGGGGTTGACCGTGTCCGGCGCCTCTTCGCGCCCTTTGGCGAAATCGAGCCGGGCCGGGTCGAAGACGAAGTCTCCGTTCGGCTTCAGCACATGACCCTCGGGTAGCGGCGCGATGAAACCGCGGCTCGCCTCCTCGAAATCGCGCTCGTCTTCGAACGGCAATTCGCCGAGAAGCTTCCGGTTGGCCTCAAGGGTGAAACCGCTCGCTGCTTTTCGCTCGGTCATCGCTCCTCCATCTCGATCGCCTGGGATTCCGGGGCGCTGCCCGGTGCCACACGGCACCATTATGCTCCACCCATGGCGACCACGAAACCGGGCCCCAACCGCGACGGCACATCGATCACCTCCAACGAGTACGCCGGACTTCTACTCGCAGTGCTGGTCCCTTTCGTCGGCTTCGGCTTCGGCATCTACCTGCGCCATGAAGGAAGCCCCTTCGGAAACCGGATCATCTGGATCTCCATCGCCGCCGCGGCGATCTGGATCTTCCTGGTCATCCGGTAGCGGCGGACCTCTGCCGGGCGCTCCGGGGGTGCTCAGGCCGGCTTGCGAGCAAGCGACAGGTTGACCGACCCGGTAACCACCTTCGGGTAGTCCAGTTCGTCAAGGGCGGCTGCGAGTTGCCCGGGGTCGAGTCTTCCTGCATTGGGTCCCATCGCGACCAGGTCGGCAACTTCGCTCCGGCTCAGGTTCATCTGCCAGCTCAGCGGTTTCGACTCCATGTCCACGGCCAGCGGGCCGAGAGTCTGCCGGAGCCTCCGCTCCTTGTCGGAATCGACCGAGATCATCGACAGCGGCCCGGCAAGCTGCTGGAGGTGGTCGGAGTCGGGCGTCACGGTCAGAAGAAGGCCTCCCGGTGCCAGGACCCGTTCGATCTCCTCTCCGTTCCTCGGGGCGAAAACGTTGATGACGACCGCGGCGCTCTCGGATGCCAGCGGCAGGCCCTGCCAGACATCGGCGACCACAGCCGCCGCGCGTGGATGGCAACGGGCAGCCCGGCGGGCAGCGTACTTCGAGTTGTCCACCGCGATTCCGATCCGCTCCGGAAGCGCCTCGAGAACCGCTTCGAGGTAGTAGCCGGGTCCTGAACCCAGGTCGACCACGGTGCCCTCGACAACTGCCGTCTCGGATGACGACGCCGCTGCTGTGACTGCGGTCGCGACCGGCTCGAACAGACCGGCACCGAGCACCCGCTCGCGGGCCGCGATCATCTCCGCGGAATCGGCCGTATGGGTTCCCGAATGCCTGCCGAGCAGGCTGACGTAACCCTGCCGGGCGATGTTCGAGGTGTGGCCGCCGCTGCAGATCAGCGAAGCCCCGTTCAGCCGAAGGGCACCGTCGCAGTACGGGCAGATCAGGCTGGCGACCGCTTCCGGTCTCAATGTCGCCTTACTTCATTTTGTATAGTTATGGGGATGCCCACCTTCCGCAGACTGCTCGGTTTCCTCCGCCCCCACCGGCGCGAGCTCTGGGGTTCTCTCGTCTTCGCCTGGGGCGCGATGGCGATGACGGTGCTTATCCCGTGGCTGATCGGACAGTCCGTAAACGCCATTGAATCCGGCGATCGGGACGCTCTGCTGCCGCTGGTCGGATTCATCATGGCCGCAGCCATCCTAAGGCTGGGGTTGACCATGGTGCGGCGCATCATCGCCGGCAAGGTTTCGCTGGCGGTCGAGTTCGACCTCAGGCAGAGCCTCTACAACCACCTCCAGCGGCTCGAACTCGGCTTCTTCGACAGCCAGCAGACCGGCCAGCTGATGTCGAGGGCGACGGTTGACCTCCAGGCGATCCGGTTTTTCCTCGGCTACGGGCTGATCTTCTTCTCGCAGAGCCTGCTGACCGTCGTGCTGGCCGGGGCGGTCATGTTCGTGATCAACCCGTGGCTGGCCCTGATCGCGCTTGCCCCGACTCCGTTCGTGATCCTGACTGCGATCCGTTTCACCCGGCAGTCCCGTCCGGCGATGCAGGAGGTACAGCAGCGAATGGCCGAGCTGACCGCCGAAGCAGAAGAGAACGTCACCGGCATCCGCGTGGTCAAGGCCTTTGCCCAGGAGGACTACCAACTCAGCCGCTTTCAGGGTTCGGTCAACCGGCTGTTCGACCAGAGCATCAAGTCGACCCGGATACAGGCCTTCTTCTCCCCCCTGATCGGCGCCCTGCCGCAGATCGGTACAGCCGCCGTTCTGCTGGTCGGCGGCACCGCGGTCATCAACGGCAACCTCGACCTCGGAGAGTTCACGGCCTTCTACACCTACATGATCATCCTCGCCTCTCCGATGCGCATGGTCGGCATGGCTCTGGGCATGGGGCAGCGCGCAATCGCCGCCGGCAACCGGCTGTTCGAGGTACTCGACCGCGACCCCGAGATCACCGCACCCGAAGGCGCGCCGGTCCTGCCCGAAGGCGACGGACGGGTGGCGCTGAATGGAGTATCGCTGCGCTACTCACCCGAGACTCCGGAAGCCCTGAGTGACATCGACCTCGTGGTCGAAGGCGGCTCGAGAGTGGCCCTGGTCGGACCATCCGGTTCGGGCAAGAGCAGTCTGGTCTCCCTTATCGCGAGACTCTACGACCCTGTTCAGGGCCGGATCTCGATCGACGGCGCCGACCTGACGACGGTTGACGTCAACTCGCTTCGCTCCGAGACGGCTTACGTGTCGGAAGACAGCTTTCTTTTCGGAGACACGGTGGCGGCAAACATCGCCTACGCCCGCGCCGACGCCGGCCGGGAAGAGGTCGAACGGGCGGCAAAACTGGCCCAGGCACACGAATTCATCCTTGATCTGCCGGACGGCTACGAAACGGTGGTCGGCGAGCGCGGGCTGACCCTGTCCGGAGGCCAGCGCCAGCGGGTCGCGATCGCCCGGGCGATCCTGGCCGACCCCCGGGTGCTGATTCTCGACGACGCAACATCCTCGCTCGATGCCACCACCGAGAGAAGGATCCGGGCCGGGCTCGACCAGGCGATGCAGGGAAGGACCACTTTCGTGATCGGCCACCGCCTCTCGACGATCTCTCTGGCCGACCGGATCGTGCTCATGGAAGGTGGCCGCATCGTTGACTCGGGCAGCCATGGCGAACTGCTGGGGCGCTCAGGGCTCTACCGGGGGCTGATCACCGCCGAGGAGCCGGAACAGATCTTCATCGACGAAGAGGTCGAGGTCTTCTCGTGAGCGGGCCGACGGTAGACAGCGGTACGGCGGTGGCGCCACCGCGCCGGCTCGAGCGTTTCCGGGGCGAGCGCGGCCGCGCACGAAAGGTGCGCTGGGTTCTCGGCCTGCTGCGGCCCTACAGTCGCCGCATCGCGCTCATGGCGCTGGCCGTGATCGCGGCCAGCGCGACTTCGCTGGCTCCCCCATACCTCGCCGGCCAGGCTGTGGACGCCGGCATCATCGCCGGCGACACGGCAGCCCTGGCCAGGATCGTCGCGGCTTTCCTGGCGGTCACAGTCGCTTACGGACTGACCAGCTATGCCCAGACGTACCTGGTCGGCTGGATCGGCGTCCGGGTGCTCCAGGACCTGCGCGAAGAGGTATTCCGGCACATCCAGAGGATGTCGGTCGGATTCTTCACCCGCAACCGGCCCGGCACCCTGATATCCCGCCTGACCAACGACATCGAAGCGCTCAACCAGCTGATCAGCCAGGGCATCGTCACCCTTTTCTCGAACATGCTGACCCTGGTCGGCGTGGTGGTGATCATGCTGCTGCTGGACTGGCGGCTTGCCCTGATCACCTTCACCGTGCTGCCACTGCTGCTGATCACGAGCATCGTCTTCAGGACCTTCTCGGGCGACGCCTTCCGCAGAACCCGCGAACGCATCGCCGCGATCACCTCGCACCTTCAGGAGACCCTGAGCGGGGTCCGCGTGGTCAGGAGCTTCGGCCAGGAAAGCCGTCACGTAGAGAAGATGGACGTGCTCAACGAGGCCAACCGGGAAGCGAACATGAAGACCGTCTACCTCAACGCCACCTACTTCCCGGCTACCGAGCTGCTGACCGCCCTGGGGACGGTCGCGATCCTGCTGTTCGGCGGATACCAGGCGATCAACGGCAACATCGAAATCGGCATCCTGATCGCTTTCATCGGCTACCTGCAGCTGTTCTTCGACCCGATTCAGCAACTGGCGCAGCTCTACGCCACGTACCAGCAGGGAATGGCTGCGCTGGACAAGATCTTCGGCCTGCTGGACACCAGGGCCGAGATCGTCGACGACCCCGACGCGATCGATCCGGGACCGCTGGACGGCTCGATCCGGTTCGATGGCGTCTTCTTCAGCTATGACACCGAGGCCCGCGGCGCGAGCTCGGCCGGACCGGACGACCGATGGGCGGTCGGCGGGATCGATCTCGAGATCGCGGCGGGCGAAACGGTCGCGCTGGTAGGCAGCACCGGAGCCGGCAAGTCGACCCTGGCCAAACTGATCACCCGATTTCACGACCCTCAGGTCGGACGTGTCCTGATCGACGGCAGGGTGCTGTCGGACTACCGTCAGCGGTCGCTGCGCAGTCAGATGGGGATCGTGCCCCAGGAGGGATTCCTGTTCTCCGGGACGATCGCCGAGAACATCGCCTTCGGCAGGCCGGAGGCGGAAATGGAAGAAGTGGCCGCCGCAGCCACGGCGGTTGGTGCCGATCCCTTCATCGAAAGGCTGCCGGACGGGCTGGAGACCCAGGTCGGCGAACGCGGCATCCAGCTTTCCTCAGGACAGCGGCAACTGGTGGCCTTCGCCAGGGTCATCCTCGCCGAGCCCCGGATCCTGATTCTTGACGAAGCCACCTCGTCGGTAGATACCCGAACCGAAAGGACGATCGAGTCCGCGCTCGATCGCCTGCTCAGGGGTCGTACCGCGATCGTCATCGCCCACCGTCTTTCCACGATCAGGCGAGCGGATCGCATCGTGGTACTGGATCACGGCAGCATCGCCGAAATCGGCAGCCACGATCAGTTGATGGAGGCCGACGGCCTCTACAGCAGGCTCTACGCGGCCTGGACCGGCTGAAGGGTTCGCCGGGCGGCGGACGGGATGCTCAGCCGGGGCTGATGCCGCCGCTCGAGCCTCCGGATGATCCGCCTCCGGAATCGGGCTGGCTCGGGGCTACTCCGCCACCGGTGGGCGGTTCGGTCGGCGCCGGGGCGGGGGTCGGGGCGGGGGCCGGCTCTACTGGGGTCCCGTCGGTGGCACCACCGGTGGCGCTGCCGGTGCCGTCGTTGCCGTCGCCGTCGCCGGTGTCACCGCCGGTCGAAACCGGCGCGGCCGGATCCTCGGCGCAGTCGGCGAAACCGTAGGCGGAGGCCGCAGTCTGGAACTCGGCCAAAGCCGCCGTCGGGTCGGGGTTTGCCGGGTCTCCCAGTTCAGTTGCGGCGGCGATAACCGCGGTCGGGGCGTCGCCGTCGCTCGGAGTACCGAGGCCGTCAAGCCTCTCCGCGACTCCGGCGTAGAGATCCGCAATCTGGGTTGCCTGGACGGTTTCGTCGGTCGTTTCGATCGTCTGAATCGTGCCGATCGCGGCGTTGACTTCAGCGCAGATCCCGTCTCCGGCGCTGACGAGTTCGGCCTGGGTCAGGTCGGGGACTACGGGTTGCTCCACCGGCACCGGTGCGGCCGCTTCTTCATCGCCGCCACCGCAGGCAGTGATGCCGATCGGCGCCAGGAGGACGAACAGGAGCAAAAGCGACTTCGCCGCGCGACGAACCATGAGCGGAAAGTAACACAGGCCCCGGTCGTTCTACCACCGATGGAGGCGGCCGAGGCCGCATCGGGAGGGGCGCAGCGTTATTCTTCCGATCTACCGCTGCGGGATAGAATAATGGTAATTCGTGCGGTTCTGGTCCGTGAAATCGGGGTTCGAGTCCCTGTCCCGCAGCCTTCTCACCGGTCGAAACCGAGCGAAGCCTTGAGATCGTCTTCCCGATCCGGATCAAGCACGACAAGGATGTCGTCACCGACCTTCAGCACGGAATCCGAGTCAGGCACAAAGCCGGTGCCATCCCTGAGGATCGTGATCAACTGGGTTCGGTCGGGGGTCTGTATCTCGCCGATGCGCCTGCCCGCCACCGGCGAGTCTTCACCGATCCGGAGTTCGACGATCTCGATCTTCTCGCTCTCGAGGTCAAGCAGCCGGACCAGGTTGTGGTGGGGAACCTCGTGCTCGATCAGGTTCAGGATAAGCCCGGTGGCGGAAACCACGGGGCTGATGCCGAGCAGGTCGAAGTGCGCACGGTTACGCGGGTTGTTCACCCGGGCGATGATCCTCGCGACCGCGTACTTTTCCTTCGCGACCTGACAGATCAGGATGTTGTCTTCGTCGTCTCCGGTGACCGCGATGACCATGTCCGCGCGCTCGATCCCGGCCCTTTCGAGCACCCATAGTTCGGAAGCGTCGCCGTACTGGACCCGGTGTTCGAACTCCTGCTCGACCGCAAGGTAGCGCGACCTGGAACTCTCGATCAGGGTCACTTCGTGGTCCTGGTCCTCAAGCTCCCTGACCAGGTTCACCCCGACCTTTCCAGCACCGACCACGAGCAGGTACACCTTCAGACCCTCCCGTCCGGACCCGCTCCGGTCAGGCTGGCTTCGAGCATCTCGATGGCAACACGGGTCGGGCAGACGATCTCCATCCCCCGCTCCCGGTAGAAAGCAGCGCGTGCGGGGTCGAGGATTCTCGCGACCACCTTTTCGACTCCGAACCTCTGCTGCGCGATCTGGGCGATCACGATGTTCGTATTGTCGCCGTTCGTAGCGGCAACGAAGGCATCGGCCTGTTCGATACCGGCGGTCACCAGGGCGCTCGTCTCGAGTGCGGCGCCAACGGTGAAGACGCCGCCGCGATCCTCCCAGGCCTCGTCCAGTCCGACCTCCAGCTTCGCATGCGCTTCGGGATCCTGGTCGAGGCAGGAAACGGAGTGGCCCTCGTCGAGCATCCTTCGGGCGAGACTTGATCCGACTCGACCACAGCCGACGATGAGCACGTTCATCCGCGGCATCTTACGCCTCATCACCCGGCGGGGCAGTCAACAGGACCTGACAGTCCGCTCGCTTGAGAACGTATGCCGTGACCGGCCCGACCTCGCCGGGGCGGGACTCCCCGATACCGCCGAGGCTTGCCCCTCCGCGAATCGGATTCGGAGGTTCCGCGCCCAGCACGATGGCGTCCACTTCGAGCTCGTCGGCCGCAAAGACGATGCCCGACCCGGCCTGGCGTACACGCCGGATTTCGGTCGTGGCCACCACTCCCGAGTACTCCCCGGCGATCAGCGCGGCCCGCTCGACGATCCTCTCGGCCTCTTCCTGCCGGCCCGCCGGCGTCGCGTCGTCGATCGCGACCGAAAGCGGCACTTCGATCGTGTAGAGGACGACAAGCTGCGCCCCTCCCCCGCTTCCGTCGGCTCGCGGATTCACCGCGAGCAGACCGGCGGTGCTGACGATGTCCTCGTCGAGCGGTGTGCCGAATACCGGAACCAGGATCCTCCGCAAGCCCTCCTTGAGGTGGGGCCTGGTCAGCGAGCGTGGATCCACGGTCACATGGCGGTTCATGCCGATCTGCTCGAATACGCGGCGGTAGACCGCGTAGCCGAGCAACCCGAAAAGCAGCCACGCTCCGCCGACCCAGCGAGCCGAGTCGTGGTAGATGAGGACAGAGAGCAGGGCCAGGAAGCCCAGTAAGGCACCGGCCAGGGCCGGCAGGGGAAGCGACCCCGACCCGATCCGGATCGATGCCGGGATCGAGAACGGCCGCTCCTGCTCGGGTCTCGTGAAGCGCAGCCTGATGACAGAGAGGTGCGCGATGGTTATCGCCAGCGTGGCCCCGAAGGCATAGAGGCCGGCCAGCATCTCGAGCTCCCCGAAAAGGGCAAGGGCAAAGACGATCCCCGCCGAGATCACGATCGCCTTGAACGGGGTCTCGTACCGGCTGCCCAGCTGTCCCAGCCAGCTTGGTATCTGACGGTTCACAGCAAGTGAGTAGATGTGGCGCGAGACGCCGAGCATCGCCATGTTGGCGGCCCAGATCAGGGTCAGGGCGGCGACCACTGCCACAGTCCACCTCATCGAGTCGGCGAGCCATTCGGGATCGTAGGCGGACACCACGCCGAGGATCGGCGCGTCCAGATAGGTCGTGCCGAGTTCGGTCGCCGGCCCGCCGGGCCCCGGGAGCACCGGCACCGCCATCAATGCGATCACCGCGATGCCGGCGTAGATCACCGGAACCAGCCAGACAGTCCGGGTCACCACCTTCCCGAATCGGGCCGGGTCCAGATCGAGGTCCGGGATCAGGTTCGCGACCGCCTCGATGCCCGCGTAGGCGAGCATCGCCAGTGCGGCGGCATAGATCGCGTCCTCCAGGCCGGGGCTGGTCCACAGCTCGATGCTGCCGGTCAGCACCTCCGGATCGAAGACGACCAGAAGACCGACCACCAGAACCAACAGCTGCACCAGCAGGTCGGCGGCAGCCAGAGCGAGCAGGAACCAGGGGCGGCGCCTGGCCGGCAGATCGATCACGTTCATGCCGGCGATGTAGACGACGACGGCAAAGATGATCGCCGCCCCCCAGGCGGTGCCGTCCAGGTCGCCGGTCAATGGCTCGAGGTAGTGCGGCACAGACAGCACGGCGAGAGCAATGACGATCAGAAGGTCCAGCAGGATCATCCACCCGGCGATGAAGGCGGTGGTCTCGTTGAAGGCGTGGCGGGCGAAGGCGGAGGAACCTCCGCGCTGTCTCAGCATCGCGCTGCCTTCGACGTAAGTGAACATGGTCAGTACGAAGAGCAGGCCCGCGACCAGGAAGATCAGCGGCGCCAGTCCCAGACCGTGTTCGGCCACCACCCCCAGGGCGAAATAGATCGAAAAGCCGACCGATGCCCAGGTCAGGGTCAATAGCCAGAGCACGCCGTTTCCGGGGGCCTTCGTCCGCGGCTTCATTCGTTTCTCCCGATCTTCTGCTGAAGCCGGTAGCGGGCGACACCCACGATGATGAAGGCAAAGCCGAGGATGAATCCGATCGAGAGGGCACCGCCACCCCGCAGGATCGTCAACACCAGCACGGCGACCCCGATCGCGACGTAGACAAGCGAGATCGTTCTGACGGAAAGGTCGTAGATTCCCCCTCTTCTCATCCCGGCTCGACCCCCGCCACTGCGGCGCTCTGCGGGCCCATGGCAGCACCGCTCTTCCCGCTCCCCTGCGAAACGACGATGACCCGGCAGGGCCGCTCCCTCAGCACCGTCTCCACGATCTGTCCGTAGAGCGGAGCCCCGCCACGCCGCCGCATACCGATCACGATCGCCTCGGCCCGCGACTCCCGCGCCTGCTCGGCCAGGATGTAGCCCTCCTGGCCTGGCCGGACCCGGATGACCCGGCCGGTCACCCGCATGCCGGCCATCAGCCTGGCCTCCTCGATCTTCCTCTGCGCCTGCTCTTCGGCCTCGAGCATCGCCGAGTCGAGCTCACGACTCGTCGGCACGGTAAGCAGGGCGACCAGATGAATGGCGCGTCGCTTCTGCGAGGTCAGGCGGATCGCGGTGGCGATCATGTCCTCGGAGAAAGGCTGATCCGCCGGAAAGGCGACGAGCACGCTTCTGTACTCGATCTCCTCGACCCCGAGAGGCTCCGGCAGGACGATCTTCACGGTCTTCGACAGCGGCAGGTGCTGGTAGCGGCGGTAGAGGTAGTAGACAACGATTCCGACGGTCAGCCAGATCGAGCCGACCGCGAGCGTGACCGGGTTCAGGGCCATGACGACCAGCCAGGCGGTGAGGGTTCCGATGCCGCCGATCACCGCTGTCAGCGGGACCAGAACTCCTCGGAACTTGAAATTGAACCTCGGCTTCCAGGCCCGCTCGGCATCCGGAAGCCTTTTGCGGAGCCAGATCACCGAGGCGTGGGCGATCGTGAACGAGAGCATCGCGCCGAAGGCATAAAGAGTCGCCAGGAATTCCGCCTGACCGGGAAGCAGAGTGACGATCGCCAGCACCGCGAAGACCCCGATCGCAACGTATGGAGTGCGGTAGCGCGGGTGGATCTGGCGGATAACTTCGGGTAGCTGCCGGTACTGCCCCATCGAATAGCTCAGGCGGGAGACGCCGATCATGCCGGCGTTCGTGGCGATCACCAGAATGACTGCGGCCAGCACACCGACGTAGATGCGCAGGACCTCGGTGAAGCCCGCGGAGAGCCCCAGGTTCTCGACTATTCCGAGGATCGGGTCGTCGGCAAAAGTCGTTCCGAGTTCGGTCACATAGCTTCCGTCGGCGGTCTGAAAAACCGGCATTGCCGACAGGGCCACGACCGGGATCAGCAGGTAGAGCCCGAGCACCGCCAGAACCACCAGGGCGACCCCCTGTGGCACCGTACGAGCCGCGTCGCGAGCCTCCTCCGACATGTTCGAGATCGTCTCGATGCCCGTGTAGGCGATCATTCCGACCGCAACGCCAAGCGCGAAGTCGGGCCAGGTCGGCGCCACTCCGAGCTGCACGTTGGAGACCAGGACGTCGGGGCTGAGGACCAGGAAGAGGCCGATCCCGACGAGGATGATCTGGGTGCCAAGGTCGGTGACCGCGAGCACCGTATTCAGCCGGGCAGACTCCTGTCCCCCGCGGATGTTGAGCAGAGCCAGCCCCACGATCAGGATGGCGCCGGCAATGACGTCCGCGGGCGCCTCCCCCAGCGGCTGCCAGAAGACGGCCAGGTAATGCGGCACGAAATAGGCCGATATCGCGACCGTGATGATGTAGTTCAGCATCTGCCCCCAGGCAGCTATGAAGCTGACCGTCTCGTTGAAGGCGTGCCGGGCGAAGCTGGAGGAACCGCCGGCCTCCGGGAACATCACGGTGGCTTCCGCATAGGAGGCCGCCGTACAGATGAAGATCAGCCCTGCGATCAGGAAGGCGACCGGAGTCAGCCCCAGCGCGAAGGCCGCGGTGACTCCCAGTGCGTAGTAGATCGAGGAGCCGACGTTCCCGTAGCCTGCCGAAAACAGTGCTCCGGCACCGTATATGCGACTCAGGCTCTGGTCGCGCGGAATGCGCTCAGCCAACTAGACCCCGGTTTTTCACTGAACAGTGCCCCAGGCCCACTTCAGCACGAGAGAAATCTCACCCGGCTCGGACTGCTCGGATTCGAAGGCGACCGGCATTGCCTCCCGCATCTCCGCGATCAGGTCGGCTCCCTCGACGACCTCCAGGGTGAATCTGGCCCAGTCATCGAAGCGCTCTGCGGATACCACCTGGTTCACGCCGGGCAGACCTCGAAGCGAAGTCTCCGCCATGGCGGCCATCGCGAGCTCAGGCAGCGGCTTGACAGTGACCGTCACGGCTTCCGTGCTGCTGCGGGGCGTCCTGCCGACAGGCGCAGAACGAGCGGCAGGTCGGCCCGCGCCGCTTTCCGTGGCGGCTGCGATGAGCTGTGCGGCGGCGGACAGCTCGGCAACACGCGAGGAGAGCAGCTTCAGGTCGCGACCGACCTCGGCGACGGCCTGCCGCAGGGCAACCGCATCCTCGATACGGCCCTTCCCCGAACCCACAGTGTCAGCCATGGGCTGATCCTAGATCAGCCGGGCTCAGGGGGTGTAGATCTGAGCCGACACGACACACCAGTTCCGCTCCGGCGCAGGGTCGTTTGCCTTCCAGCGCGAAGAGACCATGATGCGCTCACCACTGTTGAGCTGAACGAAGAGCATGCCGTTGTTGGGAAGCCTGGAGATGATCGGACCCTGGTCGAATAGAACCGATTCGACGTCTGAACCCTCACGGGTATCCACCCTTCCCCCAACCGGGCTGTCGATCTCCAGGCGACGAACGCCGGCCGGACCGGCTTCACAGGTCAGTTTCACTTCGCCGAGGTCCGGGAAGTCCACCGCGCTGACGGAATTGGAGGCCGCGTTGTTCTCCCCCCGCCAGACGATCTGGGCGGAACGGGCAAGAGGCTTGTCGCTCTGGTCGGTCTCGGTCCGGAAGACAGCATCGACGTGACACCTGGCTTTGCCCGACTTGCTGAAATCCCACTCCCAGTTGAGGTCGTAGGTTGTCGGAGGGGCCAGTGAATCCCCGCCCGGACCTTCGATCGGGCCGCGGTCGGAGATGATCCCCTGGAAGCTGCCCCGCGACCAGGTCTCGGTCGGGCCGAACTTGTTCATCCCTTCACGGAAGTCAGGGCCGGTACCGTTTGCGTACTTGGCTTCGCGCAGGGCCACCTCGCTGAAGGTACCCCAGTCCTTGTCGGTCCAGGTCATCATCGCCGACTCACGCCCTCCGTTCGAGGGGTAGAACCTGAGCCACTGCTGGTCGGGGCTGCAGACGATCTCGCCGAAGCCGATTCCGGGGGCAATGAAGCCCGCGAACTGCCTGCCCTGCCACTTGCCGCCGCTCCAGTCAACGGCGACTTTCTGAATCTGCATGCCGGTCGGCGGAATCGGTTTGGCCGCTCCGCCACCGCTTACGAAACGGATGCTCTGAGTGGACGACCTCCAGACGTCGCTCGAGACCTCCTTGCCGACCAGGCGCACGCTGTAGGACCCCGGGCTCAGCTTCTCGCTGATCGGCAGTTCTGCCACGACCTGGTTGCTTCCGAGTTCCGGGATGAGTTCCTCGGCAACGGTGGCCCCGTTCGAGTTGACCAGAGTCGCGCGAACCTGGCCGACCTTGCTGCGGCGGACCGGCCGCAGGGCGAAACGGACCACGTCCACGTTGTCGTCGACCTTGGTGCTGTAGGGCAGGGCCCTCACGGGCAGGCTGGGAGTATTGAACTTCCAGGAACGGGTCTTGGACCGTGGCTTGCGGCACCCGTCTGCGCGGGCGACCACTTTCACCCTGTAGTTGCCGCGACTGATCTTCTTCTTGCGGAAGAGTTTGATCACGGTGGTCCGGCCAGAGGCAAGCCGGCCGCTGATCCTGCCCTTTGCAAAGAGCTTGCCGCTCTTTAAAACACGCACCTGCGCGCCTCTGACGCGCGTTTTCGGCTTTACGTATAGCCAAGCCTGCGATTTCTCGAGAAGGTCTGTCGGGTCGTGTGAGCTGAGCTGAACGGAAACCGCCGGTTTGCACTTCGCTGCCGCAGCCGAAGCCTGCGGAGCAGCGACCATTGCGGCCATCAGGCCGAGGCAAGCGACGAGCACAGACATTGAAAGGCGTTTTCGCATCAAGGAGATCATCTCACGCCCTTATAAACCGCCGTTCAAGGCGAAAGTATCGGACCGCGAGGGCGCCGCGCCCCGAGAAAGCCGTTACTGGCCCTGGTTGTTCTGCCCGTTGCCGTTGTTGCCATTGCCACCGTTGCCGTTGTTGCCGGCCCGGTTCCGCGAAGAGATGTCATAGAAGACGACATCAGGCTCGCTGCTGCCGTTGAGCCAGGTCTGCTGGGCCAGCAGGGTCTGGTCCGGGATCGGGACCAGCGCCGTCCTCTGAGCCTGCTCCTGGGCGTTGGAGAGGGCCGAGGTGAGGAAGTCGTTGATGTCGCCGTCGAGCAGGTTCCTGTAGTTGACCGTCAGCAGCAGCTGGCGGGCCAGAGGGTAGGTCGCGTTGGTGACGCTGACCTGGGACGGGAAGATGCATTCCGGCTCGGAGAAGTCGTTGGAGCTGCTGATCTCCATCGGCCTCAGCTGCTCCTCGAAAGCCTCGTAGTAGGAGAACCTGAAGAGGCCGAGCGTGCCACGGGTCGAGTTGAAGCGATTGGCCGCCTGCTGGTTGCTCCTGACGAAGCGCCGCGACTCGACCAGATCCCGCTTCAGGCCGGCCAGGATCGCCCGGGCCTCCGCGAGCTTGCGGCGGTCGCGTGCCTTGGCAGCGGGTGTGCGTCCGTCCTCTATTCCTTTCCTTACTTCCGCCTGCGCGTCGCGGACGGCTTTCTCGGCGTCGGCAATCGAAGCGACAATCTGGTTCAGGACCTTGCGCGACGGAGCCAGTTCCTCGCGCGCCATCGCGTCCTTCCGGGTGCCGACCACCGCACGCCTCACGCCGGCATCGGTCGGGTAAGCCTCATAGTCGCTTCGGACCGAGGCCAGGGACGGGTTTTCAATGCCGAGGACGTACTGACCGAGGAATCCGAAGACGTTGGAGTCGGCGTCCGGGCCCGCAACCGTGAGTCGGGGAGAGACCCTCGAATCGACGATTCCGGAAGTCGCCTGGGAGTCGTATCCAACCTGCGACCAGCTGTTGATCGGAGAGCCGGAGCGGAAATATCTGCTGCACCTCTTCGTAGCTGAGGCAATCGACGCCCACGTCGGTCTCATTCTTGATCGCGAGCACTGCGGCGTCTGATGCGACCTGGAACTGCACCGGGATGATCCCGCGTGCCAGGCAGCGCCGGTATTCCGACGGCGAGATCGGCCTGGCCGAGTCGACGATGTCAACCTGGCCGCGACAGAAAGCCTGGAATGCAGCTCCTTCGTCGCCACCGGTGGAGTTCACCTGCACGGCCGTCCCGGAATTCTCGTAGGACCTGACAAGTCGCTCGGTGAGCGATCCCTGTGCCTGCCCGGCAATGCGCACAACCCCCTGGCTGCGCGCTACACGCTGGGCCCTCGGCTGACCGGAGACGCCGTCGGTCGTCCTGACGACGGCTTCGTCGCCTTCGATTCCGGCGGATGCCGGGCGTCGAGTCAAGCTCGATCCCACAGCCGGTCGCCGCTACTACGGCGAAGAAGTGCCGCGAATCCGGTGATCGCGTTTTTCATTCTCAGTCCTCTCACTGTCCACTCCCCGCTGCCTGGCCCGACTGGACCGAGCCCTCGGACTGTGCGGCCGGCCCTTCAAGGGCGATCTGGGCAAGGGGCGGATCCTGGAACACGGGAGGCAGCTGAATGGCCTCGAAGTCATCGATCGTCAGCCAGTCGAGCTCGTTGCCCCGGACCAGCCGGCGGGGGGTGCCGCGCGGTGCGTACAGCGTGGGAACCGCAGAACGATCCACGACGATCGCCCCGTATTCCCTCAGCGCGGTCAGGATCGTCTCGACGCTGCGGGAACGCACACCCTTGAATTCGCGGGGGCTGTTCCGGATGCCGACTCCGTCGCGGAGTCGGACCCTCGCACCGGCGGGAAGTGAGCGGCGGTCGCCGATCCCGTTGGTCACCGAGGCGGGCTGGACGAAATTCCTGCGGGCGATTCCGGGCAGCGAGACCGCCAGGGCGTGGTCGATCCGGCCCTGCCGTCAACTCGCCGGGGCTGATCAGCCCCGCAAAGAGCGGCAGGCCGCTCCCCCGGGCACCGGTTGCGCGGATCGGGTCCTCGGAGACGGGCTTACTGAAGCCCGGGCCGCCCAGCGTCCAGCCCTTCGAGAACTGGAAGGAAATCGTGCTGCTGTCCTGGCGCCGGGCCCGCCAGAAGTCGTAGCCCACGCCCGCCTCGGGGTTTATGACGCTCATCCAGCCGTCGTAGCGGGGATCCGGGGTTGTTCCGGGCGGCAGGGAAAGCCGGTCGGGTACTTTCGGGTCGGACGGACCGCAGTCGGACTGACGACAGACCATGTTCGTCATCTCGTTGCCGTCGGCGCCGGACGAGACCACCAGCGGGGCCCAGGCCTCGGTGTTGATGGTCAGGGCTTCGGGCCTTTTCCTGATGAAAGTCTCGATTCCATCCTTGCCCGGCACTTCACGAACGGCAATGCGCTGGACCGCCAACTGGAGCATCCGGGCTGAATTGGCCGCTGCCGGAAGTCCGTCGACCCGCGTATTCCAGGGGCTGTTGGCAGCGAAGAAGCGAATGCTGTCCACGCTTGAGTTGCTGGCGCTGCCGACGGAGGCTGCCGTGCCGGCCGAAGCAGGCGCGGTACCGGTCGGTCCGGTGAAAGGAGTCGTGCCGGTGCCTCCGGTGGCACCCGT
The DNA here is from genome assembly GCA_963709375.1 of uncultured Solirubrobacterales bacterium. Taxonomy (GTDB): domain Bacteria; phylum Actinomycetota; class Thermoleophilia; order Solirubrobacterales; family 70-9; genus 67-14. The sequence goes on from CAVPWA010000005.1 coordinate 42,721, forward strand.
CGCTCCGGTTGCCCGGTTGTTGCCACTGTTGTCATTGGCCGACTGGTTGTCCGAGCCGTCGTCACCACAGGCGGCAGCCCCGACCGAAATCGCAGCCGTCATACCGAAAATGACTAGCCATCGAAGGTTTCGTGTCGCGGTTCGCAAGCTTCTACTCGCCTTCAATCTGGGGCGCGGACGAGCCACCGGTGGGACCGGGTCCGGTCGTCGCCTCAGGGGCCGGAGTCGGCGTCACGGTGTCTTCGGGGACAGTGCCAGGCACTACCACCACGGCATCGGGGTTGGAGGGATCCGGAGGCCGCTGGGGTGTGAACGGCTCGGGCCTGCTGTTCGGTACGACCTCTCCCGGCCGCGCGACGCCTTCTGCCGCGGGCTTGGTCTCCGAGACGGAAAGCAGTACGTAGCGGTCAGTCCGGAAGACCGGGTTGAGCCCGAGTTCGCCACCGGCGATCGCATCGGGGTAGCGCTTGCGCAGCTGATCGCCGCCGCGGCTGGTCGTGATCAGCATGTACGAGACCCGTCCGAAGGGATTTTCGATCTCCATCTCCCATTCGCCCTCGCCCTGATCGGCGCGATCGGCGAAGAGCTGCGGCCTCCCGGACAGAATCATCGGCCCGTAGCTGAAGTTTTCGTCGACCAGAATCGAGTTCTTCTCCTGAGGGATGCTCTCGTTGATGTAAGAAGCCATCGCCACCTCGGGGTCGACCCCGACCGTGTAGCCGCCGACCGAGCTGGTCCCTTCCTGCGAATCGCGGTCCTCCACCCATCGCGTAAAGGCCTGGGCCTGATTCTGGTAGGTGTAATCCTGCATCGCCATCCAGCCCAGCGGGATCGCAGCAAGCAGGCCGATTCCGACCACCACGGCCACACCGATCCTCCAGCCCTCCTGGGCGAAGTAGACCCAGGCAGCCCCGGCCAGCGCGAGCAATGCCAGCGGCAACCCGATCGAAAGATCCACGAGGTCGGCCTGGTCGGCGATCAGGGCGCGCCCGACCGGAACCGCTGCTGCGATCAACAGCACCAGCAGCAGCCCCAGGGCCAGGCGGCCACGTTTCGAGAAGCCGGTGACCAGCAGGAGCAGCAATGAAAAGAATGCCAGCGGGGCGATTCCGAAGACGACCTCGACCAGGTCTCCGAGCGTGCTGTCCCAGTCCGCGGTGATCGCCTGAAGCGCGCCGGTCGTATTGACTTCGACCAGGTTGGGCTGGGCGGAAATCCAGTCGAAAGGACTGCCCAGGATGACCGTGTTGATCAGGATCCAGACCATCAAGGCGTAAACGGCCGGCATCATGAAGACGATCAGGGAGGACCGACGCCGGTCAACGCCGTCTTCCCGGCCTGATCCGATGAACATGATCGCCAGAGTCAGGCCCGCAGCCCAGAAGAAGTAGCTGTAGTCGAACATCGCGGCGATCCCGATTGCCAAACCGCCCAGAGCGAGGTATCTGGTCTCGGCCGATAGCCCATAGGAGATCACCGAGAGCAGCGAGATCCCGGCAAACATCATGCCGATCACAGTCGTGTCGCCATTTCCGGCGTAGAAGACGAACATCGGGTTCAGTCCGAAGAGGACCAGCGCGATGTAGCGAAGGAAGGCCGGGAATTCGCAGCGCCTCATCGTCGAGTTGAGGATGGCCATCAGCAGGCCGGCGGCGATAGCCGTGGCCACCGGCAGGGCGACGAGCGAGGTCGCCAGCGGCTTGACCAAGGTCAGTGGCATGAAGACGATCGAGCCGAGCGGCGGAGCGTCCAGCGGGATCGAGGCCAGCTTCGGCGGCGAGTTCCACCAGGTCATGTAGGCGCTGTTGAGCTGCTGGAGCGAGTCGAAGTTGACGATTCGGCCGTCGGTCAGCATGAAATAGCCGATCACGCCGTAGAGCACCGAGAAGAACAGGGCGATCAGCCAGGTTTCCGCTCCAGGTGCCTCGGCTCCGCGCTTGACGACGGGCTCGTGGTGTCCGTTTTCGAGGGCGACCACACGATTCCCGTTCGGCGGCGGCACCGACCGCTCGGCGGCAGATCGCTCGCATCCGGGGTCTCGGGAGCAGTCGTGCTGCTCCACGGTCGTGGTCCTGGTCGTAGTCGTGACTTCGCTCACGAGGCGGCCCTCCTGGGGGTGGTACCGGCCGGAGCTTCACCGACGTCGAGGCCGTGCTCGGTCTTCTCCCAGTAGAACGGATTCGTGATCAGCTGGGCGAAGCCCTTCCAGGCGGCGACCGACATCAGTCCCCAGTAGAAGGGCAGGAAAAGCGCGTACAGAGCCAGATTGTCATCCCCACGCCGGACCGCAGCAACCAGACCGAGGAAGACGAAAACGAAGTTGCCGATGAACAGCAGGGCCGCGGCGAGGAAGTACACCCACCCCGGGAAGAGTTCCTGGATGAAGCCGGCCTGGGTCAACGCGAACAGAGTGGTCAGGGCCCAGAAGAGCGGGTTGATCAGGAAGATGAAAGTGCCACCGATCAACAGGCTGAAGGAGATGAACCCCTTGATTCCGATCCCGCCGACGGTGCGAAACGGGTTGCGCATGTAGACCAGCCAGGTCTGGAGGTAGCCCTTGATCCAGCGGGAGCGCTGACGGACCCAGTTGCCGACCTGTGTATTGGCCTCTTCGTAGGTCGTCGAGTCCATCATGGTGGTGCGGTAACCGGCTTGGTGAAGCCGAATGCCGAGGTCGGCATCCTCAGTGACGTTGTACGGATCCCAGGCTCCCACTTCTCTCAGCACGCTGGTCTTGAGATGGTTCGAAGTCCCGCCGAGCGGGATCGGGTCCTTCCTCGCGTCGAGCCCGGGCAGCAGGAGGTCGAAGAGCAGCGAGTACTCGATCGAAAACCACCTGGTGAGCCAGTTGGTCTGCTGGTTGAAGAAGTTCAGCTTGGACTGGATGCAGACGATCGACTCGTCGATGTTGCGGAACATCAAGACGGCCTTCTTGATCTGCTGCGGATCAGGGCGGTCCTCGGCGTCGTAGATCACGACGTATTCGCCACGGGCGGCGAGCAGACCGTAGTTACAGGCCTTCGGCTTGGTCTGTGGCTGGGATGCCGGTACTACGACCGTGTCGAAATGGGGCGGCAGGTTGAGCACCCGGATCGCGTCGATCGTTTCGTCGTCGTCTTCCTCGCAGAGCAGCTTGACGTCAAGTTTTGCCTTCGGATAGTCGAGTGATTCGATTCCCTGAACCAGATAAGGAATGACCGCGGCTTCGCGGAACAAAGGTACGAGGATTGTGTAGACGGGCAGGGTTCTTTCGTCCATCGCCGCCAGGCGTTCAGGGGTGATGTCGATGAGATATCGATGGTTCAGGGCGGAGAAGCCCGCGACCAGCTTGTAGAGCGCGGTCAGCAGGTAGAAAATGCTTGCCAGAGCGAAAATGAAGATGATCGTGCCGCTCAGGTTCCAGATCAGGAATCCGATCAGAACGATCGCAGCGATCGCCAGAAACACCTTCTGTCCTCCGGAGATGACCATGTGGGCGGAGCTGTCGGGGAAGCGCTGGCGGAGGTTGGAAAGAGCCACGAGCGTGTAGTCGTCGCGATTGACCTCACGCAGGAACGCTTCTATTTCCACGGTGGGAGCCAGAAAGTGGTCTACCTCGCGAGTCGTATACGAGGCGATCTCCTCAATCGCTTCAGGTTCCAGGGCGTCCGGAACGGCAACGAAGACGGTGCTCTGGTTCGCTGCGAAAGCTACGACCCCGAGCCGGCGCGCAACCGGCTCCGGCAGAACGTCACGCGGTGCCTCGGCCGGGTCGTAGGCGGAAAGGTCGACGGTCGGCAGCCCGAGCGGGCCGGCCAGCACGGCCTGGAGTTCCCTCTCCTCCAGGGCCCCCTGGTGAACCAGAACCTGACCGATCCTCCCCCCGGAGCGCTTCTGCTCGTATACGGCATCGCTCAACTGCTGTTCGGTGATCAGCCCACGCGAGGCCAGGTTCTCGCCCAGCCTCGGAGGGATCGCGATCCCACCGGCGACCAGGGTGTCGGCGTTCAGGAGGGAATCCGCGTCGACGTCATGCCCGTTGGTCGCAAAGAGCTGATCGATCGCGCCGTCGACTTCGTCGCGGTCAGTCCAGAGCAGCTGCGCTTCGCTGCCACTCTCGTGCTCGATAGCGGCGATCGCCTCTTCCCGGCTGTCGGGATCACCGGCGACGGTGAGAATGCCGTCCAGGTATTCGATCGGAACCATGTGGTGGAGCCTGCAGAGCGGTTCCGGCAGCAAAGCCGCGATCGCCGGGTTCAAGGTGACGGTGCGCTCGCTGATTCCCTCATGGTCATCGCGAACGAGCAGAAGCGGGCCGGTCGCCTGCTGGGTCATTTCACGACCTCCACGGACTTGACTTCTTCCCGGACGACGACCTTTTCTTCCTCGACGACGACCTTTTCTTCCTCAGCCGGGCCAGAGCCCCGTTTGCGGTCACTTACAAGCATCGCGACGATTCCCCCCAGGAATACGAAAAACGGCAGCACCAGGAAGAAGGCGAAGCCGAACGCGAACAGGAGCAGGGCTCCGATCGCGAAGAAAAGAGCCGCGATGGCGCCACCCGAGCTGTGTCCCCCGTTGCCGTTCAAGCTTCCGTCTCTGGCTCCTCTGCGTATGGCGTGCCCGGATCCGACTCCGGTCGAGCAAGTTCGAGGCTGACCGAGTCCTGATCGGCTTCGGTCACGTCGAAGGCGACCGGCAGGCTGCGTCTCAGCGCGCTGACGACCGAAACACCTGGGCTGACCGAAGCCTCGATGACCGCGGAGTCGTCGCGCAGAGCCCTCAGCCGGACCTGATCGATGCCGTCGGAGTCTGAGAGCGATGTTTCGACCGCCTTGGCGAGGCTCAGGTCGACCAGCGGCCTGACTACCACCGTGAACGGCCTTGGTGAGCTTCCGGGAGCTGACAGGTTCACCGGTGACCCTTCGGCCACGGCGGCGGGCGGGCCCGAAGCCACCGGGGCCCTGGGTCTGGCAGAGACAGCAGCGCCCGACACCTCGGTCTCCTGAACCGAGGGGGCCTGCTTCATCTCTGCACCGGAGGCGGCCTCCAGACGATCGAGACGTGACTCCATGTCTCGCCGCAGGGATTGAATCTCGCGCAGAATCTCTTTTGATCGGTCTTTTGACAAATCTGTTCTCAGGTTAACCGAGACCGTCGGACCCGAATCTGGCCCGGATGCCGAAACAGTCCCGAATTCGGGGGGTTCACCGGAGGGACTATAGGCAGACCGTCGGAGGTGAATCGCATAGTGCGGCCAATTGGGGCGCAATTTCCGTCTTTTTCGCTTAACCCCTGTCAGCGGAAAAAAGAGACCCCGGCAAACGTGCCGGGGTCTCTTGATCGAAACCTCGTGGACCTAGAAGTTGACGATCGGAATGATCAGGATCGCGACGATGTTCGCCACCTTGATCATCGGGTTGATCGCGGGGCCGGCGGTGTCCTTGTAAGGATCGCCGACCGTATCGCCGGTGACCGAAGCCGCATGGGCCTCGGAGCCCTTGCCGCCGTACTCACCGTCCTCGATCAGCTTCTTGGCGTTGTCCCAGGCGCCGCCTCCGGCGGTCATCGAGACTGCAGCGAACAGCCCGACCACGATCACACCGATCAGCAGGCCACCGAGCGCATCGACGCTCAGCAGACCGACGACCACGGGGATCACGATCGGGATCATCGCCGGAAGGATCATTTCCTTCTGGGCAGCGGCAGTAACCAGGGCAACCGACTGCCGGTAGTCCGGCTTTTCGGTTCCTTCCATGATTCCCGGCTTCTCCCGGAACTGGCGGCGGACCTCTTCGACCACCTGTCCGCCGGCTCGTCCGACCGACTCGATCGCGAAGGCCGAGAACAGGTAGACCATCATGCCGCCGATGATCAGCCCGATCAGTACCTCGGGAGTGGCGAGGTTGAACAGGTTCTCCAGGTTGACCCCCTGGGTGATCGCTTCCTCCTCGAGCTCGAACTTGAATGCGGCGAACAGAACAAGCGCCGCGAGGGCAGCCGAGCCGATGGCGTAGCCCTTGGTCACGGCCTTGGTCGTATTGCCGACCGCGTCCAGCGGATCGGTCACGTTGCGCACTTCTTCGGGCAGTTCCGCCATCTCGGCGATTCCACCCGCGTTGTCGGTGATCGGACCGAATGCGTCGAGGGCGACGATCAGGCCGGTCAGCGAGAGCTGCGCCATGACGGCGATGCCGATGCCGTAGATGCCGGCCAGCTCGTTGGCTCCGAGAATCGCCAGGGCGAGAACGAGCGCCGGTGCGGCGGTCGCCTGGAAGCCCTGGGCGAGACCCTGGATGATGTTTGTCGCGTGACCTGTCTGGGAAGCCTCCGCAATCGCCTTCACCGGCTTGAAGCGGGTCGACGTGTAGTAGTCGGTGATCACGAACAGCAGTGCGGTGACCGCGATGCCGATCACGGCGCAGAGCCAGAGATCGGTGACTGAGGCGTTGACCAGCGAACCGGTCACTTCGTTGACTCCGTTGGCCAGCGGATCGGCCATCAGCCATTCGGTAACCGGGTAGAACGCGGCTATCGAGAGCACGCCCGAGATGATCAGGCCCCGGTAGAGCGCTCCTTCGACGCTGTCGCTCTTGGTCTTGACGAGCAGGGCACCGATGATCGAGGCGACGATGGCAACTCCGCCGAGAACCAGCGGGTACATCGCCAGCTCGGTCGAGAATCCGTCGGCGAAGTACAGAACTCCGAGAAGCATGACCGCGACCGTGGTCACGGCATAGGTCTCGAAGAGGTCGGCTGCCATTCCGGCGCAGTCACCGACGTTGTCACCGACGTTGTCGGCGATGACGGCCGGGTTACGCGGGTCGTCCTCCGGGATTCCGGCTTCGACCTTGCCGACCAGGTCGGCTCCGACGTCAGCCGCCTTGGTGAAGATGCCGCCGCCCAGCCGGGCGAAGACCGAGATCAGCGAGCCACCGAAACCGAGGCCGATCAGGGCGTCGATCGCTTCCTTGTCGGAATCGACGGCACCGGTAACGGTGAGAATGCCGAAGTAACCGGCGACACCGATCAGAGCGAGTCCGACAACCAGCATGCCGGTGACCGATCCGCCCTTGAAGGCGACATCGAGAGCCGGCGGCACGCCGCCACGAGCGGCTTCCGCCACGCGCGTATTGGCGCGCACCGAAACGTTCATGCCGATGAAGCCGGTCGCACCGGAGAGCACACCACCGACGATGAAGCCGACGGCGGTCTGCCAGTTCTGAAGGATGGCCAGCAGGACGATCAGCGGGATCGCGACGGCGGTGATGATCAGGTACTGGCGCTTCAGGTATGCCTCTGCGCCTTCCTGGATCGCACCGGAGATCTCGACCATCCGGTCGTTGCCGGCGGGCTTCGCCAGCAGTCGCTGGGTTACGACGATTCCGTATATGACGGCAAAGCCGGCACAGATCAGCGCAAACAGCACGCCGTGGTCAGTCAGAAATTCGGTCAACTTGTGATTCCTCCGATGTTTGGGACCCGGTTTGTAGCGTTCGGAACCCTATTACGCAGACCCGGCACCGGGTCGTGCGGTCAAGGCGCTGCGAAAGTCAAGCCCGAAAACGGGGAGGATTTCAGCGGGCGACGCGGCGTGGCGGGAGTGTTCGGTGCGTCAGATCAGCTGCCGCCAGGGGTCCAGAGGCCGGAGCCTCCGGGCTGCTGCGGGTTCTGGGGTCCACCCGGTGCCTGACCTCCGGAAGCAGGTGGCGTGGCGGCCTGCGTCGCCGTTCCGCCATCACCCTCCGGCGCCGCACCGCTGCGCTGTGCGTAAAGCATCTGGACCTGGCTGAGCGGCTCGCGGACCGCTTCGCCGACCTCGGGCGGCAGAAGCGGCACGATCGCCCTCACAGCGTCGATTCCGATCCGGGCCTGATCGAGGTCCACCTCGTCCTCCTTGACGATCCGGCGGGCGCTGAGGTTGAGCACACTTGCCACGGTCTGGGTGAGAAGGTCCTCTACCCGTACCTCGCGCATCTGCTGTTCGAGCATCTCGCGCTCGGCGTCGCTGAGCTGCGGCTCGGCCCCTTCGGGTCCGGATGCGGCCTGGGGATCGGGTTCGGCGGTCTCGTGTTCGCTCGGATTCTCGTCCATTGCATTCACTCTAGTGACTGACCGGATCGCCGCGAGGCGGTCGCCGGTCAGGAAGCGTCGCGGCCGGAGAAGCTGCGTTCCGCCTCGGCGGTGAAGTCGCGGTAGACATCGGCGATCGTGCCGCCCGCCTCGAGGGCATCCCTGGCCCTGCTCGATCCGTTGCGCTCGGGAAGGTTCACCTCGATACCGAGTTCCCGCCGGACCTCGGCGGTCCACTCGAGCGTCTTCTCGAGCGCCCGTTCGGTCGCGACCTCGCAGCCACGGTGGAAGTCGATCAGCCTGCCCTCACGGCCGTAGCGGATCGCCCGCCACAGGTTCTCCTCTATCTCACGGTCACGGAGAGGCTCACGGCCCTTCCAGCGGCCGGCGTCGATGTCGACCGCGGTCTGGGCGATCACCGCGACGATCAGGCCGGCCAGCGCTGTGGACTCGGCCGCGGTCGGCTGCGCGTCGCAGATCCTGACCTCGACCGTGCCGAAGGCGTGGTGCGGGCGCACGCTCCACCAGAGCTGCGTCGCCTCGACGATCGAACCGACCGAACGCAGGGTGTCCACGAAGGCCGCGTACTGCGACCAGGTGCCGAAGCTCTCCGGAATCCCGCAGCGGGGAAAGGTACGCGTGAAGATCTCGGTCCGGACCGAGGCCAGGCCCGTGTCCCGGTCGTCGAGGAAAGGCGAGTTGGCGGAGACCGCCAGCAGGAAGGGCAGGTACTCCCGCAGTCGGTCGCAGACCTCGATCGCGCGATCGGCCCCCCGGATTCCGACGTGGGCGTGGAGGCTCCAGGTGTTGTTGCGCTGGGCTACCCAGCCGAGGTCACGCTTGAGGCGCTGGTAGTGGGGTGTGTCGATGATCTCCTGGTCGAGGTAGTCGGCCCAGGGATGGGTTCCCATCGAAGCGAGCGATACGCCCATCGAACCGGCGAGCGAGAAGAGCCTTCGCCGCCTGTCGACCTGACGCTCGATCGCCTCGGCCATCGTCTGCGACCTGCCCGAGCGGATCTCGACCTCCGAAGCGATCAGCTCCCCGGCCGCCGAATCGGCCAGCACCGGGTCATCCGAGGCCGCAGCCTTGAGGTCCGGGTAGCGGTCGACCAGGTCCAGGGTCTCGGGATCGACGATCGCGAACTCCTCCTCGAGGCCGATCGTGAAGTCGCGCGAAGACTCGAAGACTTCGCGAGCCGCGTCGAGATCAAGCAGGTCAGAGTCTGTCAAGCGTCAGGAGAGGTAGAAGTAGAGGGCGTAGAGCAGGTCGACGGCGGGGCTGGAGGTGTGGACCGTCACCTCCGGCGGCACCTGGAGGAGCTGCTCCGTGTAGTTGAAGATCACCGTCACCCCGGCCTCGACCAGACCGTCGGTGACTTCCTGGGCCGCGGCGGAGGGAACCGCGAGCACACCGACCACGATCGATTCGACCTTGACCGCGTCCTTGAGCTCGGCGAAGTCCCTGACCGTAAGCGAACCGACCTTCTTGCCGATCCGGGCCGGATCGACATCGAACAGCGAGACGATCTCGAATCCGTGGTCCGCGAAGATGTCCGAGTTCGCGATCGCCTCGCCGAGCTTTCCGGCGCCGAACAGGGCGATGTTGTGATGGCCGGCCGTCCTGAGGATCTTGCGGATCTCGTCGACCAGGTAGTCGATCCGGTAGCCGACACCGCGCTTGCCGAACTTGCCGAAGCCGGAGAGGTCGCGGCGGATCTGGGTCGGGTTGATGTGGGTGTACTCCGAAAGCTCCTGGGAGGAGATCGTCTCGCGCCCCATCTTGCGGGCCTGGATCAGGACCTGGAGGTAACGGGAAAGGCGGGCGGCGACCCCGAGCGAGAGACGCTCGCCATCGGCGACCAGCAGGGAACCTTCATCGCTCTCGGATCGAGGGGGCGGACTCATCTGGACTCCAGCGTACTGGCAAGGGGTCGATCAGGCGATTCCCAGCCGGGCACGCAGCGGCCCCGGGTCGAATACCAGCTCGCTTACCGTCTCCCCCTCCACGACGACCACCGGTATGCGTTCCAGATAACGCCGCATCAGGTCGTCGTCGGACTCGATGTCCACCGATTCGACCTCGACGCCGGGACTGTCCGATACGAGTTCCGCTATCCCCCGCATCGCCTCATCACAGAGGTGGCAGTCGGGACGGCCGTAGACCACGATCTTCAAGCTTCCCCCTGGCTCAGGACCGTCGCCCGGTCGCGAAGGCGTCGTAGTCGAGGTACCCGGGCCAGGCGACGGGCTCGGTGTGAGCCGCGGCGGCCGCGATCATCGCGGCGTTGTCGGTGCAGAGGGAAATCGGAACGAGCTTGAGCCGTATGCCACGCCTTTCGCAGAGCTCGGCCACGGCCTGTCGGAGGGGCCCGTTGGCGGCCACCCCGCCGCCGAGCGCGACGGCCGGCCAGTCCTCCCGGTCGAGGGCGCGACCGAGTTTCGTCACCAGCTGCTCGACGATCGCCGCCTGATAGCCCGCGGCGAGGTCGGCGCGCCGCTGTCCGACGCCGTCTTCGCCGAGCTCGCGGCAGAGATAGACCATCGCCGTCTTGAGTCCGCTGAAGCTGAAGTTGAGCCCGGGGTCGCGAGTCATCGCCACCGGGAACTCGAAGGCTTCGGGGTCGCCGTCTTCGGCCAGCCTCTGAAGGGCCGGGCCACCGGGGAAGCCGAGGCCGAGCTGACGGGCGCCTTTGTCGATCGCTTCCCCGGCGGCATCGTCGAGCGTCTCGCCGAGAATCTCGAAGCCGCGCCGGTCCCGGACCGCGGCCAGCAGGGTATGACCGCCGCTCGCCACGAGGCAGAGAAACGGCGGCTCCAGGGGATCCGGAGCGAGGAAGTTCGCGGCAACGTGACCGTGGAGGTGGTCGGTCGGGATCAGCGGCAGCTCCCGCGGCGCCGCGATCGCCTTGGCGGCGCTGAGTCCGATCAGCAGCGCCCCGATCAGACCGGGGCCGGCTGTGACCGCCACCGAATCGATCCGGTCGAGGTCGAGTTCGGCCTGGTCGAGGGCCTGCTCGACAACGGGCCGGATCAGCTCGACGTGGTGGCGCGAGGCGACCTCGGGCACGACGCCGCCGTAGCGCTCGTGGATGCCCTGGGAGGAGATCACGCTGGACAGGATCTCGGTCCCCTCCACGACCGCGGCACAGGTGTCGTCGCAGGACGTCTCGATTGCCAGGACCGGCACGGCTTCAGTCCCCGGACTCCGGCACGCCGATCGAGGCCGGGTCGCCCCTCCACATGATCATCGCGTCCTCGCCGTTGTCCGGGTAATAGCCGCGCCGATGGCCGTAGGACTTGAACCCGAGTTCGGTGTACAGCGCGATCGCGGAGCGGTTCGAGGGCCGGACCTCGAGCGTGACCGGTGCATCGGTGCCGATCCGGCCGAGGGCCTTGTGGATCAGGACCGTGGCCAGGCGACTACGGCGGTGCTCCGGTGCCACCGCCACGTTCATCAGGTGCCAGGCCTCGTCGTACCTCGAAAGCACAAGGTAAGCGACGAGCCTGCCGCCACGTTCAGCTGCGAGCGCGAGTGTCGAATCCTTGGACATCTCCGAGACGAACATCCCGGGCGACCACGGGCCCGAGAATGACCGCCGCTCGATCGACATCACCTCAGGCAGGTCGGCGTAGGCGAGATCCCTCACCCTGACCGGGCCCGGGTCAGCCGGAGGCCGGGCGGCCGTCTCGTTCAAGCCAGAGTTTTGCATCGGGTTCACGAATGTAGATCGGTTCGAGGGGATGGTCGGGATCCGGGTCCTGGACGGCCGCGCCGATCTCACAGATCGAGACCCCTCTCAGACGGCCCTGCTCCGAATCGGGATCCTCGACTCTGATCCCGGCGTCGGCGAACAGATCACGGAAGCGTACCGCCCCCGGCCCACCGACCCGGACCGGAGCTTCGATCGAACCAACCATCTCGGCCGCCTCGGCCGGGGCCAGCGCAGTCGCCGGCAGCAGGCCGGTCCCGTCTGCGGCCCAGGCCGCGATGAATACTTCGCCCCGCTTGGCGTCGAGCACCGGGACGACGGCCCGGCTGCCGTCGGCCATCGAGTTTGCCATTGCCTCCAGCGTGGAGACGCCGGTCGCCGGGGTTCCGGTCGACATGGCAAGACCGGATGCCGTCGATACCGCGATGCGCAGGCCCGTGAAGGTGCCGGGCCCGAGTCCGACCGCGATCCGGTCGATCCGGTCCCAGCCTCCCAGTGATTCGACGGCTTCGCCGATGCCGGCCAGCAGCGCGCGGCTGTGCTCGGGGCGGCCGTCCGCCCCGGGGCCGACCGTACTCTCGAAAGTGACCGCGCCGTCGTCGACGGCAGCGACCACGGTGTCGTCTGTGGCCGCGTCGAATCCGACCACCCTCACGCGGGCCACCCGGGGTAGGATTGCTTTTCCATAGGAGCATTCTCCCACCGGCTAAGGAGTTTCGATGAACAGGAAGATCAGGACGGTCGCCGCAACTGCGGCCGCGGCGCTATTCGTGACCACCGGACTGGCCGCCTGCGGCGACTCTCAGGATCAGGTCAACCAGGCGATCGACGACGCCCAGGACGCCGTGAACGAGCAGCTCAACGACCCCAGCCAGGCGGTCGAGGACGCCAAGAAGCAGCTCGAACAGACCCAGGAGGATGTTACGAACCTGCCGGCCGAACAGCAGCAGCAGCTCGACGACGCGGTCAACCAGGCCCAGCAGCAGCTCGACGACGCCCAGCAGCAGCTGGATCAGGCGGTAAATCCCTGAGTTTCGGCGGCCGGGCCGGTCGAGCCGGGCCCGACGCCGTCACCGGGAGCTGAAGGGTCCGATCTCGATCGACCGGCGATCCCGGTCGAGGTGTTCGATTTCTACTCTTCAGGCTGCGCCTGGCCCGGCGCAGAAGTTCACCGCTGCCCGTACCCGGCCATTCGGCGAAGACGACCCCGCGTGGATCGAGGTACTCGTTGAGAAGGCCCGGATCCTCGTCTTCGATCGACTCGATCCTGTACAGGTCCAGGTGCGCAACCGGCAGACCACCAGTCCCGGAATAGAGCCTGCCGATCGTGAAGGTAGGCGAGGGGATCGGCCCCTCCACCCCGAGTTCCCGCATCGCAGCCCGGGCCAGGGTTGACTTGCCCGCACCGACCTGCCCGCTGAGCAGAACGACGTCGCCGGGAGTCAGATCCCGGGCCAGGCCGGCCGCTATCCGGGCGGTCTGCTCCGGACTCTCGCTGGTCAGCCGCGCAGCCCCCGCCGGATCCTCCGCCGGTCGCGAATCTCTCAAGCCGGGTCTCCGGCGGAGTCGAGGGCCGGTTCGTCACGGGCCAGCAGCTCCGGCAGCGCCGCGATGTCCCTCCTGAGCAGATCCGCAGTACCGGTTGCGCGCAGAGCCGCAGCCGGGTGAAAGAGCGGGTAGAGCCAGACGACCCTCTCCCCCAGCCGGCGGACCTGAGGCTTGCCGCGAACCTTGCTTATCCCGGTCTGATCTCCGCTCAGCAGCCTGGTCGCGAAGTTGCCCAGTGTCGCCACGACCCTGGGTTCGATCAGCCTGATCTGCTCGAAGAGCCACGGCCGGCAGGTTTCGATCTCCACGCTACTCGGGTCACGGTTGTCCGGCGGCCGACACTTCAGGGTGTTGGCGATGAAGACCTGATCGCGGGGCAGGCCGGCATCCTCCAGCATCCGGGTCAGCAGGGCCCCCGAGCGACCGACGAACGGGATTCCCTGGCGGTCCTCCTCGGCCCCCGGTGCCTCGCCCACGAGCATCAGCTCGGCGTCGGCGTTACCGGCCCCGAATACGACCTGAGAACGCGAACGACTCAGCTCGCATCGCGTACAGGTGCGGGCCTCCCGGAAGACCTCTACGAGTTGCTCCCGGCGGCGTTCGGTGGTATCCGGCATGGCGGCAGCCTATAATCGGCAGTGGCCGTCACCCGGGCACGGGGACGGACCGTGTTGTGAAGAGAAGCACCTTTTTCAGATTCGAATCAAACGATCCGTCTGGTATCGCCGAAAGGGAACTGGAACGGCAACATGAGTGAAACAGGAAGCGCGCCAGCTGCGCTCTCAATCGTCGGGCCCGGAAGGGCCGGAGGCTCGATCGCCTCAGCCGCCACCAAGGCGGGCATCGAAGTGACCCTGATCGGACGCCAGAGTGCCTGGGAATCACTGGACGGGCAATGCGTCCTGCTCTGCGTTCCGGACTCCGAGATCGCGGCCGTCGCCGCCTCGATCGGCACAGGCGAAGGCCGACCGGGTCTGATCGGTCACGTAAGCGGCGCGACCCCGCTCGAGCCGCTGCTGGCCGCGCGAGCCGCCGACGGCTGCTTTTCCCTCCACCCGCTCCAGACCTTGCCCGACGGCCAGGCTGACCTGACCGGTGCGCCGGCGGCCATCGCCGGGACCAGCGAGCGGGCCGGGGCTGCCGCCGCCGACCTTGCCAGAGTGCTCGGCATGGTGCCGTTCGAGGTAAGCGAAGGCGATCGGGTCGTCTACCACGCGGCAGCCAGCATCGCCTCCAATTTCCTGGTGACGCTGGAGCAGTCTGCCGCGGACCTGCTCGGCGGCATCGGAGTGGAGAACCCCCGCGAGGTGCTCGCGCCACTCGTCCGCCGCAGCCTGGAGAACTGGATCGCCGACGGATCGGCGGCCCTGACCGGACCTATAGCCCGCGGCGACGATGACACGGTCGAGCGGCACCGGCAGGCGCTCTCGCATAGCGAGCCCGGACTGTTGCCGCTCTACGACGCCATGGCAGGGGCAACCCGGGAGATGGGGGCGGCGTGAAGCGATGAAAGTCCTGCGCCTCCCGGAGGAGATCCACGAGTTCCGTGACCGGCAACGCCTCGACCCCGGCACGGTCGGTCTGGTACCGACCATGGGCTACCTGCATGAAGGCCACGTATCGCTGTTGGAGGCCGCCCGTGAACGCTCTGACGTGGTCGTCATGAGCCTCTTCGTCAACCCGACCCAGTTCCGCCCCGGAGAGGACCTGAGCGCCTACCCGCGTGACGAGAAGCGTGACTTCGCTATCGCCGAAGAAGCCGGAGTCGACATCGTCTATTCGCCCTCCCCCGAAACCGTCTACCCGGAAGGCTTCGCAAGCAAGGTCGAGGTCGAAGGACTGACCGAGGTCCTCTGCGGCAGTCGCGACGGCCGTGGCCCCGGTCATTTCGCCGGAGTGACCACGATCGTGGCCAAACTACTCAATACGGTCGACCCTGACTTCGCATTTTTCGGCCAGAAGGACGCCCAGCAGGCGACCGTGATCAGGCGCATGGCGGAGGACCTGGACTTCAGGTCACAGATCGTGGTGCTGCCAACCGTGAGGGAACGCGACGGACTGGCAATGAGTTCCAGGAACGCCTACCTTTCCGAGCCCGCCCGCGAGCGGGCCTCTGCGATCTGGTCGGCGCTGCTGGAGACCGAGTCTGTCTACCCGCAGCAAGGCCTCGGCGAAGCCCTGGCCGCAGGCCGGCAGCGCCTCGAGCGGGCCGGCATCGAACCCGAATACTTCGAAGCGCGCTACCCGGGCACGCTCGACCCCGCCGACGAAGAGGCCGACGAGGCGATCCTCGTGGCCGTGGCGGCCGACGTCGAAGGCACAAGACTGATCGACAACATCCTTATCGAACCCCGAAAGCAGGCGAGGAGAAAATGAGCTCCGGAAGCAGGCAGGAAAGCACCGGAAACGCGGTTCCCGAAAAGAAGCCGGTGAGCATCACCCGGCTTGCCGAGATGAAGGAAGCCGGCGAGCCGATCGTGATGGTCACGGCCTACGACTTCCCGTCGGCCCAGGTGGCCGAGGAGGTCGGTGTGGACGTGGTGCTGGTCGGCGATTCGGCGGCCAACTGCGTGCTCGGCTACGACAGCACGGTGCCGGTCGGCATGGAAGAGATGACGATGCTTGCCAGCGCCGTCCGGCGGGGGCTCAGGACCCCGCTGCTGATCGGCGACCTTCCGTTCGGATCCTACGAAGCCTCGGACGAACTGGCGATCGCCAGCGCCCAGGCCATGGTCAAACAGGCCGGCTGCGACGCGGTCAAGCTGGAAGGCGGCGGAGCCTCCGTGGACCGTGCGAAAGCGATCGTGCGGGCGGGCATCCCGGTGATGGGGCATGTCGGACTGACGCCGCAGACCGCAACCGCGCTGGGCGGCCTCAAGGCACAGGGCCGCACCGCCGACAAGGCGATCAGGGTGGCCGAGGACGCGATCGCGCTGGACCAGGCCGGCTGCTTCGCGATCGTGATCGAAGCCGTACCGCAGGCGGTCAGCGAGATGATCGTCAAGCGGATCGATGCGCCGACGATCGGTATCGGGGCAGGCAACTCGACGGCCGGCCAGGTGCTGGTGCTGCACGACCTGACCGGGATCAACGACGGCAGGATGGCCAAGTTCGTCAAGCGTTACGCCGACGTCAGAAGCGAGATGAAGCGAGGACTCGCCGCCTACTCGGACGAAGTGCGCTCTGGCGCCTTCCCCGGTCCGGAGCATGTCTACAGCGTCGAGCCCTCGGAGCTGGAAGGCCTGCGCCAGCGCCTGAGCCGCGAGGACATCGAGTCCGACTACTCCTGGGACTGGGAGCCGCTCTCCTGACCTGACGGCGACTGCGCCGCGGCTTTCCCCGCGGAGACCCCTGAAGGCCTGAACTCGATCTCGCGGATGACCTTGGCCGGGGCTCCGGCGGCGATCACCCCCGGCGGCAGGTCGGAGGTCACGACGGAATTCGATCCGACCACACAACGGTCGCCGATCGTCACGCCCCCGGTGACCACGCAGTGCACGCCGAACCAGCAGTTGGAACCGATCCGGACCGGCCCCTTCGTCGTGAAGCCCTGCCAGGTGATCGGAAGGTCCGGGTCGTCGAATCGATGGCTGGAGTCCCCTACGAAGCAGCCGTTGGCGAACATGACGTGGTCGCCGATCGTGATCTCCCGCTCCGCCGCGAGCATGGTCTCCCGGTTGAGGAAGCAGCCGTCGCCGATCTCGATCCTGGCCTGGTCCGACATCGTGATCCAGCATCCGGGCTCGAAGTGGCTCCCCTGGCCGACGCTCAGCCGTCCGGAGCGAAGGTAGTCGAGAACCGGACCTTCGATCGGATGCCGGACGTAAGCACCTCGCCTGGCCATTTCCCGATCCAGCCGGAAGCGTCGCAGCGGACTGTCGGTGGCGCTCGTACCAGCGCCGCTTGTGCAGCCACATCCTCCAGCCGGTCTGATCGTCCACGTCAGTACCTTGTCAGAGGCGGCTATCCTGCCGCAATGTCGGCCACCACTGGAGAGAGAGATGTTTAGGCGCAAGCAGGCAGCACCCGAGGTAGATCCGTCAGCGACCGTACCCGGAGCGACCGCGATCGTCGACGTCCCCGAGCCGGCAACGCCCGAAGCGGCCCCTGCGCCACCGGAAGCCGCGCAGGCGACCGCTGAGCTGGTCGGCGGAATCGACCTCGGTGGAACCAAGATCGCCGCTGCGATCATCGGCGCCGACCACAGCGTCATCTCCTACAGCAAGCGGCCCACTCCCGATCGCGGCGGCCCCGGAGACGTGGTCAAGGCGATGGTCGCGACGATCCGGGATGCGGCTGAAGCGGCCGGGGTCCAGACCTCGGAGCTGCGAGGCCTCGGCGTCGGTGCCCCGGGATCGGTCGATACAGCCACCGGCACCCTCAGCGGGGCCGGCAACCTGCCCAACTGGCAGGGCAGCTATCCGCTCGGCGATCAACTCGCCGAAGCGGTCGGCACCCGCGTCCAGGTAGGGAACGACGTCCAGGTCGGAACCAACGCCGAGTACCTGCTCGGAGCCGGAGCCGGATACAGCAGCCTGCTCGGGGTCTTCTGGGGCACCGGTGTCGGCGGCGGCATCATCCTCGACGGCAAGGCCTGGAAAGGACGCGGCAGAGCCGGGGAGATCGGCCACACTCTGGTCCGCCGTGGCGGCGCCCGCGCGCTCAACGGGCTCCACGGCACCGTCGAGGCCTACGCGGGCCGCAAGTCGATGGAGGACAAGGCGCGCCGGGAGGTCAAGAAGGGCCGCAAGACTTCGCTCTTCAAGGAGATGAAGAAGCGCGACAAGAAGAGCCTCACCAGCACCGTCTGGTGGCATGCGCTCAAGGACGGTGACGAGCTGACCGAAGACCTGCTCAACCGGGCGGTCACGGCACTGTCAGCCGGCATCGCTTCAGCCGTCAATCTGCTCGACGTCGAGGCCGTGGTGATCGGCGGCGGCCTCGGTGTGCGCTTCGCGGACAGCCTCGTGCCCGAGATCATCGACGGCATGGGCAGCTACCTGCTGGACCCGGATAACCCGCCGGACGTCCAGGTCGCGGCGCTCGGCGACGAAGGCGGAGTCATCGGCGCTTCGCTGCTGATCGAGTAGCGCGGGCCGGCGCTCAGGGCGCCAGAGCCAGCTTGCGTCCCGGGCTCTGCTGCTGCAGCTGCCACGCTTCACCGATCCGGTCCAGCGGCAGCACCTCGACTTCGACTTCGAGCCTCGATTCGGCGGCGTGGCTGCACATGGCCCTGAAGGCTTCGGTCTGGACCTCGATCGGGGCGTAGACATTGCGGTGGCCGAGGATCGAGACCAGCCCGCCGCGAAGCGGTCCCGCGGTCAGGTTCGCCTGCTTGCCGGCGGAGTTACCGACCTGGACCAGGCGGCCGCCGAAGCCGATCGCGGCCAGTGCCGCCTCGGCGGGCTGCCCCCACAGTCCGTCGATGACCAGGTCTGCCCCGCCGCCACAGGCTGCGCGCAGGCGGTCCGCAAGCTCGGCGGTCGAGCCGGCTCCGGTGTCGACCGCCGCATCGGCACCAAGCTCCAGTGCGCGCTCG
The DNA here is from genome assembly GCA_963709375.1 of uncultured Solirubrobacterales bacterium. Classification (GTDB taxonomy): domain Bacteria; phylum Actinomycetota; class Thermoleophilia; order Solirubrobacterales; family 70-9; genus 67-14. Next base: position 61,572 of record CAVPWA010000005.1, read on the forward strand.
CGACCGCGCTCGCTGCGGGTCGCGGCGACCACGCAGCCCGCCCCGAGCAGCTGCGCTGCCTGGACCGCGATCTGGCCCACCGAGCCACCTGCTCCGAGAACAAGGACGGTCTCCCCCGGCTTCAGCTCGCCCCGCCACTCGAGGGCCAGCCAGGCCGCCATGCCGGCGACCCCGAAAGCGATCGCACCGTCCGGCTCCACACCATCGGGCAGCTCGATCGCCCTCGCCGGGTCGATCACGCACTGCTCAGAGAAGGAGCCGACCGGCAGCACCGGAACGTCGAACCAGACCCGGCGGCCGTCGGGCGTCCTGCCGATCCCTTCAAGGCCGGGCGTATAGGGCAGATCCGGCGCACCGGCGTCGAACTTGCCCGAAGCAATGGCGATGTCCACGGGGTTGAGGCCGGCCAGTTCGACTTCGACCTTGACCTGGCCCGGCCCAGCCTCGGGGAGCTGCTGCTCGCCGACCTCCGGGACCTGCCCGTAGCCGTTGAGGATCGCCGCCCTCATGCCGCGACCGGAACCTGTTCGAACGCTTCCTGCAGGAAGTTGCCGGTATGGGAACCGGCGACCTCGGCGACCTGTTCCGGGGTACCGGTTGCGACGATTTCCCCGCCGCCGTCGCCACCTTCGGGACCGAGGTCGATAACCCAGTCGGCGCTCTTGATCACGTCCAGGTCATGCTCGATGACAACCACGCTGTTGCCGGCGTCAACGAGTCTGGCCAGGACCTCGAGCAGTCTTCTCACGTCAGCGAAATGGAGGCCGGTGGTCGGTTCGTCGAGGATGTAGAGGGTGCTGCCGGTGGCGACCTTGGACAGCTCCGAGGCCAGCTTGATCCGCTGGGCCTCACCGCCCGACAGCGTGGTCGCCGGCTGACCCAGTCTCACGTAGCCGAGCCCGACGTCGTTCAGGGTCTTCAATCGGCGCGCGATCTTGGGGATGCTCTCGAAGAACGGCTGGGCCTCCTCGATCGACATCTCGAGTACGTCGGCGATCGACTTGCCTTTGAAACGGACCTCCAGGGTCTCCCGGTTGTAGCGGTGGCCGTGGCACTGCTCGCATGGCACGTAGACGTCGGGCAGGAAGTGCATCTCGATCTTGATCTGGCCGTCACCTCGGCAGACCTCACAGCGGCCACCCTTGACGTTGAAGCTGAAGCGCCCCGGCTTGTAGCCGCGCGCCCTTGACTCCTGGGTCGCGGCGAAGAGCTGGCGGATGTGGTCGAAGACACCCGTGTAAGTGGCTGGGTTCGAGCGCGGCGTGCGCCCGATCGGCGACTGGTCGATGTTGATGATCTTGTCGATCTGCTCGATGCCGTCGATTCCGTCATGCGGGCCCGGGCGCAGCTTCGACCGGTGCAGCCGGTTGGCCACGGCCGGATGCAGGGTGCTGTTGACCAGGGTCGACTTGCCCGAGCCGGATACCCCGGTGACGCAGGTCAGCACGCCCAGCGGAATGCCGACGTCGACCCCGGTCAGGTTGTGCTCGCGGGCGCCACGGACGGTCAGCTCTCCCTTGGGCTTGCGGCGTTCTTCCGGCAACTCGATCTGCTCGGAACCGGCCAGGTAGCGCCCGGTAAGCGAATTCGGATTCGCCTCGACTTCGAGCGGCGTCCCGGCAGCCACGACCTCGCCGCCGTGCTCGCCGGCTCCGGGGCCGAGGTCGACCAGGTGGTCGGCGGCCTTCATCGTGCCTTCGTCGTGCTCGACCACGATCACCGTATTGCCGAGGTCGCGCAGCCGCTCCAGAGTGCCGATCAGCTTCTCGTTGTCACGCTGGTGGAGGCCGATCGAAGGCTCGTCGAGCACGTACATCACGCCCACCAGGCTCGAACCGATCTGGGTCGCCAGACGGATGCGCTGGGCCTCCCCTCCCGAAAGCGTGCGGGCAGAGCGCGACAGGGACAGGTAGCCGATGCCGACGTTGACCAGGAAAGAGAGCCGCTCGGCCACTTCCTTGACGATCAGCCTTGCGATCGCCCGCTCGGTTTCGGTCATCTCCAGGGCGTCGATCCACTCACGCGCGCCGGTGGCCGACATCTCCGTGAAGTCCCGGATCGAAATACCGCCGACGGTGACGGCGAGGCTGGACGGCTTCAGTCTCGCTCCGTCGCATGAGGGGCAGGCCTGCTCGGCCATGTAGTCCTCGATGCGGTCGCGGACCTTCTCCGACTCGGACTCCTGATAACGCCGTTCGAGGTTGTTGACCAGGCCTTCGAACTTCACTTCGTAGCTGCGCTGGCGCCCGGCCCTGCTCCTGGTCCGGATCGTGTGCCGCTCGGTGCCGGTTCCGTAGAGGAAGACGTCCTGCTCCTCCTTGGTCAGCTCCTGCCAGGGAAGGTCCGTATCGATGCCGTAGGTGCCGGCAACCGACTTGATCAGTCTGCGCCAGTAGCCCGAGTAGCCCGTCCGCCACGGCTGCAGGGCACCTTCGGCCAGCGAGAGCGTCGGATCGGGTACGACCAGCTGCGGGTCGATGACACGCTTGAAGCCGAGGCCGGTGCAGGTCGGGCAGGCGCCGTGGGGAGCGTTGAAGGAGAAGATCCGCGGCTCCAGTTCGGGCATCGAGGTCCCGCAATTGAGGCAGGCGAAGCTCTCCGAGAAGATCAGGCGCTCGCCGTCGATCACCTGGACCGCAACCAGGCCTTCGGCCATTCCGGCCGCTGCTTCGATCGACTCCGAGAGCCGGCGACGGGCCTCGCCCTTCATCACCAGGCGGTCCACGACCACCGAGATGTCGTGTTTGTACTTCTTGTCGAGAACGATCTCCTCCTCGAGCAGACGCATCTCGCCGTCGACCTCGACCCGGGTGTAGCCGTCGGCCCGGAACTGCTCGAAGAGCTTGCCGTACTCACCCTTGCGGCCCCGGACCACCGGGGCCATGACCATGAAGCGCGTACCTTCGTCGAGAGTCATCAGCCGGTCGGTGATCTGCTCCTGGGTCTGACCGGTGATCTCCTCCCCGCATTCCGGGCAGTGCGGCTTGCCGATGCGCGACCACAGCAGGCGCAGGTAGTCGTAGATTTCGGTCACCGTGCCGACCGTCGAGCGCGGGTTTCGAGAGGTCGTTTTCTGGTCGATCGAGATCGCCGGCGAAAGCCCTTCGATCGAGTCCACGTCGGGCTTCTCCATCAGCCCGAGGAACTGCCGTGCATAAGCCGACAGGGACTCGACGTAGCGCCGCTGGCCTTCGGCGTAGATCGTGTCGAAGGCCAGGCTGGACTTGCCCGATCCCGACAGCCCGGTGACCACGATCATCGCGTCCCTCGGCAGGTCGAGATCGATGTCCTTCAGGTTGTGCTCACGGGCTCCCGTGATGACGATGCGTTCCGAACGAGTCACTCCGGTTCATTCTAGGGAACCGAACATACGTTCGAACTGCACCCCGCCCACCTTCGCGGCCCGCGACCGGAAGATCCGGGCCGCTACTTCACCTTCACCGTCGCCTTGCCGGTCTTCTTCTTCACGCCGGTGGCGGTGGCGGTGAAGGTCACCTTCGGCTTCTTGCCCTTCTTGGCGCTGTTCTTGACCTTGACCCGAAGGTGGCGGTCTTCGACTTGCCGGCCCCAGGGTTGCCGGGCTTGCGGCAGGCGGGCTTCTTGAGCAGCTTCTTCGGCACCTTGGCGCAGATCTTCAGCTTCTTCGCCTTGGCGTCGCCGTTGTTCTTGACCGTGACCTTGAACACGGCCTTCTTGCCCCGCTTGGCCTTCCTGGTCTTCGGGCTGATCTTCAGCGTCGGCGAGCTTCGGCTTGCCGACGGTTGCGGTCGGCGTGAACTCGGTGGTCGCCTCCTCGAGCATCGTCACCTCGCAGGTGCCTGTGCCGGAGCAGCCTCCGCCGCTCCAGCCGGTGAAGGTGGCCGCGAGTCGGGGGTGGCGGTCAGGGTCACCTCGGTGAAGGAGGGGTAGTTCTCGGCGCAGTCGGTGCCGCAGCTGATGCCGGCCGGGGTCGATGTGACGGTTCCGGAACCGGTGCCGTTGCGATTGACCTGGAGCAGGTGCTCCGGCGGAACCGGGTCGGCGGTGAACTCGGCGCTGACCGTGGTGGCCTCGAGCACGGTGACCACGCAGTTGCCGGTACCCGAGCAGCCTCCGCCGCTCCAGCCGGTGAAGGTGGAGCCGGGATCGGTGGTGGCGGTCAGGGTTACCTCGGTGAAGGAGGGGTAGTTCTCGGCGCAGTCGTTTCCGCAGTTGATGCCGGCCGGGGTCGATGTGACGGTTCCGCCGCCGTTGCCCTTGCGGTTTACCTGGAGCAGGTGCTCCGGCGGAACCGGGTCGGCGGTGAACTCGGCGCTGACCGTGGTGGCCTCGAGCACCGTGACTTCGCAGGTGCCGGTACCCGAGCAGCCTCCGCCGCTCCAGCCGGTGAAGGTGGAGCCGGGATCGGTGGTGGCGGTCAGGGTGACCTCGGTGAAGGACGGGTAGTTCTCGGCGCAGTCGCTTCCGCAGTTGATGCCGGCCGGGGTCGATGTGACTTCTCCGGAGCCTGTGCCGGTGCGGTTGACACCGAGCGCCGGCGAGGGGCGGGCGGTCGAGATCGACTGGACGATTCGGTTGGCACCGTTGCTGCGGGCCCATATCGCGGTTGCGCTGCCATCGGGAGCTGCCGCTACCTGGGGATCGATCGCGTTCTGTCCGGTCGCCGACAGGCTGACCGGCGTGCCGAAAGAGCCGCCGGCGGGTCGGGTGGCAGTCTGGACGACTTCGTAGACCGGGTCCTCGCGGTACCAGATCGCAGTCATGGTGCCATCGGTTGCCGCCGTGATTTGAGGTTGGCCCGCGACTCCGGGCACTGACAGATCGACCGGGGTGCCGAAGGAGCCGCCCGGCGGGCGGGTGGCAGCCTGGATCAGGAAGTCGCCTCCGTCGAAGCCGGTCCAGATCGCGGTAGTGGTTCCGTCGGGGGCCGTGGCTACTTGCGGCTCCTCAGCGGAATCCGCGGGCGCCGAGAGGTTGACCGGAGCACCGAACGAGCCGCCCGGCGGGCGGGTGGCGGCCTGGGCTCTGTCGGTGGCACCGTCGTCGCGCACCCAGACCACCGTAGTGGTGCCGTCGGGGGCCGTGACCAGCTGCGGGTCTTCGGCATCCTGCCCGGGCGCCGAGAGGTTCACCGGAGCCCCGAACGAGCCACCGGGTGGACGCGTCGCAGCCTGAATGATGTCGTCGGCACCGTCGAAACGCTGCCAGACCACTGTCGTGGTGCCGTCGGGGGCTGTAGCGACCTGCGGGACTTTGGCCCACTGCCCCGGTGCCGAGAGGTCGACCGGGGCCCCGAACGAGCCACCGGGTGGACGAGTCGCAGCCTGAATGATGTAGTCGGCACCGTCGAAACGCCGCCAGACCACGGTTGTTGTCCCGTCGGAGGCTGTGGAAACCTGGGGAACGAAGGCGTCGCGCCCGGGCGCCGAGAGGTTGACCGGGTTCCCGAGAGGCCCGCCCGGAGGGCGGGTAACGGCCTGAATGATCTCGTTGGATCCGTCCGACCGGCTCCAAACCGCGGTTGCGGTGCCATCAGGGGCCAGTGCGATCTGAGGGTCGCGGGCATCCTGCCCGGCTGCCGAGAGGCTGGCGGGAGGACTGAACGAGCCGCCGGGCGGGCGTGCCGCGATCTGGATGATGTCGTTGACACCGTTGGGGCGACGCCAGACCGCCACGGCCGTTCCGTCGTCAGCTGCCGCGATCTGTGGATCGGAGGCACTCTGCCCGGGGAGCGAGACGTCCTCGACCGGCAGCGCCCAAGGCCCCTGCGGCGCGCCCGATGCCGGTGATATGGCCACGCCGAGTAGAGCCGACGCCGTTACGGCCGCCGCAACGATCTTCTTCATGCCCCGCATGCGCTCCCTGTTCAATCTTCCGTCCAAGTTCCTACCCGATCAGCACCGGGACTCCAAGGTCCATCTCGGCTAAATCTAGCGAAGCCCTCGGCGCCTCGCGAGAAAACGTCTGAGGCAGCCGAAAAGCGCTGTGGATCAGCCCAGGCGCTCGAGCACGTCGCCCACCAGGGAGTCGACGTCATCGAGTTCGTAGGAGGCGCCCAGCTTCTCCAGGATCTGCTCTCGCTCCGCGCCCTCGAGCGCAAGTCTGGTCGCCACCAGACGGGCCGAAACCTCGTCATCGCCGCCAGGTGGCATCGGGTCAGCTTCGACCGGGTCTTCGTCGGCCGACTCTGCAGCGACCGGATCGGCGGGCTCCGGGTCTGCTTCTGCTGTGACGGACTCCGGCTCGGGTCCTGGCGAAGACACGGGGTCGGATTCGACCCCGGCCGGGGCTGCCCGGTCGGCATGGGCGCGCAGGGCGTCCCGCTCCACCTCCAGGGC
>CAVPWA010000006.1:0-12510 GCA_963709375.1 uncultured Solirubrobacterales bacterium
TCTCGGTCAGCAGCGGCAGCCCGCTCAGATTGACCTCCTTGTCGGAGATGTCGGCCTCGTTGAAGGAAGGCGTCATCGGCAGCTCGACGTCGTCGAAGGTGTTCGCGTACCTGGCCGGCGGGCGCGGGTCCGGCCCCGGCGCACCGGGTCGAAGTCCCTGGAAGTGGTTCGTATCCTCGGCATGCGGGCCCGGCGGCGCGTAGTAGAGGAAGAACGGCTTGCTGCGTGGCGCCGAATTCTTCACGAACTTCGCCGCGAAGGTACCGCCGACGTCCATCGTGTAGTCCTTCTCCCTCTGCCAGCCGAAGTAGTCGTAGGGCTGGAAGACCGTCTGGAACTTGTTGAGCAGCTCGAAGAAGCTGTTCGCCGGCTCGTTGATTACCGAGGTCGCGAGATCCAGCTGCGCTTCGGCGTACTCGGGGTCGCCGTAGTAGCGGATCTTGCCGTCGATGTTGAGCGCATAGTTGAAGTAGTCGTAGGTCGAGTTGTCGATCAGGCCGACCCAGCGGTTCCAGCCAGGCGGCACCTCGTTGCGGTCGAGTGCCCCGTACTCGTTCAGGTACTTGCCGACCAGAGCGGTGCGGTAGCCGGCGTGCTTCAGCCACGGACCGAGCGAGTTCTTCTGGTTGCGCTTGCCGGGAAGGTCCCGGAACGTGTAGTAGCCGCCGTCGTTGTTCCTGAAGTTGCTGAGCACGCCGTGGTTGTGCGAGAACTGACCGGTCAGCAGCGTCGTCCGCGCCGCGCAGCACAGCGAGTAGGAGACGAAGTAGTTGGAGAAGTTCGTGCCGCCGCGCTTGAGCAGTCGCTTCACGTTCGGCATGTACTTGAGGTCGCTGACCACGGCATCGTCGGCCTGGATCAGGACGATGTTCGGGCGGGCCTGCTTCTTCTTGCCGGCTTCGGCCTGATCTGCACCGGTGGCGAAGAACGCCAGGGACGCGAACAGCACGGCAAGGGCAACCAGCGCCGACCGGAACCTCACGGCCGGGTCAGCGGAAAGCAGACTCTGGTGAAACAAGCGGATTCTCCTCACAGTCGTTGCGCGGTTCGGTTCTCCCCGCCCCGCGCCGTATCACCATAACGCTCCGGCTAGGCGCTTGTTGCGCTTTCAGTCGAGGTCGCCGGTCAGCGAGACCAGCACGAAAACCAGGCCGAAGGCCCCCAGGACCCGCCGGAATCCGTTCACCCCGTCGCTCAGCTCGAGCCAGGCCCAGACCGCCAGTCCGACGTAGAAGACGGCCCTCGCAAGTGCGTGCGCGGTTGAGCCGGAAGAAAGGATCCAGCCCGCAACCAGACCCAGAAGCGCGAATACGAGCGGTAGGTTGGGGAACTGGCCCACCGTGTAGCCACGGATCTTCAGGTCTCCCTTCACGACCGAGAGACTATCCGGAACCCAAAAGCATTATGAATACGGTCCTTGGAACCGACTGCAGCCACCCCCGAGATGCGGCCCTGGGTCATCGGCTTCGCCGACGGCACATCGGAGATGCGTGCCCTGCTCGGCAACAAGGGCGCCAACCTCGCCGAGATGACTCAGGTCCTCGGAGCCGATCGTGTGCCGGGCGGCTTCACGATCACCACCGCGGCCTGTGTCAAGTACCGCGAGCAGGGCGGTGAGATGCCCGAGGGGCTCGACCAGCAGATAAGCGACGCGCTTCACATGCTCGAAGAGGAGTCCGGCAAGGTCCTCGGCGACCCTGACGACCCGTTGCTGGTCTCGGTTCGCTCCGGCGCGCCGGTCTCGATGCCGGGCATGCTCGACACCGTGCTGAACCTGGGCCTCAACGAGCGCTCGGTCGAAGGGCTGGCCCGTCAGACCGGAGACTCTCACCTGGCGTGGGACTCGCGACGTCGCCTGATCCAGATGTTCGCAGAGGTCGTGCGCGGAGTACCGGCCATGGCATTCGAAGACGCCCTGGTTGCCGCCAGGCATCGGAGTGGCGTGGAGATCGACAGCGAGCTCGACGAGTCGGCACTGCGCGAACTCGTATCGCGCTACCTCGAGATCTTCGAACGACATACCGGCGAGCCTTTCCCCGAGGACCCCCACTCCCAGCTGATCCAGGCCGTTCGCGCCGTTTTCGACTCCTGGGACAACGACCGGGCGGTCACCTACCGACGGCTCAACGGCATCCCTGACGGTCTCGGCACCGCGGTCACGGTCCAGCGCATGGTCTTCGGAAACATGGGCGAGCAGTCCGGCTCGGGAGTGGCCTTCACGCGCGACCCGACCACAGCCGCGCCCGAACCCCTCGGCGACTTCCTGCTCAACGCACAGGGCGAGGACGTGGTCGCCGGCATCCGCAATACCGAGGACCTCGACGACCTGCACCGCCAGATGCCCGGAATGCACGCCGAGCTGATCGAAAGCCTGGCCGAACTCGAGGCCCACTACCGCGACATCCAGGACATCGAGTTCACGATCGAGGACGGTCGTCTCTACATCCTCCAGACCCGTGGAGCCAAGCGCCACGCCAAAGCCGCGGTGCGCTTCGCCTGCGACGCCGTCAGCGAAGGGCTTCTTTCCCGCGAGCATGCGCTTCGCACCATCCCGCCCTCGAGCCTGACTGCCCTGCTCCACCCGGCCTTCGCGCCGGACGCCGAATTCGAAGAGCTGACCCGCGGCGTTCCCGCGTCACCTGGCGCGGCATCGGGCACGATCGCCTTGACCGCCAAGGCCGCCCAGAACCTGGCCGATGAAGGCGAGGATACGATCCTGGTCCGGGTCTTCACCTCGGCCGACGACGTGGCCGGCTTCCACGCGGCGCGTGGCATCCTCACCGCCCAGGGTGGCAAGTCTTCGCATGCGGCAATCGTCGCCCGCGGCATGGGCCGTCCCTGCGTGGTCGGAGCTTCCGAGATGAAGATCGACCCCGAGCGCGGCACTCTGACAATCGGCGACCGGGTCCTGCGCGAAGGCGACCGGATCGCGATCGAAGGATCCACCGGCATAGTCACCGCCGACGAGGTCGACCTGGTCAGACCGGAGATCGACGAGTACTTCGAAGAGGTACTCGGCTGGGCCGACGAGATCCGCATGCTCGGGGTCCGGGCCAATGCCGACACCGCCGAAGACGCCCGCCATGCCCGCGACATGGGCGCCGAGGGCATCGGTCTCTGCCGTACCGAGCACATGTTCTTCGGCGAGGACCGGGAAATAATGGTCCGCGAGATGTTCATTGCCGGCGAGCTGGCCCGGCGCGAGCGCCTCCACGACGAGAGCGCGAAGGCGGGACCGCTGGCGGCCGAATACGAGGCCGGCCTCGAGCGCCTCGGCGAAATCCAGCGCAAGGACTTCCGGGAACTGCTCGAGGTCATGGAGGAACTGCCGGTGACCATCCGGCTGCTCGACCCGCCGCTTCACGAGTTCATCCCGGTCGCGACCTTCGAACGCGCACTCAGCGACGCCCGCGACCGCGGCGACCGCAAGGCGGCGGGCAAGGCCAAGACACGACTCGCGGTTGCCCGCGACCTTCAGGAAGTCAACCCGATGCTCGGAACGCGCGGCTCGCGACTGGGCTTGATCCTCACCGGACTCTTCGAGATGCAGGCCAAGGCGATAGCCCGGGCTGCGCTCGACGTGGCTGCCGACGGGCCCACGCCCAAGGTCGAGATCATGCTGCCGCTGATCGCCTACGAAACCGAGCTCGAGCTGCTCCGGACCTCGGTGGAGGCGGCACTCAAGGAGGTCTTCGACGAAGCCGGCACCAGCCTCGAGGTCCCGATCGGGACGATGATCGAACTGCCGCGTGCCTGCCTGGTGGCAGAGCAGATCGCCGAAAAAGCCGACTTCTTCAGCTTCGGCACCAACGACCTGACCCAGACCGCGCTCGGCCTCTCGCGAGACGACGCGGAACGGGCTTTCCTGCCCGAGTACCTCGCGCAGGGTCTGGTGCCCGGAAGCCCCTTCGAAACGATCGACATAGACGGCGTCGGCGGGCTGGTCCGGATCGCGGCGACCAAGGGCCGCTCGACCAAGCCCGGGCTCTCCCTGGGGGTCTGTGGCGAGCACGGTGGCGACCCGGCCAGCGTTGAGTTCTTCCACACGGCCGGCCTCGACTACGTCAGTTGCTCCCCCTACCGGATCCCGGTCGCCAGAGTGGCCGCCGCCCGCGCCGCCCTCGACTGAATCGCGACTTCAGGCCCGGTCGAGAGCCTGATTGGTCAACTCCGCGAGCGCCACACCGCAGAGCGATCCGAAGATCACGTCACCGGGGTAATGGACTCCGCTGTGGACCCTCGAATAGCCGACCATGAAGGCCAGAACGGTCAGGGGCGGGGCCGTCCACGAAAGCGTTCGGCCGGCACCCGCTGCGAAGGCGAATGCCGCGGCCGAGTGGCCCGAAGCAAATGAATGGGACCGGGGCATCTCCACATGCCTCGACTCCGGTACCGCAGCCGCCGTCCGGTCTGGTCGCCTTCGCCTTGCCAGCGGCTTGACCAGCCCGTTGATCACGGCCGAGGTGACCGCGATCGAAGCTACTCCGCGGGCGGCAGCCTTTCTCCCCGCGGGACCCCCGAACAGGGCCAGTCCGGTGGCAATGGAGAGTGAGATCCGAGAACGGTCGGCCACATGCGAAAGCCTTCGCAATGCACTGTCGAGCGAAGGCGTCGGTGACGAAGCGACCGCCGTGTAGACGGCCAGATCGAGCCGCGCCAGCTCTTCCAGTATCGACGGCGCCGGGCTGCTCTCCTCCGGCTTCAAGGACGCCTTCCGGCAGCAGTCTCGAGCAGCGCTCCGACTCCGGCGAGCATTCCCTCCGGGATCGAAGCCGAAGGCGATGCGCCCGGATGTTGCCTGGCGATGTGCACGGTCAACACGCGAGGGATGATCTCAAAGGCGAGCGGAGGCTCCAGCGTCGCGGCTTCGCCGTCGATCCCGGCCGCCACCGGATCGTCCGAGTCGACCTCGAACTCCGGGGCTGACCACTCCCGCCACGGTGCCTGGGCAGCTGAACCTTCGCCCCCCGGTTCGGCGAGCACCGTGACACCCAACAGGCCGTCGTCGATCCGGGGCCGGGTTCCGGATCCGACCGCCCGGCCGAGCCGGTACTGGTTGTTGGAGACGAGGATCGCCACGCCCGAGCTGTGCTCGTGGCCGCTCGGACTGCGCCAGGTCAGATTCATCCCACTACCGTCGGGACCGAGCAGATCGGGAACGGTGGACAGAAGGGTGCGCAGCTTTGCCTCGCGGTATCCCTTTCGCCGGACCGCTTCGGCATAGAGCCCGAGTGAGACGTTGTTGACGAAGACCCTGCCGTTCACGCGTCCCAGGTCCACCCTCCGGTAGCCACCATCTACGAAGGCGTCGAGGGCGCCGACACAGTCTTCGCGGTCCACGCCCAGGTCGAGAGCAAAGTGGTTGCGGGTGCCGGCCGGAATACATGCGTAGGGCAGGTCGAACTCGGCTGCTACCGAAGCGACGACCGCCTGCGAACCGTCGCCGCCGGCCATCGCCAGACCGTTCGCGCCACCCGCTACCGCGTCGCGCACCAGCTGGTCGAGGTCATCGTCCGGCCCGAGCTCGACCGGTTCGATCCCCCTCTTGCGAGCCTCGGTGGCGAGGTTGAACTGCAGGGCCTTGCCGCCGCCTGACTTCGGGTTGAGGAAGAGAACCGGCCTGGACGGCACCGGCGCCGCCGGAAGAGGGCTGCTCGCCCGCGTCGCCTGCCGCCCGGCCAGCGAAGCGAGTGCCAGCAGGCCGAGGACGACGAGTGCCCCGGCGAAGCCCTCGCCATAGAGCAGCATCGCGACGGTCGCCAGCAGCAGCACCATCGCAGCCAGGACAAGACCCAGCACCCTGGCCGGGCCCGCACCCAGCAACCCGTACCAGGCCGCGCCGGCAGCGAGTACGAGCGCCACCATGAGCACCAGCCCCCAGGGGAACGAGCGCACGCTGAGAAAGACAACAAGCAGCCCGGCTACGAAGAGGAGAACCAGACACGCTGCTGCGAACAGTCGTTGTTTCGGGCCCGGATCGATCCGCTGCCGCCTCTCCCCTGCCCTTGCGCTCACCCCGGGTTCAACGATCTGAGGGTTGGACCTCGATTCGCCCGTCAGCCGCCGCGTCAAGCATCGCCTGGTAGTCCAGCTCGTTCTGGTCTGCGTAGGCGACCGCAAAATCGCCGATCGCCCGATCGAAAGTTTCGCTCTTGCCGAGGTAGGCCGCGATCGCAAAACGGTTGCCGGTACGGGCGTGGGCCCTGGCGAGCACGGCGCCGCAGATACGCGCGTAAAGCTCCATGGCGTCCGGGGTCATCTTGTCGACCTGAGCCGAACCTTTCTGGTCCCACAGCTGCCTCACGTAGAAGTCCCTCTCGACCCCGTCGAGACCCTCGACCTTCGTCCAGCCGAGAAGGATGTCGCTCACCGTCTGGGTCAACCGCTGGCCTTCGACCACCCGGCGGCCCTGCTTCGCGTAGCGGCTCGGCGCGGTGTACTGCTCCAGCACCGATTGCTGTGCCTCCTTCAGTTGCAGGAAAAGCGGGTCACCGGCATCCCGGCCGACCAGGAGGATCATCCAGGCCCTGGTGCCGACGCTTCCTACACCGACGACCTTTACGGCGGCATGAACGTACTCATAGGTGTCGAGCAGGACCCGCCGGTCGGGGCTGAGCGATTCGCGATAGGAGGCGATGACCGCCCTGACCCGGTCGTCCAGCTCGGCCGGGTCGACGTCCGACGCGACGTGGTCGATCGGAAGCACGCTCGGTGGATCGTTGATGATCCTCAGCTTGCCATCAACGACGTGGGTGAGCTTCGAGAAGGCCTTGAGCCTGTCCTTGCCGCGTGCTTTGGTCACGTTCTTCTCGAAAGCGCGCCTGAACTTCTTGCCGATCCGGTCGCCGTAGAGCTCCAAGAAGTCTTCGACGTCAACGTGTGCGTTCCAGACATCGAGGTTGCCCGTCTCTGAGAACTCCCTCATCGATTCCCGGTACTGGCGGGCTGCCGTAAGCACCACCCGACGGCGATCAGACTTCCTGAAACCACGGTCTCTTGCGCCGATCTCGAAACTGGCTGCGAGTCGCTTGACGTCCCACTCCCACGGTCCGGGCAGGGTCTCGTCGAAATCGTTCACGTCGAAGATCAGCCGTCCTCCCGGTGAAGCGAAGAAGCCGAAGTTCGAGAGATGGGCGTCACCGCAGGCCTGGACGTTGATCCCCGTGACCGGGCTGCGGGACAGGTCGGATGCCATGATCCCTGCCGCGCCTCGATAGAAGGTGAAGGCGGATACCAGCATCCGGCCGTAGCGCAACGGGATCAGCTCGGCGACACGCGACTTGGCCTGGGCCTGAAGCTGGCCGACCGGGTCGGGGCGGTCCGCAGGCAGGGGCAGGTCGGCGAGTGAAGAGCGTGGAACCAGTTTGCGCGCCGCCTTGCCGCGTGCCCTGCCCTCCTTGACATGGGCTTCGGCATCAGGCACTTCGCTTCTCCGGGCCTTCGATGCGCGTAGCGGTTTCGCTGTCTTCTTCTTTGCCTTCTTTTTCGCTTTCGCCATTCACCGATCCTACCCGCGCCCCGGGGAGGGACGTCATCCGAACGGCATGAGGTGCGATCGGCGAAAGGTCAGCGTGAAGGCGGCTTGGGGAAGAAGGCGCTCGTTCGCTCCACATAGGCGACGTAGCCGGGGCGTCGCCCCGCGATGTCGGATTCGAGCATCGCCACGCCGGAGACCCTGAGCAGCAGGAAGGTCATCAGGGCCGGGCCCAGTGCCGTCCACAGGCCGGCGCCGGCGCCCACTGCAACCAGCCAGAGCCCCCACCAGACAACCGCGTCACCGAAGTAGTTCGGGTGCCGGGTATAACGCCAGAGACCGGCGTCCATTACCTCTCCCCGGCTGGCGGGGTCGCGCCGGAATGCACTCAGCTGCGCATCGCCGATCGTTTCGAAACCCAGTCCGAAAAGGAAGATCCCGACTCCGGCGAGGCAGACGATCCCGATCGCCCCGTTGTCCGAAACGGCCAGTGACTGGAGCGGCAGGGAGACGATCATCGCGAGCAGGCCCTGAAGCAGGAAGACGCCGAAGAGCGACCAGATCCAGAAATACCCTGGCCTGCGGGATCGCATCGCCGCGTAGCGACGGTCTTCGCCGTGGCCGGAGTTCCGGAGTCCGATGTAAACCGCGAGCCGCAGACCCCAGGCGGTGGTCATCACGGCGGCCAGCGAACATGGCCGGCTCGCCTTCGCCGAGCGAGAATCCGACCCAGGCGATCGTGACGAATACCAGCCCCCAGGCGACGTCGGCGATCGACGCGTCCTGCAGCCGAAGACTGAGAAGCCAGAAGCCGCACATGACCACGGCGACGGCCGCCGCGACGACCAGGCTCACCGAAGCATCCAAGGGGCTAGAGGCCGGGCTTGGTGATCATCAGGTAGACGGCGATGACGACGAGAAATCCTGCGAGGCCGCCCAGTCTGGCCTCGGTCTTCGCCTTCGCGAGGTATTCCTCCGACAGCTTGACGGGACCATCGCCAGAGGCCTTGATGTCGGCAACGGCAATCGCCTCGAGCTTTCGGTCGGTCGGGATGAAGTAGCCGCCCTGCATCCCGCCGAGGATGAAGACGATCAGAAAAGAAGCGCTGACCCAGGCTGCACCGAATTCCCAGTCGCCGTCGATCAGCATGTAGATGCCGGACAGGAAGATAACCAGCAGTCCGGGCCCCGCCATGTAGCGGTTGACCGCCACCTGGACCCTGTGCACGAAGGGCAGGTGCCTGGCGTCCATTCCCATCGCGACCGGCGAGAGGATGGCGGTCGCGAAAGTGGCTCCGAGGCCGATCACGGCAGCGAGGATGTGAAGCCAGAGGGCAAATTCATAGGCGGTCATGGCGATCAGCGGCTGCATGGTTCGAATCTAGCGCAAAGCGTTTGAGTTCACGCGGCTGTCGCTGCCTGGCCGGCGGCCCATTCGACGATCTCATCGGAGCCGCTGATCCACTCGCCGTCGTCGGTCTCGAGTGCGGGCACCCAGGGGCTTCCCGTCTTCTCGTTGACCAGTTTGCGGGTCGAGGTCTGAGCCGCCATCGGCAGCGGGCCGAGGCCACGGGCCTTGATCACCTCGGGCTCGAAGCCAGCCTCCTGGAGTGAGAGAAGCGCCTTGCGGCAAGGATGCTCGTGAAACGGAACCTCGAAAGTTCCCCAGCAGACATAAAGCTTCATTTGACAGACGGCCTTTCGTCGAATCGGTTCGGAGGGTGCCGAGGTTACCTGACCTTGGCCACCGGAATTCCCTATTGCGAGACGGATCGATCGGTCTCGGGGCCGTCCTCCGCCTCGTGGGGCGCCTCTTTCGAGAGCCTCGACGGCCACCAGACACGCGGTCCGATGTCGAGAGTCAGGGCCGGCACCAGTACCGACCGGACGAGGAAGGTGTCCAGCAGGACTCCGAACGCGACGGTGATGCCCAGGGTGGTGAGGAATACAAGCGGAAGCACCGACAGTACGAGGAAGGTGCCTGCCAGCACGATCCCTGCCGAAGTGATGACCCCGCCGGTCACGGCCAGGCCACGCAGCATCCCCTCGCGGGTGCCGTACCTGACGGTCTCTTCGCGTACCCGGGCCATCAGGAAGATGTTGTAGTCGATGCCGAGGGCGACGAGGAAGACGAAAGCAAACAGCGGTAACGACGGGTCCGTACCGGGGAATCCGAATACCCAGTCGCTGACCAGTACACCGACACCGAGCGCCGCAAAGAAGCTGACCAGCACGGTGCCGATCAACAGGATCGGCGCCGCGATCGCCCTCAGCAGCGCAACGAGGATCAGGAATACGACGAGGATGACGAGTGGCACCACGACCCTGACGTCACGTTTGTTGGCCTCACGGATGTCGAACTCGACGGCGGTGCCGCCACCTACCAGTGCATCGGGGCCTCCCGCCTCCTGCGTCGCCTCGCGGATCGGGTCGATCAGCGCGAAAGCCTCGGTCGAGTACGCCTCGGGCTCCAGCACGGCGCTGAGAAGCACGCCGCTGTCCCCTTCCGCCGCGGGCCGGACCACTGCCACACCGTCGACCTGAGCCACGGCCCGCGCCACGGCCGCGGCCTTCGCTGGATCTGCGACCACGATTTCGGTCGGCACATTGGCGCCACCGGGGAAGGACTTCGGCGATCAGGTTCTCGCCCTGAACTGCTTCGACGTCCTCACGAAAGCCACCCGAGGAAGTCAGGCTGTCGTCGTAGGCAAGCAGGCCGGCAGACATCACCAGTAGCACCGCCAGGGCTCCGATCCAGACCCGCCTCGGACTGCGCGCGGTGCGGTCACCGAGCCGGCGCCAGGGGCCGTGCTCGGCGTCTGTTCCCTCAGTGCCGAAACGGGGGACTTTCGGCCAGAAGATCCCGCGGGGGAAGATGACCAGCATCGCAGGCAGCAGGGTCAGCATCGCCAGCATCGCCGAGGCTATGCCGATCGCCCCGATCGGGCCGAGGCTGGCAGTCGAGTTGAGTTCGGCCAGCGAAAGGCAGAGCAGCGCTGCGATCACCGTGCCGCCGGAGGCGAGGATCGCCGGCCCGGCGCCGCGAAGGGCGATCTCCATCGACTCGGTGCGACTCTGATGGCGGCGTAATTCCTCGCGATATCGCGCGATGAGCAGCAGTGCGTAATCGGTACCCGCTCCGAGCACGAGGACAGAGAGGATCGAGGAGGACTGACCGTTGACGGTGACCCCCGTCTCCGAGAGGCCGAAGCCGATCGCCCGGCTGAGGATCTCGGCGAAGCCGACCGCCAGCAGCGGGAACCAGAGCAGGAACGGCGAACGGTAGATCAGCACCAGAAGGATGAAGACCAGCGTGAAGGCGGCGGCGAACAGTGTGCCGTTGATCGATTCGAATACCTCGATCGAGTCGGCGGCGTAGCCGGCGGCCCCGGTGACGGCGACTTCGAGACCGCCTTCGCTGCCGCTGACCCTTTCCCGGATGTCGTTGACCGGGTCGAGCACGGTCTCCGCCTCGCCGGTCGACTCGATGCTGGACAGGACGAGTGCGGCCGATCCGTCCTCGGAAACCTGGGCCAGCGCGAAGGGATCGCTGGTCCCCTCGACTTCGCCGTTGAGTTCGGCGACGTCTGACCTGATCTGACTTCGATCGGCGTCCGTGAGCCCGCCTTCGCGGCTGTAGACGATCACGATTCCGACCTGTTCGCCGTCGGTCAGTTTCTCGACCTGCTCGAGCGCCCGCGTAGATTCGGCGTCGTCGGGCAAGTACGAGACCGACTCGTTGTTCTCGGCGTCGGCGAACTTGCCGGGGATGTTGAAACTGAACGCGGCGAATATCGCAGCGAACCAGATCAGAACGATGGCCCAACGCATCCTGCGTCCGGCGGGAAAAGTCAGGAGGGACCGGGACACGCCGAAAGCATAGAGGCTCGACCCGACTCGGTCGCCGACAGTGCCGGGGGATATCGTCAGAGCGGATGAAAGATCTCGCTACATGCCCTGGGCGCCGCCCGGCTTACAGATCGGCGGTCCGCGGGTGCTAGCGCTCGGAACGATCATCGTCGTCGTGCTCGTCTCTCTGCTCGTTGCCAGGGTCGCAACCGCCGCCTTCATGCTCACCGGCCTCTCTCTCGAAGTCTCGAGGTTCCAGGCCAGAAGCGCCCTGACCGGCTCCGGATTCACGACGTCGGAATCCGAGATGGTCGTCAACCACCCGGTGCGCCGCCGGATCGCGATGACGCTGATGCTGATTGGAAGCGCCGGCCTGGTGACGGTTATCGCGACCCTGATCCTTTCCTTCGCCAACGCAGACCGGGAGCAGACCCAGGAGCGGCTCGGAGTACTGATCGTGGCCCTGATGATACTCGTGCTGCTGTCACGGACACGGCTGGTCGACCAGCTGCTGAACCGCACAATCGGATTCGGTCTGGCCCGGTGGACGGACGTGACCGACTCCGGCCTGGCCCGTCTGCTTCATCTCGGCGGCGACTACGGGATCGCCGAAGTCGCGGTCGATGACCACGACTGGATCGCCGGGCGCACGTTGGCTGAGCTCGACCTGCGGGCTGAAGGCGTGGCAGTCCTGGCACTGGTCTGCTCGAACGGTTCGTTCATCGGCGCTCCTGTCTTCGACATCACGACCAGGCCGGGCGACAGCCTGATTCTTTACGGGCCCGAGCGTCGGCTGGAGGACCTGGACCGGAGGAGGACCGGTATCGAGGGTGAGCAGGCCCGGGTCGGTGCGATCGCCGAACAGCTCGAACGCATCAGGGTTGAAACCCAGGAACGAGAGCGGTCCGATGCCGAACGGGAGCGAAGGCCCTGGTACCGGCCCTGACTCTCCGGGACTACCTGCCGCGAGTATTGTGGCGCCATGTCCAAAGGGGAAAAGAAGACGAAGAAGCTGAGCAAGTCCGAGTACGAGAAGGAACTCGAGAAGCTCCAGATCGAACTGGTCCGGATGCAGGAGTGGATAGTCGAATCCGGGGCCAAGGTCGTGGTGGTCTTCGAAGGCCGGGACACCGCGGGCAAGGGCGGGGTGATCAAGCGCATCACCGAAAGGACCAGCCCTCGCGTGA
>CAVPWA010000007.1:0-2500 GCA_963709375.1 uncultured Solirubrobacterales bacterium
TACGGCCTCGAGTACCCCGAGCAGAGCCGGCGCAAAGACCCCGCCGACCGCTGCGTCGAAAGCGGTCGCCGCCGGGCCCCGGTGGCCGACGGCAGAAGCCGGATGCGCGGCACGCCGTGCTCGAGCGAAACCACGGACTTCGCCTCGGCCCTGCGCCCTCCGCGTATCAGGCTCAGCTTCAACGACTGAGGGCCTGCTGCGTCAGCCCACGGCCGGTCGTACCCGCGCCAACGCCTCGATCCTGACCCCCAGAGCAAGAAAAGCCCGGTCGTAGACCTGCGGAGAGAACGAGCGTACGGCTACTGCACGAAGAAGGGCCACCCTCACGGATGGCCCTTCAATGAAAAACCGGCGGCGACCTACTCTCCCAGGGGGTTGCCCCCCAAGTACCATCGGCGCTGCGGTGCTTAACTGCTCTGTTCGGAATGGGAAGAGGTGTTTCCACCGCGCTATTGCACCACCGGAAATATGTCGAGACGACACCCCGATGGAGCCTCAAAACTGCACAATGACCTATGAAGATTGAAATAAATATCCGTCAAGCCCTCGACCCATTAGTACCGGTCAGCTACGGATGTTGCCACCCTTCCACCGCCGGCCTATCAACCTGGTGGTCTACCAGGGGTCTTACTCCTTCTAGAGGATGGGAGAATTCATCTCGAGGACGGCTTCCCGCTTAGATGCCTTCAGCGGTTATCCGTTCCGTACGTAGCTAAGCTGCGGTGCCCTTGGCAGGACAACAGCTACACCAGAGGTACGTTCATCCCGGTCCTCTCGTACTAGGGACAAATCCTCTCAATTCTCCAACGCCCACATCAGATAGGGACCGAACTGTCTCACGACGTTCTGAACCCAGCTCGCGTGCCGCTTTAATGGGCGAACAGCCCAACCCTTGGGACGTACTCCCGCCCCAGGATGCGACGAGCCGACATCGAGGTGCCAAACCGCTTCGTCGATATGGACTCTTGGAAGCGATAAGCCTGTTATCCCCGGAGTACCTTTTATCCGTTGAGCGACGGCGCTTCCACTTGCTACCGCCGGATCACTAAGCCCAACTTTCGTTCCTGCTCCACCCGTCGGTGTCGCAGTCAAGCTCCCTTATTGCCTTTACACTCTACGTACGATTTCCAACCGTACTGAGGGAACCTTTGGGCGCCTCCGTTACATTTTAGGAGGCGACCGCCCCAGTCAAACTGCCCGCCTGACACTGTTCACTGCCCGGATTACGGCACAGTGTTAGAAGCCCGGTATGTCAAGGGTGGTATCTCAAGGTTGACTCCCCGACAGCCGCAGCCGTCGGTTCACAGTCTCCCACCTATCCTGAACAGAACACACCAAACTCCAATATCAAGTTGCAGTAAAGGTTCACGGGGTCTTTCCGTCTTGATGCGGGTACTCGGTATCTTCACCGAGACTCCAATTTCACCGAGTCCCTCGTTGAGACAGCGTCCAACTCGTTACGCCATTCGTGCAGGTCGGAACTTACCCGACAAGGAATTTCGCTACCTTAGGACCGTTATAGTTACGGCCGCCGTTTACTGGGGCTTAGCTTCACTGCTTCGCTCCGAAGAGCTAACAGGTCCGCGTAACCTTCCAGCACCGGGCAGGCGTCAGCCCCTATACGTCGTCTTGCGACTTAGCAGAGGCCTGTGTTTTTGGTAAACAGTCGGTTGGACCAATTCACTGCGGCCCCCTCGAGCTCCATCCGTACGGATTTCACTCTACCGGGGCGCCCCTTCTCCCGAAGTTACGGGGCGATTTTGCCGAGTTCCTTAACGAGGGTTATCTCGCTCACCTTAGTATCTTCTACGTGTCCACCTGTGTCGGTTATCGGTACGGGCACATGGATCCTGCCTAGAGGATTTTCTTGGAGGCATGGGCTCGGAGACTGGCCGGAACTCAATCCAGCTGGCATCGCACCTCGCGTCAAAACGCCACTGCGGATTTACCTACAGCGACTGGCTACGTGCTTGCCCCAGGACGACCATCGCCTGGGTTCTCTTACCCTTCCCCGTCCCCCCATCGGTCATAACGGATCCAACGTGGTACAGGAATATCAACCTGTTCTCCATCGACTACGCCTTTCGGCCTCGCCTTAGGTCCCGACTAACCCTGAGCAGACGAACTTTACTCAGGAAACCTCGGACAATCAGTGGAGGGGATTCTCACCCCTCTTTCGTTACTTATGCCGGCATTCTCACTTCTCAGCACCGCACGAAGGCTTACGCCAACGCTTACACACTGAGAACGCTCTCCTACCGCGTACAGAACCCGCAGGCCTGTACACCCGTAGTTTCGGTGACTAGCTTTAGCCCCGTTACATTATCCGCGCCCGAACACTTGACCAGTGAGCTGTTACGCACTCTTTCAAGGGTGGCTGCTTCTAAGCCAACCTCTTGGTTGTCTGTGCATTCGGACATCGTTTACCACTTAGCTAGTACTTTGGGACCTTAACTGACGGTCTGGGTTGTTCCCCTCTCGCACATGAAGTTTATCCCCC
>CAVPWA010000007.1:7500-243073 GCA_963709375.1 uncultured Solirubrobacterales bacterium
TCGAAGACGCCCGTTTCTACGAGCATCGCGGACTCGACTTCAGGGGACTCGGTCGTGCGATGTTCCAGAACATTCTCTCGCGCAGCGCGAGCGAAGGTGCCTCGACCATTACCCAGCAACTGGTCAAACAGGCCCTCGAGGCACAGAACGACCGTACGGTCTTCCAGAAGGCCAGGGAGATCGCGGCTGCCTACCACCTCGAGCAGCAGTGGACCAAGGACAAGATCCTCACCGAATACCTGAATACCGTCTACTTCGGGTCCGGCGCCTACGGGATCGAATCGGCTGCCCGCACATACTTCGGATCCGCTCACCCGACCTGCGGCAGCGAAGAGGCGCCCTGCGCCGAGCTGCTGACCCCGTCGGAGGCCGCCATGCTCGCCGGCATCATTCAGAACCCCTACGGTTACGACCCGCAGATCAACCCGGAAGCGTCGCTGCTACGCCGCAACACCGTCCTGCAGAAGATGTTCGAGCAGGGCTACATCACAGCCGAGCAGATGGATGAAGCGACGTCCGAAGCGCTGCCGCCCAGCACCTCGATCGAACCGCCAAGGATCAACTCGGAGGCTCCTTACTTCACCGAATGGGTCCGACAGCAGCTGGTTGACCGGTTCGGAGCCGGTCGCACTTTCTTCGGTGGCCTCGAAATCAAGACCTCGCTCGACCTCGAAATGCAGTCTGCAGCCGAAGACGTGGTGACCAATACGCTCAGCGGCGTCGGACCGACCGCGTCGGTCGTGGTCATCAACAACAAGGACGCCACCATCGACGCCATGGTCGCGGGCCCCGACTTCGAGACAGCGCCTTTCAACCTGGCGACCCAGGGGTTCAGGCAGCCGGGCTCGACCGTCAAGCCTTTCATTCTCGCGACCGCACTTCAGCAGGGCATCTCGCCCGACGCGGTCTACGAGTCCGCCCCTCAGCTGTTCAGGTTCGGAAAGAAGGACAAGGAGCTTTTCGAGGTCTCGAACTACGGGGACAGCTACTCCGGATCCTCGAGCCTCACCAGCGCGACCACGAACTCGGACAACTCCGTCTACGCCCAGGTCGGATTGGAGAGCATCAGGGGAACGACCCGGGCGATCGCGCGCAACATCCACCGGATGGGCGTCAACGAAAAGATCAAGACCAACCCCGCGATGGTCCTGGGCACCTCGGAGGTGACCCCGCTTTCCTGGACCTACGCCTTCTCGACCCTGGCCAACGATGGCCGGCGGGTGAGCGGGACGCTGGCCCCGGAACCCGGCAAGACTCCGGTGGCCTACACGAGGGTCCGCGACAGCGACGGCAAGACGATTCGCGGCGGCGACAACGAGGTGATCAGCACCGGCGTGATGGATCCGGCCGTCGCTCAGACCGCGAAGGACATCCTCGGCACGGTCGTGACCAGCGGCACCGGCACCAACGCAAACATCGGCGACGGCTCCGAGTGGGGCAAGACCGGAACCACGGAAGACAATACGAACGCCTGGTTCTGTGGTGCGATAACCGAAGTGACCGCCTGCGTCTGGGTCGGCTACCCCGAGGGCTACCAGAAGATGGAGACCGAGTACGGTGGCAGCCCGGTCGATGGCGGCACCTACCCCGCTCTGATCTGGGGAGATGTGATCAGCGCCTGGAAGAACCTCGAGGCCGGCCGCGCGGCGGAGCGCGAGGCCGAGGCCGCCGCAGAAGAAGCTGAATCGGAAACGGTCGATCCGACCGTGGAGGCAGACGCGGGAACCGCCGAGCCCGCCACCACGGCCGCGCCGGTCCCCGAGACAGCAGCGGAACCGGCGCCCGAGGCTGCCGCTCCGGCACCTGACCCTGAGCCCGCACCGGCACCCGTTCCCGAACCGACCGCACCGGCGCCCACCACTCCCGCGCCGCCTGCCGGCGGCGGGGTTACTCCCGGCTCGGGCGGTGCTTCACCCGGCTAGGTGGCCCGGGAGCCGTCAGCCGAGGGATTCGAGCGCGCCTGTGGCGAGCTCGATCTGGTGCGACAGGCTTTCGCTCGAGGTGCCACCCTCGCTTCGCTTCGACTCGAGCCAGCTCGACTGCCCGAGAACCTCGTAGTACTCATCGTCGAGCAGGTCGGACTTCGAAGCGAGCTCATCGAGTGAGAGGTCGGAAAGCGAGCGGCCGTCCTCGACGCATTGCCTGACCAGGGCGCCGACAATCCCGTGAGCTTCGCGAAACGGCATGCCGCGTCGCACCAGCAGGTCCGCGACCTCGGTCGCGGCAAGCATTTCGTCGCCGGAGGCCTCGAGCAGTCTGCCGCGATCGAACCGGATTCCCTCCAGAATCCCGGCCGTCATCTCGAGGCTCGCCTCGGTCGTATCGACCGCGTCGAAGAACGGTTCCTTGTCCTCCTGCATGTCTTTTCCGTAAGTCAGAGGCAGCGCGTGCATGACTCCGAGCAGCGTCGTCAGATCTGCGACCACCCGTGGTGACTTGGCCCGGAGCAGTTCCGCGGAATCCGGATTCTGCTTCTGAGGCATGATGCTCGAACCCGAAGTGAAGGGCTCTGCGAGCCGGCAGAAGCCGAATTCAGTGCTCGACCAGATCACCAGCTCCGATCCAAGCCGGGAGAGGTGGGTCGAAAGGACAGCCGCGGCCGAAAGGTAATCGAGCAGGAAGTCGCGATTGGAGGTCGCGTCGAGGGAGTTTTGCGTTATCGATTCGAAGCCGAGGGCGGCGGCAACCGCATGACGGTCGATCTCCCAGTTGACCCCGGCCAGGGCACCTGAACCGAGAGGCATCACCGAAGCGGCTTCGGCCGCTGCGCCGAAGCGGCGCGCATCGCGGTGGAGCATCCAGAAGTAGGCCAGAAGATGGTGGCCGAGGTAGACGGGCTGGGCCCGCTGGAGGTGGGTATAGCCTGGCATTGCCCATTCGCGATGCTCGCGGGCCAGATCCAGGAGCCGGGTCATGACCTCACCGGTAAGCATCACCGCGCGGTGGGAGTGGGCCATCGCTGCCATCGCGATGTCCGTTGCGACCTGGTCGTTCCTCGACCGGCCTGTGTGGAGTTTTCCGGCCAGCGGGCCGACCAGGTCCCCGAGCCGACGCTCAACCGCCATGTGCACGTCTTCGTCAGATGGCAGGAACTCGAAGGTCCCCGACTCCACTTCGTCAAGGATCGAGGCCAGGGCCCGGTCGAGCTCTGGCAACTCGTCGTCCGAGATAACTCCGATCCGGTTCAGTGCAGCAGCATGCGCCCGCGACTGCGCAAGGTCATGGGGTGCCAGGCGCCGGTCGAATTCGACCGAGCGGTTGAGGCGCCAGAAGCGGGGGTCGGGATCTTCTCTGAAGCGGGACACGGCGTCGATTATGCCGCCAGGGCCCGTTCGAGTGCTTCGGCGACCCGTTCGACATCCGACGCGCTCATGCCGGAATGGAAAGGAAGCGCCATCGAGCGCGCCGAAACCGCTTCGGCCACCGGGAACTGCCCCTCGCCGTAGCCGAGTTCGCGCAGGTGCGGAAACAGATGTACACAGGGAAGGTAAGCCTTGGCAGGAACGCCGGCTTCAGCCAGAGTTGCGATGACCGAGTCCCGGTCGACTTCTGGATCAAGCCGGACCGGGTATACGAACCAGCTCCGTTTCTCGGCTCCGGCTCCTGCCACGGGGACCTCGACGCCCTCTATCCGTCCGAGTGCCCGGCCATAGGAACCTGCGACGGCCTCTCGATCCGCGAGCATGCGGTCGAGCTTTTCCACCTGGGCGACGCCGACCGCCGCGGCGATGTCCGAGAGCCGGTAGTTGAAACCGAGCCGGTCGTGATCCAGCCACTCCATGTCCACCGCCCGGCCCTGGTTTCGCTCGGATCGCAAACGCTCGGCCTCGTCGGCATCGCGCGGAACGATCATGCCGCCTTCGCCGGTGGTCATCTGCTTGTTGGCGTAGAAAGCGAAAGCGGCCAGCGAACCCCGGCTGCCGACCTTGTGTCCTTCGCGGTCGATCGCACCGAGTGCCTGGGCTGCATCTTCGAGGATCGAAAGACCCTTTTCGGCAGCGAGAGACTCGAAGCCCGGCATGTCACACGGGTAGCCGAATATGTCGATCGCAAGCAGGCCTGCGGTATCCGGTCCGATGTGCTCTGCTGCGGTTTCGGGGCTCAGGTTGAGAGTGACCGGGTCGATGTCGGCGAACACCGGCCTGGCGCCTTCATAGAGCAGGCAGTTGGCGCTTGCCACGAAGGTGAAAGGCGAAAGCACGACTTCGTCCCCCGGTCCCCAGCCGAGTGCGCGGACCCCGAGATGTAGCGCGGTGGTACCGCTGTTGGTCGCGACCGCGTCCTCCACTCCGAGCCATTCGGCGAAGGAGCTCTCGAAGCGCTCGAGCATCGGACCGAGGGAAAGCCTGCCGGAGCGCAGGACCTCGAGGACCAGCCTCTCTTCGGCCTCGCCGATGTCGGGCCTGGCAAGTGAAAGTGGCTCGCCCGGTGCCGAGGTCACGAACCAGCCTCGCCGCTTTCCCTCGGAAAGGCGTATTCGAGTGAGTCGACCAGCGCCTCCCAGGAGGCTTCGATGATGTTCTCGGAGACCCCGATCGAGCCCCAGGATCCTTTGCTGTCCGAGGAGTCGAGAAGAACCCGGGTGCCGGCTCCGGTTCCGTGGTCCGAATCGAGAATGCGAACCCGGTAGCCGGTCAGCTCGATATCTGCCAGATGAGGGTAGTGGCTGGTGATCGCCGATCGCAAGGCCCGGTCGAGGGCGTTGACCGGTCCGTTGCCCTCGGCGACACAGAGGTGTCGCTGCCCGTCGACCCAGATCCTCAGAGTGGCCTCAGTAGCCACGCTGCCGTCCTCTCGCATCTCGGTGAGCACCCTGAAGCCTTCGAGCCTGAAGAGCGGCTCGTACTCCCCGGCGCAACGCCTGAGCAGCAGGTCGAACGAGGCCTCGGCTGCTTCGTAGTGGTAGCCCTCGTGTTCGCGCTTCTTCAGCTCGGCGATTGCCCTGACCGCCGCTTCGTCGTCCAGCTCGAGGCCGATCTCCTTCGCCCTGGCAACCACGGTGGCCTTGCCCGAAAGCTCGGAGGGCAGGACCATCCTGCTGTTGCCGACCTGCTCGGGTTCCAGGTGCTCGAAGGTGCGGGAGTCGTTCGCGATCCCGGCCACGTGCATTCCACCCTTGTGGGCGAAGGCGTTGCGTCCGACGTAGGCCTGGTCCTGATCTACCGGCACGTTCAGCAGCTCTGCGATGTAGTGGGACGTCGCTGAGAGTTCGGCCATGCGCTCGGGGTCCACGACATCGAAGCCCATCTTCAGCTGCAGGGCAGGAAGGATCGAGACCAGGTTGGCATTGCCACAGCGCTCGCCGTAGCCGTTGATCGTCCCCTGAACCAGCCTTGCGCCGTCTCGGACCGCCGCAAGCGAGTTCGCGACCCCGCATTCGGCGTCGTTGTGAGCATGGATACCGAGTTCGACTTGCTGCCCGAATTCCTGCCCGACCGCGGCGACCGCCGACGCGACCTGGTCCGGAAGACTGGATCCGTTGGTATCGCAGAGGCTGAGGTTGACGGCCCCACCGGCGATCGCCGCCCTGAGACACAGCAGCGAGTAGTCGGGGTCCTCCCGCCAGGCGTCGAAGAAGTGCTCGGCGTCGTAGATCACCCGCTTGCCGCTTGCCGTCAGGTATGCCACCGACTCTTCGATCATCGCCAGGTTCTCCTCCGGCGAGACCTTCGTAACCTTCTCGAGGTGGAGCGACCATGTCTTGCCCACCAGGGTGACTACCGGGGCGAAACTCCCGGCCAGCATGGCCAGGGCTTCGTCACGGTCGGCCTCCACCCCACGCCTCCGGGTCATGCCGAAGGCACAGATCTCCGCCTGACCGAATGTTTCTTCGCCCAGCAGCTCGAATAGCTCGGCTTCCTTGGGATTCGAGGCCGGAAAACCGGCCTCGATGAAATGGACGCCCATTCGATCGAGGGCATGGGCCACCCGAACCTTTTCCGAGGCTGAAAGTGACATGCCTTGCCCCTGCATGCCGTCCCTGAGGGTCGTATCGTAGAGCTTCACCTTTTCCATTACTGCGGTCCTTTCAGAAAATCAATTCCGGAGGCCCGGGGGCTCCGGCAGAGCAGGACGCGGCAGGGCCGCGTTGCCGTGGGCTCTCAGCCCACAGCACCCGTAATTCGGGCAGCCGTCCTGATTTTCGTAACGCAGCGAAGCATCAGCCCTTGACTTTACTCGGTTCGCTCGCCGGCTCGGGCTCGCCGACAAGGTCGAGCCACTCGTTGTATTCGGGAAGACGGCCGTAGATGGCGTCTTCGTAGCGGCTCTGCGCCAGCTGAGTGATCTCGCCCGGCTCGCCGAGCGGGTGATCGTCGATCTCACGGACCGGCACCACTTCTGCCGCGGTTCCACACATGAAGACCTCGTCAGCGTTGTAGAGCTCGGAGCGGGCGATGTCGCGCTCGATAACAGAATGGCCGGCGTCCTCCAGTATCCGCATCACGGACTTGCGGGTGATCCCGTCGAGGATCGACGCGACCTGCGGAGGCGTCACGACCTTTCCGTCCTTGACCACGAAGATGTTCTCACCCGAGCCCTCGCAGACGAATCCACGTTCGTCGAGCAGAATCGCTTCTTCGTAGCCGGCGTTGGCCGACTCGGTCTTGGCAAGGATCGAATTGAGGTACTGACCCGAAGCCTTGGCATGCGGGATCAAGCCGGACGAAGAAATGCGCCTCCAGGAGGAAACCTTGGCCCTGATCCCGTGCTGCTTTCCGGCCTCGCCGAGATAGGCGCCCCACGGCCAGACGGCGATCACGACCTCGACCGGAGCCGACTTGGCGTAGAGGCCCATCTCACCGTAGCCGCGGAAGGCCAGCGGGCGGATGTAGCAGTCGCGCAGGCCGTTTCGGCGAATCAGTTCCCTGATCGCGTCGCCGATCTCTTCCTGGCTGAAAGGCATGTCCAGGAAGTACATGCGGGCGGAATCGTAAAAACGCTCGATGTGCTCTCGGTGCCGGAAGACAGCGGGACCCTGGTCGCCGTCGTAGCAGCGGATTCCCTCGAATACGCCGGTGCCGTAATGGAGGCCGTGGCTCAGAACATGGACCTGCGCCTCGTCCCAGGGGACGAACTCGCCGCTTTGCCATATGAACTCAGCCTTTTCCACTTGCAGCTCCTCTATTGATTCCGGATTGGAGAATGGTACGCGGCCGGGGGTCGACGCACCACATCACTCTAAACGCGCAGCCCGTCCTGCCGGTCAGGCGAGTTCGGCCAGTACCGCGTCGGTGACCTCGGCCGTCCCTGCCTTGCGCTCCCCTTCGGCTCCGGTGAACAGGTCGGGGCTGCGCAGGCCGGCGGCGAGCACGGCATCGACCGCGCTCTCGATGCGATCGGCCTCAGCCGGCATCGACAGGCCGTAGCGCAGCATCATCGCCGCTGACAGCATGGTCGCGAGCGGGTTCGCGACCCCCTGGCCGGCGATGTCCGGAGCCGAGCCGTGGACCGGTTCGAACAGGCCGGGTTCGCCCTCGGCGCCGATACTGGCCGAGGGCAACATGCCGAGCGAACCGGTCAGCATCGCCGCTTCGTCGCTGAGGATGTCCCCGAACAGGTTCTCGGTGACGATCACATCGAAGTCGCTCGGCCTCGAGACCAGCTGCATCGCGGTGTTGTCGACCAGCATGTGGTCGAGTTCGACCTCGGGGTACCCGCCGGCGATCACCTTGACGGTTTCCCTCCAGAGGCGCGAAGTCTCCATCACATTCGCCTTGTCCACCGAGGTGACTCGAGGGCCGGCGTCGCGGCCGACTGCCCGCTGCTTCGCGGCATCGAATGCGACCCGGGCGATACGACTGATCTCGGCCACCGAATAGGAGCAGTCGTCGTGGGCGGTGTCGCCGTCGCGACCGCTCTCACCGAAGTAGATGCCGCCGGTCAGCTCCCGGACGACGAGCAGATCAGTGCCGGCGATCCGTTCTTCCTTCAGCGGACTGGAGCCGATCAGTGCAGGCGAAGGCTTGACCGGCCTCAGGTTGGCATAGAGCCCGAGTTCCTTGCGGATGCCGAGCAGCCCCTGTTCCGGCCTGGGAGCGCTCGGGTCCTTTGCGACCGCCTCATCCCACCTGGGGCCACCCACGGCACCGAGTAGCACCGCGTCCGCCCCCCGGCAGGCCTCGGTCACCTGTCCGGTGAGCGGGCTTCCGGTCTCGTCGATCGAGATTCCGCCGATCAGGTGTTCCTCGTAGTCAAAAACGGCGACCTGGTCGAGCACCCTTCGGGTGGCGGCGACGATCTCGGGGCCGATGCCGTCACCGGCAAGTACGACGATCTTTGGTGGCTGACTCAAGTTCTGGATACTCCTCGGGGTTGGATGGGTCGGCGGGCTGCCGGGGAACCGTTCATTCAGTTCCGCTCGGCGACGATGTTAAGGCGAACGTAGTCGAACGTATCCGGCGACCCCATGACTTCCATCATCCGGTCACTGAAGGCGGCGAGCTGTTCGGGGTCGAGGACCGTTCCGATCTGAGCCAGCATCGATGCCTCGAAGAAGGCCTGCGGTTCTTCGGGCCGGGCCGTACGGCTCTCGAGCCAGCATTCGACCCGATCGAATCCCGCGTCCTTCAGTCGCAGTTCCGTCTCTTCCGGGCCGGCGAAGTTCCAGGGAGCGCTCATGCCGGCAACACTTGCGGCGAAAGGCTGCTCCCGGCAGACGACTGCCAGGGCACTCTCGACCGAGGCGACGTTGCCCTTGCCACCGCACTGTGCCGAGATCCTGCCGCCCGGCCGGAGCGCGCGGTGGATCCCCCGGAAGAGCGCCTCGTGGTCCTTGACCCAGTGGAATACCGCGTTGGAGAAGGCGTGGTCCACCTCATGCTCGATGTCGAGGTCGGTCAGGTCGCGGCAGCGGACCTCGGCCCTGTCCGGCGGCAGCAGTCTACGCGCCGCTTCGACCATCGAGGCGGACCCGTCGACTGCAAGCACCCGGCCCACGGGAAGGCTCTCCAGCAGCGAGACAGTGACCTCGCCGCTGCCGCAGCCGGCATCGAGCACGGTCTCGTCGCCGCGCAGTCGAAGCCGGTCGATGACGCCGGTCGACCAGGACTGCTGCGGCGAGGAGACCCGGGAGTAGGTGGAAGCGTCCCAGTCGGCGGGGCTGCCGCCCGGCAGGCTCAATCGAGCGCCGTGGTGACTGGCCCGTAGGTTCCTCCGGGCCCGTCCTCGAAGGCGGAGATCTCCGCCTCGGCCTGAAGCGTCAGCGCGATGTCGTCGAGGCCCCCGAGCAACCGGCGCTTGATCTCGCGGTCGATCTCGAAGGTGGCCTCGCCCCCGTCCCAGGACACTGTCTGTGAATCGAGGTGGATCCGGCCGTGACCGGCCTGTGCCAGCGCGTCGCAGTGGTGCTTTTCCAGCACCACGGGCAGGAAACCGTTCTTCGTACAGTTCGAGAAGAAGATGTCGGAGAACGACGGTGCGACGACCGCCTCGAAACCGAACTGGTCGAGCGCCCAGACCGCGTGTTCGCGCGAGGAACCCGAGCCGAAGTTGTGGCCCGAGACAAGGATCGGGTTAGGCTCGAGTTCGATCTCGCCGTCACGGATCCAGTCGTAGAAGAGGAACTCGCCGAATCCGGTCCGTTCTACGCGTTTGAGGAACTGCTTGGGGATGATCTGGTCGGTATCGACATCGCTGCGGTCGAGGTGGGTTACCGGTCCTTCAATGATTTCTATCGCTTCCATATCTGCTTTCTCTTCTCTCGTTCTGGACTGAAGCCGGCCTGGCAGGCGCGATCAGTCCCAGTTCCTGATGTCGACGAAATGCCCTTCAATCGCCGCGGCGGTCGCCATCTTCGGGCTGACCAGATGGGTTCTTCCGCCCTTGCCCTGGCGACCCTCGAAGTTCCTGTTCGAGGTCGAGGCACAGCGCTCGCCTTCGATCAGGATGTCCGGGTTCATGCCGAGGCACATCGAGCATCCGGCTCCGCGCCACTCGAATCCTGCCTCCTCGAAGACCCGGTCGAGACCTTCCTCTTCGGCCTGGGCCTTGACCAGGGCCGAGCCGGGCACCACCATCGCCCGGATCGAATCAGCCACCCTGCGGCCCTTGATCGCTCCGGCTGCCTCACGCAGGTCGGAGATCCGCGAGTTCGTGCAGGAGCCGATGAACACCCGCTCCGGCCTGATCTGCTCGATCGGCATGCCGGCCTCCAGGCCCATGTACTGAAGCGCCCGTTCGGCAGACTCCCGCTTTGCCGGCGAGTCCATCCCGGCCGGGTCCGGAACCCTGTCGGTGACCTGGACGACCATGCCCGGCGTCGTACCCCAGGTCACCATCGGAGAGATCGCCGAGGCATCGATCTCGACCTCGTGGTCGAAGACGGCGCCTTCGTCGGTCGGCAGCTGCTTCCACTGTCTCGACCGCGGCTTCGAAGTCTTCCGGAACGCCGGGCTTGCCGCGCATGTATTCATAGGTGGTCTCGTCAGGGGCGATCATGCCGGCCCTTCCGCCGCCCTCGATCGTCATGTTGCAGACCGTCAGGCGCTCTTCCATGGTCAGCGCGCGGATCGCTTCGCCGGCGTACTCGACCACGTAGCCGGACATTCCACCCGTTCCGAGTTCGCCGATCGTCGCCAGGATCAGGTCCTTCGAAGTGACCCCGGGGCTGAGCCTGCCGGTGTAGTTGATCCTCATGGTCTTCGGACGTCGCTGGACCAGGGTCTGGGTCGCCATCACGTGCTCGACCTCGGAGGTGCCTATGCCGAAAGCGAGGGCGCCGAAGGCGCCGTGGGTGGAGGTGTGGGAATCGCCGCAGACGATGGTCATGCCCGGCTGGGTCAGGCCCAGCTCCGGACCGATCACGTGGACGATGCCCTGGGTCTCCGATCCGAGGCTGTAGACCGGTACGCCGAAGTCCTCGGCGTTCTTCTCGAGCGTCTCGACCTGCTTGCGGGAGAGCGTGTCGGCGATCAGCTTGGCGGTCGGGGTGCCGTCGGTCGGCACGTTGTGGTCGGCGGTCGCAACCGTCTTGTCCGGCCGACGCAGCTTGCGGCCGGTCATCCGCAGGCCTTCGAATGCCTGGGGCGAGGTGACCTCGTGGACGAGGTGGAGGTCGATGTAGATCAGCTCATCGCGAACTTCATGCGCCTCCCAGATCTTTTCGAACATCGTCTTCGGCATTTCTCTCCTTCCTAGCCGCGACGGAGGCCGGCGGCGATTACGGCGACGAACCGGGTCGGCTCGTCGCTCTGGTTCTCAAAGTGGTGTGGCAGGTCGGCGTCGAAGGTGACGCTGTCCCCCGGGCCCAGCATGTAGTTCTCGGATCCGAAGGCGAGCACGAGGTGTCCGTCGAGTACGACCGCGGTCTCGCGGCTGCCCGGTTCGTGCATCGGGCTGTCTCCCGGTTCTCCGGTGATCGCTCCCGGGTCGAGTTCGTGGGTCGAGACGTCGGCCCGCAGACCCGGCAGTGGCGGTGTCAGTTCTTCGATCCGGTGGCCGCCGCGCTCGTGCCGGCGGTGATCCCCCGCCCTGCCGACGACCACGTGGGGTGTCTCGTCGAGCCTGAGCAACTGGGAAAGGCTCAGGTCGAGTCCGGCGGCGATCTTCGAGGCTACGGCCAGGGTCGGGCTGGTCGCACCACGTTCGACCTGCGAGAGCATCGTCGGGCTGACTCCACTGCGCTCGGACAAGTCCCTGAGCGAGTGGCCCATCGCCTCGCGCAGGGCCTTGACCCGAGCGCCGATCGCGGCGACATCGGAGGCCGAGCCGGCTGCGAGGCCGACTGCCTGCGCCGGCTCGCCGGGGTTGAGTGTTGTACCGTCGGCGACATAGCTGTACGTTATCACGCACGTTTGTATTTCGCAGATCAATCCTGTCGCGCCGGTGGCGATCCTGGCCTCGGTCGCGACCGCGTCCACAGAGGGACCCCCGGGCTTTCGTGCAAAGAAAACGCCCCGCGATTTGCGGGGCGTTTCAAGCTGCTTTGGAATTCGCTCCGGGTCAGGAACCGTTGCCGGGCCGTTTGGCTGGCCTGGGTTTCTCTGCCGGGGTTTGTGTGTTGATAAGGCTGAACATTATTCTGCCCATCATGATTCTCACGTCTCGATTCGGTGTTCGTGCGTTTACGGGTTTTACTCCGACTCCTACGTTAGGGATTGACCGAACAAGGCACAGTGAGGAGCGTCACTCGGCCAGGCCGGCCCGGGAGTCGCTCAGGGGCCGGTCATTTCGGCGGCTGCGTCCGAGCTCGCTTCTTCCGCCTGGCGGACGGCTGTCCCGTCGAGCAGGTTGGAAAGAGCTCTGACGTAGGCTCGCCCGGAGGCCTCGAGGATGTCGGTCGAGACTCCCTGGCCGGAGGCGGTCCTGCCACCGGTCTTCAGTACTACGGTCACCTGTCCGAGCGCATCGTCTCCCCCGGTCACCGCGGCGACGTGGTACTCGCGCAGCTCGGTCTCTGTCTGCGTTGCTGTCTGGATCGCACCGAAGATCGCCTCGACCGGACCGTCTCCGGTCGACTCACCGGTCACCACATCGCCCGAAGGCAGCTTCACCCCCACCTGCGCGACGGGCTCGCGATCGGAGCCCGCCTCGACCCGGAAAGAAGCCAGTTCATGCGTCTCGGCCCGGTCACGCATCTCCTCGGAGACGATCGCCTCGAGGTCAAGCGCGGTGACCTGCTTTTTCTTGTCGGCGATCTCCTTGAAGCTCTTGAACGCCTGGTTCAGCGCGCCTCCCTCGACCACGAAGCCGAGTTGCTCGAGCGCGTCTTTCAGGGCGTGGCGGCCGGAGTGCTTACCCAGCACGATCTGATTCGAATCGAGGCCCACCTCGGTCGCGTCCATGATCTCGAAGGTCGAGCGCTCCTTGAGCACGCCGTCCTGATGAATGCCCGATTCATGGGCGAAGGCGTTTCGGCCGACCACGGCTTTGTTCGGCTGAACCACGTAGCCGGTCAGGCGCGACACCATCCGGCTGGTCCGGGCGATCTCGCGGGTATTGATCCCCGTGTTCAGCCCGTGGGCGTCCTCGCGGACCCGGATCAGCATCGCGATCTCTTCCAGCGAGCAGTTGCCGGCCCGTTCGCCTATCCCGTTCACGGCGCACTCGACCTGGCGGGCGCCTGCCAGCACGCCGGCATACGAGTTGGCGACGGCGAGTCCGAGGTCGTCGTGGCAGTGGACCGAGAGCTCGACCTCCCGCAGCGAAGGCGCGAACTCGTAGAGCTGCCCGAAGTAGCGCGTGTACTCCTCGGGGGTCGTATAGCCGACGGTGTCTGGGATGTTGACAACCGTCGCACCCTCTTCAACCGCGATCGCGCAGACCTCGGCCGTGAACTCCACGTCCGCCCTGGTCGCATCCATCGGCGAGAACTCGACGTCGTCGCAGTACGACTTCGAGTGCGCGACCGCCGCCCTCGCGCCGGCTTTCACGTCCTCACGCGTATTGCGCATCTGGTGTTCGATGTGGATGTCGGAGGTTGAGATAAAGGTGTGGATGCGAGGCTGCTCCGAATCACGGACCGCGTTCCAGGCGGCGTCGATGTCGCCCTTCTGGGCCCTTGCGAGTCCGCAGATTGTCGGTCCTTCGACCCTCCTGGCGATCTGGTTGACGGCCTCGAAGTCTCCCGGTGAAGTGATCGGGAAGCCGGCTTCGATCACATCGACGCCGAGCCGTGCGAGCTGCTGGGCGATCTCCACCTTCTCGGCGGTGTTGAGCGAGATACCCGGCGACTGCTCGCCGTCTCTCAGGGTCGTATCGAATATGTGGACGCGGTTTGCGTCGTCTTTGACCGTCTCGTTGGCCATGTTGCTTCTCCTTCTGAATCTAAGGGTGAGTCAAGGTTTTCTCGCGGCTGACGCGCCGCCCGGCGATCATTCCCCCCGGAGGGGGAGCAGGAGAAGGAGTAGTGCCGGGCAGGTCGTTACGCGATCCATGACTGGCACTAGCCTAGCGCACTACCTGATGCCCGCTCAAGGTTTGAGCAGGACTTTGCCGATGTTCCGGCGCTGCTCGATGTAGCGGTGAGCCTCCGGAGCCTGCGCGAAGCTGAACTCCTCCGAGACCACCGGATCGATCACGCCGCGCTCGAGGTAATCACCCAGCAGGGAGGAGAGGCGCTCGAGACCTTCGCGTTTCCACCAGTCGAGCAGGTTGAAGCCGCCGACCATCTTGTTTTCGCCGATCATCGCCAGGCTCTTCCACCACGGAGCGGTTGCAAGCGGCATCTTCAGGAGGGCTCCGATGCCCGAAGGACTGAGGAAGCCGCGCGAGCCCTCCAACTCGGAGACCCCGAACATGACCAACCGGCCACCGTCCCTCAGCAGGCGATAGTCCTTGCGGAAAGCCGTCGGCCCGGTCGCGTCGATGACCAGATCGACGCCCTCGCCGTCAGTCAGTTCCCTGACCACGGCTTCGAAGTCCGCGGACCGGTAATCGATCGCATGATCGACGCCCTGGGCGCGAATCGCCTCGTGCTTGCCCTGAGAGGCGGTTCCGAATACCTGCGCACCGGCATCCCGGGCGATCTGGGTCGCCGCGGTCCCGACGCCACCGGCGGCCGCATGGATCAGCACCCGTTGCCCCTCGCGCAGTCCTCCCATCACCACGAGGGCCGCGATTGCCGTGCAGTAGTTCACCGGCAGTGCGGCGGCCTGGGAGAATCCGAAGCCCTCCGGGACCGGCATCACCTGGCCCCTGGGGACCACGACCATCTCGGCCTGCCCGCCGAACATCACCGGCCCGTAAACGGCCGCGCCGACCTCGATGTCTTCGACCCCCTCCCCCAGTTTCTCGATTTCACCCGCAAACTCGTAGCCGAGCACACATGGTGTGTCCGGTGCGTCCGGGTAAAGCCCGCGTCTGGCCAGAAGGTCGGCGAAGTTGATGCCCGCGGCCCGGACGGCGACCCTGACCTCTCCAGGGCCCGGATCAGGTTCCGGTCGCTCCTCCACCACCAGCTTCTCTGGTTCTCCGGTGCCGCTGAGGACTACGGCTTTCATGGCTTCAGCGTATCGCCGACAGCAGCCGAATCGGGCGACCGCTCAGAGCTCGATCGAATACCCGGCGGAAAAGCCGTCGAGTTCGGTGATTCGGTCGATCGTCTCGGCCGAGACGGGCGCGTCGCTGGTCACCACCATCACCGCCTGGTCGCTGTCCGACTCGGCGCCGACCGCTGCTGATCCGATGTTGACTCCCTGCTCGCCGAAGACCGACCCCACCCGGCCGATCATGCCGGGCTGGTCCGAATACCTGAAGACGGCCATGTGGTCAGCGAACGGGAGGTAGAAGCTCTGACCCTGAATCGAAACCAGGTACGGCACGTTCTTGGGGCCGACCGTGGTACCGCCGACACTGATCGTTTCGCCCTGCGACTGGATCGAAACCCTGATCAGGTCGGTGAAGTCTTCCGCCCCCGGCTCTTTGCTGACATTCACTTCGATGCCTCGCTCTTCGGCCATCTGCGGAGCGTTGACAAGATTGACCGCCTCGGCCGTATGACCGGAGAGAAGGCCCGCCTGCACCGCGACGGTGAGCAGGCGCGTATCGTGGCCGGCCACGCCGCCCCGGAAGTCGGCATCTACCCGATCGATGATTCCCGGACTCAGGCTTGCCGCGACCTTGCCGAGCGTCTGGCAGAGCGGCACGAACGGAGCCAGGGCCTCCATCGCCGCCGGGCTGACCGATGCGATGTTCACCGCGTTGGTCACGACCCCGCCGCTCAGTGCTGCCGTGACCTGCTCCGCGGTGTCGGTTCCGGCACGATCCTGGGCTTCGGAGGTCGAGGCGCCGAGGTGAGGCGTCACCACGACGTCGTCACGAGAGAAGACCGGATGCTCGGTGAACGGTTCCTCGGGGAATACGTCGAGGGCGGCGCCCCCGATCTGCCCGGAATCCAGTCCCGCGATCAGTGCATCGAGGTTGATCAACTCGCCGCGGGCGCAGTTGACGATGCGCATCCCCGGCTTCATCGCGGCGACTGCGTCGGCGTCGATCCAGTCCACGGTCTCCGGTGTCTTCGGTAGGTGGATCGTGAGCAGATCGCAGCGCGAGTAGAGCTCTTCGACCGTCTCGACCCCCTCGACTCCCAGATCCTTGAAGCGCTCGGCGGAGACGAACTTGTCGAAGGCCAGCACCTCCATGTCGAAGGCCTGCGCCCGTTTGGCGACCAGCTGCCCGATCCGACCGAAGCCGATCACGCCGAGCGTCTTGCCGTAGAGCTCGGAACCCTTGTAGAGGGCTCGGTCCCATCGGCCCGCGACCAGCGAACCGTGGGCCTGGGGCACGTTGCGGAAAAGGGCCAGCGCGAGAGCGAGCGTATGCTCGGCAGCGGCAACCGAGTTGGACTCGGGGGCGTTGGCGACGATGATGCCGCGCCTGGTCGCGGCGGGGATGTCGACGTTGTCGACACCGGTCCCGGCCCGGCCGATCACCTTCATGCGGTCGGCCCGGTCGATCAGCTCCGGGGTGAGCCTGGTCGCCGACCGGATCAGGATCGCGTCGAATTCTCCGATTCGCTCGGCCAGTTCCCGGTCATCCATGTCGAAGCCGAGCTCAACCTCGAACTGCTCGCGCAGGAGGTCGATTCCGGAATCGGCGATCTGTTCCTTGACAAGGACCTTCATTGCGAAACCCTCCCGACAGTGGTTGGCAGATCTTTCATGCTGTGACCTCGGCGTTCTCGATAACCCAGTCGATGCAGGCGGTCAGCGCCTCGACGTCTGAGGGTTCGACCGAAGGGAACATTCCTACTCTCAGCTGGTTTCGACCGAGCTTGCGATAGGGCTCGACGTCAACGATGCCGTTGGCCCTGAGCGTGGCAGCGACGGCGGCGGCGTCGACGGAGTCGTCGAAGTCGATCGTCCCGACTACCAGGGAACGACGGGCCGGATCGGCGACGAAAGGAGTGGCGAAGTCGCTGGCCTCGGCCCATCCGTAGAGGTGCCCGGACGAAGCGCTCGTCCGATCGACGCAGAAATCGAGCCCGCCTCCGGCCAGCATCCACTCGAGTTGCTCGGCAAGGAGGACCAGGGTCGCGAGCGCCGGGGTGTTGTAGGTCTGGTTCTTGCGGGAGTTGTCGAGAGCCGTCTTCAGTGACAGGAAGGGTGGCTGCCACCTGTCGGACGAGCCGTCGAGCTCCTCGATCCGCGACGTCGCAGCCGGGCTCAGCGCGGCCAGCCAGATACCGCCATCAGCTCCGAAAGCCTTCTGCGGAGCGAAGTAATAGACATCGGATTCCCGCATGTCAACCGGAAGGCCGCCGGCGCCGGAAGTCGCGTCCACGACGATCAGAGCGTCGCCGGCATCGCCGGGGCGCATGACCGGAAGCATGACGCCGGTCGAGGTCTCGTTGTGCGCCCAGGCGATCACATCGACTCCGTCACGACCTTCCGGAGTCGGGGCGGCACCGGGTTCGGCCTCGATCAGGATCGGGTCGGACAGAAAAGGCGCTCCTGCGGTCACGTCGGAAAACTTGCGGGAAAACTCACCGTAGGTCAGGTGGAGCGCCCGGTCGCGGACCAGCCAGGCGGCTGCGGCATCCCAGAACGCAGTGGCGCCTCCGTTTCCGAGAGCGATCTCGTATCCGTCCGGAAGCGAAAACAGCTGCCCGAGACCGTCGATCACGCGACCGACCAGGTCCTTGACCGGCTTCTGCCGGTGTGACGTACCCATCAGGTCGGACCGTTCTGCCAGCGAGCGCAGGGCATCCGGTCGAACCTTGGAGGGCCCGCAGCCGAAGCGGCCGTCGACAGGCTTCAGGTCATCCGGGATTTTGGCTTCGTTGGTCATCTCGGTAATCGTCGTCTCCTCGAGGAGGTCCAGGGCAGGTTCAGGTTAGTGGGCGGAGCAGGAAGAGCCGGGCAGTCGGTGCCGTCCTCGATCGCAGCCACCCTGCCACCTCACCGCAGATGATCAGAACTCGGTCTTGATCCAGGGCGTCATCGGCCCGGGAGGATATTCATACCGGTCGGCTGGCGGATCCCCGCGTCGGCCTGTCCCGGGTCCGGGTGGCCGGATAACCTGAATCAGCAGTTCGCAAAGCAGTCACAGAGGAGGAGAGTCCGTGTACCCAGTCTCATACGAGGCCGACTACGTCAAGGATCGAAATCGGCTGACCACATTCTTCAGGTTGATCGTCGCCATTCCCTGGTTGATCGTCGCATTCTTTTTCGGACTGGCCGCGCTTGTCGTGATCCTCGTGGCCTGGTTCGCCCTGATCATCCTCGGGCGCTACCCGCAGGGCATGTACGACTTCGTCGGCGGCTTCCTGCGCTTCTCGATGCGGGTCAACGCCTTCATAACCCTCCAGACCGACGCCTGGCCTCCTTTCGGCTTCGGCGAGGAACCGGCCTACCCGGTGCGAGTGAGGATCGCTCCTCCGGCGGCGCGGCAGAGCAGACTGAAGGCCTTCTTCAGACTGATCCTGGCGATTCCGCTGTTCGTGATGTCGATGATCTTCAGCTACCTGATCCAGTACGTCGCGATCGCAGCCTGGGTGACGATCGTCTTCCGCGGCTACCAGCCTGCTGGAATCCACAATGCGCTGGCCTTCACCAACGGCTGGATCGCCCGGGCGAACTCCTACATCTACCTGATGAGGGACGAGTACCCACCGGTCGGAGACGAGGTCCCGGTCGAGGTCGCGCCTCCGGCGCAGCTGCCGACTCCGGCGGCTGCGACGGCCGCAGTCGCCGCGGCACCCGCGTCTCCAGCGGCAGAGGCTCCGCCCGAAGCTGAGCAGGCCGGACAGTCAGCCGCCGACGAGGCCGTATCCGAGTCGCCGGAGAGCCCCGGGGAATCGGCTCCGGACACTCGCGGCGAGTGAAGCTTCAGCGGGGGCCGGCCGAGCGGCCCGGCCCCCGCCAGAAGTCATGTGAAGCAGGTCTACTCGTCGTCCCAGCTGAACGGTGGGTACTCGGTGGAGAGCCAGTACGAGTAGAGGTTGGCGCGCATCTGCCAGTTGAGCGCGACCCTCATGATGTCGAAGATTCCCTCCGGGATCCGCTTCGTGAAGATGATCGTGAAGAAAGCCAGGATCGAACAGACCTGGGCGACAGCAAGAATCAGCGAAGCGACGATCAGGTAGGGAATGATCAGCAGCCAGGCCACGAACGGGCGCCATCTTTCGACGCTCGACGGATACTCGGCCATGAGGAAGACGTTGTCGTCCTCGGTCCGGCTGAGGCTGAATGGCGGATAGCGATCGGTCATCAGCAGCAGGTAGGCCGTGACCCTGAGTGTCCAGAGGTAGAAGCCAACCATGTAATCCCACATCCCGCGGGGGTAGGAGCCGGTGAAAAGCACCGCGAAGAAGGAGATGAAGGCCACGACGGCAGCACCGATGGCGAGGAAGAACAGGGCGAAGTAGTGAGGGACCAGCAGCAGCCACTTGACCAGCGGCAGGAAGCGCACGTAGCTCTGCTGCAGTCTCGGCCGAAGCCGACACCGGATACGGCGACGGGCCGGCTGACGGCACCTGTGGCGGCGGCGGGGGGCCGGGCGAAACCGGCTGGTCGGTCTGGCTCATGTTCTTCCTCCTGGCTCGGCGATCCGAAGCGGATCGGGACGATTACGCTCCCAGACTACTCCAGCGAGTGGACCGGCCGCCTCCAACCGGAGGAATTCCTGCAGCGGCTGCCTAGAACTCGGTGTCGATCCAGGGCATCATCGAGCGCAGGTCCTTGCCGACGATCTCGACTTCGTGGTCCTTGCCCTCTCCGCGCAGCCGCTGGAAGTTCTCCCCGCCGGACTGATTCTCGGCGATCCACTCGCGGGCGAAGTCGCCGGACTGGATCTCGTTCAGGATCTGCTTCATGGCGGCACGTGATTCATCGCCGATCACCCTCGGGCCACGCGTGACGTCTCCGTACTCGGCCGTATTCGAAATCGAGTAGCGCATTCCCTGGATGCCCTTCTCGTACATCAGGTCGACGATCAGCTTGAGTTCGTGGAGGCACTCGAAGTAGGCGAGGCGAGGGTCGTAGCCTGCTTCGACCAGCGTGTCGAATCCGGCCCTGACCAGTTCGGTCGCGCCACCGCAGAGCACCGCCTGCTCACCGAACAGGTCGGTCTCGCATTCGTCCTTGAAGGTGGTCTCGATGATTCCGGCACGCCCGCCGCCGACTCCGATCGCGTAGGCGAGCACGAGGTCGTGCGCATGGCCGGTGGCGTCCTGTTCGATCGCCATCAGGCAGGGCACGCCGCTTCCCTCTTCGAACTGCCGCCGGACCATGTGACCGGGGCCTTTGGGGGCGACCATGCCGACGTCGACTCCGGCGGGCGGAGTGATCTGGTCGAAACGGATGGCGAATCCGTGAGCGAACATCAGCAGGTTGCCTTCTACGATCCCGTCGGCGATATCGCTCTCCCAGATCTCAGCCTGCTTCTCGTCGGGAAGCAGGATCATCACGATGTCACCGCGGCTGGCCGCGTCGGCCACCGACAGCACTTCGAGTCCGGCCGCCGTGGCCTGCTCGCGACTGGCTGAGCCCTCGCGCAGACCGACCACGACGTCGACTCCGGACTCCTTGAGATTCAACGCGTGGGCGTGGCCCTGGGAGCCGAAGCCGAGGATTGCGACGGTCTTGCCCTCCAGCAGCGAGAGGTCTCCGTCCTTGTCGTAGAAGATGTCTTGAGCGCTCATCGGCCGGATGCTACGCGGCGGGCACCGTTTCGTGTGGCCTGCCTAGTTCAGATCCGAGCGCCGGACCTTGCCTGAAGTCGTCTTCGGCAGCTCGTCCACGAACTCGACGCGCTTGGGTACCTTGTAGCCGGCAAGGCTGTCGCCGCAGAAGAGCCGGATCTCTTCTGCCGACGGGGTCGTTCCGTCACGGGCGACGACGACGGCCGTGACCGCCGTCTGCCACTCGGGGTCGCTGCGACCGACCACCGCGGCCTCGAGTACATCGGGGTGCCTTGCCAGCACCTCTTCGACCTCTACCGGCGACACGTTTTCGCCGCCGGTGATGATCATCTCGTCGGTCCGGCCCTCGACGTAGAGGAATCCCTCGTCGTCGATCCTGCCGAGGTCACCCGTGTGAAACCAGCCTTCCGGATCCACCGCGTGGGGTGAAACGGTCGGACCCTGGACGAGGATCTCACCTTCGTGGATTCTCAGATGCGAAGTGAGCAGTGGCCGGCCGACCGAACCGACCTTGCGCGCTGCCTCGGCGACCTCCAGCGTAGTCACCTGAGAGCAGGTTTCGGTCAGGCCGTATGTCTGGATGACCGGGGCTCCGCGGGAGAGCGCCTCCTCGAGAATCGCGGTCGGCACCGGCCCACCGCCGACCAGGATGGCCCGGGGGGCGGTCAGGTCGATCCCATCCTCGAGCAGGCGGATGAGCATGGTGGAAACCAGCGAGATCACGGTCGCGCCGTCCTCACGGATTCCACGATCGACGGCCGCAGTGTCGAAATCGTCCTGGAGAATCATCGCGGTTCCGTAGATGACCGAGCGCATCGCGATCGAGAGGCCGGATATGTGGCTGGTCGGCAATGCGCAGAGCCAGCGGTCAGCCGGCTCGACCCCGATGTTGAAAGCCGAGCCCATGGCGCTGAAAAGGTGGTTTCCGTAGGTGAGTGCGACGCCCTGGGGAGTGCCTGTCGAGCCGCTGGTCAGAATCCGACAGTGGATGTCTTCCATGTCGTGCTCACCGAGCAGCGGCATGTCCGCTTCAGTCTGGGTGAGACGGCTGGGATCGTCGAGGTCCACCGTCACCTTGCAGACCCGGATCGCCTCTTCGCGCTCGGCCGGGGAAAGCCTCGGGCTGAGCGGCAGCAGGACAGCGCCGGTCTTCATCAGCGCATGGATGAGCACTATCTGCCGGCGACCGCCGCCCATCGTCACCGCGGCGGTCGTGCCACGACGGACGCCGTGGGCGACCAGCCGTCGTGCGGCATGCTGCGCTTCCTCCTCGAGCTCGGCGAACGAAACCTCTTCCCCGTCGCTGATCAGAGCGATCCGCTCGGGGCAAGTCCTTGCCCTCTGCTCCAGCCAGTTGTCGAGTTTCAAATGACCCTTCCGCTCTTCCCCGGTTATCGTTGCCCGCACATTGTTGCGATCCGCTGGGTTTGCGGTCGCCATCCTGAAACGGAGTCACTGAATTGCCTGAACGCCACCGCAACGCACCGCCTGTCGAATCGCTCTACGAACCGATCGAATGGCTGTCCGCCGGCGAGTTCTCCGACATTCTCTACGAGAAGGCCGAAGGGATCGCCAGGATCTCGATCAACCGTCCGGAGGTCCGCAACGCCTTCCGGCCGCAGACCCTTGCCGAGCT
The DNA here is from genome assembly GCA_963709375.1 of uncultured Solirubrobacterales bacterium. GTDB lineage: Bacteria > Actinomycetota > Thermoleophilia > Solirubrobacterales > 70-9 > 67-14. Next base: position 29,718 of record CAVPWA010000007.1, read on the forward strand.
GAAGGATGCCTTCAACCGGGCTCGCGACGACCTCGACGTTGCTTCGATCATCTTCACCGGAGCGGGAAACGATGCGTTCTGTTCCGGCGGCGACCAGAGCATTCGCGGAGACGATGGCTACATCGGAGACGACGACGTCGCCCAGCAGGGCGTCGGTCGCCTCGACGTGGGAGACCTCCACGTACAGATCCGCCGACTCCCGAAGCCCGTGATCGCCATGGTGGCCGGCTACGCCATAGGCGGCGGGCACATCCTCCACCTCGTATGCGACATGACCGTAGCCGGTGACAATGCGCGCTTCGGTCAGACCGGACCCCGGGTCGGCAGCTTCGACGGCGGTTTCGGCGCAAGCCTGCTGGCACGCAATATCGGCGTCAAGAAGGCAAAGGAGTTCTGGTTCCTCTGCCGTCACTACACCGCTGAAGAAGCCCTCGAAATGGGACTTGTCAACGCAGTCGTACCGGTTGCGGATCTCGAGCGGGAGACAGTGGCCTGGTGCCGCGAGATGGGGCACCTCTCCCCCCTTTCGCTGCGACTGCTGAAGTCCAGCTTCAACGCCGAGGAAGACGGACTCACCGGGCTTCAGCAACTTTCGCACGACGCAACGCTGCTCTTCTACATGTCGGAGGAGGGCCAGGAAGGCCGCAACGCCTTCCGGGAGGGTCGCGCCCCCGACTTCGACAGATTCCCGAACCGGCCTTGAGGCCGCGGGTGACGGGAGTCTGAGCAGGTGGAAATTCGATGAGGATCTGGTTCAACGCGGCTCGACCGCGCACGCTTCCAGCCGCCGTCGCCCCTGTCCTGGTCGGTTCCGCAGCCGCCCTTTCAGTGGCCGGAGAACTGCCCAGATGGGGCGGCTTCATTGCCGCCATGATCGCCTCGATCCTGATCCAGATCGGCACCAACCTGGCCAACGACTATTCAGACGCCAAGCGCGGGGCCGACTCGGCCGACCGGCTTGGACCGGTACGGGTCACGTCGGCCGGACTGGTGACCCCGAGGCGGGTTCTGCATGCGACCTGGCTCGCCTTCGGTCTTGCCGGCCTGATCGGCGTCTACCTCGCCTGGCTGGCCGGCCCGGTGATCCTGATCGTCGGCGCCGTCTCGATCGCCGCCGGCGCCCTCTACACCGGCGGCCCCAGGCCCTACGGCTACGCCGGCCTCGGGGAGGTCTTCGTATTCATCTTCTTCGGACTTGTTGCCGTGAACGGCGCCTACTACGTCCAGCTCGAATCTCTGGACCCGGGTGCCTTCGGGCTTTCAGTATCGGTCGGCTTCCTGTCGACCGCGATCCTCGTGGTCAACAACATCCGCGACATCGACAGCGACCGCCGTGCCGGCAAGAACACACTGGCAGTAAGGATCGGCCGGACCAAGACCAGAATCGCCTACTCGGCGTGCCTGGCCCTCGCCGCGGTCGCCCTGCTCCTTACCCTGGTTCTCGAGACCGGTCTCGGAGGAGCGGCAGCCGGAGCGATCGCTGCCCCGCTGGCGATCAGACCCCTGAAGGCAGTGTGGACCCGTACCGACGGCCCGTCCCTGAACCAGGCACTGGCCGACACCGGGCTGGTGCTCGGTGTATTCGCCCTCGCGGCGTCGATCGGGCTGGTGATCGCGAGCTGAACCGCATCGCCGCCTTCGAGGTGATCCCCTACGCCCTGCCGTTCAGGGAGCCCTACCGGACGGCCCGCGGCAGCCTGAACCAACGCGAACTGGTTCTGCTGAGGATCCGTTCCGGCAACGGCAGCCCAGGCCTGGGGGAAGGTGTGCCGATGTCGCTCCGAGGAGGCGATTCGCTGAAGGCGGTAGTCGCGGATCTCGAGGCCTGGGGAGAAAGGGCGATCAGTGGCGATCCGGGGCTTTCCCGAATCTGCCCACCCGCAAGGATCGCTGCGGAGACGGCGATCCGCGACGCCGAGGCGCGAAGCCTCGGTGTGCCGCTTCACGAACTGCTCAGCCCCGGTTCGACCGCGAGGCCCGTGCGCTGCAATGCGACGTTGACCGCCGGTGGGGGCCCCGACGTACTGCGCCAGGCCGAGGCCTGGGCCGCCGACGGCTTCGAGGTGTTCAAGCTGAAGCTCGGCACCGGAGACGACCTCGCCCAGGTACGGGCGGTACGCGAAGGACTGGGAGATGGCGTGAGCATCCGCATCGATCCGAACGAGGCATGGCCCCAGGCGGAGGCTGCGGCGAGGCTGGCCGAGCTCGAGCCCTTCGGTATCGAACTCGCCGAGCAGCCGGTGGCCGGTCTTGCCGGCATGGCGGCACTACGCCGGTCGAGCGCGATCCCGCTGGTCGCCGACGAGTCGGTAGGCGACGAACGGCAGGCCGCCGAGGCGGCGAGGCTCGGCGCCTGCGACGCCGTGACGGTGAAGCTGAGCAAGACCGGCAGCCTCGACGCGTCGCTCGGCGGTCACCTGCCGACCTATCTTTCGAGCGCGCTCGACGGGCCGGTCGGAATCGCCGCCGCGACACACGTGGCCCAGACGCTCCCCCGCGAAGGGGCCTGGTCGCAGGTGGCGCACGGACTCGCCACCGAGCGGCTGTTTTCTTCGACGATCCTCGACCGCGACGGACTGCTGGACGGCCCGACACTCGCCGCGCCGCAGGGAGCTGGTCTCGGCGTCACGATTGACGAAAGTGCCCTCGAGGCCCACCGCCTCTAGGCTTCGCTGCGATGGATCCGACCAACGTGAATACGGCTCTCGCCTCGGCGATGAGTGAGGAGTTCGCCCGATGCGGAGTGCGACAGGCGGTCGTTTCCCCCGGCTCGCGTTCGACTCCGCTTGCCGTGGCGCTCTGGCGCCAGCCCGAAATCGAGGTAACCATCGCGATCGACGAGCGTTCCGGGGGATTCTTCGCCCTCGGAGCAGCCCAGGCCGGAGGACTACCGGTGTTGCTGCTCTGCACTTCGGGTACCGCCGCCGCCAACTTCCATCCTGCGGTGGCCGAGGCTGACCTTTCTTCGGCACCGCTGATCGTGCTGACCGCGGACCGCCCGCCCGAACTTCGCGAGATCGGAGCTGGACAGACGATCGACCAGATCAAGCTCTACGGTTCGGCTGTCAGATGGTTCTCTGAAGTCGGCGTCCAGGAGGCGGATGACACCGGGTTGATCCACTTCCGCGCCACCGCCTGCCGTGCCTTTGCCGCCGCGACGGGCGACCCCAGACCGGGACCGGTCCACCTCAACCTGCCCCTCCGCGACCCGCTCGCGCCCTCCGCTGTCGAAGGCTCGGTCACAGCCGTCGACGAGCTCGCCCTCGAGGGCAGAAGCAATGGCCCGCTGACCGCCGTACTCGGATCAGAACCGGGCTTCTCCGACGAGTCGGTCGAGACGGTTCGACGCCTGGTGGCCGGGTCGGAGCGGACCATGATCCTCGCCGGGCGGCAGGTCTCGACAAGGGCTCGCGATGCCGTGCTCCGCTTTGCCCGCGAGATCGCTGCGCCGATCCTCGCTGAGCCGACCTCGCAGCTGCGCTGCGGACCCCACGACCGCTCGCAGGTGATCAGCGCCTACGACCTGACCGCGCGCGACCCCGGCCCTGAACTGGTCCCGGATCTGATCGTCCGGATCGGCGAGATGCCGACCTCCAAGACGCTGAGGACCTGGCTCGGCTCGCTGGAAGGCCTGAGGCAGGTCGTCATCGATCCCGGATACGGATGGCACGAGCCGCTCAGAACCGCGGATGTGATCGTCCGGGCCGACCCGGCTGCCTTGCTCGGGCGGCTCGATGGCCGAGCGCTTCCGGGTTCCGGGCAGGACTTCCTCGACTCCTGGACCACGGCCGAGGGGTCCTCACTAGACCTGATCGACCGACAACTCGAGACCGGGGTCCTGACGACCGGCTCGGCGCATCGCGCACTCGCAGCAATCCACGAGGACGGAGATCTCGTCTACACGGCGTCGAGCATGGCGATTCGCGACCAGGAGCACTACCTGGCCGGTTCCGATACAGACCTGCTCTTCCTCGCCAATCGGGGGGCCAACGGAATCGACGGGCTGCTTGCATCCGGCATCGGTGCGGCTGCCGCCACGGGCCGACCGGCCACCGTCATCACGGGTGACATCGGTTTTCAGCACGACCTCGGCAGCCTTGCCCTCGTCTCCAAGGTCGACGTCCCGGTCAGGATCGTCGTCATGAACGATGGCGGAGGATCGATCTTCAGCCGGCTGCCGCAGAAACAGGCGATGGCCCCGGAGGAGTTCGAGGCACTCATGACCACCCCAGAACACCTGAATGTCGAAGCGGCCGCCGGGCTGTTCGGGACGCCCTACTTTCGAATCGAGGACTTCGCGGATCTGAGCCGGCCCTTCGAGTCCGGCTCGGCGGTCATCGAGATCCGGATCGAGCCCTGAGTCAGCCGCCGATCAGCGGCAGCAGAGCGCCGAGCTTGATCTCGGTTTCCGCCAGTTCCGAAGCAGGGTCAGAGTCGGCGACCACCCCCACTCCGGCGTAGAGATGCGCATCGCGATCCCTGAGCAGGGCACTGCGTAGCGCGACGCAGAATTCGCCGTCGCCGGAGCCGTTCATCCAGCCGACCGGCCCCGCGTACCAGCCGCGGTCGAGGTCCTCCACCTGATCCATGACCAGACTGGCCCTCTTCCACGGCTCCCCGCCGACCGCCGGCGTGGGATGGAGTTTGCCGGCGAGCTCGATCGCGGTCCGTGGCTGGGCGAGCTGTGCGACGACGGGGGTCGCAAGATGCTGGATATTCGCCACCTTGACGATTTCGGGCTCTTCAGCGGCCTCGACCCAGACGCTGAGCCGACTCAGGGCCTTGACGATTCCCTCCACGACCAACCCCTGCTCGCCCCGGTCCTTGCTGCTGGTCAGGAGCTTCTGCGCCAGGTGATCGTCAACCGCGGGGTCCGAGCTTCGCCGGGTTGAACCGGCCAGACCCACGGTAGAAACGCTACGTCCGGCACAGCGCACCAGAAGCTCCGGGCTGGCGCCGATGAAGGCGGCTTCCGGAGTGCCGACACAGAAGTTGAAGCAGGAAGGGAATCCTTCCCGGATCGCAGCGAATATAGCCGCGGGATCGTGAGCCGAACCCGCACGAACTACGACCTCGCGTGCGAGGACGACCTTGTCGATTTCACCGCTGCGGATCCGCTCGACCGCTGCGGCCACCGAGGCCTCGAACTGCCCGGGGCTTCGAGCGTTCTCGATGCTTGGCCGGTGTGACGGGTGCGGGTCGATCATCGGCAGGCCTCGAGGGGTGAGCGCGGCGACACGGGCCAGCAGGGCAGATTCGGTCCCGCCAAGGTCGGTCTTGCGGTCGACGATCGCGTTCAGGGTCATCGTGGTACCGGACGGATCGGTGCTGAAGCAGATCTCGGGAAGGGTCATCTCGGCCGGTTCGAAAGATGACCACTGAGGACTGCCGGCACCGCTGTCGGAGAATGAGAATCCGCCGACCCAGGTCGGTCCGGTCAAGGCGGCGTCCCCGGCGACGCTGACCACGCTCGCCTCGCCCGACAGGTGTGCGCATTCAGCCGCGACGTCGCGGAAACGGTCGGCACCGCGCGAGATCACGCTCTCGGCCTTGCCCAGCGACGCGAACACCACTCCGCGGTCCGGCTGCTCCCAGCAGAACCAGGGCTCGTTGGCCCGTCGGGAAGCGAAGACCAGGGCGACAGGGTCTTCGCAGTCGACCGGCACGGTGACCGAGGCCACGGTGCGACCCCTCCGTTCCGAGGCAGCCTGGACGGCCTCGCGCAACATTCGGGCGAGGCTGGCTGAATCGACGGTCGGCGGTGTCAATCGGCGCCGCGAGCGAGAGCGACTTCGCCGGTGCGCACCATCTCGAGCAGGCCGTGCGGTCTCAGCATGCTCTCGAAGGCTTCAATCTTGTCGTGGGAGCCGGTGACCTCGACGATCAGGGCGCGGCGGGAAACGTCAACGATCTTGGCCCGGAAGATCTCGGCGAACTGCACGATTTCCGCGCGGTTCTCGACCGCAGCCGAAACCTTGAAGAGAGCCATCTCCCGGGCGACTGTCTCGTCGGGCTCCATGTCGCGGATCTTCAGTACGTTGATCAGCTTGTGGAGCTGCTTGGTCACCTGGTCGATCGGATGGACCGCTCCGTCAAGGGTCAATGTGACGCGCGAGATGTTCGGATCGTCGGTCGGTCCGACGGCGAGAGTGTCGATGTTGAAGCCTCGCCTTGAGAAAAGACCGGCGACGCGGGCCAGTACGCCGGGGCGGTTCTCGACCAGGATGGAGAGCACGTGCTTGCGGCCAGACAGGGTCCGTGCCGCCTGAAGGTCCTCCAGCCTGACCAGTTCGCTGGCGCCCATCAGCCCACCATGTCCCGGGCGGCGCTGCCGGCGGGGATCATCGGATAACAGTTTTCGCGGGGGCTGACCCGGACGTCGAGCAATGCCGGCCCGTCGTGTTCGAGGGTCGCCTGCATCATCTCTTCGAGGTCGGCACTGTCCTCACAGCGCAGACCCTTGGCACCGAATGCCTCCGAGAGCTTGACCCAGTCGGGGCTCGGCCCGTTGTCGACACCGCTGTAGTTCTCGGACCAGAAAAGTTCCTGCCACTGGCGGACCATGCCCATGAAACCGTTGTTCATCAGGAACACCTTGACCGGCACGTCCTCGTTGACGGCCGTGGCCAGTTCCTGGATGTTCATGATCAGGCTGCCGTCGCCGGACAGGCAGACGACCTGCTCGTCGGGACAGGCGACCTTTGCTCCGATCGCGGCCGGCAGGCCGTAGCCCATCGTGCCGAGCCCTCCGGAGTTGATCCACTTGCGGGGCTTGGTGAAGCCGTAGTACTGGGCGGTCCACATCTGGTGCTGGCCCACGTCCGAGGTGACGATGGCGTCGCCGCCGGTCACCTTGTGCATGGCCTCGATCATGTACTGAGGCTTGATTTCGCCTTCGGTCCCGGGCTCGTAGGTCAGCGGGTATTCGTCCTGCCATGCCTTTATCCGGCTCCACCAGCCGTCCAGACGGGAGGTGTCCGTCTGAAGCGAGCGATACTCGCGGGTCAGCTTGGGCAGGACCTTTCCGACATCGCCGACAATCGGGATGTGGGCCGGTACGTTCTTCGAGATCTCCGCCGGATCGATATCGATGTGGATGAACTTGGCATTCGGAGCGAACTCCGAGAGCTTGCCGGTTATCCGGTCGTCGAAGCGGGCGCCGATGGCGATGATCAGGTCGGCTTCGTCCATCGAGTAGTTGGCCGCGCGTGTGCCGTGCATGCCGAGCATTCCGAGCCAGTTCGGGTCGTCGGAAGGGAAGGCGCCCAGGCCCATCAGGGTCGAGGTGACCGGAAAACGGTCGGTCGCGCAGAGTTCGCGCAGTTCGGCCGAGGCCTCGGCCTTGATGACACCTCCGCCGGTGTACATGATGGGTCGCTTCGAGTTGGCCATCGCTTTCGCGGCAATCCGGATCTGCTTGAGATTGCCTTCGGTATTGGGCCGGTAGCCGGGCAGCTCGACGGGTCCGACGGGAGGCTCGTAGCTGATCTCTTCCTTGGAGAGGTCCTGCGGCACGTCGACCAGCACCGGTCCGGGCCGCCCCGAAGAAGCGATGTGGAAAGCCTCGTGGATGTACTCGGGGATCTTCGCCGCGTCGCTGACCATCATCGAGTGCTTGACGATCGGCAGCGTGATGCCGACGATGTCAGCTTCCTGGAAGCCGTCTGTCCCGATCAGGTCGGTCCTGACCTGGCCGGTGACGAATACGACCGGAACCGAGTCCATCATCGCGTCGGCGATCGCGGTCACGAGGTTGGTCGCGCCGGGCCCGGAGGTGCCGAAAGCGACGCCGGTCCGTCCGGAAGCCCAGGCATAACCCTCAGCGGCGTGGCCGGCGGCCTGCTCGTGGCGAGCCTGGACATGGCGCAGGTCGGCCCCGACGAGGGCATCGTAGGTCGGCAGGTTGGCACCGCCGGGTATTCCGAAGATGTGATCCACGCCCTCGGCTTCGAGGGCCCTCATCATTGCGTCTGCAGCTCTCATCGAAGCATTAACCCTAGCAGCGGGGTCAGGTTTTCTGACCGGCTGAAAGTACGCCGCCCTCGAGCTCGCCCGGGTTCCACTTCGTCCTCGGCGTGATCGCCTTGAAGATCACCCGGTCACGATGCTCGTTGATCGCGTTGATCACCGAATGCACGAGTTCTTCGCCGAGCGGATGGGGCTCCAGACCGAGGTCCAGCAGCTTCTGGTTGCTGGCGTTGTAGTAGTGCTGCTCGAGCTCGACCCGGGGGTTCGGGAAGGTCTCGATCCCGACCTCGTAGCCGAGTTCACCGCCGCAACGCTGGACGAGTTCGGCCAGCTGGGAGACCGAGAACTGTTCCGTGAACTGGTTGAAGACGCGGAACTCGCCGCGGTCTGCCGGGGTCAGGGCCGCCAGTTCGACGCAGCGCAGCGTGTCCTTGATGTTCAGGTATCCCCGGGTCTGTCCGCCGCCGCCGTAGACGGTGAGCGGATGGCCGACAACGGCCTGGACGCAGAACCGGTTCAGCACGGTGCCGAAAGTCTCGTCGTAGTCGAAGCGGGTGGCGAGCCGCGGATCGAGAGCGGTTTCGTCGGTCTCGATTCCGTAGACGACGCCCTGGTTCAGGTCGGTAGCCCTCAGGCCCCAGATCCGCGTGGCGAAGTGGATGTTGGTGGAGTCGTGGACCTTCGAGCAGTGGTAGAGCGAGCCGGGCAGCTTCGGGAAAGGCAGGGTGTCGCTGCGCCCGTTGTGTTCGATCTCGATGTAGCCCTCTTCGATGTCGATGTTCGGGGTGCCGTACTCGCCCATCGTGCCGAGTTTGATCAGGTGGGCGTCAGGCACGTACGCCTGCATCGAGAACAGAAGGTTGAGCGTGCCGATCACGTTCGTCCGCTGGGTTTCGACCGCGGTCTGACGGGAGCGCATCGAGTAAGGCGCCGAGGGCTGCTGTCCGTAGTGAACGATTACCTCGGGGAGGAACTCGGCCACGACTTCGTCGAGGAACTCCCCGTCTTCGACCGAGCCGATACGCGACTCGATCGTCTTGCCGGAGATTTCGCGCCAGGCCTCGATCCGGTCTCCGAGAGGAAGGATGGGCGTCAGCGAGTCAGTTGACTGCTCCAGGTGCCAGCGCCGCCGGGCAAAGTTGTCGACCACCGCCACCTCGTGGCCCCGGGCGGAAAAGCGCATCGCCGTGGGCCAACCGAGGTAGCCGTCGCCACCGAGGATGAGTATTCGCATGAGACCGGTGAGGTTACCGGAAGCGCCACCCTTCTAGGATCGCCTCCGTGCGCCTGATCGTCCTCATGCTGATCGTCGTGGCCGGGCTGGGCCTCCGGGTCGAAACCGCCTGGCAGGGGACCGAATCCAATCTGCCCGACTCGGCCGCCTACGAGCGGATCGCCCGCGGCCTGGAGCAAAGGGGTGAATTCGAGCAGGTCGGTCCCGGGACCCCGGCACGACCACAGGCGGCCAGCAACTACTCCCCCGGCCTGCCGCTACTTGTCAGTGGTGTCTTCGCGGTGGCCAGAGATGATGACGTCAGGCTGGCCCGGATCCTCCTTGCCCTGATCAGTGCGGCCGCGATACCGCTCACCTATCTTCTCGGGCTGCGAATCAGCGGCGCTGCGGCCGGCCTCGCCGGGGCCGCCCTTCTGGCCTTCTACCCGACCTTGATCGCCGACGCAGGCATGTTGCTCACGGAACCTCTGGCCGGAACCCTCATCGTGGGTGCAGTGCTGTTGCTGCTCAGGGCAAGAGACGCCGGTCGGCTTCGTGACTGGATAGCCCCCGGCCTGCTTCTGGGCCTGACGGCGATGGTCCGGCCGGAATACCTGGCGATCACCGCCCTGCTCGCCGTCGCGGTTTCAATTGACTACCTACGCGACGGGGGACTCCGGCCGCTGCTGCCGGCCGGCATCCTGATGCTGTCGGCGATTCTGGTGGTGGCTCCCTGGACCGTGCGCAATATCGCCGAGACCGGGCGCCTGGTTCCGATATCAACCGGGGCCGGCCAGACGATCTTTTCCGGGAGCTACCTGCCTTCCGGAGGGGATCCCCAGAAGGTGACACCGGACTTGCTGGAGTCGGATCCGGTGCTGGCTCGAAAGGTCGCGAAGAGCACCGGCACCGACCCTGCCGACGCCCCGCCCGACCTGGTCTTCAGGATGATGGCGGCTCAGAGCCGGCCGGGAGTCCCGACCGACGAAGCCCTGGCAAGCATGGGCAGGCAGCAGTACCTCGACAACCTGCGTCGCGATCCGCTGGCGTTCTCTGCCTTCCTGGCATCCAAAGCCCACCGGATCTGGTGGAGAGGACGGGCCGATCTGACCGATCAGCTACCCGGAAAGCTGTTCCACTGGATGATCGCCGCCCTGTCGCTGGCCGGGCTCGCCGCGCTGGCCCGGAGCCGACCCTATGAGTTTCGAATTCTCGCCCTGTTGCTGGTTGCGGCAACCATGGTCGGCGTTCTGTTCGTCGCCTCACCGAGACGGGCGCTTGCCCTGTGGCCGGTGGTGTCCAGCCTGAGCGGGGTAGGGATCGTGCTGGCAGGCACGGTGCTGCTGCGCCGTCCGCAGAGCCGGGACCGATCGGTTGCCATACCCTGATCGGCTCCCATGGATAAGACCGCGACATCCGCGCGCGACCGGGCCGTCGGCGCCCTGAATCGCCATGGACGCACCTCCGTCCTCCTGCTGGCACTGATCCTCGTGGTCGGGTTCGGGCTCAGGATGGATCAGGTCGTCAACCCGCTGGCCGACCCCGGCGATGACGCCTTTGCTTACCGGGCCCTGGCCGAGTCACTCTACGAGGACGGCAGCTTCGGCGGACCCGGCTTCGAGACGCCCAGCGACTGGTCTCCCGGGGCGCCGCTGCTCTACGCAGGCGCCTACTACCTGACCGGCGGCGTCCGAGACGGGGTGGGCCGGGGCGTCCAGGCCGTGCTGGGAACTGCGGCGATCCTGATCGTCTACCTGCTGAGCCTGCGCCTCACCCCGAGCCGGCCCGCAGCCCTTGTCGCGGCCGGACTGGTCGCCGTCTACCCGCCGTTCATCCATTCGACCGGAGCTCTGATGAGCGAACCCCCGGCCATCTTTACGCTGCCTGCCGCCGTGCTGGCCTTCATCTGGGCTGACTCGAGGGGTTCCGGCTGGGCCTGGGCGCTGCCCGGCCTCCTTTTCGGTCTGACTGCGCTGATCAGGCCCGAGTACCTGTTCGTGGCACTGGCCTTCACGATCTTCGTCCTGGTCCGGCGCTGGCTCACAAAAGGCGTCGGGGCCGCACTGGCTACGACGGCGATCTTCTTCGCGGCGGTTCTGCTCCCGATTGTGCCCTGGACGGTCCACAACTACGTGCAGCTGGACCGAATCGTGCCGATCTCGACCGGAAGCGGCAAGGCCCTCTACGTAGGCACCAACCTGCCCGCCGACGGCGAGTACCAGCGGGTCAAGTCCGACCTCCACGAGCGATTCACCGGTGAGCGGCTCGAACCCGGCTCCGATGCGCTCGACGAAGTCGACCCGGTCCCGCTGTTCGACCGCGTGGCCGAGCAGTACCCGGAGCTCTCCCGTGATGCCGCATTGGGCAGGGTCGGGCGCGAGAACCTGAACGACTACCTTGCCGACGATCCGGTGGGCTATGCCGGGATGACCGTGCGCAAGGTCTGGCGAATGTGGAGCTCCGGGGTCGGCGAAGCCATGTCGAGTACGCCCGGACGGGTCATCCAGGTGTCACTGGTACTGGCGGGCCTGGCCGGACTTGCCGCACTGGCCTGGCGCCGTCGCTGGGAGGCGATCGCCATGGGACTGCCGATTCTTCTCGTCAGCGCAATCGGCGCGGCAACGCTTGCGCCTCCGCGCCGCAACGAAATCCTGATGACCCTGATTCTGCCGCTCGCGGCAATAGCCTTTGCCCAAGCCGCCACCTGGATTTCGAGAGTTCGGCGCGGCGAGCCCGCCGCCCACATGGCCCCCGAGTGAAAATGAACTGCCGACCGACTACGAAACCGATCTCCCCGGCCGCGCGCCCATGACCACGGCATCCATCTTTCCCGCACAGCTGACCGCACTCCGGCTCACCGGACTGATCCTGGCCGCGGCGATCATCACATTCGCCGTCATCCGCCGCCGGGATCTGCGAAATGCCGACGTTCTGATCATGCTGCTGGCCGGCCTCGGGCTTGCGATCGTTTCGGGGACCGAGTTGACCGACCGGGTGCTTTCTGCGCTTTCTTTCGAGCGCGGCAACGGCGGTCGCATCCTCGGTCTCGCAGTCTTCGCGATCGTATTCCTGTTCCTGATGTCGATCCGGGCGCTATCGGTCAGCGCTCGCAATACTCGCCAGATCTCGGCTGTGCTCGAAGGGATCGCATCAGAGCAGTTCCGGCTTGAAGGCCGCAGAGACCTGTTCAGGAACCGCATCGCGGTGGTTGTGCCGGCCTTCAACGAAGCCGACAACATCGGCTACGTGCTGGAGCAGATACCGGCCGAGGTCTGCGGGGTCGAAACCTCTGTCCTGGTCGTCGACGACGGTTCCAGAGACGGCACCGAAGAGGTCGCGGAGGCACACGGCGCGGTGGTGGCCCGTCATGTCGTCAACCGTGGTGGCGGCGCCGCATTGAGGACCGGCTACAGGCTGATGGTCGACTCGGAGGCGGCGATCGTGGTCACCCTCGACGCTGACGGACAGCATCTGCCGTCCGAGATGCCGGACCTGGTCAAGCCGGTGCTCGACGGCGAAGTCGACGTCGCCCACGGATCCAGGGTGCTCGGCCATGCCGACAAGAATCACTTCGCGCGAGAGATGGGGATCGTCTTCTTCAACCGGGCCGTCTCGCTGATCACCCGGACCCACGTGACCGACTGCTCGAACGGCTACCGGGCGGTCAGGACCTCGGTCCTGCCCCAGCTCGTCCTGAAGCAGGAGCAGTTCCACACCTCGGAATTCATGATTGAGGCGATCAAGCGCGGGGTACCTGCGAAAGAGGTGCCGGTGACCGTCGAGCAGCGCCTCCACGGCAGTTCCAAAAAGCCTGCAGTCTTCCGCTACGGAGTCGGTTTCGCCAACGCGATCATGCGGACCTGGCTGCGCTGAGCCTCAATCCGGCTCGGAGGCCTCCGGGTCGAAACGGCTTTTCTTCGGCGGCGGCATCCTCACCTCGGAGGGGTCCGGCAGGTAGAGCTCGTTCCCGCAGCGCGGGCAGATCTGGACATAAAGCTTGACCGTATTGCCGCACTGCGGGCACTGACGCTCGGGCTCGGTTCGTTCGTTCCGGACCAGGATCGCTGCCGCCAGTCCGAAGCCCGGCAACACGGTTCCGATCGCGAACCAGAGCAGGAACGAGCCGCCCTTCGACCTGCCGACCAGTCCCGTCGCGATCCCGAACAGAACCGCGATGACTGCGAATTCGTAGCCCACCGCCTAATCCACCGGTCGGTGTGAGCCGCCCTGCTCGTATTTCTCCGGGCTGAGCACGCCCGGCTTGCCGATCGATCCGACCTCCGAGAGGTCCCGGCGGAACGGCAGGCTGGCGGTCCAGTCGATAACCGCGCGGACCTTGCGGGGAAGTCCCGGAATCTGGCTCATGTGGTAGGTCCGGGCCATCCACCAGGCCGGGAAACCACGAAAGGTCCTGTCGCCGACCTTGCCTACCGCCTTGTACCGGCCGAGGTTTACGAACGAGGCACTGTCGCTGTAGTCGAAAGTCCGCGGGCTGCCGATCCCGAACTCGGCGGCGATGTTGCCGGCGACCACCGGAGCCTGGCGGACCGCATGCTGGGCAGTCGGCGGGCAGAGGCCACCATTGGGATTGGGCACCGCTGCGGCGTCACCGAGCGCCCACACACTTTCCATTCCTTCGACCCTGAGCGAGGAATCGACCATTACGCGACCACGTTCGTCAAGCGGGACGCTGAGCCTCTTCAGGCTCGGATGAGGCGCCACACCAGCGGTCCAGACCACGGTCCTTGTCGGCAGGACCTCCCCGGTTGACAACTCACAGGATTCAGCCGTGACCTTTGTCAGGGTCGTATTGAGCCTCGCGTCTATGCCCCTGCCGCGAAGCTCGCGCAGGGCGTAATCGGCAAGGTCGGCGTCGATTTCCGGCATCACCCGGTCTGCCGCTTCGACCAGGACCCAGCGCATGCCGTGAAGCCTTGCCCGCGGATAGTCGCTCATCGCATCGGCAGCGAAGTCCTGGAGTTCGGCCAGGGCCTCCAGGCCGGCGTATCCACCACCTACGAAGACGAATGTCAGGAGTTGGTCGCGGGTTTCGTCATTCTCGGTCGCATTGGCCATCTCCAGCGACTCGATCACATGGTTTCGGAGGAAGATCGCGTCGGCCAGGCTCTTGAAGCCGACCGCGTGCTCGCTCAGGCCGGGAACCGGCAGGAACCGGGAGATCGAACCGGGCGCCAGTACGAGCTGGTCGTAAGCGACCGTCTCATTCTCGCCACTGTGGTTGCGGATACCCACGGTCTTCGAGTCCGGATCGTGCTCGTGCACGGCACCGAGCTTCAGGTTCGCCCGGTGAATGATGTCCCTAAGGGGTGTGACCACATGGCGGGGCTCCAGGGTGCCGGCCGCAGCCTCGGGAAGAAAAGGCGTGTAAAGCATGAAGTTGACGTCATTGACCAGCACCAGCCTCGCCGACTGCTGGGGCAGGATGCGTTCTAGCTCCCGCGCAACTGTTGCGCCGGCAAAGCCACCACCCGCGATAACGACGTTCCAGGCCATCCGTTGAGTATAGGCCGGGCAGGAGGGCCACCACCGGCGCCGGAGGCCGGGGGAGCCGCATGCCCAGAGTTCGGATCCCGGTGGCCGATCAATGCTTTTCCGTACCATCCCTCCGTGAGAATTTTCGGCAGGGACTTCAAACGGCATGGCCTGCCGCTCAGGACCGCAGCCCTGTTGCCTGCCCTCGTCTTCGTACTGCTGAGCGCAGCGGCACCGGCCACTGCCGCCGGTCCGTCGTCGGCTATCGCCGACGCGAAAACCGTTGCCGGTGCGACGATTGACTCCCCCGGTTACTGGACCGGAGAGCGCATGCTGGCAGCCCGCCCGGCGCAGCCACCGACGCCTCCCGAGGGCGCCTTCGACCCGGACGGTGCGTTGACCAGAGACGACTCCGCATCGGCTGTCTCCGCCGCCGACGGGGACTTTTTCCCGACCGGGGTCGAGAGTTTCCCGCAGCGCGTCCACGGCAAGATCTTCTTCAGGGTTGACGGTCAGGACTTCGAATGCTCGGGGACCGTGGTCGATTCGAAAGGCAGGAACATCGTCTTCACCGCCGGTCATTGTGTGTTCGACCGCGAAACCGGCGCCTACGCGGAACAGCTCGCCTTCGTGCCGGCCTTCCAGGACGGCGGCGCTCCGCTCGGCATCTGGCAGGCGACAGCCGTCTTCACGACCAGCAGATTCGTGGATACGGGTGACCTGAGTCACGACATCGGCGTCGCCGTGCTCGATGATCCGGTCCAGCGCGAGCTCGGTTCGCGCAAGATCGCCTTCGACCTCGACCCCGAGGACCGCCCCTTCACGATCTACGGCTACCCCGGAGAGCCCGACCCCCCTTACGACGGCGGCTCTCTGGCCGGATGCCGGTCCGCCACGGCCGGACGCGATCCGGTACAGGGGAATCCCGCCCCGATCGCGGCAAGTCCCTGTCGGATGGGGAGTGGCTCGAGTGGCGGTGGCTGGATAACCGGAGGTGGACTGCTCAACTCGGTCGTCAGCTACACCTATTGCGACAACGTGCCCGACCTCTGTGGCTTCATCTTCGGACCATATTTTTCAAAACAGGCCCTGGATCTCTACACCTTTCCCGCAGTCGGTGGATCAGCCGCACCGAAGGTGAAAATCGCCTCGTCGCCGCCGCGCCGGATAAAGCGCAAGTGGGCCAGGTTCAGGTTCTCCGGCTCCGGCAGCACCCCGGTCAGCTTCCGCTGCCGGCTCGACGGCCGCTCGCCCTTCAAATGCGGCAGGAAGGCCGTTCTGAAGAGGCTGGGCAAAGGAAGGCATGTGCTCAGGGTGAATTCAGTGGACCAGACCGGCAGGGTCAGCCCCCAGGGCGCGAGGAAGGTCTTCAGAGTCGTGAAACGCAGGCGCTGAAACCCGCGCGGGGCAGCTGCTACTCAGATCCCCAGTGACTTCTTCAACAGGCGGTTGACTTCGCCGCCGTCGGCCCGGCCACGGGTCTGCTTCATCACGGCACCGACCAGGGCCCCGATTGCCTTCTGGTTGCCGGAACGGACCTGTTCGGCGGGTCCGGGGTTTGCCTCGATCGCCGCCTCGACGATCTTCTCCAGTTCCCCGGAGTCGGAGATCTGCTCGAGGCCCTGCTGTTCGACCACCTCGGTGGGGTCCGCACCTTCGGAGACCATCGTCTCGAGGACCGTCTTGGCAGAGCCATGCGAGATCCGTTTCGCCGAAACCATCGCCACGAGACTGCCCAGGTCCCCGGGAGTCACCTTGCTGTCGCCAAGCTGCTGATCATCCTGGCGGCGGAGTTCGGCCGCGAACTCCCCGGTGACCCAGTTCGCCGCGATACGCGGCTCGATCGAATCGTCGTGGCCGAGCACGCCTTCGAAGAATTCCGCCCATTCGGTCTCGACCGAGAGCAGCAGGGCTGCTCCCTCCTGAACTCCGAGCTGCTCCCGATAGCGCTGCGCGCGCGCCGCCGGCAGCTCCGGCAGGGACGCCTCGGCCTGCTCGAGCATTGCCGAGGTCGGTGCGATCGGCACCAGGTCGGGCTCCGGCAGGTATCGGTAGTCGTGGGACTCTTCTTTCGAGCGCAGAGAGTGGAGTTCACCCGTCGCGGGGTCGAAGTGGAGGGTCTCCTGGACAACCCTCCCTCCCGATCCGAGCAGCTGCTTCTGGCGCTCGATTTCCGCCTCCACCCCGCGCTCGATGTAACGGAAGGAGTTCATGTTCTTCATTTCGGTCTTGGTGCCGAGCTCATCGGAACCGACCGGCCGGATCGAGACGTTGGCGTCGCATCGCAGGCTGCCCTCCTCCATGTTCACGTTCGAGACGCCGAGCTGTTTGATCGTCGCGCGCAGAAGCTGGCCCCATTCACGAACCTGGGCACCGCTGGTCAGGTCCGGCTCAGTGACGATCTCGACCAACGGCGTTCCGGCCCGGTTGAAATCCACAAGTGATGCGTCGGAGCCCTGAATCCGGCCGCTGGTACCGACGTGGATCATCTTTGCCGCGTCTTCCTCGAGGTGGGCACGGTGGATGCGCACCTCCCCCAGCCGACCCGCCCCGGCGATCGGAATGTCGAACTGGCTGATCTGGTACGCCTTCGGATTGTCGGGGTAGAAGTAGTTCTTGCGGTGGAAGATCGAACTCGGGGCGATTTCGCATTCGAGCGCAGCGCCGATTCTCAGTGCGTACTCGACCGCCCTCCTGTTCGGCACCGGGAGAACGCCCGGATGACCGAGACAGATCGGACAGGTATGCACGTTGGGTTCCTCCCCGAAGGAGAGACGGCAGCCGCAGAACATCTTGGTCTCGGTCGAAAGCTGAACGTGAATCTCCAAGCCGATTACCGCTTCGTATTCGGTCGAGCTCATTTTCTCATCCTCGCCTGGCTGCCGTCGAAGCCGATCGCATTTTCGAGTGCGAAGGATGCCTCCAGCAGTCTCTGCTCACCGAAGGCCGGGGCGGCGATCTGGAAGCCGACCGGCAGTTTCGGGCCGCCACCTTCCGGCTCGCCCAGTCCGGCGGGGATCGAGATCGCGGGGATTCCGGCCAGCGACATCGGCACGGTGAAGAGATCGTTCAGGTACATGGTCCAGGGATCATCGGTCTTCTCCCCGAGGCCGAAGGCCACCGACGGAGAGGTCGGCGTGACGACGAAGTCAACGCCCTCGAAAGCGGCGTCGAAGTCGCGCACGATCATCGTCCTGACTCGCTGCGCCCGGCCGTAGTAGGCCTCGTAATAGCCGGAGGAGAGCGCGTAGGTACCAAGCATGATCCGGCGCTTGACTTCCGGACCGAAGCCACTGGCTCTGGTCTGCTCGTACATGTCGACGAGACCGCTGCCCGCCCGGCGGTTGCCGTATCTGACCCCGTCGTAGCGGGACAGATTGGTGGAGGCTTCGGCCGGGGCAAGCACGTAGTAGGCCGAGATGCCGTGACCGGCATGGGGAAGCTCGACCGGCTCGATGCGCCCGCCGAGATCCTCGATTCGCTTCAGGGTCTCGTCAAAGACGGCCTTGACCCCGGCTTCCACCCCTTCCCCGATCAAATCGGAAGGCACGCCGAAGACGAGACCGTCGAGGCGTTCGCAGGCCGGCGCCGAAACGCCCCCCTCGATTCCGACCGAGGTCGAATCCATCTCGTCGCGTCCCTGTAACAGTCCCAGCAGCAGCGCGGCATCGGTGACGTCGCGGGTCAGCGGTCCGCACTGGTCGAGCGAAGATGCGAAGGCAATCATCCCGTACCTCGAGATAGCGCCATAGGTCGGCTTCAGTCCGACAATTCCGCAGAGTGCGGCGGGCTGCCGAATCGAGCCGCCGGTATCGGTGCCGAGGGCCCAGGGAGCCAGCCCGCCCGCAACCGCGGCGGCCGACCCGCCCGAGGATCCACCGGGCACGCGCCCGGTATCCCAGGGGTTCAACGAAGGACCGTAGGCCGAGTTCTCGTTCGACGAGCCCATCGCGAATTCGTCCATGTTGGTCTTGCCCAGTATCGGCAGGCCGGCCTCGCGGACCCGGCGCACCGCGGTCGCGTCATAGGGCGGCAGATAGCCGTCAAGGATCTTCGAAGCCGCCGTTGTCGGCACGCCCGCCGTGCAGAAGATGTCCTTGATCGCGATCGGCACTCCCGCCAACGGTCCCTGAGCAGCGGTGCCCTCGACGGCCTCGCCACGGGAGGCATTCCAAAGGTAGGCGTTCAGTTCGTCCCCGGCTGCCCTGTCAACCCAGCCGTTGAGGCATTCGTCGGCCGAGACCTCTCCGGAGGCGATCAGCCCGGCGGTTTCGGCCGCGGTCGCGGCGTCAAGCGGGGAGTCGTACATGGATCAGGCCTCAGCCTGCGGAGAGGGCACCCGGAAAGCGCCGTCGGAGGGGTCCGGTGCCTGAGCCAGGCTCACTTCGCGGTCCAGGCTCGGACGGGCCGTGTCCTCGCGCAGCACGTTGTCGAGTGGCACGACATGCGAAGTCGGCTCAACGCCTTCGATGTCAATTTCGGAAAGCCGGTCTACGTGATCAAGGATCGAGGACAGGTCCTCCTGCATCGCGGCCACCTCGTTCTCTTCCAGCTTCAACCTGGAAAGCCGGGCGACATGGAGTACCTGTTCGCGCTCGATCACGAGTCGCAGTCTAGATGAGCGGGCGCTGACTCAGTATTCGCGCGAAACGGCGGACCAGCCTGCCACGGTGATCAGCAGGCAGCCCGCTGCGGCGATCACGAAACCCTCTTCGAGACCGCCGGAGGGTGGCCAGATCAGCCTGATCGCCAGCAGGACGACGATCAGCAGCATGAAGGTCGAGAGGAAGGTCTGCCAGACCATCGGCAGATCGGTCTTGGCGCTGGAAGCGACGACCACGGGGACGGCGGCGGCGGCCAGGGCGGCGGCCAGCACCAGCAGTTTGAGCAGCGAAAAGGATTCGAAGGCGTTCTCTCCACCGGCCCACGGCAGGAAGAGTCCCACCAGGACCACCATGCCACCCAGCCCGATCAGCCACTCGGCTGGATGGACCCGGGGCCGCGGTATCGGCCCCGTGCCGCCGATCATCCCGGGCTGTGGTTTCTGATGACCCTCCATCTCGACCTAGGCTACCTTTCACCCGAGCGGAAGCCGACCCGCCCGGTCACGATCGAGTAGGAAAGCTGCCCCCCGGCAGCAACCCCGAGGCAGCAGAGCAGGGCCAGGAACGGGGCCGCCTCCCGGTCGGCACCGTCCCACGGCGGGACGACCAGCCGGTAGGCGACCAACAGAAAGCCGATGCCGCCAAGCACCAGAAGCACCGGACCGGGGCGCAACCGGGTACGGACGCCGGCGAAGCCCATCGCAGCGAAGATCAGGGTCGAGACCGTGACCGCCAGCAGGTAGAGGTCGACCCAGGCGAAGGAGACCCATGCGTCAAAGCTGCGGCCGAGACCGACGCCGACCGCCCCCTCGCTGAGCGGAGCCGCCTCCCTCAGGCCGAACCAGCCCTGGAACAG
Source organism: uncultured Solirubrobacterales bacterium (assembly GCA_963709375.1). Taxonomy (GTDB): domain Bacteria; phylum Actinomycetota; class Thermoleophilia; order Solirubrobacterales; family 70-9; genus 67-14. Next base: position 49,852 of record CAVPWA010000007.1, read on the forward strand.
GAGCAGAAAGAGCAGCAACCCGGCGGCTGCGGAGAGCAGCAGGCCCGGATCGGGACGCAGCCTCTCCGGCGACCGGCCTTCAGGCACGGCTGCGGGCGGCCCTCAGGGTGTTGGCCATCAGCATCGCGATCGTCATCGGACCGACCCCGCCGGGAACCGGGGTAATCGCTTCTGCGACCTGAGATACGCCGGCGTACTCGACATCTCCGACCAGGCCGTCCTCTGTCCGGTTGATCCCTACGTCGATCACGACCGCTCCGGGCTTCACGTGACCGGGCCCGATCAGCTCCGCGACGCCGACCGCCGCTATCAGCACATCGGCCCGGCGGCAGACGGCTTGAAGGTCCCTGGTGCGTGAGTGACAGATCGTCACCGTCGCGTTGCGGTCGAGCAGAAGACTGACCAGCGGACGGCCGACCAGCTTCGAACGCCCGACGATGACCGCCTCCGCCCCTTCGAGTGCCGTTCCGTGGTGGTCCAGGAGCTCGATCACCCCCGCCGGTGTGCAGGGCACCATGTCGGGCGAGCCACCGGCGAGCAGACCGGCGCTGACCGGGCTGAGGCCGTCCACGTCCTTGGCCGGGTCTATCGCGGCGACTATTGCGTCCGGGTCGATCTGATCCGGTACCGGAAGCTGGACGAGGATGCCGTCGATTCCGTCGTCGGCACCGAGTTCGGCTACCAGCGCCAGCAATTCATCCTGGGTCGTATCGCCCGGCAGCCCGTGGTGGACCGACTTCATGCCCGCCTCTTCGCAGGCGCGGTGTTTGTTGGCAACGTAGACCTCGGAAGCGGGGTCGTCGCCGACTATCACTGTCGCGAGGACCGGCACGTGGCCTCCGCCGTCTACGAAGTCCGCAACCTCGGTCGCAACCCTTGCCCGCACCAGGGCCGAAACCCGCTTGCCGTCGATGACCTCAGCTGACATCTGCTCACTTCCTCCGTATCGGTGCGTACTCGGCCATCAGTTTGCGCTCGGTGCCGTCGGCCGAGAAGCGGACCACGATCAGGCCGCCGGGCTCGGACCCGATCACCACGCCCTCGCCGAAGCTGGCGTGAACGACATCGTCCCCGACCGCGACCGAGACCGGCGTCGAAGGTTCGATCGGATCGGCCTTGAAGGCGCCTCCACCGGCCGGCATGCCCCCACCGGGAGCCCGGTAGCTGCGCATCGGTCCGCCCGAGTAGCCGCCGGCGGCGGAGATTCCGGGCGCCGAGCCCTGGTGGTGGACCAGCCGGGCCGGAATCTCGTCGAGAAACCTCGACGGCACGGTGGCCTCGGCCTGGCCGCCGAAAATACGCCGGGTCCGGGCGCTGGTCATGTAAAGACGCTCTCTGGCCCTGGTTATCCCGACGTAACAGAGCCTGCGTTCCTCCTCTTCTTCTCCTTCGTCCAGCGCCCTCGCATGGGGGAATACCCCGTCCTCGCAACCGAGGATGAACACCACTCGGAACTCGAGTCCCTTGGCGTTGTGAAGGGTCATCAGGGTCAGCAGCGTCTGCTCGCCGGCCAGCTTGTCCTGCTCGCTGTAGAGCGATATCTGCTGAAGGAACTCCTCCAGCGCGGGGGTCTCGCTCTCTCCTTCGACAATCCGGTTGGCATCGAATTCGGCGGCGACCGAAATCAGTTCCTGGAGGTTCTCGAGCCTCCCTTCAGCCTCGATCGTGCGCTCGGCCTCGAGCGCCTCCATGTAGCCGGAGTCCCGGAGAACCGCCTCGAGAGTCGCGGCTACCGGCTCGTTTTCCGCCTTGAACTGGAGGTCGGCCATCGTCGACTGGAAAGAAGAAACGGCCCTGACCGCGGCGGCACCCAGCCCGGGGACGCTTTCGGCCGACTGCGCCACGTCCCAGATCTGCTCGCCGGTGGTATTGGCGTGGCTCAGGATACGGCCCTGGCTGGTATTGCCGATACCTCGTCGCGGCGTATTCACGATCCTCGAGAAGGCGACCGAGTCGGCGGGATTGTTCAGGTACTGGAGGTAGGCCATCGCGTCCTTGACCTCGGCCCGGTCGTAGAATCGGGTGCCGCCGACCACCTGGTAGGCGCGGTCGAAGCGGACGAGCGTATCTTCCAGCACGCGACTCATCGAGTTGGTCCGGTAGAAGACCGCGATCTGGTCCGCCGGGATGTCTTCGTCGTCGCATAGCCGCTCGACCTCCCCTGCAACCCAGCGCGCCTCTTCGTGCTCGTCGCCGAGCCTCACCACCTCAATCTCTTCGCCGTCCCCTGCCTCGGTCCAGAGTGCCTTCGGCCGCCGGTCCCGATTGTTCTCGACCACTGCATTTGCTGCCGAGAGGATCGTCTGGGTCGAGCGATAGTTCTGCTCGAGTTTGATCACCTTGGCATCCGGGAAGTCCTTCTCGAAGTCGAGGATGTTGCGAATGTCGGCGTGGCGGAAGCCGTAAATCGACTGGTCTTCGTCGCCGACCACGGTCAGGTTGCGGTGTTCGGCGCAGATCAGCTGCAGCAGCCGGTACTGGGCGTGGTTGGTGTCCTGATACTCGTCCACCAGCACATGGCGAAAGGCCCGTCGCCAGCGCTCGCGAGCCTCCTCGAACAGCTCCATTACGTTGACCGTGCGGACCAGCAGGTCATCGAAGTCCATCGCGTTGTTCTCCAGCATGCGCTTCTCGTAAAGCTCGTACACACGGGAGACCTGCTCCTCGAACCACGAGCCCTGGCGCTCGGCGTAGGCGATCGAGTCGACAAGTTCGTTCTTCGCACCGGAAATGGTCGAACGCAACGCCCTTGCGGGAAAGCGCTTGTTGTCGATCTCGAGTTCTTCCATGACCCGCTTGACCATTCGCAGCGAGTCGGACTCGTCGTAGATCGTGAACGACTTCGAGTAGCCGAGCTTTTCGGCGTCGGCCCTCAGCATGCGGGCGCAGGATGAATGGAAAGTGGTCACCCACATCGCCCTGGATCGCCTTCCGACCAGCCCTTCGACCCTTTCGAGCATTTCTTTGGCCGCCCGGTTGGTGAAGGTGATCGAGAGAATCTCCCCGGGACGGGCACGGCCGGTCGCCAGCAGGTGGGCGATCCGATGGGTCAGGACACGGGTCTTGCCGGAACCGGCACCGGCTATCACCAACAGCGGCCCGTCGCCGTACTCGACGGCCTCGCGCTGGGGCGGGTTCAGTCCTTCATCGGTATCGGCAAGGGCCTCCACCAGTCGAGGATATCCAGCCGGGCGGCGGGCCCGGAGGGCCCGCTCAAACGGCCTGCCGCTCAGCCTCCGGCGGAAGAGCGGCCCTTCCTGGGCACCGGGTCGGGGTCACCGTTCTGGGGATCCGTGTCCCCGGACAGATCGGCAACCTGGCGCTCCAGTTCCTTGATCCGGGCGGAAAGCGTCTTGACGGCGTCCTGCAACGGATCCGGCAGGTGAATCCAGTCGGCATCCGGTCCCTCCACCTTGCGGCCCTCGACCTTGACCGGGTGGCCCGGGTTGCCGACCACGGTCGAGCAGGGCGGCACGTCTTCGACGACGACGGAGTTGGCTCCGATTTTCGCTCCGTGGCCGACTGTGATCGGACCGAGAAGCTTGGCGCCAGAGCCGATGGTCACGTTGTCTTCGACGGTCGGGTGTCGCTTTCCCGACTGGAAGCCGGTTCCGCCCAGGGTCACCCCCTGATAGAGCGTGACATCGCGACCGATCTCTGCCGTTTCCCCGATCACCACACCGGCACCGTGGTCGATGAAGAAGCCGGAGCCGATCGTCGCTTCAGGGTGGATCTCGATTCCGGTCACCGAACGGGCGAGCCATGAAACCGCCAGCGGAAGCAGCGGTATCCGTGTCTGCTTCATGCGGTGGGCGAGCCGGTAAGCAAGCACCGCCTGGACTCCGGGCCAGGTGAGCAGGATCTCGGTCGTGGAGGCATCCGCGGTGGCCGGGTCCCGCCCACGCGCAGCCTCGACCTGCTCTGCAAGGAGGCGCCGGATCCGGGTCGGGGACGCTTCCGCCATCAGGATGAGAAGAACGGAAGGGACATGTACCGGTCGCCCGAATCGCAGACGACGGTGACCACCCGACCCCCGGCAAACTCCGGGCGGGAAGCCACTTCCAGGGCTGCATGTACATTCGCACCGGCTGAGATCCCGCAGAGAATGCCTTCCTCGCGGGCCAGTCTGTGGGCAGTCTCGATTGCGTCTTCGTCCTTGACCGGCAGGTATTCGTCGATCAGTCCGACTTCCAGCACCTCCGGCACGAATCCGGCACCGATTCCCTGGATCCGGTGAGGGCCGGGCCTGCCACCTGAAAGCACCGGTGACGAGGCGGGTTCGACCGCGATGATCTTCGCGTCAGACTCCTGCTCTCTCAGGAACCGGGCGACCCCTGTGATCGTGCCGCCGGTGCCCACACCACAGACGAAAGCCGAGATTTCACCATGGGTGTCGGTCCAGATCTCCGGGCCGGTCGTACGAAAGTGTGCTTCGGGGTTGGCCGGGTTGGAGAACTGCTGCGGCATGAAGGCGTCCCGCTCGCCGGCGATACGCGTCGCCATCGCCACCGACTCGTCCATGCCGCCCATTGACGGGGTTTCCATCACCTCGGCTCCGTAGGCCCGCAGCAGCTTGCCGCGCTCGCGGCTCATCCCCTCCGGCATGGTGAGCACCAGCCGGTAGTCGCGGGCGGCGCAGATCATCGCCAGGGCGATCCCGGTATTGCCGCTGGTCGGCTCGACTATCGTCGACTGTCCCCGCTCGATCAGGCCTTTGGCTTCGGCGGCGCCGATCATCGCTGCCCCGATCCGGTCCTTGACCGACCCACCGGGGTTGAAGTACTCGAGCTTGCCGCAGACCTCGGCTTCGAGGTCCCGGCCGATCCTGGCCAGCCAGACGAGCGGGGTTCCACCGACCGTTGCCGAAGCCTGCGGCGCGATCAAATGAAGTACATCCTCGCCGCCGCCTCTTCGCTCTCGCGGCCTGCGATGTCGGCGATCGTCGTCTCGCCGAAGACCTGCCGCAGCGCGCCGACACCATCCGCCCAGATTCCGCCGGCCTCGTCGGCTTCCTGGCCCACCTTGCCGTCGAGCGCCTGGACCACCTCGAGCACGGTGATCCCGTCGGCCGGGCGAGCGAGCGTATATCCGCCCTTGCTGCCGCGGTGGCTGGTCAGAAGACCTGCCCGGCGCAAGGTCGAAAACAGCTGCTCGAGGAACTGGTCGGGGATCTCACGTCGCTCGGCCAGTTCCTTGACCGGCACGGGCCGCTCTCCCGAACGGGCGAGTTCGGCCATCGCAACGACCGCGTAGCGCGATTTCGAGGTGATCGAGATCACAGGCCCTTTTTACAGCACACCACCACCGAGGGCACTGACCGCGGCCCGGAAGCACCGCCGCAGGGGTCAGACAACCGCGGCCGGCTCCCGCGGTTCAGCCGGCATCAGCGGGCTCGACCGGCTCAGGCGGAGAGGCGGCCAGCCGGGCGAGGGCGGAATCGATTCGGCTCAGTGACTCATCCCGCCCCAGGGCGGCAACCGATTCGAAGATTCCCGGTGAGATGGTAGTGCCGGTCAATGCGACCCGAACCGGCTGGTAGACCTTGCCGGGCTTCAGATCGAGCCTCCCCGGAAGCGGGTCCATCGCCGCCTCGACCGAGGTCGCATCGAATTCTTCAAGCCCCGCCAACGCTTCCCGAACGGCCGCCAGTGCGGCAGGCGCATGGGGTTTCATGGTCTTTCGCCAGGCTTTCGCGTCCTCGACCGGATTCTCGAACAGGAAGCGGATCAGAGGCCAGACCTCAGCCAGGGTCTGGGCCTTCTCCCGGGCGATGGCGCAGGCCGCCCGCAGCTCCTGGTCGGGCTCATGACCGGTGAACCGGGCGACGGCAGCGGTGTACTCGTCGAGATCCATGTCGCGCATGTAGCGCCCGTTCATCCACCGCAGCTTCTTCTCGTCGAAAACGGCCGACGAGCGCCCGACGTCCCCGGGCCGGAATCTTGCCACCAGCTCGGCCGTATCGAGCAGCGTCTCGTCGTCTCCCGGGCCCCAGCCGAGCAACGCGACATAGTTACGAACCGCTTCCGGCAGGTAACCGGCATCGCGCAGCTCCTGTACCGACGCGGCACCGTGGCGCTTCGAAAGCTTCTTGCCGTCAGGTCCGTGGAGCAGCGGTACGTGAGCGTAGCGAGGAGGCGCGACGCCGAGCGCCTCGAGCACGAGAAGCTGCTTGGGCGTATTCGAAAGGTGATCGTCACCGCGGATCACCTCCGTGATGCCCATATCGGCATCGTCGACCGCAACGGCGAAGTTGTAGAGCACGGAACCGTCCCCGCGAGCAATGACGAAATCGTCCTGGCTCGCGTTCGGGAAGCGCACCTCCCCGCGGATCAGATCGTCCACCACTGTGTCGCCGGACTCCGGTACACGAAGCCGCACGGCACCCTTGCCGTCCGGATCGGCGCTGCCCCGGTAGCCCGTGCCGGCCCCGTGCTCGTCCTTCCAGGCCCGAACGTCGTCGGCGGTGGCCGAGTCGTGATAGGCGGCGCCGCTTTCCAGCAGCCTCTGTAGCGCTTCGGAGTGTCTGTCAGCCCGCGCGACCTGGGAGAGCGGACCTTCATCCCAGTCGAGCCCGAGCCACTCGAGCGCCTCGAGGATCTGTTCGATATTGGCTTCTGTCGAGCGCTCGAGGTCGGTGTCTTCGATGCGCAGCACCAGCGCCCCTTCTGAATGGCGGGCGGCGAGCCAGTTGTAGAGTGCGGTCCTCGCCCCTCCGATATGCAGCGCGCCCGTGGGCGAAGGCGCGAACCTGACCCGGAGGTCTGTTTCCCTGATGCTCATCGGTGCCCATGTTTCCACAGCCGGAGGGCTGGTGAAGGCCGTGTCCCGAGGCTCCGACCTCGGTTGCTCTTCGATCCAGATCTTCAACCAGAGCCCGCGCGCATGGAAGCCGACCGTCTACTCCGAGGATGACTTCGCTGCTTTTCGGGCGGAAATGGCGGGTTCGACGGTCGAGTCCGTGATCATTCACGCGGTCTACCTGATCAACTGCGCAACGCCCGAACCGGAACTGCGGGCCAAGTCGCTGGCCTCTCTGACCCACGCCCTGCGCATCGGTGACGCGATCGGCGCGACCGGAGTCGTGCTTCACCCCGGAGCACGCAAGGACGCCGAACTCACTCCGGCGATCGAGAGGGCCGGATCGGTGATCGCAGATGCGATCTCCGACTCGCAGAGCTGCCCGGTGCTGATCGAGCAGATGGCCGGACACAAAGGCATCCTCGGCCATGACTTCGACGAGATCGCAGCCCTGACCGAAGCGGCGGGTGGCGACGGGCGAGTCGGGCTCTGTCTCGACTCATGCCATCTTTTCGCCGCCGGCATAGACATACGCACCACCAGAGGGGTCGCGGAAATGATGGACGAGATCGAAGCGAAACTGGGTCTCGATCGCCTGAAAGCTCTGCATGTCAACGATTCGATGACCCCCTTCGGCTCCAGGCGCGACCGGCACGCCGACCTGGGCGACAGGTGAGATCGGTGAAGAAGGGTTGGCGGTCTTTCTGTCCGAGCCTCGCTTCGACGGCTTGACGGCGACCCTGGAAACCCCTGGCAAGGAGAAGAAGGGGGCAACAGCCGAAGACGTCGAGTTCGCGCGCGAATTGCGAAAGCGCGGACAGGAGATCCGAGCCGGCCTCTAGATGCCACCGGTATGCGAGGGGTGAATCCACGCCCGAGGTCTGACCGGCTTCACCCGAAGTGAGGTACGAGCCCGACACTGCGCCAGCTAGTCTTTCGTGCCCGCCAACCCAGGAGAGGTCAATGCCCCAGATGAACCCGTCGGACAAGCCGTTCAACCCCGAGAGCCGGGAACTGCTCGTCGAGAGTTTCTTCACCAAGTCGGCACCGGACCGCAGGCTGCCGGAAGAGGGAGTCATCCCGCAGGCCGCACACGCGCTGATTCAGTCCGAAATGATGCTCGACGGGGATCCGGACAAGAACCTGGCCACCTTCGTCACGACCTGGATGGACCCTGAAGCGCGGGCAGTCATCTCCGACAACCTTCACCGCAACTACATCGACCATGCGGAGTACCCGCGGACCGCGGAGATCTCGAAGCGCTGCGTCAGGATGATCCACGACCTCTTCAACGGGCCCGAGGGGCAGGATTCCCCCGGGACCGCCTGCGCCGGATCGTCAGAGGCGGTGATGCTCGGTGCCCTCTCGATGAAGTGGAACTGGAAGAAGCGCCGGAAGGACGCGGGCAAGTCCGACGCCACGCCGAATCTGGTCTACGGCGCCGACGTGCACGTCGTCTGGGACAAGTTCTGCCGGTACTTCGACGTCGAACCCCGCGAGGTTCCCGTACCCAAGGGCAAGACGACCATGGAGGCCGAGGACTTCCGTGACCACATCGACGAGAATACGATCGGCGTCGTCGGCGTCGTCGGAACCACGTTCACCGGCCAGTGCGACGACGTCGTCGGCATCGACGCGATGCTGAGCGAACTCAAGGGCAAAGGGCTCGAAGTGCCGATGCACATCGACGCGGCCTCGGGGGGCTTCGTATTCCCCTTCTCTCACCCCGACTTCAAGTGGGATTTCCGCCTCGACTCGGTGGTCTCGGTCAACGTCTCCGGGCACAAGTTCGGCCTGGTCTATCCCGGCATCGGCTGGCTGGTGACCAGAACCGACTCGCAGGTTCCCGAAGACCTGATCTTCTACGAGGACTACCTCGGCCAGAAGGACGCCACCTTCACGCTCAATTTCTCCGGCAGCTCATCCTTCGTGCTGGCTCAGTACTACCAGTTCATCAGGCTCGGTCACAGCGGCTACAGCTCGACCGTGCGCGCGATGACCAAGAACCGCAAGGCCCTGGCCGATCGCCTCAAGGCGGAAGACGCCCTGATCGTCTACGACGACGACAATCCGACGCTGCCGCTGTTGATCGCACGGACCAGAGACGAAGAGCCGTTCGACAGCAATGACCTGGTTGGGGACCTCGCCCGCAGACGGGGCTGGATGATCCCGGCCTACCAGATGCCGCCCGACAACGAAGACGAGCGGATCATGCGGATGCTCGTGAAGCTGAATCAGACCCGTGAGCTGGCCGACGCGCTCGCCGACGACTTCTCGGCTTCGATCGAGTACCTGAGGGCCCGCGCAGGCAAGGGCGCGCCCGGACCGGCGGCACATACCGGCCACGGCTACTGAACCGGGTTTCGCGACAGGAGCTTCCCCTGCCGCCGGCGAGTCCGGCGCCGCCGGAGAGCCCCCCTGCCCGTCTTTCGAACCGCGATCTGCCTTGCCATAGCGGGGCAGATCGCGGTTCGAACGCACGGAGGGCCGGGGGCAAAAGAAAGCGCCCCGGGTCGGGGGCGCTTTCCTGAAGGTAGCGGCCGACTCCGGGCTGGGCCCGGGTCGACCGTCTTGAGCCGGGCCTAACGGATGTGGTGGCCCGAGATTGCGCGCGAGATGACGATGCGCTGGATCTCCGAGGTGCCCTCGAAGATGTCGTAGATCTTCGCGTCGCGATGCATGCGCTCGACCGGGTACTCGCGGGTATAGCCGTTGCCGCCGAGGATCTGGATCGCCCTCTCGGTGACCCAGGTCGCGACTTCGCCACCCTTGAGCTTCGACATCGAACCTTCGGCGTTGTTGAACGGGACCTGGTTGCGGCCCATCCAGGAAGCCCTCCAGACCAGCAGCCTCGCGGCGTCGATCTCGGTCTTCATGTCGGCGAGCGTGAAGGCGATCGCCTGGTTCTCGATGATCGGCTTGCCGAACTGCTCACGGCCCTTGGCGTACTCGAGTGCGTACTCGTAGGCAGCACGGGCGATGCCGAGCGCCTGTGCACCGACGACGGGGCGTGAGGCCTCGAAGGTTGCCATCGCGGCCTGACCCTTGCTCTTCTTGCCTTCGCGGACCCGCGCGAGGCGCTCGTCGAGCTTCTCCTTGCCGCCGAGCAGGCAGCTTCCGGGGACGCGGCAGTCGTCGAGGTGGACATCGGCGGTATGCGAGGCGCGGATGCCGTGCTTCTTCACCTTGGCGCCCTGCTCGCAGCCGGGGGTGTTCGGCGGGATGATGAAAGCGGCGTGGCCGCGCGATCCGAGATCCCGGTCAACCGAAGCGATCACCACATGAACGTTGGCGATACCTCCGTTGGTGGCCCAGGCCTTCTGGCCGTTGATCACCCATTCGTCCTTGGCCTCGTCGTACTTGGCAGTGGTCCTCACGGCCGATACGTCGGAGCCGGCGTCCGGCTCGGATGAGCAGAAGGCGGCAACCTTGATGTCGTCCTCGGTACCGAAGCACTGCGGGATCCACTCGCCCATCTGCTCAGGCGTGCCCTGTCCGAATATCGAGGCGACGGCCAGGGTGGTGCCGAAGATCGCCATGCCGATGCCGGCGTCTCCCCAGAAGATCTCTTCGTTGACCAGAGGCATGCTGAGCCCGCTCTCGTCGGCGAAGAACTGGGCGATCCCTTCGAAGCCGTAGAGCCCGATCTTGGCGGCCTCCTGGACTACTGGCCAGGGGAACTCTTCCTTTTCGTCCCATTCATGGGCGGCCGGTCGCATCACGTTCTCGGCGAAGCCGTGGGCCCACTCCTGGATGTCTTTCTGGTCCTGGCTCAGCTCGAGGGAAAACGGAGGCTTTTCATCCGCGTCGCCGGCTGTCTCCTGAACCACTTCCTCTGGTGTCTGTGTCGAAGTCATAATCCAATGTTACATGGATCGATGACAAGGTTTTCGGCCAGTGAGCTACGTCACACACGAAGCCCGGTGGCGATTGCGACACCCGGGGCAACTGCGGCTCCGCCAGTGCAGGGGGACGGTTCTCAGGCGGCCTTGGCGGTATCCGGGCCCAGAAACTCGTCAAGCTCGCTGCTGAGGCCCGGTGAACGGCGCACACGGTAGCCGGGGCCCAGCTTGAGACGGCGTTCACGCTCACCGAAGATGAGCACCAGGTGGACGTCGGAATCACCCTTGTGGTGCTCGAAGATCGACTTCATCTCCTCCAGGTTGTCGGACGAAAGCCGGGCTGAATCGATCCTGAGCGCGAAGGGCTCGTCTTTCTTGCGCTGGGCTTCGATCGCACGGGCCACCTCGTCAGGCCCCGGATTGAAGGCGACTGCCTCCTGGGCCACGACCTTCGTGCCTTTGTCGGTCTGGTCGATCCGGCCCTTGACCAGGATCACCGCGTCCGGCTGGATCGCCTTGAGCTTCTCCGATTCGCCGACCTTGAAGACGATCAGCTCAACCTCGGCCTCGATGTCGCTCAGGGTGGCGAAGGCCATCTTGCCTCCCTTTCGGGTCCGCATCTCGCGGTATGCGGTCACGATGCCGCCGACCTTGATCCAGGCGCCGTCGTCCCGGGTGGCGAGTTCGTTGATGCTGCAGTCGGAGCGGGCGAGGATCGCCTCGCGCAGGCCGTCGAGCGGATGGGAAGAGAGGTAGGCCCCGAGGGTCTCCTTTTCCAGCGCCAGCAGTTCCTTCTGCTCGAACTCGGTGTCAGAGATCGGTGCATGCTGGATGCCGCCGGCCGCCTGCCCGGCCCCGTCGTCGGTATCGAAGATCGAGCCCTGACCGAGATGTGCGTCGGCCTGAGCCTTTACCCCGGCCGCATGCGCGTCAGGCAGGGCCTCCAGCATGCCCCGGCGCGAACCCGGCAGTGAATCGAAAGCGCCGCATTTGATCAGGCACTCGATCGCCCTCTTGTTGATCGCATGCGAGTCCACCCGTTCGCAGAAATCCCAGATCGAAGTGATCGGCTGGTCTCCCCGGGCATTGATGATCGCTTCGACGGCCGAATACCCGACGTTCTTGACCGCGTCCAGTCCGAACCGGATGCCCTCGTCAGAAACCACGAAGCTGTGGTCGGACTGGTTGATGTCGGGAGGCAGGACCTTGATACCCATGTCGGCGCAGCGACTGATGAAGAACGGGACCTTGTCCTTCGTGCCCATGACCGAGGAGATCACCGCAGCCATGTACTCGGCCGGATAATTCGCCTTCAGGTAGGCGGTCCGGTAGGCGATGAGGGCGTAGCAGGCGGCATGTGACTTGTTGAAGGAGTAGTCGGCCGCTGCCGTCATCGATGCCCAGAGACTGGTCGAGACCCGGCGTTCGGTGCCCGACGCATCGGTGCCGTCCATGAACTTCTGCTCCATCTTGGCCATCAGGTCGCGCTTTTTCTTGCCGATCGCCTTGCGAAGGTCGTCGGACTCGGCCGGGGAGAATCCCGCCAGCTTCTTCGAGATCTCCATCAGCTGCTCCTGGTAGACCAGGCAGCCGTAGGTGGCTTCGGTGATCTCGCGCAGTCGCTCGTCCTCGTAGGTGACGCTGCTCGGGTCGGCCTTGCCGCGGGCATACTTCGGGATCTCGGCCATCGCGCCGGGACGGTAAAGCGAGACCAGGGCGATGATGTCGTCGAATTCGGTCGGAACCACCCGCTTCATGGCCTCGCGCATGCCGTCGGATTCGAGCTGGAAGACACCGGTCGAATCGCCGGCCGCAAGCATCTCGTAGGTCTTCGAGTCGTCGAGGGGAATCGTGCCGATATCGATCTCTTCCCCCCGGGAGCGATGGATGATGTCGATCGCGTCGTCGATCACGTCGAGGTTGCGAAGACCGAGGAAGTCCATCTTCAGAAGGCCCATCTCCTCAACCGGGCCCATCGCGTACTGGGTCACGGTCTTGTAGGTCCTGACCGGTTTGTTGTTCTCGTCGGTAGTGGCTGCCGCCGACTTGTCCTCGACCAGCTGGAGCGGGACGATTTCCTTCAGCGGCCGGCCCGAGATGACCACGGCGGCGGCGTGGATCGAGGTGTTGCGGATCTTGCCTTCCAGCCCGCGAGCGGTGTCGATGACCTTGCGGGCGTCGGCGTCGGCCTCGTATGTCTGCTGCAGCTCCTCCCCGGGCCTCAGGCATTCCTCGAAGGAGGGCGAGCGGCCCATGATCGGCTCCGGGATCTGCTTGGCGAGCTGGTCGCCGATCTTGTAGTCGAAGCCGTGGACCCTGGCCGAGTCGCGAATCGCGGCCCTCGGGGCCATCGTGCCGAAGGTGATTATCTGGGCGACCGAATCGCTGCCGTATTTGCGCGTGACGTACTGGATCATCTGGTCGCGGCCGCGGACCGAGAAGTCGATGTCGATGTCCGGCATCGACTTGCGCCCCGGGTTGAGGAAGCGCTCGAAGAACAGATCGTGCTCGAGCGGGTCGATGTCGGTGATGCCGAGTGAATAGGAGACGATGGAACCGGCAGCCGAGCCACGGCCCGGACCGACGGCGATACCGTTCTCCTTCGCGTACTTGACGAAGTCCCAGACGATCAGGAAGTAGGACGGGAAGCCCATCTCCCCGATAACGCCGAGTTCGAACTCGAGTCGCTCCCTCGCTTCGGCCGGGACCGGGTCCCCGTAGCGCTCACGCAGCCCTTCTTCGGCGACGCGCCGGAGCATCTGTTCGGGCGGCGAGCCGTCGTCGGTCGGGTAGTCGGGAAGCAGGATCTCGCCGAGTGGAATCTCGACCTCGCACCTCTCGGCGATCTCGAGAGTCATCGGTACCGCCTCCGGCCACTCGGCGAAGGCGGCGGTCATCTCGTCGGCGTCCTTGAGGTAGAACTCGTTCGTATCGAAGGTCATCTTCGGCGCGTCGAGTGTCGATTTGGTCTGTACGCAAAGCAGGGCCGTGTGGTTCTGGTAGTCCTCGCGACGCAGGTAGTGGACGTCTGCGGTTGCGACCAGCGGCCGGCCTACTTCGCGGGCGATCCGGGCGATCTGCGCATTGGCCTTGTCCTGGTCGTCTATTCCGTTTTTCTGGACCTCGAGGTAGACCTGCTCCGGCCCGAAAACTCCGATCAGCTCGTCGAGGTGGGCGCGCGCGTCGTCGGGGCGATCCTCGACCAGTCGCTTGACGAAGCGGGCCTGGAGACAGCCGGTGAGACAGATCACGCCCTCCGCATGGCGGTCGAGCAACTCCAGGTCGATGTTGGCCTTGCCACGGTTGTAGCCCTCGAGAAATCCTTCAGAGCTGAGCGCGACCAGGTTGCGGAAGCCGGTGTCGTTCTCGGCCAGCAGGGTCAGGTGATTGCGTTCGTATGACCCGCCCTGCCTGGCCGCATGACGGTCATCGACGTAGTAGGCCTCGATCCCGAGGATCGGCTTGACGCCGTTTTCCCGACAGGCCTTGTACATATCCAGCGCGCCGTTCATCACACCGTGATCGGTCAGGCTCAGCGCCGGCATGTTGAGCTCCGCCGCCCGGGCCGCCATCTGCTTGATGTTGCAGGCGCCGTCGAGCACGGAGTGCTCGCTGTGAACGTGGAGGTGGGCAACCTGTGCCCCGCTTGAAGTGGCTGAACTCATGCCCGCCCATAATGGCAATCGGACCCGACGTCACCGGGTGCCCGAGGACCGCGAATCACGGAGTTTGCAGCAACTGTCTGGCAGCCCGGCCTGGACCCGTCGCCCTAGGATGACCGGCATGATCTACCTGTTGCGACACGGTGACGCCGAAGCAGACCAGGGAAGCGGCGACGCCGCCCGGCGGCTGACCAAAAAGGGCCGGCGACAGGCCGACGCCGCCGGCAGGGCCATGGCGAGCCTGGGCTTCGAACCCGAGGGTTGCCTGACGAGCCCCAAGGTGCGAGCTCTCGAAACGGCGAAGCTGGCCTGCCGCCACCTCGACATCGAACCTGAGATCAGCCGGGATATCGCCGAGGGCTACTACGACACCCTCGACCTCGTCGCCGGACGGGGCGACATGATCCTGGTCGGCCACGAGCCCGACATGTCGGCCGAAGTCGCAAGGTTGACCGGCGCGAGCATAAAGCTCAAGAAGGGCGGTCTGGTCGTCCTGGAGCCGCGAATACTGAGGGTTCTGCTGCGACCGGCCGACCTGGCTGCGATAGCCGGCGACTGACCCACAGAAGCCGATCCGACTGGGTCAGCCTGCGCAGACCCAGGCACCCGGGCCGTCGTTGGCCCAGATCAGCGCGGCGATGCGATCCTGCTCGGCCTTCGAAGCTTCATGCGGAAGTCCCTCACCGCCGTATGCCTGCCAGGTCGAAGGAATGATCTGGTAGGCCCCACCCGCCCCGCTGGAAGGGTTCAGGGCCGAGTAGTTGCCACCCGACTCGCACATCACGATGAAGGTCGGGATCGAGTACGGACCGCCGAGCAGCGCTGCGACCTCCTCAGTCGCCTCCGCAGCACTCTTGGCCTCCTGGCGCCTGATCTTCCGTTCCCAGTCATCGATGTCGGACCGCAGGGTTTCGATCTCCGAGCGGCGGGAGGCGTTCATCGATGCGAAGCTCGCAGCGCTGGCTTCGGCCTGTGCCCGGGCCGACGATATCTCCGCCCGGGCCGCATCGAGCGCCGCGACCTGGGCTTCGGCCCTGGCCTCGAGGGCGGTTAGCCGTTCGACCGATGCCTCGAGTGAGTTCCTTACCGTGCGGACCCGGCCGGCAAGCCGTTGGTCTGCTTCGCGGATCGCCAGCAGGTATTCCGTCCTGGTGCTCAGCTCGCCGAAATCCGCTGAACCCAGGACGACATCCACAGTCTCGCCGGGGCCACCCATGTAGATCGACGCAAGCCTTTCGGCCAGCAGCCTTTCAGCCCTGCGCAGCCGTTGCCGGGTGGCATCCAGATCTGCGGCCCGGGCGTCAAGCCTGCTGCCGAGGGCGGCGCTGCGTGCCGCACCGGTCTGGATTTCGGAACTGATGGCCGCCTCCCGCGTGGCAGCGCTCTCGGCCTGCCGGCTCGCCTGGTCGTAGGCAGCGCGATCCTCGTTCAGGCGGCCCGAGAGCCGATCGATGCGCTCGGCCGCGGCCGAACTCTGCTGCTCGAGATCAGCGATCGCTGCGGCAGCCGGACCGGAAACGAGCACGGCGAAGCAGACGGCGGCCGCCAGGGCGGCCGCGGGCGCGAGGAGTTTCATCGGATCAGGCCCCGCCCGGTCCGGAATCTGTGTGAGTTGAAGCCAAAGCCACCCACACCGTAAAGAAGTGGGGCTGACTCACCCTGCCGATCGAGCTCGGCCGCAATGCCGCTTGCGCCGGCCGATCTCGCCGCGAGTCAGGCCTCGGGTACTTCCTTGGTGGCCAGGTAGCCGATCATGCTCACGGCGGCGATGCCGGCAACGACCCCTGCCCCGGCCAGGGCGGCGGTACGCGGGTCAATCTTTCGCCTCAGGAATACGATGGCGAGCTTGACCGTAATGCGGCCGATGATGTTGTAGATCATGTCGCTTCCTTTCTGTTGCGGACCCTGTGTGCCATCCGGCTCTGCAGCGAGAACAGTTCGATGAAGCCAGGGCTTGCGTTCTGTGAGAATTCGCCCCCCGACTCTCCGAAAGACGCCAGGTTCTCATCGTAGAGCGCATAGGGCGACGTGCGGGCGACCGGAGTCGCCGAACCCTTGAACAGCTTCATGGTCACTTCGCCGGTGACGAATTCGTTGGCCGAGTCCATGAAGGCGTCGAGGTCGTATCGCAGCGGTTCGTTCCAGAGGCCGGCGTAGGCGAGGTATGCCCATTGGCGATCAAGCGAATGCTTGAAGTTGTTCTGGTGGATTGTCGAGACGACTTTCTCCAGATCCTGATGGGCGGTCAGCACGATCGCAGCCGCCGGGACCTCGTAGATGTCGCGTACCTTCAGGCCGACGATCCGGTCTTCGATGTGATCCACGATCCCACAGCCGTGGCGACAGCCCGCTTCGGCAGCAGCCTCGAGGAGTTCGACCATGCCCAGCTTCTCACCGTTGAGGCTGACCGGCCGGCCCGCCTCGAAACCGACGGTCATGAGCTCGGGCTCGTCCGGTGCCAGTTCAGGCCGGGTGACCAGCTGGAATACGTCTTCCGGGGGAGGAGTTGCCAGCGACTCGATACCCCCGCCTTCGGAGGAGCGCCCCCAGAGGTTGTCGTCGATCGAATAGGGCGGCGCGGAGGTGCCGCCCTTGAGCGGGATGCCGTGAGTCCGGCAGTACTCGAGTTCCTCGTCGCGGCCGATCTGCCACGAACGGACGGGCGCGATCATCTTGAGGTCCGGATTCAGAGCGGCGACAGTAGCCTCGAGCCGAACCTGGTCGTTGCCTTTGCCGGTGCAGCCGTGAGCCAGCGTGTCGCAGCCGGTCCGGGCCGCCTCTTCCACTCCGAGCTTGGCGATCAACGGCCGGGCCAGCGAGGTGAACAGCGGGTATCCGCCGCCGTAGAGGGCATTGGCCTTGATCGCGGGCAGGACGAAGTCCTCGGCGAACTCCTCGCGGGCATCGATCACGATGGTCTCCAGTGCACCCATGGATTTGGCCTTGTCGGTTACCTCGGTGTAGTCCTCTCCTGGCTGTCCGAGATTGATCGTCAGGGTGACGATCTCAGCTCCGTAGGCTTCCTGTATCCAGTGCAGCATGACGCTCGTATCGAGGCCGCCCGAATAGAGCAGCAGGACACGACTGACGTCCTCTGGAACCGCCTCATACGATGCGATCGGTGCCGGAAGGGAAGCGAGGGAAAGATCTCTCACGGACTGATTCCCCCACTCTGGTCGCCGGAACTGCCGCCGGACTGGGGACTGATGCCGCCGGAGTTGTCTGGTGTCGTGCCACCGGAATCGGTGGTGGTACCGGTGTCGGGCTCGGGCTGAGGGGTGATCCCTCCGCTGTCCGTATCGGTGGTGGCCGTATCACCGGTCGGCCCGGTTGGTCCGGTCGGCGTGACCGGCACGATGTCCGGTGCCGTATCGGTGACCGAAGGTGTGTCCGTGGTCCCGGTCTGTTCGCTGTTCGAGCTGCCCGAGCCGGAGATGATGATCACGGCGACTATCAGGCCGGCGATAACGGCCAGCAGGCCGATGATCAGGTAACGCAGGTGGCGCTGCTGGTCCTCCGGGCCGATCGGTTCGTGGCCGTTGCCGGGATAGCCGTCGTCATCGTCTCTCATGATCCTTGTCGGGTCGTCGCTCATCTGCTGACACCTCCGTTGAAATGGGTCGGCGCTGATCGTATCCGGTACCTCATGCTTCTCCCGTCCCGCCCTTCAGGGTTGCCATGACCTCGCCGATCGCGGCCACTGCCGCCGTCGCCTGATCGTCTTCGAGCACGAAAGGCGGAAGCAGGCGCAGCGTGTCCGCACGCGGCGCGTTGGCCACGAAGCCGCGTTCCAGCAGTCCCGAATTGAGCTGAGCCGCGTCGATTCCTTCGGCCAGACCGATCCCCAGCATCAGTCCCCTGCCCCGGACCTCTTCGACGCCGTCGATCTCCAGTAGCGAGGCGGTCAGCTTTCCACCCAGGTCGCGGATCCGCCTCAGTATCTCGGGGTCGTCTACTGCGTCGAGGACCGCCAGGGCGACGGAGGCGGCTACCGGGCCGGCAGCGAAGGTCGAGCCGTGGTCCCCGGCTTCGAGCACCTGTCCGAGCTCTTCCGAATTCACGCAGGCGCCGATCGCCACGCCACCACCGAGTGCCTTCGCCGTAGTAAGGACGTCTGGCTTGACCGCCGTCTGCTCGTAGGCCCACAGCGATCCGGTCCGGCCGACTCCGGTCTGGACCTCGTCGAAGATCAGCAGAGCACCCGACTCGTCACAGAACCTGCGTGCGGCGCTCAGCGTTTCGCCGGATACAGGGTAGACGCCGGCCTCCCCCTGGATCGGCTCCATGAGTACAGCGGCGGTATTTTCCCCGAAGGCAGCTTCCAGTGCTGCCGCATCGTCGAAGGGGACCGGAACGAATCCCGGCAGCATCGGCCCCAGGGCGGGACTCTTCGACAGGGCGGGTGTGGCTGAGAGTGCCCCGTAGGTGCGGCCGTGGAAGTCACCCTCGAAGACGATGATCTCCGGCTCGCTGATGCCGCGGCCATGGGCGTGCTTGCGAGCCACCTTGATCGCGCATTCGTTGGCCTCGGCCCCGGAATTGCAGAAGAACACCGGGCCACCGAGTGAACGCTTCGAAAGCGCTTCGGCAAGGTCGACCATGGGCCCGGTATAGAAGAGGTTCGAAACATGCAGCAGCCGCTTCGACTGTTGCTCCAGCGCCTCGACCACCGGAGGCGCGCAGTGACCGAGCGAAGCGACCGAGATCCCGGCGAGCAGGTCCACGTACTGGCGGCCCTGCTCGTCGAACAGAAGTGATCCTTCGCCGCGTACGAACTCGACTTCGGCCCGACGGTAAGTCTGCATCAGGAAGCGCTGTTCGCGCTGCCTGAGGCCGGGTTTCAAGGCGTGACCTTGGTACCGATTCCGGCGTCCGTGAACAGCTCCAGCAACAGCGAATGTGGTCGCCGGCCATCAATGATGTGGGCATGCTGGGTACCGCCCCGGATCGCGTCCAGGCAGGCACCGAGCTTTGGCTTCATCCCTCCGCTGATCTCATCCATGGCGCTCTCCACCTGCTCCACCGTGGCCTCCGAGATCCGGGTCGATTCGTCTTCCGGATCCTCCAGCCAGCCGACGATGTCGGTCAGGAATACGGCCTTGTACGCGCCGAGGGCGGCCGCCACCTTTCCGGCCGCTTCATCGGCATTGACGTTGTAGGAGTTGCCCTCGCGGTCGGAGGCCGCGCCGGCGATGACCGGGATGTAGTCGGCAGAGATGTGGTTGAGAACGTCAACGTCCACCTTCTCGATCTCACCGACGAAGCCGACTTCGGCCGCGTTGGCGACCGGCCCGACCTCGAACAGCGACCCGTCTTCGCCGGAGAGCCCCACCGCAGGCTGACCGGCTCTGTTGAGGCGGCTGACCAGATCGGCGTTGACCTTGCCCAGCAGGACCATCTTCGCGACCTCGACCGTCTCCCGGTCGGAGACCCGCAGCCCGTGGTGGAACTTGACCTCCATGCCGAGCCGTTTCATGTAGTCGGATATTTCCGGACCACCGCCGTGGACGATGACCGGGTTCAACCCGACGTACTTCAGCAGCACGACATCGGTGGCGAAGGCTTCTCGCAGCGACTCCTCGCGCATTGCCGCTCCGCCGTACTTGATCACGACCGTACGACCGTGGAATTCACGGATGTACGGCAGCGCCTCGAGCAGGATCGAGACGTTCTCGGGGTCGGCCGAGATGCTCTTCACCGGGAATTCGCTGCCTTCACTGTTTGGCTCTTCGCTCTTCAATTTCAGCCTCAGGTCGTATATTCGGCGTTGATGACGATGTACTCATGGGTCAAATCGCTGAAGTAGACGTGAGCCGCAGCTTCGCCGCGCTGCAGCTTCAGTCCGAGTTCGGCCTCGCGACCGTCACCGGCGAGATCTTCGGCCTCGATCACATCGGGCCCGAGTTCACCGATGTCCTCGCCGGCCAGGGCCGCCCCCGCAGCCTGGGCGATCCGGCCCCAGTTCGGGTCCTTGCCGAGCAGGGCGGTCTTGACCAGCGGCGAGTTGGCGATCCGGCGGGCGACCAGTTCGGCCTCGCTCGCGTCAGCGGCTTCGGTGACCTCGATCCGGCCGACCCGGGTCGCGCCTTCACCATCGGTGACGATCTCGAGGGCGAGTTGAAGCAGAACCGCGTCGAGCAGCCCTTCCGGCAAGTCGATGCCGGAGCGTCCGCTGGCCTGGAGCAGCACGGTGTCGTTGGTACTCATCTGGCCGTCGACGGTGATCCTCTCGAAAGAGTCCCCTACCGCTCGCCGCAGAACGGCATCCGGCCGTCCCACGATCGCATCGGTCTGAACGAAACAGAGCATGGTCGCGAAGCCGGGCTCGATCATCCCGGCCCCTTTTGCCTGAGCGGAGATCGTGACGCCACCGGAGCGCAGGCTGCATCTCTTCGGCCACTTGTCCGTGGTCATGATCGCTTCGGAAAATGCGACCCCGCCGTTTCGATCGAGCGAGCCGGCCAGCCCCTCGACCGCCGGCAGAACCAGTTCCATAGCCATCGGGACGCCGATCACGCCGGTTTCTGCCACGGCGACCGTGCCG
Organism: uncultured Solirubrobacterales bacterium; assembly: GCA_963709375.1. GTDB lineage: Bacteria > Actinomycetota > Thermoleophilia > Solirubrobacterales > 70-9 > 67-14. The sequence goes on from CAVPWA010000007.1 coordinate 70,698, forward strand.
GGATCGATCCCGAGGTGGGCCGCCGCCGAATCACGCATCTCGAGGGCGTCGGCCAGCCCCTTGTCACCGGTGGCCGCGTTGGCGTTTCCAGAGTTGACGATCGCTGCCCGGACTGAGCCCCGGTCGAGGCTGTCGCGGCAGACCCGGATCGGGGCGGCCGCGGCTGCATTGCGTGTCAAGAGGACAGCCGAGGCGACATCCTGCTCGTCACAGACGACAAGGCCGAGATCGGTGCCGCCGTCGTCCTTGAGGCCGCAATGGACCGAGCCCGCGCGGAAGCCGTCCGGCAGCATGGCGGGATCGAGTTGCTCGACGTCGGCAGGCGAGGCGACCCAGCGGGAGCGGAAGAACGGCTCGGTGGAAGACGGCTCGCTCAAAGCCCGGCCGTCTCTTCCATGTCCAGCATCAGGTTCAGGCTCTGGATCGCCTGGCCGGCCGAGCCCTTCCAGAGGTTGTCGATCGCCGAGAAGACGACCACGCGGTCGTCGCCGATGACCGGCTGGATGTGGCAGCGGTTGGTGGAACGTACGTCGCGCATGCCGGGAGCAGCTGAAACCAGGCTGACGAAAGGCTCGTCGCCGTAGCGAGCGGAGTAGATCCGGTCGAGCTCGGCCTGGTCGAGGTCGGTCGAGGTGCGCACGTAGCAACTGACCAGCTCACCCTGGTCCACGGGGACCAGATGGGGAACGAAGGTCAGGTGATCGGCACCGGAGCCGGTCGGCGAGAGCCGGTCGAGCTTCTCGATTATCTCGGGGCGGTGACGGTGCCCGGCGGGCTTGTAGGGAACCACGTTCTCGGTGACGCTGACGAACGAAGTGGACTCGCCACCGTTGCGTCCCGCGCCCGACACGCCAGACTTCGCATCGATCACGACGTCCTCGATCAGGCCCGCTTCCGCCAGCGGAGCGAGCGCCAGCAGTGCGGCGGTCGGATAGCAGCCGGGACCGGCCACGAGTCCGGCTTTGCGGATCTCTTCCCGGTTCAGTTCCGGCAGGCCGTAGACCGCTCCGTCCAGCAGTTCAGGAGCGCCGTGAGGCCCGTAGTGACGCTCGTACGTGCCGAGGTCTGCGAGTCGGAAGTCGGCCGATAGGTCAACCACACTGAGCCCCATGCCGCGCATCTCGGCAACAACCGGAGCCGATGCCCCGTGCGGGTAGGCGACGATACCCACTTCCGCCTCTTCGAAGGCCTCGATACCGAGGTCGCTCACCTCCAGCGGCACCCGGTAGCGCGGGTAGATGTCGTTCAGCCTTCGGCCCTGCTCCGAACGGCCGGTGATCTTGACCAGCTCAAGACCGGGGTGACGCCAGGTGAGCCAGGCCGCCAGCGCTCCGGTGTAGCCGGTCACCCCGGCGACCAGCACCCTGGCCCTGGCCCCGTCGGGCGAAACCGGCTGGACGGGCTCAGCCACGGAGCCTGCCCCCCAGGTCCTCCAGCGCCGTCACGACCGCATCCCAGACCGGATCGACTTCGTCGTCGCTGAGGGTCCGGTCAGGGGCCCTGAAGCGCAGTTTCAGGGCGATGCTCTTTTCATCCCCGGCAATTCCCTCGCCACGGTAGAGGTCGAAGATCGAGGTTTCGGCGAGAAGGTCTCCGCCGGCACCTTCAACCGCTGCCAGGATCTGGCTCGCGCTGACGGCTTCAGCGACGACTACCGCCAGGTCACGGTCGACCGGAGGGAACGGGGTGAAGTCGGAGTAGGTCTCGTTTCCAAGCGGGGAGCCGTCCACCAGGCCTGCAAGGGAGACCTCGAAGGCCAGGCATTCAGCGAGATCCCACTGTGCGGCGACCGCCGGGTGCAGCTCGCCGATCCAGCCCGCTTGAACCCCGTCGACCAACACCTCTCCACAGCGACCCGGGTGAAGGAAGGGCTGTTCGCCGGGTCTCACATCGATCTCGACACCCAGGCCGGCCGCCAGGCGCTCGAGCACGCCCTTGAGCGCGAAGAAGTCGACCGGCTTCGAAGGTCCGGACCAGGTTGGAGGGTCAAGCGGACCGCAGACGAGGGCGCCCAGCTGCTGCGGCTCGTTGGCCGGCGGGCGCCGGTGCCCCGGGAAGTCGCCGCCGAGCGGCCCCGGCCCGACCTCTGCGGCAGCAAGGTAGACCCTCCCCGATTCGAACAGAGCAACCCGGTCCGCGCCGCGAGAGAGGTTGCGTTGCGCCGCTGCGAGCAGCGACCCGAGCAAGGTCGTCCTCATCACCGACTGGTCTTCCGAAAGAGGGTTGGAGAGCCTTACCGGCAGCCCCCTCGGATCGGCGTCCGGAAGCCGCAGGCGGGAGACCTCGCCCGGATCGGTGAAGCTCCAGCCGACGATTTCGTCGAGACCCGCTTCGCGCAGGGAATCCTCTGCCCGGCGCTGGAGCATCTGGTGACGACTGAGCCCGCCGGCCCCGGCCGAGCCGGAAGGCAGCGTCGCCGGAAGCCTGCGGTCGAGATCGTTGACCCGGCCGACCTCTTCGACCAGGTCGATCTCCCGGGTTACGTCGAAATGCCTGTCCGGTGGCACGGTGACCAGCAGGTCCTGCCCATCGGCGGCTACGGCAAATCCCAGGCGTTCGAGTGCGATTGCCTGCTCGTCCGACTCGATCGCCATGCCCAGGATGCGCTCGACCCTTCCCGCTCTGAGCCGGATCGGTTCCGGTTCAGGAAGGTCGGCGGCGACATCAATCATGCCTTCGACCGCGGTCGCTCCGGCGAGATCGACCAGGAGCTTCGAAGCGATGGCCTGCGCACGCTCGGCCAGGGCCGGGTGAAGCTGCTTTTCGAAACGGGCGGAGGCTTCTGATCGCAAATTCAGCTCCCGCGAGCTCTTGAGGATGTTGGGGCCGTTCCATGTGGCGACCTCGAGCAGGATGGAGGTCGTGGAGTCCGACACCTCCGAGACCGAGCCACCCATGATCCCCGCGACAGCCGCGGGGCCGTCCTGGTCGCAGACCAGCACCATGCCGGGCTGGAGGTCCCTTTCGATGCCATCGAGGGTGGTCACCTTTTCGCCCTCCCTGGCACTACGGACGGTGAGCGCACCCTCGGGAACCAGGTCCAGGTCGAAAGCGTGAAGCGGTTGCCCGGTGAGCAGCATCACGTAGTTGGTGATGTCGACGACGTTGTTGATCGGCCGCTGCCCTGCCGCCACAAGTCGTGCGACGAGCCAGCCCGGCGACGGTCCTATGGTCACCCCGGTGAAAGCGCGAGCGGTGAACCGCGGGCAGAGTTCCGGATCTTCGACCTTGACCGATACGAGATCAGAAACGTCACCACCGACCGGAATCGCTTCGCCCGCCCACGGTTCTTCGCCCAGATCGGCACCGGTGATCGCATGTGCTTCGCGGGCGACGCCGTAGACGCTGAAGCAGTCCGTCCGGTTGGGGGTCACCTCGAGCTCCAGCACCACCTCATCCAGTCCGACTGCCTGCACCGCCGGAGTTCCCGGCGCGGCGATTCCTTCTTCCAGGGCGAGTATCCCGTCGCTCTCGACACCGAGTCCGAGTTCGCTCTCGGAGCAGATCATCCCCTCCGAGGCCACGCCTCTCAACTTCGCCTTGCGGATCTTGTTGCCATCGGGCATGCGGGCTCCGGGCAGCGCCACGACAACCGTCTGCCCGGCGGCGACGTTCGGTGCCCCGCAGACGATCGTGCGGGTTCCGTCGCCGGTATCCACCTCGCAGACACTGAGCCGGTCCGCGTCCGGATGTGCAGCCACGGCGACGACGCTGCCGATCACGAAACCGTCGGTGTTCTCGGGCCCGGTCCTGAGTACGCGCTCGACTTCGGTTCCGGTCATCGCCAGCTTTTCGGCCAGGTCTTCCGGGTCGAGACCAGGGTCGCAGTACTCTGCCATCCAGGAGTAGGGAACCCTCATGAGAACTGCTCCAGGAGTCGTACGTCGTTGTCGAAGAACAGCCTCAGGTCTCCTACGCCGTGTCGCAGCATCGCGATGCGCTCGACGCCGAAGCCGAAAGCGAAGCCGGTAACCGAATCGGGGTCGTAGCCGGAATCGCGCACGAAACCGAAGACGTTCGGATCGACCATCCCGGCACCTCCCAGCTCGATCCAGCCGATTCCCTTGCAGAGACCGCAGCGCCCGCCGTCATTGAGCGAACCAGTACCGGAGCAGCGGAAGCAGGAGACGTCAAACTCAACCGACGGCTCGGTGAAAGGAAAGAAGTGCGGCCGCATCCGGATCTCGCGGTCCGGGCCGAAGATCTCACGCAGCATCGCCAACAGGGTCCCCTTGAGGTCGGCCAGGGTGATGCCCTCACCGACCGCCAGGCCTTCGACCTGATGGAACATCGGGCTGTGCGTGGCATCCGAGTCCCGGCGGTAGGTCTTTCCGGGAACGATCATGAATATCGGCGGCGGTGCGGCCTCCATCGCCCGTACCTGCATCGGGGAGGTGTGAGTGCGCAGAAGAACGTCACGCGGACCGCCATCGCCGCCCTCGAGAGAGTCGTCGGCTTCGACGTAGAAGGTGTCCTGGAGCATCCTCGCGGGGTGATCCTCCGGGTGGTTCAGCGCGGTGAAGTTGTAAAAGTCGTGCTCGACCTCCGGACCCTCCATGACCCTGTAGCCGAGGCCGATCATCACGTCTTCGATCAGCCTCCTGGTCCGGGTTATCGGATGGAGGTGGCCGACCGGACGGGCCGGTGAGCCGGGAAGGGTGACGTCGATCCTGTCTTCGACCAGACCGGCCTCGAGCTCGGCCGCCTCGAGATCGGCCAGCCGTTCCTCGATCAGTACCTCGATCGCCTTGCGTGTGCGGTTGGCTGCTCCGCCGACCGGTCCGCGCTCGGAGGGATCGAGGTCGGCGATTCCCCTGAGGATCGAGGTCAGCTCGGCCTTGCGACCGAGGTACTTGACCCTCACCTCTTCCAGGGCGGGGCTCGATTCGACGGACCGCACCTCGGCCACCGCCTCGATCTCGATCTCTTCAATTCTCTCGACCATTGGCTCTTCCTAACTCGATTCCGACCCCGGGAGGGGCGACGATATCCGCTCGCAGGCGATTGCCGCCGCTGCTGCCACGTTCAGTGATTCCGGGCCCTTCTCGCGCAGCGGAATCGTCCAGCTCTGCGAGCACTCCTTCAACACCGGCGGCGAGAGACCTTCGCGCTCCGATCCGAGGCACAGGGTGACCGGTGAGGCCTGTGCGCCGGGCCTCGCGCCACCGGCGGCGACCATCGCAATGCGTGGCTCAGGCGTTGCGGCTATTCCGGCCCTGATCACCGGCTGGCTGAAAACCGAGCCCATACTGGCCCGTACCGCTCCCTGGGAGAAAGGATCAGCGCTGCCCGGACCCAGGACGACGGTGGCTTCGAGCATCGAATCGACCGTGCGCAGGATCGTGCCGACGTTGCCGGGATCAGACACGGCATCGAGGAATACACAGGTCACACTCACTTCTTCCGCCCAGATCACGGGCCAGATACCGATCACGCGCGTGCCGGAGCCGAGCGCCGATGCCCGGTCGAGCAGCTCGGGCTCTACCGGTTCTCCGTCAATGCCCGCCTCGGGATGTACCAGCAGCGCCTTCGGCTGCACACCTGCCGCGAGCCCTGCCGCGGCCAGGTCCTCTCCTTCGGTCACGAACAGGCCGAGCTTCTCCCGGTGCTTCTTCTGACGGAGCTTGCGAATCGTCTTCAGTTTTTCGTTGTCTGGGCTGGTGATCATGTTTGCTCACAAAAAAGGGCGGCCCGCAATTGCGAAGCCGCCCGAAAGGTTCGAAGTGCCGTCGCGCGTCAGGCGGCGGCACCCTCCCGGGCGATCTCGACAAATCGGCGAAAATCCTCACGGTCGTTGACTGCGATGTCGGCGAGCATCTTGCGGTTGACCTCGACGCCGGCGGCGCTCAGACCGTGCATCAGTTCGGAGTAGCTCATGCCCTCCATCCGCGCGGCCGCGTTGATCCTGGTGATCCAGAGGCGACGGAATTCACGCTTGCGGACCCGGCGGTCGCGGTAGGCGTACTGACCCGAGCGCATGACCTGCTCTTTGGCCAGCTTGTAAGAAGACTTCTTGCGGCCGTTGTAACCCTTGGCCTCTTCGAGAACCTTGCGGCGCTTCTTGCGGGCGTTGACCGAACGCTTTACGCGAGCCATTATTTGCCCCCCAGAAGCTTGTTCACGCGCGGCTCGTCGACCTTCTTGATCGCCACCGGCTGCCTCATGTTGCGCTTGCGCTTCTGCGACTTCTTCTCCAGGATGTGACTGGAGTAGGCCTTGCGCCCACGCAGCCTGCCTGAGGCAGTCCGCTTGAAGCGCTTCTTGGCGCCCGAATGTGTCTTCATCTTCGGCATGGGGATGGGCATTCAATCAAAATCCGGCGGTGGGCACCCCTGAGCCGTCCTTTTGCAGGGATAGTCTGCGCTCTGATGCGAATCGTCCACGTCCTGGGAACCAGGCCAAACTTCGTCAAGATGGCCCCGGTCATCGCCGCCATCTCTTCCCGGCTGCCCGATGCCGACCAGGAAGTCGTGCACACCGGACAGCACTACGACCGGATGATGTCGCAGATCTTCTTCGAGCAACTGGGCGTTCCGGCTCCGGACCACATGCTCGAGGTCGGCTCCGGTAGCCACGCCGCGCAGACCGCGAAGGTCATGGAGCGGCTCGAACCGCTGCTTTTGGCCGACCGCCCGGACCTGCTGGTAGTCCCCGGGGACGTCAACTCCACGATCGCCGCCGCCCTGACCGCGGTCAAGCTCGGAATCCCGGTCGCCCACATCGAGTCCGGACTGCGCAGCTACGACCGCGAGATGCCGGAGGAGGTCAACCGGGTACTGACCGACGCGATCTCGGAGCAGCTCTACGTCCACAGCGAAGAGGCGATCCGCAACCTCGAAATCGAGGGAATCGACCCCGGCAAGGTGCATTTCGTCGGCAATACGATGATCGACAGCCTGGTTGCCCTCCAGGACCGTTTCCGTCCTCTCGAAGCATGCCGTGACTACGGGCTCGAGCCCGGCGGATACCTTCTCGTGACCCTCCACCGACCCGCTCTGGTAGACGGTCCACTGCTCTTCGAGACGATCTCCGCCCTCAACCTTGTGGCCGCCGACGTCCCGGTGCTATTCCCGGTCCACCCGCGCACCCGGGCCCGACTGGCCGGCGAGGTCGAGATCAGTCCGAACCTTCACCTGGTCGACCCGGCAGGGTACCTCGAATTCCTCTCGCTGGAAACGGACGCCGCCGCCGTACTGACCGACTCCGGCGGAATCCAGGAGGAGACCACATACCTCGGCGTTCCCTGCTTCACGCTTCGCGACAACACCGAACGCCCGGTGACCGTCAACGAAGGTACGAATACCCTGCTCGGGCTCGACCCGGCCAGAATCGCCGAGATCCCCGGCCTGATCACCGGCGGTGGCCGTGTCGCCGCCGAGCCTCCTCCACTCTGGGACGGCAGGGCGGCCGAAAGAATCGCCGATCAGATCGCGGCCGGCTGAGAGAAGCCCCCTGGGATCGAGGTCATCAGGCGACCGGCAGGGACCGCGTCAGCCTTCGGTGATCCCGAAAGCCGCAAAGTAGGCGGTGTCGCTGCCGCAGCGGACGCCGACCTTGCCCGACCAGGCCGCGTCCGCCACCCTGGCCCTGAATTCGATACCCGCAAGCCGACCGGAAAGGCCGCCGCCGGTATCGGACGTCTTCGGCGGCTTGACGACCCTGCTTATCTCGAGCAGGCGCAGGTCGTCCTCGGAATCAGTCAGGCCGGGCACGGTCCTGGCGGCGGAGGCCCGGGTCCGGATCCGCAGCGTCCGGGCCTGCCCGCCCCGCTCGATCGAAATCACGTATCTGGGGACGGGTGCACCACTCGAAGTCACAGCCTCAACCCGCTTCGCCTCTCCGCTGCTGATGCCCCTGAACCATGCCCGTGCGACTCGCCTGGCCTCGCTGTCACCGCACCGCGTCACGGATCCCGATGCCGAGCGGCCATCCAGCGTCTCGAAGCCGGAGTCGGAGTCGTCGAGGGCCGCGGTCAGAACCACCAGACCGAGCACGACGACGGTCGCGATACCGATTCGCAGCCAGATCAGCGTCGGGCTCTGATCCCTGCCAGGCGGCTCGCTCAAGGCCCACCCAGGTCAGCATTCGGTCGACGATCGCCCACACCACAACAATGACGCAACTGACGGACAACCAGCGGCGAAAGGAATCCATGCGAGCCCATCGGCGGCTGCCGGCGATGAGGGTGGTCGGGTTAGGGTCGAGCAGGGATGGATGGGGTAGGCAGGAGACCCTCCCCCGGCCGCGCCCATGAACCCCGATCCACCGGGGCCTACTCGGTGGAAACGTCCTGCTTGGCCGAAGCTTCGGCTTCTGCGAGATCCTCGGGCGTCGTGGCGATCGCCTGCGGATGGTCGGGAACGACCGCCTGCGGGTGGTCCGGCACCGCATCGGCCTCGGGCCTGCCTTCCTTCGAAGGCTTCTTCGACTCTTCAGCCTTCTTCGTTGCCTCCTTGGCAGCTTCCTTGGAGGGCCCGAGAAGCATGCTCATGTTGCGGCCTTCCTGAAGCGGCTTCGACTCGATGTCGGCAAGGCCGTCGAGGTCTTCGTGAAGCCTGGCCAGCAGGTCACGGCCGCGTTCGGGGTGGGCCTGCTCGCGACCACGGAACATGATCGTGATCTTGACCTTGTCTCCCTGCTTGAGGAAACGCTCGACATGACCCTTCTTCGTGTTGTAGTCGTTGTCGGCGATTTTCGGTCGAAGCTTGATCTCGCGGATATTGACCTGGGTCTGGTGCTTCTTGGCCTGCTTGAGCTTCTGTTCCTGCTCGTACTTGTACTTCGAATAGTCGAGCAGGCGTGCGACCGGAGGCTTGGCTCCGGCGGCGACTTCGACCAGGTCGAGGTCCGCGTCACGGGCCATCTGGCGGGCTTCGTCGGTGGCGACGATTCCCACCTGCTCACCGTCGGCACCGATCAGCCGGACCTTGGGCACGCGGATACGCTCGTTGATACGAGTGTTGTCCCTCTCGGGAGGACGACGGTCGAACCTGCGAGGAACCGGCACTAGATGCGGGCCAAGGGAAGGTTCAAGCGGACGGACTTACGGTGAAGAGGCACGCGCGGGCGGCTCTCGGCTGGTTCTTTGTTGCGCGGAGAATCAAGTGTCAAGCAGCATACAGAACTTGTCCGTATCCATCGATCCGAGCTCACCCTGCTCATGCGAGCGGACCGATACCTCCCCGGCTGCTTCGTCGCGATCGCCGACGATGAGCATGAACGGGTAACGGCCGAGCTCGGCGTCGCGGATCTTGCGGCCGACCGACTCGGAGCGCTCGTCCACCTCCACCCTGACCCCGGCGGACCCGAGGGTTTCGGCGACGCTCAAGGCGTACGGGTTGTGGCGATCGGCGACTGGCAAGACCATCGCCTGTACCGGAGCCAGCCAGGCCGGGAAACGGCCGGCGTAGTGCTCGATCAGGATTCCTGCGAAGCGCTCCATCGAACCGAGCAGGGCGCGGTGGATCATCACCGGCCGGCTGCGCTCGTCGTCGGCGTCAGTGAAGCTGAGCTCGAAGCGCTCAGGCATCTGGAAGTCGAGCTGACAGGTGCCGAGCTGCCATGACCGGCCGAGGGCGTCGGTTACGTGGAAGTCGATCTTGGGGCCGTAGAAAGCACCGTCTCCCGGATTGATCCGGTACTCACGACCCTGTCGGTCGAGCGCGCTCTTCAGCATCGCCTCGGCCTGATCCCACTGCTCGTCAGAGCCCATCGCCTTGGCAGGCTTCGTCGAAAGCTCAACCTCGACCTGCTCGAAGCCGAAGCGGCCGTACAGCTCGTCGATCGCCTCGCAGATATCGGCTACCTCGTCCTCGATCTGGTCCTCGGTGCAGTAGACGTGAGCATCGTCCTGAGTGAAGGCACGAACACGCAGCAGCCCGTGGAGCACGCCCTCGCGCTCGTTGCGGGTCACCTTGCCGAACTCGGCCAGGCGAAGCGGCAGGTCGCGGTAGGAATGGCGGTCGGCACCGTAGACCAGGCAGGCGCCGGGGCAGTTCATCGGCCGCAGCGCATAGCGCCGCTCGTCCACCTCCATGAAGTACATGTCGTCGACGTAGTTGTCCCAGTGGCCGGAACGGTGCCAGAGGGCTTCATCCATGACCTGCGGGGTGGCGATCTCCTTGTAGCCGCGCCGGCTGAGCTGCTCACGGACTTCCTTTTCGATCAGGCCGAGCAGAACGGTCCCGTTCGGCAGCCAGAAAGGCATGCCGGGAGCCTCCTCACGCAGCATGAAGAGGTCGAGTTGCGGGCCGAGACGGCGGTGATCACGCGTTTTCGCCTCTTCGATCAGCTCGAGGTGCTGCTTGAGGTCATCCTTGGAGAAGAAAGCCGTGCCGTAAATCCGGGTCAGCATCTGACGGTTCTCATCGCCACGCCAGTAGGCCCCGGCCACCGAATTCAGCTTGATTGCCTTGATCCGCTTCGTTCCGGGTCCATGGGGCCCGCGACAGAGGTCTTCGAAGGGCCCGTTGCGGTATAGCGAGACGGTCTCGACGCCTTCGTTCTCGATCAGGTCCTCGATCAGCTCGACCTTGTAGTCCTCGTCCTGCCCCCCGAAGATCGCGATCGCTTCGGACACCGGGATATCCCGTCTCTCGAACTTCTCGTCGGCCTTGATGTGGCGGCGCATCGCCTCCTCGATCGCCGGCAGCTCTGCCTCGGTGATCTTCACGCCTTCGGGGAACTCGAAGTCGTAGTAGAAACCGTTCTCGATCGCCGGGCCGATGGTCACCTTGGTTCCGGGGTACAGCTCCTGGACGGCGGTGGCCATCACGTGGGCGGCGTCATGGCGGATCACCTCGAGGCCTTCGGGATCCCGCGATGTGACGATCGCGATCTCTTCCCCATCGCTGACCGGGGCGTCCAGATCGCGAATCTGCTCACCGACCCTGATCGCCAGGGCGGCTCGGGCCAGACCTTCACCGATCGCCAGGGCAGCGTCGGCACCGGTCGCCCCCGGCTCGAGTTCGAGCGGGGTGCCGTCGGGCAGCTTCACGGTCACGTTTTCGGAGCTCAAGGGCATCGCTTCCATGCTATTCAGTCGTCGGAGGAGAGCGGCTTCGCCTCGCGCATGAAGCGGGCCATGCCGGAGGCGAGCATTCGATGGGCCTCCTGTGCCGAGCGCGAATGCGTCATGTTGAACCAGGCGTGGATCAGCGGCAGCCTGTCGCTCCTGACCTCCACCCCGGCCTCGCCGAGGCGGCGGGCGTACTGCTCGCCCTCGTCCCGGAGCGGGTCGGCAAGCGAGTTGATGATCCAGGCCGGAGCAAGACCCGAAACGTCTTCGGCCAGGAGCGGGGACGCCCGGATATCCCCGTAACGGTCAGGGGCGACGTAAAGCTCCGAAAAGCGGCCCATACGCGCGGCCGTCAGGTAGTAGCCGCTCGAGAACTCCTGCATCGAGGCTCGGGTGGAACCGACCTCCAGCACCGGGTAGATCAGCAACTGAAGCGTCGGCTGCTCGAGCCCTTCGCGCCGCAGGTCCTGACAGAGCACTGCGGCGAGGTTGCCGCCGGCGCTGTCGCCGCCGACCGCGATCTGGCCGATCTCGGCGCCGAAACGGGCCGGATCGGCGACCACCGCCTTCCAGGCCCGCAGGGCGTCGTCGACGGCAGCAGGAAATCGGTGCTCCGGTGCCAGCCGGTACTCGACCGAGAGGATCTTCACTCCGGATTCGAAGGCCAGCAGCGCGCAGGCCCGATCGTGGCTCTTGATCGAGCCGACGGCCCAGCCGCCGCCGTGAAAGAAGACCATGAGCGGGCCGGTGGAAGGAGCCGAGAGCGGCCGGTAGAGCCTGGCCGGCAGCGGGCCGCCCTGCCCCGATGGATCGAGGTCGAGGTCGCGTATCTCGAGGCCACGCGGTCGGGGTGCCGCCACGGCGGTGGAGAGCAACTCGGTCTCGAGCCTCATCTGGCCGACCTGGTGGCCTGCGGGCCGCGGTCGAGAAAATCGACGACGCGTCCGACCGCCCAGGCATCCGCCCTGAGGCCCCGGGCCGGTCCCGGCGCGTACCCGAAAACCAGCCGAAGCAGGCCGTCCGGTATCGAGAAGAGGAGTCCTGGCGCCGAGGCCGAGAAGGGTCGACATCACCCAGGTGAGGATTCGAACGGGCATCGGGGCATCGTAGCCTTGAAGCCACTGTATGGTCCGGCCATGGAGATCATCGACCTCTCGGCACCGATAGTCAGCAGCCCGGAAGGCACTCCCGAGGTCCTGCGGACGGGTATCGAGTTCAGCGACCACGCCGAGGGCGCGGCGCTGATCGAGCAGATGTTCGGCCTCGGTCCGGAACTGCTCAAGGACGGGGAGGGCTGGGCAGTCGATTTCTTCACCCGTTTCGGCACCCACAACTCGACCCACGTCGACGCCCCGTGGCACTACAACTCGAAGATCGACGGCAGACCGGCCGAGACGATCGACCAGCTCCCCCTCGAATGGTTCTTCCAGCCCGGAGTCAAGCTCGACTTCTCCGGACGCGAAGACGGCGACGCGGTCACCAGCGAGGATCTCGAAGCTGAGTTGGACAGCATCGGCCACGAACTCAAGCCACTGGAGATCGTGCTGATCCAGACCGGCTGTGACCGCTGGATCGACTCACCCGAATACATGGCTCACGGACCCGGGGTCACCGGTCCGGCCACCAGGTGGCTCTACGAACGCGGTGTCCGTGTCATGGGCATAGATGCCTGGGGCTGGGATCGACCGCTCTGGATGCAGGCGGAAGAGGCGAAGGCATCCGGAGAACCGGGCGTGTTCTGGCAAGCTCACCAGGTTGACCTCTCCTACAGCCAGATCGAGCGCATGGTCAATCTCGACCGACTGCCTCCGGACGGCTTCACCGTTTCCTGTCTGCCGCTGCCGCTGGTAGGCGGCAGCGCAGCACCGGCCCGGGTGGTTGCGATCCTCGACGCGTGATCGCGCCGGACTGCCGGGCCGACCCCCGCCGCCTGCGACAATCCGGGTGTGTACGACGAACCCGAGATCAGCCCCCGCGAGCGGCTCCGGCCGAGTGAGATCGAAGCGCGCGGAGGCCCGAAAGCGGTGGTCCGGGCAGTCGCCGCCGCGATTCCTGCGATCGGGTTCTGGTTGTGGATATCCGCCCTGCTCGGTGTCGGCCCGATGGACGGCCACGAGCTCTCCGGACTGGCGGTGTGGGTCGTCGCACTGGCGCTCTGGGTCGCCACCTTCGGTCGCAGCGTCACCCCGCGCTGAGTCGCGGTCGCGCCAGCCCCGCATCAAGCTGACCCCCGGCGCAGGCCGCCCCCGGCCTGCGATACTTCCCGCGTGCTCTCGACCCGGGCAAAAGCCGTCGGCGCACTGGTCTTCGCCGTCCTGCTGATCGCACCCGCCGCCGCGGGTGCCGTCAAGGTGAGCCCCGGCCAGATCTCCTGCAATGGCTCGAGCAAGCTCTGTGAGCGCAAACTGAACGAGGTGGTGCTTCCCGGCTCACACAACTCGATGTCGGCGAGCGAACTGGGCTGGAACCTGCCCAACCAGACCTTTTCTATCCCGAACCAGCTGAGCCGCGGAGCCAGGGCGATGCTGATCGACACCTACTACGGCGAACCCCAGCCGAACGGCCAGGTCGTAATCGTCGGCAAGGCACAGGGCCACGCGGAAGGGGCAGAGCTCTACCTCTGCCACCAGTTCTGCCAACTCGGATCGAGTGAACTGATCCCGGAGCTGGTCAGGATCGCGGACTTCCTGCGTGCGAATCCGAACGAGGTCCTGGCCTTCATCAATCAGGATGCGATTCATCCGGACGACTTCGCCGCCGCGGTTGCGCAAGCCGGGCTGCTCGAGTTCATCTACACCGGTCCGGCGGGGCCCTGGCCGACTCTGGGCGAGATGGTCGCAAGCGGCCAGAGGGTTCTGATGCTGGCCGAGAGCGACGCCGGAACCGTTCCCTGGTATCACGAGGCCTACGACGGAGCGGTCCGCGAAACCCCGTACGCATTCGCCGACGACTCCGCGCTGCTGACCGACCCTGGACAGCTCAACGAGAGCTGTCGCAGTTTTCGCGGAGAAGGCACCGCGAACCAGCAATCGCTGTTCCTGATGAACCACTGGATCTCGGAAAGCAACTTTCAACCAAACATCCAGAAAGCGGAAATCGTCAACCGCGAAGAGGTACTTGTCGAGCGAGCCCGCGCCTGCGAGCAGCGCCGCGGCTTTCTGCCGAACATCCTGGCGGTCGATTTTTTCGGTACCGGTGACGTGACCGGAGCGGCCCGTCAACTGAACGGGGTCGAATCGAAGGCCCGCCTGGGCTCACCGAGGATCAAGAAGGCCTCGGCCAGGGCAGGCCGAGCCGCCCGGCTTTGGGTGCCGGTCACGAACAGCGGTGACATGGAAGCAAGCTCGGTCAGGGTCTGTGTCACACCTCCAGGCAGACTCGCCCGCAAGCCTCGCTGCTCGGGCGTGGATCAGATGCTCGCCGGCTCGAAGGCGACCTTCCGGTTCCGGCTGGCGACGAAGAAAATGGCGAAAGGCAAGGGCAACGTCCGGATACGCGTTCGCTCCAGCGCCGGCTCATACACGGCAAAGGCCCGGCTCAAGGTCGAGGCCAGGCAACGAAAGCGACGCGGGTAGAGCAACCCTCCGATGGCCGGCCGTGATGATCCAGGGGTAGTCGTCATCGGGGCCGGGCTCGCCGGACTGACAGCAGCCGTGGCCCTCGACCGTGCCGGTCACTGCGTCGAAGTAATCGAAGCTCGCGATCGTGTTGGCGGCCGGACCTGGTCGCGGCAGCTGGAAAGCGGCGCCGTGGTCGAGATGGGCGCAGAGTTCATCCTGCCCGGCAACGACCGGATTCGCGCCCTGGCACGGTCGCACGGGATTGACCTCTGGGACAAAGGCGTGCGTTACGGAAAGCGGGAGCCCCGCGGCGGCGCCCCGGTCGACGCGCAGTCGCTCGAGCGTGGCGCGATCACGGTCGAGAGCGGCGCTTCGAGAACTGCCGCCCGGAGACCTGACATCGGCCGCCGACCTGCTCGCCTCCCTGGATATCGGCGAAGGCGTGCGCGCCGCGCTGCTCGCGCGTATCCAGATGTCATCGGCCACCTCTGCCACCGAAGTCTCCGCGCATGGCCTGGATCGTCTCGGTCATGTCGACAGCGAGCCCTCCCCCAGCCTTGCCGGTGGCAATCAGAGCCTTTCGCTGGCCCTGGCCGGGAGCCTCGGCGAAAAGGTCCGGCTCGGCGACCCCGCCACTTCTGTGGAATGGGATGCGCGGCGGGTAGAAGTCGCGACGGCCTCCGGCGAAACGGTCACAGCCCGGCACTGCGTGATCGCGGTGCCGGCTTCTGTGATCTCGCGGATCGCGTTTTCCCCGGACCTTCCTCAAGAAAAGAGCGAAGCACTGCGTTCCGTCCGCTACGGCCACGCCGCCAAGCTCTTCATACCGCTGAGCGAACCCGCACCGGTCAGTGCGGTGATGAATGTGCCGGAGTGCTACTGGTGCTGGACCGAAACCGGCGAAGGCGACGAACCGATGCCACTGCTCAGCTGCTTCGCCGGCTCCCCCGCGGCACTCGAAGGACTCGAGGTCACCTCCGGGCCCGAGCGCTGGCTCGATTCCGTGACCACGATGCGGCCGGATCTCCAGCTGCTCACCGACCAGGCGATCCTCTCGACCTGGGACGACGACCCGTGGGTCGGCGCTGCGTACTCGGTCTCGCCTTCCTCCAAACTGAGCGACGCCCTCAGGGCACCTGCCGGACCGTTCGTCTTCGCCGGCGAGCACACCGCAGGTGAGTTCCACGGCCTTATGGAAGGCGCCGTGCGCTCCGGATACCACGCCGCCGGGCTCGTAACGGCGTAGGGCCGCGGGCTCCATCCACCCCGCACGGGATGCGGAGCGGATGGGCACAACTGGGCTCGAACCAGTGACCTCCACCGTGTCGAGGTGGCGCTCTACCAACTGAGCTATGCGCCCGCGATCCGGGAGCCTACCAGCGGGCTGGTGGTGAAAGGCGCCTGCCGGAGTCGAACCGGCGTACACGGCTTTGCAGGCCGCTGCGTAACCACTCCGCCAAGGCGCCGAATGAGACACCGGCCCCCTGAGGGGCGGTGTCCCGAAAGCGGCTGAAGGGATTCGAACCCTCGACCTTCTGCATGGCAAGCAGACGCTCTAGCCAACTGAGCTACAGCCGCAGACTCGGGCGAGTATACCCGGCCACCCCGGCCCTTGACCGGGTGCGGTGGCGGCGGACGCCCGGCTACAGGCGGGCCGGGCCGCCCGGTCAGGGACAATGCCTGCCATGGATCCCTTCAGACCCGGTGGCCCCGTGCGAGCCGCAGCCACCTGGCTCCACATGGTCAAGATCAACCACGACCTCGAAAGCGCCTGGCCACTGACCCACCGGGACTACCGCCGCTTCCTCATCGACACCTGGCTTTCCCGTTTCGGCGAAAGCGAGGGCATGTCCGGCGAGGACCCGGAAAAGGTCCGTGAATGCCTGATGGAAGCCCGTCAACCCTCGCCCGGGCTCTCACGCCCGACGGTGTGGCACCAGTTCTGCGTTACCACCCTCGCGGCACTTGACGATCTCTGGTCTTCGATCGTCTGGCAGCACGCCGGATGGGGCACCGAACCCAGGATCGTAGCCCCGGACCACGAAATCGTCGTGCTCTTCGACAAAGCCACCGAAGAACCGGTCACCCTCGATGCACCGACTCACCTACGCGGCTTCGCCTTCGAACTGAAGGGTGAAGACGGGGACTGGCTGATGGCCAACGTGGTGGCCAACGAAAGCGAAGACCCGGATCGGTCCTGGCGGCCCGGCGACCCTGCCTGGCGCCCTCCGGCCAGGGACTAGCCGTCGAGGACCTCGTTGACCAGCCGGTCGGCCTCGGCGTTCATCTCGCGACGCACGTGCCGGATCGACCAGGAATCGAAGGCGGACAGAGCCTGCCTGGCCTCGGCGTGAAGCGGCTTGAGGCCGGGCTTCTTGACTTTGTACTTGCCTTCCACCTGACGGACGACCAGTTCCGAATCACCGACCAGATCGAGTTCCGTCGCACCGAGTTCGGCGGCCCGCTGGATCCCCCGGATGAGAGCCTTGTATTCGGCCACGTTGTTCGTCGCCTCGCCGATCCGCTCGCCGTGCTCGTCGATGATCAGCCCTTCCGGATCGCGGATCACCACCCCGATCGCGGCGGGGCCGGGATTGCCGCGCGCGCCTCCGTCAACGTTCACAGTCAGCTTCATCGCCCCAACCTACTAAGCCACCGGCCAGGCAAGCAGGGAGGATTCGTGGCGACGATCAGGCCCGGGGGTGGCTGCCGGCATAGGCGTCACGCAGCCGGGCCGAGTCGAGGTGGGTGTAGACCTGAGTGGTCGAAATCGAGGAATGACCGAGTAGTTCCTGGATCGTTCGCAGGTCTGCCCCGCCTTCGAGAAGGTGAGTCGCGAAGGAATGGCGCAGGGCATGCGGCGAGATACCGCTGGCAGCGGCCGCATCGCGGACCCTCACAGATAGTCGGCGGGAGACATCCGAGGGCGAGAGGCGACGGCCGTTTCGGGATATGAACAGGGCCCTTTCGGACATGTCGTCGACCAGGCTCGGCCGGCCGCGACCGAGGTAATCCTCGACCGCACGCTGGGCCGGCTCACCGACCGGAAGTCGACGGTGACGCGATCCCTTGCCGACGACCGAAAGCTGTTCGGAGTCGAAGTCGAGTGAATCGAGAGAAAGTGAGATGACCTCTTCGCTGCGCAGGCCGCAGGAGTAGGAGAGTTCGATCATCGCGCGATCGCGCAGCTCCAACGGCGTCCTTGCCGGGGCGGTCTCAAGGATTTCGGCCATCTGTACCGTGGTAAGCACCCGTGGCAGTCTGGAGGCAGCTTTCGGAGCGGAAACCAGATCAGCCGGGTTCTGAGCGATGCGGTCGGTTCTGAGCAGGAAGCCGTAGAAGCGGCGGAGCGCGGCCAGTTTGCGTGCCACGGTCGAGGGGGCGCAGCCCGAAGCAGACATATAGGCGGCGTAGCGACGTACGTCCCGGTGACTGACGGCCAGCGGATCGGATCCTGACTGGGAGTACCAGCGCGAAAACTGAATCAGATCGCGACGGTAGGCGGCAAGGGTCCGGGGGGCCGCCCCCGATGCGACAAGGTCGCGTTCGTGGAGATCGAGAAGGTCGGTCCAGGCGCCGTCAGCAGCGGACACGCTGAATCATCCGATGTAGATCGGAGTGCCGACGTCGACCCGGTCGTATAGGTCGACCACATCGGTCACGGCCATGCGCACGCAACCGTGGGAGGCGGCCGATCCCAGCGAGCCTTCGTCAGAGGTGCCGTGGATGCCGGCGCCGTCGAAAATGCCCATCCAGCGTGCCTTCAGCGGGTTCTCGGGCACACCACCGGGGATCACCTCACCGGCGAGGTCTCCGGCCCAGTCAGAGTCGGGCACGTGCCAGGCGGGATCAACCTGCTTGTTCTGGATCGAATACAGACCGGCAGGTGTTTCGAGGCCGATCTGGCCGACCGCGACGGTGTAGGTCTTCTCGAGTTCAAGGTTTCGCCAGAGCTTCAGCTGGTAGCTGCCGCGGTCAAGGGTCAGGTAAGTCGGGTACTCGGCCGCCACCTCGTCGGTGGTGACCGTGGGCTTCAGCACGTTTGCCTCGGCCTGAATCGTCCGGCCGCCCTTTCCTTCGTCAAGGAGTGAGGTCAGCTGCTCGGTGAGAAGTACGTCCCGAAGCTTGTATCCGTCCGACGCCTTTACGACGCTGAGCGAGCCTGGGCCGGCAGAAACCGAAGCGTCGACCGGATCGACCTGAACCTCGGCCGCGACGTCGCGTACGAACTGGTTGACCGCAGGGCGCGAATAGGCGACGCTCACCGAGATGTCGGCGTCGAGTTCGTCGCCGGTGATCTGGCGGAGAACGCGCTCCGGCAGTGAGCCCGAGCGGCTCTCGTCAAGGGCCTTGTCAACGCCGGCTTCGACATCCGCCCGGATCTTGAGCTCATCGGCGGGAAGCACGAACTTTTCGTTCTCGAACTTGACCGTCACCGGCTTGCGCTGCGGAGCCAGCACCTTGGCAGTGACCGCCCTGGTCGCCTGCTCGCTGCTCATCCCGCTGACATCCACGCCGCTGATCGTCACTCCTTCGGCGATCTCGTCCTTCTGGGAGCCGTCGTAGGCGTAGGCGGCCACCGCCCCCCCGATCAGGAATAGGACGACCGCGGCTATGAGGATCTGTGTTTTGCGCACCAAAGCAATTCTAGATACACCGACGGCCCGGTCAAGCCCTTTAGTCGGGCGCAAGCGCCCATTCACTCCTGAAGCCGGGAAGAGGCGGCCGCGCCTAGCTTTCGACCGGCGGAGACGGATCGAACATCGCGGCGTCTTCGAGACCCATGTCGCGCGTGGGCGGCCGGGTCACGTGCGGGCTGTGCTTGAGAAACTCCTCGACCTCTGGCTCGTAGCGGTAGGGGTTGGCAACTCCGGAGGCGACAGAATCAAGGCGGAGCCGTTCGCGGAGGTGGACAACGGTCTCCCGGGAGGTGAAGGCGTAGTGGAAGCCGGCCGCTTTGAAGCGCCGGTTGTCGAGTCCCCGTCCGAATCTCAGCTGGTTGACCATTTCGGCCGAGATAGTCAGACCCATCCGCCTCATCGCCGAAGTGGCGATTCCGGTCCCCCACGGCGGGATCGCCGGAAGCGGCTTCTTGCCGAGCAGGGAGATCGTCTCGGAAAGCGTCAGCACTCCATCGGCGGCCACGTTGAAGATGCCGGGCAGGTCATTGATCGTCACGTGCTCGAGCGCGTGAACCACGTCTACTTCGTCGACGAACTGGTAGCGCGGGTCGAAACCGGCGATCATCGGCACCATCGGCATCGCAAAGAGCTGGATGTGGGAAGTGTTCACCTCGGCCCCGAGTACGTTGGCGAACCTGAGCACGGTCACCGATACCTCGGGCCTCCTCAGACGGAACTCTTCGATTGCGGCTTCGGCTTCAACCACGTCCTGCTCGATCGATGTCTCGGGGCGGTGGCCGCGGGTCATGTCCTCGGTGAAGAAGGCCGGGTCGTCCTGGGCGCAGCCGTACCAGTGGGCCGAGCTCTTGAAAACGAATCTGTTCACCGGCGAATCGGGCGCCGAGCAGGCAGCGAGAATATTGAGCGTGCCGATGACGTTGTTCTCGTGGACCGAAGTCGGCTTGGCGCCGCGCTGGCTGCGGGCGGAGTCCACGATCATCCGGGTATCGATCACCGTGTCTATGTCGGCGGCGCGCACGATCTTCTCGATCAGCGAGTGCTGTACGCCGACCTTGACGAACTCGGTCCGCTCCAGCTCACGCGTCGGCTCACTCGAATCGACGCCGATGATCACCTCGATAGAAGGATTGGCCTCGAGCGCGGCGGCGAGCCGCCCGCCCCAATAGGTCGAGAGTCCTGTGACCAGCACCCGGCGGGCGCCCCCTTTGTCTTCAACCGGCATGTCGCCATTGTGGCAGTAAGACGGGCCGGCCACGGGTAGAGTGGCGCCGGTGGATGAACGGGCCGAAACCAGGGCACAGCCGCCTGGTGTGACCAGGGCCGACGATTACGCGAAGTCCGACGGCGAGTGGCTGCGCATCGACTGGTCAGATCGGGTTCACAGACTGACGGTCGAATCGGAATTGGGCCGCACGCCCGTCAACTACGTCGAGAGCGGCGAAGGCCCGCCCGTGCTGATGGTCCACGGGCTCGGCGGAAGCTGGCGCAACTGGCTGGAGAACATGCCCTACCTGGCTCGAAACCACCGTGTGATCGCATTGGATCTGCCGGGTTTCGGCACCAGCCCGTTGCCGGATCGTCAGGTCACGATTCACTCTTATGGCGACTTCCTGGTCGAGTTCGCCGATGCCCTTGATCTCGATGATCAGACGGCCCTGGTCGGTCACTCGATGGGCGGGTTCATCGCAACTGAGGCGGCGATCGCGCGCCCGGAACGCTTCTCGTCGCTCGTTCTGGTGGCTGCGGCCGGCATAACCTACGTGAGCGTCACCCCCTCCCAGAAGGACATGGCAAAGGTGATCGTGAAGGCGATGATGCCGATCGCCTCCGGCAGCCTCGAGCGGGGCTTCACCCGCAGCCGCCTGCGCTCCGCCCAGTTTGCGGGTGTATTCGCGCATCCCACCCGCATCAGCCGGGAGATGCTCTGGGAGCTCGGCAGCTACGCGATGGGCGCACCGGGTCTGATTCAGGCCGCCTATGCCATCGCCGGTTACGACACCCGGGACCGGCTACCCGAGATCCGCATCCCGACCCTCCTGATCTGGGGCAACCGGGACCTGCTGGTTCCCGTACCGGCGGCCTTCGCTTACCGCCGCAAAATCCCCGACGCCGAGCTGAGCCTGCTCGACGACACCGGTCACATGATCCAGATGGAGCGCCCGGCCCGGTTCAATGACGACGTCGAGGAGTTCATCGACCGTCGGCGCCGAGAGGGCCTCGAGGCCCCTGCCGGCCCGGGCTGAGGCAGGTCAGGTCGTCGGACACGACCAGGGACCTGATCTCCCTGGTCAGGGCGCGTTCACGCTTCTTCAACGACGAGACTCGCCGTCTGGGCCTTTTTCGACTTCTTGCCGAGCTTCTTTGCCTTCGCGCAGCGCTTGCCTTTGCTCGCGCAGAGCTTCTTCGCCTTGCGGGCCTGCTTCGAGAGCTTCTTCGACTTCTTCTTCGCCGACTTCAGCTGCCTGCGGACCGCGGAACGCTTCTTCACGGCTGCGGCGCGTTGGGAGGAGATGTAAGCCCGGCTCTGCGATCCGGCAACCGCGACCAGTGAGTCAAGAGCGAGGTTGATGTCGCCGAGGTGGAGGTTTCCGCCGCCTCCGTTGACCAGGGAAGCAAGATCGGGACGCGCATCGCCCGGAGCCGCTGTCTTCTCGACGTTCAGCCAGTTGACTTCACCCTTCGGCTCGTCCACCGCACTGCGACACTCGCCGGTGTAGTAGTCGGGCAGTGCCAGCCAGGGCTTCTCACCCTCCTCGCCGCCCAGGAAGACGTCGAGGTTGGCCAGGGGACGAAGCATGCCCGCCTCACCGGTGAGGTCACCCGGGTTCACGCAGAGGACCTCAAACAGGTCCTTGTCCGGTCGTGGCGCGGGGTTGATCCAGTAGCCGGTGTCGATCCAGCCGTAGCTGGAACCGGTTCCCGGCTGGTTCAGGAACATCGAGTAGGCGATGACGCAGCCGAGCTGGTCGCCGGCCTCGCAGGCAGGGATGTTCTGGAACTGGCCGCCGACGACTTCGTCCTTCGGTACGTAAACATTCGCACCCGGCAGGATCGCGGAGATCAGTCGCTTCCTCACCGAAGGCTTGGGGTCGACCTCCTCGGCGATCAGCCTCGCCATGTTCATCGAGCCCTGCGAGTGGGCGATGATGACGACGCCGCGGCCGTCGTTGTAGTTCTCCATGTAGTCCCGCCACGCCCCGAGGGCGCTGTTGTAGGCGACGTCACGGACTTCGTCGGTGACCGGCGCCTGGAACGTGTATTGGCGGTACATCGGCGCGTATACGTCGCAGACTCGGGAGAACTGCCGCGCCTGGTTCACCGCCACGTCGCGGATCGGCTGGTCCTTGTCGAGGTTGGCGTTTGCCGTTCCCTGGTCGCTCTGGGTCGGGTAGAGGTAAAAGCAGTCGACGGGCGCATCGGAAGCGGCCTCGTAGCCGAGTTCCACCGTGGAGTCCGGCAACAGGGCGATACCGTCCATCTTGCCGAGACAGGGGTTGTCCGCTTCTCCGGGCTTGCACAGCCAGACGGTGTCCTCCGCCGAAGCGGGCCCGGCGAACAGCGCCAGGCCGAAAGCGGTCACGGCAGTCGCGAAGAACAACTTCGCCAGTTTCAGCATTCCCGAAGTCTCCATCAGTCCCCTTGTCCCGTTTCCGCGCCGGCGGCGCCCCTGTACTCGCAGGGAGCTTACCGCTCGCTGTCCCCGATCAGGTTATGGCACCGAGCGAAGCCGAACTGACCGCAGCCGCGTACTTGGCCATTACGCCGCGTGAATAGAGCGGGTCCGGAGCCTTGTAGTCAGCGACCCGGCGATCGATTTCTTCGACGCTGAGGTCGACGTCGAGCCGTCGCCCGTCGATGTCCACCGTGACCAGGTCCCCGTCGCGGATCGCGGCGATCGGTCCACCCTTGACCGCCTCGGGGGCGACATGGCCGATCATCAGTCCGCGCGTGGCACCCGAAAATCGGCCGTCGGTCAGCAGCGCCACGTGCTCGCCCAGGCCCTCGCCGACCAGGGCTGCGGTGACCTGGAGCATCTCCCGCATGCCGGGGCCGCCGGCCGGGCCTTCGTTGCGGATCACGATCACATCGCCCTTTTCGATCTTGCCTTTCTTCACGGCGGCAAAGCAGTCTTCCTCGCGTTCGAAGACCCGGGCCGGGCCGGTTTGGCTGCGGCGTTCCGTTCCGGCGACCTTTACGACGGCGCCGTCGGGGCAGATGTTCCCGCGCAGGATCGCCAGGCCACCCTGGGCCTTGAGAGGTGCCTCAACCGGCAGGACTACCTGCTGGCCGGGTTGTTCTTCGGCCTTGTCGGCTTCTTCGCCGATGGTGTTTCCGGTGACCGTGATCTCATCCTCGTGGAGCAGCCCGCCGTCCTTCAGCCGCTTGAGGATCAGCGGTACTCCGCCGGCCCGGTAGAGGTCCGTGGCGACATAGTTGCCGCCGGGCTTGAGGTCGGCCAGAAGCGGCGTGCGGCCGGAGACTTCCTCGAAGACATCGATGTCCAGTTCGATACCGGCCTCCCTGGCGATCGCCAGCAGGTGCAGGACCCCGTTCGTCGAGCCGCCGGACGCCGCGACCATGGCGATCGCGTTCTCCAGTGAATGGCGGGTGATGATCTTGCTGGGGCGGAGATCGTCGGCCAGCACCTTGAGGATCAACTCCCCGATACCCCGGGCGACTTCATTTTTTGCGCTGTCTTCGGCCGGGACCATGGCCGAGAAGGCCGGGGAGATGCCGAGTGCTTCGAAGGCGCAGCCGAGAGTATTCGCCGTGAACTGCCCGCCGCAGGCTCCGAAGCCGGGGCTGGCCACGTTCTCGATGTCGGTCAGTTCCTGGTCGGATATCTCACCGGCCGCATGGGCACCGATCGCCTCGAAAACCTCGAGAATCGTCACATCCTTGCCCTCGTAGGTGCCGGGCTTCACGGAACCGCCGTAGAGCACGATCGAGGGGATATCGATGCGGGTCACTCCCATCACCGCGCCGGGAATGGTCTTGTCGCAGGCGGTCAGGGCGACGATCGCGTCGAACTGGTACCCGCGGGCCATCAGCTCGATCGAATCGGCGATCACCTCCCGGCTCACCAGCGAAGACTTCATCCCCTGAGTGCCCATGGTGATCCCGTCCGAGACGGCGACGGTGTTGAACTCCATCGGGGTTCCGCCCGCCGCGCGGACGCCTTCCTTTACGTACTCGGCCAGGCCGCGAAGTCCGTAGTTGCAGGGCATCGCGTCGGTCCAGGTATTCGCGATGCCGACCGTCGGCTTCTTCATGTCTTCGTCGCTGAGGCCGATCCCCTTCATGTAGGCGCGGGCGGCGGCCCGGTCGGGTCCGTCGAAGACGGCGGCGGAGCGCGGGCGCGGGAACGGGCTGACGGCAGGCTGGTCGTTCGTGGACATGGCGCCTATCTTAGGCCGCCAGGCAGCTTCAGCCGGGCGTCGAGTCGGCGAGGCCGAACACATCCACCGGCCCGGGGCCGGAACCGATCGAGTCGAGACCATCGGCCACCGCCCTCGAGGCGACCCCGCGGGCGGCGCGGGCCGCCGCTTCGGGATCCATGCCGGAAGCCATGAACGCAGCCAGCGCCGAGGAGTGGGTGCAGCCCGAGCCGTGGGCCGAGGTGGCGTCGTGGCGAGGGCCTTCGATCGGGACGATCCGGGACCCGTCGCAGAAGACATCGACGAGCCCGGTACTGTGGCCGCCGGTCACGACCGCGCAGTCCGGTCCGAGCGAGACCACCGCGGCGGCAAGGTCCTCCTGCGAGGCCCCTTCGCCGAGCCCGGTCAGCGCCCGCGCCTCGGGGATGTTCGGAGTCGCAACGCTCGCCCGGGGCAGGATCAGTTCGATCAGGGACTGTTTCGCGTCGGCCGCGAGAAGGTCGGCACCGCTCTCGGCCACCATCACCGGATCAAGAACGACCGGCACACCACCGACGAGCTCGAGGCACTTGTCCACGGCGACGATCGTCTCCACCGTGCCGAGCATGCCGATCTTGACCGCGTCGACCCCGATGTCATCGACGACGGCCCTCACCTGAGCGACGATCATCGGCGGTTCGATCGACTCGATCGCGGTCACCCCGAGAGTGTTCTGCGCGGTGATCGCAGTGATCGCCGTCATGCCGTGGGCCCCACAGGATGCGAAAGCCTTCAGGTCAGCCTGGATACCGGCTCCGCCCCCGGAGTCCGAGCCTGCAATCGAAAGCACTCTGGGCACGCCGTTCTCAGTCACCCGACGGATCATAGGTGGCCGCGCAGGCGAGCCCGGTGCGTCCGTACTCGCCGATCAGCGAACAGGTGACGTAGCCGGAGATTTCGAGCCGGGCCAGCCCGGTCGCTGCTTCCGCTGTCGACAATCCGGCTGCCGCCGCGATCCCATCGAGCAGGCGCAGCCCACCTTCGACCGCTGCCAGAACGGGACCGTCAGCTGTACATACTTCCGGGCCGAACAGCTTCTGCGGAAACGAAAAGCCGACCCCTGCGAGTCGGTCGAAGACGTCGGTGCCATCCCGCACCAGCGCCGCGCCGCCGGCGATCAGTTCGTTGGTGCCGGCCGACGGACCGGCAGTGACCGGACCGGGTACCGCCCCCACCTCCCGCCCGGCGTCGGCGGCCATCTCGGCGGTGATCAGTGAGCCCGAGCGCCGAGCCGCCTCGACCACGACCGTCATGCGTGAGAGCGCAGCCATGATCCGGTTGCGGGCCGGAAAACCCCAGCGCCAGGGTCTGGTCCCGGGCGGCAGCTCCGAAACGACGAGACCGCTCTCGCGAACCCGGCGATAGAGCCGGGCATGGGAAGCCGGGTAGGGCCGGTCCGGACCTCCGGCCAGAACAGCAACCGTACGTCCCCGTTCTACGGCGCCCCTGTGTACCGAACCGTCGATTCCCAGTGCCAGCCCGCTGACCACGACCAGGCCGGCGGCCGCCAGCTCGCCCCCCAGACTACGGGCCACCTCAAGCCCGTAGCCGGTCGCCCGCCTGGCACCTACCACCGTGACCGAAGCGCCCATCGTGACCTCGCCGAGGCCGAAACTCCTGCCGCAGCCGATGATGCAGGCGGGCGCGTCGGCTCCGTCCCTGAGGCCTTCCGGAAAGTCGTCGCTGTGCCGGCATATCGCCCAGCAGTCGGCCTCGTGAAGATCACGACGCAGGTCATTTTCGTCCAGTCCGGAGTTTTCACTCAGCAATTCGTCCGCCTTGCGCGGGGCGAGTGCCGAAACCAGATCTTCGTCGTCCAGGCGCAGCAGTTCAGGGGTGCGGCGCCCCACCCTGTCGTCACAGGCAACCTGAATGAAGGGAGCGAGCCTTGCGATAAGCCAGCTACGCCGCAGGCAGGAGGAACAGGCCGTCTCGATTCGACTCGCGGCGCCATTCACTTCGCACCCCTCCGCCTGAGCTGCAGTGCCCCGGCAAGGTGCCGCTCGAGCACGGCCGAGCTGCCGTCGAGATCGGCGAGTGTGCGTGCGAGTCGCAGGACCCGGTCGTGTGAGCGACCGCTCAGACGATGGCTTCGACCGGCGTCGATCAGCAGCCGGCGGGCCTCGGCGGAGAGATCGAAGCGGTCGATCTCGGCCCGGCCGGCGACCGCGTTCACGCGACCGCGACCGAGGCGCTCCGCCATCAGGCCCCTGGCCCGTACAACCCTCTCCCTGATCGCTTCGGACCCTTCACCCTCTGCCCCGGCCATCGCCTCCGGCCCAGGCTGTGCGACCGCGACGATCATGTCGATGCGATCTGCCAGGGCGCCACTGAGGGTAGCCCGATAGCGAGCTGTAGAGGCAGGCGTGCAGGTGCAGTCGGGGTCCTCTTCGCCCCTGCCGCAGGGACAGGGGTTGGCCGCGGCCACCAACGTGAAGGCGGCGGGAAGGATACGACGGCCGCCGGCCCTCGAGATCGCCACCTCACCGGACTCGAGCGGCTCGCGCAGGGCCTCGAGTGCGGGCCGGCTGAATTCGCAGAGCTCGTCCAGAAACAGAACGCCCCTGTGGGCCAGTGTGATCTCACCCGGCCGTGGGGGACTGCCGCCCCCGATCAGGCCGGCAGCCGAGACCGTGTGATGAGGCGCCCTGAAAGGTCGCTGCGACCGGACCGGCCCGGACCCACAGACTCCGGCAATACGCGCGACCTCGAGTATTTCCTCACGGCACATCGGTGGGAGCACCGAGGGAAATCTCCTCGCCGCGAGAGACTTGCCGGAGCCGGGCGGACCGATCATCAGCAGCCCGTGACCACCCGCCGCCGCCACCTCGATCGCCCGCCGCAGGTTGGACTGGCCCCGGAGGTCCCGCAGGTCTGGCAGACCGGGAACTTCGACCGGGTCCACCGGCACTGCCCGGCTGCCCGGTATCCGGCCTGATTCGAGCCTGCGAAGCTCGGCGATGCTGTTGATCGTGCGCACCTCCACGCCCGGCGCCAGCGCCGCCTCCGGACCGTTCAGCTCGGGCAGGATAATCCCTCGGCAGCCGCGTTCTCGGGCTGCCTCGGCCATCGCCAGCGCCCCGCGAACCGGCCTGACCGAACCGTCCAGGGCCAGCTCACCGGCCATCGCCCAGCCACCCAGCCTGGCGCCCTCGATCTCCCCGCCCGCGGCAAGCAGACCTGTGGCCAGGGCCAGGTCCAGCCCGGGACCCACCTTCCGGAGGTCTGCCGGAGCGAGATTCGCGGTGATCCTGCGCATCGGGAACTCGAAGCCGGTGTTGACGAGGGCGGCCCTGACCCGCTCACGAGCCTCGCGCACGGCCACATCGGGCAGGCCTACGATCTGGAAACTGGGCAGGCCCCTGTGGATGTCGACCTCGACCCGGACCGGGCTGGCCGAGATCCCCTCGAGCGTGAATGAAGTGGTTTCCGCCAGCACAGAGCGAAACTACGGCGGCCCGGCGCACGACTTGCACCATGACTGTGTCAAGTCCTCGCGGAGGGGCTGACGATTCACCGGAGTCCAGCCTTTTCGGCGCTGCGAGACCCTACTTTGGGCGAATGGCAGGGAAATCAGACGAGCAGAGACCGGTCGCCGGCGATCCGCGACGAAGGCTTGGCACGCAGGCGGAGATCCTCTGCGCGGCTGAACTCGAGCGTCGTGGCTGGCGAATCCTGGATCGCAACTGGCGAATCAGGATCGGGGAAATTGACATCGTCGCGATCGACGGGCGCAGCCTGGTGGTAGTGGAGGTCAAAGCTCACCGCGCCGGCAACGCTTCGGGTCCCGCCCACCCGGTCCTGGCGGTCAACCGGGACAAACAACGGCGCTTGAGGAGGCTGGCTGAAGCCTGGCTCCAGAGTCGCGCCGGCGGGCTGAGCTTCGAGGAGGTGCGCTTCGACGTCGTCGGCATCACGCTGGGCGACGAAGATTCAATTGCCGCCTGGGAGCACATCGAACGGGCCTTCTGAGGTCAGGCGGCCTCTGCCGAACCGTAAGAGGCCGAGTTGAAGGACATGCGGTGAATCGGGGTCGGTCCGTGGATGACGATCGCTTCCCGGTGAGACTCGCTGGCGTAGCCCTTGTGGCTTTCGAAGCCGTACTGCGGGTAGCGCTTCCCTGCCCTCGCCATACACCGATCCCGGCTCACCTTGGCAACGACCGAGGCGGCAGCGACAGCCGCGCTCTTGCTGTCCCCCTTGACTAGTCGCTGGTGCTCGAAACCACAGTCGGGCAGCCGGAAGCCGTCTACGAGCCGGGTCACACCGGCTATCTCGCCGGTCGAGGCCAGGGCTTCGGACAGACACTCGACGTTGCTCGCCTGAAGCCCGGCGGCATCGATGTAGCGGGCCGAACGCATCACGATCGTGACGGTCATCGCGCAGCGGAGGATCTCCGGCAACAGGCGCTCCCGCGTCCTGGCAGTGAGCTTCTTGGAGTCATTCAGCTTGGCCAGCCTGCCCGCCCCGAAGCTCTCGAGGCAATCGCGGTCGAAGGCGACGGCGGCCGCTACGATCGGGCCGGCGAGACAGCCTCGGCCCGCTTCGTCGGTGCCGGCCACCGCACCACGACCGATCTCGAGATCGTGAGCGAACAGTCCGGCGGGGTCGGGCCCGGAGGGCTTAGAGCCCACCGATGCGATTCGGAGGCCAGTAAGTGGCGAAGGCCTTGCCGATCAGATGGTCCTCGGGCAGCGGCCCCCAGAACCGACTGTCGTCGCTCTGCCCCCGGTTGTCCCCCATCACGAAGAAGTGACCCTCGGGAATGGTGATCGGCTCGGGCAGATTGCAGCCGGAACCGCCGGGACCACAGGGAATGATCTCGTAGCCGTCGGGCTGTACCGGGGTGCCGTTCACTACCGGAATGCCGTTCCTCACCGCGATCGTATCGCCCGGCCCCGCGACTATCCGTTTGATGAAGGTGTCCGGCGACTCGCCGTCGGCCGGCTCGGGACAAGCCTGGTCGCTCTGCCTCGGCACCCCACACTCTGCGTTCCGGTTCACGCCGCTGGGCGGATGGAATACCACTACGTCACCCGGCTTCGGGTCACCGAAATGGAAGGCGGTCCGATTGACCAGCACGCGCTGGCCGATGTCCAGCGTCGGCTCCATCGAGCCGGAAGGGATCTGGTACGGCTTGACCAGGAAGGCCTGGATCAGCAACGCGAGGCCCAGGGCCAGCGCAACGATCACGACCAGTTCGACGAAGCTTCCCCCGGCCGTCTTCGGCTTGGGGATGCGCGGACTCAGGCCTTGTCCTTATCGCCTTGCTCAGCCTCTTCCGAGGCTTCGTCGGCCGTTTCTTCAATGTCGGCAGATTCGCTTGATTCGGCCTCGGCGGCCGGCTCTTCGTCGGCCGGGGACTCGTCGGCTGAAGCTTCTTCGGCGGCCTCGGCCGGAGCCTCTTCGGCGGCGGTCTCCCCCGCCTCTTCGGCGGATTCGGTCGCTTCGGCCGTGGCTTCGTCGGCATCCACAGCCTCGGGCGCGGCATCCTCTTCGGGTGCCAGACCTTCGCCCGACGCGTCTACGGCGCCTTCGTCGGAAACGGAGACCATCTCTTCGTCGATACCCCAGCGGCGTTCGGCCACACGGGCAGCCTTGCCGACCCGGTCCCGGAGGTAGTAGAGCTTGGCCCGGCGGACCCTGCCCCTCGATGCGACTTCAAGTTTCTCGATTTTCGGCGAGTGGAGCGGGAAAGTTCGCTCAACACCAACGCCGAATGACTGCTTCCTGACGGTGAAGGTCTCCCGGGCACCGGAACCCTGGCGCTTGATCACGACACCTTCGAAGACCTGGGGGCGCTTGCGGTTGCCCTCGATGACGAGGAAGTGCACTCGCACACGGTCACCCGGCTCGAACGGCGGGAGACCCTTGCGCAGCTGGCTGCTTTCGATGTCCTGGATTACTGTGGTCATGGCTCAAAAATGCGGGCCGGTAGGGCCCGCGAAGCGGCAATGCTACCGACTCGCCGGAATCGGCGGTTTCAAGTCAGTCGCCGCGCGCCCTGCTTTGCTCGAGACGCCACCGGCGGACCCGGTCGTGGTCACCCGAGATCAGCACATCGGGGATGCCCCAGCCCCGGTATTCGGGAGGCCTTGTGTAGTGGGGGTATTCCGGCATGCCGTCGAGTGCGTCGCTCCAGGACTCCTCGATCGCGCTCTCCCGGTCGCCGAGTGCACCGGGGAGTCGGCGCATGATCGAATCGGCCACGACCATGGCCGGAATCTCGCCTCCGGCCAGGACGTATCGGCCGATCGAGACTTCGTCATCGGCCAGATGCTCGTGGACGCGCTGGTCGAAGCCCTCGTAGCGGCCGCAGAGCAGGGCCAGCGAAGGTTCGGCGGCGAGCTCGGAGACGAGACTGTCGTCGAGCATCCGTCCGGCCGGACTCAGCACGACCGTCCTCGGCCTGTCCCCTTCTCCGTAGACCCCGGTCAAAGCTGCGTCGACTACATCGACGCGGATGACCATGCCCGCTCCCCCGCCGTAAGGAGCGTCGTCGACTCGACCGCCTTTCAACGGGGTCCAGTCCCGATAGTCGCGAGTCTGAAGCGATGCCCCGTTTTCGATCGCCTTTCGCACCGGCCGTTGCCCGCGGAACCAGTCGAATGCCTCCGGGAAGAGGGTGAAGATGTCGAGGTTCACGGCCACTGACCGCCTTCCGGGTTTCTCAGTCGAGGATGTCGACCAGCACGCGGCGTTCCTCGCGAACGGCGGCTGCCTTGGCTACGGTCCGCAGTGCGTTGGCCACGCGGCCGCCCTTGCCGATGACACGACCGAGGTCGTCTTCGTTGACCGTGATCTCGTAGACCAGGTCTCCGTCTTCTTCGAGCTCCTCGACCTGGACCGCCTCGCGGTCTTCAACCAGGGACTGCGTGAGGAAAAGCAGCATCTCCTGCACGGAGATCAGCTCCCGGTGGCCTTGATGCCCTTGATGCGCAGCAGGCCGGCGACCCGCTCGGAGGGCTGGGCGCCCTTGTCGAGCCAGTACTTCGCGCGCTCTTCGTCGAGCACGATGGTCGAAGGATCGGTCTGTGCGTTGTACTGGCCGATCGTCTCGATGCTGCGCCCGTCCCGGGGGGAGCGCTTGTCTGCGACGACGATTCGCCAGATCGGGTTCTTCTTGGAACCCACTCTTCTAAGTCTGATTCGGACTGCCATTGGACGCGAGATCCTACAGATTCTCAGCGGCGGCGGACCTTGGGCCGCTGGACCTTGCCGGTCATCTTTGCGAGTTGTTGCGGATCGGGCATGTTTCCGGTCGCCATCTGCTTCATCAGGCGACGCATCTGGTCGAACTGTTTGACCAGGTTGTTCACCTGCTGGATCTTGGTTCCCGAGCCCTCTGCGATGCGGCGCCGGCGCGATCCCTTGATCAGTTCGGGGAAGGCCCGCTCCTCCGGGGTCATCGAGAGGATGATCGCCTCGACACGGTCCAGTTCGCCCTCGTCCACATCGGTGTCCTTGAGCTGCTTCTTCATCGCCCCCATGCCCGGCATCATTCCCATCAGGTTGCCGAGCGGACCCATCTTGCGGACCTGGCGCATCTGCTTGAGGAAATCCTCCAGCGTGAAGGTCTCGTTGGCCATCTTGCGCTGAAGTTCTTCGGCTTCGTCTTCGCTGACCTGTTCCTCGGCCTTCTCGATCAGGCTCAGCACGTCGCCCATGCCGAGGATGCGGTTGGCCATGCGGTCGGGATGGAACCGCTCGAAGTCCTCGAGCTTCTCGCCGGTCGAAGCGAAGATGATCGGCTTGCCGGTGACCGCCTTGACCGACAGCGCCGCGCCGCCTCGGGCGTCACCGTCGAGCTTGGAGATGATCACCCCGTCGAATTCAGCCGCCTCGGAGAACGATTCGGCGACGCCGACGGCGTCCTGACCGGTCATCGCATCCACCACGAGCAGAACGTTGTGGGGCTTGGTCTTCTTCCGGATGCTCGCCAGCTCGTCCATCAGATCGCTGTCGATGTGGAGCCGGCCGGCCGTATCGATAATCAGCACGTCGCGGCCTTCGTCCCTGGCCTTGCCGAGCGCCCAGTCGGCGATTTCGACCGGATCGGCATCGGCGCCCTGCTGGTAGACCACGGCGCCGGCCCGCTGGCCGACCGTTTCGAGCTGCTTGATGGCGGCGGGACGGTAGACGTCGCAGGCGGCGAGCGCCACCCTCTTGCCTTCCTTCTTGAGCAGCATCGCCAGCTTCGCGGTTGCAGTCGTCTTGCCCGATCCCTGCAGGCCGGCCATCAGGATGACCGTGATCCCCTTCTGGGAAAAGACGAGGTCGCGCCCGGCCCCTCCCATCAGGTCGGTCAACTCCTCGTTGACGATCTTGACCACCTGCTGGCCCGGATTGAGACTGCCCATCACGTCTGCTCCCAGGCAGCGCTCCTTGACCCTGGCGGTGAAGGATTTGACGACCTTGAAGTTGACATCGGCCTCGAGCAGGGCGAGGCGGATCTCCCGCATCGCCTTGTCGACGTCGTCTTCGGTCAGCTTGCCGCGCTTGCGAACGTCCGAAAGTGTCGACTGGAGGCGGTCTGAAAGCTGGTCAAACATGGACTGTCACCTTACCGGCACCCTGCCTCCAATCGCTCGCAGCGGCACGGAGAAGAAGGACCGGTTGCCTTGGGAGGGGCGGCGGAGCGGTCAGGGGGCCTCCTGCCACAACCCCCCGTTCCGGGAGTCCCCCTGACCGCTCCCCCGCCCTCGACGACTCGCGAACCGTTAGACCGAAGACGGGCGGTCCCGCGGCGCCCGGGGGCGATCGTGGGCGGGGGGGCCGGTGGGGGTTTCCCGGAACGGCGGGTTGTGGCAGGCAACCCCCACCGGTCCCACCTCCGACCGACGGCCGCAGATTCAGGACTCGTCGAGCAGGGCGTGGGCGAAGTCGTGAGGGTCGAAGGGCCGCAGGTCCTCGAGCTTTTCCCCTACGCCGATCAGCTTGACCGGAATGCTCAGCTCGTTGGCGATTGCGAGGGTGATGCCACCTTTGGCCGTGCCGTCGAGCTTGGTCAGCACGACACCGTCGAGCGGTGTGGCCTCGGCGAAAGCCTGGGCCTGGCGCAGACCGTTCTGACCCGTCGTCGCGTCGATCGAGATCAAGGTCTCGTGGGGCGCGCCCGGAAGCTGCTTCTCGATCACCCGGCGCACCTTGCCCAGCTCGTCCATCAGGTTCGACTGGGTGTGGAGGCGGCCGGCGGTGTCGATAATCACGACGTCGGAGCCCCTTGCTTTGGCGGCGTTGATCGTGTCGAAGGCGACCGAGCCGGGGTCGGCACCTTCATTCGAACGCACGATGCCGGCTCCGGAGCGTTCGGCCCATGTGGTCAGCTGTTCGGCCGCCGCAGCGCGGTAGGTGTCGGCGGCGCCCAGCAGCACAGAGAGGCCGAATTCCTGCTGGAGATGCCAGGCGATCTTGCCGATGCTGGTCGTCTTGCCGGTGCCGTTGACTCCGGTCATCAGCAGAACTGCCGGCTCGGCGCTCAGATTGATCGGGGCCCGGTTGGTCGAGGCGATCTCGGCCAGGATTTCGACCAGGCGGGCCTTTATCGCTTCGCCGTCGGCCGGGACCTCGCCCGCATCGACTTCGTGCTCGAGCTTCTCGACGACTTTGGCGGTGGTCGGCGCTCCGGCGTCCGCGAAGATCAGAGCCTCCTCCAGACGCTCCCAGGTTTCGTCATCGATCCGGTCGAAGAGGCTGGAGCTGATCTCCTCGGTGAGAGCCCTGCGGCTCTTGGAAAGACTCTCGCGAAGCCGGCTGAAGGCACCGCGACGCTTCGGGCTTCCGTCCTCGGGCTGCCGTTCGGCAAGCTCGCGGGGCAGGCGCTCGCCGAGGTCGAGGATGTCGTTCCAGGAAGTGCTCACAGGTGGTTGATCCTGACTGATCGCGCTGCCCGGGGGATCGCGGCCGCGACCGGCACCGCGGAACGGTCAGGCAGCTTCGTCAATCGCATCGTCGCCGACCGCCTCGAGTTCACGGGGCAGGCGACGGGACACCACCTTGGTCACGCCGTCCCCGCCCATGCTGACCCCGTAAAGCACATCGGCGGCATCCATGGTCAGCTTCTGGTGGGTGACGATGATGAACTGGGTTCGATCCGAAAAACGTCGGACCATTTCGAGAAACCGGCTGATGTTGGCGTCATCCAGCGCGGCCTCGACCTCGTCAAGGATGTAGAAAGGACAGGGGCGGGCCAGGAATACGGCGAATACGAAGGCGAGCGCCGTCATGGCCTTCTCGCCGCCGGAAAGCAGCTTCATCTGCCGCATTCGCTTGCCGGCCGGAGTGACCTCGAGCTCGACCCCGAGGTCGGCCTGTATCTCGTCTTCATCGGCCTCGATCGCCTCGGTCTCCGCGCCGTCTTCGCCTTCGTCCGAAGGCTCCGGTGCGGGCCGTAGATCCACTGAACGCAGCCGCCCGCTGCCGCCCGGGAAGAGGTGACCGATCATCTGCTCGAAGTTCTCGGCAGTTGCGGCGAAGGTCTCATCGAAGGAGCGTGTGATTTCGGCGTCGATGTCGCGGATGATGCCTTCGAGCTCACGCAGCGCCCGTTCGGTGTCCTCGCGCTGGGAGAGCAGCTGCTCGAGATGCTCCAGCGCCTCCTCGTACTCACGCTGTGCGAGCGGGTTGACCGGCCCCAGCCTCTCGCGCCGCAACCGCAGGTTGCTCAGGCGCCGGTCGATCGCCTCGCGCTCTTCTTCCTCGAGAGGCTGCTCTGCCTCCGGGATCTCCCGGTCGAGCTTTTCGGCGATGCGATCCAGTTCGGCGGCCGCTTCAGCCCTCCGGTCCCCGAGGTGGGCGGCTTCGACCTCGGCGGTCGTCACCTGCTCGGCGACAGCGCGCAGATTCGACTGGATCTCGATCTCCTCGTCCGAGCAGAGCTTCAGTTCGGCGGCGATCTCGTCGGCGTCGCCCTGGTCACCGATGACCGTGCGCTCGGCACGGGTCACCCGGCCCCTGACAGCCTCCCCGGCAGCCTCACCCGAGTGGATCAGGCCGGCGATCGACGCGATCAGTCCTTCCACCTCGGCCATGCGTTCGCCCAGTCGCTCGCGATGGCGTTCGCCGAGCAGGCCTTCGGCCCGGCGGGCATGGCGGGTGGCACGCTCGGCCCCCGTATGGACTTCGCCGAGGGCCTGCAGCCGGTCAGCCTCCGGCCCTTCCCCCCGGGCCTGCCTCAGCCCTTCGGCCGCTGCCGTGAGACCCGCGTCGACCTCCGAAAGCTCCTCGACCAGGCGCCGCGAGCGCTCGCTGGCGCTTCCACTGTCGCCCAGGTCGAAGGTGAGCGGTGCCAGCTCGACCCTCAGGGCCTCGAGCCGGCCTTCGAGGGAGCGACTGCGCTCGACGATCGACGAAGTGCTGATCGCGATCTTCTCCTGGCCGGAGCGCAGGGAGTTGAGCACTCCCCAGATTGCGGTGCGCTCACGGTCGCGCTCGGCGAAGCGCTCTTCCGCCGCACGGCGGCGTTTCGACACGCCCGTAAGCTTTTCCTCCAGAGCAGTTCGCTTCTTGCGAGCCTGGTCGGCGGCCTCGCGTGCCTTCTCCAGCCGGTCCTCGCCGAAGCGCAGTTCTTCAGCCACGATCTGTGCCCGGAGTCCAAGCTCTTCACGCTCAATGCGTGCGCCGATCTCCGCTGCGTTGGCCTGCTGCTTGAGGGGCCGCAGGGCCCGACGGGCCTCCCGCTCGACGTCCAACGCACGATCGAGGTTGTCCCGGGTGGCCTTCAGCTTCAGTTCGGCACGACGACGTCGCTTGCGGAACTTGCCGAGTCCGGCCGCCTCTTCGATCAGCATGCGTCGCTCGCGCGGCTTCGAGTGGACGATCGAGTCGACCCGCCCCTGGCTGATCACGGAATGCATTTCCTTGCCGAGGTTGGCGTCGGAGAGAATCTCGACGATGTCGACCAACCGGCAACGGGCACCGTTGAGCCGGTATTCGCCCTCCCCCTGGCGATCGAGTCGCCTGGTGATCGCGATTTCGCTGAAGTCGGAGTTGATGCCGGCGTCGGAGTTGTCGATCACCACTTCCACTTCGGCCGAGGAGCGGGCACCGATGTTCTTGCCTCCGACCGAGATCACATCCTGCATCGAGGCACCGCGAACGGCCCCCGGACTCTGCTCGCCCAGCGCCCAGAGCACCGCGTCGGTGATGTTCGACTTGCCCGAACCGTTGGGACCGACAACCACGCTCACCCCGGGGGCGAAGCGCAGCTCGGTCTTTTCGGGGAAGGACTTGAACCCCTTCATGGTGACTGAGCGCAGGAACATGACTACCTAAGGCTGCCGTTCGCATCGGACGACTCGGCGGTCAGCCATCGAGTGACTCCAGACCGCGCTCGGCGGCAGCCTGACCCGCTGCTTTCTTGCTGCGTCCCTCGCCCCGGCCGATCTCGGCACCAGCCAGCCGGACCACCACCTCGTAGGTGCGCTGATGGGCGGGCCCACGCGCATCCACGACCTCGTACTCGACCACGCTGCCGTCTCGGGCCACGCTTTCCTGAAGCGCCGACTTGAAGTCGGTACGGGTGTTCTGAACGGTCTCGATCCTGACCCTGAAAGCCCGCTGAACAGCCGCCGCCACACGTTCGAAGCCGAATTCGAGGAAGCAGGCGCCGATCAGCGCTTCGGTCACCTCGGGCAGCGGGCGCTCACCTTCGAGAAGCAACCGGGCGGGTGTCTGGGTCCCCTCCGGTCCGCCCGGATCGGCGGCGATCAGCATCTCCGGGATTCCGAGCTCGCGTCCGACCGCGGCGCAGGAGGTCCCGCTGACGACCTGGTTGAGGATTTTCGTCAGTTCACCGGCGTCGAGTCCGGGATGATCGCGGTAAAGGCCGTCTGCGACTGCGAGGCCCAGCACGCTGTCACCGAGCAGGGCGAGGCGTTCATAGGAGTCGACGCGCTGCGGAGCCCAGGAAGAATGAGTGAGTGCGGTACTTCTGGACTGATCGGGCAGCGCGTCGATCAGGTCCCGGAGGGCGTCTCCGGCGGAGTCTCCGCCGGAACGCCGCTCACGAGCCCGTCTTAGCCAGGACAAAGTCAACCGCGTCTCCGACCGTACTCAGCTCGCTCGCCTCTTTCTCGGAGACCGTGATGCCGTAGCGGTCTTCCAGTTCCATGACCAGCTCGTAGAGGTCCAGTGAATCGGCATCGAAGTCTTCCTTGAAACGCGCCTCGCGAACGACATCTTCGCGGTCGAGTTCGAGCTCGGTGACCAGATGCTCGCGCACCAGATCCATGACTTCATCCCGGTTCATCCCTGATTTCCTATCACGACTGATCCTCTGCACCGATCGCGCCGCGATTGAGCCCGACCCGGTGGAGCATCTCTTCGGTCAGACCCGGCGCGTCGACACTTGCGCCGCGCGCAGCGACCCGGATCGCGTTGGCAACCCCGTCCGGACCCGAGCTG
The DNA here is from genome assembly GCA_963709375.1 of uncultured Solirubrobacterales bacterium. GTDB lineage: Bacteria > Actinomycetota > Thermoleophilia > Solirubrobacterales > 70-9 > 67-14. The sequence goes on from CAVPWA010000007.1 coordinate 108,739, forward strand.
CCGTGCCCGACCACCGCGACGCTGCGCAGGCCGAGCAGGATGGCTCCTCCGGTGGTGTCGGGGTGCAGGTCGCTCTTGAGCCCGGTCAGGGCGGGCTTCAGCATCAGGCCGCCGACCGCCGAGAACGGGTTGCTGCGGGCGGCGTCCGATATGGAGGACGTGACCAGCCTGACCACTCCCTCCATCGCCTTGACCACGACGTTTCCGGTGAAGCCGTCAGTGACGATCACGTCGGCGCCGGCCCCCGGTATGTCGCCGCCTTCGACGTTGCCGATGAATTCGATCTCGCCCGACTGGCTCAGTACCTCGTGGGCCTGGATCTCCACGTCCCGGCCCTTGCCGGACTCCTCGCCGACCGACAGCAGTCCGACCGTGGGTGATTCGACCCCCATGACTGCGGTCGAGAAGGCTGCGCCGAGGTAGGCGAACTGGATCAGGTGCTGGGCCCTGACCTCGACGTTGGCACCGATGTCGAGGAAGAGCACCGGCTTGCCCGGCAACGGGATGACCGCGGCAAGGGCCGGTCTCTTGACGCCCCTGAGCCGCTTCAGGCCGAAGGTCGAGGCGGCCATTGCCGCGCCGGTCGACCCGAGGCTGACCACGGCCTCGGAATTGCCCTCGCGGGTGTCCTCCACCGCCCTGACGATCGAAGCACCGGGCCGGCTCCTGACCGCCGGAACCGGGTCGTCGAGGTTGCTGATGGATTCACGGACGTCGATCAACTCCGCGCCTGGCGCATCACCGAGGTCGATCCTGTCCGCCGGCCCGAAGACCCGGACGCCGATGCCGTCCTCAGCCGCGAGCCTGACCCCGGCCTCGAGCACCTCGAAACCTTTCTCAACCCCGAAACCGTCGAGCGCGACCGTGGTCCCGCCGAGGCTCAATTACTGCCCCGTGGGAGGAAGCCCCTCGATACCGGGTCTGCGCTGGGCGACCACCTCACGGCCGGCGTAGTCGCCGCACGAGGGGCAGACACGATGCGGCAGGCGCGGAGAGTGGCACTTCACGCAGTGGTTCACGCGGGCCTTGGCGGCCTTGTGAGTGGCGCGGCGCTTGTCGCGGCGGGTGCGGGAGGTTCTCTTCTTCGGTACGGCCATAGCGACGGCGCAGTCTAGAGAAAAGCGGCCGGCTCCGCTTTGCCAGAGGCGGGTCGAAGCGCCTCAGCCGAGCTCGCGAAGCTTCGCCCAGCGCGGATCGGTGTCCTGACCGTGATCGTGGGTGCCGGGCTCGGCTCCGTTCAGGCTCTCGCCGCAGTAGGCGCAGAGTCCGGCGCAGTCCGGTCGGCAGACGATCTGGTTCGGCAGCGAGAGGATGAGAGCGTCGTGGGTCCAGGAGGCCAGGTCCAGGATCCCATTCTCGACGTAAGGGCTCTCCAGTTCCGCTGCGCTGGACTGGTCCTCCTCCTCTTCATCTCCAGTGCCGGGCCTGGTCGGTATCGGCTGCGCGGGCTGATCCACCTCGCGTACGTCCACATGCACCGTGGTCACCGCCGGATCGAGGCAGCGGTAACACGGACCGGACAGGCCGACCTCGAAGCGCAGCCGGAGCGCAAATCCGGTGCTGGTCCGCGATACGTCGAGCAGGAAACCGGTCTCAGGAGGCTCGGGGCGGTAGCTCTGGCCTCCGAGCTGAACATCATCGGGGGCGACCAGACCCTGAAGCTGCCTGGCGTCTCCGTAAGCGAGACCGAGAGAGTCGAGGTCCACTGTTTCCATCAGCATGGTGCTGTCTCCAGACTGGCATGGGTCTACGATGTCGATCCGCCACCAAGCGTAACGAGATGAGCAGACCGGACTCCACACCAGACGAACTGACCTACCTCGCCTCAGTGCGATCGCAGGTCCCGCGCTACGACGAACTGCAGTCCGCGGCGATCGAAGCCGTGCCGTTCGAACCCGAGACGGTGCTCGAACTCGGAATCGGCACCGGCCGGACAACCGCGAGGCTGCTGCAGCGCTTCCCCGAAGCCCGCATCACCGGGCTCGACAGCGATCCGAGCATGGTCTTTCGGGCAAGGGAGCAGATCAGCGACGTCAAACTGGCACGCATCGAGGATCCGCTGCCGGATGGTCCGTGGGACCTCGTGATCTCGGTGCTGTCGGTACACCGGATCAATGACGAACAGAAGCGGGTCCTTTTCCGGAGAGTCCGGGAACAGGCCCGATCCCTGGTGATCGGCGATTTCGTCGCCCTGCCGTCGGGGGCCGGCGATACGGAAGTTCCCGGTACGGCTTACCCCGATACCGCAGATCAACTTGCCGCCTGGAGTGGTGGCGAAGTCAGGTGGAGCAGCGACGACCTGGTGGTCGTGGCGGCCGACTACCGCTGAGGGTCAGTCCTCGAGTTCGTCGAGGGGTTCTTCGTCGCGTCCGGCGAGACGGTCGCGGCCCCGCTGTACGGCGGCGGTGAACTTCTGAAGGTTGACTTCCAGAGTGCTGAGGATCTCGTCGGCATAGTCCTCGGCTCCGAGGCGTATCTCCCGCTCGCGAGAGCGGGCGTCTTCGACGATCTCGTCGGCAGCGCGCTCGGCCTGCTTGGTGACCTCTTCGTCCGAAACAAGCCGGGCCTGCTGCTCGCGGGCCTCCCGCACGACCCTCTCGGCTTCGCGCTTGGCTTCCTCGAGCATCTCCTGACGCTCCTTGACGATCCAGCGGGCCTGCTTTATCTCCTCGGGGATCGTCGCCCGCATCTGATCGAGCAGGTCGTAGATCTCCTCGCGGTCAACTCTCACCTGATCGGTGAGAGGCACCGGGCGGGCGTTGTGGACGAGGTCATCGAGTTTGTCTATGAGGACGAGGACATCCATGGCTCAGCGAACCTTATGCGTCTCGGAGATTTTGTGCCTGAAAGTGGTCATTTGCTGCAACATTCTGCATGGAATCTCCCAATCCTTTTCGCGGCCGGTCGGGCCCGGGAGACGGTTCAACTGCGTCCAAGCCTATCCGCGAGTGCGGTCGCGACCGGCGCCGGCACCAGTTCCGAGATGTCCGCGTTGAAGATGGCCATCTCCTTCACTCCGGTGGAAGACAGGAAGCTGAAGTGGGAACGGGCGAAGACGTAGACGCTTTCGATCTCGGGATCGAGCTTGTGATTGAGCTGGGCCATCTCGAACTCGTACTCGAAGTCAGAGATCGCCCGCAGTCCCTTGATGACCACGGTCGCGTCAACTTCACGCGCGAACTGCACCAGCAGGTCGGAGAAGATCTTCACCTCGACGTTTTCGAGGTGCGCCGTGGCGACTTCGATGAATTCCTTGCGCTCTTCTGCGGTGAACAGCGTTGCGTTCTTCCGCATCGGCTTGTTGACGACACCGACCACGACACGGTCGAACATGCGGGAGGAGCGTCCGATGATGTCGAGATGGCCGTTGGTGACCGGGTCATAGCTGCCGGGACAGATCGCGGTACGCATTGGGGTGGTGTTCATTCTCTTTCCGGGGACGAGGGGTTGACGTGGAATGTAACCAGTGTGCGGCCATACCGGCGCTGCCGGATCACCTCCAGCGACGGCAGCTCGAAATCGCGGCCGACTTCGCTCTCGACGACGACCCTGCCCCCGGGGGCGAGCAGCGCGCCCAGACCGGGGTCGATCCGGGCGGCGATCTCGGCGAGCCGGCGATAAGGCGGGTCGAGCAGAATCAGGTCGAAGCTCGTCCCGTTGCCCCCTGAGGCCACCCAGTCGCAGGCGTCGGCCCGGACCAGTTCAATCCGGTCGAGCAGTCCGAGGTTGTGCACGTTTCCCATCGCCGGGCGGGTGTCCTGGTCAACCAGGACGGCGTCGGCGGCGCCGCGGGATATCGCCTCGATCCCCAGCGCACCGGTGCCGCAATAGAGGTCGGCGACGCGGGCTCCGCCGATGTCCCCCAGGGCCGAGAACAGGGCCTCCCTGACCCGTTCCGGAGTCGGCCTGACCTTCCAGCCTTTGGGCGCGAGCAGCTGGCGGCCACCGAACTCTCCGGCGACCACCCTCACCGGAGCATCCCGCCGCGGTCGAAGCGCGCACCGGCCAGATCTAGTGTCGGGCCGAAGGCCGGCGATTCGAGTCCTCCGGACAGGCTGGCAAGACGGTCGAGGTCTTCTCTGGCCGCCTCCAGCAGGCCGCCGTCCTCCGGCAGCCTCGCGACCCGGAACCGGGGAAGGCCGTGCTGGCGGGTTCCGGTTACTTCTCCCTCCCCCCTCATCTCGAGATCGATCTCAGCCAGCCGGAAGCCGTCGGACTCGGTTGCGAGTGCCGACAGCCTGCGACTGGCGGAAGGGGTCGTCGAAGAACTCATCAGCAGGCAGCTTCCCCCATGGCGGCCGCGACCGACGCGTCCCCTGAGCTGATGGAGCTGGGACAGGCCGAAACGCTCGGCTCCTTCGATGATCATCGTCGTCGCGTTCGGGACGTCGATCCCGACCTCGATCACCGTGGTCGCGACCAGCACGTCGGTCCGGCCGTCCTCGAAGGCCTTCATCGCCACTTCCTTGCGATCGGAAGACATTCGACCGTGGATCAGCCCGACTTCGAGGTCACGAAGCTCGCCGCTGCGCAGTCTTTCTGCCTCGGCCTCGGCAGCCCTGGCTTCGATGCTCGTGGACTCTTCGACCAGCGGACAGACGACGAAAGCCTGCCGGCCGGCTGCGACTTCGGCTCTCACCTGTTCGAAGGCCGACGAGCGGTCCGACTCCCCCAGCAGGCGGGTTTCGACCGGCAATCGCCCGGACGGCAACTCCCTGATCTCGGTCAGTTCAAGGTCGCCGTAGGAAGTCAACGAAAGAGTCCTCGGGATCGGGGTGGCCGAGAGACTGAGCAGGTTCGCGCTGCTGCCCGGTGGTGCCTTGGCATCGAGGCGGTCGCGCTGCCGGACCCCGAAGCGGTGCTCTTCGTCGATCACGATGACGGCCAGTGAGGCGAAGTCGACAGCTTCTTCCAGCAGGGCCTGGGTTCCGATCACGATCGAGGGCTCGCCGGCAGCGAGCGAAGCGAGTACGGCAGCCCGCTGCGCCGACGTGCTGGCGCCCGTGAGCACGCCGAGCTTGATCCCGGTGCCGCGAAGCAGACGGGCGACGGTCGAGACATGCTGGTCGACCAGCACTTCGGTCGGCGCCATCAGTGCCGCCTGCCGGCCCGACTCGACCGCGCGCACCATGGCCCAGAGCGCAACCACGGTCTTGCCCGAGCCGACCTCGCCCATCAACAACCGCCTCATCGGCTCAGGTCCCTCGAGATCGGAACCGATGGCTTCGACTGCCGCAAGCTGGTCTGCGGTCAGCTCGAAGGGCAGCCCGGTGAGCCAGGCATCGCTGGTCGTGCGGTCTGCGTCCACGGGCATCGATCGCGGCCGCTCGAGACTGTCCCGGGATCGCAGTCCGGCAAGCACGACCTGGTGGAGGAACAGTTCTTCGTAGGCCAACCTGCGCCTGGCTTCGGCCGAGCCCTCGACGCTGCCGGGGAAGTGCGCCTCGCGTATCGCCGCGGCGGCGGTCGGCATGTCGCGGGTCCGCAGCAGGTCTGAAGGCAGCGGGTCGGCAAGGTCGCCGGCCCGCGTACAGGCCTGCCAGGCCCAGCTTCGCCAGCGCCCGGGTCCGATCTCGCCGCCCGCACGGTGCCGTGGGCGAGGTGTTTCCCCGGCCGCCCCGGGAGGACCCGCCGCGCCGCCGGGCGGGCGGTCGAGAGCCTCGTGCTCGGAGACCACGAAACCGTTCTTCTCGAGGCGGCCTTCGAGTACGAAGGAGCGCCCCGGGGTCAGTTGCTCAAGGACCCAGTGCCGATTGAACCAGACCGCCTTGAGCTGCCCGGAATCGTCGGCCACGGTGGCTTCGACCAGGCTCAGCCCACGCCTGCGAACCCGGACCCGACGGGACGACAGCACCTCGACCGCGACCGATGACCGGACTCCGCGCTCGAGCTCTGCGAGAGATGAGCGATCCGGCGACTCGGAGTAGGAACCCGGGAAACGCCAGAGCAGGTCGAAGACGGATGCCACCCCGGCCTCGGCGGCCTGAGCCCCCAGCTTCGGACCGATGCCGTCGAGGGTCGTTACGGGACCGTCGAAACGGCCCGCCAGCGGCCACCGTACCGGCGCCTCGAGCAGCGCTTCGCGGTCCGGTGGCTCACCGCCCCCGAAGGCCGGCGGCGCTACTGGCTGGCCAGCAGCCACCACCAACTCGGCTGCCCACCTTCATGGACTTCGATCTCGACTCCGTCCGGAGCGTGGCTCGGGATCTCTTCAAGCGGGATGGGCGCTCCTTCACCGGCGATCGCGGTGACGATCTCGGCTCCTTCGGCCAGTTTGCCGATAGTCGACGCCAGCGTGCTGCCGGTTCCGCCCCAGGCAACGATCTCACCGGCGATGAAGCCGACAGCGTCGCCACGGCGAAACCTTCCGGAAGCGTCGTCGCGTCCGGCCGGCGCAATGCCGCCGGTGCGGATCTCGGCGAGCGCCCCCTCGAGCCGCGCGCCGTTCTCGGCTGCGCCCAATCCAGGTTCGAACTCGACCAGGGACAGCAGGCCTTCCTGCTGGGTGCGGGTCGGGACGACGAGAACGTTCTTCTCGGAGAGTTCGCAGGCCCGCTCGGCGGCCATGATCACGTTCGAAGAGCTCGGAAGCACGATGACGTCCGGGGTGGGAACCTCGCGAATCCCGGCCAGCAGCTCGGCGGTCGACGGGTTGAGCGTCTCCCCCCCTTCGATCACCAGCGCATCCATCGACGAGAAGAGGCCCTTCATGCCTTCGCCGCAGGAGACCACGACGACTCCGGTCAGATGGCCCGCCATCCGGGCCCGGCGCTCGGCCACCTGCTTGCGCATGTCTGCGACGTCCAGGTTGGTCACCTCTCCTGCTTCTGCGAATACGTCCATCGCCGACTCGGGGTCATCCGTGTGCACGTGGACCTTCAGTGTCGCTTCGTCCCCGACCACCAGCACCGAGTCACCGACCTGCTCCAGCGTTCTCACGAAGTCGCGTGCGACCAGTCCATTTCCGGAGACGATGAAGTTGGTGCAGTACTGGAACCGGCTGTCCTCGTGATGGGACTGACTGAACCGCGGCGCTTCGTGGTGCTCGATTACCGGCAGCTCGGAGTCGTCTCCGCGCAGGGCGGCGAGCACGCCCGCCAGGATCAGAACGAGTCCGTAGCCGCCTGCGTCGACGACACCGGCCTCGGCCAGGACGTCGAGCTGCTCGGGCGTCCGTTCGACCGCCTTCTGCCCGTCGGCGATCGCCTGCTCCAGAACCTCGGCCAGCACCTCGTCCTGCTGCTCGGGAGTGGCCTCGGGGCTGAGACGCTGGCGGTCGGCCTCCACGTGGGCGAGCTGCCGTGAAATCGAATGGGCCATCTCGCGGAAGACGGTCAGCATGGTGCCTTCGGCCGGCTCCCTGACCGAGTCGTAGGCGGCGTCGGCTGCCCGGCCAAAGGCCGAAGCGACCAGGACCGGGTCGACCAGCTCTCCCGGCCGCGAAGCCAGCTCTTCAGCCGCACCGCGCACGATCTGGCTGAGAATCACGCCGGAGTTGCCCCTGGCGCCCATCAGCGCCGCCCGGGACAGAGAGAGCACGAGCTGGGTCCGGCCTATCTCGTCAAGCGAGCGACCGTCGTCGAGCCGGTCCAGCTCCTCCATCACGGCCTTCATGGTCATCGCCATGTTCTCGCCGGTGTCGCCGTCGGCGACGGGATAGACGTTGAGGTCGTTGACCTCCTGACGGCGAGCCTCCAGGGATCCGTAAGCGGACGCGACTACACGCCGGAAGCGTTCGATGCTTGGGTCAGCCACAGTCCGCGAGCGTACAGGTCGGAGCGGACTGCCCGATCAGGCGGCTTTGGTGACCTTGTTCGCCTTGAGGCAACGGGTGCAGACGTTGACCCGCTTGCGCGAGCCGCCTTCGACGATGCGGACCTTCTGGAGGTTCGCGTCGAAGCGACGCCTGGTGGCGATCATCGAGTGGCTCCGGGAGTTCCCGAAAGAGGGACCCTTGCCGCAGGTGTGACATACGCGTGCCATTGGACGGAGCATCCTAGCCGAAAGCTCCGACCGGCGACCCGGTCCCGGGCGAGCGGACCGGCTCAGCCGAGCAGTTCCCGGCGGATCTCGTTCATCCTCAGCACCGCACGGGCCGCCCCGGCACCCTGGTCTCGCTTTCCGCCTCCGGTGCGGGCCAGAGCCTGCTCCATGTTCTCGACGGTCAGCACACCGAAGCCACAGGGCACCCCGGTTCGCAGCTGCACGTTCTGGATCCCGCGCGCCGCCTCCGAGCAGACGAAGTCATAGTGGTCGGTTTCGCCGCGGATCACGGCCCCGAGACAGGCCACGCCTGCGAAGCGACCCGAGGTGGCGCAGTAGTGAGCCGCGATCGGCAGCTCAAAGGCACCGGGCACCTCGAACACCTCGATCCGGTCCTCGCCCACACCCGACGCTTCGAACTCGGACCTGGCCCCGGCGACCAGCCGCTCGGCGAGCTCCTGGTAGAAGCTGCCGATGCAGATCGCGTAACGCTCGCCGCGGCTCACGTGTCGTCGGTCCGAGCTTCGCGCCGTCGGGGCTTTTCGTGCTCGTCCATCCTGCTGCGGTCGCTCAGCTTTTCGCCGTGGATCATCTCCTCGTCGAGGGCCAGGCCCTGGTGATGGAGGATGTGGCCCATGCGGTCGCGCTTGGCCCGCAGGTAGGACTCGTTGTGGAGGTTCGGCGGGGCCTCGATCTTGATCTGTTCGGTCACTTTCAGGCCGTGACCCTCGAGTCCGATGATCTTCTTCGGGTTGTTGGTGAGGATGCGAATGTCGTGAAGTCCGAGGTCCCGGAGGATCTGCGCCCCGATTCCGTAGTCGCGCAGGTCGGCCGGCAGGCCGAGCTTGAGGTTGGCATCTACGGTGTCGAGCCCTTCCTCCTGCAGCCGGTAAGCCCGCAGCTTGTTGAGAAGGCCGATTCCACGACCCTCCTGGGACAGGTACAGCAGCACTCCCTTGCCCTCTTCTTCGATCATCGCCATGGCGGCCGCGAGTTGCTCCCCACAGTCGCAGCGCATGCTGTGGAAGACGTCGCCTGTCAGGCATTCGCTGTGCACCCTGACCAGGACCGGCTCGCCGGTATCGACCTCGCCCTTGACCATCGCCACATGGTGCTTGTCGTCCACGAGCGAGCGGTAGCCGACGGCCCGGAAGTCGCCGAAGGAGGTCGGCAACGAGGTCGATACCACCCTCTCGACCAGCTTCTCGTTCTCGCGCCGGTAACTGATCAGGTCGGCGATCGTGATCATCTTCAGATCGTGCTCGGCCGCATAGGAAGTCAGGTCGTCGATCCGAGCCATGGTGCCGTCCTCGTTCATCACCTCGCAGATCACACCGGACGGATTCAGCCCGGCGAGCCGGGCGAGGTCGACGCTCGCCTCGGTGTGGCCGGTGCGCTCCAGAACTCCACCTTCTTTCGCCTTCAGCGGGAAGACGTGGCCGGGAACGACGATGTCGCGGGGTCCGGCATCGGGGTCGATCGCAACCTGGATGGTCTGGGAACGGTCGGCAGCCGAGATGCCTGTGGTCACACCCTCAGCCGCCTCGATAGAGACCGTGAAGGCGGTTTCCAGTGGTGCCTCGTTCTTCGCGGTCATCAGGCTCAGGCCAAGCTGGTCGCAGCGCTGGGGAGTAAGCGCGAGGCAGATCAGGCCGCGCCCCTCCTTCGCCATGAAGTTGATCGCCTCCGGGGTCACGAACTGCGCCGCCATCACCAGGTCGCCTTCGTTCTCACGGTCCTCGTCGTCGGTGACGATCACCATGCGACCACGCCGGATGTCCTCGAGGGCCTCCTCGATCGTGTCGAAAGGGGAGTTTTCCCCGGTCACTGCGCCGGCGGCTCGGGAATCACTGCTGGACATCTTCTCATTCGCCAATCTTGTCGGTTGGTTGGATCTTGTCACCATATGGTGACATCATTTTCTCGACGTATCTGGCGATCACGTCACACTCGACGTTCACCGGACTTCCGGGTACGAGTGCCGAGAGGCTGGTCCGGTCTTTGGTCTCCGGGATGAGCGCCACCTCGATCCAGTCCCCAGCGGCCTCTGCGACTGTCAGGCTGACCCCCTCGATCGTGATCGAGCCCTGGGGAATGACGAACCTGCGCAGGTCTTCGGGAAGGCTGACCCTGAGCCTCGTGGAGAAACCTTCGGCCTCGGCCTGAAACGACCTCCCCGACGCCGTCCACGTGACCCTGGACGATGTGTCCGCCGAGCCGGTCACCGGCCCGCAGTGCGAGTTCGAGGTTTACCGGGGCGCCCGACTGGAGCGATCCGAGTGAAGTCAGACCGAGAGTCTGGCTCATCGCGTCGGCGGTGAAGCTCCCGTCACCGACCGAGGTCGCGGTCAGACAGGCTCCGTTGACGGCGACCGAATCGCCGGATTCGATGCTGTCGGCGAGTGAAGTCTCAATTTCGAGCCGGGCGCCATCCTTGCCCGCCGAGATCGCGGTCAGGCGGCCGAGGTCGGCTATCAGTCCGGAAAACATCGCTCACCAAGCCTTCAGTTGCGCGCTCATGTGTACATCCTGACCGACCCGGCGCACCCGCATGTCCACGGCCCTGATCGCGTCCTGCATCTTCGCCGGCCCGCCACCGCCGGCCGCGGCCCGCCCCCCACCGACCACGATCGGAGCCATGAATACCTCAAACCGGTCAACCTCGCCCGAATCGATCGCGATGCCGGCAAGGGTAGGTCCTCCCTCCAGCAGCACCGAAGAGATGCCCTGCGCACCGAGCAGGTCAAGCGCTTCGAGGAACCGCTGCCCGGGATCACCGTCGCCGGTGAGCAGAAACCTGGCGCCTGCGGCCTCGAGTGCCGCCCGGCCGGCCGGTTCGATGCCGGGACCCGATACGACGAGCACGGGTGCCGATTCGATGTCCTCGAAGATCGGGTCCGCGGGGGAAAGCACCGGACCCGAGTCGAAGACCACCCGGGAGGGCTGGCGGACCGGCAGCAGCCCCTCGGCCGGGCTGCCGTCCTCTTCGTCGAGGCGGGCGGTCAGTCTCGGTCGATCGGCGGCGGCGGTGCGGGCACCGACCGCGACAGCGTCAAGATCGGCCCGCCAGCGGTGCACCATGCGACGGCTCTCGGGGCCCGATATCCATCGGGAGTCACCAGTGCGGGTGGCAACGGCCCCATCAAGGCTCATCGCCATCTTCAGGACCAGCAGCGGCCGGCCGGTAGCAGCGCGTTTGAGGAAGTCCTGAATCAGGCCTCTGGCTTCTTCGGCGGCCTGGCCTTCGGCCTCGCGCACATGGACTCCCGCCGCCTGCAGCCGCCGGGGACCGATGCCGGCGGTCTTTTCGGTGGGGTCGGCGCATGCGAATACGACTTCCGACAGGCCCGCATCGATCAGCGCGTCGGTGCAGGGAGGCTGGTTCCCGGTATGCGCGCAGGGCTCGAGGGTGACGAACATCGTCGCGCCTTCGACTTCGTTGCCCCTGGACAGGGCATCGGCCAGAGCTTCGCGCTCGGCATGCGGCCCGCCGTGGCTGCGATGCCATCCTTCACCGATCACCCGTCCGTCCCGGACCAGCACCGCGCCGACCATCGGGTTCGGGCTGACCAGCCCGCGCCCGCGCATGGCAAGCTCGATCGCTCTGTCCCAAAAGCGCTGCTCGGACGGTGGTTGCTCACTTGTCATGTGACAATCTTGACGACTAATGAAGGTGATGATCCAGATCCCCTGCCTGAACGAGGAGGAAAACCTCCCCGCGACGCTTGCCGACCTGCCGACCTCGATCGACGGCGTGGACGAAATCGAGACCCTCGTGATCGACGACGGATCGACCGATCGCACGATCGAGGTGGCCCGGGAATGCGGCGTCGACCACGTGGTCAAGCTTCCTCGAAACAAAGGTCTGGCAACCGGTTTCCAGGCCGGCCTGGACGCCTGCCTGAAGCTTGGCGCCGACATCATCGTCAACACCGACGCCGACAATCAGTACTACGGAGGTGATATCGCGCAAGCTGGTCGCCCCGGTGCTCGCCAGAGAAGCCGAGATGGTCGTCGGCGACCGCGACGTCGCCGCAATCGACCACTTCTCGCCCTCCAAGAAGAGCCTCCAGAAGGTCGGTAGCTGGGTCGTGAGGCGGCTCTCGGAAACCGAGATAACCGACGCGACCTCGGGCTTCCGGGCCTACAGCCGGGAGGCCGCCCTTCAGCTCGTAGTGGTCGACAACTACACCTATACGCTCGAGAGCCTGATCCAGGCCGGCAAGACGCGGGTCGCCCTCGGCGAAGTCGAAATCAGGACCAATCCGAAGACCAGGGAATCGCGCCTCTTCGGTTCGACATCGAGTTACGTGCGGAGAAACGGGCTGGCGATCCTGCGCATCTACGCCCGGTACGAGCCGCTGAAGGTCTTCTTCACTTTCGCCGTGATCGCCTTCGTGCTGGCGATCGCCTCCTGGATGCCTTTCCTCATCGACTGGATCGTCAACGGCGACCGTGACGGCAACATCCAGTCGCTGCTGCTGGGCGCGGTTCTGTTCATCGTCTCGATGCAGCTCTTCGCCCTCGGCATCATCGGGGACCTGCTGGCCGGCCAGCGGGTGATGACCCAGCGAGTCTTCGAGCGCGTCCGCCGGGTCGAACTCGAGCTTGATGTCGAGCCGACGCACCTCGAAGAACCGCCGCACGAGCGGACCACGGTCTGAGTCCGGTTGACCGACGAGTCGCAGACACCTGAGCGGGTGCAGAGCAAGGCTGCGCGCAGCTCCGGCAGGTTCGGGCGAACGGCCGGCTTCCTGACGATCGGAGTCGGCCTGACCGGGCTGATCACCTACGTCTACTTCTTCATCGCCGCCCACAATCTCGACCGGGACTCATACGGCGAAATTACGGTCCTGTGGTCGGCCGTATTCATTACGGTCTCGACCCTCTATCGCCCGGTAGATCAGCTGCTCTCGCGGCACATCTCCGAACACATCGAGCGCGGCGACCCCGACACCGGGCCGGTAAAGGTCGCAGCGCGGATCCAGGTCACGCTCGGATTCACTTTCGCCGCCGTGGCGCTGATCCTCAAGGGGCCGATTGAAAACGGCCTGCTGGACGGCAACTCCGCGCTCTACTGGATCTTCTTCTCGGCCGTGCTGTTCTACGCGGCCAGCTACTACGCACGCGGCTACTTCGCCGGACACCAGCAGTTCGGGCTCTTCACCGCGCTGATCCTCTCCGAATCCATCTTCCGGACGCTGTTCGCCGTGCTGGTCGCGGTCGGCCTGCTCTCCGGGCAGACCATGGTCGCGATCGGAATAGTCGCCGCACCGCTGCTTTCGCTGATGGTCGTCCCGTACGCGATCGCCAGGCGCACCCGGCGCGAAGAGGCCGAGCGGGCGGAACGCCACGACCCCGAGATCGACATGGAGGCCGAACGGGAGGAGTTCTCGTTGTCTCACGGGGCCGGCTTCGTCGGCTCGGTCTTCCTGATCATGTTCAGCGAGCAGGTCTTCCTCAACGCGGGACCGCTGCTGGTCAGCGCGCTCGAAGGCGCCGGAGCGGCCGGATTCATCTTCAACGTGCTGATGATCGCCCGCGCCCCGCTCCAGCTCTTCCAGGCCGTCTCGACAAGCATCCTTCCTCACCTGACCTCGCTACACCACAGCAAGGAAGCCGATTCGGAAACCCAGTTCCACCGCTCGGTCAGGAACGTGCTGCTCGGGGTCACCGCCTTCACCGGAGTGACCGCGGTGGTCGTGCTGATCGCCGGCCCACAGCTGATGCAGCTGGCCTTCTCCGACAAGTTCAGCTACGACCGGGCGGGCCTGCTGCTGGTAACCGCCGGCATGGGCTTCTACCTGGCCGCGGTTACCGTCAACCAGGCCACGGTCGCCCAGGGTCAGGCCCGGCGCGCGTCCATCCGGTGGATCTCCTGTGCCGCCTTCTTCATCCTCTGGACGATCATCCCGGTCATCGACGACGTCAACCGCCGGGTCGAGATCGGCTTCACCCTGACCGCCCTGATCCTGCTCGCCGGCCTGTACTGGGTCTACCGTCGTCCCTCAGGTCCGGAGGAAGGCCTGCCTCTAGCGGGCACGACCGACGAGATCGGCACCAGACTGGCGGGCCTGGAAGACGGAACGCCCTAGCCGGCTTCGGCCGCGGCGAGGATCTTCGAGTAGGCCTCGGCCGGGTCGTCGGCGCCGAATACTGCCGAGCCGGCGACCAGCAGGCTCGCTCCGGCGGCGGTCATCCGGCCGGCCGTTCCGGTCCCGATACCACCATCGACCTCGATCAGGGCATCGCCGGCGATCGGCTTCAGGCGGGAGACCTTGTCCGGCGAGCCTTCGATGAAGGCCTGACCTCCCCAGCCCGGGTTGACCGTCATCGCCAGGAGCAGGTCGGCCGAACCGCGCAGCTCGCTGACGGCCTCAACCGGGGTGCCGGGATTGATCGCGACGCCGGCCAGGCAGTCGAGTTCGCGGATCGCGCCGAGGGAGCGGTGCACATGCGGGCGTCGCTTCGGCGTGGAAGGTGATGCTGTCGGCGCCGGCCTCGGCGAATGCCTCGAACTGGCGGTCGGGCTGATCGATCATCAGGTGCACGTCGAGCACGCCGCCGGCGTCGTGGACCTGGTCGGCGATCGCCGAGGCGACCAACGGACCGATCGTGATCGGGGGAACGAAGCTGCCGTCCATGACGTCGAAGTGGATCACCCTTGCGCCGGCATCCATCACTTCGGCTACGGCGGAGCCGAGGCGCGAAAAGTCCGCCGACAGGATCGACGGGGCGATCTGAATGCCTTCGAAGGTCTGCCGGCGGTCGGAGGCGCTCATATCGGCCTCAGCATCGAGCCACCGCAGGTCTGGCAGGTCATGTCTTCTGTCGAGCTCATTCGGGCGATTGTCTGGTGGACACCGCAGTCTGGGCACTGGCTGACGAGTTCGTAACGACTGAGGCAGTAGACGCAGCGGAATCTACCCGGAAGCTGGGTGGGTCGCAGCCACGGTTCGCCGCATCCCGGGCAGACCGGCCTCGCGATTACCGCCGGCTTCGATTTCTCGGGTTCCGGGGACACCCGAGCGATTATGCACTGCCGGGCGGCGGCCCCGGCGCAACCGTCTCGACCGGCTAGGGCTTCAGCAGCCGGGCGATGAAAAAACCCGTGGTGTGATCGCGATCGGGCAGCAGCTGCAGGCAACGCGGGTCTGAGTGGTCGGCCAGCTCCGGCGCCATTGAACCGATGTCGTCGACCTCCAGGCCCTTGCGCTCGACCAGTGCCTTCACCTGCCCGGAGTTCTCCCGTTCGGAAATCGTGCAGGTCGAATAGACCAGCACGCCGCCGGGACCGAGGGAGTCGGCCGCGCGGTCCAGCAGCTCGGCCTGAAGCGGCAGCAGCCTTTCAACCACGGCCGGGCTCTTGCGCCAGCGGGCGTCGGGGCGGGAGGCGAGCGCGCCCAGGTCCGAGCAGGGCGCGTCGACCAGCGCCCGCTCGAAGGTCGAAAGTATTTCGCCTCGACGGCCGTCAGCCTCTACGACAAGGACGTTGTGGTAACCGAGGCGCTGTGCCTGCAGGGCGACCTGCTCGGCCCGGCCGGCGCTGATCTCGACCGCGACCATGTTTCCCTGCCTGCCCACCCTCGAAGCGATCTGACCCGTCTTGATGCCCGGGCCGGAACAGAGATCGAGCACGCGCTCCCCCGGTTCCGGCGCGAGGACCTCGACCACCGCAGCCGAACCGCGAGACTGCATGACGAGGAGACCCTGGTCGGCGGCGCGCTCTGCTGCTTCGAGGTTGCCGCGGGCGATCACCAGCTCCGGTGCGGCCATCGGCCACTGGCCCTCGGCGGGAGCCAGTTCGATGTCGTCGCGTTCGAGGCTCGCGATGATCGCATCGCGGTCGTTGCGGTCGGGGTTGACCCGGAAGGCTCGCTCGACCGGGCGGTTGGCTGCCGCCAGAAGCGAGCGAGCCCGCTCGGGGCCAAGCTCCTGCCACCACATCGACGCAAGCCAGAGCGGTGCCGAGTGTGCGAATGCCGCGGCTTTCGGAGTCGACTCATCAGCCAGTCGACGCTCGAGAACTTCCTTTTCCCGCAGAGCCCGTCGCAGCATGGCGTTGACGAAGCCGGCCGCATGATCGGCACCAGCCGCACGGGTCAGGCTGACCGCCTGATCGACGGTTGCGTAGTCGGCACCGCCGTCGGTGAAGAGCAACTCGAACAGGCCGAGCCTCAGAGCGGCCATTGCCTGCGGGTCGGGCCTTCGACCTCGCTTCCTCGAGTATCCGGCGACGATCGCATCGGAGGTACCACGGCGCTGAACCGACCCGAAGGCGAGCTGCTGTGCGGCGGCTCGCCGACGACCGTCCAGTCCGCGCGATTCGACCTCGGACCGGAAGGCCGCCTCGGTGTATTCGTCCTGCTCGAAGGTCCGGCGCAGAACCGCGAAGGCGGCCTCGCGCTCGGGCGTGACCTGACTCAAGCCGCCGCCGGGGCGCCGCGTCCGCGCAGGTATGAGGCCGCGTCCATCGCTTTCCCTCCGGCCGGCTGAACGGTCAGCAGTTCGAGAGCGCCGTCGGCGCAGCCGAAGAAGAGCCGGTCTTCGTCGACCGTGAACGCCCCGGGCCCGAGTTCGGGAAGCTCGCCTTTGCCGGCCGGCCTTGCCGAGCGCACGGCAAGTCGCTCGCCGCCTTCGAGCTCGATGAAAGCCCCGATGTGCGGGTTCAGGGCGCGGATCAGGTCGTTGACCGGGCAGACCGCCGCTTCCGGGTCGATCCGGCGCTCGTCGGACTCGATCTTCTCGGCATAGGTCAGACCGTCCTCGGACTGCTCGCTCCACTCGATCCGGCCGGAGGCGGCAAGGTCGAGGGCTTCGACCAGCAGTTCGCCGCCCAGGTCGGCCAGACGGCCTGAAAGCCGGCCGAAATCTTCGTCCACTTCAATCGGCAGTGAGCGACGCAGTGCCACCGGCCCCGAGTCGAGCCCGGCAACCAGACGCATCACGCAGACCCCGGTTTCCTGGTCGCCGGCCATGATCGAGCGCTCGATGGGCGCCGCCCCGCGCCATCTCGGCAGTAGCGACGGGTGTACGTTCAGCATCGGCATCTCACCGAGCAGCGGCTCCTTGATGATCTGGCCGAAAGCGCAGATCGAAGCCCACTCGCCCCCGGCGCCCAGAATTCTCTCGCGGTCTTCGTCCTCGTTTACGTTGGCGCTCTTCAGCAGATCGATGCCGAGTCCTTCGGCTGCTTCGGCGACCGGAGAGGCCTGGAGCCTCCTGCCCCGGCCGCGCTTCCGGTCCGGCAGAGTGACGACCAGCGCCGGACGATGGTCGGACGCTGCGAGGTGAGCGAGCACGGTGGCCGCGAAGTCCGAGGTTCCGAGGAATGCGCCCTGGCTCACTGCTCGTCGTCGTCCGGCGGCGCGTAGCTCTCGCCGCGTCGCAAGGCCTTCAGGGCACCCCGGCGCTGGGCACGTTCGGTGCGGTCGAGGATCAGGACGCCGTTGAGGTGGTCGATCTCGTGCTGGAGTACGCGGGCCTCGTGACCCGAGGCCTCGATCAGGATCTCGGCCCCGGTCCGGTCCTGGCCACTGACTTTGGCGTAGAGCGGGCGTTCGACTTCGACCACGACACGCGGCAGGCTCAGGCAGCCTTCGATCATCGGCTCGGTTTCCTCCGAAAGCCACTCGATCTCGGGGTTGACCAGCGCCTGTGGAACTGCATCGGCATTGGTCTGGAAAACCAGCAGGCGGCGCAGCCTGCCGACCTGGTTGGCGGCTAGGCCGACCCCGAGACTCTCCTGCATCAGCACGATCATGCGGTCGATCTCCTGCGACAGTGCCTCATCGAACTCCCCGACTTCGGACGCCCTGCTCTTGAGCACGGGGTCGCCGTACTGAACCACCTGGGCGAGCGCGGCTTCCCGCTTCTTCAGGGTCTCCTCGTCGAGTCCGGGCGCCGCAGAAGCTGCTTCGACCGGGGCATCCTGCTCGAGAGTCGCTGCTTCGCCGCCTGTTTCCTGGTCCTGACTCATAAGCAGCGAGTTTACCGTCCGCCGCGAAGGGTCCGGCTATTGCGGATCGACGTCGATGCTGAGCACGATGCCGCGAAAGACCCGATCGGCGAGCATCGCTTCGACCTCTGTGTGTACCGCATCGATCGTCTGCTCACGGAGGCCGGACTTGATCAGCAACCGGCGGCGAAACCGATTACGGGCACGGAACATGGGAGCCGGACCGAGCAGACTCGATCCGTCAGGCAGAACGGCCGAGAGGCGCTCGCGGACCTCGGCGGCCGCACGGTCGACGTCGACCTCGGCTTCACTCGCGAGCATGACCCTGATCAGGAAGGAATACGGGGGATAGTCGAGCATCTGCCTTCGCCCGAGTTCGCCCTGAAGGAAGCCAGGCGAGTCGTGCTCGGCGGCGGCGCGGATGCTGGCCGCGTCGGGGGCAAGGGTCTGGACGATCACCCGGCCGCCGGCCGCTCCCCTGCCGCTGCGACCAGCCAGCTGCGTGACCAGCGAAAAGGTTCGCTCCTCGGCCCGGAAGTCAGGAAAGCGCAGGGTCGCGTCGGCGTCGAGGATCACACTGAGCGTCACCTCGGGAAAGTCGTGGCCCTTCGCGACCATCTGGGTACCCACCAGGATCGCGCTCTCGGCTTGGTCGAAGGCGTTCAGCACCCGGCCGTGGCCACCCGGGCCGGCACTGGTATCCGCGTCGAGCCGGAAGACCGGCATCGGCTCCATCGCCTCGGCCAGCAGTCTCTCGATCCGCTGCGTGCCCGCCCCGGACTGGGCCAGAGTTGAGCCACCGCAGTCGGTACACCGGCGCGGCAGCGGCTCCGCGTGGCTGCAGTGGTGGCAGATCAGCTGACCGGACTCGCGATGGACGATCAGCGATACGTCGCAGTTGGCACATCCCCAGTGATGTCCGCAGGTCCGGCAGATCAGCCATGGCGCGAAGCCGCGACGGTTGATCATTACGATCGCCTTGCCGCCCTGGCGGCGTACCGTGCTCAGAGCATCAAGTGTCTTCTGGTGGATCACGCCGGCTCTGGGATCAGCTTCGCGCATGTCGACCACCTCGACCGGCGGCATGCCCAGGCCGTCCACCCGGCTGGCGAGCTCGATGCGCTCGAAGCTGTTCCAGGTCTCCGGACGAGGCGTGGCCGTCCCGAAGACGAGCAGCGCCCCGGCCTGCCGGGCCCGGTGGCGGGCAACCTCGCGCGCGTCGTAGCGTGGATCGCTCTCCTGCTTGTAAGAAGGGTCGTGCTCCTCGTCGACGACGATCAGACCGAGGTCCGAAAGGGGAGCGAAGATCGCCGAGCGCGGCCCTACACACACCGTCGCCTCGCCGGACTTCAGTCTCTGCCACTCGTCGTACCTCTGCCCGGCAGAAAGCGCCGAATGCAGCACGGCGACCCTCTCACCCAGTCTTGCCTCGAACCGCCCGACCGCCTGCGGGGTCAGGCCGATCTCCGGCACCAGCACGATCGCCGTACGGCCCGACGCCAACGTCTCTTCTACAGCTGCCAGATAGACCTCGGTCTTGCCCGAACCGGTGACTCCGGCGAGCAGGTATTCGCTGCCTTCGACAGTCTCCAGACCCGCTTTCAGGCGGTCCGCAGCCGCAGTCTGATCGGCGTTCAGGTCCGGCGCCGCAACCGCGGCGGAACCGACCGTATCCGAGTCGGGACGACGCCTCACGCGGATCTGTTCACGCTCGATCAGTCCGCGTGCCGCCAGACGCTTCAACGTGGAGGAATCCGCACCGGCACTAGCCATCAGGGCGGCTCCGGTCATCTCGCCCTCGAGCAGTGAGCGCAGGGCCTGCTCCTGCTTCGATCCGAGCCGGCTGCCATCCCCGAGGGCCGAGCGCCCGGCATCGGTCAGCCGGTTGATCGTCTCGACTCTGGCCCGGGTGCGCCGGCCGCCGGTTCCGGTTCCGGGTGGCATCGCGAGGCCCAGCCCGCGTGCCGGAGTCGAGCAGTACTCGCGGGCGATCCATAGCCCGAGCCCGACCAGTTCGGCCGTTGTTTCCCCGAGAACCCGGACTGGCTCTGCCAGTCGCTCGGGCGCAAGCTCGGACTCCTCGGCGATCTCGACCACGACCGCGGTCACTTTGCGATGCCCGAAAGGCACTTCGAGCACCGTGCCGACCCGCACCTCACCGAGGCGCTCGGGGATCAGGTAGTCGAACGGGCCCCGCAGAGCGCGGGCCGTCGTCAGCGGCTCGACCCTGGCGATGGACACGGAGCAACGGTACGACGACGGCCGGACGAGCCGCGACCCGGATCGCCCCCGGTGCCGGGCGGTCGAATAAGCTGTGCGCCATGTCATTTGCTCCAAGTCCGGGCGAGCAGATCATCTTCCAGGGGCACCCTTCCTGGAAGTCGATCCTCGCCTTCTATCTCAAGGGCCTGCTGATCGCCATCGTGATCGCACTGGTGGTCAAGCTCCTCGGTGAGGGATTCTTCACCGTCTTCATCATCCTGATGGTCGCTCTCGGTCTGACCATCGTGATCGGATTCGTCCGGCGCGTGGCGACCGTCTACACGATCACCAACCGGCGACTCAACATCAAACGCGGCATCATCGCCCGCGACATCCAGGAGACCCGTCTCGAGAGGGTCCAGAACGTCAGCTACAGCCAGACTGCGTTCCAGCGGATGCTGAACGTCGGCGATGTGGACTTCGACACCGCATCCGACATCGAGAACACCTTCGTCTTCGCCGGGGTCGACGACCCCCAGTACGTGATCACCGAGGTCGACAAGGCAACTTCGGTAAACGCAGCCGGGTCCCACGGCCTCGGCGAGCCGAGCGCGAATCAGTGACGGCCCGCCGCCGTTAGGATCCCGCGCGTGACCGACTCCATCGATTCCCAGAGCCCTGACCAACTGAGCATCAATACGATCCGGACGCTTTCGATCGACGCGATCGACAAGGCAAATTCCGGTCATCCGGGCACGGCGATGGCGCTTGCCCCGCTCACCCTGAAGATCTGGCAGGACTTCCTGCGTTACGACCCGGCCGACCCACTCTGGCCGAATCGCGACCGCTTCGTGCTCTCCCCCGGGCATGCCTCGATGCTCATCTACTCGATCCTCCACCTGACCGGTGTCAAGAGGGTCGACCACGACGGCGTCGTGACCGACGAGGCGTCGGTTTCACTCGAGGACATCAAGAACTTCCGCCAGCTCGGCTCGCCGACGCCCGGCCACCCCGAATCCCACCTGACCACCGGCGTCGAGACGACCACCGGGCCGCTCGGCCAGGGTGTGGCGACTTCGGTCGGCATGGCCGCCGCCGGGCTCTGGAAGAGGGGTCACTTCGGCGAAGAGATCTTCGACTATGACGTTTATACGATCTGCAGCGACGGCGATCTGATGGAAGGCGTATCCCAGGAAGCCGCTTCGCTGGCCGGCCACCAGCAGCTCCACAACCTCTGCTGGATCTACGACAGCAACCGGATCACGATCGACGGCAACACCGACCTGACCTTCACCGACGACACCGAACAGCGCTTCCGGGCCAACGGCTGGGTGGTCCATCAGGTCGAGGATGCCAACGATCTGGAAGCGATCGGCGCGGCACTGGAGAAGTTCAAGGCCGAGACCGGCAAGCCGACGATGATCATCCTCCACAGTCACATCGGCTACGGATCTCCGAACAAGGTCGATACCGCGGACGTGCACGGAAACCCGCTCGGTGCCGAGGAGACGAAGCTGACCAAGGAGGCCTACGGCTGGCCGGAAGATGCCCACTTCCTGGTCCCGGACGGCGTCTACGAGAACTTTGCCGGCGGGGTCGGGGCACGCGGTGCCGAGCTGAGCGCGGCCTGGCGCGAGCGCTTCGAAGCGGCTTCGCCTGAAGCACGGACCGAAGTCGGGCAGATGCTGGCCGGAGACCTGCCCGAGGGCTGGGCCGCCGACATCCCGAGCTTCGAGACCGGCGGGCAGATCGCCACCCGCAAGGCCGCCCAGAAGACACTCAACGCGATCGCCCCCAACCTGCCGTGGTTGATGAGTGGCTCCGCAGACCTCACGGGCTCGGCCTCGAGCGGACTCGATCCCGAGGTATCGGGAGTCTTCGAACCGGGCTCGAGAACCGGGCACGGCATCCACCTGGGGATCCGCGAGCACGAATCTGCGGCGTTCTCGAACGGCATGGCCCTCAGCGGCATGCGGCCGGTCTGGTCCACCTACCTGATCTTCTCCGACTACGCACGTCCCGCGATACGACTCTCGGCGCTGATGGAGCTTCCCGTGGTGCACTGGCTGACCCACGATTCGATCGGCCTCGGCGAGGACGGCCCGACCCACCAGCCGGTCGAGCAGCTTTCCTCGCTTCGGGCAATCCCGCAGCTCGACCTGATCCGCCCCGCCGACGCAAACGAAGTCGCCGAGGCCTTCAGGGTCATCATGCCGAGGCGCGAGCAGCCCACGGCACTCGTCCTGACCCGTCAGAACGTTCCCGTCCTGGATCGCGAAAAGTACGCCCCCGCCTCCGGGCTCGCTCAGGGCGGCTACGTACTCGCCGACTGCGAAGGCGAGCCGGAGGTGATCCTGATCGCAACCGGCAGCGAGGTCCACATCGCGGTCGAAGCCCACGAGACCCTGCTGGTCGAGGGAATCCGATCACGTGTCGTCAGCCTTCCTTCCTGGGGGATATTCGACTCGCAGAGCGACGAATACCGGGAATCGGTTCTGCCCTCGGCGGTCACCGCCCGGGTTGCGATCGAACAGGCCTCTCCGATGGGCTGGGAGCGCTACATCGGCGAGACCGGGACGATGATCGGCATGACGACCTTCGGTGCTTCGGCCCCGTTCAAGGACCTGCAGAAGTTCTTCGGCTTCACGCCGGACCGGGTCGTGGAAGCGGCCAAAGACCAGATCTCCGGAACGGCCTGAGCCAGTGAGTGGGCTCACGGAGACTTCCGCCTGGAAGACTCTGGCGAGCCACCACGAGCAGGTTTCGGGAAAACACCTCCGGCAGCTGTTCGCCGAGCAGCCGGACCGGGGTGCGCCCGGGGCGGACGGACGCCACCCTCCTGAGAACCTGGTCGCAGAGGGAGCCGGCCTCTACCTCGACTATTCGAAGCACCGAATTACCGCCGAGACCCTGCCCCTGCTGGTCGCACTGGCCGAGCAGACCGGCATGCCGGACCGTCGCGACGCGATGTTCGCCGGCGAGCGGATCAACGTCTCCGAAGACCGGTCCGTCCTCCACGTGGCACTTCGAATGCCGAGCAGCCGCTCACTGGTCGTAGACGGCACCGACGTGGTCCGGGAGGTCCACTCCGTACTGGGCCGGATGGCCGCCTTCTGCGAGCAGATCCGCTCCGGCGGCTGGCTCGGTCATACCGGCAAGCCGATCCGCAACGTCGTAAACGTCGGCATCGGTGGCTCTGACCTCGGTCCGGTCATGGCCTACGAGGCCCTCAAGGAGTATTCACGCCGGGACCTGACCTTGCGCTTCGTCTCCAACGTCGACGGCACCGACTTCTACGAGTCGACCCGGGATCTCGACCCCGAAGAAACGCTGTTCGTGATCAGCTCCAAAACCTTCACCACGCTTGAGACGATGACCAACGCCCGCACCGCGAGGCAGTGGAGTCTGTCGGCCTTCGACGGCGACGAAGCTGCCGTGGCCAGGCATTTCGTCGCGGTTTCGACCAACGCCGAAGGCGTATCCGCTTTCGGCATCGACACCGACAACATGTTCGGCTTCTGGGACTGGGTCGGCGGTCGATATTCGATGGACTCGGCGATCGGCCTTTCGACCATGCTGGCGATCGGCCCCGACCGCTTCCAGGACCTGCTCGACGGCTTCCACGAGGTGGACGAGCACTTCCTCGAAACCCCGCTGATCCGGAACCTGCCGGTGATCCACGGCCTGCTCGCGGTCTGGTACCGGAACTTCTTCGGCACCCAGACCCAGGCGGTCCTCCCTTACAGCGAGTACCTGCACCGCTTCCCGGCCTACCTCCAGCAGCTGACCATGGAGTCCAACGGCAAGTCGGTGACCCTCGCGGGTGATCCGGTCCCAACCGCCACCGGCGCCGTTTTCTGGGGCGAGCCCGGCACCAACGGCCAGCATTCCTTCTACCAGCTGATCCACCAGGGAACCGAGCTGATCCCTTGCGACTTCATCGGCTTCAACCACTCCCTGAACCCGCTCGGCAACCACCAGGACCTGCTGATCAGCAACGTCTTCGCTCAGGCCGAGGCGCTGGCCTTCGGAAAGACCGCGGAAGAACTGCGAGCCGAAGGTGTCGAGGAGGCCCTGGTGCCTCACAAGACCTTCGCGGGCAATCGTCCCACCTCGACCCTGATGGTGGACCGGCTGACACCACGGACCCTCGGCAACCTGGTCGCCTTCTACGAGCACTCCGTATTCACCCAGGGTGCGATCTGGGGGATCGACTCATTCGACCAGTGGGGAGTGGAGCTCGGCAAGGCGCTCGCCCAGAAAATCATCCCCGAACTCGAAGCCGAAGACACTCCCGATCTCGATCACGACAGCTCGACCGCCAGCCTGATCCGGCGGTATCGCCAGGCTCAGGGACGCGGCTGACCAGCAAGCCGGTCAGCGACGGATCCGTACCGCGGTGCCCTTCATGAATCTCGCCAGGTAGCGGATCCGCGAGTTGTTGATGCGGATGCATCCGTGGGACCTGGCCGACCCCAGGGGGTCTGCCAGGCTGGCCCCGTCGCGGCCGTGTATGCCGACCACACCGGGCCCCCCGTCGAACTGACGGATCTTTCGCGAGTGGGCCGTGATCGGCAGAACCCAGGGGCCGGTGAATCCGGTGGGGTTACCCTGCTTGACTCGATCGTAAATCGCGAACAGGCCCCGTGGAGTCGGTGTCGCGGGCGCCCCGATGACCACACTGAACCTCTTCAGCCGGCGGCCGCGCTTGTAGACCGTGAGCGCCCTGCGCGACAGATCGATCGAAATGAAGCGCCGGGTCAGCGCGAGGCGAACGCGATCCCGGGGTATCCATCCGGCAGATCCGTTCGGGCGGATCGGGAGCCGCACTTTCAGCCACATGGCACCTCCCGCTCTGCGTGAGGCGAGAACCATCAGCCGCTGCTCGGAGTCGGACCACCTGGTCGTACCGCTGGCGCGCCAGACCACAGCCTTGCCCGCCGGTCGGCGGCGCACAGCGGTGCTGGTCAGAACGAGGGCCGTATAGGTCCCCCGGGCCTTCGACGGCCCCGGGACCGATTTGCCGGCGAGGGCAGAAACGCGGATACCGGTTCCCGCCAGGCCGGCGTCACCGGCACTCGCGGCAGCGCCCGAAGCGGCGCCACCGGAGACCACGAGAGCGGTGGCCAGGAGCGTGACAAGTTTCTGTCGGCCCATGGCCACCCGCCCCGGGTCTTAGCCCGTCACAGGGGTCTTTTTGCCGGCCGCGCCTACATCCTGCTTGGGACGCTTGACCCCGATGGTCTTCTGTGCCTTCTTCTTGCCGAGGGTGACGACGTTCTTGAGCTTCGTCCCCGCAGCCACACCCTGGTTGACCCTGGCGGTGTAGTGGAAGTGGGTGACCCAGTTCTTCGTGTATTCGAGCCGCTTGACCTTCCAGCACAGCTTGCCGTTCTGGAAGAAGCCCTGCTTGCCCTTGAACACCACGGTCATCTGCTTCGGATCGGCGGCCGTAACGCCAAGCATCAAGCGGGATCGGCGCAAACCCCTGATAGATGGGAATAATGTGACGATGAGTCCAACCGCAGTTTCAGCCAGGAGCCCCAGGGCTCGCCGAGTTCGGCTCCCGGCGTGACTGATTCCGAAAGCAGCCCGGTCAGGGCTTCGCTCGAACATGAAATCAGGGCAATCCTGTTCGACATCGACGGGACCCTTCTGACAACCGGAGGAGCAGGCGCCTCGGCCTGGAGCCAGGCCTGCGAGAAGCTCCACGGAAGCCCGGTCGACATCGAGCGCATCACCGAGTCCGGCATGACCGACAGTGCGGTCGCCAGGGCGGCGCTCCAAGAAGTGCTCGGCCGGGATCCCGCACCGGTCGAACTCGACGCGCTGACCGAATCCTACCTCGACTTCCTGCCCGATACCGTCGCCGCCTCCGCCGACTACCGGACCTCCCCCGGGATCGTGCCGCTGCTGGAGCGGCTGAGCGACGAAGGTCTCACCCTGGGTCTGACCACCGGAAACATCGAGGCCGCCGCCCGGATCAAGCTCGAGCGCGCCGATCTCAACCGCTTCTTCGGGTTCGGCGGTTTCGGATCGGACTCAAACCTGAGACCGGAACTGACCCGCCGGGGCATGGAGCGGGGAATCGGGCTTTCCGGCGGAAAGCTGACGCGAAACGACTTCATCACGGTCGGCGATACACCGCTCGACATTCTCGCCGCCCACGAAATCGGCATCCGCATCGTCGGCGTCGCGACCGGGCTCTATGAGACAGAGGACCTCGCCCAGGCCGAATGGGCGATTTCTTCGGTCGAGCACAGCTTTCCACTATAGACTCGACTCATGGCACAGCTTGTCGTAGTAGTCCACATGCTGATCCAGAAGGGCAGGACCGAAGAGGCGATTTCTGCCTTCGCTCCGGCCATCGAAAGTTCCCACGCGGAACCGGGCTGCTCGCTGTGTGCGCTTCACCGTGACGTTCACGATCCCGACACGCTCGTGCTGATCGAACAGTGGGAGTCCCGCGAGGCCCACGACCGGCATCTCGAGCAGCCGCATGTGCAGAAGCTGACCGAGACGGTCTCCCCCCTGGTCTCCGAACTCCCCAAGATCACGATCAGCGAACCGCTGCCGGTAGGCCAGGTCGCCCAGGGCCTCATCTAGCTCGCGGCCGGCCTAGTTCCGGATCCTGACCGCAGTCCCGAGCGGACTGCCCTTCAGGCTTGCGATCCGGCCGTTGTTCATCCGGATGCAGCCATGCGAGCGGGCCGAACCGAGAGGGTCACGCAGACTTGCTCCGCTGCGGCCGTGGAGCGCAACCAGACCGGGGCCGCCGTCGTAGCGCCGCAGCGCCTCGGAGTACGCGGTCAACGGAAGAGCCCAGGGCCCGATGAAGCCCTTGCGGTCCGGCTGCAGGACGCGGTCCTGAAGAGCGAAGAGGCCGAGCGGGGTCGGGGTACCCGGGGCGCCAATCACGACCCGGAACCGCGCGACCACGCGACCGCGGCGGTACAGCTTCAGCTTGCGGCTTGACCGGTCGATGACGATGTACCTTGCCGAGCGCCGGATCTGAACCCGATCTCGAGGAATCCATCCGCTGCTGCCATTGGGCCGGATCGGAAGCCGTACCTTCAGCCAGGTCTTGCCACGGAGGTGGCTCGACTTCAGAACCATCAGGCTCTGGCCGCTTCCCGACCACTTGGTCCGGGTGCGGGCGTACCACTTGACCGACTTGCCGCCCGGTCTGTGCCTGACGGCGGTGCCGACCAGGATCCTCGCCGTGTAGGTCCCCGTCTTGCGGGCTGGTCCGGGGATTCGTTTCTGCGGCAACCTGGAGACCTGGATCCCCCGGTCGCTCCCCACCGCGGGAAGTGCCGCCTCGGCAGCCGCCGACGGGTCTGCCCCTGGCGGCGGGACCTCGCTCGTGGCTGCGTTCGCAGAAGCGGGTCCAGCCAGAACCGTCATGAGCATGGCGACGGCGAGCAGCCCCACCGTCGCCAATGTCCCTCTCATGCCGATGACCTGACCGATCCCTTAACCGGTGACCGGCGTCGGCCTGCGAGCTGCCGGATTAACCGTGGGTGCGACGACCTTGACCGTATGGCTCGCCTTCAGGTTGCCGAGGACCACCACGTTCTTGAGTTTGGCACCGTTCTTGGCGTTGCCGGCGATCCGGGTCACGTAGCTGAAGGACTTGCCGTTCTTCGAGTACGGCAGTTTGTCGATCTTCCAGCAGAGCTTGCCGTTGCTGAAGAAGGAGTCCTTGCCCCTCTTGACCACGGTCATCAGGCGCGGTACCCGATCACATACCCTCAGGTTCTTCGCGACCGATCCCTTGCGGGTGTTCTTGACCGTGATCCTGTACCGGACCTTGGCGCCGGGCTTGGCTTTCTTCTTGTTGCCGGTCTTCTTGAGCACCAGGCGCGGATTGATCTGGCTGCAGTCGACGGTCGCTTCGTCGGTGACCGCCGGACTGTTCAGAGCGAGCGCCGTGGCCGTGTTCTCGTAGGTGGCGCAATTGTTGATGCCGGTCTTCGCGGTGATTTCGACCGTGCGCGATTCACCTGCGGGAACGTCGCCGAAATCACAATTGAGCTCACTGTTGGTGATCGAGCAGGGATCGCCGCCGGGCTGGGTGGTGATGGCCCATGACCCGGCGGTTCCCTTGGGGAGGGAGTCTTGAAGGGTTTCTGATTTCGCTACGCCCGGGCCGTTGTTGTCGACCCTGATCGTGAAGACGACGTCTTCGCCCGCCTTGACCTGGCCGTTGCCGGTCTTGGTCACAGCGAGATCGGGGGTCAGGCAATCGACCGAAGCGCCGTCCTGCGCATCCGGCGCGTTGCTCGCGGCGGCCGTGGCTGTGTTGTCGTAGGTGGTGCAGTTCTCGTAGTCGGTGGCCGCGGAAACGGTGACCGTCCTCGACTGCCCGGCGGCGAGGTCGCCGAAGGAACAGTCGAGCGTATTGCCGGCGATCGGGCTTACGCAGTCACCCGAATCGGCCCCGGAGACGCTCCAGTTGCCGGCTGTCGGGCCGGGCAGGGGATCGGCCAGGGTCACTGCCTTGGCGGTTCCCGGTCCGGCGTTGCTGACGGTGACGTCGAAGATGACGTTCTCGCCGGCGTTGATGCTGCCGTTGCCGGTCTTCGAGATCTCCAGACCAGGCCTCTGGCAGTTGATCGTGGCCTGATCCTCGGCGCTGGGTGAGTTCTCAGCCGACGCCGTTGCAGTGTTTTCGAGTACGGCGCAGTTCTCCAGGTCGGTCTGTGCGGCGACCGTCACGGTTCGAGATTCTCCCGGGCCCAGGTCACCGAAGTCACAGCTCAGCGTGCCGTTGGTGATCGAGCAGGGATCACCGTTCGGCTGCGAGTCGATCGTCCAGTTTCCCGTAACCGGGCCCGGAAGTGGGTCGTTCAGAGTTGCGGCCCTGGCGATGCCCGGGCCCACGTTCGAGACCTCGATCGAGAATCTCGCGACGTCACCGGCGCTGATCATGCCCTGGACCGCCGTCTTCAAGGTCCCGAGTCCGGGACGGTCGCAGCTCACCGAAGCGCCATCCTGAGCGTTCGACGCGTTGCTCGCCCTGGCGGTCGCGGTGTTGTCGTAGGTGGTGCAGTTCTCGTAGTCGGTGGCCGCGGAAACGGTGACCGTCCTCGACTGCCCGGCGGCGAGGTCGCCGAAGGAACAGTCGAGCGTATTGCCGGCGATCGGGCTTACGCAGTCACCCGAATCGGGCCCGGAGACGCTCCAGTTTCCGGCTGTCGGGCCGGGCAGGGGGTCGGCCAGGGTCACTGCCTTGGCGGTTCCCGGTCCGGCGTTGCTGACGGTTACGTCGAAGGCGACGTTCTCGCCGGCGTTGATGCTCTGGGAATCGGGGGTCTTGTCGACCGACAGGTTCGGCTTGTCGCAGGTGATCGAAGCATCGTCGGAGTCATCCGGCGCGTTGGTGGAGCTTGCGGTCGCCGTATTGTCGAGAACCGTGCAGTTCTCGAAATCGGTCGGCGCGGTGACCGTGACCGTGCGCGACTCACCGGCGGTGAGGTTGCCGAATTCGCATTCGAGGGTACTTGCCGCGATCGGGCTGACGCAGTCGCCGGCGTCGGCGCCGGAGACCACCCAGGGGCCGCTCACGCCGCCCGGCAGCGGATCGCTCAGGCTGACGCCAGTCGCGGTGCCGGTTCCCGTATTGCTCACGGTGATGTCGAATACCGCGTTTTCACCGGCGCTGATCGTGCCCTGGACCGCGGTCTTGATCACTCCGAGCCCGGGGGGCCGGCAGGTGACCTGACCCTGGTCATCGGCATCCGGCGCATTGTTTGAGCTTGCCGTGGCGGTGTTGTCGTAGGTGGTGCAGTTCTGGGCGTTGGTCGGCGCCTTGACCGTCACTGACTCGGAAGCACCGGAAGCCATGTCGCCGAAGTCGCATTCGAGCTGGCTGCCGGTGATCTGGCAGTCAAGGCTGTCCGGGCTCTCGACCCACGCTCCGGCTACGCCGGCGGGCAGGGCATCGCTGACCTTGACGTTCTTTGCGGTGCCGGGGCCTGCGTTTCCGACCTGGATCGTGAAGACCACGTCATCGCCGGCGTTGATGTCCTGCGAGTCCGGTGTCTTGTCGATGTCGAGGTCCGGCTTCTGGCAGGTGATCTTGCCGCCGTCGTCCACGGAATCGGCATTCGCTGCCGCCGCCGTCGCGGTCGGGTTGTCGTAGGTGTCGCATTGCGAGTACGTGGTCGTCGTCTTGACCTTCACGGTCTTCGACTGTCCTGCCGGGATGTCTCCGAAAGCGCAGGTCAGCAGGCTCGCCCCGTTGATCGAGCAGTTTCCACCCGCCGGCTGCTGGCTGACGACCCAGGCGCTAGCGCCGGGTGCCGGAAGCTGGTCGCTCAACGTGGCCGCGATCGCCGTATGCGAGCCGGTGTTCTCGACCGCGAGGGTGAACTCGGCGTCTTCGCCGGCGTTGATCGTCTGATCGTTCGGGGTCTTGCTCACATCGAGCTGTCGTCCTCGGGCTGTTGGTGAAGGTGCAGTAGACGGAATCACCCCGGTTCAGGTCCAGGCTGTAGTCGAGTCCGCTCAGGTTGCCCGGGGCAGACCTGCCCACCGTCGTAAGCGTCGTAGCGACATTCCACATCGGTCAGGTCGAAGTTGTTGATCGGCTGGCCGTTGGCGTCTTCGCTGATCGTCACGTTCGTGGCCGTATTCGGCAGCTGCGTGAAGAACGCGCCGGTCTCGATCACCGGCGGGTTACCGCTGGCGTGAGTGAAACGGTCGTCATCGAGGTAACTCGCGTCGAAGCCCTGGCGCGGGTCGTCCGCGGTGAAGCCCCAGCCGGCCTTGTTTGTGGCGTCGTTCTCGAGATGCTTGCGCACGTAGACACGACCGCCGCACTGGGCTGCCGCGAACTCGCTGAGGAATGACTGGAGCTCTGCGACGGTGGGCGTCGCGTAGTCCCCTTCAACGCCTTCGACCGGGCCGGAAACTGCTTTCAGGTTCGCGGGCGTGACGCCGTTTCCGACCCCGATCGCCAGCATCTTGGTCTTGAAGCCGGTGCGCCCGGCCTGGTTCTTGACCTTGTTTGCCGAGGCCATTCCGGAAGTGAGTTCGATCAACGAAGATGATGTGTCGGTGACTTCGTCCGTGGTCGGATTGCCGTCCGTGATGAAGGCAACGATGTCGGGGTTGGCAGACTGACCCGTATTGGCGTTCGGCGTGAAGCCCTTGGCCTGCGAGGCGGCATCGAGAGCGCCGTCCCAGTTGGTCAGCGAGTTCGGACTCGCGTAGACGCTGTTGATCGTCGCAGTTGAGTGTCGCGGCGTTGCCGGCCACGCTCAGGTCAAGCGGCGAGTGGTAGTAGCTGCTGTCGCCCTGCGCCGGTGAATACGAGTTGATGTTGTCGTTGAAGCTGGTGATCCCGATCTGGGTCGGCGTACCGTTCAGCTGGTTCACGAAGGTCTGGGCCGCCGCCTTGTAGGCGGCCTTGTAGGCATCAATCGAACCGGATCGATCGAGGACCAGCAGGATGTTCGTTCCGCATCCTGGCGGCAGACTGCTGTTGTCGCGCACGTTGATGAAAGGCGAGCCGTCGTTCGAGCCGCTTCCGTCCCGGGTCGGACTCCAGTTCGAAGGGTCAGAGTCGGTGTTCGTATGCGGGTATGCGTAAGTGGTCTGGTTGTTCTCGACCTCGACCCGCGCCACATATGGATGGGAGCCGCTGTAGCTCAGGTTGTGGACTGCGCCGTAGTTGGTGAAACCGGGGCCGGCTGACTTCTCCCGCACGTAGTAGTCGCCCGCCGGAAGGTTCTCGGTTGCCTGCCCGTTGGCACCGGTGGTCGCGGAGAAGGCCGTCCACACCGTGGCGGGAAGAATCGGGTCGCCCTGGGTGTACTCGAACGAGCGCGCCCTGCACGGGGGCTGCGTAATTCGGTGCTCCCTGAGCAGTGTCGGTCGCGGTCCGGTCGCCACCCTTCATCACGACCAGGTCGCCGTTGGCACCCGCCGAGGCCGCCGATATGGCAGCGAACAGCATCATCAGCGCCAGGCTGGCCAGAAAGACGCTGGACAGTCGCATTCGCGCCGGTTGCCCACCTGGTGAACCCGGAGGGTGGGTCGTATTCCCGATTGAGGTGCCGTTGTGGCGAATCGATGCTGAAAACATTGCGTGTCTCCTGCTCTGACGCTGACGATGTGGTTGCCAGGCGATCCGGCTGCGAGTACCTCTCTGCGAGTGCTTCGGAGGCGGCGCCTGTCTGAACCCGTAACGCTCAGCAGACAAGAGCCGACCGGCATCCGGCCCGAAGATACGCCGGAGCGCGTAGATGGACTCCGGTATCTACCCCGGCAGGACTAGTTACTACGGAGTAGTCGAGGTCGGTCGCTACCCGGTTGAGGGCATCCGGTCAGTGACCGGCCATGCGCATGGCGAGATGGACGCGGGAGTCCACGTCGAGCTTCGTGTAGACGTTCCGGAGGTGGGTCTTGACCGTTCCGGGGGCGATGTTGAGCTTCTCGGCGATCTCGTCGCTCCTGGACCCGAGTGCCGCGAGTCTCGCAACCTCATACTCGCGCTCGGTCAGTACGGTGAGCCTGCCCGTGCGTTCCGGAATCTCGGCCTCGGCCTCGAGCGCGCAGTGGAAAGAATGGGCCAGCACTGGGCCGGCATGGCGGAGAAAACCCTTTTCACGATCGGTGAAGTCCGGTTCGCCGTCACCCCTGAAAAGCGCCACCGCGGCGTCGGGCTCGTCCGAGTCCGGAACCAGATGCAGGTGAGATCGCGTGCCGCAGGCCGTAACGCGGAAGGAAGTCTGTGGCGAACCCGCTCTCCGAGAAGGCCGGCCTCTTGTCAAGTTCGTCCCGGTCCAGCAGGGAAACCCAGGTAGAGCTCTGCGCCGCATCGAGGACCGGGTGGCTATCCCCGCTCACCTCGAGGTACTCCCTGGCGAAGCTATCCGGATCGGTGCCCAGCGACGGGTCGGCCTTGACGACAACCAGACGCGGGCTCGATGCCCCCGAGCGTGCGAGAAACATTGCCATCGGCGAGGGGATCATCCTGGAGGCAAGATCCAAGGCCAAACCCGCGGACCTGAAAAGCGGGTCGCAACTCCTGATGGCATCTCGGTAGTCGAGATGCCGGGTCCCCTGTGGCTTCGCCTCGATTTCTCCTACCAGTCCGGCTTCAGACCACCAACCGGCCGATTCCGTTGCTCAAGAGCCGGTCCGGACGATTCTATCCGCAAAGTGCAGGATTGCAATAACCCCCGAGTGCAGCCCAGCCGGCTGCGCAGGTCAGTCTTGGCCGGCAGCCTCGGACAGGGCTTCGCTGCGGTCGGTCCTCTCCCAGGTGAAGTTCTCGTTGGAGCGGCCGAAGTGCCCGTATGCCGCGGTTTCCTTGTAGATCGGACGATGGAGGTCGAGATAGCTGCGGAATGCCCCCGGGCGCAGGTCGAACTCGTCGGTGACGATCTTCGAAAGCTGCTGGTCCGGCAGCTTTCCGGTGCCGAAAGTCTCGAGCATCACCGAGACCGGGTGGGCGACTCCGATCGCGTAGGCGACCTGAACCTCGCAGCGCTCGGCAAGGCCTGCCGCCACCACGTTCTTGGCGGCATACCGTGCCGCGTAGGCAGCTGAGCGATCGACCTTCGACGGATCCTTGCCGGAGAAGGCCCCTCCCCCGTGCCTCGCGGCGCCACCGTAGGTGTCAACGATGATCTTGCGTCCGGTGAGGCCGGCGTCACCGACCGGGCCGCCGATCACGAACTTGCCGGTCGGGTTGATCAGCAGGCTGCCGTAGAGCGCGTTTTCATCGAGCAGGTCCCCGTACTGCTCGTTGAGGACCGGAAGAATCACGTTCTCCCACAGGTCCGGCTTGAGCGTCGCCACTTCGTCGATGCCCTCATCGTGCTGGGTTGAGATCAATACGCGTTCGATCGCGATCGGCCTGCCGTCCTGGTAGCGCACGGTCACCTGCGTCTTGCCGTCCGGGCGAAGGTAGTCCAGGGTTTCGTTCTTGCGG
Organism: uncultured Solirubrobacterales bacterium; assembly: GCA_963709375.1. Lineage (GTDB taxonomy): Bacteria > Actinomycetota > Thermoleophilia > Solirubrobacterales > 70-9 > 67-14. The sequence goes on from CAVPWA010000007.1 coordinate 142,830, forward strand.
ACCATGGTCAGCCGTTCGGAAAGCCGGTGGGCGATCTGAATCGGCATCGGCATCAGCGATTCGGTCTCGGTCGTTGCGTAACCGAACATCATCCCCTGGTCGCCGGCCCCGGCAAGGTCGTATTCGTCTGAGGAGCCGCCAACCCGGGTCTCGATGCCTTCGTCCACCCCCTGGGCGATGTCAGGCGACTGCTTGTCCATCGCCACCAGCACGGCAATCGAATTGCCGTCGTAGCCGACATCGCCGTTGTCGTAGCCGATCTCGCAGACGGTGTCGCGTACGAGCTCGGTCACGTCGATCTCGGCCTCGGTGGAAATCTCGCCCGAGATGACCGCCATGCCCGTGTTCACCAATGTTTCGCAGGCGACCCGGGAACCGGGATCCTGAGCAAGGCAGGCGTCGAGGATCGTATCCGAGACCTTGTCCGCGACCTTGTCCGGATGGCCTTCGGTGACCGACTCGGAGGTGAACAGGTGCTCGCCTTCAGCGAGCTTCGGAGCAGCATTGTTTTCGGTAGTCATTCCGGGCAGCTTAATGACCTATGCGGAAGAACGGCCGCTGCGTGGCACGTAGTCGATCACCAGCGGAACTCCTTCGAGGCCGTATGTCTCCCGCAGGCGGTTCTCGAGGTGATAGGCCCAGTCGCGCACTATCAGCCGGCGGTCATTGACCTGGATCGAAAAGCGCGGCGGGCTGACCTCGATCTGGGCCGCGTAGAGCAGCTTGAGCCGGCGACCGCGGCGCGACGGCGGCGGTGTCGTGGTGACGACGTCGGCGACGAAACGGTTCAACGCGGGCGTCGCAATACGCTGGGCGGCGCGATCGGCAAGTTCGGCCGCCCGTGAGAGCAGCCCGGCCACGTTTCGGCCGCTCTTGGCCGAGGCGGTGACGACATCGGGCCTCAGTCTCATCTTGCGGGCGACCCGGGCCCGAGTATCGTCGATGTCGGAGTCGGTGATGTCCCACTTGTTCATCACCATCAGCGTCGCGCATCCAGCCTTCATGGCGATCTCGCCTACTTTGAGGTCTTCGGAACGCACGCCCTCGGACGCGTCGCAGACGACGATCGCCACGTCGGCCCGCTCGATCGCCCGTTCCGAGCGGAGCTGCGCGTAGTGATCCACCGTGCCGGCCACCTTCGACTTGCGGCGCAGTCCGGCGGTATCCACGAGCACGATGCGTCGCCCGTCGACCTCGACCTCGGTGTCAATAGCGTCGCGGGTCGTTCCGGCGACCTCCGAGACGATCACCCGGTCGTCCCCCAGCATCCGGTTGACCAGCGACGACTTGCCGACGTTGGGCCTGCCGATCACCGCCACCCGAACGCTGCCGTCGTCAGCGATTCGCGGAGGCCTGTCGCCGAGTTCCCCGACGATGCGATCGAGCAGGTCCCCCGTGCCCATGCCGTGGGTGGCCGAGACCGCGAAAGGCTCGCCGAGACCGAGTGCGTGAAACTCGGCCGCGCCGTACTGATCGACGGCACGGTCGGACTTGTTGACCGCGACCACCACCGGCACCGGTGAGCTGCGCAGCTGCCTGGCCATGTCGGTGTCCCCCGATCGCAGCCCCGACTTGCCGTCGGTCACGAGGACTATCGCGTCTGCTTCCTCCATGCCGAGCCGGGCCTGGCGCTGGATATCGGCGGCCATCTCCGAGGCGTCTTCCAGGTCGATGCCCCCGGTGTCGAGCAGGTCGAACTCACGGCCGTTCCATTCGCATCGCACCCGCTTGCGATCCCGGGTGACCCCGGCCTCGCTGTGGACCACGGCTTCGCGGCCGCCCGCAAGCCGGTTGACGAGCGTGCTCTTGCCCACGTTGGGAAAGCCGACGACGGCAACTGTGGGAACCGACGCCAAAATCAGACCAGACCGCGCTCGGCCGCGAGATCGGCGATGCGGGCGACGACCTGATCGATCGCCAGATCGGTGGTGTCGATCTCGATCGCGTCGTCGGCCCGCTTCAGCGCACCGTGCTCCCGCTCGCTGTCCCGACGGTCTCTCTCGTTCTGTGCTTCGAGGATCTCGGCGGCATCGCCTCCGGCCTGGGCCGCCCGGCGCTCGGCCCGGACCTCCGGGGAAGCGGTGAGGAAGATCTTCAGCGGCGAGTCGGGGCTGACCACCGTGCCGATGTCCCGCCCTTCAGTGACGTACCTGCCGGCCTCGATCATCCGGCGCTGCTCGGTGACCATCGCCTGCCTTACTCCGGGATGGACGGCCACCTGCGAGGCGGCTTCGCTGACCTCGGGCGTGCGGATCTCTTCGCTGACCGGAACACCGTCGATCAGCACATCGCCGTCTTCGAAAGAGATCTCGATCGATTCGGCCGTCGACGTCGCTTCACCGGATTGCCCGGGGCTGGCTCCCCACTCCAGGCAGGTCAGGGCGACGCATCGGTACATGGCCCCGGAATCCAGGTAAGTGAAGCCCAGCCGCTCGGCGACTTCGCGGGCGACGCTCGACTTGCCGGCGCCTGCCGGCCCGTCAATCGCGACTACCAATTTTCAGACCGGTCGTTCATCGGATTGCGCATGCTACGGGTAATCGTGGCTCCGGCAGGATGCCCGCAGCGGCCCCTGCCGAATACGATCGTCCGATGCGTGTTCAGACCCCGGGTCCCGGTCCCCTTTTTCCCGATAAGGGTCCGTTCCTCAACCGCATCGGACGACGCATTCTGGGTATCTCGGCCGAGCTGCTGGCCTTTGTCCTGATGACGGTGCTCTCACCGCTGATCATGCTGGTCGCCGCCCTGGTCGACCTGACCATGTGGCTCCGGCGGCGCAAACCATGGGTCTACGTCAGGCTGCTGCCGGGGCTCTGGATCTTCCTTTTCGGAGAAATCGAAGCCTTGATCAAGCTGCCGGTGATCTACGTCCTGACCGGTGGACCGTTCGGTTCGGGCTCGATCCGGCGTCGACGGTGGATCTACGCATTGCGGATCCGCTGGGCCCGCAACCACCTGGGGGCGGTACGCGTCCTGTTCGGGATGGAGTTCGACATCGAAGGCCTCGAGCTGACCGAAAAGGGCCCTTTCATCCTGATGCTGCGTCACGCGAGCATCCTCGACAACCTGATCGGTGACGTCTTCATCGGCCACCGCTACGGAATCGGAGTGCGCTACGTGATCAAGCAGGAAATCCGCGCGCTGCCGGCAATCGACATCGGCGGACGCTGGATTCCGACCGTTTTCATCAAGCGCGGCTCACCCGACCCCGACACCGAGATCGCCGCGCTGCGACGCCTGACTCACGGGATGAGCCCCGGGGAAGTCCTCGCGATCTACCCCGAGGGCACCCGGCCGACTGCGAAGAAGATCGCGCGCGCCCAGGAGATAATCGCCGAGCGCCAGCCCGAGATCGCACCGCTGGCAGACCGTCTCAACCACCTTCTGCCGCCGCGCCTGGGTGGTCCACTGGCCCTGATTGACGAAGCGGCGGCCGGCACCGACATCGTCTTCTGCGCCCACTACGGCTTCGACGGAGTCCGGACCGTCGCCGATATCCGCGCGGGCGTCCTGGTCGGCAAGACGGTCCAGATCCGCTTCTGGCGCTACCCCGCCTCGGACCTGCCTTCGGGCGACAAGGCCCGCACCGAATGGCTCTTCGACCGCTGGCAGATGCTCGACGACTGGGTCGGCGAGCAGATCGAAGCAGGCGACCAGGGCTCCCAGGTCAGCTGATCCGGTCCAGATCGGCGGCGAAGCCGGGGTAGCTGACCGAGGCGGCTTCCATGTCGAGCACCTCCACGCCTTCGTCACTGGCGATGCCGGCTACCGCGCCGAGCATCGCGATGCGGTGGTCGCCGTGGGAGTTGACTCTCCCCCCTTGTAGCCCGCCGCCCCCCGCAATCACCATTCCGTCTGCGGTCGCTTCGATCTCTGCCCCGAGACCCTTCAGCGCATCGACCACGACGGCGATCCGATCGGACTCCTTTCGCTTCAGTTCCTCGGCATCGGCGATGACCGTGTCGCCCTCGGCGAAACAGGCAGCCAGTGCGACCAGCGGCAGTTCATCGATTGCCAGCGGGACCTCCCCGCCCTCGATCCGGGTGCCCCTGAGATCAGCCGACCGCACGGTCAGACGGCCGATCGGCTCACCCCCGCCGTCGCCTCTCGCGGAGCTCTGAGGCTCTACCTCGATCCTGGCACCCATTCGCTCGAGAATGCTCAGGATTCCGGTGCGCGTCGGGTTGATGCCGATCTTTTCGAGCACGATCTGCGACCCCGGCACGATCGAGCCGGCCACGAGAAAGAACGCCGCCGAGGAGATGTCCGCCGGCACTTCGACTTCGTCCAGCCTCAGGTTCGGACTCGGCCAGATCGTCACCCGCCCCTTTTCACGCTTGATCTCCGCTCCGGCCGCCTCCAACATGACCTCAGTGTGATCGCGGGTGGCCAGTGGCTCGATCACCGTCGTCGGGCCGTCGGCTCTGAGTCCGGCCAGAAGCAGGCAGGACTTGACCTGGGCGCTTGCCACCGGCAGTTCGTACTCGACGCCATGAAGCCTGCGTCCGTCAATCCGGATCGGCGGGAAACGGCCGTCAGTGACTTCGATCTCGGCGCCCATCAGTCGCAAAGGGTCCGCAATGCGGTCCACCGGACGCCGGCGGATCGAAGCGTCGCCGTCCATTCGCCAGAGACCACCGTCGTAGCCGGCGATCCAGCCCGGCAGCAGCCTCATCAGCGTGCCGGCATTGCCTACGTCGATCCGGCCGAGACTGCGCGGTCCTCCGGGTCCCACCCCTTCGATGGTGAACTCGTCCGGCATGTAGTCGCGCGGCTCGGGATTGACCATCGCGCCCAGGTTTGCGACAGCACTCAGGGTCGATCGGGTGTCGTCCGAATCGAGGAAATTCGTGACCCGGGTTGGGCCGTCGGCGATCGCGCCGATGATCGCGGCACGGTGTGAGATCGACTTGTCGGCTGGCGGCGTCAGCGAGCCGGTAAGCGGGCCCGAGGGCTCGAACCTCCGGGGCTGCGAGGTTCCGTTGAGAGGCTCATGGCCCATCTCAGACCTCGTTCACCGGGCTCACCGCGTGGCCCAGTCCGGCCAGGCATTTGTCGGCCTTCGCCGCCTCGTCTTCGCCCGCAACCCAGATCGAGATAGCCCCGGAACTCATGTCGGGCGCCGGGTCCAGAGACATGTCGGTGATGTTGACCCCGGCCTTGCCGAGTGCCAGGGCGAGTTCAGCCAGGATCCCGGGTCGGTTGGGCACGAGAACACGCAACTCGTGCGTGGCTCCGGCTTCGCTCTCGGTTTTCGAGAGCCCGGCCCGTTCGGTCGCGACTTCTGCCTGCCACTTGGAAATTCTTTGGGAGTCAGACGTCGCGATCAGGTCCCGCGCCTGGCTCAGGCCGACGATCGCGGTATCGATCGCCTCGACCACCGCGGCTTGATTCGTACTGAAGATCTCACCCCAGATCGATGGGTTGGCTCCGGCCACCCGGGTCGCGTCGCGCAAGCTGGGCGCCAGGGCGCCGAGGCGCTCGGTTCCGGGTCGGCCCTGCACCGCGAGCTGGTTGGCGAATACATGCGGCAGGTGGCTGACCACGGCCATCGCCTGATCGTGTTCTGCCGCCTCAATCGCCATCGGCCGCGCGCCGAGGCCCTTTATGAGCTTCTGAATCCGGTCGTAGAGCACACCGGAGGAGTTCTCGGTCGGAGTCAGGTACCAGCGCGCCCCTTCGTAGAGGTCCGGACGCGCGTTGACCACGCCGGCCGTTTCTGCCCCCGCCAGCGGATGACCACCGATGAAGCGCTGGTCTTCCGCCAGGGCCTCGACCAGTTCCTGCTTGGTCGACCCGACGTCGGTTACGACGCAATCCTCGCCGGCTGAATCGAGTGCCTGCCTGACCATCCTGGCCATCGAAGCCACCGAAGCGCAACAGACCACGACATCGGCTCCCTCGACCGCCTCCTCGATCGTCGAGGCCATTCGATCGGCGGCTCCGAGTTCGACGCATTCTGCGGCCCGCTCGGGGTTTCGCACGTATCCGGTCACCTCGGCCAGACCGCGCTCACGCGCAGCCATGCCGATCGAGCCGCCGATCAGACCCACGCCAAGGATGGCGAGGCGAATCACCTCAGGCCCGCGAAACCGTCTTGCCAACCACACCCGCGATCGACTCGATCTTCGTTGTCAGATCCTGGAAATCCGAGGTCGGAACCTGCTGGGCTGCGTCGCAGATCGCTTTGTCCGGGTCGTTGTGGACTTCGACGATGATGCCGTCGGCCCCGGCTGCGACGGCTGCGAGCGACATCGACTCGACCCAGTCCCGACGGCCCGGCGCGTGGCTCGGATCGACGATTACCGGCAGGTGGGTCTGCTCCTTCAGCGCCGGCACGGCGAGCAGGTCGAGGGTGAAGCGATAGGCCGTCTCGTAGGTCCGGATTCCGCGCTCGCAGAGCATCACGTTCTCGTTGCCTTCTTTGAGGATGTACTCCGAAGCCATCAGGAGCTCCTCGACCGTGGCAGAGAGGCCGCGCTTGAGCAGGGCCGGGCGACCGGACTTGCCGACCTCCGCCAGAAGCGAGTAGTTCTGCATGTTGCGTGCCCCGATCTGGATCACGTCGGCCACGCCGAGCACGTCGTCGAGGTCACGCAGGTCGAGCAGCTCGGTGATGATCGGCAGGCCGGTCTTCTCCTTGGCCTCGGCCAGCAGACGCAGGCCCTCCCGGCCCAGTCCCTGGAAGCTGTATGGGGAAGTTCGCGGCTTGTAAGCCCCACCGCGCAGCATGGTTGCCCCCGCGGCGGCCACTGCATCGGCCGAAGCCAGCATCTGGTCGCGGTTCTCAACCGTGCACGGTCCGGCCATCAGTGCGAAGTTGGTTCCGCCCACCTTGCGACCGCCGATCTCGAGAACCGAGTCCGCACCGTCCTTCAGCTGGCGGGAGGCCAGCTTGTAGGGCTTGGCGATCGGCACGATGTGGTCGACCCCGGGAGTGCCTTCGAGCGAAAGCTGCTGGTCCTTGTCCCGGTCGCCGATTGCGCCGATAACGGTAAGCAGTTCTCCCTCGGAGATGTGCGCCGTACAGCCCACCTGTTCGACCCTCTCCACTACATGGGCGATCTCCTCCTTGGTCGCCCCTTCTTTCATCACGATCATCATCTGCTTTGAATGCCTTTCTTAAGTTGCGAAGACTCTACTTTCCGCACGTCCGGTGCGACGGTGCGGTGGAACCACGAAAGGGTCCCGGGGGACGGCGCCCGGCGGCTGAAATCTGTCTTGGCGCCGACTCGAGGCCGGCGTCACCGGACGCCTATATAAATCGCTGATACGACCAGGAAGCGGCAGCACGGATGGAGTCCGCGGGGTGGGACTCGAGCCTGTTTTCCAGGCGCTGCGGCTGTGGCTTCGAGCAGGTCACTTCCCGTTTTCTATCAGGTGTCGGTGCCGGTGTCACGAATTTCGCTCGACGGAATCGGCCAGAGCGGTCAGCATCCGGTCATTTTCCTCACGGGTTCCGTAAGAGATCCGAAGCCTGCCCGGTCCACCGAGCAGCCGACCGGGTCGGACCACGATCCCGTCCGCCGCAAGGTCCTCGACGACACGCTGCTCGATCTCCGGTCCATGCTCACCGAGCGAGACCCAGGAAAAGTTCGCAGCAGTCTCTGCCGTATCCAGTCCGATCTTTGCGAAACCGGCCTCGACCCGATCACGCTCGGCGATCGAAGCGGCTATCTGCTCACCGATGGCTTCACTGTGTGCGAGAGCTTCGGTTGCCGCGGCCTGTGCCAGCGCGTTGACGCTGAAGGGCTGACGAACGGCGTCGACCGCCGCCCGGAAATCGGGGGAGCTGAGGGAGTAGCCAACTCTGAGCCCGGCCAACGAATGCGACTTGCTGAAAGTGCGCAGCACGACGAGGTTGTCGTACTGGTCCAGCAACCGGATCGATGCGGCCGGGTCATCGATGAGCTGGAACTCGATGTAGGCCTCGTCGAGGATCACCGTGATGTCCTTCGGTACCCGGGCGACGAAGCTCGCGATCGCCGCAGCCGGAAGGTATGTGGCGGTCGGGTTGTTCGGGTTGCAGACCAGTATCAGCCGGGTTTCCGGCGTGATCGCCTCAAGCATCGCTTCGAGGTCGTGCACATCCCCGTCAGCCAGGGGCACCCTGATCTCATCGCTGGCCGACATGGCCGCGAGGTTCGGGTACATCGAGAAGGCGGGCCACGAGTAGAGCACGGCTGCTCCGGGCTCCAGCATCGCGCCGGCGGCTGCGAGCAGGATCTCGCAGGAACCGTTGGAGACGGCGATCTGCTCCGGGCCGACCCCGTGTACTTCGGCCAGCCTTTCCCTCAGCCCGGTCGCGTCGGGGTCGGGGTAACGATTCATCGAGGAGGCGGCCTCGCCGATCGCGCTGACGACCTCATCCAGGGGCGGGTGCGGCGACTCGTTCGAAGCGAGCTGCGCAAGGTCTGATCCGGCTACGTCTGCGGCCGTCTGCCCCTTCGGTACGCCTGGCGTGTAGCCGGGTATGGAGGCCAGTCTGTCGTTGAATCTTGGGCTCATCTTCGATCGGCTGCGGCAGCTACTGGGCCGCGTTGAGGTCGGTACGCAGGCTGCGCGTCTCGCCCAGGTAGACATGTCGCACACGCTGCCCGGAAGGCATGTTGCAGTGAACCATGACCCGGATCACCCGGGGCATGGCGCCGGGAACGGGAATCTCACGCGCACACATCAGCGGGACTTCGGAGAGCCCGATTCCACGTGCCGCGACCGCCGGGAACTCGGCGTCGAGATCGGGTGTCGTAGTGAAGATCGCGCTGATCATTTCGTCCGGAGAGAGCTCGTTCATCTCCATCAGCTCATGAAGCAGCTTGGCCGTGGCGGCCACGATCGATTCGGCCGAGTTTTCGTCGGCCTGAACCGCGCCTCTCAGCGCCACTACCTTGCTCTGCTCAGCCATCTCCCCCATCTTCCCAGAGCCGCGCCACCTCGGGCTCGTCGAGCAGGCGCGCCTTGCCGACACCGAGGCGTCCCAGGCGGAGTGAACCGAATGAGATCCGCTCGAGGCCGGTGACCCGGTTGCCGACCGCCTCGACCATCCTCCGTACCTGACGGTTGCGACCCTCGCCGATTGTGATGTCGAAACCATCGGCCGCGATCCGGCGGACCGTGGCCGGAGAAGTACTGCCGTCTTCGAGTACCACCCCGTCGCGCAGCCGGGCCAGTTCTCCGTCGCCGATTTCGTTCCGCGTCTCGACCCGGTAGGTCTTCTCGACTCCGTAACGCGGGTGGGTCAGTCGGTTTGCCAGCTCGCCGTCATTGCTCAGCAGCATCAGGCCGGTCGAATCGGCGTCCAGCCTGCCGACGGGATAGAGCCGCGCCGGGCTGTCGACCAGGTCGACCACGGCCATTCGCTTGCCGGGCTCGTCGGCGGTCGAGATCACATTCACGGGCTTGTTCACCATCCATACTTCCCGGCCCTCCGGCACCACTGCGTGGCCGTCCACCCGGATGTCATCGCCGATCTCGACTGCGTGGGCCGGATCGGTGACGGTCTGGCCCCCGACCCGCACCCGGCCGGCCGCGATGATCGTTTCGGCCTTCCTCCTCGAAGCAACGCCCGAATGGGCCAGATACTTGCCGAGTCTCATGCTCGCAACCTACGGCCTGTGTGCGACCGACGAGCCCACCGGGTCAAGACGGCGTGGCGGGCAGGGGCCATGCCGGACCGAATCATCCCCGCTCGACCCTTGCCGCCACTCCGGCATCAGGGCTCGGCGCGCTGCTCGCCGGCCGCCAGCAGACGCTCACGGAGGTCGCGCTCGTCTTCCGGGGTCGGGTCGAAACGGGTCGGATCCGGCAGGGCGTCGAGACCTTCGAGACCGAAAACCTTCTCGAACAGGGCCGACGTGCGGTAGATCATCGCGCCGAATCTGGATCGACCGGACTCTTCGATCAGCCCACGTTCACTCAGACTCGAGACAGCCGACTCCGAAGAGACGCCGCGGATGCGTGCGATCTCCGGCCGGGACACCGGCTGGAGATAGGCGACGATGGCCAGCGTCTCGGCCTGGGCCTGAGTCAGCGGCGGGGTCCGTGGCTTGGCAAGCAGGCGCCGGGCCGCGGCTTCTGTGGAGGGGTCGGTCGCAAGTGTCAAACCGCCGGCAACCCGCCGCAGCAGCAGCCCGCGCTTGCCGGGCTCGAGATCCTTTTCGAGCTGGGCGACGGCGTCGGCGATGTGATCCGAATCCACCTGGCATGCCTCAGCGAGGTCGATTTCCGAGACCGGATGAGAGGAGAGGAAGAGCAACGCCTCGACCTGCCTGACCGTTTCAGCGAGATCCTGCATCACGCATCGGCTCCGTAGGCGTCGCCCTCACCATCGGCAGCTGCTGCGATGGCGCTCGGAGTCCGTCTGACGGTGATCGGTCCGCAGTTTTCCTGCTGCTCCCAGACCGCCTCGCCGGCGCTGTAGAGCTCGAGCAGGGCAAAGATCGTCACGGCCTGGGTCAGGCGGTCCTCCTGCCCGAACTGATCGTCGAAGTCAAAGCGCGAAAGCTGGGTCAGGGCGGAGCGCAGGACCGAAAGCCTGCGCTGGAGTGAGACCGTGCTCTTGATGTGGGAGAGATCGGGCCGCTCCGGTGGCTGGAGAAGGTCCCCGAGGGCTGCTGCCAACTGGTCGGGTTCGTAGACCGCCTGGGCCGCATCGAGAGCAAGGCGCCTGAAGTCCGGCGGCAGCGGGGCCGACCGGTACATGAAGCCCCGCTGGCTCTCGAAGTGGGCGGCGAGCTCGCGGCCGGCGTCGCGGTAGCGGCGGTACTCGAGCATTCGAGCGACCAGTTCCTCCACCGCCTCGGCCGGCTCCATCTCGGAGAGCTCTTCTTCAGCCCCCGGCAGCATCAGGCGTGACTTCAACTCAAGCAGCGCGGCAACGAGGACCAGGAACTCGGTCGCGACCTCGAGCTCGATCTCCCCCTGCTCCTCGAGACGGGTCACGTAGGCCGCCACTACCTCGCCCAGCTCCACTTCGAGCAGGCTGACTTCCTCGCGAAGGACGATCGTCAGCAGCAGGTCGAAGGGCCCGACGAAGACGTCGAGGTCCAGATCGAGGTCCAGATCAAGCCGGGAAGCCACAGCCACAGCCTAGAGCCGGAACCGGTCGCGATGAACCGGGTCCTTCAAAGCAGCAGCAGAAGGGTGCTCGACACGGCCGGCTCGCGCGACTCTCCGCTCGATACGAGCAGGGCTCCGGCGAGGATCATCAGGCCGAAGGTGATGACCGCGAGGCGGACTATGAGCGTGCCTCCCGACATTGCCCGATCCTAACTGCCCGGCGGTACGCCGACTCCCATGGCGGCGCGAACGTCAGCCAGCGTATCTGCGGCGATCCCGCGGGCACGGCCGGCACCTTCCGCCAGCAGTCGCTCGAGTTCGGCCTCATCGGCACGAATCTCCGGGTAGGCCTCACGAACCGGGCTGAGGAAGTCGGCTACGGCTTCAGCCACCGATTTCTTGAAGTCGCCGTAGCCCTTGCCTTCGAACTCGGCTTCGACGTCTTCCTGCGAGATACCGCGCGCTATCGAGTAGATGCCGATCATGTTGGTGACGCCCGCCTTGTCCTCGGCACGACGGATCTCGCGGCCGGAATCCGTCACGGCCGAGCCGAACTTCTTGCTGATCGCCTTCTCTTCGTCGAGCACGTAGACACGGCCACTGTCGGAACCGACCGTGGTGGACATCTTGCGTTCCGGCTCCTGCAGGTCCATTACCTTTGCGCCGATTTCGGGGATGCGGTGATCGGGCACGGTCAGGGTTTCGCCGAATCGCTCGTTGAAGCGGCGGGCGATTTCCCTCATCAACTCGATGTGCTGGCGCTGGTCTTCGCCGACCGGGACCTCGTCGGCCCGGTAGGCAAGCACGTCAGCCGCCTGCAGCACCGGGTAGGAGAACAGGCCGGCCGAAACCAGTTCGCGCTGGGCGGCCGACTTGTCCTTGAACTGATGCATTCGGTTGAGGTCACCGTGGGCGCAAACCGCGCCGAGCAGCCAGGCGAGTTCCGTGTGCTCGTGAACGTCGGACTGGCGGAAGAGGATGCAGCGGGCCGGATCCAGCCCCGACGCGAGCAGGATTGCCGTCGTATCGTAGAGCCGCTCGCGTAGTTCCCCCGGGTCGTAAGCGACTGTGATCGCGTGGAGATCGACAATGCAGAAGACCGCCGGATCTGCCCGGTCCTGCCCCTCGACGTACTGACGGATCGCTCCGATGTAGTTGCCGAGATGCTTTCGTCCCGTGGGCTGTATTCCGGAGAAGATCTTCATCGACGTGGCTCCGACTGCTCAGGCGGGCTGGCGGATCACCGGCCGACGGGTCGCCCCGACCTCGTCCAGGCGTCTGACCGGCGTCGTATACGGGGCTTCGGTCGCGATCGAAGGGTCCTGCTCGGCCTCTTCGAGGATCTTTTCGATCGCGTCGGCGAAGGAATCGAGGACGTCCCGGCTCTCGGTTTCCACCGGCTCCACCATCAGCGCCTCGTCTACCAGCAGCGGGAAGTAGACGGTCGGCGGGTGGAAGCCGAAGTCCAGAAGTCGCTTCGCCAGGTCGAGGGTCTTGATACCCAGCTGCTTCTTCATCGGAGCTCCGGAGAGCACGAACTCATGCATGCAGTGGCGGTCATAGGCCACGGGCAGGTACTCGCCCGCCTTGCCCTGGGAGAGCCTGTGCTTGAGATAGTTGGCGTTCAGCACGGCCAGCCTCGATGCATCCGAGAGACCGTCGCCACCGAGGCTGAGGATGTAGGCGTAGGAACGCACGAAAACCCCGAAGTTGCCCTGAAAACCACGCAGCCTCCCGATCGACTTCGGGCGATCGTGGTCGAGTCCGTAGGTGGCCGAATCGCCTTCGACCGCGAGCCTGACGACCTGCGGCCTGGGAAGGTACGGCTCTACGCACTCGGCGACGGCGATCGGGCCGGCGCCGGGTCCGCCGCCGCCATGTGGCTGCGAGAAGGACTTGTGGAGGTTCACGTGGACGATGTCGAAGCCCATGTCGCCCGGCCTTGCCTGACCCATGATCGCGTTCAGGTTGGCCCCGTCGTAGTAGAGCAGTCCGCCGACCTCGTGGACCAGTTCAGAAATCTCGGCGATGTTGCGGTCGAACACTCCGAGCGTGTTCGGATTGGTGAGCATCAGGCAGGCGACGTCTTCGTCCACTTTCGAGCGCAGGTCGGCGATGTCAACCCCGCCGGCGTCGTCGGTGGCGACCTTGACCACTTCGTACCCGGCCATCGAAACCGAAGCCGGGTTCGTACCGTGAGCCGTATCGGGGGTCAGTACCTTGCGCGGATTGCGGCCCCGGTCGGCGTGATAGGCCCTGGTCAGCAGCAGCCCGGCCAGCTCACCCTGCGAGCCGGCTGACGGCTGGAGGCTGACATGAGGAAGACCACAGATTTCGGACAGAGAGCCCTGAAGCAGGTACATCAGCTCCAGCGCGCCCTGGGCGTCTTCGGGATCTGTTGCCGGATGAAGTCGGGCGTTGCCGGGCAGGGCCGCCACCCGCTCGTTGAGCCGCGGGTTGTACTTCATCGTGCATGAGCCGAGAGGGTAGAAGCCGGTGTCGAGGTCGAAGTTCCGTCGCGACAGCCGGTTGTAGTGGCGGATGATCTCCGGCTCTGAGACCTCGGGAAGCTCGGCCGGCTTCTCCCGCAGCAGTCCGGCCGGAATCAGTTCCTCGATCGCCGTCTCCCCGACCTCACTGGGGGGAAGCTGCGCGGCCCGGCGGCCGGGCACGGACTTCTCGTAAATCGTTTCGGCCCGGTCGGCCTGCTGGGGTGTCTCGGTCAGGGCCGGCGCGGGACTCATGAGGCCTGCCTCATGGCCGGTTCGGCGGCCCTTCGCATAGCGGTGCCGGCTGCTGCGCCGAACGTACCCGAATCGGACGCGGCCGGACCCTGGCGGGCGACGTTGCCCTCGAGGGTCGAACAGAGCCACTCGATGTCCTGCAGCCCGCGCTGCTCGGTCAGCGCGACGAGGAAACTGTCCTCGTATTCCGGATAGTCGCGGCCGAGCGGGTAGACCTGGAGCCGGGATCCGTCGCCGGTCCGGAGGCGCTCGACCGGCAGACCGGTGGATCGCACGGCGAACTCCCGCACAACGGGGGCATCGTGGAGCAGTTCGAAGCCGTCGATCGCGGAGATCCTTCGTCTGGCGAAGTCCGTCCTTCGGGCCAGCATCTCACCCAGCTCGACGAATCCCTGCTTGCCGAGCCAGGAGAGGTGAATGACCCCGGCAAGGGCGTTCAGGGCCTGAGAGGTGCAGATGTTGCTGGTCGCCTTTTCTCGGCGGATGTGCTGCTCCCGCGTCTGCAGCGCCAGCACGAAGCCGCGCCTGCCGTCCACGTCTTCGGTCTGGCCGGCAATCCGTCCGGGCATCTTGCGCAGGTACTCCTCCCGGGCACAGAAGAAACCGAAAGAGGGCCCGCCGAAATCGAGCCGGTTGCCGAGAGGCTGGCCTTCGCCGAAAGCTATGTCGGCGCCGCACTCGCCCGGAGGCCGCAGTACCCCGAGGGTCATCGGATCGACCGCAACCACGACCAGTGCCCCCCTGGAGGAGGCGAATTCGCCAAGCCGGGCGATATCTTCGACCGAACCCAGGAAGTTCGGGTTCTGAAGGAAAACAGCGGCCGTATCCTCGCCGATGGCGGCCTCCAGTTCTTCGGCGGCGGTCAGTCCGTCCCTGAGGCCCACCTCGGTCAGTTCGGCGCCGAATCCGACCGCATGAGTGGCGAGAGTCTCACGCGAATGTGGATGGAGGCCTCGTGAAGCGACGAGCCCGTTACGGCCGGTTGCGGCCATCGCGAGATACGCGGCCGACGCGGCCGCCGACGGGCCTTCGTAAAGGCCGGCGTTCGAGACCGGAAGTCCCGTGATCTCAGACATCGCGGTCTGAAACTCGAACATGACCTGGAGCCCACCCTGGGAAACCTCGGGCTGGTAGGGCGTATACGGCGTAAGGAACTCGGAGCGACCGGTGATCGCATCGACAATCGCTGGTACGTAGTGGTCGTACATGCCGGCCCCGAGGAAGCTCGGCTCGGCGTCCGGGTCGCGGTTGGCAGCGGCCAGTTGCGCCATGCGGGCGAATACCTCGGGCTCGCTCAGACCGTCATCGAGTTCCAGCGGGCGGTCCATCCGGACGCCGTCGGGGATCTGCTCGAAAAGGTCGTCGATCGAAGCGACTCCGATCGCGTCCAGCATCGCGCCCTGATCGTCCGGTGTGGCTGGTGTGTAGCCGGCCAAGGCCCTACTCCAGTGAGGCTGCGTAGGTGGCGGAATCCATCAGTGCCTCTGCCTCGGACGGGTCGCTCAACCGGATCCTGACCATCCAGCCGGTCTCGTACGGGTCTGCGTTTACAGCTTCGGGAGCGTCGGCCAGGCTGTCGTTGACGGCGATCACTTCACCCGAGAGCGGTGCGATCACGTCGGAGACAGCCTTCACCGATTCAACCTCGGCGTAGGGCTGGTCCTTGCTCAGCTCGGAGCCGACTTCCGGGCCGTCGTAGAAGACGACCTCGCCCAGCGAGTCCTGGGCGTACCAGGTGATACCGAGGGTCGCCTCGTCGCCTTCCACACGTGCCCAGTCGTGCTCCGGGTGGTAGCGGAGGTCGTCTGGATAGCTGGGCTCGGACATTCAGTTCTCCTGATCGTTCTTCGGGTAAAGAGGCTTGGAGCTTACGCGCGCCGTCCGACGCTTTCCTCGCACGTCCACTTCGAGCAGGGTGCCCGCGGACGCCAGATCACTCCTCATGAAGGCCATGCCGATACCGGCCCCGAGTGATGGCGAGAAAGTACCGCTGCTGACCTCTCCGACTGTCTCATCGCCGAGGAGGACGGAATTGCCCTGCCGCGGGATGCCTTCACCCTCGATCGCGAAGGGAGCCAGCACCTCGTCGGTGCCGTTGGCCCTGAAGACCGCAACCCGGTCGCATCCGACGAAACCGGTCGATTCGACACAGGCCCAGCCCAGCCCGGCGGAGATCGGGTCGGTCGCGACGGAGAGATCGTTGCCATGCAGGTGGTAACAGGCCTCGAGCCGCAGCGTGTCGCGGGCTCCGAGCCCGCACGGCACGATGCCGGCGTCGACCAGTTCGGCCCAGATCGCCGGGGCGATCTCGGGGTCGATCAGCAGTTCGACGCCGTCCTCGCCCGTGTAGCCGGTACCGCAGACGATCGCCGGGCGTCGGCCGATCTGCATCGTTGCCACCTTCATCCGTGGTGGCAATTCGACGTGGAGCTGTGAGGAGAGGACCTGCCGGGCGTGGGGACCCTGGACCGCGAGCATCGCGTAGTTGTCGCTGGCATCACGCACATGCACGTCGAAGTCACGCGCGACCTTGCCGAACTGGACGAGGTCGACAGCATGGTTGCCGGCATTCGAGATGATCAGGTAGCGGTCGCCGCCCAGTCGGTAAGCGAAGAGGTCGTCGATCACGCCGGCGTCTTCGTTCAGCAACAGCGAATACTGCGCACCTCCGACCTCGACTTTCGAAACGTCGTTGCTGAGCAGCCTCTGAAGGCAGGCCAACGCGCCCGGCCCCTCGACCTCGATCTGGCCCATGTGGGAGACGTCGAAGATCCCGGCATGGGTGCGGACGGCGATGTGCTCCTCACGGATCCCGTCGTAGTAGACCGGCATCCGCCAACCCGAAAAATCGACCATCCTGGCCCCCGCCTCGACGTGGATGTCGTGAAGGGAAGTCTTTCGGTCCGGCTTTTCGGGAGCGCTCACCAGGCAAGCTTAAGGGACCACCGTCCCGGGCAGGGAGGGCGGGCTATCCGTTCAGGCGGGTTATCCGTTCAGGTGACGCCCGCCGACAGGGCCCTGCCGGGCGCCGGTCGCCACCTTGCGTCAGTCGCGAAGGAAGGGCGGGACCTCGATGTCACTGTCGCCGACCCTGAGACTCGTCAGGTCGGTGTCGTCGGCCGAGACGCGCTTGCGGCTCTCGTAGCGGCGACGGACCCTCTGAGGCGAGCGGGCCAGCAGCTCGAAGCCCTCGAAGCCGGTCGCGATGACGGTGACCCTGACCTCGTCGACGAGCGACTGGTCGACCACCGATCCGAAGATGATGTTGGCGTTCGGATCGGCCTCTTCCTGAATCAGCTGGGCCGCTTCGTTCACCTCGAACAGCCCGAGCTCTTCGGGTCCGGTGATGTTGAGCAGCATGCCGGTGGCACCCTTGATCGACTCTTCGATCAGCGGCGAGGTGATCGCCGTCTTGGCGGCATCGAGGGCGCGGTTCTCGCCCTGGCCGACACCGACGCCCATCAGGGCTGAACCGGCGTCACGCATGATTGTGCGGACGTCCGCGAAGTCGAGGTTGATCAGGCCGGGAATGGTGATCAGGTCGGTGATCCCCTGGACTCCCTGGCGGAGGATGTCGTCGGCCATCTTGAACGCGTCGAGGACGCTGGTCCGGCGCTCGACAGCATGCAGCAGCTTTTCGTTGGGCACGATGATCAGCGTGTCGACGTGATTGCGCAGCTTCTCGATGCCCTCCATCGCCTGCTGCATGCGCTTCTTGCCTTCGAATTCGAAGGGCTTGGTCACGGCTCCAACCGTCAGGGCGCCGATCTCTTCCTTGGCTATCTCGGCGATCACGGGCGCGGAACCGGTGCCGGTCCCGCCGCCCTCGCCGGCCGTGACGAAGACCATGTCGGCACCCTTGAGCGCCTCCTTGATCTCGTCGCGGGTCTCAGCCGCTGCGCCGGCACCGACCTCGGGCCTGCCTCCGGCTCCGAGTCCCCGGGTCAGTTCCTGGCCGATCGAAATCTTGATGTCGGCATCGCAGGCCTGCAGGGCCTGTGCATCGGTATTTACAGCGATGAACTCGACGCCGCGCACACCGGCATCGACCATCCTGCTGACTGCATTGGTGCCTCCGCCGCCACATCCGACGACCTTGATCACCGCTAGGTACGTGCTTTCCATCATCCCGTCCCGATCGTGTTACCTGAGTTGAAGCCTGTCATTGAGTTGAAGCGCTGAAGCTTGGGTAAAGAGTTGAGTTGAAGAGTCTCCGGTCCGGACCTTCAGTCCTGCTTCAGGGTTCGCGGGACCAGCCGGTTATCGGAAATTCCGCTCAAAGTAAGGCATAAAACGCCGACTGTCAACGCGTCGGGGCACATCCTGCAACGGGTCTTTCTCAAGGGTTACTTTAGGGTTTGGCAACCCTCAGGTTGTGGTCGAGGCTCAGAAACCGTGCTGTCTGCCGCCCTCCCCGGCCGCTCTGAAGCCGGTGCCGGTGCCGGTTCGAGGGCGCAGCTGAGAGGGCTTTGCGCGCCCGGGCCGCTTCCGGCAGAGGGGGTGCGAAACCCCTAGTTGCGCGGTTTGCTCTCGCTTGCCGCCGGCCGCCGGGGAACGCTCAGGTCTACATAACCGACCTCTGAAAGTTCGGGATCGGCGATGACCGAGGCCGCCGCTCTCCATTTTCTGGCCGCCTGGCCGGGTTCGCCGAACAGCAGGACGAGTCCGTTGGAGAGCGTCACCTCCACCCCGTCACCGGTGACCTCACCGCGGTCCACGAAGCTGCGCAACTCAGTTGGAGCGGCCCCGAGCACGACCGCCTGGTCGAGGGCGATGCCTTCCAGCCGACGCCCCTCGGGCGGCTCGCCCTCGGCGATCACTGGCAGCGAATCGACTTGATCGCCCGCCGAACCGAGAACGGTTCCGTCCGAGGCGATCAGCAACGCGTCCGCACCCTCGCCGAAAATCGAACCGTCCTCACGCTGGCGAACCGTCACCGTGGCGCTGCTGGGGAAGCCGGCTTCGACCGTGGCCGACTCGACCCGCGGAAAGCGGGCCATCTCCTGGTCCAGGACGCCCTGCTTGATGTGCAGGGTGGTCATCTCTCCGACGGCCACCTCGATCGCCTCGGTCACCTGCTTGCCTTCGGCAGTAGTCGTATCCAACCCGCTTACCTCCAGGTCGCGAATTTCGAAGACCGGCAGGTCGCGGACCACGAACCAGTAGAGCCCACCGAGCGCCAGCGCGAAAACCACGACGCCCAGCAGCGTCATGACGAGCCGGCGGCGGCGGCGCTCGCGCGCGCCTGCCAGTTCCATCGTGCGCCGGACCGAACGGCCTTGCTCAGCCATCGTCACCTCCGGCCGCATACGACGGCTTCGAGTCATCGGTCTCCACCAGCCGGTCGGAGAGCTTCGTTATGTCACCGGCCCCGACGGTCACCGCGATCCGGCCCGGACCGAGCAGCCGGCGGACGGCCCTCTCCGCTGCCTCGAGGTCGGGTGCCCACCAGGTCCGGGTGGCCGAACCCCGATCCGCCGCAGCCCTGAGCACATCGAGTCCGCTCACTCCCTCGAACGGTCCCACCGGCTCTTCTCTCGCCGGATAGATGTCGAGCACGACGACCTCGTCGGCCAGCGCGAGAGCGCCGCCGAACGCCTCGCTGAAGGCTTTCGTCCGGGAGTAGAGGTGTGGCTGGAATACCGCGATCAGCTTTTTCGGCCCGAGACCACGCAGCGCGGTGAGCGAGGCTTCGACTTCGGTCGGGTGATGGGCATAGTCGTCGTATATCCGGGCTCCGGCGGACTCGCCCTTGAACTCGAGACGACGTTTGACTCCCGGAAAGTCGGACAGAGCTCCCGCGGCAGCCCCTGAGTCGACACCGATCGCCACCATTGCGGCGATCGCGGCCCGTGCGTCCAGAAGGTTGTGGAGCCCCGGGACCAGCAACGGGACGTCGGCCGGGCCGGGGTGGTTCCGGCCGAAAGTGGTCCTCTTGCCGCTCGTGGCCGGAGTGGGAACAGTGCCTGCTTCAGCATCGGAACGACCGTCCGGCTCCACGACCACCGATGCTTTGGCGGCGAAACTGGCAAAGGCCTCTCGCAGCTCCGCCAGACCGCTCCACCTGGCGTGGTGGTCCATTTCGATGTTGGTGACGATCGCCACGTCCGGATCGAGGACCAGGAAGCTGCCGTCGCTTTCGTCGGCTTCGACGACCGCCCACTCCCCGGATCCCCAGCCGCTGTTGGCAGCATCGCCGTCCGCACCGACCCCGGGTAGCTCGCCCCCGACGAAAAAAGCGGGATCGAGACCGAGGCTTCGCATCGCCCAGATCAGCATGCCGGTAGTCGTCGTCTTGCCATGCGTGCCCGCAACCGCGATCGTGCGCTTGGCCGAGCAGAGTTCGGCCAGCAAGTCGGAGCGGTGCAGGATGCGCCGGCCCTGCTCGCGTGCCGTGGCGAGTTCCGGATTCTCAGGAGAGATCGCCGTCGAGACCACGACCTCGGCACCCTCGGGGAGGTTGTCGGCGCTGTGTCCGACGCTTGTCTCGACGCCGGAATCCGTGACCCTTTCGAAATAGGAGGATCGACTGCGGTCGCTTCCTGTCACCGAAGCACCGAGTTGGTGGCAGACCAGTGCCAGGCCACTCATCCCGGCCCCACCGATACCGATGAAATGCAGTCGTCTGCCACCCCAGTCGGCGCTCACTGTTCCCTGCCTTCCGCAGCGGCGAGAACCGCATCCGCAATCTCGATCGCAGCATCCGGCCGAGCCAGAAGGGCCGACGCGTCACTCATGGCCCTCAGGCGCGGCTCGTCCCCGAAAATCGACCGGACCTCCTCGATCAGCAGGTCGGCACCGAGCTCGTCATCGGGGATCGATATCGCCGCGCCGGCTTCGGTCATCCAGGAGGCGTTGGCTGTCTGGTGATCTCCCGTGGCATACGGATACGGAACCAGGATCGCCGGTCTGCCGCGTGCGGTCAGTTCGAAAACCGAGCCACCGGACCTGGCCAGGACGAGATCGCAAGCCGCGAGACAGTCCCCGAGGTCGGGTTCGTATTCGAGAAGCGTGTAGCCCGGTGGGTCCCCTGCTGCAGCCAGGCGATCCCTGACCTGCCTGAAGTCCCTGCTGCCGGAAACATGAATCACATCGAAGTCCCGCCCGCCCCGTTCGGCCAGGGCTTCGACCGCGGCAAGGTTGATCGAACGCGCACCGAGGCTGCCGCCCATCACGAGCAGCACCTTCGCCCCGGGGTCGGAACCGAATCGGCGACGAGCCGCATCCGGGTCGGCATCCAGTACAGCCCGGCCGACCGCCCGGCCGGTGACCGGGTAGCGCCCGCCGTCGAGGCCGGCGATCGGAAAGGCCAGGCAGACGCGCTGCGCGCTCCGGGCGAGAAGCCGGTTGGCCAGGCCCAGGTGGCGGTCTGCCTCCGTCAGAACGAGCGGGATGCGCTTCGAACGGGCGGCCAGGCCGGCAGGCCCCGCGACAAAGCCGCCTCCACCGACCACGACGTCGGCGCGGCGAGAGGCAAGCAGGCGGCGCGCGGCCGGCAGGGCCGCTGCTGCCAGGCCCATGGCACGCAGGGCCTTGACCGGGTTGCGGCGATCGATTCCGGCCAGGTTGAGCAGGTCGATTTCATAGCCGGCGGCAGGCACGAGCTCGGCCTCGAGGCGGCCTCGAGCACCCATGAACGAAACCTCCGCCCCTCTATCTCGAAGCTCGTCGGCGATCGCCACGGCCGGCACGACGTGCCCCGCCGTGCCGCCCGCCGCCATGACTACCCTTGGCACTCGTGGCCGTCCTTCTCGTCGGTTTCGCTCTGCGATCGTCTTCAACCAGCCTCAGTCTGGCACTCTGATCACGCCTGCCGCGGGCAGGGGCCCGACTCAACGTCGCGGCCTCTCCGCCTCGTGCGACGTTGAGGATCAGGCCGATGGCCACCAGGCTCATGATCAGGCTGTTGTTCCCGTAGGAAACCAGCGGCAGGGGCACACCGGTCAGTGGTGCCAGCCCCATCACCGCATACAGGTTGAGTGTGGCCTGGACCAGGATCAGCCCGGTCAGCCCCGAAGCGAGGATGCGCCCGAAGTCGTCCCTGGCAGCTTTGGCTATGCGAAACCCCGCGTAGCCGATCAGGCCGTAGACGGCGACCAGCAGGAGAATCCCGACGAAGCCGAACTCCTCCCCGATGACCGCCGAAATCATGTCCGTATGGGCCTCGGGCAGGTAGAAAGCTTTCTGCACACCGTTGCCTATGCCGACGCCGTCGAGGCCACCGGAGCCGATCGCGATCTTCGCCTGGAGCGACTGAAAGCCCGCGCCGGAGACGTCGCTCGAGGGGTCGAGGAAAGTCAGTAGCCGCTGGCGCCTGTAGGGAGCGGCGATCGCCAGCGCAGTTGCGGCGAAAGCGAGGCCACCGCCGAGCAGCACCAGATCGCGTGGCCTCGCGCCAGCCGCGAACAGCGTGATCCCCGCCGCGAAGACGGCAACCATCGCCGTACCCATGTCTGGCTGGAGCATGACCAGGCCGCATGCCACGGCGGTCATCATCAGGAACGGCGCCATGTCCTTGACCGACCGCAGCCGGTCCGGCCGGCCGGCGAAGAGGTGGGCACCGTAGAGCACCAACCCCAGCTTGAGGAATTCAGCGGGCTGGAACTGGACCGGGCCGAGCATGAACCAGCCTTTGGTCCCGTTTACCGCAGTGCCGGCCACCAGTACGGCGACAAGGGCAACCAGCACGATCCTGATGGTCAGAGGTATCGCGGCCCTGACGCGCGCGAGGCTCATGCGCATGACGAGCATCATCAGGATCAGCCCGATCAGGATCGCGATCAGGGTCCGCTGGAGGTAATAGGCGCTTCCCGCAAGCCCACCGTCGTTGAGGATCGCCGAAGTCGAGCTGGCAGAGAAGACCATTACCGCGCCGAAGGCCAACAGGATCAGGGTCGCGGTGAGCAGCAGGTTGTACTCGACCGGGGCCTGGATTCCCACGGTGGCAGAGGCTCCGCCCCGGCGGGGCTTCGACTTGCCGGACCGGTCCGGCCCGGAGGCCTTCCTGCTCTTTCGGCTCCGGTCAGCCGACATCGATCGTGCCTACCAACCTGCGGAAACGGTCGCCGCGGTCCTCATAGTCCCTGAACTGATCAAAGCTGGCACAGGCGGGAGAGAGCAGCACTGTTTCGCCGGCACGGGATTCGTCCCAGGCCCTCGAGACGGCTTCCTCCAGGTTGCCCTGGACCTCGACCGGGATCTGTCCCGTTCCGGACTCGGCGAAGGCCTGGCGGATCTCTTCTGCGGACTCCCCAATCAGGTAGACGCCGGCGCACGAGGCCCGGACGGCGTCAACCAGCGGCGCGAAGGATTCGCCTTTGCTGCTGCCTCCGAGGATCAACCTGACCCCCGACTCGAAAGAGGCAAGCGCGGTTACCGTCGCCTCGACGTTGGTCGCCTTCGAGTCGTTGACGAAGCGCACACCGTTGACTTCGGCCACCGGTTCGAGGCGGTGCGCGACTCCGGTGAAGCTGCGCAGCCCCTCGGCCACCACTTCCCGCGACAGACCCAGGCTCAGGGCAGCCGCCGCTGCCGCCATCGCGTTGGCGACGTTGTGGAGTCCGATCAGCTTCAGGTCCGATGTAGCCAGCAGCGACCGGCCGTCTACGGAAATCACACCGTCTTCGTTCGTGATGTCAACCGGGCCCTGAGACTCGCCGACGGGAAGGAAGCGCACCACCGAAGCCCGGCCCGGTGGATCGAGTCCGGCAATCGCCCGATCGGCCTCGTTCAGAACCGCTACGTCACCCTCGACCTGATTGATGAAGATGCGCTGCTTGATTCGCCCGTACTCCTCGATCGTCCCGTGACGGTCGAGGTGATCGGGTGCCAGGTTGAGGTATACGGCACATTCCGGCCCGAAGCAGTCGATGTCCTCCAGCTGGAAGCTCGAGCATTCGCAGACCACCGTGGCATCGGCAGTCACGGGCTCCTCGACGAGGGCCGAGAGCGGACTGCCGATGTTTCCGACAGCGTGGACCGGGCGACCGGCGGTGCGCAGCACGTGCGCGAGCAGTTCGGTCGTCGTGGTCTTGCCGTTGGTTCCGGTGATCCCGACGAATGCCGCATCTATCATCCGCCACCCGATTTCGAGTTCGCCGACGACCGGGATGCCGAGGCGGCGGGCCTCGACGACGACCCCGGCCTCCTTCGGCACGCCAGGACTCTTGACCACCGTTGCAACGCCGGCGAGTGAGTCGATTCCGTCCGTGCCGGTCTCATAGGCGACTCCGGCGAGGTCGAGATCGCCCAGACCCTCCGGTCGCCCCGCATCGACCCCGATGACCTCTTCGCCACGCCCCTTGAGCGCTCTGGCGACCGCTATGCCTGAGCGGGCCAGCCCGACAACCAGAAAGGGTCCGGGGGGAAGTGGCGGGCGGGCCCTGGATGAGTGGACGTATTCCACCTCCCGTCCTTCAACGCGGGCGGCGGTATTCCTTTACCTCATGCGGTTTTCGGTCAACCGCCGATCGACTGCTGGTAAATCGCGAAACCGAGCCCGGAACAGACCGCGGCGATGATCCAGAAACGCAGCATTATCTTGGTTTCGGACCAGGCCATCATCTCGAAGTGATGGTGAAGCGGCGCCATCAGCAGGACCCGACGCCCGAAGGTCTTGAAGCTGAACACCTGGACCAGCACCGATAGCGCCTCGATTACGAAGATGCCGCCGATCACGATCAGAAGGATCTCGGTCTGGGTCATCACCGCCAGGGCGCCGATCGCCCCTCCCAGCCCGAGCGAGCCGGTATCCCCCATGAAGATCGAGGCCGGAAAGGCGTTGAACCAGAGGAAGCCCACGCAGGCACCAACCAGACAGACGGCCAGCAGGGCCAGATCCTGCTGGCCGACCGTGATGAAGCAGATCGCCGTATACGTGAGCAGGACGATCGCGCTGGAACCGGCAGCGAGACCGTCAAGCCCGTCTGTCAGGTTGACCCCGTTGGTGGCCCCGGCGATAACCAGAAATACGAGCACGAAGTAGCCGACCGGCCCGATTTCGAGGCTCATGTCAAGGCCGCGGATCAGGATCACCGGCTCGAGGCCCACCTCGTGGCGCGCAACCCACCAGAGCACCAGGGCGAGCAACACCTGCCCGAGCAGCTTGTACCTGGCCGAAAGGCCGAGTGAGCGGCGCTTGACGATCTTGATGAAGTCGTCCGCGAAGCCGAGACCGGCACAGCCGAGCGCCACGAAGAAGACGGTCATCGCCGCGAAGCTGTGATCGGAGAGCACCAGGAACGGCACCAGGACCGCAGTGAAGATGATCAGGCCGCCCATGGTCGGTGTGCCGGCCTTGGTCTGGTGCCCCGACGGTCCCTCCTCGCGGATGTTCTGACCGAATTCGCGCCTCCGCAGGAATGTGATGAAGCGCGGTGACAGGAAGAGACAGATCAGCATCGATGCCATGGAGCCGAGCACGATCTCGCCCATCAGATACCTCCACCCGGCTTCGTGGCGGGGCAACGAAGCCCGTCGGCCACGGCTTCCAGGCCTGCTGACCGGGAGCCCTTGACGAGCACGACAGAGCCCGGACCCAGCCGTCCCTGAAGCAGGTCCACCGCGGCAGCGGGGTCGCTGACCAGCTCGTCGGGTTCGTAGGCGGCGGCCATCGGCCCGACTCCGACCAGCAGGTCGATGTCTAGATCCCTGGCGAGCAGCCCGACCTCACGATGAAAACCGGGGGCTTCGGGTCCGAGCTCTGCCATCAGGCCGAGAACCGCGACCCGGGGGCTACGCTCGATCCCGGACAGGTACCTGAGGGCCGCGTCCATCGAAACGGGGTTGGCGTTGTAGCTGTCGTTCACCACCAGCGTGCCGTCGGCCAGGTTGAAGTGCTCACCCCTCAGCTTCGAAAAGGACACAGATCCGGCCCTTGAGGCCATCTCATCCGGTGAGACGCCGGCCGAGACCCCGATCGCAACAGCGGCGAGCGCGTTCGTGAGGTTGTGCTCTTCGGTAAAAGGAAACACGAACTCGGCCGAACCGGACGGGGTGACGACAGTGGCACGGGTCCGGCCTCCGTGGCGCTCCACGGATTCGGTGTAGACCGCGCCGCCGGGACCGAAGCGCACCTGGTTCGACACCCCTTCCAGATGAGGCTCGAGGTAGCCGCCATCCACCGGCACGACCACCGGGCTGCCCTTTCGCAGGCCTTCGATCAGTTCCGCTTTGGCCGCGGCGATCGCCTCGATCGAGCCGAGCAGTTCCAGGTGGACGGGACCGACCACGGTGATGGCACCGATGTCGGGCTCGGCGATTCTTGCCAGTTCGGCAATCTGGCCGGAACCACGCATGGCCATTTCCAGCACCATGAAGTCGCATTCCGCGGGCGCGGAAAGGACGGTCAGAGGCAAACCGATCTCGGTGTTGTAGTTCTCCATCGAAGCGTGGACGCCGCCGGGCAGCAGTGCCCTGGTGATGTCCTTGACCGAGGTCTTGCCGACCGACCCGGTGATGCCGACCACCGTCGCACCGACCTCCCGTCGCCAGGCCGTGGCCAGCGACTGCATCGCAGCCAGTGGGTCCTCGGCCACAAAGACCCAACCGCCGGCATCCGCCAGCGAATCGAGTGCGGCGGGCCCGACCACGACACCCCATGCGCCCCGCTCGAGAGCGCCGGGGGCGAATCTTCCACCGTCGTCGTTCTCACCGACGAGGCCGAAAAACAGCTCACCACCAGTGATTTCGCGGGAATCAATCGAGGCGGCGACCGGCCCGTCCGATACGCCTCGCGCGACGACTTCGGCCCCCATGGCGGCCGCGATCCGATCAGGTTCGAGTCCGATCAAGTGGCACCGCCGGCGAGTTCAAGCAGATGCGTGCGGGCAACTTCCCGGTCGTCGAAATCGATCTTGTGGCCGTCCTTGAACTCCTGTCCCTGCTCGTGGCCTTTGCCGGCGATAACCACCGTATCGCCGGGCTCTGCCATACCCACAGCCAGCCGGATCGCCTCGCTTCTATCGACCTCCACCGTCACCTCTTCGCGGTCCGTGATGCCTTCGAGTACATCCTCGATGATCGCCCCGGGCTCCTCGGACCGCGGGTTGTCCGAGGTCACGACCGTGTGGTCGGCCAGTTCGGACCCCGCCCTGCCCATCAGGGGCCGCTTGGCGCGATCCCGGTCCCCGCCGGCACCGACAACGACGATCAGGCGGCCGGAAGTTATGTCCCTCGCGGCGCGAAGCACGTTCTCGACCGAATCGGGCGTATGCGCGTAGTCGACCAGTACGGAGAAAGGCTGGCCGGCGTCAATCGGCTCGAATCGCCCGGGAACCCTTCCCGCATCGGACAGGCCGGCGACGGCATCAGATGGTTCCACGCCCAGCGCGATCGCCCCGGCAAGCGCAGCCAGTGCGTTGGCGACGTTGAAACGCCCGGGAAGCCCGGTACGAACGGACATGACCCCGTGTTCGGATTCGACCGAGAAACCCGCCCCGGAGGCATCGAAGAAGATGTCGGAGGCCGAGTAGTCGGCGGCGGAACCCTCGGCCGAATAGGTGATCACGTCGAATTCGAGCGCCAGTCGCTGCCCATAAGCATCATCGATGTTCACGACCGAAGCCCCCGGGCCGGCCTCGAAGAGCAGGCGCTTGGCTGCGAAATAGTCCTCCATGTCGGCGTGAAAATCGAGGTGGTCCTGAGTCAGGTTCGTGAAAATCGCGAGATCGAAGTCGATCGCGTCGCAGCGGCCCAGGGCCAGGGCGTGAGAGGAGGCCTCGAAGACGCAGGCTTCGTCGCCCGCCGCTTCCATTCGGCGGAACGTCGACTGGAGGTCAACCGACTCCGGCGTTGTTCGTACGACCGGCTCCTCGGACCCGCCGACCAGCTGCCTGACCGTGCCCACCAGCCCGCAATGGACGCCCGCTCCCTCAAGGATGTCGTGCAGCAGGAAGGCCGTGGTGGTCTTGCCGTTAGTCCCGGTGATGCCGGCCACTTTCAGGTCTCTGGTCGGGTTGCCGTAGAAGGCTGCGGCGATGGGCGGCATCGCGCTTCGCGTCTCGTCGACCAGCACCTCGGTGACACCGAGTCCGGTCGGACGCTCGCAAACCAGGGCTTTGGCCCCTGACTCGACTGCGGCAGCGGCGAAGTCGTGACCGTCGCTCTCCATCCCGGTCACGCAGAAGAAGAGTCCGCCTTCGACCACATTGCGGCTGTCGTAGGCCAGACCGGAAACCTCAAGCCCCGGATCGCCGGCTATTTCGGCCGACACGACGCCTTCGACGATTTGGTCCAGCCGCATGCGATTGATTGTAGGTGCCTACTCGGTGGGCACGCCGAGGTAAGGGAGGGTGAAGGAGGCGATGTCACCGAAGGCCGGTGCAGCGACCACACCGCCGTAGTAGCCGTTCTTCGGTTCGCTCACCATCACCGAAACCACCACCCGGGGATCATCGGCCGGTGCCATGCCGATGAACGAAGCGACGAACCTGCTGTCGGAGTAGCCGTTCTCGGTTGCGATCTCCGCCGTGCCCGTCTTGCCGGCCAGCGTATAGCCAGGTACCTCCACTTCGGGAGCGGTGCCCCCGGGGGCGAGGACACCCTTCAGCATCTGCCTGACCTCGGCTGCGACTTCGGGTGATACGACCTGCCGCCCGGGCTTCTGGCGGGGAGCACGGCCACCGACCGACTTGATCAGATGCGGTTGCCTGAGAATTCCGTCATTGGCGAGAGCCCCGAATCCGGCCACCATCTGGATCGGCGTCACGGCCAGGCCCTGGCCGATCGGAAGGTTGCCCATGGTCGAACCGGAGTAGTCCTCGTAGGGGATCACGATGCCGCCCTCTTCGCCGGGGTACTCGATACCGGTCGGCCGGCCGAAGCCGAAGCGGTTGATCCACTTGCTGAACTTCTCGCCGCCCATCTGCAGGCCGATCGTCACCGAGCCGACGTTCGAAGACTGAGCGAGGATGCCACCTACATCGAGACTGACCGTTCCGCGCGGGTGAGACTCCTCGATCACCCTGTCGTAGATCTGCAGGGAAGGGGCCAGCGTGAAAGTGCTCTCCGGAGTGACCGTGCCGGACTCCAGCGCCGAAGCGACGGTAAAGGCCTTGAACGTGGAGCCCGGTTCGTAGTTGTACGAGGTGCCAACGTTCAGGAGGTCCTCCGCGCCGGCCGTGTCGAGGTTGTCCAGGTCGACCGGCGGCCAGTTGGCCATCGCCAGCACCTCGGAGCTCTTCGCGTCCATCACGATCGCCGAAGCGTTGACCGGATCGTGGGTTTCCGCGACTTTCGCCAGCGCCCGCTCGGCACTGTCCTGAATCGCGGCGTCGATCGTCAGCTGGACCGGCTTGCCGTCGCGCGGGTCACGGATCGTCTCCATCTCGATCGCTTCGCCGAGGGCGTCCTTGACCAGGTGCTCCTCCCCGTCCCGGCCGCGCAGTACGTCGTCTTCCGCAGCTTCGATGCCGGTCAGGCCCTTGCCTTCGGCGCTCACCGCGCCGATTACCTGCGCCGCGAGATCACCCTGGGGGCGGGTACGCAGCGTGTCGGGGTGCTGCCCGACCCCTTCGAGTCCGAGCTCTTCGACCCGTCCGGCCCTGACCAGATCAACCTTGCGCTCTACGTAGGAAAAGCCGCCGGGCCTGGTGATCGCTTCGAGGACCTCGGCCGGATCCGAGTCAAGGGCCTTGGCCACTGCGGAGGATTCCTTCGGAGCGTCCTTGATCTGGTACGGGGTCGCGTAGATGCTGGCACCGAGTTCCGAACCGACCAGCTCCCTGCCGTTGCGGTCGAGGATCGAGCCGCGCAGCCCCGGGACGGTGATCGTGTCTTCCTGCTGACTGCTCGCCTGTGACGCGAACGTGGAGCCTTCGACGCCCTGGAGCCAGACCGCCCGCAGCAGCAGTCCGGAAAGCAGCAGCAGGGATATGAAGAAAAGGATGCCTACACGACGTTCGAGGCGAACCAACGCTCAGCCAGCCCCTTCGGCCGCCAGGCGCTGGGCTGCCGCCGCAAAGACTTCGGGACTGAATTCCCGGTACCTGATTTCGTCGGTGGCCGGCGCTGACATGCCCGCGGCAGTTGCGGCGTTGCGGACTCTCGGCATCGAGAGAGCCCGGGTGTTCGCGCTTCCGAGGATCGCGTTCTGCCGCTCCAGTGTCTGGATATTCGTCTCGACGCGACTTGCCATCGCGCCATAGCTGACAGTCATTACGTTGATCGCCACGATCCCGATCAACAGCAGGCCGATCACGGCGATCCAGATTCTCGATCCCGAAATTTTCCTGACCGCGGCCGATTCGGGGATGCGACCAACGACATGGGCGCCACGACCGACCAGCCGGCGTCGCTCCGGCCGGCGATTGGCGCTCCGGCGGCGTCCGGGCGTGGTCTGATGCTGAGGTCGCCGTCGCGGAGGCAGCGTCGCAGGTGCCGTTCGCGGCATCGCCTCGAGCTTGCGCGCGGCGGCACCCATCAGGACCCTGTCCGCTCTGCCAGCTTCAGGGCGCCGCGAAGACGGGCCGAACGGGAACGCGGATTGCGCTCGAGTTCAGCTTCGTCGGCGGTGATCGAGCGCCGGGTCAGAAGCTCGGCTTCGGGGTCATGTCCGCAGACGCAGACCGGCAGGTCCGGAGGACACGTACAGCCGACGGCGAGACCGGCCAGAAAGCGCTTGACCCGGCGATCCTCCAGGGAGTGGAAGGAGATCGCCGCCATGCGGCCGTCGATCTTCAGGGTGTCCCATGCGATCGGCAGGGCCGCGTCGATCGCGTCGAGCTCTCCGTTGACTGCGATCCGCAGCGCCTGGAAGGTCTTGCGGGCCGGGTGTCCGCTGCCGAAGCGGGCTGCCGTCGGCATGCCGGCCTTGATCGCGTCGACCAGTTCCGAAGTAGATTCGAGCGGACGGCGGCGTACGATCTCGCGGGCGATCCCCCGGGAGTAGCGCTCCTCACCGAGGCTCCGCAGGGTCCGGGAGATCCGGTCTTCCGGCCAGTCGTTGAGAATGTCTCCTGCGGTCAGGTCCTGGCGCGGATCCATTCTCATATCCAGCGGTGCATCATGCGAGTAGGAAAAGCCCCTTTCGGGCGCATCTACCTGGAGTGACGACATACCCAGGTCCATATACAGCGAATCTGCACGAATTCCTTCATTTTGCAGCGATTTCAGCGCCCCGCTGAACTCAGTCGCGATGAACCTTGTCTGGCAGGGGGCCTCACTGGCGAACTGCTCGAATCGGGTTGCAGCGACCGGGTCGCGGTCTATCGCGATCAGAGTTCCCTGCGGGCCCAGCAGTTCGGCTACCAGGCGGGCGTGACCGCCGCCTCCGAAAGTGCAGTCAACGACGGTCTCGCCCGGATTCGGCGCGATCAGGTCGACCAGCTCGTCAGCAAGGACGGGAACGTGCATACGAGGCGACGGACTCATGGTCTGCTGCCAGGCCTGCCGGGCGCGCGCCGCGGCGCTCACTCGGCCTCACCTGACATTCCTTCGGCGATTTCGGGGAACTCAGCCTGCAGCTTCTGCTGCTCGCGGTCCCATTCACCCGTATTCCAGATCTCGAGGTACTCACCCGCGCCGATCACCGTGCATGCGCCATCGAGGCCGGCCGCCTCGATCAGGTTCTTCGGGATGCTGACCCGGCCCGCAGAGTCCAGCTCGCCATCAGCGGCCCCGGAGTTGAAGAGGCGACGCATCTTGCGTGCATTGTTTCCGAACGGGCTGTGGGGGGCGATGTACTGCTCCGAAAGCGAGTCGAATGCCTTCTCGGTCATCAGCCAGAGACAGACATCCGGTCCCTTGACGATGACCGCACGGTCGGAGAGGTCCTTGCGGAACTTGGCCGGCACGGTGAGGCGGTCCTTCGAATCGAGGCTGTGCTCGTACTGGCCTCTGAACGCCACCTTTTCCGTTCCTTTCCGACTGTCCCGTTCGATGAAGAGAAAGAGTTGGACCGAGGTGGTGAAGTGGGAGGAACCTCACCACCCCGGTCCGTGGCTTCAACTCGATTGGCAATGTACCCCACTTTGCCCCACTCTGCACCACAATCTCCCACAAAGGTCCCTGAAGGAGTCGTCAGACCGGCCTGATAGGGCCGTCTCCTCCTTCGGCAAGACGGCTTCTCAAGCCGCAAAAGGCGACCGGATACGAACACATGATCGCCCCCTGCGGAATCGCCCTGCAATTCCTGTTGCAGATTGCGTCGCTAGGTTGTCGGCATGGACGAGATCGAGCCGAATGAAGTCATGGACGCCAACGCACTTCGGGGGGCGGAGTTCGCAAAGCTGATCCGGCGGCCGTTGCCCTGGATCCTGATACTGGCCGGAGCGATCGTCCTGGCGGTGGTCGGCGCCGTGATTGGAGGGGACGGCGTCTCTTTCATCGGATTCCTGATCGGAATCCCGATCGGGCTGGCCATTGTTTTCGCCGTTGCGGACCATCGGGCCGAAGACGCCTTCTACCAGTCCTATGCGGACTCCCGTGGCCTGATCTGGGAGAAGTCGGGTGATCTCGAGCGGGCGACCCCTCTTCTGAAGAAGGGCGACCGTCGCAGGGCTGACGAGATCTTCACCGGGCCGCTGGCCGAAGACATCGAAGGAACACTTGCGCTCTACACCTACACGGAAGAGAGCACGGACTCGGATGGAAACAGCAGCGACACCGACTACCCGTTCACCCTGATCCTGCTCGATCTCCCGGAGACGGTCCCCCACCTGCCGGAGCTGCTGGTTCAGCGCAAGTCCGGCTTCAAGGCGCTCGAAGGTTTCGAGGACAAGTTCCGCCGCAAGCATGAGCGGGTCACGCTGGAAAGTGAGGCGATGCGCGACCGCTACGAGATCTTCGTCGGCAAGGAGCAGGACGAAGTCTGGGTCCGGCGACTCTTCTCGCCCTCCTTCATCGTCTGGCTTACGGACGCCCCGCCCAAGAAGTTCGCTTTCGAACTCGTCGACGGAAAGCTCTGCGCCTTCGTCCCCAAGCATCGCGACAGCATCGAAGGCCTCGACGAAGTGATCGAGACCGGATGTGCGGTGGCCAGGCGCCTGCGCGAAGAAGCGCTGGACTGAGCGACAACCCGCCGCCCCGGGTCGGGCCGGGAGTCGGCATCTGGACGAGGCGACAAGCATCGCCGCGGCGAGTCGCCGGAACTTCACACGCTCACCGGCCATATGTGGGAGGGTCGACAGCAGAGGCCGGCCAGGCTGAAAGAGCAACCAGCGCAAGGAGATCACGATGCCCGAGATGACCAGCTACGAACCCGGAACGCCGTCCTGGATCGACTTCGGAGCACCCGACATGGAGGCCGCCATCGGCTTCTACGAAGGTCTCTTCGGGTGGCAGGCCGAAGAAGCGGGCGACCCTGCCGAGACGAACGGCTACCGGATGTTCAGGATCGACGGCAAAGCGGTCGCCGGCGGCATGGAGACCCAGAACGAGAACCAGCCGGCAGCCTGGACGACCTACGTAACCGTCGAAGACGTAGACGCAACCGTCGAGAGGGCCCGGGAGTTGGGCGCTCAGGTGATCGCCGATGCAATGGACGTCATGGAAGCCGGCCGCATGGCAGTGCTGATGGACCCGGAGGGGGCGGTATTCGCGCTTTGGCAGCCCGGCGAGCACATCGGGGCCGAGATCGTCAACGAGTTCAATACGCTCACCTGGAACGAACTCCGGACCCGCGATCCGGAGGCGGCCAAGGCCTTTTACGGCAAGCTCTTCGGCTGGGACGGCCTGCAGTTCGACGCCATGGAGGGCTACACCGTCTGGACGGTCGGCGACGCTGGCCCGGAACAGGGCAAAGGCGGAATGATCGACATGGCGGCCACCGACATGCCGGAAGGCATCCCTCCCCACTGGGATGTCACTTTCTCGGTCGAGGACGCCGATCAGATCGCTGCGAAATGCAGGGAACTCGGCGGCTCGGTCGCTGCCGGCCCGATCGACATCCCGATGGGTCGCATGTACACGCTGCAGGATCCGGGCGGTGCCACCTTCACCGCGATGACCTTCAACCAGGAATCCTGAGTGAGGGCGCCGGCTTCCGGCTGATCCAGGTCCGGGCGACCTCCCGGCTGACTCAGGTCCTGGCGACCACCGCAAAGCCGGCCCCGAGAAGTGCATCGCCGTTGGCGATCAGCGCGGCGACCATCAGCAGCAGGACTGACGGCACCAGGACCAGCGCGATGACCAGCTGGATCTTCGGTGCCGCGCGGGCCGCCTGCTCCTCGATCTGGCGGCGCTGGTCCTGCCTCAGGGCCGAGGCCTGACGGCGAAGCTGATCGGCCAGGGGGGATCCGAGCCGGCGTGAACGCTCGAGGGTTGCGCAGAGGGAGGCGATCTCCGGACCACCGACGCGGCCCTTGAGAGATTCGAGAGCCACTGACTGCGCGCTGCCCCAGGCCATCTCCTCCCCGGTCACGCCAAGCTCCCGTCGAAGCGGCCCCCGACCGCCGGTCCCGAGTTCGAGCAGTCCGGCTTGGAGTGATCGTCCGGAAGCCACTGAGACGGCCAGCAGGTCGAGGGCATCGGGCAGCGAGCCGACCATGCAACGCTTGCGGCGGCGGGCCGAGCGCTCCAGCAGGATGTCGGGAAGGAGGAAACCGAGGACACCGGACCCTGCGAGCAGCAACGGACCGAAACGTGATGGAAGCACAGGAGTGATGACCGAGCCGAGGCAGAGACCGGTCGCCGCGGACAGTGCCTTAGCCGCCAGCAGTGAACGAGCGCTCAGGTCGGCCTGCCTGCCCGCGCGGCGGATCCGGTCGGGCAGTCCGAGAGTGAGGGCCGCTGCCGGGATCACCGGGCTTCGCAGCCTGCGGGGGCGGGACTCATCGAGACGGCCGGAGTGGATCTCCGTCAAGGCCAGCCGGGCCAGCATCGCGGCTCCGGCGATCAGAGCGAGGCCGACGAAGCTCATGGCCGGTCAACCCTGGAAAGCCTCGAGATCAGTCCGAACGCCGCCACCTGCATCGCCACGGAGATCGCGACGACCGCAAGCGCAGGACCGGATCCGAGCAGCGAGCTGAACAGCCCTGGCCTGATCATCTCGGCGAAGAGAGCCGCCCCGGCGGGCATCGCGACCACGAGATACCCGGTGAAACGAGCTTGCGCAGTCGCCGACCGGGCGTCTTCGGCAACCTGATCGCGCTCGGCGGCGCCGTCGGCGAATCGGCGCAGCAGCGCCGCCAGGTCGCCACCGGCAAGCCGCTGGCTGACCAGGGCCGCGGCGAACGCGTCGATCCGCTCCGAACCGAAGCGACCGGCAAACGAAGAGACAGCACGATCGGTAGGCCTGCCGAGTTCCAGCTCCCGCCGGATTCGACCAAATTCGACAGCGGCCGGCCCGTCAAGCGTGTTGGCCACCGCAGCCAGGGCGCCCCTTGGCGAGTGTCCCGCCGAAAGGCAGTCGGCAATCGCCCGCGCCGTGTCCGGGACGGCCTGCTCCACGGCCCGCCGGTACCTGCGACGATCGCGACGGATAAACGCAGCGGCCGCGAACGGTGCGATCAGACCCAGGAGAACAGCGAAGAGCATCTGACCGAGCAGCAGCCCGGATGTCAGGGCGAGCACGACCGCCAGGAACGCGATCCCGTGACGCTCCCTGGCACTCGGAAGGTAACCCTCGGCGCGAACGCGCCTCAGCGGTTCGAGCGTAAGGCGCAGCCAGCCGGCCATGGCGTGACTACCACCGAGAAAATCCCTGATGGCCAGCGCCGAAGAGATGCCCGCCAGGGCACCGAGAAGGACCGGCAGGGGCCCGACGCCGGACGCTGCGACGAGCAAGGTGCCGTCGGCACCGCCGGCGTTCACGCGCCCACTTCCTGAATTCCGGTCACCCGTCTTCGTCCATCGGGCCGCCGGGTTATGTGGACGACCAGGTCGATGCCGCGGCGCAACTGAGCCGAGATGACTTCGAGCGGCAGACCGATTCCCGCCATCAGCGACAGCACCTCGATCCGATCCAGCGCATCTTCGGCCGAACTGGCATGCACCGTCGAGAGCGCACCGTCGTGGCCGGTGTTCAGAGCGGTCAGCAGGTCCAGTGCCTCGGGACCTCGCACCTCACCGATCACAATCCGGTCCGGCCTCATCCGCAGTGCGTTCCTCAGAAGGTCCCGGATCGTCACCTCACCCCGCCCTTCGATGCTCGGGGGCCGGGATTCCAGCCTGACCACGTGAGGCTGACCGAGGTGGAGCTCGGCAGCGTCCTCGATCGTGACGATCCGATCCCCCGGGTCGATGAAGGCTGCCAGTGCGTTCAGCAGCGTCGTCTTTCCGGAACCTGTGCCGCCACTGATGAGAATGCTCTTTCGGTTCCTGACCGCATCCTTCAGCAGTTCGGCAGAAGGCCGGTCGAGGGTTCCGGTCTCCACCAGATCCTCCGGTCCGGGGCGGCAGGAAGGGAATCGGCGGATCGACAACGCCGGACCGTCGACAGCCAGCGGCGGGATGACGACGTTTACCCGGGAGCCGTCGGGCAGCCTTGCGTCGGCCATCGGACTGAGCTCATCGACCCGGCGACCCAGCGGGGCGAGGATGCGCTCGATCGTATTGCGGAGCTGCTCCTCGCTCTCGAAAGCCAGGTCAACCCTCTCCAGACGGCCCGCCCGCTCGACGTAGACCCGATCGCATCCGTTGACGATGACCTCCTCGACCGCCTGGTCCTCGATCAGGGCCTCGAGTGGGCCGAGACCCGAAGCCTCGCGGACGATGCGCTCGACCAGCAGGTCGCGCGAAGCCGGAGACAGCACCTGGGCCGTTTCATCGACCGCTGCCCGGATGAACGAGCCCACATCCTCCCCCCGGCCGGGATCAGACCTCCGCCTCTCGACCAGCACGGCATGAACCTGAAGGGCCAGTTGGTCCAGCGCATGCGTCGATCGCGGTCCGCCCTTCACCGGCCCGCGCCCGGGATAACGGTCAGCCTGCGGGCGAAGGCCTCGGCATCAATCAGTTCGATCGCCTGACTCCGGGTCAGACCGAGGATCACCCTGCTGAGCCCGGCGTCCCTCGCACCGGGACCCTGCCCACCGATCTCGATCAACGGAACCCGCCGTGCCGCCAGGCGGGTCGAACCCGAGCCGCCGATCGGACCATCACGGGTCACCAGCACATCGACCTTGCCCGCAGCACCGGCCGAGGAGCCGGCCCGGGAGAGCGCCGTCGCCCCGGATACGTTCAGCTCGACCGGGATTCGCCCTCGGCCGATCCGGGGTTCGCGGCTGCGCTCGCCTCGAGGCCGCCTCAAGTCACCGGTCGTCACGTAACTGCCCCGGGCCATCGGAACCACGGTTTCGAATCCGACCGCCGTACCGGGATCGGTCAGAGCCCCGGCCGGCACGAAACGAGCCGGCACCTGCCTTACCTCGGTCTGCCTCCGGATCAGCTCCCCGGTCAGAGTGCGCCCGCCTGCAAGTGTGCCGCTGACCACAACCACCGGCCTCAGACGACCGTAGCCCTCGGAGACCGACCTCGAGTAACCGCTGACCAGCGCCACCCCCAACCCCCCTGCCACGACGGCGGCAACCACGAGCAAGGCCGCCCGGCGGTGCCGGTTCACCAGTTGACCCTGACCGGCGATGAGCTACCGGCAGGGCGGGAAGACCTCGGCAGAACCAGTGCTGCCCGCGAACCGTCCGCGGCGAAAACGGTCTCTAGCTTTCCGCCGTGAGCGGCGGCGGTTCGACGGGCCACCTCGAGACCGTGTCCGTGCCCGCCCTTTCCCGTCCT
This sequence comes from uncultured Solirubrobacterales bacterium, assembly GCA_963709375.1. Lineage (GTDB taxonomy): Bacteria > Actinomycetota > Thermoleophilia > Solirubrobacterales > 70-9 > 67-14. The sequence goes on from CAVPWA010000007.1 coordinate 180,302, forward strand.
GGCGGCGACGATGTCTGGCACGCGGCCCGGGTTGCCCCCGGCTGCTGCTTTGATCCCGTCGTCGAGAACTTCGATCCGGATCCGCTTGCCCACCAGGCGACCGGTGACGGTGATCCGGGGCCCACCGTGCTCGATCGCATTGACGATCAGGTTCTCGAGCGCGGCGGCAAGCGCGACCCCGTCACCGCTGAACAGGCCGTCGGGGCCGGCCCAGCGGAGTTCGATCGTCTTGTGGGAGAGCGAAGCCCTCGATCGCCAACGTCGAACGCAGGCATCGGCCATCAGCCTGGCGGCGACCGTTTCGCTGCGGCCCACCGGCCGAGGACCTCCGTTCAGCTGACGGTCGAGGTCGGTCACGGCGCTCACCACCTGGAGGACCGGTTCGGCAACCGGTCGCATACCGATCGGAACCGGCCCGTCTCCCGGCGGAGAAAGCAGCACCAGTGCCTGAAGCGGACGCCGGATTTCGTGGAGGGCGCGGTTGAGAGCATGCCGGCGCCTGCCAAGTCGCCACTTTTCACCGGCAAGCATCATCAGAAGCACGGCCAGTCCGGTCAGGACGAAGACACTCAAGGTTCGACCAACCTGTATCCGACGCCCCAGCAATTGACCACGAATCGGCCGCCGTCAGGATCGAGCTTGCGCCTCAGCCGACTGGCATGTGCTTCGAGAGTTCTGGTGTGTCCGAGCGAGCGGTACCCCCAGACGTCCCTCAGGAGCTCTTCCTTGGTGAAGACCCTGGTCGGCTCCTGGGCGAGCCGACCGAGCAGGGCGAATTCCTTGACCGAAAGCTCGACCCGTTCGCCGCCGACCGATACCGAGCGCTCGGGATGACTGATTTCGATCTCGGCAACCCGTGTCACTGCCTTGCCTCCGCCCTTTCGCCTCCTCAGCACCGCAGCGATCCTGGCCAGCAACTCCGAGTAGTGGTAAGGCTTGACGACATAGTCATCGGCGCCTTGCTCGAGACCGCGAACGCGATCGCGCTCGGTGCCGCGGCCGCTCAGGACGATCACCCCGAGTCCGGAGTCGAAGCGGCTGGTTGCCCGGTCGGAGTTGCGGATCTCGCGCAACACGTCGAGGCCGGAAGCATCGGGCAAGCTCAGGTCCAGCAGCAGGAGGTCGGGCGATTCGTACTGGCAGAGCCTTAGCGCATCGGCTGCGGTCGGAGCGGCGAGCACGCCGTAGCGATCGGCAAGAAGGTGCTGGCAGAGCAGGTCAAGTGTGCTCTTGTCGTCCTCGCAGATGACCACGCTGGCAATCTCTTTTCGTTCGGGGAGCATGCCGGCCTAAGGCACGACGGCGAGCGACTCTCCCCCCGGTCAGGCCTGTGGCGGGAATGCTCCGCCGATCGACGGCAACTCGAGCACCCGGTCGGCCGAACGCTCGAAGAGCACCCTTCCGGGCGGTACGCAGCTCGCCACCCGGACGGTCAGGCCGGCATCGTCGATGAATACGAGATCGAGCTCGAAGCGCATGGCGAAGGTGTGGACTGAACGGCAACGGGGAATCAACAGGCCGCTGCCGGCTGACTCTCTGGGCAGCAGGGCAAGGCCGAGGAGACGGGAAAGGCGGGTCGACGCGACCGGCACCACCGTCCCTGCCGCTTCGGCGCTACCCAGACCCCGCAACCTCCTGGCAACCGGTCGCTCCATCCAGCAAGAAGACGGTCCGCGCTGAAACTCGCCCCCCGTGAAACGGGCCGTGCAAGGCGCAAAGCGTCGTTCAGACGAAGGAAGGCGAGAGCCGAAAGGGACGCCTGCAGGCATGATGCCCTTTGCGCCCTCGTCCAGTCCCGGGCGTGCGAAAAGGCTTCAACTTGGAACGAAAGACAACCCGCAGAGGCAACTACGAGTCGGGAACCGACTACGTGCTCGAGTACGGCGATCTCCGCTTTGCCTTCAACGAGCGCGATTTCAGCCAGCGCGTCGAACAGGCGGCGGTGCGGCTCGGCTTCGTCAAGCCCGGACTCACTCACGCCGAGATCCACGATCTGCTTCACCTTGCGGTCAGTGGCGAGATCGACGAGCCGTCCTCAGAGCTCGGCGTCCACGTGCTGAACCACTGGGAGGACCTCGCCGGCCCCTCCAACCAGAGCTTCGTCCATTGGGTGCGGCGTCTTGTCTTCCGAGGCGCCTGGCTCGACCAGCGGGTCAAGGAGGGCGAACTCGACATCGTCTTCGACGAGCAGCGCCAGAGTTTCGGCTACATCCAGCCCGACCGCGGTCCGGAGACCATCGAGCTGGCCAAGGAGCCCTCCTGGCGTCGCGTCGGCTTCCGCCGCTGAATCACTGACCCGGCGGTTCTAGAGCTTCTCGAGCAACTCTTCGTTGCTGGCCGAGCCGTTGATCAGCTCGACCAGGCGAGCAGCTGCCGGAGCCGGGTCCATCTCGGTCAGTTCGGTCCTGAGCCGGCGGACGGCGTCCACCTCTGACTCGGTCAGAACGGATTCCTGACCGGAGACCGCGCAGGAGCGCACGTCGAGGGCCGGAGAGATTCCCGCCGCGGCGAGCTCGGCATCGAGCCGGATCGTCGCGTTCTCGGTGGTATGGACGGCGTCGATCACAGCCTGGTCGCCCGGCGAACCCCAGAGAGCAGTGGCGATCACTGTGACCGAACCGGCATTCTCTTCCTCGAGTTCACGACCGGTGCCGAAGAACGGCTTGACGGCCCCTGCGTCACCACAGGCAGTCGCAAGCCTGGTCAGCGAGTCGACGATGAGCACGACATCCTGTCCGGCCTCCGCCTGGCGCCTTGCCTTGGCAAGTGCCCGTTCGGCGATCCGAACCTGTTCGCCGGCTCCGAGGTCGGCCGGGGCAGCCTCGATCGAGACGCCTTCTACCTCCCGGGTCCAGGCGGTCACCTCTTCGGGCCGTTCGTCGACCAGCAGGACGATCACTTCGGGACCCTCCGCCGAGCCGGCAACGATGGACTTGGCCAGCGCACGCAGTACCGAGGTCCGGCCCGAGCGCGGCTGGGCTTCGACCAGCACCCGCTGACCGAAGGCGAGCGGAGCCAGCAGATCCACCGCACGAGCGAGCACGTCGTCGCTTTCTACCTTCAGCGGGATGTGTCGATGCGGTGTGATCGCGGTCAGACCTTCGAAGGCGGGCCCGCGTTCGTCTACCGGTGGTTCACCGTTGACCGTCTCGATCCTGACCAGCGACGGGCGCCGCTCACCGCGACGTGCCGGACGAACCGGACCGCTCACTTCATCTCCGGAGCGAAGCTCGCAGCGGCGGATCTGGGCGGGTGAGACGTAGACGCCGGCGTCGGGAAGGCCTTCGCCGCGGACCAGGCCACTGCCGCGCGGCTGGACGTCCAGTACTCCCGTGGCTTCGGTCAGATCGTCACCCTCGTGCCGGCCGCCGCCCTCGTCGTCGCGGTCTGTGCGGTCCGATCCTGAACCACCCCGGCGCGAGCGGTCACGTCCGCCGCGGCCACGACGCCGCCTCGAGCGCGAGCCGTTCTGGCCCCGTTCATCCGAGCCGGCTTTGGACGAATCACTCGAGCTCGAGTCGCCCCCGGTCGTTTCCAGCTTCTCGACCAGATCCTCGCGCCTCAGCAACCTGAAGCCCTCGATCTTTGCCTCGGCTGCCAACTTGTGAAGCTCGGCCAGGCTCTTCGATCCGAAATCAGTCATTCAATGCTCCTTCTTTTTCGGGCCTTCGTCGTTAACGGCGATGCGCAGCATCAGGACTCGTCAACGGATTCGGCTCCGGTTTGAGTAAATCTGTTCCGGGGCTAGGTTAGTGAAGTGGCAGGCCTCAGAGAACGCCGGACCGGGCCGGGTTGAGCCCCTCGGCGACCGCCGTGTCCACCCAGGCTTCGCGCTGGGACCGCTCATCGGCCTTCGTCCAGCCGAGCCGTGAGCCCATCGTCGCGGCGACCCGGGCGACCGATTCGGCCGAGTCGAGGCTCGACGCCGCGGTCAAGCCCAGGCGGGTGCGCCGCAGAAGCACGTCGGCGACGGTCCGGGCCTGTTCGAATTCGGCAGCGAAAGCGACCTCGGCCATCAGGTCCGGCATCCCGGGCAGGATCGGCTCGGCCAGACCCGGGTCGTCCTCGGCGAGCTTGAGCACCTTTCGCGCGGCGTGGCCGTAGCGGAACGCAAGCTGGCGCCGGGACTGCTCGCCAATCGATTCAGGTGCCGCCAGCTGGGCCGGGTCGATCTCCATTCCGAGCGGTATCTCAGCGGTCTGACAGTTGGCCCTGCGACCGGAGCGTTCGACGATCCGGTCAACGGTCTGTTTGGCCATCCGGCGCCAGGTCGTCAGCTTGCCGCCGGTGATCGTCAGCATCCCGGAGGAGGTTTCGTACAGCTCGGCCCGCCTCGAGATGTCAACCGACTTGCGAGGATCCCCGGTGCTGATCAGGGGCCTGACCCCTGCGTAAGCCCCGACCACGTCGGAATCGGTCAGAGCAGTGCCGGCGAACCGGTTCACCGCTTCGAGCAGATAGGCGAGGTCGTCGCCGGTCGGGGCCACCTCCTCGATGCCACCTTCGTGGTCAACGTCGGTGGTGCCGACCAGAGTCCGGCCGTACCAGGGCAGGGCGAATATTCCACGGCCCTCGCCCGCGGGCACGACACAGGCGGCCCGACCCATGTCGAGGTCGTCGGTCGAAAGCAGAAGGTGCGTGCCACGACTCGGAGTGATCTTCGGTACGTCCTCCTCGCGCTGGATCTCACCGGGCCGGATCCGGTCGGCCCAGACTCCGGTTGCGTTGACCACGTTCTCGGCTTCGATGCGGACCGTCTCGCCCGATTCGGAATCGGTGAATTCAACCCCGGAGGCCTTGCCGTTTTCGCCGGTCACCGAGGTGACCCGTGCGCCGTTCAGGCAGACCGCCCCGAAGCGCTGGGCCTCTCCGAGCACGGTCAGCACAAGCCTCACGTCGTCGGTCTGGCAGTCGTAGAAAAGGTAGGCGGACTCGGGCTCCCGGTCGCCGAGCACGGGAGCGAGTTCGACCATTTCATCGGGGCCTATGGTGCGATGGCGGTCCGGTGACCAACTGCCTTCGGCTTCGGCCGGTCGCCCCTGCCTGCGCGGCTCCCGGCGCGACCTTGCGCCCCGCCCCCCACCGACTCCGGCCAGGACGTCATAGGCGTTCAGGCCGATACCGATCTTGCGGTCGCGGCGGTCGGTGCCGAGCGTCGGCACCAGAAACGGCGTCGGATAGACCAGGTGCGGAGCGAGTTCGACCATGAGTTGCCGCTCCAGCAGGGCTTCCCTGACCAGGCCGACGTCGAAGTTTTCGAGGTACCTGAGACCCCCGTGGACCATCTTTGAGGATCGCGACGATGTGCCGATCGCGAAGTCCCGAGCCTCCACCAGGGCTACCGAGTAACCGCGTGAAGCAGCGTCCAGAGCCACTCCGGCGCCCGTGATGCCTCCGCCGATCACCACCACTTCGAACTTCTCGCCGGCCACGGCCTCGAGTGCTTCGTGCCGGGCCAGCATCAGGTCACCAGCCGAATCGCCGGACCAGCAGCACGGTGCCGCCGGCCAGAGCGCCCGATACGAGCATGAAGATGAGGATTGCGGCAACCGGCGAAGGTTGCGGGCCTGCCTGCGATGCGGCCAGGACGGCAGCGGTCGGCGGGACCGGTACCACCGGGGCCACCTCAGGCACAGCCGACGGGACTCCGCCCTCGTCCGGTGCCGACCCATCCTGACCGCCCGCCCCTCCCGAGTTGCCGCTGGAGACCGGGGTATCGGGAGAGAGGCCGGAACCGTCGGTGCCGGATCCGCTGCCTGTGCTCGAGATCGGAGGACTCGATCCGGAGAGGTCGGGAACGAAACCGCCGGTCGAGCCGGAGTCGCTTCCGCCGGTCCCGGAATCGGTCCCGGACTCGGCGTCGCCGTCGGACCCGGACTGGCGAGCCGGTTCACCTATCGGCAGCGACTCCCCGGCCAGACCCGGCAGCGCGTCGGCTGTGACCCAGACCCTCGTCTGATCGGACTCTTTCGAATACCAGATGCTGCCGTCATCCTGTTGCCGTGCCTCCAGAAAGTCGAGGCCGGTATTCCCGTTCTTCTTGAGGCTCGAGTGGGACTTTCCGAGAGCTGAAAGAGCCTGGAGCACGAGCCCCGTGGACTGGGAGTTGACGATCGAGCCGGAAGCGAAGCCACCGCTCGACTTCTGGGCCGAACGCAGGTAGTCCATAGCGCTTGAAACCGCCTTCTGCCCGCTGATCACCTGAAGGACAGAGCCGGTCGAGTCGGGGTCGCTGCGGGCGTCGGGCGAAATCCCCCAGCCTCCGTCCCGGTCGAGGTTCTGGGCCGAGCGCAGCCAGTCGGCAACCGCCGATGCGGGGTCCCCGGCACCAGCCGAACGGAAGGCCAGTGCCGCGAATGCGGCGACGTTGACGCGATCGCCGAAGGAGCTGTCGGAACCGCTTCTCTTGTTCAGCGCCTTGACCAGGTTTCTTCCCTTGAAGTCCCGCGGATTCTCGCCGACGGTGCGCAAGGCGAGGATGACCAGCGCGATGTCGTTGGCGTCGTCGATCTCGTCGCTGGCTGCCTTGAGGAAAGCCAGCGGCGATCGTTCGCCACTTCTCACGTCAAGCGGGTTGAGTTCCGCCGCGGCGAGGCCGATCATCGACCTGGTGGTGATGCCCAGCGAGGAATCCCCTCCGGGCGAGGCACCGAAGCCACCGTCTTCGTTCTGCTGGTCGCGCAGCCAGGCCCGCGCCTCTTTGGCCTCGGTGCTCACTGCTGCCTGGGCCGGCGGGGCGAAGACGATCGTGCCGAGCCCGGCCACCACCAGCAGGACGCCGGCCAGGGAACCGGTCTGCTGCCACTCGAAACGCTCGCGAAACCGGGTCAGGGCAGCGACCATGGCCGGGCCTGCGGCCAGGGCGAAGATCACGTTGCCGGTTATGTGTGCCAAGTCGAATGGAATTGCTCTTGCCTCGAGTGCAAGGTACCGGTCGAGCGATATCTCCCCCCCGAAACTGACCATCGTCTGAAAATTCATCCAAAGGCCGAAAGCGAGTCCGGCAGCACCGCAGGCGGCTGCCAGCTTGAAGCGCCCCGCCTGACCGCGGGTCAGATGGAAGAAGATTCCTCCGGCGACCCCGGTCATGCCCCAGCCGACCATCTGCCATGGAGTCCAGACCCCCTGACCGAGCCAGAAGTTCGAGACCAGTCCGCCGAGAGCCCCGACCGCGAAACCGGGAGCCGGTCCGAGAGCGAAGCCCGCGAAAAAAACGATGTCCGTCGTCGCGACCACGTTCGGTATCGGAGCGAGCACGATCCGGCCGGCGACCGCGAGTGCCGCCAGCACCGCGACCAGGGCGACGATCTGTGAAGGGGGCCGTGAACGCTCGTACCAGAGCATGCCGCCCCCGACCATCAGCAAAACGACAGCAAGGGTTCCGATCTGCCAGCTCAAGGCGCGATCCCCGGATCGGTCCTGCCTTCGGTACCGCGCTCACGTCCCATCAGCACCTGCGCTCCCTGCTCGACCGAGGTGACTCCCGGGCGGCCCAGCACGCGGGCAACCTCCGATGCGAAGTACCAGCCCCCTGAAAGCACGGTTCCCACTTCGGCATCGGCGATCAGCTGCCCGTCCCCGAGCAGTACCACCCGATCGGCGAAGCCCACCGCGAACTCGACGTCGTGGGTCGAGATGACGAGGGCCGCACCTCGATCGGCGATCTGCGAACCAAGCTCGCTCAGCCGGTCCTTGAGGTCCCGGTCCATCCCCCGGGTCGGCTCGTCGAGCGCGACGAGACCGGGCAGTCGACTGCCGTCCATGCGACCGGCCAGGGCGATCGCGAGTGCCAGTCGCTGGCGCTCGCCACCCGAGAGGTCCCGGGGGTCCGAGTCGGGTGAAAGATCGAGACCGACCGCGGCGAGGGCGGCGCGCCCCTCGGGCCCCGGGAGCTCATCGCCGATCCTCTCCCTCACGATGAAGTCACCCGGGTTCTGCGTCAGGAGGGCCATTCCACCTGGCACCTCGACTTTGCCGGCCGCCGCGTCGATGAGGCCGGCGGCCGCCCTCAGCAGGGTCGACTTGCCGGCACCGTTGCGACCCATCAGGGCAACTTTCTCTCCGGGCTCGATCCGGAGATCGACCCCCCGCAGCACATCGACCGGGCCGTCGCCGGCGTCCAGCTCGACCCAGAGTCCGTCGCAGGTCAGAGCCTTGCCCTGTGGCTTGGGCCGCTGCCTCTTCTCTTCCCTGCCCGCGGGCGCGCCACCCGGGGATCGCGGCGAGTCGAGGCCGCGAACCCGAAGCGTCGCCCGGGCATCCCTGACCCCGACAGGTAACGGGTCGATCCCGGCCCGCGAGAACATCCGGGCAGCGGGCGTAGCCAGGGCCGGCCGTTGCTCGATCGAGTTCTCGAGGAAGTGACGTGGAGGCCCGTCGAATACGACCCATCCGCTATCCATGGCGATCACACGATCGGCGGCGGCCAGACAGCGTTCCAGTCGGTGCTCCGCCAGCACGATCGCAACCCCCCACTCTTCGTTCAGGCGGCGGAGCAGCCAGATCAACTCGTCGCCGGCGACCGGGTCGAGTTGCGAAGTCGGCTCGTCGAGCAGGACGAGCGGTGGACGGGTGACCAACGCCACGGCCAGTGCCACGCGCTGCATTTCGCCGCCGGATAGCGTCGCCACCGTGCGTTCGAGCAGATTCGGAATATTCAGAGCCAGGGCTACCTCCTCGACCGCCCTGGCCCGGGCCGCCGGATGGTCGCCTCTGAACCGCAGTGGCAGCTCGAGCTCCGCGGCCACGGTCGTCGAGACGATCTGGGTCTCGGGATCCTGCGCCACATAGCCGACCAGATCGGCCAGCTCGCCCGGCCCCGACTCGCGGCTGTCGCGATCGCCGACCAGGACTGAGCCTTCGAGAACGCCGCCATGAAAGTGTGGGATCAACCCGCAGCCGGCGCGAAGCAGAGAACTCTTTCCGGATCCCGACCGTCCGGCGAGCACGACGAACTCGCCCGGCTCGACGGCCAGAGTTATCTCGTTGAGGCAAGGCACAGCACCCCCGGCATAGCGGTAGCTGAGTCGATCGAATGTGATCGCCGCTTCAGCGCCCATCCGGTCGCCTCCTCCGCCAGGTCACGAAACCGCCGCAGAAGAAGGCCAGGGCGGTCAAGCAGGACAGCCACCCCGGCGACCAGGAGATCGTCGGATAGGCCTGGAACGAACCGAGTCCCGCCGCGAGCAGAAGGACAGCGGCCGCCATGAGCAGGGCTCCGGCAATCAGAAACCTGCGGTCGTAGCGTGAAGCGGGTCCACCGGTGTCACGGTCCGGAGACCCCTGGCCGTAGCCTCGAAGCTCGAGGGTGGCGGCGACATCCACGGCGCGATCCAGGGAGCCGCCCAGTAGTCGGCCGGCCATGGCCGCGCGACCGACCGGCGCCGCGGCGGGGCCGCGAAGGCCGGCGGCCTCCCCCAGCCTCGAGTAGTCGGACGCCGCCAGCGGCACGAGCCTCGAGATGAGAGTCGCGGTGAGCGCCGACCTCTTCGCCAGCCCCGAAACCGCGCGAAGCATCCGGTCAGGGTCGACGCAGGCCGACCAGACCCCGATCACGACCATCGTTCCGACGGCCCTCAGCCCGATTACCGCACCGGCCGCGAGTGCTTCTGCGGTGACGTCCACACGACCGAAGACCGGCCACTCACCGAGCCGGACGAGCACGGTGGCCCCGCGACCACTGACCAGTCCGTTGATGACGATCATTGCCACGGCCAGTGCCGCCCCGAGGCGAAGTGAAAATCGCACGGCCCGCCCGGCACCGCAGCCGTAGCCGGCGACGGCTGCTCCTGCCGTGGCGGCGACCAGAACCAGCGGGTCGCTCGAAAGGAAGCAGACGACCAGGTAGGCACCGAGATAGAGCGCGACCGGGCCGAGCCCGGCTCCCTGAAGCGTCGCCCGGCGCGGCACGTAAGAAAGCGGTGAGACCCGGTTCACTGGGGACCTCCGGAACCGGGGCCTTCGGTCCCCGATCCTGCCATCGGCAGCGAGCCGACCCGACCGTCCCGGACGAAAGCGGCATAGCGGTTCGCGAGGTCACCCGGGTCGAGGGCCGCCGCCGCCAGCCCCACCCCCGCGCGGTCGGTCCCGGTGACCATCCAGACGGGCGGTTCGTCGGCCCTCCGGGTCGCCGCGATCAACCCGCTGCCGGCACCGAATTCGCGAACCGTCTCCCCGTTGACATCGAGGCCATGGAGGGTGACGCGACCGTCGCTCTGGACGAAACGGGCAAAGACTCCGCTGACCGCAGGTGCCGCAGCAAGCTTCTGTGCCGCGGCATCGGAACGGACCGACCGCCAGTCCCCGACCAGTATTCGAAGGGCCGCCGTCGGTCCGGCGTCGGAGACCTCGACACCATTCGAGGCCAGCTGCGTCTCGACCAGGTCGCAGGCGGGGCCATCGACCCGGCACTCGACGACGACCGGCCAGGCACTGCCGTCAAAGCCGTTGCTCATCGGTGCCGGGAAGGCACCGACCACGGCGTTCAGGTCCATCGCGTCCGTCCAGTCCCGGAAGTCCCACCACACATTGTCTCCGGGCCTGACCAGGAACTCGGCCGCACCGCGCTCGGCTGCGACGCCGTTCACGAAGTAGAACCAGTCCGAGCTTCGCGACCCTGCCGTTCCGGAGATGCCCTGGATCGACTGCACGAAACCGCCGCCGTACCGGGTTTCGATCCCGGTCGATTCGTCGAGCAACCGCATTGCCGTGCTCGACTTGCTGAGGCCGTCGAGCGAACGGCTGGTCATCAGTTCGGATCCGTAGCCGGTCGTGACGGTCAGCTCGGCGCTTCCGTGCTGCTCACCGGCTCCGAATCCGACCCCGCAGCCGGATAGAACGAGCACCGCGATCAGGGCGAGGACCGGGGCCGCCAGGCGCCCCGGTCCGGTCCTGTGGGCTGTCGGGCCTGGTCCTACTTCCGGATCCTCACTACGGCGCGATTCGAAACGATCAGGCCATCAGCCCTCGCCACGAACCTGGTTTTCCTGTCGATCTTGACCCGGGCATAGCCGCGAACGTTCGTCTCGCCGCCGACCGAAAGCCGGGCGCCCTTGACCGGGCGCTTGCTGCCCTTGTCGTCATAGGCCACCACACGCACCCTGAATGAACTGCCCCTCTTCACCCTCTTCGGCGTCGTGAGGTACAGCTCGTCCGGACTCGTCCGGTTGAAGGATTCCGCCAGGTACCAGAGCACAGTGTCGTTCTTCTCGAGCTTGGTTCCTTCGCCGCCAAGTGACGACTCCCGGTGGTTGTGGGTCAACTCCCACCATTGCTCACCTTCCGCCACCGTATCGCCGACCCCGCAGATCCCGAGGCCGAAATCGAAAGCGTTGGTTATCAGCAGTGGGCGTCGCGGCTTCCGCGCCGCCTGAGCATCCTGCAGGGCTCCGAGCGCGGTCGCCCCCGGGATCGACTTGCGGCCGTTGGTCGGACTCCCGCCGAAGCAGCTCGCCTTGCTGCTGGTCGGAACGCTCGTCGTACCCGTCCTGACCTTCCGGTCGAGCAGGATCTTTCCCTGCCAGGTGACCGCCCGGACTTGAACCGGGACCTTGGCGGCCGTTGCGGCAGGCGGGGCGATACCAGAGATCAGGGCCAGACCCAGCAGACCGGTGAGCAGCCGAACGGCATTCGATGGCTTATTCAATTGTGCGTCCTTGTTTTCCGTGAGGCCCTTGCGCGGAGCCGCCTTTATCGGTACGCCGTGAGGCGCAAAGTCGACAGGTCTTCGGACTCGGACGGTTTGCTCGGAAACAGCCTTCCCGGACTTCCGTCCAGTGGCGTCTGTGTCTCCGCATCTGCGTCCCTACCGCTGCGCGCCAGTTCCGGGTTCTGACCGGATTCCCTGACCCCGCTTTCGGGGCACGATCGACTTCGCTTCCGATCCTAGACGGTTCGAGCGGACGCCGTGTCAGGGTGGCGCATGAAGGCCGTCGCAACGGGCGGCCGGGCGACGGCGGTTCGGCGCTATGCGTACCATCGCAGCATGGAATTCCTCCATCAGGTCGTCGCGGAGCTGCCGCTTGCCCTTGGCCCGAGCTGGCTCGAGCCCGAGCACCTGATCAAGACCTTCGGCACGATCGGCATCCTGGCCATCGTCTTCATCGAGTCGGGGCTGCTGGTCGGCTTCTTCCTGCCCGGCGACTCGCTTCTGTTCACCGCCGGCCTGCTTTCGGCCAACGGCACCCTCCCGGACATCTGGATCCTGCTGGTTACTATCCCGATCGCCGCGATCGCCGGCGACCAGGTCGGTTACGCGATCGGCCGCAAGTTCGGCCCGCCGCTCTTCAATCGGCCCGACAGCCGGTTCTTCCGCCGCGAATACGTTGACAGGTCGGCTGAATTCTTCGAGAAACACGGTCCGAAAACCGTGGTCCTGGCCCGATTCGTCCCGATCGTCAGGACGTTCGTTCCGGTCATGGCCGGCACATCGAAGATGCATTACCGCACCTTCGTCACCTACAACGTCGTCGGCGGACTGCTCTGGGGCACGGGAGTCACAGCCCTGGGCTACTTCCTCGGCCAGATCGACTTCGTGAAGAACAACATCGAGCCAATACTGCTGCTGATCGTCTTCCTCTCGGTGATCCCCGTATTCATCGAGCTCTTCAGGGCCAACCGGGCCAAGCCGGACGAACCGATCGAGCCCTTCGCGACCCCGGTCATCGAAGAAACCGATCCGGTCGAAGTGGACCTCGAGCCACGCTGAGCACTCGATACCTCGCGAGAACTGTCGCTGAACCGCGACTTTTCTCTCGCGCCCGGATCGATTCGCTACCGTCGATGAGTTCTTTGTTAGCCTTTCCTCACATGCGTCGCACCCTGATCTCGATGCTGGTACTGGGCGTGCTGTTCCTGGCTCCCGCCAGGGCCGATGCCGTCAGTTCCTTCACGACCAAATTCGTAGCCTCTTTCGAAGGATTCTCGTCCTGCGTCTATGCCGATCCCGCCGGCCACGCGACGATCGGCTATGGCCGGCTCCTCCACTACGGCCCTCCCACCAAGAAGGACCGCAAGAAGTGGGGCTGTATAACCGAAACCCGGGCGCAGAAGATGCTGCGCAAGGATCTCGCAACGTACGAAGCCGAAGTCCTGGCGCGGATCCGCGGTGCCAGGGTCACCCCGAGAATAATGACCGCCTTGACCTCGTTCGCCTTCAACCTCGGACCCGGCGCGCTCGACTTCCTGCCGGCCAGGGGCAAAGGAAGCGATACGAACATCGCCTGGCACGTTCGCCAGGGCAACTACCGCAGGGCCGGCAAGGAAATGCTTCTCTTCGACGGAATCATCGTCGACGGCAAGCGCTTCGAACTCGAAGGCCTTCAGATCAGGCGGCGCAAGGAATTTCGCCTGATGGTCAAGGATCTTCCCAAGCTGAAAAAGTGCGGCAAGAGTTGCCCCGGTCGGGTGGTTTCCGGTGGCCTGAAGCCACGCACTTCGGGTGGCCTGCTGCTGCGCTGAGCGACTCCGCAGGTCCGGACCGATCCGGGGCCGACTGCCCTGCCCGGCCGATCTGACCGATACCCGGCTTGATGCTCAGCCGAACATGCGGTCAAGCGCTGCCATCCCGCTGGCCACGACCGCGCGGTCGCTCTGCCGCGCCACGCGCCATGCCTCCGCCCCGCCGTTGAAACCGAGCAGTACCGGCTTGCCGAAAGCCCGCTGTCCGTTGACCCACTCTGCCCAGCGGCCGGGTCGTGCAGGGTCGATCCATGAAATCAATTCGGTGTCGAGATCCCAGAATGGTTCGTCAAAAGCGAGCCAGAGTTTGTCCAGAAGCCCCAGTCCGAGGCCGTTGATGCCTTCTCTCGTACGCGGGGGCAGCGGCGGCGTGAACCTGATCGACCCGCGCTGCAGAACACCGATCGGAACCGTCAGGACAGCGAAGTCCGCCGTGGTCGTGTTGCCGACACTGTCGATCAGCTTCACCCCGCCGGACCCATACTCGACAGCCTTGACCACCGTATTCAGTCTCAGCGGCAAATCGCCTGCCGCATCAACGATCATCCGCTGGTAGCTGCCTGCCAGCAGAGCGTCGCCTCCGCGAATGTAGTCGCCCTCGTCGGTGGCGAATACGGAGAGTCCTTCCGGGTCGGCTCCATACTCCTGGCTGATTTCCGAGTTGATCGCCCACTGGAGGCCCGGGGTCCTCCGTTGCGGGAAAAGATCGGACAACGGTGTAGTAATCGCGTTTTCGCTGCGCCAGTCGAATGAATTCAACGCCCTTCGCACCTCGCGGGCACCGGCCCGGCCCGAGGCACGCTGTCGCTCGCTGGTGAAGCCGGTGCCGTAGTCGAAAGCGATCCGCTCGACCCCCGCGTCGTCGGCAATCTCGGTGAGGGGGTTTCCGCTCACTCCATGGATCCAGGATGCCCCCATCTCGGCCGGCACTCCCGCGATCTCTTCGCTCCAGACTCGCCCGCCGGCCCGGTCCCTTGCCTCGAGCAGTTCGACTTCGAAGCCCGCATCGACCAGATCCCGGGCGCAGGCCAGGCCGGCTGCCCCCGCCCCCAGCACGGCCACCCTCTTACCGGGGCGGGCGATTTCGCCGATCTGGGCCGCAGCACGCCAGCCCGACTCGATCGCCCCGTGAACCATTGCCGGATTGCGGGAAGAAGTCGCCTCTCCGGAGAAAAGCAGCCGGCCGTCCACCGGCTCCCTCAACAGGGCCCGTGCCCTGGGTCCGAGTGGTCCAGGCGGCATGCATGAATAGGAACAGAGTGCATAAGGATCGCGTGACCAGTTACTCCTCAGCCAGGCCGTCGGGCTCGGGATCCGGTATTCGGGAAGCGACGCCAGCAGATCATCGCCCGACCCCTGCCCACTGTTGGACCCCCCGCCGCATCCGGGCAGCCCGGAAAGAGCGGCCGCGCCGGCGATCGCCAGGCCACCTCCGATAACCGCCCGGCGAGTCGGACGGGCTCGCATCGTCAGGTCACCCCGTCGGCGGTTCCTGTTGATCGCACTCTGCCGGCGATCTCGTCACCGATCGCCATCAGAACGAGTACGGCCACCAGCAGGCCGCCGACTACTACCGCGATGGCACCGAGCAAGCCGATCAGACCGATCACCAGGCAGAGCCCGATCCCAAGCAGTCGCCGCGGGCTCACCTGTCCGGTCATCCTCCAGCGCAACGCAGCCTGCGCGGCGAGATACAGGACCGGACCGGCCACGACGGTCAGCAGTTCAGCAGTTCCGAGCTCGTCCAACGGATGGGCGATCACGAGTTCATCACCGACCGCGACCAGGATTATGCCCGCGATGATCAGTACGTGGCCGTAGGTAAACGCATCGCGAGCCAGCAGAACGGGATTCTCGCTCCTGGCGAGAGCCTCGCCCATCCGGTCTGAGATCGAAGAGAAGTAGAGCCACCAGAGTGCGCCGGTCCCGACGAAGGCGATCACCAGCGACAGGACGATAGCCGCGTCGAGGTCCAGGCCTGCCGCGGTGGCTCCGGTGAGGATGATCGACTCACCGAGAGCGATGATCACGAAGAGCCCGAACCTCTCGGCGAAATGGCTTGTACCGATCGTCCAGTCCCCGGGCGCAATCTTCGCCAGCCCCGGTACGCGGTAGAGCAGCAGTGGTGCCGAATAGTCCAAGCCGAGAGCGAATAGCCAAAGCGCCGTGCGCAGCTCGCCATCGACCAATGCGCCGCCGATCCAGAAGGGCGCAGAGAAGAGGAACCAGACAAGAACCCTGGAGTCACGGCGACGGGCCAACGAGCCACGATCCGAACCAGCGAACGTGAGGAAGGTCTGGCGGCCGATCTGAATCGCCACGTAGGAGCCGGCGAAGAGCAGCCCGAGGTCACCGAAGGCCTGCGGGATGGCAACCGCCATCAGCAGGCCGCCCAGCATCAGCGCCAGCATCAGAAGCTTGACGGGTACCGCGTCCACATCCAGGGTGTTGGTGACCCAGGTCGTGTAGTTCCACGCCCACCAGACGACCAGCAGCGTGATTGCCGACTGCCCCACCCCCGCCCAGGTCAGGTGATCGAGCAGCAGATGGCTGACCTGGGTGATCGCGAAGACGAAGACCAGATCGAAGAAGAGCTCCAGGAACGTCGCCCCGTAGCTCTCCCCGCTGTCCGTCCGGCGCCCGATCATCGGTGCATGAGTCTACCTCCGGCAGAGTGATAACCACAGAAAACCATGTCGTCAGGAGACATGAGTGACGGCCGAGCGCGCACCACCACAGCGGACACCACGGGCGGCCTTGCCGGGCACGGCCCTTGCGTAGTAGTCACCCCTGCGGGGCTTGCCGGTCCGAAGGTTCCACCGGCCACGGGTCGAAGTCCTCACCCTTCCGACGGACGCATCCCTCCCGGCCTGCTTGCGATACACGACGACCTTTCGGCGATCCGCACACACCGCGCGCGACTGCACTTTCCCGACGAACCGGCCGCCGGATGCCGGCGAATACCCGATCGAGATCCGGCTCCCGTAGCTGATGCCGCCCAGCGCCGTTGCGGCCGTTGCGATCGCCAGCAGCGATACCAGCAGGCCTACTGCTCCGTTGCGTTTCATGATCCTCCTTGGTAGTCAGGTCCGGTCGACCGAACTGTAGGAGGCGGCCGACAAGCTGCCGGCAAGCTCAAGGCAAAGCCTTGTCAAACGGCATCCGGTACCCGGGCTGACGGACTAGGATCGAGTCAACCGACCTGATCAAGGAGGACCCATGCAACGATTCGCCACCCTGCGCAAGCGACTCACTTTCGCCAATGTCATGTCGCTGGTTGCAGTCTTCATAGCCTTGGGCAGTGCGAGCTACGCTGCGGTCAACCTTCCGAAAAACTCGGTCGGGACGAAGCAGCTGAAGAACAGGTCCGTCGGCACGAAGCAGCTGAAGGGCAACTCGGTCAATTCCGGCAAGATCAGGGATTTCTCGCTCAAAGCGAGGGACTTCCAGAACGGTCAGATTCCGGCCGGACCCACCGGGCCTACGGGCTCCCCTGGGTCAGACGGTGCCACGGGCCCACAGGGACTCGCCGGCACTACGGGTCCCACCGGAATCACGGGAGCTGACGGTCAGGACGCGACTTACCTCTACGCCACCGTTTCTTCCGTCGGAGCAATCGTTGAAAGGCAGAGTCGGGGCGTGTCCAGTGTGAAGGTCGACCCGTTCACCGGCTACAACTACCAGGTGGATTTCAACCAGGACGTATCTGACTGCGCGTTCATGGGGACCCTGCGCTTCGCCCGGCCCGCCGGCGGAGGCGACGTGGTTACCCGTCGCCTGTCCGGTCCCTCGGTGTGGATCTCGATCAAGGACCAGTCAGGCGCCCTCGTAGACACAGACTTCACTGTTGCCGCCTTCTGCCCTCCCGACTAGGTAGCCGCGAAGCCATTCGGCCGCATCGCCTCTGATCACATTCCCGGGTTCCTGCCGCACTCCCTCTGCAAAACGAAAACCCACCTAAGAGGAGGGTTCCGGCAAGTACCGCTACGGGGATTCGAACCCCGGTTTCCGGACTGAGAATCCGGCGTCCTAGACCCCTGGACGATAGCGGCGCGCAGCGGCCATTCTAACAATTCCACGGCCCGCGGCCTGCCGGTCCGGGGGGCGGCGGATTTCCGCTCCAGCCGCTAGAGTTCGCGAACCGCGCGGCCGTGGCGGAACTGGTAGACGCGCAGGCTTCAGGTGCCTGTGTCCGAAAGGATGTGGAGGTTCGACTCCTCTCGGCCGCATGATCGGGACCGGCCCAGGCCGGTCCTTTGTTCTTCGTGCCTCGCCACCGGCCTCCACCACCGCCGGTCCTCTGGAATAGTTGGCCGGGTGAAGATCTACTCGTGGAACGTGAACGGGATCCGGGCGGTGATCCGCAAGGACGAATTCGGCCCATTCGTGGCGGGCCATGAGCCCGACATACTCTGCCTGCAGGAGACCAAAGCCCAGCAGGGCCAGGCGGCGATCGACCTTCCCGAATACGAGGAGTACTGGAATTCGGCCGAGCGCAAGGGCTACTCCGGAACCGCGATCTTCACCCGCCACAAGCCGATCAGCGTGCTCAACGACTTCACCGAGGACATCTCGATCAGGCACGGCCTCGGCGACGACGGCTACGGAGACCCGCTCTCCGAGGGCCGTGTGATCTCAGCCGAGTTCGAGGACTTCTGGGTGGTCACTTCGTATGTGCCGAACTCAAAGCGCGACCTGACCCGGCTGGACCTGCGATACAGCCACTGGGATCCGGCGCTGCTGGAGCACCTGCGTACCCTGGAGCAGCAGAAGCCGGTGATCTTCTGCGGCGACATGAACGTCGCCCACACCGAAGACGACCTCGCCAACCCGAAGCCGAACGTCGGCGAGCACGGCTTCACCGACGAAGAACGGGAGGGATTCCAGAACCTGATGGACGCCGGATACGTCGATACGTTCAGGCTCTTCAACGAAGGAAACGGCCACTACAGCTGGTGGTCGATGATGAGCAAGGCCAGAGAGCGCAACGTGGGCTGGCGGATCGACTACTTCCTGGTCTCCGGCGGACTGAAAGAGGCGGTCGTATCCGCCGACATCCATGCCGATGTCATGGGTTCGGATCACTGCCCGGTCAGCGTCGAGCTCGACCTGTCGAAGGTGAGCTAGGAGAGGCTTTGCTCGCAGCGGTGACCGACTTCACCCTCGAGGCACAGGATCTGCTCCGCGACTCGAGTCAGTTCAAGTGGTACGCGGTCACCCTGCTGGTGTTCGTCATGTACATCTACGCGGTCGAGGTAGAGCGGCGCCGCTGGGACATCGTGCTGGCCGGCGCCGCGTTCTGGCTGGCCGACTGGATCAACGAGATCGCCAACTCGCTGATCCTCCATTTCAGTGATCGGGCCGCCCTCTGGACGGTGACCGGTGACACCGCCTACCTGATCCTGATCGGCCTTACCCTCGAGATCTCACTGATGTTCGCGGTCTCGGGGATCGTCTTCGCCAAGTCACTGCCGTCCGACCCGAAGCAGAAACTGCTCGGACTGCCCAACCGCTGGACGATCGCCATCGCCTTCTCGATTCTCGCCGTGGCGGTCGAACTGCTGCTGCATGCCACCGGCTACTTCCACTGGGAATACTGGTGGTGGAACACACCCTTCGTCCTTCCCATCGTGGTCTTCGGCTACCTGTGGTTCTTCATGGCGGCCGCCTGGGTTTACGACCAGCCGGACAACCGCAGCCGGCTGCGCATCGTCGGCGTGATGGCGGCCATCGTCGCGGCGGCGCTGGTCCTGTTCGGCCCGCTACTCGGCTGGATCTGAGCATGCTGCCGCCCGGTCCCGGGACTGCCCGGGTGCCGGGCCCGACCGCCCCGTCCCGAACCGGGGTTACCTGCATCGTCGATGGCCTGCCGAAAATGGCCGCCGCCGGGACCAGGGACCAGGCGTCCTGCCTGAAATCCCTGATCCCGGCGGCTGACCGGGTGGAGGCCCCTTCTCGGGAGGGCCATCGGGGTCGGATCAGTGGGAGAACTTGATCCGGGGGAGGATCCTGTCTGCCCAGGCCGGCAGCCACCAGGCGTACTTGCCCGTCAACCGGATCAGCACCGGCAGCAACAGCAACCGGACCAGCGCCGCATCGAGCAGCACGGCTACGCCGAGGATGACCCCCATCTCCTTCGGAGGCAACGGGCCGGAGAGGGCGAAGGTGAAGAACACCGCCACCATCACCGCGGCAGCAGCGAAGATCACCCTTCCGGAATGGGCGATGCCTCCGACCAGAGCTTCGCGAGGGTCACCCGACTTCTCCCAGTGCTCCTTGGCGGAGCTGAGTAGAAAGACCGAGTAGTCCATCGAGATCGCGAATATCATCGCGAAAAAGAAGACCGGTGCCCAGGCGTTGAGGAATCCCTGTGACTCGAAGCCGAGAAGCGTCTCCAGATTTCCGTCCTGGAAGATCAGCTTCGCGACGCCGAATGCCGCCCCGACTGCGAGCAGGTTCGTGAGCACGCCGAGCGCGGCCACCACCGGTGCCCTCAGGGCGAACAGCAGCAGCAGGAAGCCGAGCACCATCACGACACCGATGACCAGCGCGGTCTTGTCCGCGAGCGCTGTCTCGAGGTCATGGTTCTCGGTGGAGGCGCCCCCGAGTTGTGCCGTAGCGGGCAGATCGGTACGCAGTCGGTCGATCGTCTCACCCATCTGCGGACTCGAAGGATCCATCGTGGGAACCGCCTGGACCATGACCAGTTCACCCTGGCCGGGCATCGGCGGGTATATCTGGGCGATCCCGGAGTCAGCCTTCAGCGCCGACTCGACGTCGCCGGCCGAATCGGCCGGAACGATCACCTGGAGGGTGCCCGGGGCCCCGGGGCCGAACGACGCCGCCAACTGTTCGTAGCCCTGGCGGGAGCCGTCCTGCTCCGGCACGACCTTGATCGACGGCATGCCGGTGTCGAGAGAAAATACGGGCACGGCCAGAAGGACCAGCGCCAGAAGGGCCGGAACTCCGTAGAGCAGCGGGCGCTTCCAGAGCCTCTCGGCCCAGCGGGCGAAGAACGGAGAGCGATGTTCGCCTTCATGCACCCACGGCAGGGAGAGCCTGTTGATCCTCGGACCCAGCTTCGCCAGGACGGCGGGCAGCAGGGTGAGCGACGCCAACAGTACGAAGGCGACCGAAAGCATGATCCCGGCGCTCATCGAACGGAAAGCGGGGCTCGGAACGAGCATCACCGCAGAGAGCGAGATCAGCACAGTAAGCCCGGAGAAAAGCACCGCCTTGCCGGCAGTATCCATGGTTGCTTCGACTGCTTCAACCGGGCCTGCTGAGTCCGTCAATGCCCCGCGGAAGCGGTAGACGATGAACAGCGCGTAGTCGATACCGAGAGCAAGCGCGAACATCAAGGCGAAGTTCATCGCCCAGATCGAGATGTCAACGAACTGGGTTCCCAGGAACAGCGTGCCGGCAGCGGCGACCAGTCCGAGGATGGTCAGCATCAGCGGCAGGCCGGCTGCGACCAGGGATCCGAAAGCAAGCACGAGGATCAGCAGCGTGACCGGCCAGGAGATCAACTCGGACTTGATCATCGCTTCCTTGTTGGCCTCGTTGAAGTCCGACCACATGCCGGAAGCACCGGTCAGCGCGATGTCCACGTCGGCGGTGTCCAATGCTTCGAGTTCGACCTTCAGGTCATCCGCGGCACGGACCATCTGGTTCGGATCTGCGGCGGCGCCCGCCTGCACGACGACGGTCTTGCCGTCCTCGGAGATCCAGCCCCCCTCACCGGGCACAACGACCGCGGAAACATCCTCGCTGGAAGAGAGAGTTTCGTCGACAGAGTCGATGGCGCTGGTGAAACCGGGGCCCTGCCAGGTTTCCTCTTCGCTGCTCATGACGACCATGAGAGCCGAAGACGACATCCCTCCGAACTGTTCGTCTATCGCCTGGCGGACCTCGACCGATTCGGATCCCGTCGCCTCCCAGCCGGCGCCCGAAAGGGCATGCTCGACCCGGGGTGCGAAGAAGCCCAGCACCAGGGCGACTACCAGCCAGGCGCCAACGACGAGCTTGAAGTTGTTTGCCGTCCACCGTCCCAGGCGGCCGACTGCTCCGGGCGAGTTCATCGTGCCTGCCCCGCGTTCACGTCACGGACAAATGCCGAGCGGAGGCCGAAGACCCGGCTCAGTATCAGGGAGGCCGGGCAGGCACCAACCGCGACGTAGAGCAGCTGGTTCAGGCCGACGAATGCGGTCAGCAGCAGGAACCACGGGGAGAAAGCCGCGGCGAGAACTGCGCTGAGGATCGTCATCGTCCCGGCCATCAGGAACAGCGCCCGTTCAAGCGGCCACTTGCTTGTCGATTCAGGTTGCTGATTCATTCGGTTTTCTCCACTTCACAATTGTTTAGTTGTATAGATGGGTGAATAGTAGCACGCACCAGAGCAGTGCGCAATCCGGTCGGATCGGTCAAGACGAAGACCGCCCTTGCCCCGGGTGACGGCATTCCTGGACGGCGCGCCGGGTCAACCGGTCGCGGTTGCCGCCTTGACGGCGCTCCGGATCGGCAGGTCAGGGACGCTGGAGGGCTTCGAGCACGGAGGCCATGGAGTCCAGGCGCTTCTCCATGCTGCCGCAGACCTGGTCGCACATATCGACCATGGCCGTATCTTCAACCGAGTAATAGACGGTATTGCCTTGCTTGCGGCGCGCGACCGCCCCGGCGGCGTGGAGAGTCTGGAGGTGCTTCGAGATGTTCTGCTGCGTCGCGCCCAGGTCTTGGGCCAGGTCCCCCACGCTGCGTTCCCCTGACCTCAGCCGATCGATGATCCGCAATCGCATCGGCTCGCCCAGAAGGCGGAACTGGGAGGCGATCAGTTCGGCGAGGTCAACCGGTAGTGGCGACGGCATTGCCATGATCAGACAACTATACAACTTGCCAGTTGTCTGCCCCCGATCACCGCCTGGAGCGAAGCCCGTGTTCTCCGGCAGGCGCCCCGGACCCACCCGCCTACCCGGCGTGCCGGAAAACGCTCATCGGGGATCGACTCCGGGAGCCAGACCCGTTTCGGCGCAAAAAAACGGGCGGCCCGAAGGCCGCCCGTTTTGAGACTTCATTACCGGCTGCCTACTTGACCTTGACGGTCGTCTTGGCGTTCTTCTTGCCGGCGTTCTTCGAGGTCACCTTGACGGTGGTCTTGATCTTGCCCTTCTTCTTGAACTTGGCCTTGACCTTGACGGTCTTGCTCTTGCCGGCGGCGATGCTTGCCGACGTTGGCCTTGCCCGAGACGCCCTTGCCGGTCATCTTGACCTTGACGTTCTTGGCGGCAACAGCTCCGCTGTTCTTGATCGTGACCTTGTAGGTCGACTTCTTGTTGCGCTTGACCTTCTTCGGGCCCTTGACCTTGACCTTGCTGAGCTTGCCCTTGCCGGTCACGCCGGTGCAGGCCTCGGACCCACTGTCGCTGATGAACGTATCGGGGCTGGTCGGAGTGTTGTCGGTGGCACGCGTTCCGAGGGTGAACAGGTTGTCCCACGGGAACTGGCCGGTCGAGCACTTGGCCTGAACGTAGTCGGCCTTCTGACCCTTGGGCAGGATGACGTCGTCGCCACCCGGGTCGACGCCCGAGAGGACCTGCCTGGTGCCCGGGATCGCCAGGTTCAGCGTGGTGACCGAGGAGTCGGCGGTCAGCTGCTCGACTATCGAACTTCAGGCGCCCGTCGTTGTTCAACACTCCTTCGGTGTAGATGCCGACGTTGGTGTCGTAGGAGTAGGCGTAGACCTTGACCAGCGGGAGGCCGTTCTTCAGCTCCGCCGTTGAAGGCGACGATCTGCCCGTCCAGCAGCACCGTCGGAATCTGGGCGAAGGCGAACTGCGCGGTGCCGTTGCCGAGGACCGAGTCGGGACAACGCGCGACCATGACGTCAACGGGCACGCTGGTGAGGCCCGGCCCGATGTCGCTTGGACCGCAGACCGGCATGTTGCCCGGGTTGAATGTCATCTCGCCCTGCGGGTTGCCGATGTCGATCACCTTCGAAGGAAGGATCTGGGGCTCTCCGGCCGGGACCGAGACCGTGTTCGCGACCTCCCAGTTGGCTGACTTGAAGCCGTTGTTGAAGAAGCTTCCGCTCTGGGGCTCGAGGCTGAAAGTCGAACTGAGCGACTCGTTGGCGGCGTTGGCGCGCGGCCGGTACGGCCAGCGCGAAGGCCAGGACAAATCCCGCCACGGCGGTCTTGATCAGTTTCATTGCTTGCTCTCTCCTGTCAAAAAAGGTTTCCCGCCCGGACGACGCCCGGGACCTGTATCTCCCATGAATCATGCGGGAGTCTAGACGATAGAACCCCCGGAGTCGAGATAAGTTGCGCCTCGGGATGCTCAGGGCTGTCGAAATACCTGCTGGTACTGACGCGGCGGCTTGGAGGGATCGCCAATCGCGTCGAAGAGAGGCTGCTGGATGCAGGCCGGCGCCGGCACGTTGTCGGTCTGGTTGAATCCCTGGAAGGCGAACTGAATCACATCGTTGTACTGCTGCTCGACCTCCGAGGGATCGATCGACCCGGGTACGTATTGGAGGTTCGAGGCGTACTGCGCCTGCTGGACCGGTGTGAGCGTCGCCCACGCTGGGATCGTGGCGTTGATTCCTCCGCCCGTGCAGTTCGTATCGTCGAAGACCTTGAGTCCGGCACCAGCGAGGTCGAGGTTGGAGCCGGCCGCCGGATAGGGGTTGGACCTGCTGCTGTTCAGGCGCGTGTCGTAGGCCGTGGCACTCTCCGGCCCCATGGTGATCCCGGCTCTGATGTAGCGCACGCCGTCGGGATTGGTCGGATAGGAGGCGCGGGCGTTAAGGGCAGTGGAAGCGTTGCCGAGGAAGCCGGCCAGCTCCTCCTTGTAGTAATCGACGGTCTGTAGCAGGGGATCGAATTCGTTCAGGTAGTCGGGCAGGCGAGCCAGCAGCTTCGGGGCCTCTTCGTCCAGGAACCCGCGCAGCGAGGGGAACGCTCTCGGCGCCTTGTTGATAACCGGTTTCACGCCCTTGTAGAGGCGAATCAGCTGCGGGTCCAGGTCAAGCGTGGCGTCGAATACGGGCTTGACCTGACGCGCGACCGGAACCATCTTGCGCATCACCGGTGTACCGACCTCGCTGAAGTCGCCGAGGCGCTCCTGCGTGAGTCGTGACTCACGCAGGAAGGTCGGGAATATGCGGAAGAACTCCTGAAGCTCCGTGGTCCGCGCTGCGGTCGTACGGAAAACCGTGTTCGTATTCGTGATCAGGCTGCTGAGCTGACCCTGTCGTTCGCTGAGGGCGTTGAATACGACGCCGGTATTGCGGATCAGCTTGGTGACGTCCTTCTCCTGCTGGTTGAGGATGTTGAGCACGTCGTCGAGTTCGGTCAGCGTCCCCGGCAGTACGCCGAGGGTCTGGTTGAGGGTGGCACCGCGACCGGAAACCGCGATCGAGTTGTCGATAGCACCCTGCTTGAAGGCCTCGCGAGTCTCGGGGTCGAAGGTCCTGAAGATCTCGTCGAGCTGGACCGACTTGGCAACCTGGGCGGCCGGCAGCTCACCACCGTCGGGCAGCATGCCGTCGCGTGGATCGCCGGGGGTCAATTCGACGTAAGCTTCGCCGAGCAGCGACTTCGCCCTGAGGATTGCGCGGGTATCTTCGGGGACCGGCGCATATTCAGGATCGATTTCCAGAGTCACTATCGCCTCTGCGTCCTGATCGCCGTCCCCCAGTTCGACTCCGCTCACTCTGCCGACCTCGACCCCCGAGATCTTGATCTGGGACTGCTCGGCGAGCTGGCCGATCTGAGTCATCGGCAAGCTCAGCTTGTACCCGGAGGCCGCCAGCGGGGTCGGTCCGCCGAAGGCCACCCAGACGAAGAGCAGCAGCCCGAAACAGGCGAGCACGAAGCCCGAAAGCGTGATCAGTTGTCCTATCGAGGGTGCCTGTTTGTTCATGGTCCGGGGGGTGTGTTGGAGCAGATGCCGCCGTCAACGGGGTTGGTCGGGGGTGGAAGCTGGGCCATGCGGTAGAGAGACAGGAGCTGGGGTATTCCGCTGAATCCGGTCCAGGCCAGGCGGCTGGCCTGGAGGGCCGTATTGCAGTTGATCGTGCTGATCGCGCGACGTACCGGTCCGATGGCGTCCTGGGCGGTGGTGGAAGAGTTGAAGTTGTGGGCCAGCCACGGCGACCAGAACAGGAAGCCCTCCTGGGCGTCTCCTGGCGGGTTGTACGCCCAGAGGTCGAGCAGCCGGTTCAGGTTCAGATAGAAGCCCTTGACCTTTTCGGTGGTCACCTCCGAAGCCCGGCTCGTCTTGCCAAGGTCTTCGAAGACCGGCTGGGTTTCGCGGGTGAACGGCCGGATGTCGTCGCGGATCAGCGGCGTCACGTTGTCGCTCAGCTTCTGTAGTGAGACCAGCCCTGACTTCAGGTTCTTCGCACCGGGGATCAGCCTCAGCAGGGTCGGCCTCAGGACCAGCGAGAGCTGGTTCGACTTGGCAAGGCCGTCCTGGGCGGCGAGCAGGGTCGGGGGCAGCTCGGTCAGGGCCTCCCTGAGCGAAGCCTCCTCATCTGCCCACGCCTGCAGGTTGTCCTTCGAGTTCGTGATGAAGTCGGCCACTACCTCGTCGTTGTTGCCGAGCTCGGTGGCAATCTTGCTCAGCGCGCTGACTCCGCCGCTGATGTTGTCGCGGCGCTTTTCGAGCAGGCCGTTGAGCCTCGCCGTGTACTCGGTAAATGGCCCGAACCGCCTCAGCGCCTGCATCAGTTCGCGGCCCTTGCCGTCAAGTCCGAAGCCGGCGCCGTTGAGCAGCAGAACGAGATAGTCCTGCGTATCCCGGTCCAGCGTGTTGAAGAACGCCTCCAGCTGCACATTCGACATTCCCTGCGAAAGCGGCAGTGTCGAGCCTTCTTCGGGAGGAGGTCCGGTCGTGCCCGGATCAATCTCGATCACCATGTCGTTCAGTCCGGTCTTGGGGCGGGTCAGGAACTCGGCGTCCTGATGAAGCAGTTCCTTGTACTCGGGCTCGATGTCGAGCCTCACCTTGGCGACTCCGTCCTGCAGTTCGGCAGCACCGACCTTGCCGACGTTGATGCCAGCGATCACTGCGGCCTGACCCTGTCCGGGAGTTATGGCCTGAGCGGTTTCGAACTCGGCATTGATCGAGTAGAACTCCTGCCCCAGCCCGGGGATCCACGACGGCAGCGCCGCCTTCTGGTTGGACAGGATGATCAGAAGCGTTGCCAGCGCGACGATGATAAGCACCGTGATCGCAAGGACGTCCTTGTAGTGGGCTTTTATCGCGCGTTTCACGGTGTGTATACCTCGGGACTTGCGGGGCCGGGACCGACTGCCGCCGGGCTGTTCAGGTCGGGTACGTCCTGGGTGAAGCAAGGCTCGCTGGTGACCAGCGGCGGGGTTCCGAGGTCAAGCGGACTGGTTCCGATGGTCGGAGTCGGAGTACGACCGAAGAGCGGTGTGAGGATGCCGCCGACCAGCGGGTCGTCCATCTGCACGCTGAGATCTCCGCCGCCGGTCTGGAACCTCACGTAGGGTCCGTTGCCGTCGAAGGTCTGGGTGGCGCCGGCGAAGCCGGTCGCCGCGTAGAGCGACTGCCTCGAGGCCTTCTGGCCGTTGCCGAGACCACCGTCGGTGATCACCTGGTCGCCGGTCGGTACGACGTTGTCGGCCACGCAGAGTCCGAAGTTCTGGAGCTGCGGCAGGAGCTGGAGCGTCTGCTGGACCGATGTGGTCGAGGCGGGTGAGTTGCGCTTGATGATCTGGGTCAGGCCGAGCAGTTCGCGCTCGGTGAGCAGCGGCTTGAGCTGGTCGGTGAGCGGCGTGACCTTCCTGATGGTCCGGGGAATCTCGTTGACTGCCCGGGGTGATCGCCAATGCGAAACCGCGCAGCGCAGGCAGTGCGCGGTTCAGGCTGTCCAGCGAGGTGCGGGCCGTGGTCAGGGTAGGCGGCAGCTCGCGTATGGTCGCCGAGAGGTTCTCGGACTCGGCCGCAAGTGCTCCGGTGAAGGTGGCGAAGTTCGTCACGAAGCCCTGAACGTCATCGGCGCGTTCATTGACGGTGCCGGTGAGGCGACCGAGGCCGCGCAGCAGGCTGCTGAGCTCGTTCGGGTTCTCGCCCAGGTAGGCGGCGTTGACGATCGCAGTCCCCCGCGCCGCCCTCTCGCCCTTGCGGTAGAGCAGGTTGAGTGCCTCGCCACCGCTCAGTCCCCGGACCGACGGCTCGAAGGTCAGGTCCTCGCCGGCAGTCGGCTTGGCGTTGAGTCCGGTGCCGAGGCCGTCGAACACCTTCTGGAGGTTGGCCCGCTGAGGCAGCTGGAGGGTGTTCCGGAGGATGTCGCCGAACTGAACGCTGGTCGCGGTCCTGCTCACCGGGATCGTGCCTTCGTCGGGCATCTCCGGCTCCTCCGGGGTGCCCGGATCGAGATCGATGAACCAGTTGCCCTCGAGGAACAGTCTCGGCCGGATCTGGGCCGCGGCGTCCTCCCGGAGCGGACGGCCGTTCTCGTCCACCGTGAAGGTGACGGTGGTGTTGTTTCCGTTCGGCTCCAGGTCGGTCACCTTGCCGACGTTGATGCCGGCGATCCGCACCGGCGAATTGATCGCGATGTTGACCGCGTTGGTGAAGGTCGCGTTGACCTGGTAGCCGGGGCTTGTAAACGGAATCGACTTGGCGAAGGCGAAGTAGAAGCCGAGCACGACCAGCAGGATCGCGAACAGCCCGACGACGAGCGGTCCGACTCCCCCCCAGTCCCTGAAGAACTGCTGGTTGTAGCGCGAAGGCTTGCGGTGGTCGCGGCTCATTCGTCAAGCCCCCAGTTGAGCTGCTTCTGGGACTGGTCGTTGGTGATGATCGTATCCTGGGCATCGCCGTTTCCGATGACCTGGACATCGGGCGTGTAGACCTCGTTGCCGGCTGCGCAAATCCTCGGCTGGCTGGGCGCGGCGGTCCACGGATACGGGTTCGAGTGGAGGAAGTTGCCGCGATTGACCGGGTAGCCGGGCGACGGGGCACCGCCATTCGCCGGCGCGGCTGCGGGACCGCCTTCAGCGTTCTCACCGACCGGGGGCAATACGCTGATCGCCCGCACCCACTTGCCGTTCGAGTTTCCGGTCGAAGAGATCTCGGCCGCGTTGCGCAGCAGCAGCGCCAGGTAGTTGCAGACGTTCTGGGAGGGCGCGAGGAAGCTGAGCAGCGGCTGCAGGATCTGGTTCGTTTCGATCAGCGAGTCGAGGCCGTCGTTGACGTCGGTACTGGCACCGAACTGCCGCAGTGAACGGGCGGTCGGCGCCAGCTCGTCGTAGAGCTGCGGGCTCGAGCGCAGCACCGGAATACCCAGGTCGCGTGACTCGTTGACGATCGGCGCGGCCTTGGCGAGCGAAACCGCGCCCGGCTGCAGGGCACGGGCGAACTTCGCGGAGGCGTACAGGAAGGGCCGGATCCGCGGTGCCTCCCGCTGGGTCACCAGCTGGGTTTTCACGCTCTCGGTGATCGAGTCCTGCATGAACGGCCTCGCGACCTCGGCAAGCGCCGCAAAGGTCGTATCGAGGTTCACGAACATCTCGGCCTGCTGATCGGCCACCGGAGCAACCTCGGCCGCAGCCTGGGCAAGACCCCTCACGAAGCCTTCGAGATCCGTCTCGTCAGAGGAGAGGTTCCTGGTGACCGGCCTCGCGACCTTGAGCAGTGGCGGCAGCTGCTCGAGGATCTCGTTGATGGCGGGGCCACGCACGGCGAAGGTGCCACCGTATTCGGCGAAGTTGATCTGGATGGCACGGCGGACCTCGGCCGGGAACATGTTGAAGATTTCGTCCTGGTCGACCGGTGCGGGCTTGGCCTGGCTTATCGGCAGCGTCGAACCCGGTTCCAGCCCCTCGTCGGAGTCGCCAGGCGTGAGCAGCAGGTACTTGAGGCCCAGGGCGGAACGCTGCCGCACGGTCAGCGTCGAGTCCACGGGGATCGGCTCGACGCTCTTGTCGAGCTTCAGGTCCACGTTGGCGATCGTTCCGCCGTCTTCGAGCTGCTCGGCGTTAACCGAATCGATCACACCGACCCGGACACCGGCGATCCTGACCTCGTTGCCCGAGACGAGTGACGACCCCGAAGGCAGATCGGCGTTTATCCGATATGAGGGGACGAAAGGCAGTCCGGTGTTGGCGTTGTAGGAGAAGAACACGCCGACTATCGCGATCACCGTCGTGACCGCGCCGACCAGCAGCGGGCTCGCCGTGATCCGGGATTTTCTCCTCGACGTCTTCATTACCGGCCCATCAGGTAGTCGAGAATGGTCATCTGGCTGCGCATCTCATCACTGAGCCCGTTCGAGACGCGCTTCGTGCTCTGCGCCGCGGCGGTCTGGCCCTGAGGCAGCAGCGGTACGTCGCCACCCGGCAGGGCACCCGGCTCGGCATCGGTCGGACTCGTTTCGCCTGTATCGCCGGTCGTGCCTGTATCACCGGTGTCACCGGTGTCGCCGGTATCTCCGGTGTCGCCGGTATCTCCGGTGTCACCCGTTTCACCAGTCGGGCCTGTATCGCCGGTCGGGCCGGAGAGCTCACCCGGAGCAATGCCGCCCGAATCGCCGAGCCCTCCGAGCTGCTCGGCGCCCGCCTCGGAGAGGCTGGCGCTGGATGCCTCCCAGAAGGCACCGCAATTGCTGAACACCGCGAGCTTGTACTCGGTGCAGCCGCTGACCAACAGGTTAGTCCGCTGGTAGTGGCCGTACTCATCGAAGCCACTGATCGCGCTGGTCGTGTTGTAGAAGAAGAGCATCAGGTTGCGGAAGCCGTTCGCCTTGCGCGTGCTGCCGAGGAAGAATTCGAGGTCGGTGAACGGCTCCTCGCCCGTCCTCGCCTGCTTGCCGAGCTTCTGGATGATCGGTCTCGATGCGACCAGGTCAGGACCTGCGGTCTTTGTGGCCTCACCGAGGCTGGTCAGAGAGGTCTCGGTTGCCTCGGCGAACGGCTTGGTGGAGGTGATGTTGCGGCTGATGTCCCTGGCTGCCGGACGGAGGGTTCGGAAGACCGGCTCGGCGTCGCCGGCGAAAGTGCCGAGCGCGTTGAAGGTGGACCGCAGCTCGCGCAGAGTGGCAGGCAGGTTGGCCAGGTTCTGACGCATGTCCTCGCTGCGCTCGGCCGTCGCCTCGGCGGTGAAGCCGGCGTTGCGGAAGAAGCCGACCATGTTGGTGCGCCGCGCGGCCAGCTTGGTCAGGTTGTTGTCCCCGTCCTTTGCCAGCTGGGCGAGACGCTTGTTCTGCGAAGCGAGAATGGCCAGAACCTTGTTCACCTCGCGAAGCGTCGGGTTGGCGCGGGTGATGGTTTCATTCAAATCGGGACCCCGGGTGGCAAGCCCGACCCCGAGCTCGTTCAGGATGATCCGGAAGCGCTGGGCGTAGGGCAAACGGTAGATGTTGTTGATCAGGTCCTGGTCGACCGAGCGGGAGTTGTTTTCCACCGGAAGCAGGTACTGACCGGCACCGGGCTCGCCCTCCGGAACCTGCTGCAGCTCCGGCGGAGGATCTGTGCCAGGCGGCCGCGGCTCGGTGACGCTGCAGTCGAGGAACTTCTCGCCGATCAGTGACTGCGGCCGGATGATGCAGGAAGCGTCTTCGCGGAAGTCCTGGAAGTTCGAATCGCTGATGCTCATCACGACGACGGCCTTGCCTTCGGCGGTCGGGTCGTCCGGGTCGCTGGAGACGGTCTCCTCGTCGAGAGTCACGTCCACCGAATCGACGCTGCCCACGTTGGCACCCGCGATCCTCACGTCCACGCCGGGCACCACGAAGCCGCCGTTGTCGAAAATGGCCCTGACCTGGTAGGCGTCGCTGTCGTCGGTGCAGCTCCGGAACAGCAGGACGGCGAGCGCCAGCAACACCAGGATGACGACTATCTTGACGAGCCTCCTCAAGGGACCTGGCTCGGGTCGCATTTGCCGATCAGGTTGCCGTCATCGAGGAAGGGGTTCGAGCCGGCGATCGGCTGGGTCGCGCCGCCGGGACACCTGTTGAGGCCGCTGATCAGACTCGAGTCCGCCGTACGTTGTCGGTGCCGTCTGTGGCTCGATCGTGGTGCCGTTGAGTTCGGACAGCCCGGTTGCGGTCGGCCGCACCCGCGTGTAGTGCCCGTTGCCGTCGTAGTTGGCGGTAGCCGCGCCGAGTTTGGCAAAGGAGTTGAAAATGTCGGGCGCATAGGCGCGAGTCTCGGAGACCTCCTCCTGCGATGCGTTCAGAGCCCGGACCAGAGCGTTGACCGCAGGCCTGGCGGTGCTCTGAAGAGGAATCAGCGCCTCGAGTAGTTCGTTCGCGTCGTTGCTCGGACCCGGCCGACGCGCGACCGTGGCCAGGTTCGAGGCGACAGGCTTCAGCTTGCGCAGTACGGGAGTGACATCGTCGCGCAGGAAGTTTGCGAGTCCGGCATCCGCGGCCCGGCCGTTGGCCACGAGCAGCGGCTCGACGTCATCGAGTGCGGCCCTCAGGTTCACGAAGGTCGTATTACCCTGCCGAAGGGTCGGTGGAAGCTCCTGGAGGGCGAGCGACAGCGACTCGTTCTCACTGGCGATCGAGCCGAGGGCCGTATTGGCGTTGCTGACCATCTCGGTCAGGGTCGGCGAAACCTCGGCCAGGGTCGTCATCAGGCCGCCCGTGTTCTCGACGAACTCGTCGAGCTTTGCGTCCTGGTCCGAAAGCTCGGCCATCAGGCGCTGAGTGCTGCTGAAGGAGGCGCCGGAGTACTTGAACGTCTTGTTGGCTCCTTCGGCCGCCTCGCCCGCATAGATGGAAGATACGCCCCGGATCAGGTTCGACCAGCCTCTGCGGGTCTTCGCATCGAAGGTGTCGAAAAGCTGGTCGATCTCGACCGCGGCCGTGGTTGATTCTTCACCCAGTACGGCCCCCTCGGCCAGCGCGGGGGCATTGTCCGGGCCCGGAGTCATAGATATGTAGTGACTGTGCACGCTCGAGAGGGAGCTCTTGCGGACGATGAAGGTCGAGCCCTCCCGGGCCTCTTCGTCGAGTTCGACTTCCATCTCGGCGAGGTTGTCGTCGCTCAGCTTGATCGAGTTGACCGAGCCGACCGGGTGGCCGCCGACCATGACCAGGTTGCCGGGGACGAGCAGGCTGACGTTCTCGAATTTAAGCGTGTACTTGTAGCCCGACCCGCCCGAGAAAATCAGCGTGGCAACAAGGATCACGGCGCAGACGAAGACCCCCAGAGTCACTACTCTGAGCAGCGCCGAAGCGCGACCGCGACCTGATGCACGGCTTGGCTGTGCTGGATTGGCTGGCGTCAATCTGAGCTACCCGGTGATCTCCCCACCGCTGATCCTCCTTCCTGAAGGAAAGATCCTACCTAAGCCGGGAGCGGAACCCCCAGCGGTGCGCAGTCCGGGTGCCCGCTGCCTAGCCGTTGCGGAGCGAACGCAGGTACGGAAGCGGGTCGATCGGCCTTCCGCCGCGTTGCCAGGCCCCGACCCAGTACTCAAAATGCAGATGGCAGCCGTAGGCCCTACCGGTCTGACCGACGTAGCCGATCAACTGACCCGCTCCGACAACCTGGCCGGGCCGTAGCTTCGAGGGCCGGATCAGGTGCATGTAAGCGAACTGGCTGTTCGTACCGAGATTCCTGAGCACGACGTAGTGGCCCGCCGCACTGTGGAACTCACGGAAAAGCACCTTCGCTTTCCGGATCGAGACCAGTCGGGTGCCGCACGGCGCCATCAGGTCCTGTCCCTGGTGCGAGTATCCGGACCGCCCGGCGCCGAACCTGGCCCCCGAGCTCCCGTAGTTGAACTGCCCGCGGACCGGGAAGACTTCCTTCGGGATGCGACTGACCGGCAGTACCCTGAGCTGACGGGGCGAACGGTTGGAGCGGAATCCGGAGGAACTCACGACGAACGGCCGCCCGTCGGTCGCCGCCTTC
This sequence comes from uncultured Solirubrobacterales bacterium, assembly GCA_963709375.1. Classification (GTDB taxonomy): domain Bacteria; phylum Actinomycetota; class Thermoleophilia; order Solirubrobacterales; family 70-9; genus 67-14. The sequence continues at coordinate 213,655 of CAVPWA010000007.1, forward strand.
GGCACGACCACACGAACCCAGTTGAAGCGACGCTTCTGGTAGCGGACCCTGAGCGGTCCGGATCGACCGTTGAAGACGACGTGACGGGCGCGGCTCAGGTAGCTGCCGACGACCTTGACGGTCGCGCCAGGCGTCGCCTTGCCGGCAGAGACGCACTGCTTCACACAGGCAACACGGTTCACCTTGGGCTTGCCCGGCACTCCCAGTCCCCCGCTCTTAACGGCGGAGACTCCGGCAGTTTGCGCCCTGGCGTCGGCACCCGGCCGGGACAGCCCGAAGACGAGAGCCGCCAGCATGAGCGACGCGGAGATCACCACTGCAAACTTGGGGTTTGGGTTGTCCTTACTTCTAAGCAACTTTCTCTCTCTGGCGCCTGCGGGGTTAGCTGTCGGGCTCGCGCTGAAAGAGTGCGCTACGGAACTGGCTTCCGATTAGCCCCCGGGGCTGTCGCCCCTGTGGGTCCCCCGCTCCCCGGGGACGGAACCCCGGGAACTCGGCGATCTGTTGATACCGCGATCATACATGAGTTCTAAACGATCATTGCGTGAGCGGCTGCACACAAAGTTGCAGATCGTGACTTGCCGGCGTGGCGCCGTGGACCGCCTCCGGCTCCCCGCCGGCGGGGCTGGACGACAGGAAGGGCGGTCTGTCCTAACCTTAGCCTTCCGTACAAGAGCGCCCCAGCAGGTCGAAACTAGGCTGCTTCTCGCTTTCAATCAATCTTGCCACCAGGAGGAATCGCCCCACCATGACACCGACCCGCCAGCAGAACGTAACCGCCGCACAGTGGTTCCCGAACGGATCCACGGTCGAACCGACCGACCTGACCAACGATGAGAACGTCGTGTTCGGAAGCAATGTCTTCTCGATCGAAACCCAGAAGGAACGTCTCTCCGAAGACGTATTCAACCGCCTCCAGGGCACTCTCGAGAAGGGTGAGGCGCTGGACGTCGAACTGGCTGACGCGGTCGCCGACGCGATGAAGGACTGGGCCCTCGAAAACGGAGCCACCCACTTCACCCACGTCTTCCAGCCGCTGACCGGCCTCACCGCCGAGAAGCACGACTCGTTCTTCGACCCCACCCCCGAGGGCGGCTCGATCGCCAAGTTCAAGGGCAGCGAGCTGATCCAGGGCGAGCCAGACGCATCGTCGTTCCCGTCGGGCGGCATCCGCGCCACCTTCGAAGCCCGCGGCTACACGGCCTGGGACCCGACCAGTCCGGCCTTCCTGCTCGACAACCCGAACGGCACGCTGCTCTGCATCCCGACCGCCTTCGCCTCGTGGACCGGAGAAGCGCTCGACGCCAAGATCCCGCTGCTGCGCTCGATGGACTCCCTGTCGAAGTCGGCGGTCAAGGCTCTGAGGCTGCTCGGCGACGACGAGTCCGAACGGGTGGTCACCACGGTCGGCCCCGAGCAGGAGTACTTCCTGATCGACGAGCAGTACTTCTACTCGCGCCCCGACCTGATCCTCACCGGCCGCACCCTGTTCGGTACCAAGCCGGCCAAGGGCCACGAACTCGACGACCACTACTTCGGTGCCATCCCCGAACGTGTCCTCGCCTGCATGATGGAGACCGAGCAGGAACTGGCCAAGCTCGGCGTGCCGATCAAGACCCGTCACAACGAGGTCGCGCCGGCCCAGTACGAGATCGCTCCGATGTTCGAGAACTCGAACGTCGGCTCCGACCACCAGCAGCTGCTCATGCAGGTCATGCAGGCGGTCGCCCGCAAGTACGGCCTGGTCTGCCTGCTCCACGAGAAGCCGTTCGCCGGCGTCAACGGATCGGGCAAGCACAACAACTGGTCGATGGGTACCGATACCGGCCACAACCTGCTCGACCCGGGCGACACCCCGGCCGAGAACCTCAGCTTCCTGTTCTTCTGCGCCGCGGTGATGCAGGCGGTCAACAAGCACCAGGGGCTGCTGCGGGCGACGGTCGCCAACATCGGTCAGGACCACCGGCTCGGGGCCAACGAGGCCCCGCCGGCGATCATCTCGATCTTCCTCGGTGGCGAACTGGAGAAGGTCTTCGACACGCTCGCCGCGGGCGAAGGCGACCCCCACACGCCCGACGAGATGCTCGAGTTCGGCGCCGAAGTGCTGCCCGACGTGCCGCGTGCACGGCGGCGACCGCAACCGGACCTCGCCGTTCGCCTTCACCGGCAACAAGTTCGAGTTCCGGGCGCTCGGTTCGAGCATGTCGCTGGCCTTCACCAACACGGTGCTCAACACGATCGTCGCCGAAGCGATCGACGAACTGGCCGGCAAGCTGGAAGCAGTCCGAGACCGACGATCTCGCGGCGCAGCGTCTTCAAGGTGGTCGCCGACTCCTACTCGGACAACCGGCAGATCTGCTTCGACGGCGACGGCTACTCGGACGAGTGGCAGGAAGAAGCCGCGCGCCGGGGCCTCAAGAACCTGCGCACGACGCCCGACGCCCTGCCCGAGGTGATCGCCGACAGTACGGTCGAGACCTTCGAGCGCTACGACGTGCTCTCCAGGCGTGAGCTCGAGGCCAGGTACGAGGTCTGGGTCGAGCAGTACTCGATGCAGGCCAACATCGAGGCCGAGACCGCGGCGACGATGGCCCGGACCCAGATCATCCCGGCGACGCTGCGTCACCTGGCGCTGCTGGACGATGCCGACGCGGACTTCCTCGAGAAGGAGGCACGCGGTCTGCTCGACGACCTGGTCGAACCGGACCATCGCCCTCGAAGAGGTCAACCAGTACCCGGACGGGATCGACAAGGAGGGCCTCGACCTGGCGATCTACGCCCGCGACGAGCAGCTGGCCAAGATGCACGAGGTGCGCGTGGCCGCAGACCGGCTCGAGCGCATCGTCACCGACGACCTCTGGCCGCTGCCGAAGTATTCGGAGATGCTCTTCATCAAGTAGTCCCCGTCGGATTCCGAGGTTCCGAGACGGCCGGTGCGATCGCACCGGCCGTTTCTTATCCTGGCAGCCACGGATGACCATCCCGCGACCCGCCCGGAGCCGGCTGCGCGTCGAAGCGCCTTCGATGTCGCTAGGATCCGGAAAATGACCTGGCAGGAGGCGAAAGTCGGGACTGATGATCGGGAGCGCCCGCTCGGGGCCTTCTTGAACGGGCGCTGGAACTGCTGCCCCGTTCGGCGGTGGCCATCGTCGACCGCGATTTCCGGGTGCTCGCAGATCTTCGGCGAGGCCCTTGCCCTGCGCGGCTACGAACCGGCGTCCATGGTTGGCCGGCACGGTGCCGGAGCTTTTCCCGGATGAACCGGTCGAGCTTCTCGAGCCGACCCTGGAGAAGGCATTCGAAGGCCTGGAAAGCAGCCTCGAAATCTGCGCCGCGGACGGGGTCAGCTGGTATCAGTTCGAAATCAGGCCGGTCTTCGAGGACGGCGAGGTCGTGGCCGCGCTCGGTTTCGCAACCGACATCACGGACCGCAAGCGCGCCGAAGGACAGGTGGCCGAAGAAAGGGAGTTCTTCGAGGACGTGCTCGACAGCATCAGCCATCTGGTGTCGGTCAAGGACGGCGACCGCAGGGTTCTACACGTGAACAGGTTCTTCGAGCAGTACACGGGAATCAGCCGCAGCGATGCGATCGGCGCTTCGATCGACGACTTCTTCACACCGGAGATCGCCGGCGCCTGAGGCGGGACGACAACGAGGTGTTCGAGAAGGGAGAAGCCGTACGGGTGGAGCGCCAGCTGCCGACGGCCGACGGCTCGCTCGGAACCCTCCTGACCGAGCGTTCCCCACTGCGGCGGGTCGACGGATCCGATCTACGGCATCGTCACCGTCGGCGTCGACATCTCGGACCGACTCGCCGCCGAACGAGACCTCGCCGAAGCGAGGACTCTCTTCGAAACCGCGTTCAGCAACGCTCCGAACGGGATGGCGCTGGTCGGCCTGAACGGCCGCTTCCTCAGGGTCAACCCGGCGATGAGTGACCTGACCGGCTATCCCGAGGAGGAGCTGACGCAGATGCGGGTAGCCGACATCGCGCACCCGGATGACATGAAGGAGCAGGTCGAGCTGATCGGGCGTGCGCTGGATGGAGAGTTCGAGTCCTACTCGCTCGAGAAGCGCTTCACCAGGAAGACGGGCGAGACCGTCTGGCTGGTGCTGGCAGTGTCGCTGGTCAGGAGCGACTCCGGCCAACCGCTCTACGTGGTCGCCCAGACGACCAACATCTCCGACCGCAAGAAGCTGGAGGTTGACCTGCGGACAGAGGTCGGCCGGGATCCGCTGACCGGCCTGGCCAACCGCCGGCAGCTCGAGAGCGCTCTCGACGGGGCACTGAGGGACTGCAGGGCGACCGGCAGCTCGGCCTCGCTGATGCTGCTCGACCTCGACGGGTTCAAGCAGACGAATGACGGCCACGGCCATGGGGTCGGTGACGGAATGCTGCGACTCGTCGCCGATGAGCTGCGCGGACGGATCCGCTCGACCGATGTTGCGGCCCGGCTGGGCGGAGACGAGTTCGTGCTGCTCCTGAGAGGAGCCGGCCCACAGCAGACCGACGCCAAAGCGGCCGACCTGATGGAGCATTTCGACCGTGTCTTCTATGACCCAGAGGGGCTGAACCTTCCATGCCGGGTGAGCGTCGGCAGTGCTCGGATCGACGCCCGGACGCCGAGCGCCGAAGCGGCGCTCGCCGAGGCCGATCGCGCGATGTACGAAGCCAAGAAAGGCCGGCGGCCCGCCTGAAACAGATCGCCGGACTGCACTAGGATCGTCGAATGAAGATGCGAGCGGCGGTCCTGGAGGAGTTCGGCAAACCACTTTCCGTTCAGGAGGTCGATCTTCAGGAGCCGGCCCCGGGAGAGGTTCTGGTGCGCCTCGAAGCATGCGGGGTCTGCCACACCGATCTCTACACCGCCTCCGGAGCCGACCCTTCCGGCTACGCGCCTGCCGTCCTCGGCCACGAAGGCGCAGGTGTCGTCGAGTCGATCGGCGAAGGCGTCACCTCCCTCTCCCCCGGCGACCACGTGGTGACCCTCTTCTCGCCGCAGTGCCGCGAGTGTGTCCACTGCCTGGACGCACGGACCAACCTCTGCCTCGCGATTCGCGAAGAGCAGGGCAAGGGGCATCTGCCGGACGGCACGACCCGACTCTCGCGCGACGGAGAGCCGATCCGGCACTTCATGGGGACCTCGACCTTCGCCGAGTACACGGTGATGCCGGAGATCGCCCTGGCCAAGGTCAACCCCGAAGCCCCGCTCGACCGGGCCTGCCTCTTCGCCTGCGGTCTTTCGACCGGCCTCGGGGCCGCGATGTTCACCGCCAAGGTCACCGAAGGATCGACCTGCGTCGTTTTCGGCGCCGGCATGGTCGGCCTCGGTGCCGTTGCCGGTTGCGCCCTTCAGGGTGCCGGCCGGATCATCTGCGTCGACCTTTCCGAAGACCGGCTCGAGATGGCCCGCGAACAGGGGGCCACCGACCTGCTGGTCGGCGACGAGAACACCGTGGAGCGCATCCTCGAGATGACCGGTGGCTTCGGTGCGGACTACACCTTCGAGGCGACCGGCCTGGTCGAGGTGATGGAACAGGCGGTCGAGTCTGCCCGGATGGGATGGGGCCTCTGCACCATCGCCGGAGTCGCCGGCAAGGGAGAAACTCTCGACGTCGTCCCGAGACTGCTGATCACCGGCCGCCGCGTGGCGGGCTCTTCTTTCGGCGGGGTCAAGGGACGCGATCAGGTGCCGGAGCTGATCGAGCGCTACATGGCGGGGGAGATAAACGTCGACCCCTTCCTCTCGCATGAACTGACGCTGGACGAAGTCAACCGTGGCTTCGAACTGATGGAGGCCCAGGACGGCATCCGAAGCGTCATCCACTTCAACTGAAACCCCAGGAAAGGCAGCGATGATCCTTCAGCGTGTCGAACAGGCCGACTGGCTCTCAAACTCCTATCTGGTCGTCGACGAACCCGGTGGCAAAGGTGTGCTCATCGACGGCAACGGAGTGATCGAACCGCTGCTCGAGCGGGCCGACCGCGAGGGGACCGAGATCACTCACATTCTCCTGACCCACGACCACTGGGACCACGTCGTCGGGCTCGGCGACCTGGCGAAAGAGCGAGGGATCCCGATCCTTGCCCACGAGGTGACGGCTGGCAACGTCGACTTCGAAGTAGACCGTCTGCTCGAGGACGGCGACCTGGTCGAGACCGGCGGCCTCCGGATCGAGACGCTGTTCACCCCGGGACACGCCGGTGGCCACCTCGCCTTCCTGATCAATGACACCGACCTGATCACTGCCGACCTGATCTTCAAGGGAACGGTCGCAGGCACCATGGCTCCCGGCGCGACCGGCTTCGAGGACCTCAAGCACTCGATCATGGAAAAGGTGATGACGCTGCCACCGGAGACCCGGATCCACCCCGGTCACAGGGAGCCGAGCACGATCGCCACCGAATGGGAAGAGAACCCGTTCGTCCGGATCTGGCGCGGCGTGGACGAAGAAGGCACGGGCGCCTGCGAGGTGAACCAGCGCGGCGAAGCGACCCTGGTCCTGTGGGCCCCGGACTACGACGGAACGAACAAGGCCTGGGTCAGATTCCCCGACGGCACCGATTCGATTACCGGCGGCTCCCAGGTCACGCTCGGCTAGGGCGGCTTCAGTACAGCCGGGAGAAGACGCGCAGCTCGGCGAAGCCACCGAGGCCGAGCAGCAGACCTACCCCCGCCAAGGCCCAGGCTTCGCCGGGGATACCGAAGCCTCCCTGCTCCGTGCCCGAAGGAGCCGGGTCGATGCTTTCGGGAACCTGGGATTGGTCCGGAGAGGCCAGTGTGCCGACGCTCACCGGATCGACCACCTCACCCGTCACCTCCACCAGTCCGTCGTCCACCCGCTGATCCTGGCGGGGTTCGGGCTCCGGCTGCGGTACCGGGACCGGGCTCGGAGCTGAGGGAGCAAACGGCACCGCAGGCCCTGGCAACACACCGGGGAATCCGCTGCCGGTACCGGTGCCGAAGCCACCCGTGCCCGTGCCGAATCCATCGCCGATTCCGGTTCCACCGGTGCCACCGTTCTGGCCACCGCTTCCTTCATTGCCGTCGGGCTGCTTTTCAGAGTCGTTCTTTTTCTTTTCCTTGTCGGCTTCGACCTCGATCAGGATCCCCGACTGGCCGCTGCCGGAGTTCCCGGAAACGTCGAGAATCACCGCGAAGCTGCCTTTGCTCGTAAAGGTGTGGCTGACCTTTCCGGAAGTCGTCGTGCGGCTCTTGCCGTCGTTGAAGTTCCAGTCAAAGGAGAGGCTCTCCCCCGCGCTCTGCCCGGTGACGCTGGCAGTGAACGTGACTTTCTGCCCGACCTTGGCTTTTGTCCGCGAGGCTGAGAGCTCTACTTCGAAGACGACGCCGGAGCCGACAGAAATGCCGACCGGAGCCTGGGCGAAGCGGTAGCGATTGCCACTGCTGCCCTCGGTGGCGCCGGGCATCACGAAGACAGTGGCTCCGTTGTCTTCGTAGAAGACCGGGGGGCCGTCCGGAAAAGCATCCGGATTGCGCATGTCGTCTCCCGAGATGGTGATCGGCTTGCCGCTGGGACGGTCGATGGTGATCGAAGGAATCGTCTCGAAGTCGATTGCCTCGGATTCGGAACTGGCCCGTTCCATGACCTGGCGCAGCGAGTGACCACTGATCGTCACCTGACCGGACTGCAGCCGGTATTCACGATTGTTGATGTCATTCGTGCCGAGCTCGTTCAGCTTCACGGTCACTGATTCATTGGTGATGCCGGCCGCCCTCACCGTCACCTGTCCGTCCTTGGCCATCGCAGATGTAGAGGCCAGGCAGAGGGCAAGCAGTGCCAGCGGCAACAACGTCGCGATCCGGAGCCACCGGACGCTTCGCTCTGCCGGACTGTCGCCAGCTCCGTTCATCCGGTCGTATAGCTCACGGTCACGGAACCGAATCTTGAGAGTTCGGCGCCGGCTGCGTCAACGCTGCCAGGAAAGGGCGGGTAAAAGTCGGCGAAGATACCGGTCGCTGCCTGCGGTACGTAACCGGGGATGTCGCTCAATGTCGTCGTGCCGCCCTCAATGGTGACCGTCGCGAGGCTGGGGATGAGTTGGACCATCACAGCGCGCGAGTTAGGGAAGGCGGTGCCGTCGGTGCCATCCACCCGGAAGATCATCCGCGAGTCGGAATCACCGTTCAACTCGATTTCCGGTTCGGCCACTGTGAAGTTGATCGTATTGCTGCAGTAGCGGAAACCGACCTTTCCACTGCCGTGAATCGCCGTCGAGCCGGGTCCGGCGTCGGTCCAGCCGTCAGCGAACGGGAAGTTGAAGGAATAGGTGAGGGGCGTAGTTGCGCCGATCGCCTCCGGCGGATCGGCCGAAGCACCGTCAGAGACCGAAGTCCCGGCCCCGACTTCGACATAACGGATGAAGGATTCGCGCACCCGCCACTTGATCGTCGCCGATGTGACGTCGGAGGCTCCGGGCGGTCGCTCGAGGAAAGCCGGTTCGACCGGGGTTTCGGCCTCGGGATCCGCGACCTTGCTGTTTCTTGCGGCGAAAACCGTGATGCGACCCCATGTACGGCCGGCCGACAGCTTCCTGATCTCGCGCGAACCGGTTCGCGAGGCGATCCTCCTGGACGCACGGCGCGAGAGGCTTGCCGATCCGCCACGCAGATTCAGGACCCCGGACTTGAAGTTTCGGCTGACTTTGGCGCCGCGGATCCGGAACAGCCGCATTCTGCTGCCCACCACGTTCGCCTTGACCACCGTGGCCTTACCTCTGCCAAAAACCAGCCTCAGTCCCGAGATTCGGGCAGCCTTGCCCTTGCGGGGTTCGAGCCGGAAGCCGCCCGAGAGCGAGACCGTCGACCGCGCGCCGGCCAAGCCGGCGTTCCTGACCGGGTAGGTCGGGCGACCGGTGAAGGAGTTGGCGGGCGAAATCAGACGGTGCCTGACCCCGGAAGCGCGCAGAACCTTTCTGGTGCCGTCGGACAGGACCAGACTGCCTTCCCCTTCGAAGCGCTTTGCAGGCGGTGGCGTCGGACATGGCTCGAGAGTCGTCGCCGTGCTCGCCGCCCGCCCGTGTTCAGAGGTTGAAAGGACCAGCACCAGAGTCGCAGCCATCGTCAGGAAGGTGACCCTGGGCCACCATCCCCGGCGTTCGGCTGCGGCTGTGGAGCTGTCCATCCGGAGGCGCCTAGCCCACGGCGAAGTTCGCGGTTACCGTGAGGTCGTCGAGCGTCGTACCAGGCGGGTACACGCAGCCCGCAGGTGCTCCCGGCACGCTGATCTCGCAGAGCCTGAGAGCGTCCGAGCCCGTTTGCGAAAGCGTCGCTGGAACATCCTGCCAGGTGACCTTGCCGACGACGGTGTCGTCGATGGTCGCCGTTGCGAGATCCAGGTCAGCCAGATGGACCCGCTGCGAAGGAGTCAAGTCACCGCTGATGTTCGTATTCACGTCGGCGATGATCCGGGAAGACGCCCCGTCGATGACCACTGTCGGATTGGCGATGTTGATCCGGAACCCGTGGGCCTGGTTGCAGTAAACGACAGAGCCGGTTGCGTTGAGAACCGCCTGATCGTCGGCAGTTCCGGCGGCGTTGCCGTCGTACTCACCTGCTTCGAAGGCGAAGGTGAAGCCCGAGGGCGGCACCTGCGGAGGTGCGAAGGGGATGCGGTTCACGGTCGCACCCTCGATGCCTTCGATGCTGCCGATCGCGTTGACGTAGCCGTTGAAGCTTGCCTTGAAGCCCCAGGTCACCGGCTCGCCCACCGTGGTCAAAGGGCTTCCCAGGGGCGGCGGATCTGCTGCCAGCGGGACGGTCGAAGCCGAGGTGCTGCTTGCCGGCAGACCGCAGAGGCCGATGAACGGATCTTCAAGAGCCTCCTGATAAGAGCCCCGGAAGGCTCCGACCTTGCCCGCAGGTACCCGCTTCACTCGAAGCTTGGACTTGATCATCTTCGCGGAGCGCTTGGTCAGCTTGAGGGCCGACGAGTCATAGGTCTCGGTCCCCGTCGACCCATCGAACTTCGCCTTGGCCTTGGTCGTGAATGCCTTGATCGGCTGGCCGTCGGCGAACGCCATTATCTTCACCGGCTTCGAGTTGCTGACTACCTCCAGACTCCGCAGGACCAGCTTTCGCTTGCCGTTCCGGAACTTGATCCCGCCTCGAAGGGCCTTCGTCGAGCCGCCGTTGGCGCTCGACTTGACTTCCGAAGTGACAGTGACCCGCTTGCCATTGAGGCGCTTCTGGCCGGCCGGCTTCACCGCGGAAAACCTGACCCCGGCCTTCTTCAGCGCCTTGCCCGACTTGCCGGAACCGAGAGTCATGGAGAAACTGCCCTGCTCGGGGATGGCGGCAGACGCCTGCTTCGGCGAGAACGCGAGCAGGAAGAAAGCCGTAGCCGCCAGCAGGAAGCCGGCCATCGCAACGCGTGAACCAGTCTGGCGGAGCGAATTCGGGCGGAAGGGGGTAAGCATCATCTGGGTTGTTCTCCTTGGTTTTTTGCTGCCTTCGAGGGGAGTTAGGCATGCCTTATTCAATTCATGGTAACAAGCTTGGAATTCGATGGATTCGGTCAGCTTCGCCCGGTCGGGATCCCCTTCGAGCCACTCCACATGGAGGCCCGAGCGGCCCTGGTGTCGGACCAGTTCGGCCTCGACACCCCAGACATCGGCTATCAACTGACTCGTTAACACCTCAAGGGGGGCTCCAGTTGCGATTGTGCGTCCGTCACTCATCACGACCACCCGATCGGCGACCGCTGCGGCAAGCGCCAGGTCGTGGACGATCAGCATCACGCCCAGGCCGTCGGCGACCAGTCGCCGCAGCAGTTTCGACACCCCTGCCGTCGCTCCGAGGTCCAGCTGGGCGGTCGGTTCGTCGGCCACCAGGACGGGCGCACCCTGGGCGAGGCCGACCGCAACCTGGACCCGCTGCATCTCGCCTCCGGAAAGCGTATTCAGCTGGCGATCTTCGAACCCCTCCATCCTGGCGCGCACCAGTGAGGTCCTGATCTCTTCCCGGTCCTCCGCGGTGAAGCCCTGAAGCGGCTTGAGGTGTGCGGACCGGCCGATCCGGACGGCGTCGCCGACCGTCACCCCGTTCGGCACCTGGGCCCGCTGGGGTACGAAGGCCCGAAGGCGGGCCAGATCCCGGCCTTTCAGATCGGAGAGGTCCACTCCGGACCAGCGAACCGTGCCGGCGCCGGGCCGCCGAAGGCCGCAGACCGCCCGGGCCAGAGTCGACTTGCCGGCGCCGTTCGGTCCGATCACGGCCAGCAGCTCGCCGGCATTCAGGGTCAGGTCAGCATCGCGCAGGATCTCGGTATCGCCGATCGTCACCCCCACTCCACGGGCCTCGATCAGCGGCGAAGCAGGGTCGAAATCCGGCGAGCCGCGCCCGATCACCATCAGACAGCCTTCCTCAGAAGCCAGAGGAATACCGGCACGCCGAGCAGCACCAGGAATGGGCCCACCGGCATTTCGATCGGCGCCCGGATCGTCCTGGCCAGGGTGTCGGCCGCGACCAAAAGGGCGGCTCCCCCGAGTGCTGAGACGGGAACCACGAAGGTGTGGTTGTTGGTCCCGCCGGCGAGCCTTACGACATGCGGGATGACCAGGCCGATGAAGGCCACCAGGCCGGCGACGGCGGCGGCGGCCGAAGCAAGGACAGCCGCCGCAAGGGCCGAGACGAGCCGGATCGTTCGCGGCTTGGAGCCCAGCGAGGCCGCGACGTCGTCGCCGAGCAGCAGGCGGTCCAGCGGTCGGATCATGAAGACGGCGAGCACGCCCCCGAAGGCGAAGTACGGCCAGACCTGGTCGAGAGTCTGCCAGCCGGTCGAAGTAAGGCCGCCGACCAGGAAGAAGATCGCCGAAGGTACGCGGTCGGGATAGGCAGCCATCAGGCCCGCCGTGCCGGCGGTGAACAGCGAGGCGATCGCAATGCCGGCGAGGATTACCCTCCCGATTCCTCCGCCGGAAGTTCCGGTGAAGCCGATGATGAAGACCATCGCCGCGGCCAGAAGACCGAATGCGAGTGCGCCGACCGGAAGCAGGGCGATGCTGTCCGGGATCAGGATGATGATCAGTACGGCCCCGAAGCCGGCACCGCTCGTCACGCCGATCACGTCGGGAGAGGCGAGTGGGTTGCCCAGCGCCCCCTGGAGCAGCGCCCCGGCAACGCCGAGTGCGGCCCCGACCAGCAGGGCCTCGACGGTTCGCGGCGTCCGCAGGGTTTCGACGATCTGGGTGTCGGGCCCCGGCGGAGGGTTGCCGAAGAGGATGTCGATCACGTCGCGGAACGGAATGCTGACCGCACCGAGGGCGAGAGATGCGACGATCGCGGCGGCCAGGGCCGCCAGCAGGGCGCAAACGACGGCGGTTCGCCTGATGCTCACGACCGGCAGGCTATTCAGTCATGACGGGCGTCAGCGATTTCGAAGGTACTGAGAGCGGACCATGCGGATCGTCTTGCCTACGTCGGTTCCCGCCTGCAGCAGCGAGTTGTCGACGGAGACGTAGACACGATCGTTCTGAGCGGCGTCGGTCAGGGCCCAGGCCGGGTTGGTCTTGATGTACTCGACCATGGCCGGAATGTCGTCGGTGTTCGCATGCGGCACAGCGACGATCACGTCCGGATTCTCGGCCACCACGACCTCGTCCGAAATCCTCGCGAAGCCACCGGAACCGCTCGCGCCTCCGGTCACCATCTGGGCTCCCGCAGCACGCATGACCTGGCCTCCCCAGCTGTTGGAAAGGAAAGTGAACGGGGTCCGTCCAACTCCCAGGATGAGCATCACTTTGGGACGGGTCTTGATGCCCTGGGTGTTCTTGCGGGTCTGCTTCTTCATCTGGCGGACCAGTCGCTTGCCCTTGGCTTTGCGTTTCATGATCTTCGCGATCTTCCTGGTCTGCCTGTAGACCTGCCCGATCGTCGTGGGCTCGGCCTTGACCACGCTGATTCCGAGCTGGCGCATCGCCTGGCTGCCCTTGCTCCACTGTGATGACGTGAAGACGAGCTTGGGTCGCAGCTTGGCGAGCTGTTCAAGATTCGGGCCGTTGGGGTGAGTCAGGGTCAGCTTGCGGGTCTTGTTGAGCACCGGAGCCAACCTGCGGTCCCCGCCGAGCGTCTGCCCCACGGCAATCGGCTGAACGCCGAGATTGGCCATCGTATTCGCGGCGAACGGGGTCAGTGCGACTACCCGGTTCGGGGGCTTCTTGCCGGCCGAAGCGAAGGGAGCGAAGAGCAGTAGCACCGAAGTCGCGATCAACAGGACTACCGGACCGAGAGCGGCGACTCTGCTGCGGGGATTCGGATGCCGGCTGATGCTCATGAACGGGTTGCTCCTTCGAGGGGAAAAGGACTTTCGCTTGCTCTGTGGTGGTAACACGGCCCGAAGGCGATCGGACCTGCCTGACGTAGATTGCTTCTCGAACCGGAATCAATTCCTTCCGGAACCGTCGGGAATAGGGTACCCTAACGGCTGCTTCGACAAGTACATCGTCCCGTCCGAAAGAGAGACCAGTTGCCGAGCCAGACCCACGAGCATTCCGACCCGAACGCCGCCGCGGTAGTCGGCGCACACGACCTGCCGGAAGGCGTCGCCGTCCCCGAGGTCGCACCGATCGCGCGAAACGGCAACCGCCGCTCGCCCGCCGAAGAGGCGAGGACCCTTGTGGCCTCCACCACATCGGGCACCCTGGCGACCCTGAGCGACGACGGAACGCCCTGGGCCTCGCTGGTCACTTTCGGTGTCATGGACGACGGCTCACCGGTGCTCTGCCTTTCGACCCTCGCCGAGCATGCACGCAACCTGGAGAAGAACCGTCAGGCCTCACTGATGGTGGCCGATCCGAACCACGCCGGCGAAGTTCTCGCCGGCGGCAGGGTCACCCTTGCCGGAAGGGTCCGTCGCTCGGATGAGCACCCTGATGAGCAGTCTGCCCGCGAAGCCCACCTGGAGGCGGTTCCGTCGGCAGCGATGTATGCCGACTTCAACGACTTCTCCTTCTGGGTTCTCGAAGTCGAGAGGGCGCGCTGGGTCGGCGGCTACGGCCGCATGGACACCGCCTCCTCCGTCGACTACTCCGCCGCCGAGCCTGACCCGGTCGAGCCGCAGGCGCTGGACGCCGTAAACCATCTGAACGAAGACCACGCCGACGCACTGCTGATCATGGCCAAGGCTTTCGGACAGTTCCCTGAAGCGACCGAAGCCCGCTGCGAACGGGCCGACCGCTACGGGCTCGATCTGGAACTGGAAACCGCAGAGGGAACGACGGCGACGCGAGTCAACTTCGCCGAGCGGATCAACTCGCCGGGTGGACTGCGTGCAGCGACCGTTGACCTCGCCCGGAGGGCCAGACAGGCCCTCCAGCCCGCCTGATTCAGCGCCGACCGGTCACACCCCTTTCACATCCCTGACCGAAGCCGCCGGTAGCTTTCTCCGGATGAGCCGGCCGCGAACCGCAGGCGACCAGGCGGTGTCGTCCGGGTCCGGGGACCAGCCCGGGCTCCTGCGTCGGCTGGGGACCTCCGACGCTGTCGTAATCGGCCTCGGAGCGATGATCGGAGCCGGCATCTTTGCCGCGCTCGGCCCGGCAGCCGAAGCCGCCGGAGCTGCGATGCTCGTCTCGCTGGTTATTGCCGGTGCGGTCGCCTGGTGTAACGCGATCTCTTCGGCAGAGCTGGCCGCCAACTACCCGGAGTCGGGTGGCACCTATGTATACGGCCGCGAGCGGCTGGGCGAGTGGTGGGGCTATCTGGCGGGATGGGGATTCGTCACCGGCAAGACCGCCAGCTGCGCCGCAATGGCACTCGCGTTCGGCGCGTACGTCTCCGCCGACCTGAACAAACCGCTGGCCGTCGCAGCCGTGCTGATACTCACCGCGCTCAACTATCGCGGCATCAACCGCACGCTCTCGGCAACCCGGGTGATCCTGGTCGTGGTGATAGCCGTTCTGGCGGGCGTCGTCTTTGCCGCGATCTTCGGCGGCGAAGCGGACACCGCAAACCTCGAGCCTTTCTTCAGCAACGGCGTTTACGGCGTACTTCAGGCAGCCGCCATCCTGTTCTTCGCCTTCGCCGGTTATGCCCGTATCGCAACCCTGGGGGAAGAGGTTCGCGACCCCGCGCGGACGATCCGTCAAGCCGTACCGATCGCGCTCGGCCTCGCGCTGCTCATCTACGCGGCGGTGATCCTCTCTTCGCTTCTGGCGGTCGGTCCGGCTGCCCTGGCGGCCTCAGCCGCCCCACTGGAAGCCGTGGTCTCGGCCGGCAGCCTGGAGTGGTTCTCGCCGGCGGTCAAAGCCGGCGCCGCGATCGCCTCACTGGGCGTGCTTTTGTCGATGATCGCCGGTGTGAGCCGGACCGGCCTGGCGATGGCCAGGCGGCGTGATCTGCCGGGCTACTTCGCGGCGGTACACCCCGAATACAGGGTTCCCCATCACGCCGACCTGGCGATCGCCACGCTGGTCTGCGCGATCATCCTGCTGACCGACCTTCAGGGGGCGATCGCCTTCAGCGCCTTCACCATCCTGCTGTACTACTCGATTGCCAACGCCTCGGCGCTGACTCTCGCACCGGGCGAACGGACCCGCTCGCGCTGGATATCCGGACTCGGACTGGCCGGCTGCCTGATCCTCGCCGCCACCCTGCCCCCCGGTGCGATCGCCGTCGGAACAGCCGTCCTCGCGGCCGGGGTCGTCGGCCGCCTGGTTGCCCTCAGCCGTCGCGACGGCTGATTCCGGCCCGTGCCCGGATCGAGCTGGAACGGGGCGCTTCGGGTCGCGGCTACTGGAACGGCTGCGGTGGAGCACTTTGTGCTCGCTGAGCGGGCAACTTCTACTCCACGGCGAGACCGAGGTAGCAGGGCCGACGTCCTGCGCTCAGGGGCGCATCTCGTATCCGCCGGCGAGAGCCCTCGTCTTCTCCCAGACGGAGTTGAAGCGATCCTGGTCCGACACCGGCTTGGTGATCGCAGACCGGGCCCAGTCCTGCTGGGCCTGAGTAGCCGAGGTCTTGCCGTGAAGCTCTGCCGCATATGAGGAAAAGTCGCGTACCAGGACGTCGAAGATCTGGTCGAGGGTGTCGTGGGGCAACCCGGTGAGAGCAGCCTGCTCGCAGATCAACTGCCCGTAGGGGATCAGGGTGAAGATCTCGCCCAGGGTCAGCAGATAGTCAAGGTCTTTCTGCTGGGCTTCATCAGGCGGCGCATCAACAAGTAGCTGCTTCAGCGATTCAGCGAGCTCGGCGAACAGCGCCACGTTGGCAACGTCGGCGAAGGGCTCGAAGGCGTCCTGCCAGGCGCTGAACCGGATCTTGGAAAGACCGCGGGCCGGACCCTGGTGGAAGAGGAATTCATCATCGCCGGGCTCGAGCGTGCGCGCGGGCGGCTCCAGGTCCGGGTCTGCGTTGAACAGGTACGAACCCATGAACTTGAGCACCAGCGCCATATTCACGTGAACCGTGCCCTCGAGCTTCGGCAGGGCGCGAATGTCGCGGGCGGCCATCTCGAACCACATATCGCGCTCGAATCCCTTGGCTGCGATCACGTCCCAGAGCAGATCGACCACGCGCTCGCCCTCGGTCGTGACCTTCATCTTGGTCAGCGGGTTGAAGAGCAGGTAGCGGCGATCCTCGAGCGAAGCGGTGCGGAAGTAGTCGATCGAGCGATTTGCGAACAACTTCATCGCGGCCAGCCTTGCGAAAGCGTCGGTAAAGGCCTGCTGCACGTGGGTGAAGTCGGTGACCTTCATGCCGTAGAGGACCCGGGAGTCGGCGTGGGTGATCGCCTCCCAGAAGGCGTGCTCGCAGATCCCGATCGAGCCGAAACCGAGATTGAACTTGCCGATGTTGACCGTATTCAGCGCCGCATCGAATGCGGCCGGACCGTTGTGCAGGATGTCCCCCGGCTCGACCGGATACTCATCAAGTTCGAACTGCGAGACGTAGCTCTGCGAGTTGACCACGTTGCGGACCAGGTTGTACTTCTCGTGCTGGGAGTCGGCCGCGAAGAAGACGTATCCGTCGGCACCTTCGATCCCTTCGATCCGGCCGAAGACCGAAACCATTGCCGCCTTGTTGCCGTTGCCTATGTAGTACTTGCCGCCTGAGGCGGTCCAGCCCTCGCCGTCCGCGCGCGGCGTGAGCACCATGTCGGTCGAGTAGACATCGGCGCCGTGCTCGCGCTCGGACAGGCCGAAAGCGAAGATCGCACCGTCGCCGAGCAGTTCCGCGGCCTTTGCGCGGGCCACCCCGTTCTCGGACTGGAAGATCGGACCAAGGCCGAGGATCGTGACCTGCCACGTGTACCAGTAGGCCAGGCCGTAGAAAGCCGAAATCTCGTTGAAGGCGCAGATACGCTGCGTATCCCAGCGCCGGGAGTCCTGCCCGCCGCCATCGCGGTCGGGGGTCAGGAATGCTTCGAAGATGCCTAACTCGGCCTGCTTGTCGAGGAAGTCCTGATACCAGACGTGGTCGCGGTCATGGTCCTTGAGCGTCTGCTTTCCGCGGGCTTCGAACCACTCGATCAGGTCCTTGAGCTTCTGCTCGTCTTCGGGCTCCAGATACGGAGCAGACCAGGTGTCGGGGTTGAAGATCAGCCCGTCGCCCGGCGCACCGGGGCGGACCATGTTTGTCGGGTCAGCAGCAGTCTCGGCAGGTTCCATGCCTGAAGCATAGAGCCGCCGCCGCGCTCAGTTGCCGGTGGCGCGCCTGTAGCGGTGGACGGCGAGCGGAGCGAATACCAGGATGATCGCGACGGTCCAGGCGACCGCCCCCCAGATGCTGTTGCCGGCCGGTGCCCCGAGCCACAGTGCGCGCATCGCGTCAACCACGAAAGTGAACGGATTTATTTCCGCGAACCACTGGAGACCTGCCGGCATCGATTCGACCGGAACGAAAGCCGAAGAGATGAAGGTCAGCGGAAAAACCGCGATGAAGCCGACCGAGTTGGCCGACTCGGGCGAAGAGACGATCAGCCCCAGCCAGGCGAATACCCAGGAGAACGCATAGCCGAAAAACAGGAGTAGCAGGAAGCCGGCGAGGATCTCGCCGATGCCGGTGCCGAAGCTGAAGCCGATGATCAGTCCGGTGATCACCAGGATGATCGCCGAGAGCAGATTGGTGACGACGTCGGCCGACGTGCGTCCGGCCAGGACGGCGGCGCGGGCCATCGGCAGCGAGCGGAACCGGTCGATCAGCCCCTTGCTGAGGTCCTCGTTGA
Source organism: uncultured Solirubrobacterales bacterium (assembly GCA_963709375.1). GTDB lineage: Bacteria > Actinomycetota > Thermoleophilia > Solirubrobacterales > 70-9 > 67-14. The sequence goes on from CAVPWA010000007.1 coordinate 231,841, forward strand.
GGCCGATCGCGGTCACGAAGCCGCCGAAGGCGATGTTCTGGACGATGATGCCGGGAATCAGGAAATCGGTGTAGGTGAAGCCCGGCGTACTGATGGCTCCGCCGAACACATAGACGAAAAGCAGCACGAACATGATCGGCTGAACGGTGAACGCGAGCAGGAGATCGGGAGAGCGTGGCAACCGGACCAGGTTGCGCTCGGTGATGACCAGGGTGTCGGCGATCAACCTCCTCACGAGGCCTGCTCCTCTTCGTCGGCGACCTCTGCCGCGTGTCCGGTGAGGGTGAGGAACACCTCGTCGAGAGTCGGGCGGCGCAGACCGAGGTCGTCGATCCCGATGTCTTCGGTCTGGAGTCTCTGGACCGCTTCGACGATCGCACCCCGGCGGCGGCGGACCGTCAGCTTGACTGATCCATCCTCGAATATCGGGGCCTCTTCGCTCATCGGGCTGAGCAGCGCGATCGCCCTCTCGGCCCGGTCCGCCTCCGAGATCGTGACTTCGAGCCGCTCCCCTCCGACCATGTCCTTGAGCTCGTCGGGTGTGCCGTCGGCGATCACCCGTCCATGATCGATTACGGCAATACGGTCGGCGAGACGATCGGCTTCGTCGAGGTACTGGGTGGTGAGCAGCACCGTTGTGCCTTCGTCCACGAGGTCCTCGATCGTCTGCCACAGCCCGAGACGGCTGCGCGGGTCAAGTCCGGTGGTGGGTTCGTCCAGAAATATCACCGGGGGCTTGGCCACCAGCGCCGCGGCCAGGTCGAGTCGCCGTCGCATCCCGCCCGAGTAGGTGCTGGCCGGGCGCCCGGCGGCGTCGCTCAGGTCGAAGCGATCGAGGAGTTCGGCAGCGCGGCGCGCCGCGGTGCCACGGTCCATTCCGTAGAGGCGACCGACCATCGTCAGGTTCTCGGTGCCGGTCAGGTTCTCGTCCACCGCCGCGTACTGACCGGCGAGTCCGATGTTCTCCCTCAGCTCGTCGCCCTGTTCGAGGATGTCCATCCCGGCGACCCTCGCGGTGCCGGAGTCAGGCCTGAGCAGGGTTGTCAGCACGCGTACGGCCGTTGTCTTACCGGCGCCGTTCGGGCCGAGCAGGCCGAGGACTGATCCGGTCGGAACCTCGATGTCCACACCGTCGAGGGCCTTGACTTCACCGAAAGCTTTGCTCAGCCCCTCTGCGACTATCGCCGACCCGCCGAAAGAGCTGCCGTCGACCCGGGTCGCACGGGAGGCACGCCCCGTTTTGACTTGCCCGGAGGCCTCCGTCTGTGCCGCGTGTCGCACGTCGGCGACAGTAGCAACTCGACCGGGTGGCAATCGAAGCATGACGGGAGTGGAATTGGCGAAGGAGCGTTGCTAACTTCTGTCGGGTGAGGCGAGGAGATCGAACCATGGGACCGGTGCAGCTTCTGCGCGGCCTCACGGTGGACCGGCGCCGTCCGGACCTCCCTGCGCTGGCTCGCGAAAGAAACCCCGACCGGTTCGTCTGGCAGGTCCTCCCCCACGCGGCGCGCAGCTTTGCCGCGAGCATCGTTGTCCTGCCTGAGGAACAGGCGCGGGCAGCCGCGGTCGCCTACCTCTACTGCCGCATGCTTGACACCTACGAGGATCTGGTGCCGGAGCCCTCCACCTGTGTGAGCGAGCTCAGGCGTTTCGCCGCCCGTTTCGAATCCAGCCCGCCGGCCCCCGCCTCCCCTCTTCCGGAAAGCCTGGCCCGGGACGAGCGGGACCGCGTCTATCTGCTGATGCTCGACCGCTGCCACCTCGTGGACGCAGTCTTCTCGACGCTTGACGAAAGCGCACGACTTCAGATCGCTGACCTGGTGCGCTCGATGGCCGAAGGAATGGCGTGGTCAACAGAAGCCTTTTCCAATCAGGGTGGCGTGCTGGTCGACCAGCAGCAGCTCGCCCTGTACTGCAGAAACGTCATCGGCTACCCGGCACTGTTCACACTGGACCAGTTGGCCGAGCGCGAGATCCCCGGTGAAGCCAGAGAAGACGCGCTTCTGGTCAGCGAAATGATTCAGCTCGCAAATGTGACCAGAGACATCGAGCGAGACCTCGAGCGCGGAATCTCGTACCACCCGGCACTCAAGCCATACCTCGGCTGTGGCGCCCACGAGGCGGGCACGCGCGCAGTGATCCGCGAGGTGCGCGAGGAGTACCTGGCGATGGCCCTGGGGCGCGCACCGGCCTACCGCCGCCTCTTCGAAGGGCTCAACCTCGGCGGTACGGCACCGGTCAGGATCGCAGCGGTCCTGATGCTGCTTTTCACGGACCTCCACTATCGGGGCTGTGCGATCCGGACCGGGCACCTGGCCTGGCCCGGTCCGAGCGGAAGGATGCAGGTGCTGGCGCACTCGGTGCCGGCGATGATGTCGCCCTCCTGGGCGGCTCACACGATCCGCCGGGTCGAGCGCGACTTCCTCGGGGCGCTGGTGACGATGACTCGCGAAATCAGCAGGCCCGGTGTCGATCCGGGTGTTCCCGCTGCCGGCTGAGCGGATGAGCCCCGACGATCGGCCGATCGCCGTCGTGGCACTTGGAGGCAACGCCCTGCTGCCGCGCGAAGTGAAGCCCGATGCCGGTAACCAGTTGCTCGCCGCTCGAGCGGCAGCGAAGAGGATTGCCGGGGCCATCGGCCGACTACAGGCTCGTGATCACCCACGGCAACGGTCCACAGGTCGGGCTGCTGGCGCTGATGAACGACGCCTACCCGGAGGTAGACCCCTACCCGCTCGACGTCCTCGATGCCGAAAGCGAGGGTCAGATCGGCTACGTGATCGAAATGGAGATCGACAACGCCACCGACCACTGCGACACGGTGGCGCTGATTACCCGGGTCGTGGTGGATCCCGACGACGAGGCCTTCGGGGCCCCGACGAAATTCATCGGCCCGGTATATGGGGAGTCGGAAGCCCTCGGGATGACCACCGAAAGAGGCTGGTCAGTGAAGCCGGACGGCGAAGGCTGGAGGCGGGTCGTCGCCTCTCCGGAGCCGAAGAGCATCGTGCAGCTGCCGGCGATCAGACAACTCGTCGAAACGGGCTTCCTGGTGGTCTGCGCCGGTGGTGGTGGCGTGCCGGTCGTAGCGGAGGGCACCGGGCACCGGGGCGTCGAAGCGGTCATCGACAAGGACCTCTGCTCGGCCCTGCTCGCAGCCGAACTCGAGGCCGAACTCCTGGTTCTGGCTACGGACGTCGGGGCGGTGTACGAAAACTGGGGCAGCCCCGACCGGAGGCCGATCCGCGAGACGACTCCGGAGGCCCTTCGCAGACACGACTTCGCAGCCGGCTCGATGGGACCGAAAGTGGAAGCCGCCTGTCGGATGGTCGAATCCACCCGGGGGCGGGCGGCGATCGGCAGCCTCGACGAGCTGGACCGCCTGCTTGCCGGCACTGCGGGAACCCAGGTCCTCGACAGGAGGATCGCGGCGGGGTCGCAGGAAGAAGACAAGCTATGACACTCAACGCCGCATCCGAGGTCGGCCGTCTCAGACGGGTCCTGGTTCACCGTCCGGGTCTCGAACATACGAGACTGACTCCCGAAAACGCCGCCGACCTACTCTTCGACGAAGTGATCTGGGTTCATCAGGCCCAGCGTGAGCACGACGCTTTCGTCGCCACCCTTCGCGACCGAGGGGTCGAGGTCCTCTATGCGAAACAGCTCCTGACCGAGACCCTTGCGCTGCCCGAAGCCCGCGACTGGGTGCTGGATCACGTCCTGACCGAGCGCCACGTCGGACTCCACCTCGCGAGGTCCCGGCGCGAATGGGCGCGCAGTGCCTCCCCCGAAGAGGTCGCCGACTCTCTGATCGGCGGCCTGACCAAAGACGACATCGAAGGCGGCTCCGGACTCAGGTATGACGCCAGCGTCAGTGGCGAACTGCTGGAACCGCCACTGCCGAGCTTCATGTTCCAGCGCGATCCTTCGTCCTGGGTATTCGGCGGCGTGACCCTGAACCCGATGGCCAAGGCGGCCCGGGGGCCCGAGACGGTGTTCATGGAAGCGATCTACCGCCATCACCCGCTCTTTACCTCTGAGGACTTCAGCATCTGGTACGGGGGCGCCGACCACGATTCGGGGCCCGCGACAGTCGAGGGTGGGGACGTCATGCCGCTCGGCCGCGGCACCGTGATGATCGGGATGAGCGAGCGCACGACCCCGCAGTCGATCGGCATGCTCGCCCGGGCCCTTTTCAAGGCGCAGTCCGCATCACTGGTGCTTGCCGTCCAGTTGCCCAAGGAGCGTTCCTTCATGCACCTCGACACGGTCCTCACCATGGTCGACCGGGACGCGGTGACCCTCTTCCCTGATGTGATCGAGGCAGCCCGGGTCTGGAAGGTCGAACCCGGGGACGACCCCGAGATGCCGAAGGCGGAGGAGTTCGAAGGCGGCGTGGTCGAGGCCATGCGCTCCGCACTCGGGATCGAGAGCATGCGGGTCATCCCGACCGGGGGCGATCCTTTCGGAACCCTGCGGGAGCAATGGAACGACGGCAACAACGTGCTCTGCGTCGAGCCCGGTGTCGTCGTCGCCTACGAGCGCAACGTCGAGACGAACCGGCGCCTGCGCGAGGCGGGTATCGAAGTTCTGGAGATTGAAGGCTTCGAACTCGGTCGTGGACGGGGCGGCTGTCACTGCATGACCTGCCCGATCGAGCGAGACCCGGCCTACTGAGGCCGGTCGGCCCGCTCCCCGGCCCGGCCCGCCACCGGCTCAGCGCAGATCGCGCAGCTGGAAGAACAAAGCCGAGAGGGCGATGAGCGCCGCTGCCAGGCCGGCGAGCACTGCGGCGTGGAGCCAGTCGATGCCGTTGCTGAGCGGATCGCCGGTCAGAAAGTAGTAGAAGGGCGAGAGCCTGGCGAACTCCGCCAGGGTGTCGCTCAGTGGCAGCATCGCGTTGGCCAGATAGGCGACGACCCCCGCTCCCGCCGCGCCGTAGGCGGCAGCGGCGACACGACCGGTGACCGCGCCGATAGCCAGGGCCAGAGACCCGAATACGAGGCCGAGCAGAACCGCGAGCAGCGTAATCGCCGCGATGTTCGCCGGACCCACACCGAGGCCCCCCAACCAGGAGCCGAGCCCGACTCCGGCCCAGGTAAACCATCCGAGCAGTCCGACCATGATCACCATCGCCGCCGCTTTCTCGAGCAGGATCCTGCGGCGGCTTACGGGGCAGGCGAGCAGAAGCCCCATCGAGCCCCGGCGCTCCTCGCCGCCCAGGGCGCGGGAGCCGATTGCGACGGCAAGGGTTATCACCAGGATCGGGACGAACATGCTGTAGAGCTCCCCGGTCAGCCAGCCCTCCGGTGTCGACTCGTCAGCGTTGCCGATCAGCGCAAGCACGCTTTCGGGAAGGTCCTCGGTCAGCGTCTTCAGGCTTTCATCTAGCTGGTTGTACATCGGGCCCATCCAGATGCCGAGGCCGAAGATGATGATCGCAGTCACGGCCAGCATCGTCCGGTGCTCGGATGCCGTCCTGACCCATATCGACGATACGCGCGCAGAACCGGGTAGCCGTTCCGCCAGGCCGTGGGTAAGGCGGGTGCTGCGCAGGCGCTCGAGCAGCGTAGGGCCGGTCGAGCGCTCCTTTATGTCCCTCCTCCCGAAGCCGACCAGCGAAGCCAGTACGAAGGCAGCTGAAAACCCGAAGAGGACCACCAGATGGGCTGCGTCCACCCCGTTGTTGAGAGGGTCGCTGCCGCTGTAGTAGTACCAGGGGAACAGCTGTGCCAGCCAGTCCAGGCCGCCGACCAGAGGAAGAACGCCGGCCGCGAGGTAGGAGATGACAAGGAGAGCGGCCGGGTAGCCGGAAGCTGCTGCGGTGCTGCCGGTCCAGGCCCCGATCGAAAGTGCCAGAAGCCCGAAGAAAAGCGCAATGGCCAGCATGTGGATCATCAGGGCTCCGATATGAAGGCCTCCGGTGCCGACGTCCAGCAGCGCCGGCGCGATCAGCGCCGCCACCCAGAGCAGCACCGCACCGGCGCTGACCAGTACGACCAGCCCGGCAGTTTTCGAAAGCAGCAGTCTGGTTCGACTCTCGGGGCTGCCGAGCAGCACCGTCATCGTGCCATCGCGCTCTTCGCCGGCGATGGACGAAGAGCCGATCGACACCGCCACGCCGGCCAGCGCGAGTGCGCCGACGAAACTGTAGACCGCGCCGAAGGCCAGCTGACCCACGCCGGAGACCGAACCGAGGCCGAAGGCTTCCCTCAAACCCTCGGGAAGGTCCGAGTAGATCGAGAGATCGATCTCCCGGTACATCGCCATCGCCGCAAGCAGGTAGAGGCCGAGCGCCACCGAAGCGACGATGATCGAGACCCAGCGGTCTCTCAGCGACTTCGTGAAGACCCCGGCCAGCATCAGTCCCGAGGCTCTTCGTCGCGGTAGTAGGTCAGGAAGATTTCCTCGAGGTCGGCTTCCCTCGTGGCGATGTCGAGCACGTTGCCACCGGCGGCCAGGACTTCGAGCAGGTCGGCCATCCGGCCGTCGAAGGAAAGCGTCACCCGATCCCCTGATGCCACGACATCCCGCACCCCGTCGAGTCCGGCGAAACCTTCGCCACCGACGTGATCAGCGAACTGGATGTCGATCTTGCGCATCGACTTGGACCGCAGGTCGGCCAGTGTTTCGAGGGCGACCAGGCGACCATGCCGGATGATTCCGACCCGGTCAGCAACCTGCTGCACCTCGGAGAGCGTGTGACTGGAAAGAAACACGGTGCGGCCTTCAGCTGCGGTCTCCTCGAGCATTTGGTGGAACTCGCTCTGGATGAGCGGGTCCAGTCCGGAGCTCGGTTCGTCCATGATCAGCAGCTTCGGCTGGTTCATGAACGCCTGGATCAGGCCGATCTTCTGCCGGTTGCCCGATGAGAGATTGCCGACCTTCTTCGAAAGGTCGGCCTTCAGGCGAGCGGCGAGTTTCTCGACGAATCCCCAATCGACCCCGCCGCGAAGGTTGGCCAGGTACTTCAGGGTGTCCTGACCGCTGAGGTCCGGATAGAGCGCTATGTCGCTCGGCAGGTACCCGATGTGGCGACGGATCTCGACCGAGTCGCGGTGGCTGTCGAAGCCGAGGATCGCGGCGCTGCCCGCGGTCGGGTGGAGCTCGTCGAGGATGGTCCGGATCATCGTCGTCTTGCCGGCCCCGTTCGGTCCGAGGAAGCCGAATATCTCTCCCGGCTCGATCTCCAGATCGAGTGAATCCAATGCCCTGACCTCACCGAAGTGCTTGCTCAGCCCACGGGTCAGTATGGGAATCGCGGCGCCCACGCTCAGCCTTGCCGACTGCCCAGAGCGGTGAGACCGCCGGCGACGAACTCGAGGCCCTGGTCGAGAAGCGCGAGCTCACCCTCGAAGTCGATCTCGGCGTCCGCACCATGCCGATGCCTCTCCTCCCTGAGCAGCTCCAGTACAGCGGTCATCGAGGCGGCCGCGAGGCGCGGTGCCAGATCCGAGGGATCGAGGTCCAGGTCCCGGGCGATACCGCACGCCAGCAGTTCGCCGAACTCGTGAAAGCGGCTGCGCTCGATCACCACCAGACTCTCGTCCGAGTTGATCACCCGTCGAAGGCGTTCCATTTCGGCCCGACGGCCTTCCCAGGCCTGCTTCTCACCGTTCAGCCATGTCCGGATGGCCTCGGTCACCGAAACTCCCGGTGCCCGCTGCTCGAGAATGGCCGAAAGGTTTTCCTTCTCATCCGCCCAGTTCTCGAAGACCATCTCTTCCTTCGACGGGAAGTAGGTGGACACGGTCCGCGGAGACACATCCGCCGCTTCCGCGATCTCGGGAATCGTCGTGCCCTGGTAGCCCTTCCGGTCGAACAGTTCCATCGCGGCCAGGGCGATTGCCTTGCGTGTGCGCTGCTTTTTTCGCTGCCGGAGTCCTGTTTCCGTATCGCCGTCCACGCCTGAACCGTAACAAATCCCACAGTCCACGCAAGTTCGCAGATCCTGCGAGTTTGCCGGGCCTGCAGTTCTGTTATGTTGCCTCGACCCCTCAATCGAAGCGCCCCTCGCCGGCTTCGGGCCGCGAGCGCCCCAAGGAGTCCGATGTCCGAGTTTCTTGCAGTTCTCGTCCGCAACATCACAGGTCACTGGAAACGTTCCCTCCTGGTCGCAGTGGCTGTCCTGTTCGGTCTGATCGTCCTCTCGGCCGCTGCCCCTGAACCGCCGCCGGACAACTTCAACGTGCCGGGAGCCGAGTCCCAGGAGGCACTGGACCTTTTCAGCGAGCATGTGCCGGCCCTTGCCGGAGTCGATGCAACGGTCGTCTACAGCGTTGATCAAGGCAGCCTCAGCCAGCCTGCGAACAGGCGGGCGATCGAAGCTTCGCTGGCCGAACTCCAGGCGCTGCCAGATGTGATCACGGTCGACGACCCCTTCGATGAGCGGGCACCGCGGATATCAACCGACGGCATGATCGCCGCTACCGACGTTCGCTACGACCTCGAGTTCGGTGACGTCACCAGCGAAACCGGAAAGACGCTCGAAGAGGCAGCCCGCACCGCCGAAGCCGCCGGGGTCGACGTCGCCCTCAGGGGTATCGTGATCGATGCAGCTTCGCAGCAGGAGTTCCCGATCGGGGAGTTGATCGGAGTGGCGATAGCGATCGTGCTGCTGACTTTGCTCTTCCGCTCGAAAGCAGCGATGGCGGCGACCCTGGTCGGCGCCCTGGTCGGAGTGATGGCCGGACAGATCCTGCTCGTAATCCTCGCCAGTCCGCTCGGGCTGCCGGACTTCGCGGCGACGATCGCGATCATGCTCGGCCTCGGTGCCGGGATCGACTACTCGCTGCTGATCCTCGGGCGTTTTCGGGAGCAGTCGGCGATCGGCGATTCGGTCCGCGACGCGGCGGCGAAGTCAGCGGCGACAGCGGGCTCGGCGGTCGTCGCCGCCGGACTGATCGTCATGGTCGCGATCGCCGGCCTTCTCGTGATCGGTATTCCGCTGGTCGGAAAGATGGGCATCGGCGCGGCGATCGGTGTGGCCGCCGTCGTCGTCTCGGCCCTGACCGTGCTGCCGATCATGATCGGAGCCCTGTCCAGGTGGCTGAGGCCGAGCAAGGCTGAACACGTGCGTCCTTCCGCAGCTTTCGAAAAGTGGGCGACGCGGGTCACCGCCCGGCCCTGGCTGGCGATCACGGCCGGCGTTCTGGTCCTGCTGGTTTTCGCGTTTCCGATGCTTGACATGCGACTCGGTCAACCGGACGACGGCAACCAGCCGGAAGACAAGACCCAGCGAATCGCCTACGACCGGCTCAGCGAAGGCTTCGGCGCCGGCTCGAACGGACCCTTCCTGATAGCCGTTGACCTCGCCGACACAGGGGCCGGGACCCGGGCCGAACTCGAAGCCCTCGGCCGGGACCTGGCAGCTCAGGGAGGAGTCGCATCGGTTTCGCCGGCGACGATAAGCGAAGACGGTGAGATCGCCAGCATCTTCCTGATCCCGGAGACTGCGCCGCAGGAAGAGGCCACCAGCGACCTGCTCGTCCAGCTTCGTGAGCAGACCATCCCCCAGGCGACCGATGGGACCGAACTCGAGGTATTCGTCGGCGGCAATACGGCCAGCTTCGAGGATTTCTCGACCAAGACGGCTGATCGCCTGCCGCTATTCATCGGAGTGGTAATCGGGCTCTCGGTACTGCTCTTGATGGCGGCCTTCAGGTCCTTCTGGATCCCACTCGTATCGGCGCTCTTCAACCTGCTCTCGGTCGCCGCCGCCTACGGGGTGATCGTCGCCGTATTCCAGGACGGGATCGGCGCCAGCCTGCTCGGCGTGGACAGCGGCGTGCCGATCATCTCCTTCATTCCCGTGATGGTCTTCGCCATCCTTTTCGGACTCAGTATGGACTACAACGTCTTCCTGCTCTCGCGGATCCACGAGGCGTACAACGAAGGTGACGGGCCTCGGGAAAGCGTCATCCACGGCGTATCGAGGATCGGCAAGATCGTGCTGTTCGCCGGCCTGATCATGTCTTCGGTATTCCTCGCCTTCGTGAGCCAGCCCGACGTCACCGCGAAGATGTTCGGGCTCGGGCTCGGGCTGGCCGTGCTGATCGACGTGCTGTTCGTCAGGCTGCTGATCGCCCCGGCGGTGGTCCACCTGCTCGGCGACAAAGCATGGTGGCTGCCCGGCTGGCTGGACCGGATCATTCCGAACGTTTCGCTGGAAGGGCATCTGGTCGAAAACCAGGACCCCCGCGGCGAGCCCCTGGTACCTGAACTGGCCGAGGCAGAGGCCCGGCTGGCGCAGCACTGAACGCGGCTCACATCGCTCCACCGCAACCTTCGGCGGCCCCCGGGTTTCCCTTTACAAGCGGCTAAGACGCGCTCCGTATGCTTGCTTTTGTTGGTCGAGGGAGCGTCGCGCAATGTTTCTCATTGCCCGCAGGCCATGATCAGCAAGAGATTGTCAAGACCGAGCTAGGAGACAGAGAGATGAAAACGTTCAGGAAGAAACTTCAGACATTCGCGGTGGGGGCGGGACTGCTCTTTGCTCTGGCCCTGGCTGTACCGACCGGCGCCAACGCCGCCAACGAGTCGCTCAGTTCGACTTTCAGCCTCGAGCCCCAGAGCGGAAGCTTCCTGAACAATGGCTTCAAGTCAGCCAACTGGGAGGTCGCGAACACGGTCTCGGTCCCGGCCGGAGAGCCCGAGATCCTTCCTTCGAAGGTGATCGACATCGGCAACCCGCAGGGTGAGATGACATTCAACCCGGGCAACATGCCGGTCTGTGGCGACGAAATCGGACCCGACAACGTCAGCGTGCCGGTAGACGTAGTGGTCGCGCGTTGTCCCAACTCGGTCCTCGGTAACGGCACGGCGCAGTTCGCTTTCGCCCGCGTCCCGACGGTGCTGCTCAACGGCGTCGTCGTCGCCTTCAACGGCGGGCAGAAAAACGGCAACGCGCTGGTCAAGGTCTACGCCTACTCCTACGACACCAACGTCGGCGTCTACACCGAAGCCCCGCTGACTGACGCCGGACGCCTGAAGTTCGACATCCCGCAGCTGACCGGTGACTCCTCGGTCACCACGCTGGATCTGGCGATCCCGGGCGACCAGGCAGGTCCTCTCGGGCGTCGACCCGGGTGGCGACGACGTCATCCTGCCCAAGGGTCAGAAGACCGACTACGTTCAGGCCAAGTGCTCGACCGGTCAGTTCCCCTGGGACACCAAGTTCACACTCGGAACGCGTGCCACCGACGGCACTCCGACCAGCCCGGACACGTTCACC
>CAVPWA010000008.1:0-188307 GCA_963709375.1 uncultured Solirubrobacterales bacterium
GTTCGTCAATGCCTGCCGGTCCTGAGCCGGAGTCAGGTCAGTTCGGCAGCGGGGAGCCTGCTGCGGTGAAGAACCAGACCAGCAGCGATACCACTGCGAAAAAGACCGAGCCGATGATCACTGCCTCGAGCAGCGTGGGCGTCTGCCGAAGACTCGAGGTGTCCGACATCGCCGTCAGCCAGCCGGGGCGGATCGGCTCGACCGTATGCGAGCCGGTCAGCTTCAGGTAGAGCTCGTTCATCAGGCCCAGCAGCCAGGCGACCAGCATGATCGAGAAGATCACGCCGAACAGGACGACCGCATACGGACCCATGCTGGGGAACTGGGTTGCTGCGACCTGGGATCCGATCCAGAGCCAGGCGAGCGGGATAAGCGTCCACAGCGAGAACGCCGCGATCAGCATCGCCAGCGCCACTCCTGCCGCGGCGACTCTTCGCATCGGACTCGTTTCGCTCGCGGGTGTCATGGTCCCACCATAAGATCACAGTATGTCTGGTCATTCGAAGTGGTCCTCCATCAAGCACAAGAAGGGCGCGGCCGACGCCAAGCGCGGCCAGCTCTTCACCAAACTCGCCAAGGCGATCACGGTGGCTGCGAAAGAGGGCGGCGGCGACCCCGAAGCCAACCCGTCACTGGCCACTGCGATCCAGAAGGCCCGTGACGAGTCGATGCCAAAGGCGAACATCGAACGGGCGATCGACCGGGGGACGGGGGAGGGCCCTGACGCGATCGCCGTCGAGCGGATCCAGTTCGAGGGTTACGGACCGGGAGGGGCGGCCGTGCTGGTCGAGGCCCTGACCGACAACCGCAACCGGACCAGCGCCGAGGTGCGTCATGCCTTCACCCGGCACGGTGGAAGCCTCGGCGAGCCGGGTTCGGTCGCCTGGATGTTCGAGACTTTCGGTGTGGTCGAGGTTGACGGCGAGAAGTACGGCGAAGACGACCTGATCGTCGCGATCGACGCCGGGGCCAGCGACGTGCTCGAAGAGGCAGGCAGGCTGCGCGTGATGGCAGCGCCCGCCGACCTGACCTCGGTCAAGGAGGCGATCGCCGCCGAAGGGATCGAGATCGAAGCCGTGCGTCTTGCCACCGAGCCGAAGAATACGGTCGAGGTCGCGGAGTCCGAAGCGGGCACGCTGATGAAGATGCTCGACGCGATCGAGGAGCAGGACGACGTCAGCGAGGTCCATGCGAACTTCGAGATCCCCGACGAGGTCCTGGAGCGGATCGCGGGCTGAATCAGCCCTCTCCGGGCGACAACGGGGAAGGCATCCGACGCGCGGCTCAGAATGTAGCCCTGATGAGAGTCGTGATGGGCATAGATCCCGGTACGGCCAATCTCGGTTTCGGAGTGATCAGGATCGAAGGCGGCCATATGGTCGCGCTGGACGGAGGCGTCATCGAGACGTCACCTTCCGACGCAGCCGAAAAGCGGCTTTCCCGCATTCACGATTCGCTCTTCGACCTGATCAAGTGGCACCAGCCGTCGGCCGTCGCCCTGGAAGATCTCTATTTCGGCAAGAACGTCGGCTCGGCCATGAGGGTCGGTCAGGCCAGCGGGGTCGCGATGCTGGCCGCCTCCCGCAACGGCGTCGACTGCTTCGCCTACACGCCCCAGGCGATCAAGAGCGCGGTCTGCGGCTCGGGCGATGCCGCCAAGCGACAGGTCCAGAAGATGGTGGCGACCCTGCTCGGGCTTTCCGAGCCGCCCCGGCCCGATCACGCCGCGGATGCCCTGGCTGTGGCGATCTGCCACGGCGGCACGGCGGGGCTGCGTGAAGCCGCTGCGGAGGCAGCTCCCGCGCCGATCCGGGTGGCCAATTGATCGCCACGGTCAGAGGTGAGGTTCTGGTTCGCCGGGGCGACTACGTCGTGGTGGAGGCGTCCGGAGTCGGCTATCGCCTTCGGGTCAGCAGCGAGACCCTTCGCAGCGTGCCCGCTGCCGGCACCGAGGTCTTCCTCCACGCGGAGACGATCAGCCGGGATGACAGCATCTCCCTCTATGGCTTCGCCTCCGAAGAGGAGCGCGATCTTTTCTCCCAGCTGATCGGGGTCAGCGGCATCGGACCCAAGGTCGCGATTGCGGCGCTTTCCGGCGGGCCACACCGGGAACTGGTTTCGGCGATTGTCAGCGGGGACGCCAAACGCTTCCAGGCCGTACCCGGAATCGGCAAACGCACTGCGGAGCGGATCATCCTCGAGCTCAAGGACAGGGTCACCGCCGAAGCGGAAGCCTCCGGCGGCGAGATCGCCGAGCCGGCAGCCGGTTCCGCCCGCTCCTTGGCCAGGGACGGACTGATCAACCTCGGATACCCGCCGCTGGAGGCCGAGCAGCTGCTGGACGGGCTGGACACCGAGGCCGACCCGGAAGTCCTGATCAGCGCTGCGCTGAAGCGCGCCGGCACCGCCGGCGGACCGGGATCCTGATGGCCGAAGCATCCGATCGCCCGGACCTGCCCGAGATCGGCGGCAGCCGGATCAACCTCGGCCTCGAGGCAGACCTGCCCGGAGGGGCCGAACCGAGGGTGCACGACGCCCGCGCGGACCAGCCGGACCGGGATCTGGACCGGTCCCTGCGTCCACCGGCACTCGCTGATTTCGTGAACCAGAAGCAGGTCACCGCGCAGCTCGGACTGTTCATCGAAGCAGCCAGGAAGCGCGAGGAACCCCTGGATCACGTTCTGCTGGCCGGTCCGCCCGGCCTCGGCAAGACTTCGCTGGCAAACATCGTCGCCGCGGAAATGGGGGTGCCACTGATCCAGACTGCGGGACCCGCACTCGAGAAGAAGGGTGATGTCGCGGCCTTCCTCACGTCGCTCGAGCCAGGAAGCGTCTTCTTCATAGACGAGATCCACCGGCTCGGCCGGGCGGTCGAGGAGACGCTCTACCCGGCAATGGAGGACGGCGAGCTGCCGGTCGTGCTCGGACAGGGCGCCGGGGCCCGGACCGTCACGCTGCCGCTGCCGCCGTTCACGCTGATCGGCGCGACGACCAGGAGTGGGCTGCTGACCACTCCCCTGAGGGACCGCTTCGGCGTCTCACATCGCCTCGAGTACTACTCGCCGGAAGACCTCGCCCTGATCGTGGCCCGTTCGGCCGGGATCCTCGAGGTCGAGATCGATGCCGAGGGCTGCCACGCGATCGCCGAACGCTCACGCGGTACGCCGCGGGTCGCCAACCGGCTTCTCAAGAGAGTCAGGGATTTCGCCGAAGTCAAGGGTCGCGGCGTGGTTGACGCGGGTATTGCCGAAGCCGCCCTGGAGATGCTCGAGGTGGACCGTGCCGGCCTCGACCGCTCGGACCGGGCACTGCTCAATCTGATCGCCACGCGCTTCTCCGGGGGCCCGGTCGGGCTTTCGACGATCGCCGTGGCGATCGGTGAAGAGACCGATACGATCGAAGAAGTGCTCGAGCCCTACCTGCTCCAGCTCGGCATGCTGAAGCGCACACCGCGCGGACGGGTGCTGACCCGCCATGCTTTCGAGCATCTCGGCCTCGAGCCTCCGCCCGGCCACGAGCAGCTTTTCTGAGCCGGCCCGCGACGCCCGCAGACCAGGGGCGACGGCTCAGCCGGCCGGGGCCTTGACCGGCTCGGTGCCCGGCGGCAACGGCTCGGCAGACTCGGATGCGTTTCGCGAATGCATGAACTTGGCGAAGATCCCGCCGGTTATGAACATGAATGCGCTGTAGACGGCGGCCGGGATCATCAACTCGTCATTGATCATGCCGGCGACCACGATCGCCACGGTCGCGTTGTGGATGCCGAGTTCCAGGGCGATGGCCGTGGCCTGGCGGTCGGACAGCCGGGCCACCTTGGAGGCGGTGAAACTCAAGGTCATCGCGATCACGTTGAGCGCAAACGCAGCGGCCGCCACCCTGGTGAAGTTCTCCTGGATCAGCTCGAACTCGGAAATCACGGCTCCGATCACGACCAGCACGAAAAGCACCAGCGAGGCCCGGCTCAGACCTGGTCGCCAGCGATCCATACGTTCGGGAGACCTCGAGCGGGCCAGCATGCCGAGACTGAGTGGCAGGATGGTGATCAGGAAGGTCCGCAGCACGACACCCCACATGTTCACGTCGTCTAGCGCACTGCCGGCGTCGAAGTAGTCGTTGGCGAGGCCCAGATAGAGCGGGATCGTGATCAGCGCGGTGACGCTCGATATGGCGGTCATGGTGACCGACATCGCCGTCTCCCCCTTGGCTATGTGGGTGAAGACGTTGGACAGCGTGCCGCCCGGCGATGCGCCGAGCAGGACGAGGCCGAGGGCCAGCAGGGGGTCGAGATTGAACAGCTCGGCCATGGCAAAGGCGAGCAAGGGGGAGACCAGCAGCAGATTGACCATGCCGATCGAGATTCCGCGGGGGTAGACGATGACTCTGCGGAAGTCGGCGATCGTCAGTCCCAGCCCCAGCGTGAACATGATGATTGCCAGCGCCAGCGGCAATACGACCGTCGTGACCATCGAAATGCTCTCCCATCCTCGAACCCGGCCCGGCGACGCCGGACGCTCCGGGCCAATCTACCGGGCTGCATCACGGTCCGTCCCGGAGCATCGACGCCGAGACGCCCGCTCCACTAGCCTTCCCGCCGATGCCCTTCTTCATCTGTCCCAACTGCGGCAACCGCGAGTCCAGTGGCGAACGCACCGCCGGCTTCAGCACGCGACCCAAAGGTTGCTCGAAATGCGGCTTCGGCTTCGTCTTCGAGCTGCTCGACGATTACTACCCGGCGCCGAACGCCGCCTTCTTCGTCTGCGACCAGCAGGGCAGGGTGCTCGACGCCGGCAGGGGCAGCTACGAGCTGACCGGGCTCAAGGACGAAGACGTGATCGGCCGTCCGGTCAAGGAGGCGCTCGGGCTCAAGTGGGTCGACTCAGGAGACGGAGGCCCGGAGGCCGATACCGACGGAGACGGCGAGACCGACCCGATCGAAACCTCGCTGGAATGGGGGGTGCGCTCGCTCGGCAAGCGCGTCGCCCTGAAGGCCGAGGAGGAATCCGCGGCCGAGGCGATCGCCGATGTCTTCCCGGCTTATGACGAAGACGGGGGCCTGATGATCGTCTTGACCCCGGAGGGCTAAACTCCCTCCGATGGGAGGCAGGCGCCGCAACATATTCGTGCTGCTGTTCGTGCTCGCACTGCTGATCGTTTCGGCGGTCATCGTGGTGAAGAAGCCGGCAGAGCTCGGCCTCGACCTCCAGGGT
The DNA here is from genome assembly GCA_963709375.1 of uncultured Solirubrobacterales bacterium. Classification (GTDB taxonomy): domain Bacteria; phylum Actinomycetota; class Thermoleophilia; order Solirubrobacterales; family 70-9; genus 67-14. Next base: position 5,208 of record CAVPWA010000008.1, read on the forward strand.
GGCATCGAGCTGACCCTCCAGGCAAGGCCGACGCCGCAGCTGCCGGAGGTCACGAACGAAGCGATGGAGCGCTCGGTCGACATCATTCGCTCCGGCTGCGACCGCCTCGGCGTCTCCGAGATCGAGGTCTCACGGCTCGGGCCCGACCAGATTTCGGTCGGCATTCCCGGTGCCACCGATACCGGCAGCGCGACCGACTGCGCCACCACCCCTGCGCGTCTTTACTTCTACGACTGGCAGAACAACCTGGTCGGACCGGCCAAGGAGCTGGGAACCGACTTCGGCACCCAGGATCCGGACGATGTCCAGAGGCAGGTCCGCGAAAAGTGGATCGAGGCCGACCGGCTGCCGACCGAAGGCCAGAACCGGGTCTTCATTGCCGAAGGGGCCGAGCCGACCCTGTGGGACGCGGTCAACCTGGCGGTCGAGCAGGAACGCGTGGATCCCTGCCCCGACTGCTCTTCGTCGGACCGTTTCTACCTGTTCGAGGAAGAGGAACCGCATGAGCTGATTTCCGGGCCGGTGGCCGATCGTGAGGACCTCTACTTCAACGACCAGGGCCGCCCGATCCCGGAAGAGGGAATCGTCAAGAAGGTTCCCCAGGGCACGATCGTGGTCGAGGAACTTCCGTCCGACCCGCAGACCGGCAGGACGATCGACGACCCCGAGCAGGCCGGCTACTTCGTGCTCGAGGACAACGCCGAGCTGACCGGCAGTGACATCGTCGACCCGCAACAGCAGACCGACCCGCTCACCAACGCCCCCAACGTAACTTTCGACTTCACCGACCAGGGTCGCCAGGCCTTCCAGACGATCACCCGGAGGATCGCCCAGGAGGGGCAGGCGCGAGCGCTCGGCCAGGTCGACGCCAACACCGCTTCGGCTCTTTCGGGCAATTTCGCAATCGTGCTCGACAACCAGGTCGTGTCGAGGCCGATCATCAACTTCCAGGAGAACCCCGACGGCATCGACGGCCGGACCGGAGCCCAGATCTCCGGCGGCTTCGACATCGCCGAGGCCCAGACCCTGGCCGAGTTCCTCCAGCGAGGCGCTCTGCCGGTCGAGCTCACGCTGACCAGCCAGAGCCAGGTCTCGGCAAGCCTCGGCCAGGAAGCACTCGACCAGGGCGTGCGTGCGCTGCTGGTCGGCCTGGCTCTCGTCGCCACCTTCCTGATCGTTTTCTACCGCTTCCTCGGGGTGATCTCCGCACTCGCGCTGATCGCCTATGCGCTGATCTTCCTCGCCCTGATCAAGATCATCCCGATCACGCTCACCCTTCCCGGAATCGCCGGTCTGGTGCTGACGATCGGTGTCGCAGCCGACTCCAACATCGTCATCTTCGAGCGAATAAAGGAAGAGCTGCGTGCAGGACGCTCGCTCGTTTCGGCGATCTCGATCGGCTACCGCCGCGGGATCAGCACGATCATCGACGCAAACGTGGTCATCCTTCTGACCTCTTTCATTCTTTTCGTCCTGGCTACTTCCGGCGTAAAGGGCTTCGCTTTCACCCTCGGGGTCGGAACCCTGGTCTCGCTGCTGACCGCGGTCGTCTTCACGCAGGCATTGCTCGGCTCGATGATCAATACGAAGATGCTGCGCCGTGGCATGGGCATCACGGACGAGCATCACGAAGCCGACGAAGCCGAGAAGAAGGCCCGCTGGCACCTCGACTTCATGGGTGCGTCCAAGACTCTCTTCGTGCTTTCCGCGGTGATCCTGCTGATCGGTGGCGCTGCCCTGGCGACCAAGGGGCTCAACTTCGGTATCGACTTCGAGTCGGGCACGCGGATCGAGATGAGCCTCGAGGAGCCGGCCACGGCGGAGCAGGTCAGGCAGGCCGTTTCTTCGGAAGGCCTCGGCGACGCGACCATCCAGACCGTCGACAATCCGGCCCTCGGCGACAACGCTTTCCAGATCCAGAGCGAGACCCTCGACCCGAACCAGATCGCCGGGGTGGAGGAGGCCCTCGACCAGGAATTCGGGGTCAGTGCCGACGGCTTCAACAGCACCAGCGTCGGGCCGACCTTCGGTGCTTCGGTGGCCCGAAGTGCCGGTCTGGCGATGTTCTTCTCGCTGCTCCTGATCACCGGCTACGTGGCGCTTCGCTTCGGCGGCCGGTTCACCGCACCAGTCCTGATCGCCATCCTCCACGACATCCTGATCGCCCTCGGCCTCTATGCCCTGTTCGGTTTCGAGGTCTCGAGCGCGACCGTTGCGGCATTCCTGACCATTCTCGGCTACTCGCTCTACGACACGATCATCGTCTTCGACCGAATACGTGAGAACGACCCGAAGATGCCCCGGGCCACCTATTCGCAGGTGGTGAACCGTTCGATGAACGAGGTTCTGACCAGATCACTGGCGACCACGGTCTCGACCCTGGTCGGTGTCGTGGCGCTGCTCATCTTCGGTGGCGAGACCCTGACCGCATTCGCGATCGCGATCCTGGTCGGGATCAGCTCGGGCACCTACTCGTCGCTGTTCATCGCTTCGCCCGTGCTGGCCCTCTGGAAGGAGCGCGAGCCGGCTTACCGACGGCGCGCGCGTCAGCAGATGGAGAGCCAGGGCTACATTCCGGCTTTCGCCGAAGAGCTCGAAGTGGCCAAGGTCGACGGCGAAGGCGGAGACGCCCCGGCCGGCGGCGCAGAGCCGGCCACAAGCGGTCCGAAGAGAGGGGCATAAGCATGGCAATCGTCATCTGGCTGATCGTCGGTCTGGCACTCTGGCACTTGACGATCTTCGTGCCCGATCACTTCTGGGGAGGCATCGTCGGAGCATTGCTGGGAGCGGTCGGCGGTGCGTTGGTGACCGGGGCGATCATCCAGGTTGCGCTCGGTCGCGGGCTGAACGAGGTCGACATGCTGACTTTCCTCGCCGCGATACCGGGCTTCCTCGCCGGGTCCTACCTGATCTACTGGATCGGCGAGCGCAACGAAGACCCCGAATTCCAGCTTCAGGACTGATCGATCACGTTTGAGGCGGCGCCGTACCGGATCGAGCAGGCACTGCGTATTTCGCAGGCCCTCGGTCTGAGCAGGCCCCTCGCCGCAACGCTCGCCCGGCGCGGCCTCGGCGACCCGGCTTCTGCGAAGGTTTTCCTCGAAGGTTCGCAGCAGTACGACCCCGGCGAATTCGACGGAATGGCAGACGCGGTGGCGCAGTGCCTCGCCGCGATCGCCGGAGGCCGCCGGATTACCGTCTACGGTGATTTCGACGTCGACGGGGTGGCGGCGACGACGATCATGGTCAACGTCCTGCGACAACTGGGCGCTGATTGCGACTGGTTCATACCCGACCGCCAGGAGGACGGCTACGGCCTCAGCCCGGAATCGGTGCGCGAGGTTGCCGAACGGGGGACAGGCCTGCTGGTCACGGTCGACTGTGGCATCTCTTCGGTCGAGGAGGTGGCACTCTCGAAATCGCTGGCGATGGAGGTGATCGTCACCGATCACCACCGCCCCGGAGATCGCATTCCAGACTGCACCGTTCTCCATCCGGCCCTCGGCAGGTATCCCTTCGAGGAGCTGTGCGGGGCGGCGGTCGCTTCCAAGTTCGCTTCGGCGCTCAGGCGGGAAGCCGGGCTTGACGCTGCGCTCGACGAAGACGATCTCGACCTGGTCGCCCTTGCGACGGTTGCCGACGTGATGCCGCTGGTCGGGGAGAACCGCCGTCTGGTGCGCGAGGGCCTGAAAGTTGCCCGGAGAGCCGAACGTCCGGGCATGCGTGCACTGATCGCCGAATGCCGGCTCGAGCCATCGCGGATCTCGTCGACGGATTTCGGCTTCCGCCTGGGGCCGAGGATCAACGCCGCGGGCCGGATCTACCGGGCCGACGCCGGGGTTGAGCTCTTCCTTTCGGACTCCGACCAGAGGGCCACAGAGATTGCGGCCGAACTCGGGCGGGCCAACAGCGAACGTCGCCGGATAGAGCGCGAGGTTCAGAACCAGGCCGAGAAGGCCAGACGGGAGCTGGAGACCACCGAACCGGCCGCGCTGGTCCTCGCCGGAGAGGGCTGGCATCCCGGGGTGGTCGGCATTGTTGCGGCGAAGTTCGCCAGGGAGCACGGTGTTCCGTCGGTGATCATCTCGATCGACGGCGAACAGGCTCGCGGATCCGCCCGTGGTGTGCCTGGTCTCGACCTTCACGCGGCCATTGCTTCGGTTTCCGGCCTGCTCGAAGGATTCGGCGGACATGAAGCGGCGGCCGGCCTTCAGATCCGGGCCGAGCGCATTCCGGAATTCCGGGAGGCTCTCGGTATCGCGGTCGCAGACATGGTCGGAGACGCCGGAATCCGGCTTTCGGAAAGGGTCGACGCCTTCGCCGGTGGCGCCGAACTGGCCATGGACCTGGCTGAGGAGTTCGAAACGCTGGAGCCGTGTGGCAAAGGCAATCCTTCGATCTCCCTGCTGATCCCTTCGGCCCGGATCCGTGACGTTCAGGAGATCGGCGAGGGCAAGCACTGCCGGTTCACCGTCGTCTCGGGCGATGCCCGGGCGGCGGGGATCAGTTTCGGCAGGACCGGCTTCGGGGTCGACGATGAGACCCCGCTGGATCTGCTCGCGGAGCTCTCGGTCAATCACTTCAACGGTTCTTCCTCCGCCCAGATCCAGGTCCGCGATGCTTTCCCGCTGCCGGAGCAGGATGCCTCCGGCGATCTATGGAATGACATGCCGGGATGTGATCCCGATGAATGGTGGAAGCGTTTCGATGCCGCGATGGAAGGGCCTGTGGCCGCGACCCGGGCCGGGCAACCGTCGGTCGAGCCGGGCCGCTTTGCGCCGGTCGAAGGCATCGCCGAGGTCGTACTGGCCGAACTCGTCTCCTCAGGGGAGCCGCTGGTCGTCCTGACGTCGAATGCGAGGCGGCGCTGGCTGGACCTCGGCGGGCGCCCGGGTATCGGCCGCTTTCGAGCGAGGCATGATGGGTCCGCGCCGGCGGTTCAGGGGCTCTGGACCGGCAGCCCCGAGGCACGCGCGAGCGCTTTTTCGGCTTCGAAGCTGGACGGCGTTGCGCTCACCGACTACGAGACCGCCACCCTGAATCCCGGACTGCTGGACTGCGGGGCAGACCTGCTGCTGTATGACCCGCCCGCCGCGCCGGCCGAGCTGGAGATGCTGACCGGCTCCGGCGCCGGTGTATTCCGGATCGACGATCCCGCTTCGAGGCGTTTCGCGGTTTCGGCCTCATCTGAACGGCATTCGTTGACTCCGGCACTCAGGGTGCTCTACCGGGCGCTGCGCGATGCCGCCGTGGGGGCGAACCCACCGGATGTCGTCGGCGAATCCCTGCTTTCGACCCTTGCGGGCGGAGGCGAAACCGCTCGCTCACCTGAACGGGCGGCGCTGCTGCTCGGAGTCCTGATCGAGGCAGGTCTGGCCCGGACGGAGGGCAGCGGCGATGCCCGGAGCGCCGGCATCGTATCCTCGGGGGGAGCGGATCTTTCCGGTTCGCCGAAATTTTCCGATCAGGAACGGATACACCAGGAGCAGGTCGAATTTCTGAAGGCGTCGAACAGCTAGAGCAGGACCAGGCAACTCCTTCCGGACTCAGTTCGCGTGAACAGTCGCTGCTGGATGACCTGATGGCGGTCATCGACGATTTCGAAACGCGGGACGGAGCCGGCTCCCTGCCTGCCCGTCAGCCACTGAACCGCGACGAGGTCCGGCGTGCCTTCGGTTTCGCCTGCAGGCACCACGCCGATCAGAAGCGACAGTCCGGAGTCGAGTTCATCACTCACCCGGTCGGGGTGGCCCGGATCTCGGTCGGCATGAGCCTTGATACGGAAACGATCTGCGCCGCTCTGCTCCATGACACCGTCGAGGACACCTCGGCCAGCCTCGAGGAGATCGAGACCGAGTTCAGCCCCGAGATCGCCCGGCTCGTGGACGGGGTCACCAAGCTGACCGAGATCACGTTCGAGAGTCGTGACGAGCGGCAGGCCGAGAACTACCGCAAGATGATGGTGGCGATGGCCTCCGATGTGAGGGTGATCCTGGTCAAACTGGCCGACCGCCTTCACAACATGCGCACGCTCGGCTCGCTTCCCAAGAAGAAGCAGATCACCAAGTCTCGCGAGACTCTCGAGATCTACGCGCCGCTGGCTCATCGCCTCGGCATCCACGCGATCAAGTGGGAGCTCGAAGACCTCGCCTTCGCCACGCTCCATCCACGCAAGTACGCAGAGATCAAGCACCTGGTCGCGCAGCAGCGGGAGGAGCGCGAAGAGTTCGTCGGCGAAGCAGGCGGCTTCCTGGGCGAAGAACTGCTCAAGGTCGGCATCGAGGCCGAGATCGCCGGCCGGGCCAAGCACTTCTACTCGATCTATACGAAGATGACCAAGAAGGGCCGGGAGTTCAACGAGATCTTCGACCTGACGGCCATGCGGGTCATCGTCGATTCGGTCAAGGACTGCTACGGCGCGATCGGGGTCGTGCATTCGCTCTGGAAGCCGCTGCCAGGGCGCTTCAAGGACTACATCGCCATGCCGAAGGCGAACATGTACCAGGCCCTGCATACGACGGTTATCGGGCTGGAGGGCAAGCCGCTCGAGATCCAGATCCGGACCCGGGAGATGCATCAGCTGGCCGAATACGGCATCGCCGCCCACGTCTCCTACAAGGAGGGCTCCCCGGGAGGGCCTCGCGGCAGCATGAGCTGGCTGAGACAGCTGATCGAGTCCGAGTCCGACCAGAACCCGGCCGAATTCCTGGAGTCGCTCAAGGTTGACCTCTTCGAAGAGGAGGTCTTCGTATTCACTCCCAAGGGCGAGGTCATCAACCTCTCGGCGGGCTCGACCCCGCTCGATTTCGCCTACTCGATCCACACCGACGTCGGCCACCGCTGCGTCGGTGCGAAGGTCAACGGAAAGATCGTCCCGCTCCACTACCAGCTCAACTCGGGCGACATCGTCGAAGTGATGACCGCCAAGCAGGAACGTGGGCCCTCGCGGGACTGGATCAAGGTGGTTAGGACCAGCCGTGCCAAGAACAAGATCCGCGCCTGGTTCCGTGAGGAGCGACGCGACGACGCGGAGAGGGACGGTCGCGAGGCTCTGGCCAAGGCGCTTAGAAAGCGCGACCTGCCACCACAGAAGTTCGCCGGTTCGCCGATGCTCGCCGACGTGATGCGGGAGATGGGCTTCCGCAAGGCGGATGACTTCTACATCGCGCTCGGACGGGGAAAGATCTCACCGAAAACCACGGCCAACAAGCTGATGCAGCGGCTGCGGGCGGGCGAAGTGATCGAGCCGGCTCCGGTCGAGAGCGTGACCAAGCGTGATCGCCAGGCGACCGCCCGCGAGGCCTCCGACTTCGGAATCGTCGTCGATGGGGTGGACAACGTCGCCCTGCGCCTGGCCAAGTGCTGCCTGCCGGTACCCGGGGACGACATCCTCGGCTACGTCTCGCTGGGCAGGGGGATCACGATCCACCGTGTCGACTGCCGCAACATCGCGGACCTGAACAGCTCGCCCGAGCGCATGGTCGACGTCGCCTGGGAAGGCGAGAACGAAGCGACCTTCAGGGTCGAGGTACAGATCGACGCCTACGATCGCACCCGCCTGCTGGAGGACCTCGCCAAGACATTCGCCGAGGCGGGCGTCAACATCATCTCCGCCAGTTGCGCGACCAATCCGCCGATGGTCAAGAACAACTTCGTGGTCGAGGTTGCCGACACCGGCCAGCTCAAGCAGTGCATCAACCGGATGCGGCACGTCGAGTCGGTCTTCGACGCATACCGGATCACGCCCAGCGGCTGAGCCCCGGTCGGTGATCGCGGGCCTGTCGGTTCGATGGCCGTCAGTCGAGGCGCCGCTCGACCGAATCGAGCTTGTCGGCCAGGCTCTGTTCACGGTCGGTCCGCTGGTCCACCTTGAGCACGGTGTAGACCCGCGGCACGCCGCTTGCGAAGGGAACTTCATGAAGCTGCTCGGCGAGGGCGAAGATGTCCCCGATCTCGCCTTCCAGCGAGGTTCCCATCGAATGCATTTCGAAGCCGACCTTCTGCTGGGCTTCGAGCCTGCGCCGGACCTCGACCAGGATGTCACCGATGCTCGCACCCTGCCTTCCGATCGGCAGCACGGTTATGTCTGCTGTAGCCATGTCCTGATGCTACCCGGAGCCTGCCGCGGCAAGCAATACGGGACCTGGGTCAGGCGATGATCGAGAGTGCGCCCGGTGCCGCGCGCAGGGTCACCTGTTCGTGATCTCCGATGAAGTCACCGTCGACCTGCACCGGAAAAGGCCTGATCTCGCCTTCTTCGTCGGTTGAGAGCGAACGCAGTTCCGCGACGTCCAGCTTCTCGAAGGCCTCGACCTGGTTGTGTTTGGCGGCGGCCAGCCGGTTCGAAAGCAGCCGGGGGATGACACTCATCGCGTCGAACTGGTTGGCCCGCTTCATTACGACCATGCCCAGCTTGCCGTCGTCGATCGCCACGTTCGAGCAGACGTGGATCGGCTTGTTCGCGAAGTACGTGAAGGGATCCGAATTCTGGGCCAGCACGGTCACTCCCTGGACGCTCCTGCCATCGGCTTCCACGCCGATCCGCACCGGATGCATCATGTAGTTGCGGGTATAGGCCGACAGGGCAGACCAGGAGTAGAACCACGGTCCGGCCTTCGCTTTCAGCTTCGGCTTCGCGTCGACCTTCTTGACGACACTGGCGTCGATCCCGGCCCCGCAGGAGAAGACGAAATAGCGGTCGTTGACCATGCCGAGATCGATCCGCCGGGGGCGGAATTCGTCGGCCAGCGAGAGCAGGTGCTCGGTCGCGTCAACCACGTCGTTGGGGATGCCGAGCGTGCGGCAGACGACGTTCGTATTGCCGCCGGGCAGGAAGGAGACGGGGATGTCCGTACCGGCCAGGCCGTTTACGACTTCGTTCACGGTTCCGTCTCCACCGAAAGCGACGACGATGTCGTAGCCGCCGTCGCGTGCGTCGCGGCCGATCTCGGTCGCGTGATCCTGGCTCTCGGTCGCTTCTACCTCGACTTCGAATCTACCCTGGAGGGCGTAGATCACCAGGTTCTTCAACCGGTCCGAGACCGTCGTCGCGTAGGGGTTGACGATGATCAGCATCCGGCGCCGGACGGAAGCGTCTGCGGTCATGAAATCGCCTCGTAGATCAGTAGCCCGTCGACTTCGCTCTCCCGGACGCGACCCTGGTCCTGAAGGATGTCGGTGTGGCCGATCACTTCGGAAAGAGTGAGGAAGGCCTGGGTAACCGCGACGTTTCCCCAGATCTCCTCGGCCACCGCGTGTGCGGTGCGCGGGCGGGTCGCGATGATGCCTTCGATCTTCTCGAGCCTTCGCTCCTGGGCGGCCATGCGGCGGTCGATCAGGTCTACATGGTCGGTGATCGGATCGCCGTGGCCCGAGAGCATCAAATCGATCGGCATCTCCCTCGTCTTCGCCATCGACTCGTTGTAGTTGACCAGCGAGCGGGTCCGGCCGGGACTACCGTCGAGCGGACGTGAGATCAGCGGATTCGAAGATATGTGGGAGAGCAGGTGATCTCCGCCAAAGGCCATCCTTCGCTCACGGTCCCAGAAGACGGTGTCCGAGGGGCTGTGGCCGGGGCGGTGCAGGACTTCCAGCGTCCGGTCACCGACCTCGAGCGTGCCGCCGTCGCTCAACTGGCGGGTCACGGTCACCGCGTCTCCGTAGTCGCGGTAGGTGGTGGAGAGGCTGCGCAGGGTGTTGGCGATATCGGGGGAGATCCCGTGCCTGAGCATCAGCGAGACGGCCAGGTCGTCTTCAGCGTCGGAGTTCTTGCCGAATTCGGCCAGCCTGCGAACCGCGACGTCGAGGGCGGCGACCTCTGCCCCGGAGCGTTTCACCACGGTGTCGACCAGGCCGATGTGGTCGATGTGCTGGTGGGTCACGACGACCAGGCCGATCTCTTCGATGCTGTGTCCGGCAGCGGCGACCATGGACTCGAGCTCCGAACGAGAGCGCTCGGAGCGTGGCCCGGCGTCGATCAGGGTCAGCGGATCGCCTTCGATCAGATAGCAGTTGACCCGGCCCACCGCGAAGGGGGTGGGTACGGGCAGGCAGTGGATCCCCTCTTGCCGGGCTTCGGCCAGGACCTCGTCGGGGTCCCTTTCGCTTTCCCGCTTCTCCTCAGCCACGTCGAGCGCTCTCAGCCGCCGCGGATCAACGCGAGCAGTTCATCCCTCTTGGCCTGCATGTCTTCTTCCGAGACCAGGGACTCGAGGTTCAGCCTCAGAAGCGGTTCGGTGTTCGAAGGACGTACGTTGAAGTGCCAGTCGGGGTAGTCGACCGAGACGCCATCAAGATGCGAGATCTCGGCATCCGGGTGCAGGGCTTCGATCTGCTCCATGCGGGCCACCGGGTCCTCGACCTCCGAATTGATCTCGCCCGAGATGAAGTAGGTCGAGCGGAATTCGTCGATCAGCCCGGCCAGGTCACGCTCGCTGCCGCCGAGCAGCTGCAGGATCCAGAGGGCCGGAATCGTGCCGGAGTCGGCGCAGTAGAAATCGCGGAAGTAGTAGTGGCCGGAGACCTCGCCTCCGAAGGCCGCGTTCTCTTCACGCATGCGCTTCTTGAAGAAGGCGTGTCCGACCCTTGAGAGGTCAGAGCGACCGCCGGCTTCTTTGACCACATCGGGAACGGCCCGGCTGGAGCGCGGGTCGTAGAGAATCGTGGCGCCGGGCTCGCTTTCGATCGCGATCCGGGCCAGCAGCGCACAGATGAAGTCGCCGTCGCAGAAGCGCCCGCGGCCGTCGATGAAGAAGCAGCGGTCTGCGTCTCCGTCCCAGGCGATGCCGAGGTCGGCACCTTCCGACTTGACCGTCTCGATGATCAACCGGCGGTTTTCTTCCAGCAGCGGATTCGGTTCGTGGTCCGGGAACTCGCCGTCCGGCTCGAAATAGAGCTCAACCAGGTCCATGCCGAGTTCCCTGAGGATCGGTCCGACCATCGGCCCGGCCATACCGTTGCCGCCGTCCACGACGACTTTCAACGGTTTGACCTTCTCGCGGTCGACGGCCTCGAGCGCCACGCTCCGGTACTCCTCCCAGAGTTCGATCTGCTCCGAGGATCCGCCGCCCGGCGCGTCGCCGAGTCCGGCTTCGACGAGCTTCTCGATATCTCCGATTCCGGCATCGCCGGAAAGCGCCAGCGCACCCTCGCGGACCAGCTTGACCCCCGTGTATGCCTTGGGGTTGTGGGAGGCGGTGCACATCGCGCCGCCGTCGAGGTTTCGACTGCCGACAAGGAAGTAGAGCATCTCGGTCGCGACCTGCCCCGCGTCGATCACGTGGGCGCCTTCTTCGATCATTCCCTCGCGATAGGCCGCGGCCATTTCGGGGGCCGTCAGACGCATGTCGCGCCCGAGGCCGACCCTCAGGTCTGCCGCATCCTTGCCGCGAAGGTCGGCAAGCACACGAACGAAGGCGCGGCCGATCTGACGGGCCACCGCCTCGTCCATCTCGTCCCCGTACAGCCCTCTGATGTCGTATGCCTTGAAGATCGACACTGGCTTTTTACCGCCCTTCTTCGCTGTTTTCAGTTTCCCCCGCGGCGCCGTCGCCGTCTTCGTCCCCGAAGGCCCCCGAAAGAACCCGGTAGCTGTCTTCCAGGGACTGCGGCATGACCCGGTGGTCGGCGATCACCGGCATGAAATTGGTGTCGCCTCCCCAGCGCGGCACGATGTGCATGTGGATGTGGTGCTCGACCCCGGCGCCGGCCGCGCGACCCTGGTTGAAGCCGACGTTGAAGCCATGCGGGCGGTAGACGTCTTCCAGCCGACTCATCGAAAGCTTGGCCAGCTCGAGCATCTCGCCGGTCGTCTCGGCCGGGATGTCCTGAATCCGCCCGATGTGCTCGAAGGGCGTGATCATCAAGTGTCCGTTCGTATACGGGAACAGGTTGAGGATCACGAAGCAGTTCTTCCCGCGATGGACGATCAGGGCGGTTTCGTCGTCGCCCTGGGCCGGTTTGGCACAGAAGACGCATTCCTCCTCGTTGTCCTTGGAGGCGTCCTTGACGTACTTGAGGCGCCAGGGCGCCCAGATCCTGTTCTCGCTCATGCAGGCCTCAGGCTATAGCCAGCGGCGCCTGCGAAAGAACGCGGCCATGCCGACCAGGATCAGCAGCATGATCCCGATCACCACGGCAAAGCTCAGGATCGAGTCACCTGCGGGTTCACCGCCGCCCGGAAGCCCGATGTTCATGCCGAAGATCGAGGCGATCAGGGTGAGGGGGAGGACGATCACGCTGATCGCGGTCAGAACCCTCAGCGAATCGTTGACCCGGTGGCTGAGCATCGACTCGTTTGTTTCTTCGAGTGCGACGATCACCTCCTTGTAATTCTCCAGCATGTCCCAGATCCGCTCGTGGGCATCGACGATGTCGTCAAAGTAGATCTCGAGGTCGAGTTCCGAGGCGAGGTAGCGCGTCTTGACCTTCTCCAGATCCCTGAGAACCGGGCGCTGGGGGCGGATCACCTTGCGGAAGTTGATGATCTCCTGCTTGGCGTTCGAGATGTCGCGGACCACGTCCTCGGAGCGGCCTTCGAATATTTCGTCTTCGAGCGCGTCGAGCTTGTTGCCGACCTTTCGAAGCATCGGGAAGCAGTAATCGAAGGAGTCGTCCACCAGGCGGTACATCAGGTAGCCGGCACCGCGCGAGAAGATCTTCTCGCGCAGGGCGTCGTCGGTGCGGCAGCGCTCGAACAGGTATTCGACCGGCGGCAGTGGGGCGTTCGGCAGCGTGACGACGAAGTCGGGACCGACGAAGAGGTCCAGCTCACCCGCGCCGAGACGGCCCGCGTGGTGGTTGAAGACCGGAATGTGAAGCACCAGGAACAGGTAGTCGTCGTACTCGTCGATCTTCGGGCGCTGATTGCGTGAGAGCACGTCCTCGAAGTCCAGGGGGTGGAAGTCGAAGTGTTCCTCCAGCCAGGCCCGTTCGGGGCCGCCGGGATGCTCGATGTTCACCCAGCGCAGGCCAGCTGCCTGGAGTTCTTCGATCCGGGGTGCTGAGGGTTCGGCCGACTGTGAGGCGCCTACGGGCGACTCACGAGGCCGTCTGAGACGAGGGAGGTTCGGCATCGCCGCCTCCGATCATTTCCGTGCTCTTCGTCTCCATCGGGGGGAAGGTTATGACACGGCGGTGAAAGATGTGTGAAAAACCTGAGAATGAACCGCGAACTCCACCCGGGTCGGACCACTGAGATCCTCGCCCTGACACGGACCACGGAGATCCTCGCCCTCGACCCGGACCACTGAGGCCCCCGTCCTGACCCAGACCACTGAGGCCCCGTCCTGACCCGGACCACGGAGATCCTCACCTCGGACCGTTCACGGTTTCCCCCGCATAGGGGGCAAAACCGTGAACGGTTCGTGCAAAGCGCCGGCGGAGCCTGGACGGCATCCGATGGCTCGGTGGACCGCAGCCGGGTCGTCTGCTAGGTTTTCCGACACATAAGCGCCACATCTAGAGGGGTGGAGGGACTTGGCCCATTGAAACCCCGGCAACCAGCCAGACGAAAGTCAGGTGAAGGTGCCAAATCCAGCGGTCTGTATGACCGGGAGATGTGGGGAGAAGTCCGATCGGACCTTCGCCCCACAGGCGAAGGTTTTTTTGTAGAGAAAGGTCGATCGGATGTCATCAGTAAGAAATCTCAGGTGTAAGGAGTGCGGGGCCGGTTACGAACTCGGCGCCAGCTATTTCTGTGAACAGTGCTTCGGTCCGCTGGAAGTCACTTACGACTTCTCCGGTCTCGACGCCGAGGAGACCCGGCGCCGGATTCAGGCCGGCTCCGGCGGGATCTGGCGCTACTCGGACTTCCTCCCCTTCGAAGAGAAGACCGGCGATCCGCTCGAACCGGGCATGACCCCGCTTTTGCGGGCCGACCGGCTTGCCGAGCGCCTCGGGACCGGGGCCGAGATCTGGATCAAGAACGACGCCGCCAATCCGACTCATTCGTTCAAGGACCGGGTCGTAGCAGTCGCGATCGCCAAGGCCCGCGAACTGGGCTACGAGACGGTGGCATGCGCATCGACCGGCAACCTCGCGAACGCAGTGGCTGCCCACGCTGCCGCCGCCGGTCTGGACTCCTACGTATTCGTGCCATCAGACCTCGAGGAGCAGAAACTGCTGGCAACCGACATCTACGGCACCAAGCTGGTCGGCGTGCGCGGCAATTACGACGACGTGAACCGGCTCTGCACGCAGCTCGCCGACGAGCGTCCGTGGGCTTTCGTCAACGTCAATCTGCGTCCCTACTACGCCGAAGGATCGAAGACCCTGGCCTACGAAACGGTCGAGCAACTCGGTTGGCGACTGCCTGACCGGGTCGTCTCGCCGATCGCTTCCGGCTCACTCTTCACCAAGATCGCCCGCGGCTTTGAAGAGTGGATCGAGGTCGGACTCGTCGAAGGCGAGTTTCCGAAGTTCAATGGAGCTCAGGCCGAAGGCTGCTCTCCAGTCGCCACGGCATTCGCAGACGGCAGTGCCGTCTGCCGGCCGCAGAAGCCGAAGACCATCGCCAAGAGCCTCGCGATCGGTGATCCGGCCGACGGCCCGTATGCGGTGGAGCAGGCCCGTCGCACCGGTGGTGGTATCGACTCGGTCGACGACGAACAGATCCGGGAAGGCATCAGGCTGCTTGCCGAAACCACCGGAATCTTCACCGAGACCGCCGGCGGGGTCACCGTCGGCGTCCTGAAGAAGCTGGCCGAGAGGGGGGAGCTGAGCGACGGCGAGAAGGTCGTGGTTTACATAACGGGCGAAGGCCTGAAGACTCTCGATGCCAACCGCGATAGCTTTGCGCTTGCCGAGATCGATCCCGATCCGGCCAGCTTCGAGTCCCGCTTCGGCCAGGAGGTCGCAGTCTGATGTCGGTCACAGTCAAGATCCCCACCCAGCTTCGCGCCGCGACGGGCGGCAACCCTGAACTCGTCGCGGAAGGTGAGACGGTCGGGGCCGTACTCGACTCGGTATTCGCCGAGCACGGCGACCTTCGCGACCGGATCACCCAGGAGGGCGAGCTGCGGCGATTCGTCAACGTCTACGTCGGCGGCGAAGACATCCGCTTCGGTGACGGGATGGACACCGCAGTCGCAGACGGCTCGGAAGTGACGATCCTTCCCGCGGTGGCCGGCGGCTGAAGCCTCCGGTCCTGATTCTGAGCGGGGGCCGGGGCACCCGTCTGCGCGAGAAGACCGAGTCGCTGCCAAAGGCGCTGGTCGAGGTCGGGGGTCGCCCGCTGCTCTGGCATGTGGTGATGATCTACGCGCAACAGGGCTTCACCCACTTCTACCCGCTGACCGGCTACCTCGGCGAGATGGTCGAGCAGTTCGTCGGCCAGACCCGGTGGCCGGAGGGTGTGGTGGTCGAGTGCGTCGACACCGGAACCGACACCCGGACCGGGGCCCGGCTGAAGCTGGCTTTCGACGACGACAGACTGGCGGACCAGCGAGGCCGACGGTTCTGCGCAACCTATGCAGACGGGGTTGCGGACATCGACCTGGATGAGTTGCTCAGCTTCCACGAGGCCGAAGGCAGGCAGGCGACCATGACCGCGGTTCGACCCAACATCCAGTGGGGGGTTGCCGAGATCGACGATACCGGCGAAGTCACGGGATTCATCGAGAAGCCACGCAGCGACCACTGGATCAACGGCGGCTTCTTCGTATTCGAAGCGGCCGTGCTCGACCGGCTGCGCAGCGACTCCGTTCTGGAGCGCGAACCGCTCGAGGGGCTGGCGCGGGATGGTCAGCTCGGTGCCTTCAGGCACCGGGGTTTCTGGGACTGCATGGACACCTACAAGGACCTGGTCACCCTCAACGACCTCTGGCAGCGGGGCGAGGCAAAATGGCTCGATCGCTAGTCACCGGCGGGCAGGGGTTCATCGGCGGTCACCTCTGCCGGGCGCTGATCGAGCGCGGGGACGACGTCGTGGTGCTGGACCTCGCCGATGCGCCGGGGCGGGCGCTTGCCCTCCACGGCATCGCCGGTCAGGTGGAGCTTTTCGAGGGCGATGTCGCCGACCGCAGCGCCGTGGACCCGGCCGTCAGGGGGGCCGACTCGGTCTTCCACCTGGCGGCTCAGACTCTGGTGGGCCCGGCGGCCGAGGACCCCGAGGGGACCTTCCGCTCGAACGTCGAAGGAACCTGGACCGTGCTGGAGGCCTGCCGCCGGGCGGAAGTCAAGGCGGTCGTGGTCGCCTCCTCCGACAAGGCATACGGTCCGAGCGATTCACTCCCTTACCGGGAGACCGACCAGCTCACGCCGGCCGCCCCCTACGAAGGCAGCAAGGCCGCGGCGGACGTGATCAGCCGCAGCTACTGGAACTCCTGGGGCCTGCCGGTGGCGGTCACACGGCTGGCCAACGTCTACGGCGGTGGTGACCTCAACTTCTCCCGCCTGGTGCCCGAACTGGTCACCGCATACCTCGATGACCGTGAGCCGAGCATCCGGTCCGACGGATCGCCCCGCCGCGACTACCTTCATGTCTCCGACGCCGTTCGGGCTTACCTGGCGATCGAATCCACACTGGCAAGTCATCCAGGCGAGGCTTTCAATGCCGGAACAGGCGAACCGAGGTCGGTGTCGGACGTGATCGCCGCGGTCAGGGAGGCCACCGGCTCCGATCGCGAGCCCGACTTCCTCAGTGATCGCAGCCCCGACGGCGAAATCGACTGCCAGTACGTCGACGCTTCGAAGCTTTCGAACGCCGCCGGGTGGCAGCCCCGGGTCTCTTTCGTCGAGGGCATCGCCGAGGCCGTCGGTTGGTACCGGCACTGGATGGACCTGCGTTAGCCGGATCGGGCCCGGGACCGGTAGAGGTCTGACCCGGAAAGGACCGGCACCGGCCGCTAGGCTGGGACCATGTGCGGCAGGTATACGCTGACCAGCTCCGATGAACGACGGCTCGGCAGCCGCTTTCAGATCTCGCTCGACGAGACCGGCGAGTCAGGGTTGGGTCGCTTCAACGTCGCGCCGACCCAGGAGGTTCTGACGGTACAGGGCGACCGTGGGGCCGATTCGCCTTCGGCCGACGGACGGCGGGCCGTTCTTGCCCGCTGGGGCCTCGTGCCTTTCTGGGCGAAAGACCTGAAAGTCGGCTACAGGATGATCAACGCCCGGGCTGAAGGCCTGCTGAAGAGCCGGGCCTATGCGCCTCTGGTCAAGAAGCGGGAAAACCGGTGCCTGATCCTGGCCGACGGTTTCTACGAATGGATGAAGGCGGAGAATCCCAAGAGCCCGAAGCAGCCGGTCCGCTTCACCGTGGACGGCGGGGATCCTTTCGCTTTCGCGGGTCTGGCGACGACCCGCGAGTGGGAGGGGGAGGACCTGACCTCCTGCACGATCATCACCACGGATGCGAACGAAGAGGTGGCCCGGGTCCACGACCGGATGCCGGTCATCCTGCCCGATGCCGAGGCCGAGGCCGCCTGGATGAGCGGCGAGCTGGACCCCGAAGAAGCGGTGTCGTTATGCCGGCCTCTCGACGCGGCGCGCATCACCGCAAAACCCGCCAGCACGTCGATCAACAAGGTCGGCGGCAGCAAAGAGGGCCCGGAGATGCTCGAGGCCTGATTGCCGCCGCTCCTACTCGACGTCTGCGGCTTCGCCTTCGGGCGCGGTCGGCTCCTCGGGATCGGGAGCCTCGAGCGGCCACTCCTGCTGCAGCGCTTTGGCCCCGATTCGGGCTTCAGAGTTTCCGACCGAGCCTTCGCAACGGATCTCGGCGACAGGTCTCTCTTCCGTCCTGAAAATCACCGAATAGCCGAGCGTTGCCGCCCCGGACCCGGTGCCCTCCGACATGTCCCAGATCAGGCTCTGGTTCTGCTCTTCGTATTCATCCCAATCGACGACTGTTGCGGCGGTTGAATCGGTGAACTGCCGGAAAACGTCCCGGATCGGCAGGAAGAGTGCGTCTGCACCCCGTGCCTTGAAGAGAGCCACCGACGCCTCGGGGACTTCCTGAGCCTGTAGTTCTTCGCTTGGTCGGGGCCAGGCGGCCCTCGCGCCGGGAGTCTGTGCGATCTTCGAACCATCGGCGGGGGAAGTGATGTCACATCGCACCCTGGTCGGCGCAGCCCTGCCTCCCGAGTCGATCGTCACGACGCCCGCCACCCGGAAAAGAAGCTGGCCGCTTTCGATCGGGGCGATCGCCGCGATCGAGGTCCGGGCGAGCCCGAGGCTGCCCCTTGGGCCCAGCTCCCGCGCCGGCGGCGTCTGAACCGCTTCGACCGTGTCCCACTGGATTTCGACCGCACTGCCGGAACCTTTGGTCCAGTCGGATGCGATAACCGCGAGCGTGGCCACCAATCCCACGATGACGGTGGCGATGGCGCCCCGCGGGAAGCGGCCGTTCGAGTTGCCGTGTTCTCTGTTCGGTTCAGATTCGTCCATCGATCAACGCGCCCGGCAGGATTCGAACCTGCGACCTCATGCTCCGGAGGCATGCGCTCTATCCAGCTGAGCTACGGGCGCCGCGGCGGTGAGTCTAGTGATCCCCCTGCCATCTCCGGGTCAGACCCGGGGGCGGATGCCGCGGTCGGCGGCGCGGCATCTACGCTAGGAGGCATGGATCTGTCCGTCGCCTTTCTCGGAACCGGTGGCCCGGTGCCGACCGCGCTGCGCGGCACCGCCAGTCTGCTGGTGACCCGTGGTGGAGACCGGCTGATGTTCGACTGTGGCGAAGGCACACAGCGCCAGCTGCGCCTGTCGACCGGACTGGTTCAGGTGGATGAGCTCTACCTGACCCACTTCCATCTCGACCACTGCCTGGGCCTGCCCGGGTTGCTCAAGACCTACGACCTCAATGACCGCACCGAGCCGCTTTCGCTTTACGGACCGGTCGGGTTGAACCGCATGCTGAAGGACTTCTCACCGCTTATCGGGCGTCTCGGTTACGACCTCAATGTCCTGGAACTCGAACCGGGCGACCTCGTGCCGCATCCCGACTACGAAGTCGAGGCTTTCAAGGTCGAGCACCGCACCAGGGCGCTCGGCTACGCGATTCTCGAGGACGATCGACCGGGCAGGCTCGACCCGGATGAGGCCGAGCGCCTCGGAGTCAAGCCCGGACCCGACTTCAAGGCGCTGCAGGACGGCAGGGCGGTCGAAGGCAGCGAAGGGACCGTCGAACCTGACCAGGTGATGGGGGAGGAGCGCCCGGGAAGGGCGATCGCGATCACCGGGGATACCGCGCCATGCCAGGCCACCGTCGCCGCCGCAGCTGACGCCGACCTGCTCGTTCATGACTCCAGCTTCATGAACGAAGACGCCGGGCGCGCCGTCGAAACCGGCCATTCGACGGCAGCCGACGCGGCGCGTATCGCAGCCGAGGCGAACGTGAAGATGCTGGCCCTGGTCCACATCTCTTCCCGCTACCACGTTCGGGCCGCACTCGACGAGGCCCGCGAGGAGTTCGAAGATTCTGTCGCACCACGCGACTTCGATCTGGTCGAAATCCCGTTCGCCGAACGCGGCGAACCCCGGCTGGTCGGGGGAGGCGCCGTGCGCAGCCGGGAAGAGGATGAAAACGCTGCAAACGGGCCCGATTCAGGCGACGCCGAAGAGCCCGAGACAGCTTCGCACTAGGCATCGGGAACTGGAATCCGGCTCTGAGACGGCCGGTTTTCCGCTACGGGCGGGTGCTAAGGTGCCGCAGTCGGTTCTTTAATCCGGTCCCGAGAGGCCAGGAAGGGTCGTAGTGAGCAGAAGAGACGTACTCGACAGCGAAGATGTTGGCCGCACCCTGCGCAGGGTGGCCCACGAGATCGTCGAGAAGAACCCTGATCTCTCTGATGTCGCCGTTGTCGGGATCCATACGCGAGGCGTAGTGCTCGCCCGTCGCATCCACGAACTGCTGCTGGAGATGACCGGTACCGACGTGCCGCTGGGGGAGATCGACATCTCTTTCTACCGCGACGATCTGGGTTCGAGGTCAGCTGACGGCCAGCCGGTTGTACACGCGACAAGGCTCGACTTCCCGCTCGAGGAGCGCACGATCATCCTGGTCGATGACGTGCTTTTCACCGGACGCACCGTCCGGGCCGGCATCGAGGCCCTGTTCGACTACGGGCGCCCGGCGAGGATCCAGCTCGCGGTGCTCTGCGACCGCGGCCATCGCGAGCTTCCGATCCGGCCGGACTACGTCGGCAAGAACCTTCCGACTTCCCGCCACGAGCGGGTCGCGGTGAGCCTTAGCGAGACCGACGGCAGCGAGGGAGTCTCGATCTCGAGCCCGGTGGAGGTGGTCGAATGAGACACCTGCTCTCGATGGAGGACCTCGACCGCGACGGCATCGAGACGATCCTCGAACGCGCCGCCAGCTTCGAGGAGGTGTCCCGGCGGGAGATCAAGAAGGTTCCGACACTGAGGGGCCAGACGGTGGTCACGCTTTTCTACGAATCCAGCACCCGCACCTCCTCCTCTTTCGAACTGGCAGCCAAGCGGCTGTCGGCCGACGTCGTATCGGTCAAGGCCGGGGGCTCGGCTGTTGACAAGGGCGAATCGCTGAAGGACACGGTCGAGACGCTCTCGGCCTACGACCCGGCCGCGATCGTGCTGCGCCACCCCTACGCCGGTTCCTCGAAGATGCTGACCGGATGGGTGGACGCCGCGGTGATCAACGCCGGCGACGGCATGCACCAGCATCCGAGCCAGGCACTGCTCGACATCTTCACCCTGAGGAACCGCATCGGGAGCCTCGAAGGCAGGAACATCTGGATCATCGGCGACGTACTGCACAGCCGGGTCGCCCGCTCGAACATCCAGGGCTTCCAGATGATGGGGGCGAACGTGACCGTAGCCGGCCCGCCGACCCTGATCCCGCGGGGGATCGAATCGACCGGATGTGAGGTCCGCTTCTCGCTTGACGAGATCGAGTCAGCCGACGTGATCTACCTGCTGAGGATGCAGAACGAGCGGATGGGGGAGAACTTCGTTCCGTCGATCCGCGAGTACGCGAGGCTCTTCCAGGTCAACAGCCGCAGGCTCGGAGCGCGCCAGCTGGTCATGCACCCCGGGCCGGTAAACCGCGGTGTCGAGATCTCCAGCGACGTGATCGACTCCGACCAGTCACTGATCTCCGAGCAGGTCGCCTCCGGGCTGGTGGTCCGAATGGCGATCCTCTACGAACTTCTCACGGGCTCCGAAAACCCGGGAACGGATTCAGGCAGCGAAGATCCGGTTCAGATCGGGGAGCCGGCATGAACCGCGGCCCGGAAACCGTCGAGCAGCCGCTGCCCGAACCGCTGGTCCAGCGCTCCGGTCCGAAAGCGTCGCTGCTGATCGCCGGGGCTGCGGTCCTGGACCCGGTGACCGGGGTTGACGGCAGCCACGACATCCTGGTCGAGGAGGGGCGGATCACCGAGATAGCCGCGGCCGGGTCGCTCGCTGCCGGCGAGGGGGTCGAGACGGTCGACGGTTCCGGCAAGCACGTCTTTCCCGCTTTCTTCGATCCCCATGTCCACCTGCGAACTCCGGGCCAGGAGTACAAGGAGGACCTCGAGACAGGAACCCGCGCCGCCGCTGCAGGGGGCTATGCGGGGCTGCTGGCGATGGCCAATACGACACCGCCCGTATCCAGTCCGGCCGACATCGATGCCCTGCGGCATCGCGCCCGTAGTGAGGCCTCGGTCCCGGTCGGCTTTCTTGCCACCGTCACGCGCGACATGGCGGGGGAAGAGCTGACCGACATGGCGGAGTTGCGTGAAGCGGGAGCGGTCGGCTTCACCGACGACGGAGTACCGGTGGTCAATCCCGGCATCCTGAGAAAGGCGCTCCAGTACCAGGCGATGTGTGGCGGTCGGATCGCGCTCCACGAAGAAGACCCGGCACTGACCGCCGGAGGCGCGATGCACGAAGGCGACGTCTCGATGGAGCTCGGCCTTCGCGGGGTGCCTTCGATAACCGAGTCGGTGATGATCGCCAGAGATGCCGCGATAGCCGGTTATGAAGGTGGAGCGATCCAGATCCAGCACCTGTCCGCGGTCGAGTCGATCGAGGCGGTCCGGCGGGCCCGGGCCGACGGGGTCGACGTCACCTGCGAGGTCACCCCGCACCACCTCTGCCTGACCGATGAGGCGGTTCGTGACCTGGACGCCTCGAAGCACAAGATGAACCCGCCGCTGCGATCGGAGAACGACCGCCAGGCGCTGATCGAAGCGCTTCTCGACGGGACGATCGACTGCATCGCCACCGACCACGCCCCGCATGCGGTCGAGGAGAAAGAAGTGCCCTACGAAGCCGCGATGATGGGGGTGACCGGACTGGAGACCGCGTTCTCCTCGCTCTACACCGAACTCGTCCTGCCGGGAATCCTGCCGCTGCCGCTGCTGGTCGAGAAGCTCGGCTGTGGTGGCGCTCCTTTCGATATCGAACCCTTCCGCATCGAAGAGGGACAGACCGCCAGCCTCTGCCTGGTCGACCTCGAAGCCGAGTGGACGGTGGGCGAGCACGGCTACGAGAGCCGCTCGCGCAACTCATGGTGTGCCGGTAAGACCCTGAACGGCAAGGTCCTGATGACTCTGGCTTCAGGACAGGTCGCTTACCGGCTGCGCAGCTTCAGTCTGGGCGTGGCATGAGCGAGGCAACACCCGGATACGTGCTGCTGGAGGACGGCAGCCGTTTTGACGGGACCCTCTGCGGCTCCGCCGACACCACGGTGGGGGAAGTCGTCTTCAATACGGCGATGTGTGGCTACCAGGAGGCCGTCACCGACCCTTCCTACGCCGGCCAGATCATCACCTTCACCTACCCGATGATCGGCAACTACGGAGTCTCTCCGGAGGCGATGGAATCCGGATCGGCGCATGCCCGGGGCGTGATCATGCGGGATGCCCGAAACGGCGACGACGCGGCCTCGGCCGAAGGAGGCTGGCTCGACTGGCTCGAGGCCAACGGCGTGCGCGCCATTACCGGGGTCAACACCCGGGCGCTGGTAAGGCACATACGCGACAAGGGCGCGATGCGCGGGGCGATAGTCGAGGCCGGGACCGGTGAGTCCGAGGCGGCGGCGGTCGTCGCGGCGGAGCCGACCATGGCAGGATCGGATTTCGCCAGCCGGGTCAGCCCGTCCGAGCCGATCGAGTTCGCCGGCGACGGCCCCCACGTGGTCGCCCTGGACACCGGGATCAAGACGAGCATCACCGACCAGCTGGTCAAACGCGGTTGCCGGGTGACCCTGCTGCCGAGTAGTACCGGCCCCGACGGCGTGCTCGACCGGGACCCGGACCTGATCTTTCTCGCCAACGGGCCCGGCGACCCGGCCGCAGTGGAGGGTGTCGTCGAGACGATCCGGGGGCTGGTCGGCAAACGGCCTATGGTCGGCATCTGCCTCGGCCACCAGCTTCTGTGCCGGGCGGTCGGACTGGAGACCTTCAAGCTGCCGTTCGGCCATCGCGGCTCGAACCATCCGGTCAAGGACCTCGAGACCGGGGTGATCGAGATCACTTCCCAGAACCACGGCTTCGCAGTTGTCGGGCCCGACGGTGGCAGGACGATCGAAGGCGACGAGCCGGTCCGCTGGCAGACCGATGTCGGTGAAGCGGTGCTTTCCCACATCAACCTGTACGACCGCACCGTCGAAGGCCTGCGCCTGCCGGACGCCAATGCGATGACCGTCCAGCACCACCCGGAGGCCGGGCCGGGCCCCCGCGACTCCCGTCACCTCTTCGACCGCTTCATCGAACTGGCCTCCTGATGCCGCGCCGCGACGACATCCACAAGATCATGCTGATCGGCTCCGGGCCGATCGTGATCGGCCAGGCGGCCGAGTTCGACTACTCGGGCGCCCAGGCCTGCAAGGTGCTGCTGGAAGAGGGTTACGAGGTGGTCCTGGTCAACTCCAACCCGGCGACGATCATGACCGACCCCGAGTTTGCCACCCGGACATACGTCGAACCGTTGCTGCCCGGTCCCGTCGCGGCGATCATCGAGAAGGAGCGCCCCGACGCGCTGCTCCCGACCCTGGGCGGCCAGACCGCCCTGAACCTGGCGATGGACCTCTCGGCCGACGGCACCCTGGAGAAATTCGGGGTAGAACTGATCGGCGCGAACCGCGAGGCGATCACCCGGGCGGAGGATCGCGAAGTCTTCAGGCGGGTGATGAACGAGGCGGGGATCCGGATTCCGTGGTCGATCACGGTCGAGAGCGTCGAGTCGGCTCTCGAATCGCTCGATACCGACGGCGGCGCGAGCCTGCCGGCGATCATCCGGCCGGCCTTCACGATGGGCGGACAGGGCGGCGGCATCGCAGAGACCCGCGAGCAACTGGTCGAGGTCGTCTCGAAAGGCATCGCCGCCAGTCCGATCGGCCAGGTCCTGGTCGAGGAATCGGTGATCGGCTGGGGAGAGTTCGAACTCGAGGTGATGCGGGACCACAACGACAACGTGGTCATCATCTGCTCGATCGAGAACCTGGATCCGATGGGCGTCCACACCGGCGACTCGATCACGATCGCACCGGCCCAGTCGCTGACCGATCCGGTCTATCAGTCCCTGCGCGACATCGCGATCAAGGTGATCCGGGTCGTCGGGGTCGAGACGGGCGGCTCGAACGTACAGTTCGCGGTCAACCCTGCCGACGGCGAGATCGCGGTGATCGAGATGAACCCCAGGGTCTCGAGGTCCTCCGCTCTGGCCTCGAAGGCGACCGGATTCCCGATCGCCAAGATGGCCGCAAAGCTGGCGGTCGGCTACGCCCTGGAGGAGATTCCCAACGACATCACGCGGGCCACTCCAGCCGCCTTCGAGCCGACCATCGACTACGTGGTGACCAAGATCCCGCGCTTCGCTTTCGAGAAGTTCCCGGGCGCCGACCATCGCCTCTCGACATACATGCAGAGCGTCGGTGAGATCATGTCGATCGGCCGGACCTTCAGGCAGTCTTTCGCCAAGGGACTCGCTTCCAGGGAGCTCGACGCGGTTACCCCGATTCCCGATTCCGACCAGGCCCTGCTCGACGAAATCGAGATCCCGACGCCGGAGCGCATCGATCTGATCATGGCCGGGCTCGCCCGCGGAATCACAGTCGAAGAGATCCACGCGCGGACCCGCATCGACCCGTGGTTCCTGCGTGAGCTGGCCCTGCTTGCCCTGGAGGGCGACGGCCGCGAAGGTGGCGAGCTGATCTACAACTCGGTCGATACATGCGCCGCCGAATTCGAAGCACTCACGCCGTACTACTACTCGTCATACGAGGCCGCCGGCTCGCCGTCTGAGGTGAGGAGGGGTGACAGGCCGTCCGTTGTCATCCTCGGGGCCGGGCCGAACCGCATCGGGCAGGGGATCGAGTTCGACTACTGCTGCGTCCACGCGGCGATGACGGTTCGCGACTGCGGGCGTGATGCGGTGATGGTCAACTGCAACCCCGAGACCGTCTCGACCGACTACGACACATCGGACCGTCTTTACTTCGAGCCGCTGTCGCTCGAGCACGTGCTTGCGGTCTGCGAAGTGGAGAAGCCGGACGGCGTGATCGTCCAGTTCGGCGGTCAGACGCCGCTCAAGCTGGCCGAGGGCCTGAAGGAGGCCGGCATCCCGCTTCTCGGTACCCCGGTTGAAGCCATCGACGCGGCCGAGGACCGCGGCAAGTTCGGCGCACTGATCGACCGGCTGGGCATCAAGCCGCCGCCCTACGGTTCGGCGATGTCGGCCACCGAGGCCGTCGAGGTCGCCGAGAGGGTCGGCTATCCACTGCTGGTCCGGCCGTCTTTCGTGCTCGGCGGAAGGGCGATGGAGATCTGTTACTCCCGCCAGGACCTCGACGTCTACCTCGAGCACAACGTCCAGGCTTCTCCCGACCACCCTCTGCTGCTGGACCGTTTCCTGGAGAACGCGATCGAGGTTGATGTCGATGCGCTCTGCGACGGAGAGGATGTCTGCGTGGCGGGCATCATGCAGCACGTCGAGGAGGCCGGTGTGCACTCCGGTGACTCGGCCTGCGTCATCCCGCCGATGAGCATCGGTGACGAGATGATCGAGGAGATCCGCGAGGCGACCGCCGCGATCGCACTCGAGCTCGGCGTCATCGGGCTGATCAACATCCAGTTCGCGATCGCCGAGGGTGGGCTGTACGTGATCGAAGCCAACCCGCGGGCCTCTCGCACGGTTCCGTTTGTCTCCAAGGCGATCGGCTCACCCCTGGCCAAGCTCGCGACCCGGATCATGCTGGGCGAGAAGCTCGGCGAACTCGAGCTCCCGGAGGCGAACGGCAGCCACGTCAGCGTCAAGGAGGCAGTGCTGCCTTTTGCCCGCTTCCAGGGTGCCGACTCGGTGCTCGGGCCGGAGATGAAGTCGACCGGCGAAGTGATCGGCATCGGGCCGGACTTCCCGACCGCCTTCGGCAAGGCCCAGGCCGCGGCCGGTGTCTCCCTGCCCGACCAGGGCACGGTCTTCATCTCGGTCACCGATACCGACAAGCCCGCCGCCACCCAGCTCGCGGCGAGGTTCCACGACCTCGGATTCGGCGTCGTCTCTACCGGAGGCACGGCCCAGGCGATTTCGAGGATGGGGGTGCCGGTCGAGACGATCAACAAGATCGCTGAAGGCTCACCCCATGTCGTCGACCTGATTCAGGAAGGCCGCTGCGACCTGGTGATCAATACGCCGACCGGTTCCGGGGCCCGGGCCGACGGTTACGAGATTCGATCGAACGCGATACGAAACGGCATCCCCAGCCTGACCACGATGACCGGGGCCTCGGCCGCTGTGAGAGCGATCAGCGCGCGTCAGAAAGGCCCGGGGGAGGTCTACTCGCTCCAGGAACTCCATGGCAGCTGAGCGGCCGCTCGCACCGTTCGGCAGGCGCTCCTGCGAGGTCGCGGCCGCGGTCGACGACGGCGGTTACCGGATCTTCACCCTGCTGGATGAGGTCGGTCCGCGCCCGGCGCCCGGCCAGTTCTACATGCTGACCGGTGACGGCGAATGGCAGGGTTCATCCGGTCGTCCCTACCTGCCGCGGGCGATTTCCGTGGCACGGGTGACCGGCGAGCGGGGAGGACTGAGGCTCGAGTTCCTGATCGACGTGGTCGGTCCCGGAACCGCGCGCCTGGACGCCCTCGGCAAGGGTGACTCCTGTCTGGTCGCCGGCCCGTTCGGCAATCCGTTCTCGATGCCACGCGAGTTGAACCGCGGGGCGGTAGGTGCCGTCCTGGTCGGTGGTGGCATCGGCATCGCACCGATGGCGGTGCTGCGGCGCGAGCTGGTTGCGCGCGGGGTGCCGACCCGGACCCTGCTCGGCTTCCGCGACCGCGAGCACTCCGGGGCGGTCGAGACGCTCTTCGGTTGCGAGGAGACCAGGCTCGCCTTCGAAGACGGCAGTGGCGGCCACCGGGGCTACGTAACCGACCTGCTCGAGGTGATCCTCTCCGGCGACGACCCGGACGGAGCTGTGGTCTACTCCTGCGGCCCGCCGGCGATGCTCGAGGCCGTGCGGCAGATGTGTGGCAACCACGGGGTGCCGGTCGAGCTGGCACTCGAATCGCCGATGGCCTGTGGTTTCGGTGCCTGCTTCGGCTGCGCCGTGCCGAAGCCCGACGGCAGCTACCTGCGACTCTGCGTCGACGGGCCGGTGGTGCGGGGTGACGAGATCGCGACCGCGATGGCCGGTGAGGCCTGAATGGACCTGAGCACCGATCTCTGCGGGATCGAGCTCGAAGGACCGGTGCTGAACGGCTCCGGCACCTACGACGCGCTCGCCGCGAGGAGGGCCTTCGGTCGGGCTCTCGATCGGGAGTTCCCTTTCTCGGCCTTCGTCTCGAAGACGATCACCGGCCCGCCACGGGCGGGCAACCCGCCCCATCGTCTGTGGGAGACGGCTTCGGGAATGATCAACTCGATCGGCCTGCCGAATCCGGGCGTGGAGGACTTCGTCGAAGGCGATCTGCTCGAGCTGGTCGGGCTGCCGGTACCGCTGATCGTCTCGGTGATGGCCGACAGCGCCGAGCAGTTCAAGGAACTGATCGAGAAGGTGTCGGCGGTGCCGGGGGTCGCCGGGATCGAACTGAACGTCTCCTGCCCGAATGTGCATTCGGGGTTGATCGTCGGCGAGCAACCGGCCGAAACCGAAGCGCTGATGCAGGCGCTGCGCCCGCGGACCCGACTGCCCCTGATCGTCAAGCTGACTCCCAACGTCGCCAACCCGGAGCAGGTGGCGCTTGCTGCGGAGGCGGGCGGGGCGGATGCCGTTTCGCTGATCAATACGGTGAAAGCGACCGCGATCGATCCAGACCAGGGAAGGACCTGGCTCGGGGCGGGTGCCGGCGGCCTTTCGGGCCCGGCCGTACGCCCGATAGCCCTCGCCCAGGTCAGGGCCGTCTCGGCGGCCGTCGGCATCCCTGTGATCGGCATGGGAGGTGTCGAGGATGGCGAGAGCGCTCTTGATTTCATCCTCGCAGGGGCCCGGGTCGTCGCCGTCGGGACCGAGAACTTTCGCGACCCGGCGGCAGGGATCGCCGTTCGAAGGGGCCTCACCCTGGCACTCGAGCGCCGCGGTTTCGACTCGCTGGCCTCAGCTCAGGCATCAACCTTGAGTTGAGGTTGAGGTGAATTTGGCGTTTTTGGCCGTTTCAGCCGAGCCCGCCGGGCAATCATGGCTATACTCGCCGCCTTCATGGCCGTCTCCCCGAAGAGCATTTCAAGCCCGCCCGAAGCCCCGGAGAGGTCACTGGACCAGCGAATGGACGCTCTCAAGAGGGCCAACGACATCCGGACCGCCAGGGCCCAGCTGAAGAAGGACCTGAAGGCCGGCCGGGTCAGCATCCAGGACCTGCTTGACTCACCTCCCGAATACGTGCTTACCGCCAAGGTCTTCGACATGCTGCTGGCCGTGCCCAAGTACGGCAGGGTCAAGGCCAATCGCGTGCTGAACCAGTGCCGGATCTCTCCGGCCAAGACGATCGGCGGACTTTCCGAGCGGCAGCGCAAGGAAATGGTCAGCCTTCTTCGTCGCTAGTCGGCCCGGCGCCCGGTTCGCGGGCTTTGCGGTCCTGTCCATCCTCTAGGCTGGCGCTCCGATGAACGCCCCGCCGTCGAAAGTGTTCGTGATCACCGGTCCCTCCGGGGTCGGCAAGGGCAGTCTCATCGGCCGCCTCCGCCAGGGCCTTCCGGAGATCGAACTCTCTGTCTCGGCGACCACCCGCTCTCCGCGCGCGGGCGAATCCGACGGCGTCGACTACCACTTCCTCTCGCCGGAGGATTTCGATGCGCGGGTGGAAGCAGGAGAGTTCCTCGAGCACGCCCGCTACAGCGGCAACCGCTACGGCACTCTGCGCTCCGAGGTCGAGCACCGGATCGAGAACGGGCATCCGGTCGTGCTGGAGATAGAGGTCCAGGGTGCCCGCCAGATCCGTACCACCATGCCCGGCGCGGTGCAGGTATTCATCGCACCACCGAGACTGGATTCGCTCAGGCAGCGGCTGGAGTCGAGGGGGACCGACGGCTCCGAGGCGATCGAGGCCCGGCTCGAGGTCGCGGAAGAGGAAATGCGGGCCCGCGGAGAGTTCCCGCACGAGGTCGTCAACGACGATCTCGACCGCGCCGCAGGTGAGCTCGAGGCCATCGTGCGCCGCAAGCTGTCAGAATCAACCGCATGACGATGATCAAGCCCCGCGTAGACCACCTTCTCGACCACGCCGACTCCTCTTATGCGTCGGTAGTAGTCGCCGCTCGCCGCGCCCGGCAGATCAACAGCTACTTCCAGAGCCTCCAGGAGGGCGGTTACGGCGACTACCCGCCGCCGATGGTCGCCACTGAACCCGGCAAGGGCGCGCTGACGCTGGCTCTCGAAGAGCTCGCCGAGGGCAAGCTCAAGTACGAGTACCGCTCCTGATCCGGGGCTGACCGGGCCCTCATGGCGAAAATCCTGCTCGGAGTAAGCGGCGGGATAGCGGCTTACAAGGCAGTTGAATTCGTCCGTCTCGCCCAGGCGGGCGGTCACTCGCTGCGGGTTGTGATGACCGCCTCCTCACGCCGCTTCATCGGCGCCGACACCTTCGAGGGCATCCTCGGCTCGCCCGTGCTCACCTCGGAGTTCGAGAAGGACCCGATGCGCGGAACGTTCCCGGGGCAGCCGCTGCCGGAGCACGAACCGATCGGACACCTGGCGGTGGTCGAGGCCGCTGACGCCTTCCTGGTCGCGCCGGCTTCGGCGAATACGATCGCCAAGCTCGCGCAGGGCCAGGCCGATTCGATGCTGACCACCTCCTTTCTCGCCTGCGAATCCCCACGGCTGGTCGCCCCGGCGATGAACGACCGTATGTACCTGAATCCTGCCACCAAGGAGAACTTGAGAGTCCTGGGTGAACGAGGGGTCGAAGTGATCGAGCCGGGCGTTGGCAAGCTGGCATCCAGGGGCGAGTACGGCGTGGGGCGTCTGCCCGATCCCGCGGATCTGCTGGCGCGGGTGGAAGCCGCACTCAACGGTGACCTCGCGGGCCTGAGGGTGCTGGTGACCGCAGGAGGCACCAGGGAGCCGATCGACCCGGTGCGCTTCATCGGAAACCGGTCCAGCGGCAGGATGGGCTTCGCCCTGGCCGAGCGGGCACGGGCCCGCGGGGCTGCGGTGAGCCTGATCGCCGCCAATTCGGGCCTGGATACACCGGCCGGCGTCGACCGGGTCGATGTCGAGACGACTTCCGGGCTGGCGGATGCCTGCCAGGCTGCGCTACCGGACTGCGACCTGCTGCTTATGGCGGCGGCGCCGGCTGACTTCCGTCCCGATCAGCCGTCCGACGGCAAGCTGGCCCGGGAGGGTGAAGGGCTCGAACTGCGGCTGCGACCGACCGAGGACATTCTCGCCTCGCTTTCGGCTTCGGCCGGGCCGCAGCAGACCCTGGTCGGCTTCGCGGCCGAGTACGGAGGCGATGCGCAGCAGAGGGCCGCCTCGAAACTGGAGCGCAAGGGACTCGACCTCGTCGTCATGAACGACGTCTCGGACAGCCGGATCGGTTTCGATTCCGAAGAGAACGCGGTAACCCTCGTCTCGAAGGATGCCGTCACCCGCCACGGTATCGCCGGCAAGAGGGAGATCGCCGACCGGATCCTCGACCGCGCAATCGCGATCCACCGTGACGACACGGCACCGGACCGCGGCGATTGAAGGCGGTCGTCCAGCGTGTCAGTGCGGCTTCGGTCGCAGTGGAAGGCGAGGTCGTCTCCCGGATAGGACCGGGAATCCTTGTTCTGCTGGGCGTCGCCGAAGGCGATACGGCGAGCGAAGCCGAGAAGATCTCGCGCAAGCTTCTCCGGCTGCGGATCTTCCCCGACTCCGACGGCAGGATGAGCGAGCCCCTCGGCGACCGCGAGATCCTTTGCGTAAGCCAGTTCACGCTGCTCGGCGACACCACGAAGGGCAATCGACCCAGCTTCGTATCGGCGGCACGACCGGAACTCGCCGAGCCGCTCTACCTCGACGTCTGCGAGCGGACCGGCGCCGCCCGGGGTGTCTTCGGGGCGGACATGGAGATCGATATGACCGGCGACGGTCCGGTGACCGTGCTGCTCGAAGTCTGACCGGCTTGGCCGCCTGGCGGAAGGGGGCTATACTGGCCTTTGCGTCACCGTTGGAAGTTCCTGGAAGTGGGCCTTGCCCGCTTTTTTTTGGCCCGTATGGAGCTTGAGAGCATGAAAACGAGTGCTGAAGAGATCGAGAACCGGATCACTGAAATTGACCCCGAAGTCGAGTTTCTCGCCGTCGAAAACGCCGGTGGTGATGCTCTGCGCATCTACATCGACTATCCCGGCGGAGTCAATCTCGAGATCTGTCAGAAGGTCACGAGTGGACTCGGCGAACTTCTCGAAAAGCACACTCTCGAGGTCTCTTCGCCGGGCCCGCAGCGTCCGCTCACAAAGCCCGAGCACTTCGTCCGATTCGAGGGACGCCGGGCGAAAGTCAGGACGACAGAGGCAATCGACGGACGCAGAAACTTCACCGGGACGATCCTCGAAGCAGCCGAAAGTGATTTCACGCTCGGCTGTGACGGTGAGATCGCCCGGATTTCGTACGAGAGCGTCGAACGCTCTCATCTTGTGCCGGTAATTCCAGAAGGAGCATCAAATTGACCCAGGAAATCGTCGACGCGGTAAAGGTTCTCGAACAGGAGAAGGGCATCTCGGCAGACACGCTGATGGATGCACTCGAAGACGCGCTGCTCTCGGCCTACCGCAAGAGCCCCGGCTCGGCCAAGTACGCACGGGTCGACCTCGACCACGAGACTGGTGACTTCCGCGTCTTCGAGCTGATTCTGCCGCCGGAGCTCGAGGAGAAACTGCTGGGTGAGGCCGCCGCCGAGCAGGAGCGCACTATCGATCCGGAGACCGGCGAGCTGCGTGAACCCGAGGATCCCGAGCTTGACCCCGAGATGCTCGCGCCGTATGAGTCGCAGATCGAGACGAGGGACGTCACTCCCGACGGCTTCGGCCGGATCGCCGCCCAGACGGCCAAGCAGGTCATCTACCAGCGCATCCGGGAGGCCGAGCGCCAGATGATGTACGACGAGTTCCAGGACCGGGTCGGCGAACTGATCACCGGCCTGATCCAGCAGTCGGACAAGCGCTACACGCTGGTCCAGCTGCGGGAGAGGGTCGAGGCGCTGCTGCCCAAGTCCGAGCAGGTCTACAGCGAGCGTTATGACCACGGCATGAGGGTCAAGGCCGTGATCACCGACGTCTCCGAGTCGACCAAGGGCCCCAGCATCGTCGTCTCGCGCCGCAGCCCGGAGCTGATCAAGGGTCTCTTCGAGCTGGAGGTCCCCGAGATCGCCGACAAGCTGGTCGAGATCGTAGGCGTCGCCCGTGAGCCCGGTTACCGCTCGAAGATTGCGGTTGTCTCCCACGCCGACGGCGTCGATCCGGTCGGTGCCTGTGTCGGGCCCCGCGGTTCGCGCGTGCGAATGGTCGTATCGGAGCTGCGCGGCGAGAAGATCGACATCATCCCTTACAACGAGGAACCTGCCCGCTTCGTGGCCAAGGCGCTTTCCCCGGCCCGCGTGAGAGAGGTCCTGGTCGACGACGAGGACATGCAGGCGACGGTCGTGGTCCCCGACGACCAGCTTTCGCTGGCGATCGGCCGCGACGGGCAGAACGCCCGGCTTGCCGCCCGCCTCACCGGCTGGCGGGTCGACATTAAGTCCGAGAGCGACTTCGCCCGCGAGGAAAGCCAGCACGAATACGAGGGGGAAGAGGAGTTCGACGGGCGCTGCATGGCGGTTCTCTCGAGCGGGCGTCGCTGCCCGAACGCGGCGATCGGCGGTTCGACCTACTGCGGACTGCCGCAGCACCAGGCGCTATCCCGCTTTTCCACCAGCCACGTCGGCGTTCTCGCCGAGCTGGGAGAAGCCGAGATCCAGACCCTCTCCGACCCCGATTCAGACGAAGCTGAAGTGACCGCCATCGTGGCCGGCGCCGAGGCTTCGTTCGTTGAGCCGAGTGACGAAGCCGAAGTAGAGGTCGAAGCCGAGGCAGAGGTCGAAGCCGAGGCAGAGGTCGAAGCCGAGGCAGAGGTCGAAGCCGAGGAAGAGGTTCAGGCCGGCGAGGCGGAGCCCGAGGCTGCTGAAGAAGCGCTCGAGACCGCTGAGCAGGTTGAACCGGAATCCGAAGAGGAGACCGCAGAGGAAGCCCCTTCGGAGGATGCCGGGGCGGACTCGGTGGAAGACTCCGAAGAGGCCGGAGAAGCAGCCGAAGGTGAGGCAGCGACCGAGTGAGCAAGCGCCGGGTTCATGAGATCGCCAAGTCGGCGGGCGTCACCAGCAAGGAAGTGCTGGCCGCCCTCAACGCGGCCGGGGTAGAGGCCAAGGCCGCTGCTTCGAGCGTCGAGGAGGACGTCGCGCTGAAGGCGCTGGCAGCTGCCGGTTCGGCCCCTGCGGCAAAGCCGGCCGCCAAACAGCCGGCTGCGAAGAAACCAGCCGCAAAGAAGTCGGCGTCCACGAAGGCTGAAGCCGCCCCGGCGGCGGACTCGAAACCCGGGTCCGAGACCACGGCGTCACCTGAACCGCCTGCCAAGGCAGCCCCCGCCAAGGCTGACTCCGAGCCGGCCTCGAAGCCGGCTGTTCCGGGTTCGAGCAAGCCGGTCCGCCCGGCCGCACCCAGCGACGGGGCCGCCACCGGCGCTGCAGGCACCGGGGGCAAGAAGCGCCGTCGCGTGGTAATCGACTCCCAGGCATCCCGGCGCGAACAGGGTGGTGGACCTCCGCCGCAGCGCCCACCGCGTCGTCGCGGTGGCCGCAGACGCCGGCCTCTGCTGGAGGAACCGACACCGGTCGAAACAGATCCTGCCGAGCCGCAGGCGACCAAGGTCAGCTCCGGTGTAACGGTTCGCGACCTGGCTGAACTGCTGGGCCTGAGCTCTGCCGAGCTGATCAAGAAGTTGATGATGATGGGGGAGATGGCGACTCTGACCCAGACCCTCACCGACGAATCGGTAATGGCGATCGCAGAGGAGTACGACCGCAAGATCGAGATCGTGTCAGCCGCGGAAGAAGAGACGCCGGCGCCCGAGTTCGACGACGCTGAAGACAGCCTCGTGGACCGCCCGCCGGTGGTCACGATCATGGGCCACGTGGACCACGGCAAGACGTCCCTCCTGGATGCGATCCGGGAAACCGAAGTAGCCGCGGGCGAGGCCGGGGGAATCACCCAGCACATCGGTGCCTACCAGGTTCATCACGAAGAAAATACGCTTACCTTCCTCGACACCCCGGGTCACGAAGCCTTCACGGCTATGCGTGCCCGCGGTGCCCAGGTGACGGACGTCGCCGTAGTCGTGGTAGCCGCCGACGACGGAGTTATGCCGCAGACCCGCGAGGCGATCGACCACGCGAAGGCTGCCGACGTGCCGATCCTCATCGCCGTCAACAAGATCGACAAGGAAGGCGCCCAGCCCGACCGCATCCGGAACGACCTCGCGGCCGAAGGGCTCAACCCCGAGGACTGGGGTGGAGAAACCGTCTACTGCGACGTCTCCGCGAAGACCCGCCAGGGACTGGACAACCTGCTCGACATGATCATCCTGGTGACCGAACTCGAGGAGCTCGGGGCGAACCCCGACGCACCCGCTTCGGGCTCGGTGATCGAGTCCCAGCTCGACCCCGGCCGCGGCCCTGTCGTGACCGTCCTCGTATCTCGCGGGACGCTCCGGGTCGGTGACTCGGTTGTCGCAGGACCGGTCTGGGGCAAGGTCCGCGCCATGCACGACTTCCTCGGCCACAAGGTCGACACCGCTGGTCCGGGAATGCCGGTCGAGGTTCTCGGCTTCGACGGAGTCTGCGATGCCGGCGAGTTCGTTCAGGTGGCCGACAACGACCGGCGCGCCAGGCAGATGGCCCAGGAACGCCTTAACCGTCTCAAGGCCGAGACCATCGCCCGCCGGGCCGCCCGCAAGGTCACCCTCGAGGAGATCTTCGCCAGGGCC
This sequence comes from uncultured Solirubrobacterales bacterium, assembly GCA_963709375.1. GTDB lineage: Bacteria > Actinomycetota > Thermoleophilia > Solirubrobacterales > 70-9 > 67-14. The sequence continues at coordinate 40,603 of CAVPWA010000008.1, forward strand.
CAGACCGGCGACCTCAAGGAACTCAACATCGTGCTCAAGAGCGACGTCGCGGGTTCGCTGGAGGCGCTGCAGGACGAGATCGCCAAGGTTCCCCAGGAGCAGGTCGGTATCAACATCATCCGGGCCCAGACCGGCGGCATCACGGAGTCCGACGTGATGCTGGCTTCGGCCTCGAACGCGATCATCATCGGTTTCAACGTGCGCCCGCTCAGCGACGCCCGTAAGGCGGCCCAGATCGAAGGCGTCGACGTACGGACCTATTCGGTCATCTACAAGATCACCGAAGACCTGCGAGCCGCGATGGAGGGAATGCTGGACACGGTCGAGGTCGAGGAATCACTCGGCGAGGCCGAAGTCCGGGAGGTCTTCAAGGCGTCGAAGGTCGGCCGCATCGCGGGTTGCGTTGTCACCGAAGGCCGGATCAACCGCGAAGGCAGCGTGCGCCTGGTGCGCGAAGGCACCGTGATCTGGACCGGCAAACTGGACTCGCTGCGGCGCTTCAAGGACGCGGTACAGACCGTCGAAGAGGGTCAGGACTGCGGCATCGTGCTTGATGGCTACGCCGACGTCAAGGTCGGCGACGTGCTCGAGTTCTTCTCGACCAAACAGGTCGAACAGACCCTCAACTAGGAGCCTGCGGTGGCGAATTCGCGGATGCGGCGGGTAAACGAGGTTTTGCGCGAGGTGATCGGCCAGGCCGTGACCGTCGATCTGAGCGACCCCCGGCTCGACATGGTCGCGGTGACCCACGTCGACGCGACGCCGGACCTCCGGTCTGCGAAGGTCTACGTGACCGTGCTCGGGGACGACCAGGCGCGCGAGGATGCCCTCAAGGGCCTGAAGAGCGCTCACGGCGTGCTGCAGAGCGCGATCAACCGCGAGACTCACATGAAACGAACCCCGACCCTTACCTTCACCTACGACGAAGCCGTCGAGACCGGCCTGCGCATCTCGGCGATGCTAGACGAGGAACCGTCGCCCGGGCCGGATCCGGACGAGGGAGAAAACTCCGGGGAGGCGGGGCAGCAGTCGTGAGCGCCTCGACCGAGAACGACAAGACCACGGTGGCCGACGACCTCGAGGCGATCGCCGCAGTGATCCGTGAGAACCGGAAGTTCCTGCTGACCACCCACGAAGGCCCCGACGGGGACGCACTGGGCTCACTGCTCGGGGCTCAGCACATGCTGGAGTCGCTCGGCAAAGACTCGGTGATGTTCCTTGCTGCGAAAGAGTTCCCGCTGCCCATCGAGTACCGCCACCTGCCGCTGGAGGACGTCTTCCACGAGCCTCCGGCCGACATCCGCGACAGGGTCGTGATCTTCCTCGACTGCGGCAATATCGACCGCATGCCGGTCGACTTCCTGCGCGATGACGGCAGCACGGTGGTCAATATCGACCATCACCACGACAATACGCGCTTCGGCGAGTACAACTTCGTCGACCCGGCAGCGTCCAGCACTGCCGAGATCGTCTACGAGCTCGCGGTTGCGCTCGACGTGAAGATAAGCCCGGCGATGGCGAGGTCCCTGTACATAGGCATCGTCACCGATACCGGAAAGTTCATGTACGACTCGACCGACGCGCGCACCCACGAGGTCGCGGCGGCTCTGGTCCGGGCCGGGGTCGACATCGACGATGTCAACCGGCGTCTCTACGAGAGCGTGCCGATCGAAAAAGTCCGACTTCTGAGTCGTGCCCTGGCCAAGGTCGAACTCCATTGCGAGGGACGGCTGATCATCACCTGCATCACCGCTGAGGACTATGAACTCGCCGGCGCCGGGGAAGAGATGACCGAGGGCATCATCGACCACCTGCGCGCGGTTGACGGAATCTGCGCTGCGGCGGTGATCAAGGATCAGGTCAGCCGGGGGCATGCGGCCCGCAAGGTGAGCCTCAGGTCCGGAGACTCGAGCACCGACGTTTCGGTGATCGCACGCCGGTTCGGGGGAGGCGGGCACGTGCGCGCCGCCGGATGCTCGACCGAGATGGAAGTCGACCAGATCGTTGCCGAGATCTGCGAAGCCCTGGCCGAGCAGCCGAAATCCTGAAACCGGCGTGAAGATGGAGCACTGCCGGTGAACGGGGTCCTGATCTGCGACAAACCGCCGGGGGTGACTTCGCACGACGTGGTCGCGAAAGTGCGCCGTGAGCGTGGCGGCAAGGTCGGCCACGCGGGAACTCTCGACCCGTTCGCCACCGGCGTGCTGACCATCCTGCTGGGCCGTGCCACGCGGCTTCAGCGTTACCTGCTCGAACTCCCGAAGACCTACGTCGCCACCGCCCGTCTCGGCTGGAAGTCCAGCACCGGCGATCCCGAGGGCGAACTCGAACACACTGGCGCCGTGCCCGGGGAACTCAGCCTGCCGGAGGGCAAAGTCGTTCAGATGGTGCCGATGACGTCCGCCGTCAAAGTGGATGGTGAACGGCTCTACAAGCGGGCTCACAGAGGCGAACAGAGCGAAGACAGACCGGTCCGCGAGGTTGAGGTCTACCGGGCGCAACTGCTGGAAAGCGACGCGGAACGCGCGGTGTTCGAGATCGAATGCAGTTCCGGTACATATGTCCGGACTCTGATCGAGACCCTGGGGGACGCCTACTGCGAGAAGCTGCGCCGCACCGCTGTCGGAGAGCTGGGGATCGACCGGGCGGGGCAGGTCCTCAGCCCGCTGGAGGCGCTCTCGTTCCTGCCCCGGGTCGAGGTCGACGGCGACACCGCCGAGGCGATCGGCTTCGGCCGCCGGGTGCCTGCCGACGCCGGAATCGACGAAGGGGAGCCTGTGGCTGTGGTCAACGGGGATAACCTGATTGCCGTGGCAACCCGCTCCGGAGAAATCCTCAAGCCCGAAGTCGTCCTGGAACCCCGCGGCTGATGATTCGAGTAACCGCCCTCGAGGACGCCGAAGCCCGCCCGCGGCGGGTGGCGATCGGGACTTTCGACGGGGTGCACATCGGCCACCGGGAGGTGATCGATGGCGCGGACACCGTTCTCACGTTCGACCCGCATCCGCTCGAGGTGCTTCATCCGGTGGCAGCCCCGAAGCTGATCATGCCCTTCGGCGTCAAGCGCGACGTGCTCGACGGGATCGGAATCGAAGAAATGGTCGTGATCGGCTTCAACGAGGACTTCACGAAGATCACCGCCGAGCAGTTCATCGAGCAGATCCTGGTCGAGCAGCTTTCCGCCGGACAGGTGGCGGTCGGCGACAACTTCCGCTTCGGGACCGGCGCCGAAGGCACACCGCAGATGCTCGCTGCCCACCCGGAGTTTGAAACGCGAATCGTTCCGCTGGTCGAGCAGGGCGGGGAAACCGTGTCCTCATCACGAATACGGGCTCTCGTGGCGGCTGGAGAAATGGCCCAGGCAAGGGATTGCCTGGGGGTGCCTTTCATGCTCGAGGGCATTGTCGTGGGCGGCGACAGGAGGGGTCGTGAGCTCGGCTATCCGACTGCCAACATCGTCCCGGACGACCGCCTGGTGACCCCTGGCCACGGCGTCTACGCCGCTTTCGCCAACGGAATGCCGGCTGCGGTGAACATCGGGGTCCGACCGACTTTCGAGACCGGACGCGGGGTGCTGATCGAGGCTTACCTGCTCGACCAGGATGTAGACCTGTACGGGAAGAGCCTGCGTATCGCATTCGTCGAGCGCCTCCGGGGCGAGCGGCGCTTCGATTCGGCCGAAGCCCTGATCGAACAGATGAGGCTGGACGTGGAGGAGACAGCACGCGTCTGTGCTAGTTTCCAGCGGCCGTGAGTGGGGTACCCACGCGGACCCCGAAACAAGGAAAGCTATGACGATCACCAAAGACGACAAGGCCGAACTGATCGGCAAATACGCCCGCAAGGACGGTGACACCGGCTCGACCGAAGTCCAGGTCGCCCTGCTCACCGAGCGCATCAACGACCTTACCGGCCACCTGCGCGAACACGGCAAGGATCACCACTCCCGCCGCGGCCTTCTGATGATGGTCGGCAAGCGCCGCCGTCTGCTCCGCTATCTCGAGCGCACCGATCTCGACCGTTACCGCGCCCTGGTTTCCGAGCTCGGCCTCCGCCACTAGATTTCGACCATGATTTCGGCCGGCGACAAGGCCCCCGACTTCACCCTGCCGGATCACGCGGGCCAACTGGTTTCGTTGTCCGACTTCGCCGGACGCCGTTTGCTGATCGCGTTCTACCCTCTCGATTTCAGCCCCGTCTGCAACGACCAGCTGACCTCTTACAAGGCGATAAGTCCGCAGCTCGACGAAGCGGAAGTCACCCTCGTCGGGATCAGCGTCGATTCGGCCTTCGCCCACAAGGCCTTCCGCGAACACACCGGGATCGACAACTCCCTGCTCGCGGACTTCGAACCCAAGGGTGCCGTCGCCAAGGCCTATGGCGCCTATCTCGAGGACTGGGGCCACGCCAATCGCTCTCTGGTCCTGATCGACGGTGAGGGCACCGTGGAATGGGTACATGAATCGGAAACACCGATAGAGATCCCGCCGCCCAGCATCATCCTCGCGGCAATCTAGGACTCGCAAACCCGAACGCGCCGGAGGTGCGCATCGCCGGGTGGACCCGTTGTGGTCGGTGACAGCCGACGTATCCAGGGACGTTCCGGGGGCCGGAGCCGTGGGGGCGGCTCGCCTGTTCGCGATCGCCTGTACTCTTCGCAGCGATAAGAGAACGACAGTTCTAAAGACAGATGGTCGCCAACCGGGCGGCCGGAGGTAAGAAAACCTGATGAGTATGTTCGAAGTTACGCGCGTCTCCGTGCGTGTCGGCGATGACGAGATCTCGATCGAGACCGGCAAGATCGCCAAGCAGGCCAGCGGCGCCGTCATCATGCGATGCGGCGACACTATGGTCCTTTCAACTGCAACCGTGGGAGGTCTTCGTGACGTCGACTTCCTTCCCCTGACCGTCGACATCGAGGAGCGCTACTACGCCGCGGGCAAGATCCCCGGCTCGTTCTTCCGTCGTGAGGCCCGCGCCGGTGAAAAAGCCACGCTGACGGCCCGCATGATCGACCGTCCGATCCGTCCGCTCTTCCCCAAGGGCTGGCACTACGAGACCCAGCTGGTCACGATCCCGATGTCGGTCGACCACGTCCACCCCTACGACATCCTCGCGATGAACGGTGCCTCCGCGGCGCTGGCGATTTCCGAGGTTCCGGTCGCAGCCCACGTCGGTGCGGTCCGCGTCGGCAAGCTCGACGGCGACTTCGTGATCAATCCGGACGAGGAGGATCACGCAAACCTCGATCTCGACCTGATCGTCGCCGGAACCGATGAGGCCATCCTGATGGTCGAAGCGGGTGCCAACGGCGTCACCGAGGCCGAAATCCTCGACGCCCTCGACATCGCCCACAGCGAGATCAAGAAGATCACCGCGGCGATCGAAGAGCTGCGCCAGAAGGTCGGCAAGGAGAAGCTGGTCATCGAGGCTCCCTCGATCGACGAGGGTCTGCTCTCCGACGTGCGCTCGCAGTTCGGCGACAAGATCAAGCAGGCCGCCTCGGTCGAAGCCAAGCTCGAGCGCCAGGACGCGCTCGGTGCGGTCAAGGACGAGGTCGTCGCAGCGCTGGCCCCGGCCGGCGCCGACGGCGAAGCCGACCACGACAAGGTCTCCGAAGTCAAGGCCGCCTTCTCGGCAGTCGAGAAGGAGACCATCCGCAAGGCGATCGCCGTCGACAAGAAGCGCCCCGACGGTCGCGCCCAGGACGAGATCCGTCCGATCGAGTGCGAGGTCGACGTCTCTCCGCGGGTCCACGGTTCGGCTCTGTTCACCAGAGGCGAGACCCAGATCCTCGGCAACGTCACCCTGGGCACGACCCGGATGGACATGCGGGTCGACGGTCTCGGTCTGGAAACGACCAAGACCTTCTGGCACCACTACAACTTCCCGCCGTTCTCGGTGGGTGAAGCCGGCTTCATGCGCGGTCCGAAGCGTCGCGACATCGGTCACGGCGCCCTCGCCGAACGCGCTCTGGTGCCTTCGGTTCCGGACCAGGAGTCCTTCCCGTACGTGGTCCGCGCCGTCTCCGAGACGCTGGAGTCGAACGGCTCGTCGTCGATGGGTTCGGTCTGTGCCTCTTCGATGGCGATGCAGGCGGCCGGCATCCCGGTCACCGCACCGGTTGCCGGAGTGGCGATGGGGCTGATCAAGGAAGGCGACGACTACATCGTGCTGACCGACATCGCCGGAGTCGAGGATCACCTCGGTGACATGGACTTCAAGGTCGCCGGTTCCGCCGACGGCATCAACGCCCTCCAGATGGACATCAAGATCACCGGAGTCACCTTCGAGATCCTGACCGACGCCCTCGAGCAGGCCCGCAAGGGCAGGCTGTTCATCCTCGGCAAGATGGCCGAAGCGATCGACGGCCCGCGTGAGGAGCTCTCCAAGTACGCGCCGCGTATCGAGTCGATCAAGATCGACCAGGAGAAGATCGGTGCGGTCATCGGCAAGGGTGGCGAGACCATCCGCGGACTCTGCGAGGAGTTCGAGGCCGAGATCGACGTCGAAGACGACGGCACGATCCGGATCTATGCCCCGACCGGTACCCAGGTCGAGGAGGCCGTGGCCCGGATCGAAGGGATGACGAAGGAAGCCGAGATCGGCGACCGCTACCCCGGCGCCAAGGTCGTGAAGACGACCACGTTCGGTGCGTTCGTCGAGCTGACGAAGGGCACCGACGGACTGCTGCACATCTCCAACGTCAAGCCCGGAGGACGGGTCGAGACGGTCGAAGAGGTGCTCGAGTCCGGCCAGGAGATCGACGTCACCGTGGCCGAGGTTGATCGCGAGCGCGGCCGGATCGGCCTGCGCATGACCAGCGACCCGGCGATCGACGGAAAGAGCAAAGAAGAGATCGCAGCCCTCTCCAGTGGTGGAGGAGGCGGCGGTGGACGCGGCGGAGGCGGCGGCGGTCGTGACGGCGGACGCCGCCGGCGCGATCGCGGTGACCGCGAGCGTCGCGGCTAGTACAGATGGAAGAAACGGCTCGGCTGACAGAGACCGCTTCGGGCATCCGGGTGATCACCGAGGAAGTTCCTCTGGTGCGCTCGGTTGCCCTCGGCCTCTGGGTCCGGACCGGATCGCGTGACGAGACCCCTGCCCAGGCAGGGGTCTCTCACTTTCTGGAGCACCTGCTGTTCAAGGGCACGGCGAACTACTCGGCGATCGAGATCTCCGAGCGCTTCGACGGCCTCGGTGCCGCTTTCAACGCGGCCACAGGCAAGGAGACCACTCACCTCCACGCCCGCTTTCTCGACGAGCACACCGACGAGGTGTTCGGCCTGATGGGGGAGATGCTGCTCGAGTCCACCTTCCCCGACATCGACTCCGAGCGCGACGTGGTGCTGGAAGAGATCGCGATGTACGAAGACGAGCCTTCGGACCGGGTCCATGACTACCTCGCCGATGCGATCTTCGGAGATACGCCGCTCGGACGGAGGATTCTCGGCAAAGCGGAGGTGATCGCCGGGATTCCGGTGCCGGACATCGCCGCCTACCACCGCAGCCGCTACACCGCTGAGAATCTGGTCGTAGCCGCCGCCGGCAACCTCGAGCATGAGCAGATCGTCGCTCTGGCCGAGAGTCTGGAGCCCGATCACAACGGCGATCGCATCGCCCCCGACCGGGTCGAGCCGCTGCCCGGCGGCAGGCTCGAGTTCGCGGTCAAGGACACCGAGCAGTACCACATATGTTTCGGAGGCCCGGGCATCAACCGGGCCGACGAGCGTCGTTTCGCACTTGCGGTCCTGGACTCGATCCTCGGAGGCTCGAGTTCGTCGAGGCTGTTCCGCGAGGTGCGGGAAGAGCGTGGCCTCGCCTACTCGGTCGGGACCTACTCCGAGCAGTTCACGGACACCGGTGCGGTGGCGACCTACGTCGGGACCCGCGAAGACAACGTCGAGGAGGTATGCGAGATCCTCGGCCGCGAGTACCACAGGATCCGAACGGAGCCGGTCAGCGCCGATGAACTGGATCGGGCCAAGGAGCATGTCAAGGGCAGGCTGGTTCTCTCGGGGGAGTCGACCGCAGCCCGCATGAACCGGATCGCCCGCGCGACGCTCCACGAGATCCCCCTGCTCAGCCTCGACGAGATGCTGGCCAGGGTGGACGGGGTGGGGATCGAAGACATCTCCGAACTCGCCGCCGAACTGTATGCGCCCGAACACGTTTCGGCCGCAGCGGTCGGCAAGGACGAAAAGCGCTTCCGCCAGGCGGTGGCGCCGGTCAGCGAGGCGCTCGCCGCATGATCCGCGTCGGTGTCTCCGGTGCTGCCGGCCGCATGGGCTCGACGGTCTGTGGAGCCGTGGAGCAGGCCGAGGGAATGGAGCTCGCCGGAAGGGCAGACCCCGCCCTCGGCACCGAACTGGCGGACATCCTCGGCGACTGCGATGTTGTGGTCGAGTTCAGCACTCCCGATACTTCGCTCGAAAACTCGATCACCTGCCTCGAGGCCGGGGTCCACGTGGTGGTCGGGGCAACGGGTTTCGACCTGGACGCCCTGAAGAATGCGGCCGAAGAAGCCGGTGGTGGCGCGAAATGCTTTGTCGCGCCCAACTTCGCAATCGGGGCGGTACTGCTGATGACGCTTTCCCAGCGGGTGGCCGAGCACATGCCTGAGTGCGAGATCATCGAACTCCACCACGATCGCAAGGTCGACGCGCCCTCCGGAACCGCGAAGCGCACAGAGGAACTGATCAGCGAGGCCGGCGGCAACGTGCACCAGCCGATTCACTCGGTCCGCCTGCCCGGGCTCGTTGCCCATCAGGAAGTCCTGTTCGGTGGCGAGGGCCAGACCCTCTCGATCCGCCACGACAGCATCGACCGGTCGTCCTTCATGCCCGGGGTCGTTCTCGCGGTGCGCAAAGTCGGTGGCCTTGCGGACCCCTTCACGATCGGCCTCGAGAAGCTGCTCTGACCGTTCAGGCCAGGGCCGAATCGCTAGGCTGGCGGTCATGTCAGATACCGACGTTTCCGCGCTCGATGCCACTGCTCAGGCTGAACTCGTAGCCAACGGAGAGGCGAGTCCGTCAGAACTTCTCGAAGGTGCGATCAGCCGGGCCGAGGCGATCAACCCCGAGATCAACGCGATCATCCATCCGCTCTACGACGAAGCCCGCGAGTCGGCAGCCGGGGATCTGCCCGACGGTCCGTTCCGGGGGGTGCCTTTCCTGTTCAAAGACCTCGGTGCCGGCCTGGCCGGGCAGCCGTACCACATGGGCAATCGCCTGATGAAAGAGATCGATTTCAGGATGCCGATCGACAGCCACCTGGGCAGTCGCTTCCGCGATGCAGGCCTGGTGACCATGGGTCGGACCAACACCCCCGAGATCGGGATCCTGCCGACGACCGAGCCCGAGTCCCACGGTGCGTCCAGGAATCCCTGGGATACGACTCGCAGTACCGGCGGCTCGAGCGGCGGCTCGGCGGCCGCGGTCGCGGCGGGCATCGTGCCGATCGCGCATGCATCCGACGGCGGCGGCTCGATCCGCATCCCGGCCAGCGCCAACGGACTCGTCGGCCTCAAGCCGAGCCGGGCGCGAATCTCGCTGGCGCCGATCGTCGGTGACTCCATGTCCGGTCTGACGACCGAGTTCTGCGTCTCGAAATCGATGCGCGACTGCGCCCGCATGCTCGACTGGGTTCACGGACCGCGGCCGGGCGACCCCTACGGTTGCCCTGAGCCCGAACGCCCTTATGTCGAAGAACTGACCCGCGACCCGGGCAGTCTCGACATCGCCCTGATGATCGACCCGATGACCGGGGACGAGATCGAGAGCGAGGCCATCGAGGCGGTCCAGTCGGCAGCTCGCAAGCTGGAGGCGCTGGGTCACCGGGTCTCGACCAAGGCTTCGCCGGAGCTGGGAGACCAGAACGACCTGTACGAGACTTTCATCACCCGATGGGCCGGTGGCATGGCGCAGAACATCGGGGTACTGGAAACGATCGTGGGACGGCCATTCACGCCGGATGACGTCGAGCCGCTCACCTGGGCCCTGATCGAACGCGGGCGCAGCGAAAGCGCGGCGAAGTACCTGGCGGCAGTGGCGGCCCACCAGATGATGGGGAGGATGTTCGCGGACATCTACGAGCAGGGCACCGACCTGATCCTCACGCCGGTCCTCGGCACCCTGCCTCCGAAGATCGGGCACTTCGACCAGTACAGCGGCGAGCCGATGGATGCGATGCTCAAGGCCCGGCGCTTCGCCGCCTTCACCGGTGGGCTCAATGCCACCGGACAGCCGGGCATCTCGGTTCCCCTGGAGGAGAGCAGCGAGGGCCTGCCGATCGGCATCCAGCTGGTCGCGCCGATCTGGCGGGAAGACCTGCTGATCAGGGTTGCCGCCCAGCTCGAGCAGGCGCACCCCTGGGCCGGCCGCAGGCCCGCTCTCGCCACCGCGGGCTGATTGGCAGTGATCCAATAGGCTGACTCCGTGAGCGAGATCCAGGGCGTAATAACGGCGATGGCCACGGTCTTCGACGCGGATGGGCGCGTCGATCTGGCATCGACGCGCAAGCTGGCGCGTCATCTGGTCGAACATGGCTCGAACGGGCTCGTCGTCGCCGGTACGACGGGTGAATCGCCCACTCTCGACGATCAGGAAAAGCTTGCCTTGCTGGACGCCGTGCTCGACGAAGTCGGGCAGGAGGCGACCGTAATCCTCGGCAGCGGCTCGAACGATACGCGCCACTCGGTGGAACTGACACGGGCGGCTGCCGATCACGGTGCCGACGCCGGTCTGGTCGTCACCCCGTATTACAACCGGCCGAACGAAGCCGGCCTGCGAGGACACTTCGAAGCGGTGGCGGAAGCCAGCCCCGACCTCCCCCTGATCCTCTACAACATCCCCGCCCGGGTCGTGGTCAACATGCCGCCGGCTTTTCTGGCCGAGCTGGCGCAGATCCCCAATGTGGTCGCGCTCAAGCAGGCCAATGACGAAGAGCTGCAGCAGATCCCCGGACTCGATCTCCTGGCCGGAAACGACACCGCCTTCCTCGACTCCCTGAAGGCCGGCGGAACCGGCGGCATCCTGGTCGCGGCCCACCTGGTCGGCGAGCGGATGCGTGAGATCTACGACCTGTTCCAGGCCGGTGATCTGGAGGGGGCCGAGAGGGTCGATTCCGAGTTGAGGGTCGTCTATGACGCGATGGCGGTCACGGTCAACCCGATCCCGGTCAAGGCAGCACTGGAGATGGCTGGTCTATGCTCGGCCCATATGAGACTGCCGATGGTCGAAGCGACCGCAGAAGAAAAGCAACGGATCCGAAGCCTCCTCGCCTCCGCGGGCGTGGAGCTCTGATGAGCGACAGCTTTCGCGTCCTCCCGCTCGGCGGACTGGGGGAGATCGGCAAGAACATGTGCGTGGTCGAGTACCGCGGCAAGATCGTCATCGTCGATACCGGCCTCAAGTTCCCGACTCCGGAGATGCTCGGCATCGACCTGGTCCTGCCCGATTTCTCCTACCTGCGCGGCCGGGCCAAAGACATCGAGGCGATCGTGCTCACCCACGGCCACGAGGACCACGTCGGCGCACTTCCTTACGTGCTGCGTGAGGTCGGAATGCCGAAGAAGATCTACGGCGGCACGCTCACGGTCGGAATGGTCCGCTCGAAGCTCGACGAGCACAAGCTCAAGGATGCGCCGCTGACCGAGCTTCCGCCCGGCGAAAAGACCAAGGCGGGTCCGTTCGAGATCGAGCTGGTCCACCTTGCCCACTCGATCCCCGACATGCGAGGCGTGCTGATCAAGTGCGACGCGGGATCTGTCTTCTTCACCGGCGACTACAAGTTCGACCAGACCCCGGTTGACGGCCGCCCGGCCGATGTCGCCCGTCTGGCGAAGCTCGGCGATGAAGGCCTGACCCTTCTCTGCGGCGACTCGACCAACGCCGACCGTCCCGGAATCGCGCTCTCGGAGTCTGCCGTGGGCCCTGCGCTCTACGAGACCTTCTCCCGCTGCGAGGGTCGGATCATCGTCACCTCCTTCGCCTCCAACATCCACCGGGTCCAGCAGGTGATCGACGCCGCCGCCAGGCTCGACCGCAAGGTGGCCCTGGTCGGCCGCTCGATGAGGAAGAATTTCAACATCGCCTCCAACCTCGGTGTCGCCAGTGCGCCCGACGGGATCCTGATCCAGCCCCGCGAGATCGAGAACTTCCCCGATGAGCGGGTCGTCGTGATGTCGACCGGATCCCAGGGCGAGCCTTTCTCCGCGCTGAGGCGCATGGCCAACAACGACCACCGCGACGTATCCCTCCATTCGGGCGACACCATCGTCTTCTCGGCCAGCCCGGTGCCGGGCAACGAGCGATCGGTCAACGAGACAATCGACACGATTTACGAACTCGGGGCCTCGGTCATCACCGCCAAGGACGCGCCGATCCACGCCTCCGGCCACGGCTCCAGGGAAGAGATGAAGATGATGCTCAACCTGACCAAGCCGAAGTACGTGCTGCCGGTCCACGGTGACTTCCAGCGAATCCGGCTCCACTCGGAGATCGCCCAGCAGGTCGGTATCCCCGAGGAAAACATCTTCAAGGGCAGGAACGGCCTGCCGCTCGAGGTCGGGCCCGACGGAGCAGCCTTCGGCAAGGAGGTCAAGTCCGGCGTGATTTACGTCGACGGAATCGAACTGGCGGACCCAGAAGACGCCGCGCTTCGCGACCGTCGGACGATCTCTGGAGACGGAATCGTCTTCGTGGTCGCCACCATCGCTGCCGACAACGGCGACGTGGTTGTCGACCCGGAGATCATCGTCCGCGGAATCGGTGCCCTGGATGAGGACGACGAGCTGACCGACGAACTGCGTGACATCGTCGAGGATTCCCTCGAGGACTCTGCCAAGGCAGGGGTCAAGAACCTGGAGCTGATTCAGTCCGACCTCCACGATCGCGTCGCAAGCTTCGTCCACAAGCGCCTCAAGCGCCGCCCGATGGTAGTCCCGGTGGTCGTCGAAGTCTGAGCCGATCGAGGGCAGATGTATACCCTCGGCTTCGCTCCACCTGGTCACGGGCAATCGACTCCTGCAACAACAAAACCGCCGGACCTAGGGGGAGAGGGGGCCCGACGGTTGTTGTTGATGTTGCGAAAAGGCGAACCCGCCGAGGCAGTCTGGGGGAGATCCCCGGCGGGTTCTTGTGTCTCGTCCAATAGAGAAAGATAAGGAAGGGCTCTTAACCGGTCCTAAACGGGGAGTAACGGTTTCTTTCGCGTTTTAGCGGGCCAGTGGAAGCTCGACCGTAAAGAGCGCGCCGCCCTGCTGCGAATCGCCCACGCGAACCGTCCCATCGTGCTCGATAGCGATCGCCTGGACGATCGCGAGGCCCAGACCGCTGCCGTTCGACGAGGCCCGGTCGCCCGGACCGGCATTGCGCACGAATCGGTCGAAAATCTGTGATCGGACCTCGTCGGGGATGCCCGGACCGTCGTCGCCGACCGAAAGCGACGCGGTGCTTTCCGCCTTCGACTGCGCGACCTCCACCGTAATCACGGTTCCGGCCGGCGTGTGGCGGACGGCGTTGTCGATCAGGTTGATCACGACCCGGTGCAGGTCGTCAGGATTGCCTTCGACCTGAATCCCGCCCTCGGTGATCAGGTCGATCCTGTGCTCACCGGCGAGCGGACGAACCTCCTCGATCGCATTGGCTGCCGTAACGGCGAGGTCGCAGGCCCGGTGTTTCGGTGCCCGTCCGGAGTCGGCGCGGGCGAGTATCTGGAGGTCGGCCACGAGCCGTCGCATTCGCTGGGAGGACCTGAGTGCCGATTCGACCGACTCCTTCTCGAGCTCCTGGCTGGGGGAGCGGCCGAGGGCATCGTCGAGCAGCTCGAGGTTGGCGAGCACGCTGGTCAGGGGGGTTCGCAGTTCGTGAGAAGCGTCGGCGATGAACTCGCGCTGTCTGGCGAGGGATCTCTCACGTTCGGACCTCGCGAGCGAAAGTTCGTGCAGCATGCCGTTGAAGGTCCGGGTGAGCTCGGCCACTTCGTCGTCGGCGACCGGCTCCTGCAGGGTCACCGACGGATCCCGGGTGCGGGCGATCTCCCCGGCGGCCAGGGTCAGGCCGGAAACCGGCCTCATCGCCCGCCTGGAGAGAACCACACCGGCCAGGGCGGCGAGCAGCGTGGCCCCGATGATCCCGGCCAGGACCGAGATCCAGACCTGTCCGATCGACTGGTCGAGACGGTCGACGGGTCTTGCGAATCTGACGAATCCCGGAGAAATCTCCTGCCCGGGCACGGGAGTGAGCGCGACCGTCGCGACCTGGTACCCGCCGCTGGTGATGACGTTCTCCCCGGTTGGTGGGCCGACGGCGGGGAACTGGTCAGTCGAGAATGTGCGCTGGTTTGCAAGCAGCGTGAGTGATGACGGCCCTGTCGTATTCGAAAAGGCTTCGCCGATGTCCACCGTGGGTGCGAAGCCCGGGGTCACGTCCACGTTGCTTTCGACATCCCGGGCCAGCTTGTCGGCGCCGGCCATCGTTTCAGCTTCGTAGTTGTCGCGCAGCTGCTGGGTAGTGAACTGGCCCACCGCCAGCCCGAAGGCAACCAGGATCACGAAGGTCAGGCCGGATGAGACCGCGGCGAGCTTCCAGCGGATCGGCCAGCGTGAAGGCCACTTGCTTGACTGGCGCAGCCTGTCCAATGCCTTCACGCTGGTCAGGCCTTTATTACGTAGCCGGCTCCGCGCTTGGTGTGGAGGATTCGCGGTTCCCCGCCCTCCTCGAGCTTGCGCCGGAGATTCGAGATGAACACGTCGATGGTGTTTGTTTCATCGAGCGGGTCGTATCCCCAGACTTCTTCGAGCAGGCGCTCCCTCGAGACGACCAGTCTCTGGTTGCGCATCAGGTATTCCAGCAGTTCGAATTCACGCTTGGTCAGTTCGATCTCGCGGTCGCCGCGTCGGGCCTCCTGCAGATCGGGGTTGAGCTTGAGATCGCCGACCGTAACCATTGCCGAGCCGCGAGGTGGATGTCGGCGGAGCAGGGCCCGGATCCGGGCCAGCAGCTCGGATCGGTCGAAGGGCTTGACGAGGTAGTCGTCAGCTCCGGTGTCGAGTCCCGCGACGCGGTCTTCCGGGTCGGCCCTTGCGGTCAGCATCAGGACGGGCACCTCACTCGTCTCACGGATCCGGTTACAGACCTCCATGCCGTCCATTCCGGGCAGGCCGAGGTCGAGCACCACGAGATCGGGGGCGAAGTCGTCAAGATCCTCGAGAGCCTCCGGACCGTCCGTGGCGGCGCGCACTTCGTAGCCTTCGGCCCGCAGAGTGCGGCGAAGCACGTCCACGATGTCCTGGTCGTCCTCGACTATGAGGACGCGCCCTCCGGCTGAATCGACGTCATTGAGCATGACGCCAGTCTAAGCGGTGCCGTACGCGGATCGAAGGCGCACCTGCGGTTCTGGCGCTTTCCGGCATCGGGGAAGGTATTGCGGCGGCTCCGTAGAACAGTCAAGCATGTTCGTCCGCAGAGCAAGGCGCGGTGGAAAACGGCGTCCGAACAGGGGCGCCGCCAAGACTGCAGCGAAAGAACCGGGAAAGTCGCTCGATCAGAAGCATCTCGACCTGATCGGCCTCGGGCTTGTCCTGCTGGGGATCTACCTGGTTTTCGTGCTCTATTTCGGCTGGGACGGGGGAAGCCTGGGCTCAGGGGTAAGCGACGGCCTGACCTGGCTCTTCGGGCTCGTGGCCTACGTGACGCCGGTGGCCCTGTTCGTGGCCGGCGGCATCCTGCTGTTCAGGCCGGCACTGCCGTCGACGAGGCCGCTCCGCACCGGGGCCCTGCTTCTGCTGGCCGGAATGCTGCTCGCCTTCGCAGCCGGGACCTTCGGCCTTGCCGGGGGCCGTGGCCCGAATACCGCCTACTTCGATTCCGGCTGGTTCCCCCAGCACGGTGGTGTGATCGGAGAGACTCTTTACTGGGCCTCTGCGTCACTGCTCCAGGCCTTCGGAGCGCATCTGCTGGCCGTCTTCGCCCTGCTCGGTGGCATGCTGCTGCTGACCGGTACGACCGTTGCTGCGGTCGTGAGTCGAAGCGGCCACGCTCTGAAAAGGGCCGGTTCGACTTCGGCCGAGGCAACGCGGGTACTGGCGAGGACCGGCGGCCGGACCACGGCTGAAGACGGTTCGGCCCCGGAGACCGAAGTCGCTCAGGACTCGGAAACCGTGATCCTCGGCGACGATGAAGCGACATCACTGCTCGCCGATGGCGACGAAGGTTCTGAAACCGCGACGCCTTCGCCGATCGAAATCGATATCTGGGCCGAAGAGGGGGGAGAGACTCCGGTCTCGGAAGGCATCGAGCCGCTCGAACCGATCGAGATATTCCCCGGCGGCTCAGGTGGAGCGCAGGCATCCGACGGGGAACTCGAAGACCCGGAAGCAGAGCCGGAACCCGCCGCCACCATCACCGGTGACTTCGACGAGGAACTGGCCGACCTCGAGGATGAGGTCGAAGCGGGCCCGCAGACGGAGGAGATGGCAAAGCCGGCCGGCGAGCAACTACCCCTGACCCCGATGGGCAAAGAGAGGGGAGCGACCCGTTCGGAACGGATTTCGTACCGGCCGCCTCCGGTCAAGGTGCTTGACCGCGGCAAGAAGGACAGCGGCCCGGACCCGTCGGAGCAGAAGGAACTGGCCCGCAAGCTGGTCGAAACCCTGGGGCACTTCGGGGTCGAGGCATCGATCATCGGGGTTGTCGCCGGACCGCATGTTTCCCGCTTCGAGCTTCAGCTCGCGCCGGGTACGAAGGTGAAGAAGGTCAGTGAGCTTGCCAACGACATAGCTTATGCACTCGCTTCCACGGAAATCCGCATCCTTGCGCCGATTCCCGGCAAGCAGGCAGTGGGGGTCGAGGTCCCGAACTCGGCTCGCAACATGGTCAGGCTCGGTGACATCTACAAACGAACAGAATCCGCGGCGGCACCGCTGACGGCCTGGCTCGGCAAAGGGATCGACGGCAAGCCGGTCAAGACCGACCTGGCGAAGATGCCACATGTTCTGGTCGCCGGCACCACCGGATCGGGCAAGTCGGCCTCGGTCAACGCCGTGCTCTCTTCGATCCTCATGCATTCCTCTCCGAACGAGGTAAGGCTGGTTCTGGTCGACCCGAAGCAGGTTGAGCTCAACCACTACGAGGCGGTTCCTCACCTGCTCACCCCGGTGGTGACCAATCCCAAGCTGGCAGCGAACGTGCTCAGCAACCTGATCGCCGAGATGGAAAGCCGCTACGGACTGATGAAGACGGCCAGGGCCCGCAACATCGCCGACTACAACCGGATTCAGGCCGATGCCGGCGAAGCGGGCCTGCCGTACATCCTCTGCGTGATCGACGAACTCGCAGACCTGATGATGGTGGCCCCGGCAGATGTGGAGAACTCGATCATCCGGCTGGCGCAGAAGTCGAGAGCGACCGGAATCCACCTGTTGCTGGCGACCCAGCGACCCTCGACCGACATCATCACCGGCACGATCAAGGTCAACATCCCGTCGAGGATCGCTTTCGCGGTTTCTTCACAGACCGACTCGCGGGTGATCCTCGACCAGGGCGGTGCCGAGTCGCTGCTCGGTCAGGGCGACATGCTGTTCCGGGGACCCGGGACCTCGAAACTCCAGCGCATCCAGGGCGCCTTCGTCTCGGAGGAGGAAATCGCCCGCATCACCGACCACTGGTCGGCTCAAGGCGAACCGGATTTCGAGCAGGAACTGCTCAACGAAACCACGCCGGTCAAAGAGGATTCGCCAGAGGGGGACTTCGACCCCGACCAGGACGACCTGCTCGACGAGGCGATCCAGCTCGTGGTCGATACCGAGACCGCCTCGGTCTCGATGGTCCAGCGCAGGTTGCGGGTCGGATATACCCGCGCCGGGCGCCTGATCGACATGCTCGAGCGCCGTGGCGTGATCTCCGGCTACGAAGGTTCCAAGCCCAGGCAGGTGCTGATAACGGCCGCTGATCTGCCGCGTGTGCTCGCCGGCGGCAGTGGCAGCGACGAAGACGACGTCAGCGACCCGGAAGAGATCGAAGAGCCTGCTGCCGATACCGGCGAAGCCGCGGTCGATATCGAAGAAGAGACTGCCGAGCAGCCTGAACCGGTGCCGGCCAGCGACGGCTGACCACGGTCCCGGCCCCGCCGAACGCCGGTCGCGCTTCGAACCGGGCGAGCGGTAGGGTCGAAGCCACCCGATGGCCCCAACCAGCAAAACCGTGAAGGCCGGCATCCTGGTGACCGGCACCGAGGTGCTGACCGCGGTGATCCGCGACGAGAACGGCCCCTGGCTTTCAAAGCGGTTCCTGGATATCGGGGTCGAACTGATCGAGATCATGGTGGTAGCCGATCGCCCGGCCGATCTGCGTGCCGGCCTGGAGCACATGCGCGATTCGGGCGTGGATCTGATCGTGACCACGGGAGGGCTCGGCCCGACCGCCGACGATCTGACCGCCGAAGTGGTCGCAGACTTCGCGGGCCGGCCGCTCGAGCTCGATGAAGCGATGGAGGGCAGGATCGCGGCGATCCTCGCGAAGTACGCCGCGACCTCGCCGATCGACCTGACCGGCGATGCGATGCGGGCGGCCAACCGCAAGCAGGCGATGGTTCCGCACGGAGCCGTCGCACTGAATCCGATCGGTACCGCACCAGGACTGATCGTCCCGGGCGAAGGACTGCTGGTCCTCGTGCTTCCGGGGCCGCCGCGCGAACTGAGACCGATGTGGGAGGACGCGCTCACCAAACCGATGCTCCGGCAGGTGCTGGATCAGGCGTCCCCGCTGCTGACCTACCGGCTGAGGATGTTCGGAACTCCGGAGTCGGAACTGGCATCTTCTCTGCGGGAAATCGAAGCCGGAGGTCTCGACGCCTCCCGGCTCGAAGTCACGACCTGTCTCAGGCGAGGTGAGGTGGAGATCGACGTGCGCTACCGGGAGGGAGCCGAAGTCGAGGCCGAGGCGCTGAGAGAAGCGCTTGCCGAGCGCCATTCCGACACGCTTTTCAGTCTCGACGGCGAGACGATCGATTCAATCGTGGCCGGTCTGTTGGGAAACCGTTCGCTTGCCCTGGCCGAGTCCTGCAGCGCCGGCCTGCTGGCCGCCCGCATCACCGACCGGCCGGGAGCGTCGGCCTATTTCGCCGGCGGCGTGGTCGCCTACTCGAACCGGGCGAAGGCCGAACTGCTCGGGGTCGATGAGGATTTGATCGAGCGGCATGGCGCGGTGTCTGCCGAGGTTGCTCACGAGATGGCGAGGGGAGCCCTGGAGCGGTTCGCAGCCGACGTGGCCGTCTCGATCACCGGTATCGCCGGACCCGAAGGCGGCAGTGAGGAGAAGCCGGTCGGTTTCGTCTGCTTCGAGGCGATCACCGCCGAAGGAGGTTGTGAAGCGCGCAGCCTGGTCATTCCTGGCGGACGCAGCGACATTCGCGATCGCTCGGCACTGGTCGGCATGCATCTGCTGCGGCGGCTGCTTTCGTGACACGTTTGTGACGCCATTTGTGGCTTTGTGAAGCACTTCTGAGGCGTCGCCTGCGAGGTTGACGGTTGCGACCACGCGTGACGGGTTTTCGTCCGACGGGGAACGTAGGGTTTAGATCCGAACCTGTGTTCGATCGAGCCCGACGAACCGAACAATGCGATGCGGCCCCAATTTGCCGCGGCGAGGTGATTTCCAGATGAGCGTAGACAGGATCAATGACATGGAGCCGGCCACCGACAAGGAGGTCAAGGCCCGCAACACAGCCCTAGACGCTGCCAAGAGCCACATCGAAAAGCAGTTCGGCGCCGGCTCCCTGATGAAACTGGGCGACAAGGCCGCCCTCAGCATTGAAGCCGTGTCGACCGGTGCCCTGCCGCTGGACATCGCTCTCGGCGTCGGTGGAATCCCGCGTGGCCGGATCATCGAGATCTTCGGACCGGAGTCCTCGGGCAAGACGACGCTGGTCTACCACATCATCGCCGAGGCTCAGAAGCGCGGCGGGGTATGCGCGTTCATCGACGCCGAGCATGCGATCGACCCGGTTTATGCCCGCCGGATCGGGGTGAATACCGACGAGCTGCTGATTTCCCAGCCCGACTACGGCGAGCAGGCCCTCGAGATCGTCGACGTCCTGACCCGCTCGGGCGCGGTCGACGTGGTTGCGGTGGACTCGGTCGCGGCCCTGACTCCGCGCTCCGAACTGGAGGGCCAGATGGGCGAGGTCACGGTCGGCCTTCAGGCAAGGTTGATGTCGCAGGCGCTGAGGAAGCTGGCCGGCAACCTCAACCGGGCCAACACCATGTGTCTGTTCACCAACCAGATCCGCGAGAAGATCGGCGTTTCGTTCGGCTCCCCGGAGACCCAGCCCGGCGGCCGGGCACTGAAGTTCTACTCTTCCCAGCGGCTGGACATCCGCCGGATCGAGACCCTCAAGGACGGTACCGAGGCGGTTGCCAACCGGGTTCGGGTCAAGGTGGTCAAGAACAAGGTCGCGGCGCCCTTCAAGCAGGCCGAGTTCGACATTGAGTACGGCCTGGGCATCTCGCGTGAGGGAAGCCTGATCGATCTCGGGATCGAGCACGACCTGGTTCAGAAGTCGGGATCCTTCTTCTCCTACGGGGAGACCAGGCTCGGTCAGGGCCGGGCCAACTCGAAGCAGTTCCTGGTCGAGAATCCAGACCTCTCCGCCGAGATCGAGCACTTGATCCTCACCGCTGAAGGCATTTCCCGGGACGGTAAGCCACTGGAAGACAGCGAGGCGGCGGCCGAAGAGGCTCCGGCGGAAGCGGGCGAGGTCTCGGAGCAGCCCGAGAAACAGGCTGCTTAGGCTGAAACTTGTCTGACGAACTCCTGGCTGCCGCGCTGGCGGCGATCGGCCGCAAGGAGCGGACCGAGTATGAGATGCGGGAATGGCTGGTCGAACGCGAAGCCGGCCCGGAGGAAGCCGATCGGGTTATCGCGCTACTGGTGGAGAATCTCGCCATCGATGACGAGAGGTTCGCGGTCGGCTACGTCGAGGACAAGCGGCGCCTTTCCGGCTGGGGAAACGACCGGATCGAGTCTTCTCTGCTTGCTCGTGGAATTCCACCGCACCTGATCTCGACCGCCCTGTCCAGGGGCGGGGAAGAGAGTGAGGTGGACCGGGCGACACGCGTACTGGTCGAGAAGGGCAGCGATCTGGGCGACGAACGCGGCTGCCAGCGGGCGATGGGACTGCTGGCAAGGCGTGGTTTCTGTGCGGAAGACGCCTATGCGGCCATCCGCCGCGCCCGGGAGTTCCTGGTCGAGGGACATCGACCGGCCGAACGCACCCTCGGGGGCCATCAGAGCGTTCAGTAGCCTAAGGAGGTCCTCATGGCGCTGCGATCCTTCATCCCAGGCTGGCTCAATGGCGATGGCGACGACGCCGCGCGAGAGGTCGCCCGGCCACCGGGTGAAGCCGACCTGTCATCGAGACGGGAGGAGATCGCAAGAATGGAGGAGCGGGCTCTCGCTCAGCTCGAGGCAGCTTCGGCCCGGCTTCGCGATGTCGAGCGGCGAGCGCAGGCACTCGATTCGGAGCAGACGCAGATCGAAAGTGCCCGGCAGGAACTGGAGACGCTGCGAGGTCAGGCGGTGGCAGAGCTCGAACGGCTGGCCGGCCTTTCCCGAGAAGAGGCGGAAGTGCTGCTGCTTGAAAGGGTCGCGGGGGAAGCTGAGCACCGGGCCGGACTGATCATCAAGCGCACCGAGGATGAAGCCCGCCTGGAAGCCGAACGACGGGCAAGGGGGATTCTGGCCGTCGTGACTCAGCGGCTTGCCTCGAAACAGACGACCGAGAGCAATACGCAGACGGTCCAGTTGCCCAACGAGGAGATGAAGGGACGGATCATCGGCAAGGAGGGCCGCAACATCCGCTCGCTCCAGGCCCTGACAGGCGTCGACATCATCATCGACGAGACGCCCGAGTCGGTTGTCCTGTCCAGTTTCGATCCGGTTCGTCGCGAGGTTGCCCGGATCGCCCTCGAGCAGCTGATCGATGACGGGCGCATTCACCCCGCGGCCTGCGAGGCAGCCTTTGAGGAGGCGCAGACAGAGGTGGAGAACGTGATGCTGAGGGCGGCGGAATCCGCTCTGCTGGAGACCCGAGTGACCGGCGTCCATCCCGAGATCGTCCGCCTGCTCGGCCGGCTTCACTTCCGGACCAGCTACGGGCAGAACGTGCTCGGCCATCTGGTCGAATGCTCGAATCTGGCCGCGATGATGGCCGGCGAGTTGGGTGCCTCGGTAGAGGTCGCCCGCAGGGCGGCCCTGCTCCACGACATCGGCAAGGCGGTCAGTCACGAGGTCGAAGGAACGCACGCCGCGGTCGGAGCACGACTGGCCGGGCGCTACGGAGAGATCGACCAGGTCAGCCATGCGATCGAGGCCCACCACGGCGAGGTCGAGCCGTCCACCGTTGAAGCGGTGATCGTCCAGGCTGCCGATGCGCTCTCCGGCGCCCGCCCCGGCGCCCGCGGCGATTCGCTCGAGCAGTATGTGAGGCGGCTCGGCGACCTGGAGGAGATCGCCCTGCGACAGCCCGGCGTGCTCAAGGTCTACGCGATGCAGGCGGGTCGTGAAATCCGGGTCATGGTCGATCCCGGCAAGGTGGATGACCAAGCCGTAGCTGTTCTTTCACACGAGATAGCGAGCGCGATCGAGCGCGAGATGGAATACCCCGGGCAGGTCAAGATCACGGTGATTCGCGAGCTTCGCTCTACCCGGGTCGCCGACTAACAGCTTCGCGGCGGCACGACCGGACGCATCCTCCGCCCGAGACGGTAGGATTTCGGTCAGATGGAGATCAAGAACCTTTTCCTCTTCTTCGGGATCGCCTTGGCCGTGATGGCCGTCGTGGTCAGCATCGTCGGCCTGCGAAAGGAAAACTTTCCCAGTCGCAAAGGGATGATCGGTCTCTTTGCCGTCGCGGTTGTCCTGGTCCTCGGGACCGGCTTCTTCGGGGTCGAGCTTCAGATCGAAGAAGCGGAAGAGAAGAAGGAAAAGAAGGAGAACATCATCGGCGAAGAGGCCTCGGCTTCTCCGTTGGTCATTCCCGGCGTGAGCTGAGGCTCGCCCCCCTTCGAGCGGGGTAAGCTCGGCAGCGATGAAACGCTTTCACGTCACCACCTTCGGCTGCCAGATGAACGAGCACGACTCGGAGCGCATGAAGGGCATGCTCGCTTCGCTCGGCTACGACGAGGTGGCTGAGCGTGACCAGGCTGACCTGATCCTCTTCAATACCTGTTCGATCCGCGAAAACGCCGACAACCGCTTCATCTCCCACCTGGGGGAAGCCAAGCGCCTGAAGTCAGAGGACCCGGATCGAATCGTCGGGGTCGGCGGATGCTGGGCCCAGTCGGTGAAGGACGAAGTGTTCCGTCGCTTTCCGTTTGTCGACGTCGCTTTCGGGCCCGGTCAGATTCACCGCCTGGCCGAATTTCTCAACTCCGACTCGCTGAGCGCCCAGGGGTACTTCGAGTTCGAGGAGTTCTCGGGAGACCTTCCCGAGCAGCGAACCCGCCCATTCCAGGGCTGGCTTCAGATCTCCCAGGGATGCAACTGCGTCTGCTCGTACTGCATAGTGCCGTCCACCCGTGGTCGTGAGCAGAGCCGTCGCCCGGCCGACCTCGTCGAAGAGGCGCACCGACTGGCTGCCGACGGGGTCCGCGAGGTGACTCTGCTCGGACAGAACGTGAACAGCTACGGCCGGGACCTGCCAAACGACGACAGGATCAGGTTCTCCGACCTGCTGCGACTGGTCGACGGAGTCGAGGGGATAGACCGGATCCGCTACACCAGCCCCCATCCGAAGGACATGCGTGAAGACGTAATCGCCGCTCACGCTGAGCTGGAGACCCTCTGCGAGCACATTCACCTGCCGCTCCAGTCCGGATCCAGCCGCATCCTGAAGAGCATGAGGCGAACTTACGGCCGCGACCGCTACATGGACCGGGTGGAGATGATCCGTGGGACCCTTCCCGACTGCGCGATCACCACCGACATCATCGTCGGCTTTCCCGGCGAGACCGATGCCGACTTCGCCGAGACCCTCGAGGTGGCCGAGGAGGTGGGCTACGACGGGGCTTTCACCTTCGTCTACTCGCCGCGGCGCGGAACGCCGGCGGCCGAGATGGATGACCAGGTGCCACATCCGGTCAAGAAGGAGCGAATGGCTGCCCTGATCGAGATTGTCCAGCGCCGGGCCCACGAACGGGCACAGCGCTTCGTGGGGCGGTCAATGGAGGTTCTGGTCGAGGGTCCGAGCCGGAACGACCCCAGCCGCATCCGCGGACGGATCAGACATAACAAGGCGGTCAACTTCGAGGGCACCGCCGAGGCGGGTCAGATGGTCGAAGTCGAGATCGGTTCCGCTTCGTCCCAGACCCTGACCGGCAGCCAGCGTCTGCTCAGCGGCATCCCGGTGTGAGCCTGGATTCCGGCTCCCTGCCGGTGATCGCCGTCTTCGGCCCGACCGCGGTCGGCAAGACATCGGTAGCGATCGAAATCGGCCGGCAGATCTCCGAATCCGGGGGAGAGGCTGTCGCGGTCAACTGCGACTCGATCCAGGTCTACCGCGGACTCGAGGTGATCAGTGGCGCTGCCGACGAACGGCAGCGTCGGCAACTCGAGCACAGGTTGATTTCCTTCGTGCCGATCGACGAGGAGTTCAGCGCCGGGCGCTACTCGAAGCTTGCTCGCGAAGAGATCGACTCTCTGCACGAAAGCGGAACCTGCCCGATCCTGGTCGGCGGTACCGGCCTTTACCTCCGCGGCGCCCTGACCGACATGGAGTTTCGCCCGCCGGTGCCCGAGGCGGTCAGGGTTGAGGTCGAGCAGGAGGTTTCCACCCGCGGTCCGGCTGCGGTGCATGCCGACCTGCCGGCCGAGAGCAGGGACCGGATCAATCCGAACGACCGACTCAGGGTCGCCCGCGCGGCAGAACTGCTCAGGAGCGGACGGGCACCGGCACCGGACCACCATGGCGGGGGCGAACTGTGGACCGCCGCACTGCGACGGCCCACCCTGCTGGTCGGGCTTGTCGAGGATCCCGAGGTGCTCGATTCGAGGATCCGGGAGAGGGTGGAGGCGATGGCCAGGGCGGGAGCGGGCGACGAAGCCAGGAAGGCGCTCGATTCGGGTGCTTCCAGAACGGCACGCGCGGCGATCGGCTTCGACCAGTTCCTGGCCGGTGACCTGGACCTCGCCGCGGCCAGACACCGCAGGTTCGCGAAGCGCCAGATGACCTGGATGCGGAGGATGGAGGGGGTCGAGATCCTCGAACGCGCGGGCAGGGACGACAGGCAGCTCGCAACTGCCGTTCTCGACGCTGCACAGGCCGTCGGACGGCCGGCGGCCTGAATGCAGGCGACAGAGCATCCGGATAGCTTGCGGCGTCCGATGAAGTTCGAGAAATGGCAAGCACTCGGAAACGACTACCTGATCGTCGAGCGCAGCAACCTTCCGTGGGAGCTCAACGAGCCCCGCATCCAGATGATCTGCGATCCCCATTTCGGGGTCGGTTCGGACGGTATCCTGCTGATCGATACCAGCGAGGATCCCGACTACGTAGCCGAACTGAGGATCTTCAACCCCGACGGCTCGGAGGCTGAACTCTCCGGCAACGGCGCCAGGGAGGCGATCCTCTACCTGCGGCGCCACGGTTGGACCGAAGCCGATTCGTTCACGATCTTGACAAAGGCCGGCCCGATCACGCCCCAGATCACGAGTGAGCGGACCTGTGCGGTGGCGATGGGCCGGGCGAGCACCGCCTCGGACGACTTTCCGAGCGGCAACGAGGACGGTCTCGGGACGGTCTCGGCGGGAGGCAAGCCGTGGGATTTCCGCTACGTCTCGATCGGCAACCCGCAGTGTGCGATCGAAGTCGGCACCGAACTCGAAGCACTCGAAATCGGCGCCGTGGGCCCCGAGATCGAGAACAGCGGCCTGTTCCCCAACCGCACCAACGTCTCTTTCTTCAGGGTCTCCGGATCCAGGGTCAGAGCGAGGATCTACGAGCGTGGCGTCGGCGAGACACTCTCTTCCGGCACTGGGGCCAGCGGAGCGGCCGTAGCGGCGTTTCTGAACGGTGCTCCGAGCCCGATCACGGTTGAACTGGACGGTGGCGAGCTACTGGTCGAGATCGATTCGGATCTCCAGGTGACGCTGACCGGCTGGGCTGAATCGATAATGACCGGGGAACTCTCACCGGAGTTCACGGCGACCCTGAGCGGGCTCTCGGTCTGAGCGCCGGCTCCGATAACGAACCTGAGAAAGAAGGAGAAGACATGGCCCTGACCGACCCGTCCAAGCGACTCGAGGCCATGCCTCCGTACATGTTCGCTGAACTCGAGCGGAAGATCGCCGACAAGCGCGCTGCGGGCATCGACGTGATCAGCCTCGGTATCGGCGACCCCGACATGCCGACTTACCCGCATGTCGTCGAGGCGATGCAGGCGGCCGTTGCGGACAACTCGAACCAGAAGTACCCGAGCAATCGCGGTCGGGACGAGTTCCGACACGCCTTCTCCGAGTTCTATCTCGACCGGTTCGGGGTCGAAATCATTCCTGACGGCGAGGTGATGCCGGCGATCGGTGCCAAGGAGGCGATCTACAACCTCTGCTTCGCGTTTCTCGATCCGGGTGATGTCGCATTGGCCTCGGACCCCGGTTACCCGGTCTACACCGGCGGTCCGATTCTCGCTGGTGCCGAGGCCGGTCTCGTTCCGCTCCGGCCCGAACTCGGATTCGCACCCGACCTCGAGGCGATCGACCCGCTCACTGCGGAAAGGGCCCGACTGCTCTTCCTCAACTACCCGAACAATCCGACCGGCGCCATCGTGCCGGACGGCTTCTTCGAAAAGGTCGTCGAATTCGCCCGCAAGAACGAGATCCTCGTAGTCCACGACAACGCATACTCGGAGACCACCTACGACGGCTACGTCGCCCCGAGCTTCCTCGCCACGCCTGGCGCAAAGGAGGTCGGAATCGAGGTCTTCTCGCTGTCAAAGGGCTACAACATGACCGGTTGGCGGGTCGGGGCCGTACTCGGAAACGCGGATGCGATCGAGAGCTACTGGCGACTGAAGACGAACGTCGATTCAGGTTTGTTCGAAGCCGTCCAGCTTGCCGGCGTGGCGGCCCTCCAGGGACCCGACGAGCCACTCGAACAGATGAACGAGATCTACACCCGCCGTCGGGATCTGACCGTCGACACGCTGCGCGCTATCGGTGTGGACGTGGCCAGCCCGAAAGGCACCATCTACGTCTGGGCACCGGTGCCAGAAGGCCACACTTCGACCAGCTTCGCCGAGATGGTGCTCGAGGAGGCCGCTGTCGTGATCTCCCCGGGTTCGATGTACGGCCGCAGCGGCGAGGGGTTCTTCCGGATCTCGCTGACCACGCCGGACGACCGGTTGGTCGAGGCGCTCGAACGCATGCGGCAGCACCTGAGCTGAATCTGCGGACGAGCGGCGGTATCCGCCGGGGCCTGACTGTGCCTAGGATGAAGGTATGTCAGGCGGCGACCCCGGCAGAAACGGGAGAGTGACCCCGATCGATACGGCGAAGACCCGCCGGGCCCGTCAACGTGCCCTGATGATCGCAGTCGACGAGACCGGCGAAAGCACCCTGGACGAGATGTCGGAATTGCTCAGGACCGCGGGCGTCGCAACGGTAGCCGAGATGCAGCAGCGTCGCAGTGAACCCGATCCCGACCGCTATTTCGGTCAGGGGAAGCTCGAAGAGGCGAAGGCGGAGATCGAGCGCAAGGGTGCCAATCTGGTCGTCTGTGACGACGAACTGGCGCCGCGACAGGAACGCAACCTCGAAGCCGCACTCGGCGTACCGGTCATCGACCGCACAGCCGTGATCCTCGACATCTTCGCCGACCACGCCCACTCCTCGGAAGGAAAGCTCCAGGTCGAACTGGCCCAACTCGAGTACAACCTGGCCCGGATGCGGGGACTATGGACCCACCTCGAACGGCTCGGGGCCGGGATCGGCACCAGGGGCCCAGGCGAATCCCAGATCGAAACCGACCGCCGGCTGGCCCGGGATCGGATCTCGGCGCTGCGCAAGCGATTGCGGGGAGTCGAGAAGAACCGCGGCGTTATGCGCAGCCGGCGACAGGAGTCCACGGTCCCCCAGGTCGCGCTCGCCGGCTATACCAACGCCGGCAAGTCAACTCTCCTGAACGCCCTGACCGGAGCCGAGGTCGGCGTCGGGGACCGGCTCTTCCACACTCTGGATCCGACCACGAGGGGCTACGAATACGAAGGCCGCCGCTACCTGGTCACGGATACGGTCGGCTTCATCGAGAAGCTTCCCCACCAACTCGTTGAGGCGTTCAAGGCCACGCTGGAGGAGACGGTGCTCGCTGACCTGCTGCTCCATGTGGTCGACGCCTCGTCGGACGAGGACCAGATGGAGGTCCACATGCAGGCTGCGGATTCGGTTCTCGGTGAGATCGGCGCCGGCGACAAGCCGCGGGTCCTGGTCCTGAACAAGATCGACCTGCTCGATCCGGAGCAGCGGGCCGAGGCAAGAATCAGAATGCCGGATGCGATCTTCGTATCGGCGGTGACGGGGGAGGGACTCGAGCGGCTGAAGGCGGAGGTGGACCTGACCTTCGAAAAGACGATGTCGCCGGTCGAACTGTTCGTGCCGTATTCGCAGGGCGCCAGGCTCCATGATCTGCATGAGGTCGCCGGCCGGATCGACCGGGAGGACGAAGCGGAGGGGGTTCGCGTACGGACACGACTGCCCTCCGGGCAGCTTCACCGCTTTGAAGATCTCGCGGTCGGCTGAGCCGGGTCCTGCGTCCGTCGCGCTCGGGTAGAGTCAGCGCCCATGGACCTCAGGTTTCGAATTCTCGACGACGCGGCCACGCTTCCTTCACGTGCCCACGCGGGCGACGCCGGACTGGACCTCCACTCCGCCCAGACCGCCCACATCGGGCCGGGCGAGAGGTGGCAGATATCGACCGGTCTGGCGGTCGAGATCCCGGAGGGGCATGCCGGTCTGGTCCTGCCCAGATCCGGCCTGGCGCTGCGCTACGGGATCTCGCTGGTCAACGCTCCGGGCCTGATCGATTCGGGCTATCGCGGCGAAGTCGGTGTGCTGCTCCTCAACAACGACCCGGCTGAAATTTTCAGGGTGGAGCCGGGTGACCGAATCGCTCAGCTGGTCGTGGTCCCCTTCGCGGGCTTGAATCCGGTTGCAGCGGGGGAACTCGCGGATTCGGAGCGCGGCGAGGGCGGATTCGGCTCTAGCGGTCGCTGAGCGCGACCGAGAGCGCAACCGCGTGGGCCGCGGTCTCGAGGTCGTCTTCGAGCGGGGTCAGCCCGATTTCTTCACCATAGGCCCTCCGGAGCGCGGTTTCGATCAGGTAATCGGCCAGCCAGGTGTTCTTGGGAAGCAGCGGGCCGTGGAGGTAAGTCCCGATCAGGTTGCCGCTCAAGACGCCTTCGAATCCATCCTCACCGTTGTTTCCGTGGCCGGCCACAACCTCTCCCAGGGCCCCTGCTCCGGGCCCCAGCCAGGTCCTTCCGCCGTGGTTCTCAAAGCCGGCGAGGGTGCGCTGCTCGCCACCCAGAGAGGTCTTGATGGCGACCGGGCCGATCAGTCTCGGTCCGTCGGCTCTAACGGTCCGCAGGTTGACCAGGCCGAGGCCCTCTATCCGCTCGGACTCGAGCTCGTACGACTCACCGAGCAGTTGATAGCCGCCGCAGACTGCCAGCATGATCCCGTCCTGATCGACGAAGCGTTCGGCCGCGGTGCGCTTGGTCTCGACCAGATCCCGGGCGACCGCCTTCTGGTCACGATCCTGGCCGCCGCCGATGTAGACCATGTCGTATCCCTCGGGATCGAAGCCTTCGCCCATCCCGCATCCGGTCAGCTCGAAATCGATCCCGCGCCATCGGCATCGCTGCTGCAGGAAGATGATGTTCCCGCGATCCGCGTAGATGTTCATCTGGTCGGGGTAGAGGCTGAGCAGTCGGAACTTCACCGTCGGGACTCTACGAGAGTGGAGGGCGGGCGAGGATCAGGGTGGAGCCCATGTGCCTGTCGGTCTGCTCGATCAGACCGCTGCCGCAGGGCCGCAGTCCCGCGGCCTTCAACTCTGCCTCGAACGTGCTGCGGTCCAACCGGTCCAGGCTGACCCTGTCGTCCTCCCGGGTCGAGGCTCCGTCCGGACCAAGGCTCTGACGCAGTCGCAGAGCGGTCACCGAACCGGGCCTGGCGTCGATCGCAACCGGAAGGCTGGAGTGGACCCAGTCGCCGATCTCGCTGAGGTCGGGAGGCACGCCGGGGTAGTGGATGTCGACCTCCGGAAGGTCCTCGCAGATCGCGAACGCCGCCAGGCCGTCCGGCTCCAGCAGGCCCGGAAGCGCCTGGAGAAGGCTCATCCTCGCCTCGTGGCCGCCGAGGATCTGGACGAGCTGTTGTGGAGCGACGGCCAGCCGGAACAGTTCGCCGTCTGCAGGCAGTGCTGAATCCCCGAGCGCGGCTGCGTCCCCGACGATGCCCGCCGGACTGCCGGTCGGTCTGGTGCGGTCGAAGTCGTCGATCAGATCGGGATTCAGATCGAGGCCCACGGTCGTCACGCCGAGCCGGTTGAGGTGGTGGCAGACGCGGCCGATTCCGCAGCCCAGGTCAAGCACCGGTCCACCTGTCTGCTCGGCCAAAGCGCTCCAGGTATCGAGGTCGGCCGTATAGCGGCCGGACTCCACGAGTTGCCAGAGGCCCGCTTCGCTCAGTCCACGCCCTGGTTCGCTCACGACTGCCAGTACCGCCCGGCGTTGCTCTGATCGGCCAGGAGCTCCCGCAACTCCAGAAGTGCAGTGTATGTCGGCAGGGCGAAGACCTTTTCGGGGTGGCCCTTCAGGGCGGCCTCGAGGGATTCGCCGATGTCGCTGATCACGGTCAGCCGCTCCTCGGGCCAGCCGGCGTACTTGAGCCTGAGAGCCATCTCGGGAGCTCGGGTACCGCTGCATACGAAATTGCCCACACGGTCGGCAAGAATCTCGAAGTCCGCATCCCAGATCCAGGAAACGTCGCGCCCGTCGGCGATACGGTCATTGAGCGCGAGCCAGAGGGTGAGTGGACCCGGCTCGAGGGCGAGGGTCCGCAGGACCTCGTTGGCACCGGCCGGATTCTTGACCAGGAGGATCGAAAGCAGGCTGCGGTCGATTTCGATGCGTTCGACCCGCCCGAAAACCGCCTTCATCGACGAGAGTGCGTCGACCGCATCGGGGACCGGTATGCCCAGCCTGCTCGCGGTCGAGATGGCTGCCAGGGCGTTGTAGAGGTTGTAAAGGCCGGGCAGTGGCAGGTTCAGCCTCGCAACGTCCGGACCGGCCGTGATCGTGGCCTCGAGGCCGTCCATTCCGAGCAGCTTCACTTCGGTCGCCGAGACGTCCGGCCGTGGACGCTCCAGTCCGCAGGCCGGGCAGGAGTAGTGGCCGAGGTGACCGACGAATGCGCGCTCGTAGGCCAGGGGGGCGCCGCAGACCCGGCACTGCTTCGCATCGCTGGCATGCTGGATCTGCGCGACGGCCTGTGTTTCGTCGTCGATTCCGAAGTAGGTCGTCCCTTGTCCGCTTACGCGCCCTATGTCGGCAACGAGCGGGTCGTCGGCATTCAGCACGAATGCGGTCGATTCGGGCAGGGATCGGGCCATCGTGGCCCAGGCGTCGGCGAGCGCTTCGGTCTCGCCGTAACGATCCAGCTGGTCGCGAAACAGGTTGCCGAGCATGATTGCCCTGGGCTTCAGCCGGCCGGCCACTTCCGGCAGCCAGGCCTCATCGACTTCGAACAGCCCTTCGTCGCCTTTCTGTTCGAGCAGGGCAGTCGCGACGCCCCAGGTCATGTTGGATCCCGCCCGGTTGTGAACAGGATCCCGCCCGGCGGACTGCAGGATTGTCGCCAGCATCGAAGCGGTGGTGGTCTTGCCGTTGGTGGCGCTGATCAGCGTCGACCCGTTTTCGAGACCGTCGCCCAGCTTGTCGATGGCATCCGGATCGAGGCGCAGCAGGACCCGGCCGGGAAGGGTTGTTCCGCCACCACGCCCGGAGGCCCGGCTCAGCCTGCCTACCGTTCGGGCCAGAGCCGCCTTGGTCCGGATCATTCCGGTTCTCCGGGCACGATCACCGGCAGGGCGGCAGGCAGGATCCTGATGCGGGCCGGCAGTTTGGTCAGGGGGTCGCCGTCGGCGTAGACGGTGAGGGGACGGCTGGCCCGGATCTCGATCCCGGAGGTCCTCCAGGACTTGACCGTCTCGCCATCCACGTGTTTTCCCTTGAAAACGCGTGGCAGGTTCAGGAGGAAACGCAGGCGTCCGACCTCGCCTACCGTGACTACATCCAGAAGTCCGTCGCAGGGATCCGCCCCGGGGGCCATCTCCATTCCTCCTCCGTAGAAGCCGTTGTTGGCGACGGCCACCGTGAAGCCTGTGAAGCGACTCTGGATTCCCCCGTCAATCAGAGAGAAGCGTTCGGGTTTCCAGCCGGCGAGGGCCCGCAGTGCGGCCCAGGCGTAAACGAGGTTTCCGCTGAGACGCGACTCGTTGGCGATTCGGTTCGCTTCCGAATCGAAGCCGACCGAAGCGATTCCGAGGAAGCGTTCGCCATTGGCCTCGCCTACGTCGAGGGCGATGGTTTTACCGGCCGCCACGTTCTCGACCGCCGCATCAGGCTCGACCGGGATCCCGAGTCCGCGGGCCAGATCGTTCCCTCGGCCACCGGGAACGATTCCGAGGGAGGCCCCACTGTCGGCCATGGCTCCGCCGATCGCTCCGATCAGGCCGTCCCCGCTCATCACGACCGGGACTTCGCCGGCGTCGACTGCGCCAAGGGCAAGGTCGATCCCGTGCTCCGTGGATCGGGTGCGCTCGACTCTGAAGATCATCCTTCTTGCGTCGAAAGCCCGTTCGACCTCCGGCAGGATCTTGAGGGCCCTTCCGCCTCCGGCTGCGGGGTTGACGATCAGGGCGTAGGTCGGCTCAGTGAGCGAGCTCATCGAGAGTTGCCGGACTTCGTCGCGGTGAACCAGGTGCCGCCGGCAGCGGAACCGCCTCCGGAACGTTCCAGGCCCAATCGCTCGAACTTGCGCTCGATCGTGCGTTCCGGTGTGGAGAACGGCGTCCCTTCGCCCAGGGTCGCCACCACGATCACCGAACCACCGGGTCGCAGCACGCGGTTGATTTCATTGAAGAAGAGAGGCATGTTCACGGCGGTGAGGAGGTCGAAGCTGTGATCCGGCCAAGGCAGCCGGGCGCAGTCGCCTTCGCGAAAAGCAACCCTTGCCTCGGGGTCGAGCCCGATCTTGGCTACAGCCCGGTTGATCATGGCAGGTGAGATGTCGACGCCCCTGATCCGGGCCGTCGGGAACTCGCGGGCCAGAAAGAGGGTCGCGGCGCCAGTGCCGCATCCGACGTCGAGAATGCGTTCCGGCGGAGTCTTGACATCCAGCACACCGGCGGCGAGCGGGGCCAGGTGGTCGAGCGACCCGGCCCCGGTGCGTTCGTCCCAGCCACTGGCGGCCTGGTCGAAGAAGCCCATGACGGGCCGGCTCAGAATCGGCCAGCTCCACGGGGCATGGGCGACCAGGGAGCAGATCGCCTTGCCGGCGAAGATGGTCCTCGTGTCGGGGCTGGAGCCGGTTTCGTCCACCGGCGGATTCTCTCAATTGCCGTGGAAGCCGGTTCGGCGGCTGTCCCCGCAGGCGGATCATCTAGCCTTCCCCCGATGAGCGAGCGAGCCAAACTTGTGCTTATCGGGGTAATCGGTGTCGTCCTGGCCGTGGCCGTGGCGATCGTAGCTCTGGGTGGCGACGACGGCAGTGATGTGGCCGAGGTCGTCCCGAAGCAGGGCAACCTGGATGCGCCCGGTCAGGTGCTGGAGTCCGGGCAGGAGGCTTCGGTGGTGATGGAGACGAGTGAAGGAAACTTCACGATCGAGCTGGACACCGATGCCGCGCCGAAAACAACCAACAGCTTCGCCTACCTGAGCGAGCAGGGCTTCTACGACGGTCTGGGATTCCATCGGATCGTCCCCGACTTCGTTATCCAGGGCGGGGATCCGCTCGGCGATGGAACCGGAGACCCCGGATTCAAGACGGTGGAGAAGCCACCGGTCGACCTCAGCTACGAGCCCGGCGTGGTCGCGATGGCGAGGGCCGGCGACGAGCGTCCCGGAACGTCAGGCAGCCAGTTTTTCGTGGTGACTGGTTCCGGCGGGGCTGCCCTGCCGCCGGAATACGCCCTCGTCGGACGGGTGAGTGAAGGTCTCGACGTGGTCGAAGAGATCGGATCACTCGGCGGGCCCGATGAGCAGCCGACCCGGACCGTGATCATCGAGAAGGCAACGCTGGAGACGAGCTGAGCGAAGTGCCGGTCGATGCCCTCGAGCCGATCGCCTTCGAGCTCGGAGGCACCGCACCGACCCTGAGGGGGACGAGTTCGGGCGAGGGGCCCGATCTGATCCTGTGTCACGGTCTGAGTGCGACCCGCAGGTACGTCGTCCATGGATCGAAGGTCCTGCCTCGCAAGGGTTACCGTCTCCACACCTACGATGCACGTGGTCACGGCGAGTCCGATCCGGCCGGCGACGGTTACGGCTACGGCCGGCTCGCGGACGATCTCGACCGGGTGGCCGGGTCAGTCGCTCAGGTCCCGCAGCCCGTGGTCGGCGGACACTCGATGGGCTGCCACACGGCGGTCACCTTCGCGCTGCGTGAGCCGGAGCGGGTATCGGCCCTGATTCTGGTCGGTCCCGTCTACACGCCGGAACTCGACGGTGAGGAGGAACTGACTCGTTGGGACGACCGTGCCGAGGCACTCGAAACCGGTGGGCCTGAGGCCTTCGGCCGGGCGGCCGCCGAAGGAATCGAGTCGGATTCGTACCGGGAAACGGTCGAACGACTGGCCCGTGACCGGGCGGCGCTCCACCGCCACCCCGAGGCTGTCGCCCAGGCGCTCAGGGAAGTCCCGCGCTCGCGGCCGTTCACGGCGATGGAGGAGCTGGACCGGCTCGAGATGCCCGTTCTCGTCGCGGGAACCCGGGACGAGGCCGATCCCGGTCATCCGGAAGCGGTTGCCCGTCTCTATGCCGAGCGGCTGCCGAACTCGGAGTTCGTGATCGAAGGAGTGGGGGAGTCTCCGCTCTCCTGGCAGGGTGGCAGGCTCTCCCGGGAAATCGCCGGATTCCTCGGTCGACACGGGATCGGCGGGCAAACCGGACAGACGGCGACGGCGGGGTAGCCTGAAGGGGTGGACGATACGAAGGCAGAGTCAGATGTCGGCACCCCGGACGAACCCCCGTTCCCGGGTATGCGTTGGATCCCGGAGGGACGTTTTCAGATGGGTAGTGAGGACCACTATCCGGAGGAAAGACCGGTCCTGGAGGTAGATGTCGGCGGTTTCTGGATCGACGAAACCGCTGTGACCAACGCTGACTTCTCCGAATTCGTCGAAGCCACGGGTTACGTGACCGTCGCCGAAAAGGCGCCTGATCCGGCCATGTACCCCGGAGCAGACCCGGCTCTGCTCGTGCCGGGTTCGATCACCTTCAGCAAGCCGCCCGGACCGGTCGACATGAACAGTCCGATGAACTGGTGGGCGTGGACGCCCGGCGCCTCGTGGCGGCGCCCATGGGGACCGGCAAGCGACATCGAAGGCAAGGGTCAACACCCGGTGACCCAGGTGGCCTTTGAGGACGCGGATGCCTATGCCAGGTGGGCAGGCAAGTCCTTGCCGAGTGAAGTGCAGTGGGAACGCGCAGCCCGAGGCGGGATCGAAGGCGCGGAGTTCGCCTGGGGGGACGAGCTCTCGCCCGGCGGTGAAGAGGCGATGAATCGCTGGATCGGCGAGTTCCCCTGGAAGTTCCGCCCGCGCAAGGGTGGACCGAGAAAGCCGGACACGGTGCCAGTGCGCGGTTTCGAGCCGAACGGCTTCGGCCTGTACGAGATGACTGGCAACGCATGGGAGTGGACTGTGACCTGGTTCGAAGAAGGCCACAACGAGGTCCCGAAGGGCTGTTGTGTGCCCCGTGACCCGCTCGGTCCGGGAGTCGATGCCAGCCGGGATCCGGCAACAGGCATCCCTCGCAAGGTGCTAAAGGGAGGATCGTTCCTGTGTGCTGAGAACTACTGCAGTCGCTACCGTCCTGCCTCCCGGATTCCGGAAACCGTTGAGAGCGCGACCTGCCACATATCTTTCAGATGCGTTGCTGCTGCCTGACCGGCAGGCGAGATGCCGGACCCGGCGAAAGTGAAAAGGTGAGGCGTCGGGGCAAACCCCCGGCGGCGCGGAAGCAAACCAAAGGAAAGTGATCAGACATGAGTAGCAGCGGTTCGAGTACACACAGCAGCACCGCAACCTGGGGAACATGGGTTGCCTTCGCGGCGATCCTGTTGATGCTCAGTGGCGTCTTCAGCGTCATCGCCGGACTTGCAGCGGTCTTCGACGACGACTACATCGGCGGAGCGGCAAACGGGGAAATTTTCCTCCTCAACACCACTGCCCTCGGAATCTTCTGGATTGTGGTCGGGGTGATCAAGGCATGGGCCGGATTCGCGCTGATCCAGGGTAGGGAGTGGGCCCGCATGGTCGCGATCGTCGTCTGCTCGATTCACGCCGTGCTCGCCCTGCTGTCGCTGACCTCGCAGCCCTTCCTTTCAATCGTCTTCATCGTCTTCAACGTGGTTGTGCTCTATGGAGTCACAGTCAGGTGGGAAGAGGCGAAGATCGGCATGGGGGACTGACGCGAGCACTGCCCTTGACAGGGTCGCAGCGTTCTTCACACGGGTCTGGGCCGTCATCTGGCAGGCCGGTGTCTCCTTCGACCGGGAGGCCGGCACCAGACAGGCGGCCCAGCTCAGCTTCTACCTGCTGCTGACCCTGCCGGCATTGTTGTTGCTGGCGGTCTGGATCCTCAGCAACATTTTCAACGAGCCCGGGATCCGTGAGGACCTGATCGGCGAGATCGTCGAGAACCTCCCGCTGACCGAAGTCGAGGGCCGGCAGGAGGTGACCGACTTCCTGGACGGCCTGACTTCGGGCGCCGGCAGTCTCGGGATCATCACCGCGGCCATTCTGCTCTATTCGTCAAGCTCGACGGTCGGCGCGATGCGACATGCAGTGGTCACCGCCAACGAGAACCGAACCGGCGGCCCGTCATTCCCGAAGAACAAAGGCCTGGACATCGTGATCACGATGGTCACCCTGCCGGTCACCCTGCTGCTGGTCGCGCTCTCGATTTCGAGACCCCTGGCCAGCGCGGTCGACGACAGCCCGCTGCTTTCAGATCTGGCATCGGTCTTCGGAGGCCCGCTGGCGATCGGCCTGCTCGGGCTGGGCCTGCTTGCCTGGATGTTCTGGGTCCTGAATCCGGGCCGTTCGGACTGGGCCAGCGTGATCATCGGGGCGATTACGTCGACGCTGCTGGTGACCCTGGTCGCCTACGGGCTCAGCGCCTGGTTCGAGCTTTCCGGTGGCGGCAGCGCCGTCTACGGATTCCTGGCGGCATTCATCGGGGTCCTGCTGTTCCTCAACCTGGCTTCAATGGCGATCGTCTACGGGGCCCACGTCGCATCCGCGATTCGTTCGAAACCCTGGGTCCCGACCGGCTGAGGGCCGCTGCGCCCACGCTCTCGGCGGTCGGTGCTTGGTGTAGCTTCTGCGCCAATGGGTTGCTTCGTAGCACTGTTCGCACTGATTTCGCCCCGACTTGCACTGTTCATCACCCTGGTTTTCTCAGACTGGGTAGGGCAGGCCTTCGATGGCTGGGTGCTGCCGGTCCTCGGCTTTTTCCTGCTTCCGTGGACCACCCTGGCCTACATAGTCATGTGGCAGATCACCCCCGGCGTGAACGGCTTCGAGTGGTTCATCGTCATTCTGGCCTTCGTCGTGGATCTGGCGTCCTATGCGAAAGTCAACGACCCTCGTGCCGCGAGAGCCTGACCCGGCCGAAACGGACCCGGACCCGGCCCGCTCCGGGTCAGTGGACGAAGACCTTGAGTCCAACGATCACGAGACCGATCGCGCCGTTTATCGAGCCGATTATCAGGCAGCGCCCCCAGCCGAGCTCTTCCTTGCGACCGATGACCAGACCGGCGCCGACCAGCACCAGCACGCCGGTCCAGACGGCGACGTACGACGCGTTGTTTTCGCTGATGATCCCGAGAGGCGCCAGCAGCATTACCGCCGCGGGTATCAATGCCCCCTGGACCATCGGCCACTCGCGGCGCGCCTCGATGCGAAACAGGCCGATCGCCCGGACCGGCCTGGCGAAGCCCGCAGCGACGATCGAGGAATAAACGTGGGCGATAAAGAAGACAAAAGCTGTGACTACAGCCCACGCGGCAATCGCCACCGGACCCAGGGCGGGATCCTTGCTCGACGCCGCGATGACGGCCATCGAGAGGATGGTTCCGTAGATAGCGCCTGCGTAGTTGGTTTGGAGCGGTTCGGTCCCTTTCATGGCCCGCTTACGCTAGCCGTTCCGGTGGCGAATTGAGTGACGAATCCCGCCATTCGGGACGACTGACCTTCGTCGGACACGCCAGCACGCTGATCGAGCTCGATGGCGTGCGCCTGTTGACCGATCCGGTCATGAGACCACGCATCGGCCATCTGCGCCGGCAGGTTCCGGTCGCACCGGATTCGGAACCACCGGATGCGGTCCTGATCTCGCATCAGCATTTCGACCACCTCGACCTTCCGTCCCTGCGCTCACTCGGCAGCGAGGTGAGGATAATCGCCCCGCGGGAAAGCCTGCGGATGCTCTCCTCACAGGGCTTCACCCGGGTCGAGGGACTCGACGTCGGTGACCGGGTGGCAGTAGGACAGGTTCTGATTACCGCGGTGCCGGCGGAACACGATGGACGCCGCCTGCCTTTCAGGGGGAGGGGGGATTCGTTGGGATTTCTCGTCGAGGGCAGCCGCTCGGTCTACTTCGCGGGCGATACCGACATCTACGACGAGATGTCGTTCCATCTGCCAGGGGTGGACCTGGCGCTGATGCCGGTCTGGGGCTGGGGGCACAGCCTCGGCCCCGGTCACATGGATCCTGACGCGGCAGCCCGGGCGACGGCCTTGTTCAAACCTCGATTGGCGGTGCCGATCCACTGGGGCACGCTCTACCCGATCGGCATGTCCCGATGGCGCAGCCACCTGCTGAGCAGGCCTCCGCACGACTTCGCACAGAAGGTCGCCGACTATTCGCCGGAGACCGAGGTTCGTGTGCTCTCGCCGGGCGAGTCGACGGGGTTCAAACCCTCGGCCTGAGCGAGGGCGGCCTGCCAGCCCTTGAGCACCTCGTGTACAGCCTCAGCTCCGATCACAGGTTCCGTGGGCCACTCGAGATCAGCCGGGTGCAGCACGAACGGCTGCGACTGCAGTCCGCCCATCCCTCCGTGGGAGCCGACCAGTTCTTCGAAGGCGGCGACTTCGTCGAGTTCCCGCCAGTAAGTGCTGTTGATCATCAGGTCAGGGCAATGGGGGAACTCGTCGCTGCGCTTCACGTGCATGGCTGCATTCGGGCCGAAGGGCTCGAGCGGATCTTTGCCCTCGACTCTTTTCTGGTCGAGGAAGTGCGTACCTTCGGCACCGAGCACAAGCGCCCCGTCGGCATCCGAGCGGACGAGCACGAAACCGATCCCTGGGTGAGCCCGTAGTTCGTCGATCAGTTGCGGGTACAGGCGCTCGATCCGCTCCTTGCTCAGCCGGCCCGGTTCGCGTGGAAAGCTGATCAGCCCCAGGCAGCCGGAAGCCATCACCGACAGCTCCGGTGGCAGTTCGGTCTCCTCGGGTTCGTCCGGCTCGCTTTTGTCCGGGTGGGTGCCGGGCTCGCCGCTCCGGCCGACCCTCTTCAGGGTCTTCAGGGTTACCGAGTCGTCCCCGTCCGACTCGGCAGCCGATGCATCGATGTAGGCACGCGCGTCGTCTTCGCCCCCCGATACAGGCCCAACCTCTGCCCCTTCACACAGGCGGCTGACCATGTCTTCGAGTGAATAGCCGTAGCGATCCAGGAACGTTGACCCCTGGGACTGCCCGTGGTCGGAGAGGACTACGAATCGGTAGGGCCGGGGGGAAAGCGGGGCGACGTTCATGATCCGTCTGATCTGGCGGTCCACCTTGCGCAGTGCCTGGAGGCTCTCGGTCCGCTCGATCCCCGAATGGTGGGCGACCTCGTCGTATGCGAGGAAGGTCGTATAGACGGCGGGCCGACCGGAGAGCATGTCGCCCACCACCGCAGACACCTGCAGGTCAAGCTGAATCACGGTCGCCCACGCCCTCATCACCGCATAGCTCCAGTTGCGCTTGATCCTCGGCTGGATGTCACGTCGTTCCTGCCCGATCGCCGAGGCGCGTTCGCGAAAGACCTCGATGATCGTGAAGACCGCTGTCTTGATGACGGCGTAAGGCCGGGCGAAATAGGCGGCATATGCGCGACCGATACCCTTGCGGTGCTCGAGAACCGTGCTCATGGTCAACTGTGAGTAGGGCGCGTCACCGGAGAGGATGTTGGCCCGGCTGGCACCACCGTCGAAGAGCAGTCCTGCTCCGTCAGACTGGCGCCTTTCGATTTCGGCAGCGTCTCGGGGGTGGTTCGTGACGATCGGCCGGCCGGTGTCCTTCTCCCACCATCGGAAAGCCGGCATGTCGTGGTTGTTGCCGTGGAGGATGCCGGCCTGGCAGGCCCCGGTCTGCGAAGACCAGTCGGTCTGCCACTCCTGCAGTTGAAAACTGCCTTCACGTATCAACTGGTTGATGGTCGGCGCGCTGCCGTTGGCGATCGCCCGCCTCAGTACGTCGTGCGCGAGGCCGTCGATTTCGAGAAAGACGATCCCGGGAACGTCGGTGGCAGTGCGGTCGCCCCGGATCCGAGCCTGGGTCTGAACCACGTTCAGGTACCAGGTGCTGTCTTCGTCGATCGCCAGCAGGGCGGAGGCAAGCGAGGTGATCGCGGCCAGGGTGAAGGTGATCACGAGCGCTTCCGTCAGTCCGTCGATCTGGAGCCACGGCATCGAAAGCATCGCCAGGGCTACAACCAGCCCGTTCAGCAGCAACCCGAAAAGCCCCAGGGTCATGACTGACAGGCGCAGGGTGAACCTCGAGAGAACCGGCCAGACGAAGGCGTTGATCAGGCCGAGGATAAGTCCGGTTCCGAGCGCTGCCCACAGTCCGTCGACTGCGAATCCCGAGAGCACTGCGGCGAGCAGCAGAAGGGTTGCCGCATCGATTAGCACGACGACGAGACCGTGCCAGATCATCTGCCGACGGCTTCTGGTCCTGTGTATCGAGTCCGGTATCCCCACGCCTTCAGGACTCTTTCACAGCCGCGCACAGGTTTGTGGCATCACAGTCGCCTGCGACGCATGTCCGGCGGGTCGCCGACGCCGACCTGGACGATTCTTCGTCGCAGGCGGGCGCGACGGGATGGCCCACTTACCAGTCGGTTGACCGACTGGTACCTTTGCGGCAATGGCAGAAGGCAGAAGGCAGCAGAGCGAGCGGACGGCGGCGACCCGAAAGGCGGTGCTCGAGGCGACGCTGGGCCTGCTCGTGGAGCGGGGCTACGCAGGTACATCTTCCCGTTTGGCTGCGGAGAGGGCCGGAGTTTCCCTGGGCGCCCTCCAGCACCATTTCCGGACTCGGGCCGACCTCAGCGTGGAGGCGCTCAGCTATGCGAGCGCCCGGCTGGCCGAAGAGTTCGTCGCCACCTCAACCGTTTCCGGCGACATGATGGAGAGGTTCGGGTCGATTCTCGATCGGCTCTTCGTCGTCTTCCGCGGTCCGACTTTCGCGGCCGCCGTCGAGATCCACCTGGCTTCCCGTACCGATAGCGATCTCCAGGCAGCCGTGCTCACCCTCAACCGGGATGTCGAGGTTCTGATCCTCAACAGTGCCGGTGACCTGCTGCCCGAAGTCCGCGATGATCCCGATTTCGCCGCGTTGATCTCGACCTCTGTGTCAGCGGTGCGCGGCCTTGCGCTGACCATGATGACCCCCTTGCGGGACGGAGATGCCGAGTGGCTGCAGGTACGTGGCCAACTGCTGCGACTTGCATCCCGGATCGCCGATCCGGAAATGGCATGAGCGAACGGCTGCCACCCGGTCCGCGCGGTCTGGACAACGCCAGGTTCGTGCTGGAGACCACTCGTGACTTCATGAAGCCTCTCTGCAAGATGGCTTCCGAATATGGCGAGGTTGCGAGCACTCACGCCCGGGGCCGGCACATCGTCGCGATCAGCGGCAGCGAGGCCGCCCGGCACGTCCTGGTGAGCAACCAGGACAACTACGGCAAGGGGATCGAATACGAACTTCTGCGCATTGTGCTTGGCGAGGGCCTGTTGACCAGTGAAGGGGAGCTATGGCGCCGGCAGCGCAAGCTGGTCCAGCCGATGTTTGCAAAGCGATACCTGAGCGCCTTCACCGGCCACATGACGGCGGCCACCGCTGACGCGCTCGACTCTGGCCCGCTCGTCCCGGAGGCGTCGGGGCAGGAGCTCGATGTGAACCGCGCGATGATGGAGCTGACGCTGGACGTCGTCGGCAGGGCCCTGTTCGGTGCCGACCTGACCGGCGAGACGGCGGCACGAGTGGGGCCGGCCATGAACGACGCGCTGAAACTCGGAACCAGGATGGCCCGCCGGCTGCCGACGTTTGTTGCTTCGATGCTGCCGGGCATGAACCTCGAGCGAGCGATAGCGCTCAATCCCGAGGGGCGGCGCTTCCAGAGCTCTCTCAGTGAACTGCGCAAGGTGATTGACGAGGTCCTCGAGGAACGTGAGGCCCGGGGCGACGTCGGCGACGATCTGCTCGGACTGCTGCTGTCGGCCCGCGACGAGGAGACCGGCGAGGCGATGTCCAGGGAGCAGATCGGCGACGAACTGATGACCTTCATGCTGGCCGGCCATGAAACCACTTCGAATGCGCTTTCCTGGACCTGGCAGCAGCTCTCACTCAACAGCTGGGCCAGGCAACGCCTTTTCGACGAGGTCGACTCGGTGCTGGGGGATCGCACGCCGACTATCGAAGACGTCGAGCGACTGCCCTGGACGCGTGCCTGCGTCGAAGAAGCGATGCGCATCAGGCCGCCCGTCTGGATGGTCGGGCGACGGGCGATCGAGGACGACGAGATCGGTGGTTTTCACATTCCCGCCGGCTCGAGCATGATGGTTCTGATCACCATGATTCACCGCGATCCTAAGCTCTGGCCGAACCCCGAGGGCTACGATCCCGAACGCTTTCTACCTGCCAACTCGAAAGGAAGGCCCCGGCAGGCCTATATGCCTTTCGGCGCAGGCAGGCGGATCTGCGTCGGTTCGACCTTCGCGATCGTCGAGGCGACCCTCCTGGCCGCGATGATCAGCCGCCGCCTGGCCTTCGATCTGCCCCGCGGCGCTGTCGTGGAGCCTGAAGCTGCGATCACCCTGCGCCCCCGCGACGGCCTCATGATGTCGGTGCATCGCCGCTCCGAAGGGCAGCCGGGCGACCTGCCAGCCGACCAAGCGGTGCCGGTCAGCGCCTGAAAGCTTCGGCCCTGGTCTCTGAGAGCGCTTAAACGCAACGCGCCCCGGAGGGGGCCGGGGCGCGCTGCCACTGGGGGAGGAAGGTCTGAGCGCTAGAACCTGCCGGGATGGCGGGCACTGAAGCTGCCGGGAGTCGAGCGCATGCTCTTGCTCCAGCCGGGTCCGTCACCGGGCGTCATCGAAGTATCGAAGCGCAGTCCTGCCACGACCATGTAGGCGTGACCGGGATTGGAGTAGACCGTGATCCACTTGCCCTTGCCACGGTTTTCCCAGTTCATGTAGCCGCCGGAAGCCATGGGGCTGCTGACGAAGCGGCCACCACGCAGCGCGTAGCTGACGGCGCCGGAGCAGTCGTAGCCGGCAGACCGGAAGCTGGCGTGGCCGCCACCGTAGATGTACGGCTTGTTGCGGATCCGGTTGGCCCAACGGATTACCTTCTTGACGCGGGCGGGGGCGGAGGCCGGTGCGATCGCCTTGCCATTGACCAGGCGGGCCTTCTTGAAGGTCTTGCACTTGCCGCTCGAGAGGTTGAGTCCGCCGCTGGACGCGGAAACACATGCCTCGGCCCGGTCGGCCGTGCCGAGTCCGAGCAGTGCGAAAGCTGACAGCGCGAGAGCCGTAGCCGCTGCGAGGCCGGAACGTTTGAATTTCGCCGCCAGAAGCGGTGTGGGGTAGGTCATTTGATGCCGAACTCCTTGTCTGCCTGCGGGGTTAGCTGACGGGCTGGCGCTCAAAGAGCTTGCGCTCCCACCTGAACCGGTGGATTCGCCCCAAAAACATGGTTCCCCCGCTTTCCGGGCCCGAAGGCTGCCGGAAACTCGGCGTATCGGTTATTGAACTTTGAGCAGCATAGACCATTTGCTAATGAAATGCACATACAAGAGTGGGCCGACCTCCGCAGGCGGGCAATATGCTTGTGCCGATGCGGGTAGACCCCCGAGAGATCGCCGCAGTATTCCT
The DNA here is from genome assembly GCA_963709375.1 of uncultured Solirubrobacterales bacterium. Taxonomy (GTDB): domain Bacteria; phylum Actinomycetota; class Thermoleophilia; order Solirubrobacterales; family 70-9; genus 67-14. The sequence continues at coordinate 85,083 of CAVPWA010000008.1, forward strand.
CGGCGGCATGATCGGGGCCGTACTGCGCGCCCAGATCGTTGATCTCTGGCCTCCGGAGGCGGGCGAGTGGCCCTGGGCCACCTTCACTGCGAACCTCGTCGGAGCGTTGCTGCTCGGTTACTTCGTTGCCCGGATGGACAGGCCGCTGTCGGGTGCCGGCTATGTCAGGCCGTTTCTCGGCCCCGGCCTCTGCGGGGCACTGACCACCTTCTCGGCCCTGCAGCTCGAACTCCTCTACATGATCGAAGACGGCGCCTTTCAGCTGGCCGTCGGGTACGCGCTGGCCAGCGTCTCGCTCGGCCTGCTCGCAGTTCCGTTGAGCGCACGATTGGCCAGAAAGCCGGAGACGAGCACTTGAGCCTGTCTCTCTACCTGGGGATCGCCGTGCTCGGAGGGCTCGGGGCTGCTTGTCGTGTCCTCCTTGACGCGCAGCTGAGCTCCGGGCCAGGCGCCGCTTTCCCGATCGGGACCCTCGTCGTGAATCTGCTCGGCGCCCTGCTGCTCGGCTTGCTGGTCGGGGCCGGGGTCTCCGGCGATCTGCTGCTGCTGCTCTCGCTCGGACTCCTCGGAAGCTTCACCACCTTCAGCACCTGGGTCCTGCAGAGTTACAGCCTGGCCGGTCAGGGCATGAACCGTCTTGCCGTTCTGAACGTCTGCCTCAGCCTGGCGGCAGGCCTGTTCGCGGTCTGGTTCGGGGACGCCCTCGGCGGCTTGATCTGAGGCGAGGGAACGGCGGTCCGGGGCGGGCGAGGCAGTCGCGCCCGGTGCGGGGTTGATCAGCCGACCAGGCGATCCAGCCGGAGTTCAGGCCGGTCCCGCTCCAGCCTGTCCACCTGGAACTGGTTCGTGAAGAGAGCGAAGATCATGCCGTCGGTCCGGGTCCGGACCTCGGCGAAACCACCTTGGCGGATCTCTTCGGCTCCCTGCTCATCGGTGCGGCGCGCGAGCTTCCAGTTGGTTTCATCGGAAAGCACTTCAACCCCGAATTCTGTCGACATGCGCTCGATCGCGACTTCGAACTGCAGCCGGCCGACTGCTCCGAGAACCGGCATCGGGTCGCGTCCGCCGTCCTGGGTCAGTACGTGGATGACACCTTCCTCCGCCAGTTGTGAAAGCGCACGGTTGAACTGTTTGTGCCTTCTGGCGTCGGCGTTCCGGATCCTGATGAAGTGCTCTGGCGCAAGGGTCGGAAGTGCCGGAAAACGGACTTCCTTTCCGTCAAAGACCGTATCTCCGACCTGCAGATCCGCAGCGTTGACTATGCCGATGATGTCGCCGGGGAAGGCCTCTTCGAGGGTCTCACGCTGCCGGCCGAAACTCTCGGATGCGTAGTTGAGGGTGATCGGCCTTTCGGTCCGGGCGTTGACGACTTTCATGCCACGATCGAAACGTCCGGAGCAGATACGGATGAAGGCGTTGCGGTCGCGGTGACGCGGGTCCATGTTTGCCTGAACCTTGAAGACAAGCCCGGAAAAGTCGTCGTCCAGTTGGCGCCAGGAGCCATCTCGGTCCTCGCGTGCCGATGGGGCGGGGGAGAGGGAGATAACAGCCTCGAGCAGCAGTTCAACCCCGAAGTTGGTCAATGCGGAGCCGAAATAGACCGGAGTCGAGATGCCCGTTTCGACTCCCTCCGGGTCGAATTCATGTCCGGCGGCCTCGAGCAGGGAGAGTTCCTCGCGGGCCCGTTGCCAGGCGGGCTCCTCGGGGTCGAAGGCCTGATCGAGGGTGAGTATCTCGCCGCCCTCGGACGAGCGGCCGCCGGGACTGCGCTCGAAGCGATGGAAGCTCTGGTCGCGCCGGTCGACGACTCCCAGTAGTTCGCCGGGATCCCCGACCGGCCAGGTCATCGCCGTCGGCATCAGGTCGAGGGTCGATTCGATGTGGTCGAGCAGCTCCAGCGGTTCGATGCCGGGCCGGTCACACTTGTTGATGAAGGTGATCAGCGGAATCCCGCGACTGCGGGCCACCTCGAACAGGCGCAGGGTCTGGCTCTCGATTCCCTTGGCGGCGTCGATCAGGATCACCGCTCCGTCGACGGCCGACATCACCCGCAGCGTGTCTTCGCTGAAGTCGCTGTGACCGGGTGTATCGAGAAGGTTGATCACCTTGCCGTCATGCTCGAAGCGCAGCACCGTCGACGAAACCGAGATCCCCCGACGCTTCTCGAGGTCCATCCAGTCCGATGCCGTCGAACGGCGGTCCTTCTTCGAAACCACTGCCCCGGCCTCGACCAGGGCGTTTCCGAAGAGCAGCATCTTCTCGGTCATCGTCGTCTTGCCGGCGTCGGGGTGCGAGATGATGGCGAAGGTGCGGCGCCTCGCAGCTTCTGCCGGGACCGAGCCTGAAGATGTCGTCGCTGTCGCCATCAGTCGATCAGCCGCATCGCCAGGCGCCGGACGGCCAGGCGCCACATGACCAGGGAGAAGGCGAGCAGCCCGCTGAAGCGGAGCAGATCAACGGCTTCCAGTCCGAAGCAGGCGTTGCGAACCAGCTCGACCAGCTGGTAGAGCGGGTTGAACTGGGCCGCGATCTGGAAACCCTCGGGCAGTTCTGAAATCGGGAAGAAGGTTCCGGCGACCAGGAAGAGCGGGGTGATGAACAGAGTCGTCACGTAGTTGAACTGGTCGATCTTCGACACCGTCGCCGCCATCGTTATCCCGAAGGCAGCAAAGCCCAGTGCGGTTATGAAGGCGTAGAGGGGTACCAGCAGCATCGTCGGGACGGGCTCGAGCCCGAAGAGCATCGTGACGAGAAGGGGGAAGCAGCCGAAGAAGCCGGCTCGGATGCCGATCCAGAGCATCTCGCCGGTGACGAGTTCCTCGACGTCCACCGGCGCCGCGAGGATCGCATCGTAGGTTCGCTGGAAGCGGTGCTTGACGAAGGTCCCGAACATCGCCGGCAGGGCTGAAGAGAAAATAACCGCCGTGGCCACGATTCCGGTTCCCACGAATTCGACGTAGGGAATATCGCCTACGTCATCGACCAGCGTTGCCCCGAGTCCGAGGCCGAAGGCGAGCAGGTAGACGACCGGCTCGAGCACGCTGGTGAACGCTGTCGAGCGCCAGAAAGTGCGGAAATTCGCGAACTCCCGGCCCATAACGGCACCGATCGCCACCCACTCGAGTCGTCCCACGGGCTGTTTCACTCGGCCTCTTCTCCCGTGAGCAGGACGAAGACGTCCTCGAGCGAGCTGGCTCTCCGCACAGCCGCCTCGGGGATCTGCCATTCGCCGGCCCGTTCGACGCCGACGATCGCGATCGCAGGTCCGGCCGGCCTCACGGAGAGTCCGGAGGCCTCGGCCGAGCTGCGGATGGCGGCCAGATCTTGCGGAGAAGCGTAGATCTCGGCTGTGGTTTCGCCGGCATGCTCCGCGATCAACTGGTCAGGCCGGGCCCTGGCGATGATCTTTCCGTCGGCCATGATCGCGACTTCGTCGGCCAGCCTCTCGGCTTCCTCGATGTAGTGGGTGGACATCAGGATCGTCGTCCCGCGGGAGCGCAGTGCGTCTATCAGGGACCACAGTTCGGTCCGGATCTGGGGGTCGAGGCCGACCGTGGGTTCGTCGAGCAGCAGCAGTTTCGGCTCATGCACGAGGCCCCGGGCCAGCAAGAGCCGTCTACGCATCCCGCCAGAGAGCTTGTCCACGGCGGAGTCGCGTCGATCAGTCAGGCGGGCGATCTGGAGAGCACGGTCTACCGCCGCCGGGACGTCTTCGACCCGGTACAGCCGTGCGAAAACGTTCAGGTTCTGCTCGACCGTCACGTCGATATCCAGGTTGTCAAGCTGCGGGACCACACCCATCTCGGCCCGCGCCTGCTTGGAGTCTGCCGGCAGGTCGTAGCCGAGCACATTGATCTCTCCTGAATCGGCGATCGACTGCCCGGTGAGCAGTCGCATGGTCGTCGACTTGCCGGCGCCGTTCGGGCCGAGCAGTCCCAGGCAGATCCCTTCGGGCACCTCGAGGTCGAGTCCGGCGACCGCGCTCACCGGGCCGAAAGACTTGTGCACGCCGGCTATTTGGATTGCCTTCACTGCGGCAGTGAATCAGAACGGGCACCCCAGCGCCTAGGCTGTACTGGCATGAAGTCCCTTGTGGTTGGCATAGACGAATCGAAGGAGGCGCTGGACGCCTTGAAGCTCGGGCGACTGCTTGCCGCCGAGACGGGTGCGGCGCTGGACGTGGTTGCGGTCCTGCCGGGCGGGGTTCCCGGCGGCGCGTTCGAATCCGTCGACGAACAGCGTGAGGCGGCCGATTACTTTGAGCGCATGTTCGAGCTGGCGGCCGGGCAACTCGAGGTGGAGTTCACCCCTCATCGTCTGATCGGTCTTTCACCGCCGGCCGGACTGACCCGGAGCGCCCGGGATACAGATGCTTCGGCGATCGTGATCGGCTCGAGCTGCCGTGGACCGATCGGCAGGGTGCTGATGGGTGATGTAGGTGCTCGACTGGCTTCGGGGTCCGAATGCCCGGTGATCGCCGCGCCGCGGGGTTACTCGACGCAGCCTGTCGGGGTTCTTCGAAGGATCGGCGTCGGCTATAACGGCAGCCCGGAAGCCGGGATCGCCTTGAGTTTCGGCGAAAAGATCGCAGTCGAACTGGATGCATCGATACGACTCATCGGTGCGGTACCCCAGGGTCGTCCCGGTGGTCGCATCGGCCGCACCGGACGCGACTCCGAGCAGCTGATCACCGAGCAGATCGAAGCCTCGCTGGCCGATGCGGCCGAGGCTTCAGATCTGGAGATCGACGTCGAGGTCCAGGCCGGCGACGCGGCCGACTGCCTGACCAAGGCTTCCCAGGACCTGGATCTGCTGGTCCTGGGCTCGCGAGGCTACGGTCCGCTGCTGAGAGTCATGCTCGGCGGGGTTTCGCTCAAGGTGATGCGCGCTTCGGCCTGCCCCCTGGTCGTGGTACCCAGAGGCAGCGACTGACCGTCCCCGGTCCAGGGCCGGACTCAGGGCCGGTTTGCGTCTGCAGTCGTCTCGACCAGCCCGATCAGGGCAACGTAGTCCGCGACCCTTGATGCCGCCAGGAAGTGCTTGGCGACGCGCTTGCGTGAGGCTGCTCCCATTTTTGCGGCCAGCTCGGGGTCTTCCACCAACTTCCTCAGAGCAACCGCGAAGGCCTTGAGGTCGGCCGGGTCGTCGATCAGGATTCCGGTCTCACCGTCGATGACCTGATCCTTGATGCCGCCGGCTGCGCTCGCCACGACCGGCTTCGCTTTCCACATGGCCTCGGAGACGGTCAGGCCGAAGCCCTCGACCAGGCTTTTCTGCACGATGATGTCGGCCCGGCGCTGGATCGCGTTGACCATCGCCCCGTTTTCGTCGAAGTCGTCCATTGCCAGGGCGACGATGTGAACCCGTTTGCGCAGATCGTCGGGCAGGGCTTCCCAGGCCTCCATGATCCTGGCCTGGACGGCTGGCCCCTCCGGGTCATCGGCAACGCCTTCGCTCGAGGGTCCGATCAGGGCCAGGTGGGCATCGGTGTCAGGCAGGTACTCGGCGAAGCATTCGAGCAGGCCTTCGTGGTCCTTGAGAACGTCCCAGCGCGAGATCTGTGCGATCAGCGTCGCGTCTTCGGGCAGCTGCTCCGTCTGAGTCACTTGTGACGAATGCTCGACGATGCCGTCGCTGCCATCCGATCGGATGAAGTGCGGCGCTTCGGCCGGCTTTTCGCCGGACAAACCGATAACGCCGAGGATGGCGGAGACGGTTTCGTCGTCGAGATCCTGGTTCTTGGGTGAGAAGGCATCGATCGCCGGTGCCATCAGATGGGCCCGGTCAGCCGGCAGCTGTGGCCACAGATATGCCCCACGCGAGAAGACGAAACCATCTGCCTGTTCAACGTAGGGCGCGAGAAACCTGACCGCCTCGTCAACGTGCTCGTTGGCGACTTCGAGGCCGATGTGGCAGCGCCAGATGGTGATTCCGCCGGCGGCTTTCACCGCGGGGATGAGCCCGGCCGTCTGGGGGTCGTGAAGGAAGACCACATCGTTCGGCTTGATCAGGTCGGTCAGGTGGTGGGCGCTGTCTTCGAGGATCTCCTCGTAGGCCTCCTGCTCGGCGGGACCCAGCGAGCCGCCGTCACCGGGGTGACCGTGAAGCTTGTTGTGGAGGCGTTTTGTGATCGAGAAAAACTCGGGCCGCTCACTGAGTACGACCCAGCGTGTATCGACGCCGGAGTCGTTTGCGTAGGGGAGGAAGCTGCGCAGCATCTCGGCCACACCTCCGCCGAGGCGGGTCGAGTTGACATGCCAGACGGTGCGCCCTTCGAAGTGGCCTGCTGCGAAGTCGGCAATCCCGCGGATCCGGTCGAATTCGCTGTCCATCACATCGCGGTAGCGGTCGAGCGGCTGAGGATCGAGTTGTACGAAGGTCGGCTCAGCCATCAGGAAGCCTTGAGTCCGATCGCGATCGAGCCCGGACGGTCAGCAGCTTCGGTTTTCATCTCTCACTCCCTCGGTCAAGAATCTGGTGACTGGAGCGCGAACGATACCTGCGCGGTCGGAGATGTGGGGGGATAGTCAAGTTTGGCGGGTTGCACTACTTTGCCTGGATGCGCGAACTGCTGCGACCCGTCGGTGATCCCGTCTATCGCAGGCTCTTCTCGGCCCAGGTAATCGCTCTCATCGGGACGGGGCTCTCTACCGTGGCGCTCGCTCTTCTCGCATTCGACCTGGCTGGTGACGACGCGGGGGTGGTGCTCGGCTTTGCTCTGGCGCTCAAGATGCTCGCCTACGTCACGGTCTCGCCCGTAGTGGCGGCGTTGACGCGCAACGTTTCGCGCAGGCGCCTCCTGGTCGGGTTGGATCTCTGCCGGGCAGGGATGGTTCTGCTGATCCCTTTCGTCGATTCGATCTGGCAGGTCTTCGCTTTGATATTCCTGCTCAACGCCTGCTCGGCCGGATTCACTCCGACCTTCCAGGCGGTGATCCCGGACGTGCTCACCGATGCGAACACCTACACGGAGGCACTGTCGCTCTCGCGCCTCGCCTACGACCTCGAAGCACTGCTGAGTCCGGTCCTCGCTGCTGCCCTGCTGGGCTGGGTCAGCTACGACGCGTTGTTCTCCCTGAACGGAACCGCCTTCCTCGCGTCGGCTTCGATCGTTGCCCTGACGGTGATTCCTCAGCCCGGGTCAAGCCAGGACTTCGGCGGACTGCTTCGCCGAAGCGCAGCAGGCATCCGCCGGTACCTGACGACTCCGCGTCTTCGTGGCCTTTTCGCGCTGAACCTCGCCGTCGCTGCGGCAGGCGCAATGGTCCTCGTCAATACGGTCGTCTACGTCAAGGAAGACTTCGGTCTCGACGATGTTGCTGTCGCCTGGGGATTCGCGGCGGCCGGAGTGGGATCGATCGTCGCCGCGCTGCTGCTGCCTGCGTTGCTGCGACGCGTGGAAGACAGGTCAGTGATGCTGGCGGGTGGTTGCCTGCTGGTGGCGGGTCTCTCGGCGGGGGTCTTCGTCAATGCCTATCTGCCCCTGCTCGTCTGCTGGCTGGTCCTCGGGGTGGGTATGTCGATGGTCCAGACTCCGGCCGGGCGCCTTATCCGGCGCTCGGCGGGCTCCGCAGGCAGGCCGGCCCTCTTCGCCGCCCAGTTCTCTCTTTCCCATCTCTTCTGGCTCGTCACCTATCCGTCAGCCGGCCTGGCCGGGCAGGCCTTCGGCCTGGCGACGACCTCCGGTCTGCTGGCCGGTCTGACTCTGATCGGCGTGCTTCTGGCCTTCTCGGCTTGGCCCGGGGAGGCCCCTGATCAACTTCGGCGGGCCTCTAGCTGAGGACCCGGATCAGCTTTTTGTTGACGAACTCCTCGATCCCGTAGCGACCGAGCTCGCGACCGAAGCCGGAACGCTTGACCCCTCCGAACGGAAGCTCGGCGCTGTCCGCACCGACCCCGTTGACGTAGACCATGCCGGTATCCAGTCCGTCGGCTACCCGCATCGCCTGATCCGGATCGTCGGTGAATACGTATGAGCCCAGACCGAAGTCGGTGTCGTTGCCCAGCCTGATCGCCTCGTCTTCGGAGGCGACCTTGAAGACCATCGCAACCGGTCCGAAAAACTCCTCGCCGTAGGCGTCGTTGTCAGGGGTGACTTCGGTGAGGACGGTGCTGGGGAAGAAGTTGTCCCGCCTCTCGCCACCGGCGACGACTCGCGCCCCCTGCGCTACGGCCCGGTCCAGCTGCTCCTGGAGGCGGTCGGCGGCCTGGGAGGAGGAGAGCGGGCCCATCTCGGAATCCTCCGAGGTCGGATCCGATGGCACGGCTGCGCTCATGCCTTCGGCGAATGCCTGGAGGAAGTCGTCGTACAAATCTTCGTGGACGATGAATCGCTTGGCGGCATTGCAGGACTGGCCGCTGTTGTCGAGCCGTCCTCCGACGGCCGCTTCAACCGCTTCTCCGAGGTTCTCGGTACCGAGCAGAATGAAAGGATCGGAGCCTCCCAGTTCGAGCACGACCTTCTTCAGGTTGCGTCCGGCGATCTCGGCGACCGCGGCGCCAGCGCGCTCCGAACCGGTAAGTGAGACTCCGCGGATCCTCGGATCGGCAATCAGCTCAGCAATCTGTTCGTTCGAAGCGAAGATCGTGGAGTAGGCGCCTTCCGGGAAGCCGGCGTCGTCGAACATCGACTGGATCGCCAGGCCCGACTCCGGGCACTGACCGGCCGGCTTGAGCAAAATCGTATTTCCCAGGGCCAGGTTCGGTCCGGCGAAGCGTGCCACCTGGTAGTAAGGAAAGTTCCACGGCATGATCCCGATCAGGGGTCCGACCGGGCTGCGCCGGATGATTCCTGTGCCCTCGTCACTCATCAGGTCGATCGCTTCGTCCTTGAGGAATTCCTCGGCGTTCTCGGCGTAGTAGCCGTAGATGTCGGCACAGAAGTCGACCTCGCCCAGCGCCTGCTCCATCGGCTTGCCCATCTCGCGAACCGCGATCTGTGCAAGTTCCTCTCGCCGGGCAGTGTGGGCGTCGGCGACCTTCTGGACCATCGCGGCGCGCTCGGCAACCGACGTCTCCATCGACCAGTTCTCGAAGGCGCCCATTGCCCCGGCGACAGCGTCGGAGAGCTCTGCGTCACTGATCTGCGGGTATTCCTTTACCTTCTCGCCCGTCGCCGGGTTCACCACTGCGTAGCTGCTCATAGTCTCTCCAATGCTCGGAAGTGTCTGGGCCGTTCTCCTTTGCCCAGCTTACCCGTGAGAGTCGGGGCGGTAAACCTCCGAGCACGCGCAGCACCTTCCCCGTAGCTCCAGAAACGGCCGGCTGGCGAAGCCGGGTCGCTGCCGGGCTGCCGGAATTGCGAGGATCCGCCGGTGGAAGCTCGAATCATCGTGATCGCCAAAGCACCAGTTCCCGGACGGTCGAAAACCAGACTGAGCCCGCCCTGCAGCGCGTCCCAGGCCGCAGATCTGGCTGAGGCAGCCCTGGCCGACACGCTCGAGACGGTCGCAGCAACCCGATGCGGCGGCCGGACACTGGCTCTCGAAGGAGAGCCCGGAGAGTGGCTGCCCGAGGGCTTCGAGGTGGTTCCCCAGGTCGACGGACAGCTTGGAAAGAGGCTTGCCGCCGCGTTCTCCACGGTCAGTGCTCCGGCCCTCCTGATCGGTATGGATACGCCTCAGGTGAATACCGAATTGCTCGAAGACGCCCTATCCCGACTCGGGCAATCACACAACGACGGTGTCCTCGGGCTATGTTTCGACGGTGGCTACTGGGCAATCGGATTCGACGGCCGGCGAACAGGCGTATTCGAGGGAGTGCCGATGAGCGAAGCAACTACAGGAGAGAAGCAACTTGCCCGAATGCGTGAGCTCGGCATGTCGGTCAGCGAGTTACCGCTCCTGAGCGATGTCGACTATTTCGAGGACGCAGTCCGGGTGGCTGCCGAGTGTCCGGACGGGCGGTTCGCAAAGGCGCTGAGCAGAGTGGAGATTGCGCGTGCCTGAAGGAACCGGACCGGAGGCGATCACTCGCCCGACTGCCAACGAGATATACGAGCGCGGTCTGAACCACCTGCTTTCGTCGGACGACCCGGCGTCCTTCCATGCCGTTGACCAGAACGGGGCGCGACGCCGACTGCCACTCGACCGGTGGCTCACCGAGGCACCGAGCGACGAAGAGCTGTTGCTGGAGAGGGCGGTCGGACCCGTGCTCGATATCGGCTGCGGTGCCGGTCGCCATCTCGTTGCGCTCAGCAACCGGGGCGTCGATTCGACCGGGATCGAGGTTTCCGGCCTTGCGGTCGAGGTAGCGCGTTCGCGCGGCGGGACGGTGATCCACGGTTCGGTCTTCGACCTGACCGCGAAAGCCGTCTGGCAGACGGCGCTGCTGCTCGACGGAAACATCGGGATTTCCGGTGAGCCACGCAAACTGCTCCGGCGAACTGCAGAGCTGCTGCGGCCCGGAGGGAGCGCGTTGGTCGAACTGGAGCCCCCGGGGTCGGAAACCAGGGTTCTGAATCTGCGGCTCGAGGGCTCAGACGACGTCAGCGAATGGTTTCCGTGGGCCTGGGTGGGCGTTGACGGGATCGAGTCGATCACCGCCGACACGGACCTGACGGTTTCCGAAGTGTGGCCGATCGGACAGCGTTGGTTCGTCGAGCTCGTTCGAGTCTGAGCCTCCCGCGGCCCGGGGAGGAGGACCGCCCGCCCGCCAGTGGCGACCTCGTGCCGTGGATCGTGACCGGGCTCGTCGCGGCGACGATCGCGGTCGGGCTCGTGGCCCGTGAATCCGGCCTGGACTGGGGGGCGCCGGCTCAGCCGCTGATGCTTTTCTGGGATCCCGTTTTCAGCAGCTGGCTCGTGGCCGCGACCGCGGGGCTGGCGGTCTCCCTGGGGGCGGCCTTCTACCTCTACCGGAGCGAATGGCCGGTATGGGCTTTCGGCCTCGCTCTGTTCGGCCTGGCCCTCTTCTCACGCCTCGCCCTGAACCTGGCCCGAATCGGACCGGAGGCGTGGTACGCCCCGAATGTCGTGCGCCCCGTCAGCTCGGGAAGACTCGAATACCTCGCCGCCATGGAGGAGCTGAAGATGGGGGTGGGCTCCTTTCTCGACAACTTCGCCGAACTCGTTCCGACTCTGCCGCTCCACGTCGCCGGGCACCCGCCGGGACTGGTCATTTTCCTGGACCTGTTCGGGCTGGATACCCCCGAGTTGATGTCGGCGTTGACCATCTCGGCCGGAGCAGTGCTGTCGCCCTTGATCTACCTGCTCGGCCGGCGCCTCTATGACGAGCGGACGGCCAGACTGGCGGCGATGCTTTCGATATTTGCTCCGACCGCACTGATCTACGGGGCGACGACGGCTGACGCGCTTTTCGCGACACTGGCTCTGGTGGCGGCCTTCTTCCTGCTCTCGGAACGAGCTCGCGGGGTCGTATTCGGAGCGGTCGCCCTCGCTCTTGCGTCGTTCTTCTCGTATGCGCTGCCGGTGGTCGGCGGCTGGGCCGGGCTGGTCCGCTGGCGTCGCGACGGCTTACGCGGCATGGCCTTCGCTGCGGTCTGTTGCGGCGTCGCGCTCCTGGCCTTCTACGGACTTCTGGCTGTGCTGACCGGCTTCGACGTGCTCGCTTCGATTGAGGCCACCCATGACCGCTACTTCAAGGGTGTCGCCGACATCAGGCCCTACCTCTTCTACTTCTTCGGTTCCCCTGCGGCTTTCCTGTTCATGCTGGGGCCGATCGCCTGGTATGCGTCGCGATCACTGGGCAGCAGGGAGATCACCGCCGTCGCCCTGGCTGTGGCGATCCTCCTGACCGTCCTGGTCGGCTATACGAAGGCCGAGACCGAGCGAATCTGGATCTTCTTCCTCCCGATGGCCTGCCTTGCTGCTGCGCGGGCACTGCCTGAAAGACACATGCGACCGGTCCTTGTGGCGCTCGCCGCCCAGGCCCTGGTGATCGAGGTCCTGTACTACACGATGTGGTGAATCACCTGAGCTCGGCGGTGGCGAATTCGCGCATTCCGGTTTCGAGATCAACTTCGGCCTCGAAGCCGAGTTGCTCCCGCGCCCGGGTTGCGTCAGCGAATACATGGCGGACGTCGCCGAGGCGGAATTGTCCTGTGACTGTCGGTTCGGGCGCGTCCGGTCCGGCGGCTTCTGACAGTAGGCGTGCCATGTCGATCAGCGGGCGGGGACGGCCGCTGGCAATGTTGTAGACACCCGCTCGCTCGGGGGGCGCTGACAGGGCGAGCAGGTTCGCCCGGGCAACATCACTCACATGGACGAAGTCGCGGATCTGCCGTCCGTCTTCGAACACCGCCGGGGAGCGGCCCGCTTCAAGCGAACTCCGGAAGATGCTGGCCACCCCTGCGTAGGGGGTGTCGCGTGGCATCCGCGGTCCGTAGACGTTGTGGTAGCGCAGCGCGGTGTAGCTGACCCCCGCGTTCTCACGGGCGAACAGCCCGCAGAGGTGTTCCTGATGGAGTTTGCTCGCCGCGTAGACGCTGCGCGGGTCGGCCGGAGTCGCCTCCGGTACCGCGTGCGGCGAGAGTCGCTCTCCGCATTCGGGGCAGAGCGGATCGAAGAGGCCGGCCTCGAGGTCGTCACGCGATCTGGCCGCGGGCCGGACGCTTCCGTGCCGGGCACAGGAATAGCTGCCTTCGCCGTAGACGACCATGCTGCCGGCCAGGACGAGTGGCCCGGCGAAGCCCCTGCGAGACAGGGCAGAGAGCAGCCGTGCGGTACCGAGGCAGTTGTCGGCCACGTAATCTTCCGCGTCGCCGAAGTCCTTGCCGAGGCCGACCATCGCCGCCTGATGGCAGACCGCGTCGATTCCGTCGAGCGCTTTCTCGAGGGCTTTTCCGTCGCTTATGTCGCCGGTCAGGTATTCGGCCTCCGGGTTCAGGTACTCCGGCCTCCTGCTGTGGGCCGCCGGATGCTGATTGTCGATCACCCGGACTGCGCTTCCGGACTCGATCAGCAGGTCTACGACCTGCGAGCCGATGAAGCCCTCTCCACCCGTGACAAGCACTGTTGACGACATCGGGCGAGCCTACAACGGTCCCGGCCAGGCGAGGACATCGAGTCGGTCTGCCAGAATCGACTCTTGGCAGCAAACCAGGGTCATGATCACGGCAGGTGGTATCCGGGCATCGCAGCCGCTCTGACGGCAGTCTCGCTACTGGCCGGCTGCTCATCGGTGGAAGAAGGATTCGCGCCGGCCGCCGAGCCAGCCGAATCACCGGCTCTGGAGGCGACCCCCGCTGGCGAGGTGGAGATCCTCGGTGTGGGAGTCGAGGGGATGATCTTTCACCCGCGTTCGGACTCGGTCGCGGTGGCGGTTCGTGACCCTTACCGACTCGCATTCGTGGATCCCGAAAAGCTCTTCATTACGAGGCAGTATCCGATTCCCAATCCGGCCCGGCACCTCGGTCTGTCGCCTGACGGCCGCCGGGTAGTCGTACCGGCCGAGTCCGCGAACGAGGTATTCGAAATCCCGAACGGCCCGGGACGGGTGACCAGGGTGGCCACCGGGGAGCACCCGCATGACGCCGCCTCCGCTGACGGAAAGATCTTCGTCGCCGACGAATTCGGAGATACCGTCTCGGTGCTCGATGACGGACAGGTCATCGAAACGCTCCCGGCACCCGAGCAACCCGGTGGAATCGCCGCCACCGGCGACCGGTTCGTAGCCGTGGTGACGGTCGCCGAGCGCGTGATGCAGGTTTACGATGCGCCGACCGGCGAGGCACTGGGCACCACTCCGGCGGGGGTCGGACCAACCCACATCGAGGCGATCGGCGAGTATGCCTACGTTGCCGACACCGAAGGAGACATGATCCGCAAGTTCCTGATCGCAAGCGAACCCCGACAGGTGGCTGCGGTTTCCGCCGCAGGAACGCCCTACGGCATCGCGATCGACCGCCCTCGCAAGCGTCTCTGGGTCACCCTGACCGCGACCAACCAGTTGGCCGGGTACTCGATCGCAGGCGACAGGCCGGTGCGGACCTTCACCTATGCGACGATCAGGCAGCCGAATACGGTCGCGGTGGATCCGTCTGATGGAGCCGTATTCGTCGGCAGTCGCAGCGACGCACAGATCCAGCGAATCGACCCCGGCGGTGCGACGCCGTGAAGCTCGGCTCGCCCCTGCCGTCCGAGCCGCCACCCGGTCCGACCAGGCCGGCTTTCTGGAAGAGCCCGCTGCGCGGCCCCTGGCTCAGCTCTTTCCTCGGGTCGCTACTGCTGCCGCTGATCATCATCTGTGCGCTGACCGGCTTCCTTTCCCAGCTCGCCTACGGTGACAACAGCTTCCTGCCGGACGGCGGCCTCGGCTTCAGCCTGTTTCCGTTCTCCTGGCCGGCCGGCTGGCCCTTCCTCTACGCGCTGACCCAGGGCCTGCATGTGATCTCGGGCGTGGCGGCGATTCCGATCCTTTTCGCCAAGCTCTGGTCGGTCATGCCAAAGCTCTTTGAATGGCCGCCGGTGCGGTCGCTTTCCCACCTGCTGGAGAGACTTTCTCTTGCCCTGCTGGTCGGTGGCGCGCTCTTCGTGTTCTTCACAGGACTGATGAACATCCAGCTCTACTACCCGTGGAACTTCAGCTTCATCCCGTCGCATTACTACGCCGCGATCATCTTCCTTGCGGCGCTGGCCCTGCATGTCGGTCTCAAGTTCTCGACCGTGCGCAGGTCTTTCGCCGAACAGGGCGTGCTGCGTCCCATGAAGTACGGCCTCAGACAGACCGTGCCCGAGCCGTATCGGGAGGACAGCACCACGGCCCTCGAACCGGCAGCGCCGACCGTTTCGCGCCGGATGATGCTGGCGACTGTCGGCGCGACCTCGATCGGCCTGGGTCTGATGATGTTCGGACAGACCACCGTCGGCGGGCCGTTTCGCCAGCTTGCCCTGCTGGCACCACGCGGCCGTGATTACGGTGACGGGCCGAACGACTTCCCGGTGAACAAGACTGCCGATGCGGTCGGCATCACGCCCGAAATGGCCGGTCGCGGCTGGAGGCTGGACCTGAAAGGAGGGGGCACGGCGTCGTTCTCTCGCGAGCAGCTGCTGGCCATGCCTCAGCAGACCTACGAGTTGCCGATCGCCTGCGTCGAAGGCTGGTCGACGACTCAGACCTGGACCGGTGTGCGTCTGCGCGATCTCGCGGTGGCGGCAGGCGCCCCGGGTGCCTCGAGTGTCCTGGTCAAGTCGCTGCAGGAGGCGGGTTCCTTCAACGAGGCGACTCTCAGCTCCGCGCAGGTGGACGACGACAGGAGCCTGCTCGCCCTGAGGGTCAACGGCGTCGACCTTTCGATGGACCACGGTTTCCCGGCTCGGATCATCGTGCCCGCCCTGCCGGGGGTGCAGTGCACCAAATGGGTTTCGAGCATGGAGTTCGAAGTCGCGTGACCGGTTCGTTCAGAAAGGCGTACGGGGCTTCACCGCTTCACCTTCTGGCCGTTTTCGCCAGTCTCGCGATCGCCGGTTACGGCTTCTTCATGATCTTCAAGGCACCTGCGCCCGAAAGCACCCTGCTCTTCTTCGGCCTGGCGATTGTCGCCCACGACATGATCGCGTTTCCGCTGTATTCGACCCTTAACTATGTCGCCGGTCGCACGAGCCGGGCGGTCGAGCCGCAGTCGGTGGCCGCAGTCGGTGTGCCGGCGATCAACTACCTGCGTATCCCGTTCATCCTGTGTGCGATCTCCCTGGTGATGTTCTTCCCGCTGATCCTCGGACTCAGCGCCGACCGATACGAAGCCAGTTCCGGCCTCGATATCGGGGTTTTCCTGGGCCGATGGCTGGGAATCTGTGCGGTGCTCTTCACGGGCTCGGCGCTTCTATACGCATTCAAGCTGCGCCGATCGAGGCAGACCACCGGAGAAGACGAGGCCTGAAGTGCCAGACGTAATCCTTCCGGTCCTCGACGAGGCCGAGGCGATTCCGCGTGTTTTGGACGCGATGCCCGACGGATATCGCGCGATCGTCGTCGACAACGGGTCGACCGACGGCTCCGGCGAAATCGCCGCCGAGATGGGTGCGGAAGTCGTCAAAGAAGAACGTCGGGGCTTCGGCGCCGCCTGTTTTGCCGGTCTCTCGGCTGCTCAGGACGAAGTCGTCTGCTTCATGGATTGCGACGGATCACTCGACCCCGCGGACCTGCTGCGCCTGGTCGCGTGTTTCGAAGCGGGAGCTGATCTGGTGATGGGCTCGCGACAGGCGGAGCCGGGTGCCTGGCCGCCTCATGCGAGGCTGGCGAATCGTCTCCTGGCTCTGGAATTGCGTCGGCGGACCGGACTCGGATTTACCGACCTGGGGCCGATGAGGGTGGCCGGACGACAGCCCCTGCTCGACCTCGGGATGCTCGATCGCCGAAGCGGCTGGCCGCTCGAGATGGTCCTCAGGGCCGCGGCGGCGGGGTGGAGGATCGAAGAACTGCCGGTGCCGCTGACCGGCCGCTCCGGCCGCTCCAAGGTGACCGGGACGGTCAAGGGGACCCTGCGCGCGGTTTCCGACATGTCGAGGCAGCTGCGGCAGATCGATCTGGAAGGCTGAGCAATCCGGGGCCGCGAGTGGCGCCGGCACAAGCTCGAATATGCTGATCCGATGCCCGAAATGACGAAGTACAAGCTTGATGGCGGCGTCGCGACCATCACCCTCGACGACGGCAAGGTGAACGCGCTGTCGACGGCGATGACTTCCGAGCTGGCCGACCGCCTCGACCAGGCGGAAAACGACGGCGCCGTCGCCCTGCTCACCGGCCGGGAAAGCACTCTTTCAGCTGGCTTCGACCTTCGATGCGAGCAGTCGCTCTGGCCGGAGATGATGATCTCCGGAGCCAGGCTTGCAGAACGCATGCTGAGCTTTCCTCATCCCGTGGTGATCGCATGTAACGGCAACGCGGTCGCGATGGGCGCACTGCTGCTGAACGCCGCCGACTACCGGATCGGGGTCGACGGAGATTTCAGGATCGGCCTGAACGAGGTTGCCATCGGTATGACTCTGCCGTGGTTCGCGATCGAACTGGCGAGGCATCGTCTTACCCGAAGGTATTTCGACATATGCACGGTCAGCGGCACCCTTTTGGACCCCGGCGAGGCGAGGGCAGCGGGCTTCCTCGACGCGCTCAGCGAGCCCGCAGAGCTGCAGGCGGCGGCCCTGGCCAAGGCCTCGGAGCTGGCGACGATCGACATGGGTGCCCACCTCGCGACAAAGCTGCGCATCCGCAAGGCCGTGCTTGCCGGATTGACCGACGGCGTCGAGCGTCTGGCCGGCGACGGCCGGGAGTGGTGAGCGGACCCTTGAGCCTGATCTGCCTCGAGGAGAGCTTGAACATCCAGGCGCCCCGGGAGGTTGTCTTCGAGCTGATCGGAAGCAGCGAGAACTGGAAGCAGTGGACTCCGGTTTCGAAGGTCGATTTCGAACGCGAGAATGATTCGGAAGGTGTCGGAGAAATCAGAGTCTTTCGTCTGGGGCCGAACACGATCCGCGAGCAGATCGTTGAGAACGAACCTGATCACCGCTACTCCTACATCCTTCTGTCCGGCATTCCGGTCGACGACTATCGGGTCCGGATCGACCTGAAGCCCGAATTTGGCGGCTGCACTGTGACTTGGGAAACGGTCTTCAGGCCGAGATTTCGAGGCACCGGCAAGGTGCTCGCAGCGGCCATCGGAAATGCCTCCAGGAAGATGCTGCGCGGTCTTGCGATCGAGTCCGAGACCCGGTCGCTGGCCTCCGGAAGCTGAGGATCCAGCCGACTGCCGGACCTGGGTTGTTCAGCCGATCGTTTCGGTCTGCCCTTCGGCGCTGATCGCCGCCTTGCTGTCCTTGGTCCGGATCACGGTGAGGGCGATGACCGCTCCCAGCGGGGCGAAGCCCGAGCCGACCAGGAGGGCAAGCTGGAACCCTTCGGTCAACGCTCCGGGCACGGCCTGCTGAACGCCCTGTGCTGCGTTGAGCACGCTGTCGGTCTTCGATGCCGCGAGTGACGAAAGAAGCGCAAGGCCGAGTGCGCCGCCGACGAAGGTGTCGTCGGTCTGAATCTGTGTGAACCGGAGCAGGCCGACCGCGGTGCAGAGCATGCCGGCGACGAGTACCGGTTTGAATCAGATCCGGTTGGCAATTTCCGAACCCGCACCAGCGCCGAGGATAATTGTCACCGAGAGCGGCAGATAGCCGAGCCCGGCCTAGGAAAACCTGCTCGTCACCCTGAAGTTCTTCTGAAGAACCTGGTCGACGTCTCGCCGGGGCGAGGGATCGACCTCCGAATCGGGGTAGCCGATCCTCATCACGACCTGGGCGTGACCTTCATTGGCGAGCAGGTCCCGAAGTCGGGGCCGGAGGTCAGAAACCTGGCAGGGCTGGTTGAGGTAACCGGCCTGGACGCCCTCCGAAGCAGCGATCAGCAGGGACCTCTGCAGGGCCTGCCCGGCCTTCAGCCAGTCCTCGTCCAGGTCGAGGTCGGTCCCGAGCACAAGCAGGTAGGGGGCGTCGTCGGCAAGCCTTGCGTCCCTGCGGCCGGTGGTCTTGCCGAGGTCAAAAACGCTGACCACGAGCTTGGCGATCGGACGGGAAAAGCCCGCAACGGCGAGACCGTCACCCGAGCGCCGGGGGTGCATCCAGGATGCGAGCTCGCGTCTCCAGGTCGGATCGGCGAACTGCCGCTGATCACCGGTCGCGATCAGTTCGCTCAAAGCTTCGCGTTGCGGCTGCCCGGATATGACCTCCAGCCAGGCCCCTTCCATGGCGGCCGCGCCCTGCATCCGCTCGAGCAGCTCGCCATCCGGGGCCACGGCAGTGAAGCCGCCCCTCGTCGTCCGGCGCTCTTCGATACTCGCTGCCAGGCGGGCCTCATCCTCGGCCTCCCCGGTCGCGACGGCTTCGAGAGGGATTCTCGCCATCAGATCTGACCGAGGGCCCTCGGGCAGCAGCTCCGGCCGCGCCTCAAATCCGAGAGCAGCCAGCCTGGCCCGCAGGTTGAACAGGGCCGACCCGCAGCTGAGGGTCAGCTCACGGTCAAAAGGATCGTTGGCCGGAAGCGAACGCAGCCGGTCGGCGTAGATCGAGACGACGTCGTCTTCGAAGGTGAAGAACCAGGGCTGCGTATTGTGTGACGAAGGGGCCCGCGTCGCGGCCCGGATCACAGTCCTGAGTTCCGCATCGCTGATGACCCGGACTTCCTCCATGGGAACAGCCTAAGGCCTTGGAGCTACCCGGAATGCGGTTTTCTACCCAAATTCCTGACCTCGAAGACCCTGGCCTCAGGCCGGGTCTACCGAGTCTACGAAGAGATCGACTCCGAGATCGGCCCCTGCGCCGTCGGCGGCGTAGGGGGTGAAGTCGGAGACTCCGGCGGCCTTGAGGACGTCTTCACAGAGCACTGCCTGGCCTGTGAATTCCCGGCTGTCTCGGGTCAGGATTTCGTAGGCCGAGTCGGCGTAGACAGCAGGTGTGCGGGCCATCTTCATCGCGGCGTCTCCGCCCAGCAGGTTCTGGACGGCCGCGGTTGCGACCAGGGTGCGCGGCCAGAGCGCATTTGAGGCCACGCCGTCCTCGCGCAACTCCTCGGCCAGTCCGAGTGCGGCCAGGGTCATGCCGTACTTGGCGATCGTATAGCCGGTATGGGGGGCCAGCCACTTCGGTTCGAGGCTGATCGGGGGGGAGAGGGTGAGGATGTGACCGTTCTCGCTCTGCTTGAGATGGGGAAGGCAGGCCTGGCTCAGGGCGAAGGTGCCACGGACGTTGATGTCCAGCATCAGGTCGTAGGCCTTCATCGCGAGCTCGGAGGTTGGAGCGAGGTTGATCGCGCTTGCGTTGTTGACGCAGATGTCGATTCCGCCGAAGCGCTCGACTGCCTGAGTCACCGCGGAAGCGATGTCATCGTCGTTTCTCACATCACCGACGATCGCGAGTGCCCTGCCGCCGGCCTCTTCGATCTGAGCGGCGGCGGTGTGGACGGTGCCCTCGAGTTTCGGGTGAGGCTCGGTCGTCTTGGCAAGCAGCGCGACATTGGCTCCGTCGGCCGCGGCCTTCAGCGCTATCGCCAGGCCGATTCCGCGACTTCCTCCGGAAATAACCATCGTCTTGCCGGACAGGTCCCTTGAATTCGAGTTTTCGCTCATGCCGGGAATCCTACGGAGAGCGACGGCAGCCTGGCCGCCTTCCCGTCGGCCGACATCGGTGTGCGCTGGTTGTAGGGTCCGGCTGCAGAGGATCTCGATCGCCACCCCTTTCAGACCGTCAGGACTGCCCGCAGTTGCCTGAATCCGATCTCAACACGATGCTTAGAACGATGAATCCGGTCTTGAAGCCGGGTCGCTTCGTCTTCGTCGGTCTCGACGATCTTGACCTCGCGGCGGTCGAACTCCACGCGACCGTCCGCGAAGACGAGGGCATGAGTGCAGTGATCCTTCAAGACGATGCCGATTCCCATGACTTCGAATACGACTTCGTCGCGGCTTGGATAACCCTGCGCGTCGAGTCGGCCCTTTCGGCCGTAGGCCTGACCGCGGCGGTGGGCGCCTGCCTTACCGCGCAGGCAATCAGCTGCAACGTGATCGCGGGACTGCGCCACGATCACCTTCTGGTTCCGGAGGAGCGCGGATACGACGCAATCATTGCCCTGTCGGCGCTTTCGGCGTCCGCAGCGGAGTGAGGCCCACGCGATGTGTGCGCGATGTCACTCGGGGTCAGGCTTGATTCAAACCCTCACGCTGGAGTAGGGTTGACGCTGTTGTCCGGTTGATCGATCAGATCAGACGGAAGTCTGGCAGTCAGAGCACGTCGTGATGGTGCGCCCGCGCAAGCCGGGGCCACCGACTGAGAAGCGTCTGACCTCAGTTCCAACACGACCACATTTGCATCGGTAGCCGATCCCTACGGATCGGCTGATTCAGGTGCGAAAACAGAAAGCTCCGAATGTCAAACATGAACCTGCCCATGCCTGCCCGCTTTCCGCTCCCGGCGATGACGGGCAAGATGCTGAAAGTCGAACTCCTGGCCGGGCTGGTAGTCGCACTGGCGCTGATTCCTGAGGCGATCTCCTTCTCGATCATCGCCGGAGTCGACCCCAAGGTGGGTCTGTACGCCTCATTCACGATGGCGGTTGCGATCGCCTTCACAGGTGGAAGGCCGGCGATGATTTCGGCCGCGACGGGCGCAATGGCTCTTGTTGTCGTTTCTCTGGTCGACCAGCACGGGGTCGAATACCTGCTGGCCGCGACCGTTCTTGCCGGGATCATCCAGGTGACCCTCGGAGGACTCGGGATCGCCAAGCTGATGCGATTCGTGCCCAGGTCGGTCATGACAGGCTTCGTCAACGCACTCGCCATCCTGATCTTCCTGGCCCAGGTTCCCCATCTGGTGGCAGGCGGAGCGCTCGGCTTGATCCTCGTGGCCGGCGGGCTTGCCCTTATCGTCCTCGTACCCCGGCTCACCAAGGCGATTCCGGCACCTCTTGTAGCGATCGTCGTATTGACCGTGATCGTGGTGGCCGGTGGCATCGGGGTGCCCAACGTCGGCGACGAAGGCGAATTGCCCTCGGTGCTGCCCTTCCTCGGGATACCGTCGGTGCCGTTCAACCTCGAGACCCTCGTGATCATCGCTCCCTACTCGCTCACTCTGGCTGCGGTCGGCCTGCTCGAATCGCTGATGACGGCGAAGCTGGTCGACGACATCACTGAGACACCCTCCGACAAGGATCGCGAGGCCCGCGGACAGGGAATCGCCAACGTGATCACTGGATTCTTCGGCGGTATGGCCGGCTGCGCGATGATCGGTCAGACCATGATCAACGTCAAGGCCGGGCGTGCGCGAACCCGGCTTTCGACCCTGAGCGCCGGGGTATTCCTGCTCACCCTTGTGGTCGGACTCGGTTCGGTCGTCGCGGTGATCCCGATGTCGGCGCTGGTGGCCGTAATGATCCTGGTCGCCGTCTCGACGTTCGACTGGCACAGCGTCTCGCCTTCGACCCTGAGGATGATGCCGCGCGGTGAGATCGTGGTCATGACGCTGACCGTCGGCGCCACCGTCTTCACCCACAACCTTGCGATCGGCGTCGGTGTGGGCGTCCTGGCATCGATGGCGCTGTTCGCCCGCAGGGTCGCCCATCTTGTCCATGTGGACCGCGTGGTGGACCCGGACGGCAGCTCGGCCCTCTACGCGGTGACCGGCGAGCTCTTCTTTGCCTCCGACCAGGAACTGATCGACAGCTTTCACTACACGGAGGATCCGCCTCACGTCTTGATCGACTTTTCCCGGGCGCACCTCTGGGATTCATCGGCAGTGGCTGCGCTGGACGCAATCTCCACCCACTATCAGCGCCACGACATAGAACTGGAAATCACCGGGCTGAACAGCCACAGCGAACAGCTCCACGGAGAACTCTCCGGCCAGCTTGCCCCGGCCCACTGAGTCGCGCAGGAATCGCCCGGCCGTGTGATTCGGCTCCCGGCAGATAGGTTGCTGCGATGGAAAGGGCTGACTGGGAGTCACGCTGGGACGAAGGCAGAACGGCCTTTCACCGGACCGAGGTCAACGAACTGGTCGGCAGGTACGCCGATCGCGTCTGGGGGAGCGAACCGCTGGAGCAGGTGCTCGTCCCTCTCTGTGGCAAGAGCATCGACATGGCTTTCCTCGCCGAGAGAGCCAGGAGCGTCGTCGGGGTCGAATTCGTGGAGCAGGCGGTTGAAGAGTTCTTCATCGAAAGGGGTCTCTCGCCAAGAGTCGATCCGGGCCGATTCAACCGTCACCGAGCCGGTCCTTACACCATCTATGCCGCCGATTTCTTCAGCATCACACCCGACCTGACCGGTCGCAGCGACGCGGCCCTCGACCGGGCCTCCCTGGTGACTCTCGATCAGGAGGGCAGACCCCGCTATGTAGAGCATCTGCATTCGCTCCTCTGCGAAGGCGCCAGGACTCTGCTGGTCACCTTCGACTACGACCAGTCGCTGATGAGCGGACCACCGTTTGCGGTCTCCGACGAAGAAGTGGAACGCCTGTTCTCGTCGGGCTTCGAGCTCGAGTTGCTCGAGAGGCGCGACGTACTGGGACCGCAATTCCGGGCTCGCGGTCTGACGGCCATGACCGAGTCCGCATTCGCCCTGACCCGCAAGTAGGAGGCGATGCAGATCACGGTGTTGGCGGCGTCTCCGGCTAGACTCGCCGGTATTCCGAACCGAGGATGAGGAGAGCGCTTCTTGCTGACCGAACAACAGCTGGCAACCCTGAACGTCGTATGCGACACGATCGTGCCTTCGATCAAGAGATCGGACGACGAGCATGGCACCTGGGGGAGGAGCGCCGCCGACCTCGGTGCGGACGCCGCGGTGGCCGAGGCGATCAGCGGCATGGAGTCCGACCGAGTGCAGGGCCTGGCCGAACTGCTCGACGTTCTGGAGCGGCAACACTTTTCGAGACTCTCCCAGGCGTCGCGGGAGCAGAGCCTTCGCACGCTTTCGTTGGCCTCGCGTGACGCGGCGGTCGGTATCGCGGCCCTGACGGCCCTGACGCTCTTCTTCGCCTACGGCATACCACCGAATCCGGTCTGGGCCGAACTCGGCTTTCCCGGGCCGGTTTCGGCCCCTCCGGATGTCGCCAAGCCGATCGTGCCTCTGCGGCCGAGCCAAGGTGAGAAGCTCGAAGCCGACGTCGTCGTAGTCGGCTCGGGAGCAGGTGGTGGGGTGATCGCCGCACGACTCGCCGAGGCAGGACTCAAGGTTCTCGTTCTCGAAGCGGGCGGCTACTTCAATGAATCCGATTTCGATCAGACTGAACTCGGAGGCTTCCAGCGCCTCTACTGGCGTGGCGGCCCGACTCCCACGGCGGATTTCAACGTCAGCATCCAGGCTGGCTCCTGTCTCGGTGGGGGAACGGTCATCAACTGGACGAACTGCCTCAGGCCGAAGCCATGGGTCCGTGAGGAATGGGCCGGGCAACACGGTCTCGACGGCCTGAAAGACCCCGCCTTCGATGCCTGCGTGGACTCGGTCTGGCAACGGCTCGGGGTCAACGACAGGTGTTCGGAGCTCAACCCTGCTCAGGAGTCGATGATCCGCGGAGCCGACCGGCTCGGCTGGTCCTGGCAGACCGTCGACCGCAACTGGGACCCGGAACTCCACGATCCGGCTGTCGCCGGACTGATGGGCTGGGGTGACCAGTCGGGGGCCAAGCAGTCGACCCTGAAGACCTACCTCCAGGATGCGGTCGGGCACGGCGCCGAAGTCATCGTCGACTGTTTCGCGCAGCGCATCCTCACCGAGAACGGCAGGGCAGCCGGCGTCGAAGCCAAAGTCGGTGAGGCGACATTCACCGTCACGGCACCGCGGGTGATCGTTGCCGCGGGCTCGATCGAGTCGCCGGGCCTGCTCCTGCGTTCGGGCCTCGGCGGTCCTGCGGTCGGCAAACACCTGCGCCTGCACCCCTGCACCCTCGTCTTCGGCGACTACGGCGAGGACCAGCGCGCCTGGTGGGGTGCCCCGCATGCCGGCATCATCGACGAATTCGATGGCGGCCTCGATGGTGACGGCTACGGGTTCCTGATCGAAGGCACTCAGTACACGACCGGGCTTGCCGCCTCGGCGATCCCGTTCACCTCGGCGGCCGAGCACAGGGCTTCCTTCCTGGATTTCAGGAACATGGCCGCGTCGATCGGTCTGATCCGTGACTACGGATCGGGTCAGGTGGTGCTCGACGAGGGTGGAAACGCAACGCCCCTCTACGCGATGAATGAGCCCCGGGACATCGCGACGACGAGGCGGGCCCTGGCCGCCCAGACAAGGCTCCATGCTGCCGGTGGGGCCAGGAGAATCCAGGTTCTGGCCGAAGGCCTGCCCACCTGGAGGATCGGCGACGACATCGAGGCCTTCATCTCGAGAATTCAGAGGATCCCGCTCCGGGCGGGCGGAGCCCGGCTCTTCTCCGCCCATCAGATGGGAACCTGCCGAATGGGAAGTGACCCCGAATCAAGTGTCGCCGACCCCCGGGGCGAACTGCATGACACTCCCGGAGTCTGGATCGGTGATGGATCCGCCTTCCCGACCGCTTCCGGTACGAACCCGATGATCACGATCATGTCCCTGGCAGCCAGAACCGCCGGGAACATACTGGAGGCGGCGGGAATTTCCGGACCTGAAAGCAGCGAGCGAAAGACGGCAGCATGACTTCCACGGAGACCCAGCAGCGAACCGACTGCCACTACATCGACGGCAGGTGGACGGAGCCACGCTCGCAGGAGACCCTCGAGGTGATCAACCCCTCAACCGAGCGGGTGATCGGGAGGGTTCCGTCGGGGACGGCGGCCGATGTCGACCTTGCGGTTGCGGCTGCGAGTGAGGCCGGCGAGGGGTGGGCTGCGCTGGAACCGGTGGACCGGGCCGCGCTCTGCACGGCTGTCGCGATGGGGCTCCAGGATCGTGCGGAGGAGATTGCGGCGACCATCTCGGCCGAACTGGGAAGCCCGATCACCCAGTCGATGCTGATCCAGGCAGCGCTGCCTGCGGTCACCTTCGCATCGATGGAGCACCTGATCGAGCACATACCGTGGCAGCAGACAATCGGTAACTCACTGGTCCTGCGAGAGCCGGTGGGAACGGTTGCGGCGATCACCCCGTGGAACTACCCGCTTCATCAGGTTGCGGCGAAAGTCGCCCCGGCCATCACGGCCGGCTGCACTGTGGTGGTCAAGCCGAGCGAGGTCACTCCGCTGAGCGCCTACATTCTGGCCGAAGTCATCGACCAGGCCGGGATCCCGAAAGGGGTCTTCAACCTGGTCACCGGAACCGGCCCGGTGGTCGGAGAGGCGATGGCGGGCCATCCTGGCATCGACATGGTTTCTTTCACCGGCTCGACCCGGGCCGGAAGCCGGGTGAGTGAGATTGCGGCCTCCTCGGTCAAGCCGGTGACGCTGGAGCTGGGTGGCAAGTCGGCAAACGTGATCCTCGACGACGCCGACCTCGAAACGGCCGTGGTCGACGGAATCGAAAAGTGCTTCATCAATGGCGGCCAGACCTGTTCGGCGCTGACCCGGATGATCGTCCCCAGGGATGCCCTGCCAATGGTTGAAGCGATAGCCGCGGCTGCGGTCGAACAGACGAAAGTCGGCGACCCCGGTGATCCTGAGACCGACATCGGGCCGATGGTCTCCGGCGTCCAGCGTGACCGGATCCGTGGATTCATCCAGCAGGGCATTGACGAAGGTGCCCGGATGCTCTGTGGCGGTGTTGCGCCCCCCGAGGGACTCGACACCGGCTATTACGTTCAGCCGACCGTGTTTTCGGACGTCACCCCGGAGATGAGCATCGCCCAGGAGGAGATTTTCGGCCCGGTCCTCGCGATCATGGCCGCCGAAGACGAGGACGACGCGGTCCGTCTGGCCAATTCGACCCGCTACGGACTCGCCGGCGGTGTCTGGTCGGGAGACGAAGAACGCGCGAAGCGGGTCGCCCGGCGACTCCGTACCGGCCAGGTCGAGATCAACGGCGCCGCATTCAATCCTCTGGCCCCTTTCGGGGGCCGGGGCATGTCCGGCCATGGCCGTGAGCTCGGGCCGTACGGGATCGAACACTTTCTGGCGCTCAAGTCCCTGCAGCTCTAGGCAGGGGATGATCTGCGCGGGCCGAAAGCCTTCCTGGTGCGGGTCCGGGCCCGCGACGTATAGCCTTTTGTCCAGTGGGACCTCCCGAGGGAAGGTCCGTGATGGAGGGAGTCAGACTCAATGCCAGCGTTGAAGGTACCGTCGGCCACCGCTCCGGTCGAGCAACTCGCCGGAGGCGCAGCTTCGCTCGCCGGCCGGATCGCCTCACCCACCTTTCGAATGCTGGGGGAGTGGGTATCCACTGCTCACATGCCGCACTGGCCGACGCCTCCGCGTGGTGACGGCGCTTCGGCGATCCTGATCCCGGGCTTCCTCGCCGGGGACCCCAGCCTGACCCGGATGGCGAAGTGGCTGAAGGAGGGTGAGTACTCCCTGGTCCGCAGTGGAATCCGCTGGAACGTCGACTGCCTCGAGGATACGGTGAGCTCGGTCGAAGCCCGGCTCGAAGCCGCGGTGGAAAAGGACGGCCGTCGCGCGCTGGTCATCGGTCAGAGCAGGGGAGGGGTGGTCGGCCGGGTGCTCGCCGTGAGGCGTCCCGACCTGGTCGGGACTCTGGTCACGCTCGGTTCGCCGCTTCGCAGCCAGACCGCCGTGCATCCACGGGTCTGGCTCTCGATCGGCATGGTCGGCGGCCTCGGGTCACTGGGCGTGCCCGGACTGCTCAGCCACACCTGCTCGAACGGTGAATGCTGTCGCGAATCGAGGGAGGCGATCAATGCCCCTTTTCCGGATGACGTGCGCTTCATCTCGATGTATTCCCGCGACGACAGCGTCGTCAGGTACGAAGCCTGCCTCGATCCGGCGGCAGAACACATAGAGATCGGCACCAGCCATCTGGGAATGGGTGTTGACGCTGCTGTCTGGCGGATCCTTTCCCGCGCGCTGGGCCGGGCCTGAGATGCCGGCCGAGGCAAAGCAGCTCTCGGCGTTGGATACGCAGTTCCTTGCGATCGAGAACGATCGCAACTACGGCCATACGGGCGGGCTGGCGGTTCTCGACCCCTCGACCGCGCCGGGCGGTGATCTGACTCTCCAGGAACTCAAGGATTTCATCGATTCGCGCCTGCACCTGATCCCGCCATTCACGTCGAGGCTGGCCCAGGTCCCGCTCAATCTCGACTGGCCTTACTGGGTCAAGGACGAGCATTTCGACATCGGCTACCACGTTCGCGAGATCGCCCTGCCGGCTCCCGGCGACATGAAGCAGCTCACCGATCAGGTCGGCCGTATCTACTCCCGCCAGCTCGATCGCTCGCGGCCGCTGTGGGAGCTGTACCTGATTCAGGGACTGGAAGGGGGGAGGGCGGCGATCCTCAGCAAGACCCATCACGCCGCGGTCGACGGCATGTCCGGCAGCGAGATCATGAGCGCGATCTACGACCTCACACCGGAACCCCGAACAGTCGATCCACCTCCGGCCGGATCCGCTGACCAGGCCGGGGCAGGGGCTCCCCGGGGTCTCGACCTGCTCTCTCACGGCCTGACGGCACTGCCTCGCTACCCGGTAAATCTCGCGACACGTATGGGGCGAATCCTGCCGCATGCCGACCTGCTTCCTTCGGTTGCGGGCATGCCCGGATCAGAACGGATCAGCCGCTCGCTGTCGAAGGTCCGCAATTTCGTCGGCCGCAACTCGGACGGCCAGGTGATCGAACGACCACCGGTCAAAGCACCCAGGGGGCCGTATGGAGCGGCCGTATCCCCTCACCGGATATTCGGATTCGGCTCGATGCCGCTGGCGGACATCAAGGCGGTCAAGGATGCCTTCGCGGTCAAAGTCAACGATGTTGTCGTGACTTTGGTGGCCGGGGCGGTGAGGGCCGACCTGGCCAGACGAGGTGAGTTGCCCGAGCAGCCTCTGGTCGTCTTCGTACCGATATCGGTTCGTACCGAAGAGGAGCGGGGAACGTTTGGTAACAAGGTTTCGGCGATGATCGTCGCGCTGCCGACCCACATCGACGATCCGCTGGAACGCCTTGTCTTCAGTCACGAGAATCTGAGCATCGGCAAGGAGAACCACGACGCCCTGCCGGTCGAGGCGATGCGGGACATCTCGACGCTGGTCCCTCCGGCCCTGCACACCCGCGCCGCCAGGGTCGCGACCCGCCTTTCAGGAAGGTTCACCCGTCCTCCGTGGAATGTGATCGTCTCCAACGTCCCGGGTCCGCCGGTCGATCTCTACTGCTGCGGAGCCAGGCTCGAAGCGATGTATCCGCTCTCGATCATCTCCGACGGGATGGGCCTCAACGTCACGGTCATGAGCTATCGCGATTCGGTCGACATCGGAATCACCGCCGACCGCGAACAGACGCCCGAGGTCCAGGAGATCGTCGACTTCATGCACGAAGAACTGGCCCTGCTGCTCAAGCGCATGCCCTCGTCGGCGGCCTGAGCGACCAGGCTCAGAAGGCTTCTTCGCTCAGCTCCATGACGTCGTTTTCGATGTTCTCGATAGCCGCCCGTGTCGCCTTGAGGTTGGGAAGCATGTTCCTCGCGAAGAACCTCGCTGCCACGATTTTGCCTTCGTAGAAAGGCTTGTCGATGTCCGATGCCCCTTCTTCGAGGGCGGCGGCAGCGACCTCGGCGTGGCGGATCAGCAACCAGCCGATCATCAGGTCGCCGAATGACTTGAGGAACTGCACCGAGCCGAGACCGACCTTGTAGACGTTGCTCGGGTCTTCCTGGGAGCTCATCAGGAATCCGGTCAGAGTGTCGTTCATCGACTTGATGTCCTCGACGGCAGCGGCCAGGTAGGCGCGCTCCTCCTCGAGGCCACCTCCGTCGTTGTCGATCTGAACCTGCATCTTTTCCAGCAGGTGGTTCATCGACTTGCCTTCGTCGCGGATGATCTTGCGGAAGAAGAAGTCCTGAGCTTGGATCGCGGTCGTACCTTCGTAGAGACTGTCGATCTTCGCGTCGCGGATGTACTGCTCGATCGGATAGTCCTGGAGGAATCCCGAACCTCCGTAGGTCTGCAGCGACTCGGTCAGGATTTCGTAGGAACGCTCCGAACCGACGCCCTTGACCAGCGGCAGCAGGAAGTCGTTGATCCTCATCGCGAGTTGAGGGTCGTCCACTCCCTCGACAATTTCGGCCGCGACCTTGTCCTGGTGGACGGCGGTGAACATGTAGAGCGCCCGCAGCCCCTCGGCGTATGCCTTCTGGGTCATCAGCGATCGCCGCACGTCCGGGTGGTGCA
Organism: uncultured Solirubrobacterales bacterium; assembly: GCA_963709375.1. Classification (GTDB taxonomy): domain Bacteria; phylum Actinomycetota; class Thermoleophilia; order Solirubrobacterales; family 70-9; genus 67-14. Next base: position 114,820 of record CAVPWA010000008.1, read on the forward strand.
TGATCGAAACACGCGGGGCCGTCTTGTCCATGATCTGAGTCAGGTCGGCACCCTGGACGCGTTCCTTGGCATAAGCGAGTGCGTTGAGGTAGCCGGTCGAGAGAGTCGCGATGGCCTTCGTGCCGACCATCATCCGGGCGAACTCGATCACGTCGAACATCTGCCGGATGCCCTGGTGTACGTCGCCGACCAGCCAGCCCTTTGCCGGGGTGCCGTGGGCACCGAAAGTCAGGTCGCAGGTAGCAGAGGCCTTCAGACCCATCTTGTGCTCGAGGTTTGTGACGAAGACGCCGTTGCGTTCGCCTGGCTCGCCTGTTTCGCTGTCGAAGAGGAACTTGGGCACGATGAAGAGGCTGAGGCCCTTGGTTCCGGGGCCCGCACCTTCAGGCCTGGCCAGCGTGTAATGAAGGATGTTCTCGAAGAGGTCATCCGAGTCTCCCGAGGTGATGAAGCGCTTGTCACCTTCGATGTGCCAGGAGCCGTCGGGCTGCTCGATCGCCTTGGTGCGGCCTGCACCGACGTCGGAGCCGGCATCAGGTTCGGTCAGGACCATGGTCGCGCCCCAGTTGCGTTCAACCGAAAGGCCGGCCCAGTGCTTCTGCTCCTCGTTGCCGTTTTCGTAGAGCAGCTGTGCGAAGGCAGGTCCAGCCAGGTAGAAGAAGCCCGCCGGCATAGCGCCGACCATGAATTCGGCGATCGCCCACGAAACCGTCGAGGGAGCCGGAACGCCGCCGATCTCCTCGCCGAGGCCGAGCTTCAGCCAGTCGGCATCGGTCCAGGCGTGAACCGACTCCTTGAGCGCTTCGGGCAGGGTGACGACGAAGGTTTCGGGGTCGTAGGTGGGAGGGGTGCGGTCGGTTTCTGCGAAGGATTCAGCCACCGGGCCCTCGGCCAGACGCGAAGCCTCGTCGAGCATGATCCTGACCGTCTCCGTATCCAGGTCCCCGAAGGCACCCGACTTCAGCACATCGTCCGTGCCCAGGACTTCGAAGAGGTTGAACTCGATGTCACGGACGTTGCTGATGTAGTGGCTCAAGGCTGCTTCCTTCCGATCAGGGTGGGTGCCGGTTGTTCCGCGAACTAGAGCATTCCACGAATCCGCACTGAATGTAGCCCCCGCCGCCATCCCGAAGGACATGCCTCCTTCTCTGGATCGAGCCCGCCTTGGGACCCCTCGCTCCAGGCTGGTCTGTCCTCACCGCTGAGACGGGCAGCTCAGTTCACATAATTCGTCTCTATTGACAAACATCAATGGAAGCTGTTTACTGAACCCATGAGCGCTGAACTGACTCTCACGCCGAAGCAGAAGAGCCCGAACGGTCAGCCCTGTTGCGAGCCGGTGGTATATCCCGATGTGGAACGGGCCGAGGCGGAGCGCATGGCGAAGATCGCCAAGGCTCTTGGTGACCCGATCCGTCTGACCCTGGTCGACGTCTTGAGAAGGCACGCCGGCAAAGTCTGTGTCTGCGAGCTGGTGCCGCTGTTTGACGTCAGTCAGTCGACGTTGTCCCATCACCTCAAGAAGCTGCGGGATGTCGGCATTGTTGACTCCGAGCGCCAGGGTCTCTGGGCCTATTACTACGTGAACCCCGAAGAACTGGAGGAGCTGAGCAGATGGCTGAGCTAGAGACGACCGGCGACTGTTGTTCTGAGGCGGAGGACCTCAAGGAGGTGGTGCGGGAACGCTACGCAGCGGCCGCAACCTACGCCTCTGAACGCGACGCGTCCTGCTGTGCGAACGACGCGGTGATCACCGATCAGCAACGCGCGGTCTTCGGATCTGGCCTCTATGAATCCGGCGATCGCGATTCGGTGCCCGAGGCCGCGCATCTGATTTCTCTCGGATGCGGCAATCCGACTGCGGTCGCCCGGCTCACCAAAGGCCAGACGGTTCTCGACCTTGGATCGGGCGGGGGTATTGACGTACTGCTGTCCGCCCGTCGGGTAGGGCCAACCGGAAAGGCCTACGGTCTCGACATGACTGACGAGATGCTTGAACTCGCCCGAAGCAATCAACGCGAGGCGGGAGTAGAGAACGTCGAATTTCTCCGGGGTGAGATCGAGGACATACCTCTACCGGACTCATCTGTCGATGTCGTCATATCCAACTGTGTAATCAACCTTTCAGGCGATAAGCCACTGGTGCTGCGCGAAGCCGCGCGGGTTCTCAGACCCGGGGGCCGATTCGCGGTGAGTGACGTGATCGCGGACCCGGACATGAGCGAGCAGACCCGTGCCGACATGCGTGAGTGGACAGGCTGCATAGCCGGGGCCCTGACTCGCGATGAGTTCGAGCGCGACCTCGCGGCGGCAGGTTTCGAGTCGATCGAGATCGAGGAAACCCATCGTGTCCATGACCAGGCCGCCTCGGCAATGGTCAGCGCAACCAAGCCGGCGGACCCCGCCTGAACCCTCTTCAGGGTTGTTTGAATTTTCGGCTTCGACTTTCAGCGCTAGCATGATCCCTGACAAGAACGCTAGGCAGGAGGAGATACCCGATGGCGCATCCCGAGTCGCTGGATCACATGCTGGCCGCCTGGAACGAGCCTGACTCCTCGAAGGTCCGGGGCCATCTGGAGCGGGCGCTGGCGCCGGAGGTCGAATTCATCGATCCCAGCATCGAGACACACGGCATCGATGAGTTCGAGGCAAACGTCGAGAAGGTCCAGGCGGCGATCCCAGGTGCGGTCTATTCGCGGACCAGCGGCGTCGACAGCCACCACGGTCTTCACCGTTACTCGTGGCAGATCAGTCGGCACGGTGAAGTCGTGCTTCCGGGTTTCGACGTGACGGAAGTCGATGACGAGGGCAGGGTCAGCCGCGTACTTGGCTTTTTCGGCCCGCTGCCAGACGGCGACTGAGGTATCGGTAAGGCGACGATTTGTCTCCGGAAGAGCTGACTACGGGAACTTTCGCCGGGGCCGACGGCCAGGGTATCCACTGGCGGGTCCGGACCGCGCCGGCCGCCAGGGCGCAGGTGGTGATCGTCCACGGCTACGGCGAGCATGGCGATCGCTACAGAAGGCTCTGCGAGCACCTGGCAGGGGAGGGGTTCTCGGTCTGGGCCAACGACCATCGCGGCCACGGGCTCAGCGAAGGGCCTCGCGGCCTGTTGAAGAGCATGGATGACGCCGTGGCGGATGTAGGTCAGGTCGTCGATATGGCTCACGAGGCAGAGCCGGACCTGCCCGTGTTCATGTTCGCCCACAGCATGGGGGGAGCCATCGGCCTGCGTTATGCGCTGGACAGCCAGGACCGGCTCGATGGACTGATTCTCTCGTCGGCGGCCATCTCGATGAAGGGCCTGGGGGTCCCGAGGATCCAGCGGGAGGCAGTCAGGCTGATCGCCCGCGTCGCACCGAAAACCCCGGTCAACCGCCTTGACTTCGATGGCATTTCACGGGACCCGGAGGAGCTGCGAATTTATTTGGAGGACCCGCTGGTCTACAAGGGGGCACAGCCGGCCCGCACGGTCGACGAACTGATTCAGACGATGGCCGAACTGCCCGACGAAGTCGACCGACTGCGGATACCTCTGCTGGTAATAGCCGGGTCTGCCGACCCGATCGTTCCCGCCGATGGAAGTCGAGACATCCACGAGCGCGCCGGGTCTTCGGACAAACAGCTGATCGTCTACGAAGGCTTCGTCCACGAATTGATCAATGAGCCACCAGGCGATCGAGAACGGGTGACCCGGGATCTGACCGAATGGCTGGAGGCCCGGATACCGCCAGCCTCCTGAGAGCGACGTGGGCCCCGGCTACTCTTCGATGCCGAGCGTCGCCGGGTCGGCTGCCTTGAGGAAGGGCATCAGGAACTTGCCCTGGATCTTCTCGGCGGGGTCCCAGCCGTATGCGCTGGAGTTTTCGGACCCGGGGCCGAGGCCGACCACTCCGTCGTCCGTGACCAGTACTCCCCGGTAGACGGGCGCGAACGGCTTCGGAGCCGGGCCGCCGCTGGCTGCGGCGGCGATCGCTGCAGCCACGACGTCGGCCTGTTCGGTCGCGAGTCCGCCGAACTTGACCGGGAAAGAAGTGACGTCGCCGGCCGCGAACTCGCGTTCGTGCTCCTCGATCAGGCCGAAATCGTCAACCGGGATGAAGCCTTGCTCGTCGCATGGCAGACCCTCGATCCTGCGCCCTGTGAGCAAGGGAAGGGCGATCGCCAGGTCGGCTTCGATCTTCTCGCCACGGGAGGTCACCAGTGCGCCTTCGCGATATTCGGCCGGGGCGGTTTCGAGGACCGTCCCGATGTTGCGCGCGCGCAGCAGCTCCGCGACCTTCTCGGCATCTGCTTTCCCGAAAAGGTCGAGCGGTGCCTCCTCCGGTGAGACAACGGTTACCGATGCTTTCGCCCCGAGTTCCGCGGCGATCAGCAGGGCAAGTTCGTACAGGGGCAGCGGCCAGGTGCCGCCCTCTGCCATCGCTACGACGACTCTCGGATCCTCTCGGTCGTGGAGCGGGGCAAGTGCTTCAGCCACGGCCGCATTGCCGGCCTGCCACTGGTAGGTCATCGCCCCGGGCACGGATTCGTGCGATTCGGCTCCCGGCGATGCGATCAGAAAGTCGTAGTCGAATTCGGAGCCGTCCGAAAGCCTGATCAGGCGACTGGAGGTCACGACCTCCGAGACACCGGCCTCGTGGAAAGTGGCCCCGGCCGTGGCCGCCAGCTTGGCCAGGTCGAAATTGAGCACGCCGCCTCTTCCGAAGCCGCTCGAGACCGCGAGCGGCTTGAGTACGAACTTCGGCTGTGGCGAGAAAAGATGGACGTCCGCACCCTTGTAGGAGGCTGACTGGAGCGCGAGCATCGCTTCCAGGGCAGCGACACCGCCGCCTATGATGGCCACCTTTGCCGGCTTGGAGGGGTCTGATTTCAGTTTCGTCGCACCAACCTTTGCTCTCTACCATCATAGGCTCCTCGGGGGCGCGAGGTTCCATAACTCCGTACGGGAGTCACCGGGAGGCGTCATCGAGAGGCGGCCATAGGATTCACCCATGACGGCGCAGCAACTGCCAGGCGGGGTTGTTCACCAGTTGCCGAAAGACCTGCGGCAAGTCCTGCTCGCAAGCTCCGTCGCGCTGCAGGCCTGGAAGGACATCACGCCTCTGGCACGCAACGAGTTCATCTGCTGGGTCGAGGACGCCAAACAGCAGAAGACCCGCGAGCGACGGATCCGCAGGACCCGGGAGGAACTCGAGGAGGGTCAACGCCGTCCATGCTGCTGGCCGGGCTGCAGCCACAGGGAGCGCAACGGCAGTTGACCGGTATTCAGCAGTCAACCTGCGGTCCGATCTTCAAGTTGACATAACCGACATTATCGCGCATAACAGGGGAGGCTGCGCAAGGTGGCCCCCGACTGAGCCGGCTTGCGACGGCTCGCATCGCCACTGGAGGCCTGAACCGGCATGCATGTCGAGGTCGTTCAGCCAGCCGGGTCGGACTTGTGCCACGAAGGCCAGGACCAGTTGGTGAATGCCCGGAGGATCCACTCGGCCGGTCCGTAACGATGGTTCTTCAGCCAGATCGCACTGAGCCAGGTCAGGACGGCAAAGACGGCGATCGCGATCAGGACGGCGACCGCCGGCGAAACTTCGCCGACCAGGCCGAGGCCGTAGCCGGTGAAGATCAGTGAGAGCACGATCGACTGCAGCAGGTAGTTGCTCAGGGCGATGCGACCAGCCGGTGCCAGCGCGCCGATCAGCCGGTTTCCCACCCGGGTATCGCGAGCGAGAACGAATGCTGACAGGTAGGCACCGGCCAGAGCCGGCGCAAGAAGGACGTTCAGGGAGAGCGCGAAGAGCTCGCGGGCCGGTTCCTGAACGGCCCCCTCCCCTCCTGCCCAGGCGTAGAAGGCTGCTGCGGGCAGGCCAAGAAGAAGACCGAAGACGAGCAGGCGCCTCCAGAGTCGTGGGTAACTGCCTGGATCGTGGAGCGCCCGGTTTTTGCCGAAAGCCATGCCGACCAGGAACATCGCCAACGCGCTCGGGCCCTGGATCAGCAACAGAAGCAGGAACGTATCGTCGAGTTCACCGCTACGGGTGGAAAGCACCGTGCCGATGTCGGCGGAACCGTAGCCGGTCTCGAGGATCTCGGCCTCTCTCGCCAGTTGCGCGGGGTCGGAGGTGAAGGCTTCGGGATCCTCGAGCGCGCCGAATCCGAGGCTGGCCCATACGAAAGCGGTCACGATCAGCAGTCCGCCGGCCACCAGGAGTGCCCGGCGCGGTTTCCAGTTGCGGACCAACAGAAGGACGACGCCGGCGAGCGCGTAGATCATCAGGATGTCGCCGCTGAAGAAGAGCAGTCCGTGAGCGAGACCGAGCAGGAACAGCCCGATCAGCCTGCGACCGAAACGGAGCTTGAAGCTGACGCCTTTTCGTGCGGCACTGTCGAGCTGAATCGTGAAGCTGTAGCCGAAGAGGAAGGAGAACAGCAGGTAGAACTTCGATTCGAACAGGAAGACGACAAGAAGCCTGGTCGCTTCCGAGAAGAAACCGTCGAAGTCGGGATCGGTGACACCGAACCAGGTTGAAGCGAAGAAGCCGACGTTGACGACGATGATCCCGAACAGCGCGAAGCCGCGCAGCCCGTCGATCAGCTGGACTCTCCCCGGGGTCAAACGGCCTTGCTCAGCCGATTTCGATGCCCTTCCAGAAGGCGATCCGGTCCGCGATCATGGCTGCCTTCTCTTTGGGCTCGGGGTAATGGAACGCAGCGCCCGCGTTGCTCTGCCCGTCGACCACGACGTCGTAGTAGGCGGCCGTGCCTTTCCAGAAACAGACCGAACTCTGGTCGCTTTCAGCAAGAAACTCTTGGTTGACCGACTCCTTCGGGAAGTAATGGTTGCCTTCGACGATCACCGTATCGTCGCTTCGTGCCAGCTCGACCCCGTTCCACGTGGCTGCGACTGAATTGTCGAATTCCATTGACTGCTCCCGTCTGAGGCGTTTGGCGATGGACGACAATCATCTCAGTCGAGACCCGTCGGCAACGGCTCAGGGCAACTTTGCCGCTGCGGGAGGGTTAACGAGACGGAACGGGCTGTAGGCTAGCCCGGTTAGGCCACGAATCCCAACACTGGAGAGAACTTTGAACGCTCGCTTGAGCCGCATACCGCACTTCCTTGCGATCGCCGTACTGATGATCGCAGCCGTCCTTCTGGTCGCCGCTACCGTGCCCGCCGGCACATTCGCCGCAGACGCCCAGACTTCGCTGACCAAGAAGCAGAAGGCCAAAGCAAAGGCCAAGGCCAAAGCAAAGGCCAAGAAAAAGGCAAAAGCGAAAGCCAAGCGCATGCGCAAGGGGCCGGCCGGTCTCAAGTTTTACAAGGCTCCGAAGAAGCGGATCTCCTCAAGGCACGGAAAGCTGATCTGGGCCCGCAAAGCGGGTGGCGTGGTGCCGCTCGAGTCAGCCAGGTCAACCAAGCTCGTGCTCTATAGCTCGAAGACCGTAAACGGCAAGAAGGTTGCCGTCTCCGGATCTGTCAGCGTCCCGAAAGGCAAGGCCCCGAAGCGTGGTTGGCCGGTCATCTCCTATGGACACGGCACCACCGGCATCGCCGACAAGTGCGCCCCCTCCAGGAATACCGCGGGCGGACCGGCAGAGGGCTACATCAGCTACACCGATGACATCCTCAACTCATGGCTGGACGCCGGCTACGCGATAGCCAGGACCGACTACGAGGGACTCGGCACGCGGGGCATTCACCCCTTCCTGGTCGGCAAATCCGCAGGTCGCGGAGTTCTCGACATCGTGCGCGCGGCACGGGACCTGAACCGCAAGATCTCGAAGAGGTTCGTCATCGCCGGTCACTCCCAGGGTGGGCATGCAGCGCTGTTCGCCGCCGACCAGGCAGCGTCCTGGACTCCTGATCTGAAGCTCAGGGGCACCGTCGCCTACGCTCCGGCCTCGCAGCTCAGGGAGCAGGTATCGCTGCTTCCGGCTCTGATTCAGCCGAACGGGCTCACCGCACTGGCTACGATGATCATCCGTGGCATGGATTCGGTCTACCCGACAATCGATCCTGCGGCTCTGATTTCCGATCCGGTGCTGGCCCTCTACCCCGACACGCTGACCGAATGCCTGGCCCAGCTGTCGGAGCCGACCAGCCTTGCCGGCATCGCCCCCAGCGATCTGGTTCGACCGGGTGCGGATACGAGCGGGCTGCTGGACGTGCTGGGTGAGCAGAACCCGGTCGCCGGAAGCAATGCACCGATCCTGCTGGCCCAGGGCCTGGCGGATACGACGACGTTCCCGTTCCTGACCGACAGTCTGAACGACGACCTGAACGCCGTTCCCGGAAATGACGTCACCTACCTCACCTACCCCGGTGTGGATCACGGTTCCATTCTCGACGCCTCGGTGGCCGAGGTTGACCCGATCATCGAGGGCTGGCTGCCTGGCGGCAAGTAGGCCCCGGCAGACACATGAGCATCAGGGCGACGGCGGCTACGGCCGCCGTCGCTCGTTCTGCCGCCGTCCGGACGACATACCCTTCTGCCTGTGAGCAATGAGTAACGGAGACGCACCCCGAAGAACCCGTCTTGCCGGCGAGCGCACGCAGCTCGCATGGTGGCGCACCGGTCTCGCTGCCTTCGCCGTAGGCATCGGGGTAGGCCGGGTAGTTCCGATGCTCGACCCGACGGTCACGGTCTGGCCATACATGCTGCTCGGGGTCGGCTTCGTGATCTACGGAATCCTGCTGATCCAGTTCGGACTGAAACGCGGCTCCCATGTGGACCGAGCGGTGGGCGCCGGCGAGTCGGCCTCACCCGGGTCACTGAGCACAAATCTGCTGGGAGTCATGGGTGTGGTTCTCGGAGTGTTCACGGCGCTGATAATCCTGATCGACAGCTGAACAGACCGGCTTGCCCGTCCGGGCGGCTCACCGGTGGCTTCGGAATCAATGCCAGGACGGCTGCGGGTGCCGGGTATTGCGACGAGACGCCGCCGGAGCGTGTCCGCATCTGCCCGGGTGAACCCCCCCGGCTCGAAATCTGCGGTGGGTTCGCTCCTAGAGGCGTGCGCCGGCGATCCTGCTGAGGCGCTGGTTGTGGAAGCCACTGCCCCCGAGCAGGGCCGCGTCGAGCTGCGCACGCTTGTAGAACCAGTGGACGTCGGCCTCCCAGGTGAAGCCGATACCGCCATGGGCCTGGATCGCCGAAGCGGTGACCTCGACCCCGGCCTTCGAAGCAGCTGACTTGGCCAGCGAAGCGGCTTCGGGCAGTCGCTCGCGATCTGCGTCCGCAGCCCAGGCGGCAAAGTAGGTATCCGCCCTGGCCCCCTCGGTCAGCAGCAGCATCTGTGCGCAGCGGTGCTGAACCGCCTGAAAGCTGCCGACCGGACGCCCGAACTGCTTGCGGTCCTTGACGTATTCGACCGTCATGTCGAGGACCCTCCGGCAGATTCCGACGAGCTCGGCCGAAACGAGCAAGGGCAGCCAGGTCCAGGGCCGGTCCGATTTCACCAGGCAGATCTTCGCCTGCCGACAGGTCCGCCTCGGGGCGACCGTAGCGGCGGGTCGGGTCGATCGTCTTCAGGTCGTCGATCGATCCGTCCGGGCCCTCGATCAGCTTCGCCTTGCCGGACTCGCGGTCGGCGATCACGACAACGTCGGCGGTGGCGGCATCGGGCGATATCTCGCCTGCGATGCCGAGTGCCCCGGTCGCGTCACCCGATGACAGGCGGGGCAGCCATGAGGTCTTCTGGGCATCGCTACCGGCTTCCGAGATCGTCGCCGCGCACATGACGGTGCTGAGCAGTGGACCGTTGAGCAGTGCGTAGCCGGCTTCTTCGAGCAGTCCGGCGAGTTCGACGAAGCCCAGCCCCCCTCCCCCGTGTTGCTCATCGACCGCTACGCCCGGCCAGCCGAGCTCACCCAGCTCCTGCCAGAGGGCCTGGTCGTACTGCCCCGATTCAGCGGCATCGCGCTGCTTTTCGGCAGTCGAGCGTGTAGCGAGCAGGTCCTTTGCGGTCCTTTTGATCTCATGCTGGTCTTCAGTGAAGTCGAATCTCATCGTTTTCTCACTTCCTCGGCAGTCCGAGCACACGCTCGGCGACGATGTTCTTGAGGATCTCGGTGGTCCCGCCTTCGATCGAGTTGCCGCGGGAACGCAAGAGTTCGTAGGCCCAGGGGTCACCTTCGGTCAGCGAGTCGGCACCTCGGACGGTGACCGCCAGCTGCGCCAGCATCTGGTTGGTTTCGGACCACAGCCACTTGGTCAGCGAACCTTCCGGACCGGGCTGGCCGTACTGCTCGATCGAGCTCAGCCCCCGGTAGGCGAGCAATCGCAGGGTCTCGGTCCGCACATGCATTTCACCAAGTGCCTCGGCGACGACCGGATCTTCGATCCTGCCGTTCTCTTTCGCTTCGCGCACAAGGCGGTCCAGAAGCTGACGCAGGCGAACCTGCAGAAAGAAGCCGAGACCCGAGCGCTCGTTCATCAGCGTGGTCAGGGCGACGTTCCAGCCATCTCCTTCGCCTCCGAGCATGTTCTCGTGGGGGATCCTGGCTTCTTCGATGAAAAGTTCGTTGAATTCTGCTTCGCCGGTGATCTGGACGAGCGGCCGCACCTGGACCGCCTCCTGCTCCATGTCCATGAGGAAGTATGAAAGGCCCTTGTGCTTGGAGGCGTCGGGGTCGGTACGGGCTACCAGCATGCACCACTTCGAATACTGGGCTCCGCTGGTCCATACCTTCTGACCGGTGACGAGCCAGTCGTCCCCGTCCCGGACGGCTTTGGTCTTCACGGCGGCGAGATCGGAACCGGCCTCGGGTTCGCTGAAGCCCTGGCACCAGATCTCATCGGCCGAGAGGATCGGTGTCAGGTATCGCTCCTTCTGCTCCTCCGTTCCCCAGGCCATGATCGTCGGCCCGGCCAGCAGCAGGCCCAGCACGTTGGCCGGCAGCGGCGCGCCGATCCGGCCCATCTCTTCGAAGAAGATCGCCGACTGCATGAGGGTCGCATCCCGGCCGCCATACTCGCGTGGCCAGTGAACCGCTGCCCATCCGGCGTCATAGAGCGTACGCTGCCACGCTTTGCGGAACTCGTACTGGGCGTCTTCGTCGCCGCGGGGCTCTTCACCGGGGAGATTGGCCTCGAGCCAACCCCTCAGCTCGTCGCGGAACTCGGTCTCTTCTGCGGAGAAGGTCAGGTCCATGACGCGTAGTTTAGGTAAGTGGCGACGACCCGGCGCTCACTGTCGTCCGCTCTGGCGGGCGATGCGATTGCTGTAGTCGATTCTCCTCGAGGGGTCGATCTCTGCGTAGAGCCTGTGTAGCCCGAAACTCCGGCTGAGTCGTTCACGGGCGATCGGTGGCAGCAGGCCGGCCAGGCGCACCAGGTAGCCACTCGAACGCGGTACGAAGACCTCCTCGCGCCTTTTCTCGATAGCGGTGATGATCTCGTCCGCCACGGTCTCCGGAGAAACGAGCCTGATCAGCGGGACGCTCTTCGTTCCCTGCATCATCCCCGTATCGACCGGACCGGGCATGACGCAGGTGAAGCAGATCCCGGAATCCCTGTATTCGAACCTCACCGCATCCGTGAAACCGACGACCCCGTACTTCGAAGCGGTATAGGCAGCCAGCGCCGGAACGCTGAGCCTGCCCGCCTGCGACGCAACGTTGACGATCTGCCCCTGTCGCCTTGGTTCCATCCACTCGAGGGCGGCCAGCGTACCGTTGACAACGCCACCCAGGTTGATGTCGATCATCCGGTCGATCAGTTCACGAGGCTGATCGCCGACCCTGGGTGAAGCCTCGGCGATGCCGGCGTTGTTGACCAGGACGCCCAGTTGACCGAGTTCGTTCTCGATCTTCTCGATCAAAGTCATGAAAGCCGCCGAATCGCTTACGTCCAGTGAATAGCCGTGGCAGTCCGGCCCGAGCTCGGCTGCGGCTTCGTCTGCGGCCGAGCCGTCGATATCCGCGACGGCCAGCACGGCTCCTCGTCGTAATGCCGCACGGGCGACCGCAAGGCCGATGCCCCGCGCTCCGCCGGTCACCAATACGACTCTGCCCTGGAGCCCGCTCATTGCGCGAACCTAACCTGCATTGCGCAGTTCGACCAGATCCGCGAGATCCTCGTTCGAGAGTTCGGTCAGGGCGGATTCGCCCGAACTGACGATCGCGTCGGCCAGTTCGCGTTTGCTCTCGTGGATCGAGGCGATCCGGTCCTCCACCGTGCCTTCCGCTATCAGGCGGTGGACCTGGACCGACTTGGTCTGGCCGATCCGGTGGGCCCGGTCGGTGGCCTGCTCCTCGACCGCAGGATTCCACCAACGGTCGAAGTGGATCACGTGGTCGGCCCGGGTCAGGTTGAGGCCGGTCCCGGCGGCCTTCAGTGAGAGAAGGAAGACGGACACCTCACCATCCTGGAAGCGATCGACCATCTCTTCGCGCCGGGGAACCGGCGTCCCTCCGTGCAGCAGCTGACTGCCGATCTCGCGCTCGTCGAGATGGACCTTGAGAAGCTTCGCCATCGCCACGTACTGAGTAAAAACAAGCACGGCACCTTCTTCGGCGAGGATCGTATCCAGCAATTCATCAAGCAGCTCCAGCTTGCCTGAGCGCTCGGTCAGCACCGGCTTGTCCTCTTTGAGGTACTGCGCCGGGTGGTTGCAGATCTGCTTCAGCGAAGTCAGCAGTTTCAGCACGAGGCCCCTCCTCCCCATGCCCTCACTGGTCCGGATCTCCAGCATGTTGTCGCGCACCGCTTTTTCGTAGAGGGCGACCTGTTCCGAACTGAGGCCGACAGGCTGGTCGGTGATCTCCTTGGGCGGCAGCTCCGGTGCGATTCCGGGGTCGGACTTCTTTCGTCTCAGGACGAAGGGGCGGATCAGTTTCGCCAGCATCTTCGTTGTCGATTCGCGGCGTTCGGTCTCTATCGGATCGGCCCAGTCCCGACGGAAGGAGCCGTGGCTGCCCAGCAGCCCCGGCGTCGTCCAGTCGAGGATCGCCCAGAGCTCCGAGAGGTTGTTCTCGACCGGCGTACCGGTAAGGGCGACGCGTGAGCGAGCCGGGATCGTGCGCAGAGCCTTGGCGCCGGCCGAGCGCGGGTTTTTCACGTGCTGCGCCTCGTCGGCCACAAGCAGACCCCACTTGACCGAACCGAACCGGACCGCGTCGAGCCTCATCGTGCCGTAGGTGGTCAGGACGAAGCCGCTCCTGACTCCTTCGAGAGACCTCCCTCCCCCGTGGTAACGGCGCACCTCTTCACCCGGAGCGAACCGGCGTATTTCCCGCTCCCAGTTGCCCAGAAGGGAAGCCGGGCATACGACCAGAGTCGGTCCCCCGGTCTTCGGGTTGTCCATCCGATGCAGATGGAGCGCGATCAGCATCACGGTCTTGCCGAGCCCCATGTCGTCGGCCAGACAGCCGCCCAGGCCGAGCGAGGTCATCCGGTGGAGCCAGCGCAGTCCTTCCAGCTGGTAGGCCCGCAGCGTCGCGTTCAGTTTCTCCGGCTGAGTCTGCGGCTCCGCCTCGCCGGTGCTGCCGGTGATCTGTACGCGCAGGTCTGCCAGCCATCCGGTCGCCTCCACCTCGACCGTGCGCCCGTCGATCGTCGTGCTGCCGGTCAGGGCGACACTCAGGGCGTCGATTGCGGTCAGCGGTCGCAGATCGGGCTTGCGGGCGCGCTCGGCCTGCACCGGCGGAACCAGGACCCACTGGTCCCTGAGCCGGGTCACCGGTCGGTTCGTCCGCGCGAGTGATTCGAGTTCGTCATCCGAAAGCGGCACGCCGTCGAGGTAGATCCGCCAGGAGAACCCCTGCACCGCGGATTCGTCGAAGACTTCGGGCACGCTCTGACCCAGGCTGCCGGTCGTGCCCACCACCACCCGGGCATGGAGTGAGTTGTTGAGGGCGGGGTCCCAGGAGACCGCGACACCGGAGCCCTCCAGCCTCTCCGCTGCACCATCGAGCAGGTCTTCGACTTCAGGGTCGCTCAGCCTGAGGCGGTCCGGAACGTCCGCATCGAGCAAACGCCGGAGGGGTGCCCAGGCCGCGGCGGCCATTCCCACCCCGAGTGTCGTATCGATGCGCCCCCTGGAGCCGAAGGTCTCCTTGTCCTGGTCCCACAGCGTTTCGACGTCTTCGAACAGCTCCGGACGGCCCGGGCGGTGCGCCTGGACGACAATCTCGAAGAAGCCGTTTTCATAGTCGCCTTCAGGCTCAGCGACAGTCAGGCGGATCGAAGCGTCCGAGCGCTTCTTCGGCCTTGAGCCATTGGCCGAGGCCGAACCCTGGGAGGCCTTCCGGCGGGGTCTGGATGGGGTCGGAGTCGAAGACAAAGGGGACCGGAAATTGTACCCGCTTGCGGCGGTCGGCCCGTTTGGCGGTGGCTCGCCTGCTTCAGGCCTCGTCGACTCCGGCCTTCTTCGGGTTCAGGGTCTTGAGGTCCACCCCTTCGCGGCGCAGCAGCAGATAGCAGAGCCAGAGCCCGAGAGCGAAGAGCGGTAGTCCCATTACCGTGCGCGCAATCCCGAGCGCGACCAGCGAGCCAGCGAGGTAGAACGGCAGCTGTACGGCCAGCCTTGTGGTGAACAGTCCGACCCAGATCCAGCTCATCCGATTGAAGAGCCTGACCCGCGCCGGATCCTGTCGCCACTTCATGCCGTCGCCGATTATCGGTCCGAGCAGGACGCCCATAAGCGGCCAGCCGACCGCTATCGAGACCGCATAGGCCACCGCATAGCCGGCGTTGAAAAGCAGACCGGGCAGGAAGAAGTCCTCGGCTCGACCGGTGCGGGTTGCGATGAAGCCCGCGATCGCGACGCCGATGAAGCCGGCTGCGGCGAATCGGACAGATTCGCCTCGGATCAGCCTGACCAGGCCGATGATCGCCCCAAGCGCCACGGCCGCAATCGCCGAAAGCTGGAGGTCCTGGCCGGAAACCGAATAGACAGCGACGAAGAGCAGACCGGGAAGGCTCGAATCGGCGATCCCCTGGGGGCCGCCCATCTCGTCGATCAGGTTCAGTTCCTGCTTCTTGTCCAGTTCGGGCTCCAGAAGATGCTCGTCCGCCTGGTCCATGCCGGGGCCCGGTTCGTCTGCGTTGCTCACAGAAGGGATTGTCCCTGAACGGGAGGCCCGGCAGCTTGCGGTAGCCCTGCGTGGGCCTCAGGCGGCGTAGGGAACGAGTGGCCAGACAGTCTGTACCTTCTCGGCCCGGCCCTGGCGGTCGAAGTACTCCTGTAGAGAGCGACCCTGTTCGTCGGCCCAGATGATCTGGTCCTCGTGCAGGGTCGGCAGGTCGTAGGCGCCCAGTTCGGCATTGATTCGTCCGAGTTTCCAGGCCAGCCTTGCGGCAGCCAGGGCGTCGGCGTCTGCTGCGTGGGCGTCGGTCAGCGGGATTCCGTAGTCCTCGCAGAGAATCCCGAGCGTGCGGCTGCCCTTGCGGAATTTGTTGATCTGCTTCTCCAGAACGTAGGGGTCGATCACCAGGAGCCCCTCCTGACCTCCGACCATCTCGATCAGCGGCTCGACGCCGTGGCGGCGGGCTTCGCGGTCGAGGATCGTCAGGTCGAAACGGGCGTTGAAGGCGACGATGGGGATGTCTTCAGCGACCACCGCGGCGAGGACCGATGTGATCTCGGCCACCGCCTCCGCAGCGTTCTGTCCTTCAGAGCGCGCCTTCTCGGTCGTGATCCCGTGGACCGATGTGGCCTCGGCCGGAATGTCCACCCCGGGGTCGACGAGCCAGGTACGGCTTTCGCTCTGCTCTCCGCCTCCGACGATGGTCACGGCAGCAGTTACGATCCGGTCGTTCTCCGTGTCGGTCCCGGTGGTTTCAATGTCGTATGCGGCCAGTCGGCCTTCGAACCAGTTCACTCGAAAAAAGGTACCGCGGGCCCCGGACGTATTCAGTCGGAGCCGGGCCGGCTTCTGATTCGCAGTGGCGAGTGATCCACGCTGTGGTCGACCTGAAGGGTCGTATGGTCGATTTCGAATCGATCATGAAGCAGGCGTTCGAGATCCAGGCGAATCCCGTGGCAGTCGGCACCCGCCCCGACCAGCACATGAGCCGAGAGCGTGGGAAACCCGGATGTGATCTGCCAGACATGCAGGTCGTGGACCTCGTCAACGCCCGGATGCCCGGCCATGGCCATGCCGATCTGCTCGGTGTCGAGGCCTTCAGGGGCGGATTCGAGCAGGACGTCGACGGCCTCCCGCAGAACCGACCAGGCGCTGGCAGCGATAAGCAGGGAGATAAGGATCGAAACGATGGCGTCGACCGGCTGCCACCCGGTCAGGATGATCACGAGCGCCGCAACGATGACGCCGACGGAGCCGGCCAGATCGCCCAGGACGTGGCGGAGTGCTGCCCGGACGTTCAGGCTTTCGCCGCCCGAGCGGATCAGGACCCAGGCAGCGGCGATGTTGATTGCCAGCCCTGCGATCGCGACGAGCAGCATGCCGAGACCGAGGATCTCGACCGGATCCTCGAGACGGCGGATCGCCTCGATGATGACCCAGACCGAGACCACCACGAGCAGAACGCCGTTGACCAGGGCGGCGAGGATCTCGGCCCTCTTGAACCCGAAGGTCCGCCGTGCGGTTGCCGGCCGCGCGGCCAGCGAAACCGCGGCAAGGGCCAGGAAGAGGGAGAAACTGTCTGACAGCATGTGGCCGGCGTCGGCCAGAAGGGCGAGGCTCCCGGTCAGCAGGCCGCCCACTGCTTCGGCGACCATGAAGCCGGCGGTCAGGACGGCTGCGATCAGCAGGGCCCGTCGGTCGGCCCCGCGGTAACCGCCCGGGCCGTGGCTGTGCCCCGGCTGTTCGCTCGAACGTGCCATCCGATCCAGTCTAGGAGAGCCACCTCGGGGATCGACGGTCGCCGGCCCGGAAGTGAGCCCCGACACGCGGTCCTGCCGCCGGTTGAAATACCCTGACTGATTCCGGATGGCCAAGCGAATCAAAGATCCCGATACGAGCTGGCGCGACGCCGGTACCGACTTCGTAAAGAGCGAAGTATCCGGTGGAGCGGTGCTGCTGGTCGCCGCGATCACGGCCATGGTCTGGGCCAACGCCCCCTTCGGTGAGACCTACCAGTCCTTCTGGGATACCAAGCTGACGATCGGCTTCGGCGACCTGGCGATCACCGAGGATCTTCAGCACTGGGTCAACGACGGGCTGATGGTCCTCTTCTTTTTCGTTGTCGGTCTTGAGATCAAGCGAGAGTTGGTGGTCGGTGAGCTGAACGATCGAAGCAAGGCCACGCTTCCGCTGATTGCCGCGCTGGGCGGCGTCCTGCTTCCCGGCCTGATCTACCTTTCCCTCAACGCCGGTGGCGAAGGAGCGGAAGGCTGGGCCATTCCGATGGCTACCGACATCGCCTTCGCTGTGGCGGTACTGGCGCTGCTGGGCAAGCGCATACCCCCGGGGGTCAGGTTGCTGCTGCTCAGCATCGCGATCATCGACGACGTAATCGCGATCCTGATCATCGCCGTCTTCTACTCCAAGGACATCAGCGCGATCTGGCTCCTGGTCAGCGCCCTCAGCTTCCTTGTGGTGTTTGCGATGCAGCGGCTCGACGTGAGCCGAATCTTCCCTTACGTAGTGATCGGCATAGTCGCCTGGGTGGCGGTGCTTTCGTCGGGGGTGCACGCGACGATCGCCGGCGTGATCCTCGGCCTGATGACGCCCGCACATCCGATCAAGGGACGTCACATCATCGAGGAACTGGAGCACCGCCTCCACCCCTACACCTCACTGCTGATCGTGCCGCTCTTCGCGCTAGCCAACGCCGGCATCGTGATCTCGGGGCCGATCCTCGCCGACGCCACCGCCAGCATGATTTTCTGGGGCGTGGCGGTCGGCCTGGTGGTCGGCAAGGTCATCGGTATCGGAGTCGGGGTAGTCGTCGCCCAGCGACTCGGCTGGGGCAAGCTGCCCGAGGGGGTGTTGTCGTCCCACGTCTGGGGAGTGGCTGCTCTCGGCGGCATCGGATTCACGGTCTCGCTTTTCATCGCCGAGCTCTCGTTCGAGGCCGAACAGCTGCTCGAGTACGCCAAGATCGGCATCTTCACGGGCTCGATCGTCAGCGCACTGTTCGGTGTCTTCCTGCTGACCCGACGGTCGAAGAAGAGCGACGACGCGGACGCAACGACGCCGGCCGAGACTTAGGCGGAGAACTCCGGGGGCTCAGGTTTCCTGGGCGCGACCGGCCGAAACGCCGGGGTCCGGGCCGAGGCCCGGTGAAACATGCAGAGGAGGGCCCTCAGGCCCCTCGTCCTCTGGCTCGACGTTGCCGGTGCGGACCGCCGGGGTCGGCAGATCGCCGAGGAATCGATCGACCATCCGGGCGCACTGCCTGCCCTCGTTGATCGCCCAGACTATGAGCGACTGGCCGCGGCGTGCATCGCCTGCGGCGAAGACACCGTCGATCGAGGTCGAGTAAGTGCCGGCCTTGACGTTGCCACGGCCATCTTTGTCGCAACCGAGGCCGTCGAGCAGTTCCTGCTCCGGGTGGAGGAAACCCATCGCGAGAAGTACCAGGTCGGCCTCTATCTCGAAACCGGTTCCGTCCACAGGGCCGAACGGGGGGGCCTCGTCTGCCCTGGCAGCGTGGAGCGTCGTCACTTGACCGTCTTCACCCGAAAGATGCGTCGTGGTCACCGAGAAGTCCTGTTCGCCCCGTTCGATCTCCTTGGCCTCCTCCATCGCGTAGGAGAGGCGGTACTTCTGTGGCCAAAGAGGCCACGGCGTCCGGTCGTCGGGCCTGGATTCCGGCGGTTCG
This sequence comes from uncultured Solirubrobacterales bacterium, assembly GCA_963709375.1. Taxonomy (GTDB): domain Bacteria; phylum Actinomycetota; class Thermoleophilia; order Solirubrobacterales; family 70-9; genus 67-14. Next base: position 133,557 of record CAVPWA010000008.1, read on the forward strand.
GGCAACAGTTCCAGCTGAACGACCTGGCTGGCTCCCTCGCGGATCGAGTTGGCGACGCAGTCGGCACCTGTGTCCCCGCCACCGATCACTACTACCTTCTTGCCCTTGGCTGAAATCCGACCGGGCTCGGGTGCGGGGGCCATCGGCTCCGGCCCGGCGACACCCGCCACCCAGCGGTTCCGGGTGTACAGGTAGTCCATCGCAAAGTGGACTCCGTCGAGCTCCCTCCCGGGGACCGGCAGGTCACGAGGAACCCTCGAACCGGTCGCCAGAACCACCGCGTCGAAGTCCTGTCTCAGGTCTTCGACGGTCAGATCGACGCCTACGTCAACGCCACACCTGATCTCGACGCCCTCGTCGACAAGCTGCTGGACCCTGCGCTCTACAACGGTCTTTTCGATTTTGAAATCGGGCACACCGAAACGCACCAGGCCGCCCACGGCCTCGTCGCGTTCGAAGAGCGTGACCCGATGGCCGGTGCGGCGCAACTGCTGGGCAGCTGCCATCCCTGCCGGACCCGATCCGACCACGGCAACTCGGTGGCCGGTCTCACGGCGTGGTGGCTCGGGCTTCACCCATCCCTCTTTCCAGGCACGATCGATGATGTTCTGTTCGATCTGTTTGATCGTCACCGATTCGTTCTCCCGGATCTCCAGCACGCAGGCGGCTTCACACGGTGCCGGGCAGAGCCGGCCGGTGAATTCCGGGAAGTTGTTCGTCGCATGGAGCTGTCGGATCGCGTCCTGCCACCGGCCACGGTAAACGAGGTCGTTCCAGTCGGGAATCAGGTTGCCGAGGGGGCATCCGTTGTGGCAGAACGGGACGCCGCAGTCCATGCAGCGTGCCCCCTGGTCGGCCAGTTCTTCGTCACTCCTGTGGATAACGAACTCGCTGTAATCGCCGACTCTCTGAGCGGGCTCCCGATACGGGATGCCGACCCTTTCGATCTCGAGGAACCCTCCGAGCTTGCCCATTCTCAGCCGCCCTTCTCCGAGGTCACGACCGGACGGGTGGCGCTTTCGACCGGGGCTCCCGCCAGTCCGGCACCGGTCGCCTCCTCTTCGAGTTCGGCCAGAACACGCTTGTAATCGGTCGGGAACACCTTGACGAATTGCTCGGCCTCGATCTCCCAGTTGCCGAGGATGCGGTCAGCAACCGTCGAACCGGTCCGGCGCTGGTGGTCTTCGATCAGGCGCCGGAGTTCGAAACGGTCGCTGTCTTCGAGCGATTCGATCTGGTTCACCATGGTCGGGTTGATGCGTACGCTGAAGCTGTCGTCGGGGTCGTAGACATAGGCCAGGCCACCACTCATTCCGGCAGCGAAGTTTCGCCCGGTCGGACCGAGCACGACCACGGTGCCGCCGGTCATGTACTCGCAACCATGGTCACCGACGCCTTCGATCACCGCTTCGGCACCGGAATTCCTCACTGCAAAGCGCTCGCCGCCGATGCCTCGGAAGAACGCCCTCCCCCGGGTTGCGCCGTACAGTGCTGTATTGCCCACGATCACGTTCTCCGACGCTTCATAGGAGGCACCTTCAGGAGGGGCGACCGAGAGCAATCCGCCCGATAGACCCTTGCCGACGTAATCGTTGACCTCGCCGCGCAGCGAAAAGCTCACTCCCGGAGCCAGCCAGCCCCCGAAGGACTGCCCGGCCGAACCCCGGAAGTTCACCTTGATCGTATCTTCGGGCAGTCCGGCTGACCCGTGGCGCACCGCGATCGCATTCGACATGATGCCGCCCACGCAGCGGTCGACGTTCCGGACCTCGACGTCGAACTCAACCGGGTCTGCATTGTCGATCGAGTCACCGGCCGCTTCGATCAGCTTCCAGTCGAGGTTGTCGTCGAGCACCGGCTCCTGCGGTCTGATCCGGTGGCGCGGGGTGTCCTCCGCTACCCCTTCGGGCACGGCGAGCACTCCGCTGAGGTCTATCCCCCGGGCCTTCCAGTGTTCAACCGCGTTGTCGGCCTCGATCAGTTCGCTGCGTCCGATCAGTTCGTCCATCGTCCTGACGCCGAGTCCGGCCATGATCCTGCGGGCCTCCTCAGCGACGAAGAAGAAGTAGTTGACGACGTGCTCGGGCTGTCCTTCGAAGCGCTTTCGCAGCTCCGGGTCCTGGGTCGCGATACCGACCGGACATGTGTTCAGGTGGCAGGCCCGCATCATTATGCAGCCCGAGGCGATCAGCGGGGCTGTTGAGAAGCCGTATTCGTCGGCACCGAGAATCGCCGCGATGACAACGTCCCGGCCGGTCTTCAACTGTCCGTCAGTCTGCACGGTGATCCGCGAGCGCAGGTCGTTCCTGATCAGAGTCTGCTGGGTCTCGGCGAGGCCGATCTCCCAGGGGATGCCGGCCGACTGGATCGAGGACAGCGGAGAGGCACCGGTGCCACCGTCGTGACCGGCGATCAGCACATGGTCGGCGTTCGCCTTCGCGACGCCTGCCGCGACCGTGCCCACGCCGACCTCTGCGACCAGCTTCACCGAAACCGAGGCCTGCGGGTTCGCGCAGCGCAGGTCGTAGATCAACTGCTTCAGGTCCTCGATCGAATAGATGTCGTGGTGAGGCGGAGGTGAGATGAGGCTGACCCCGGGCGTCGTATGGCGGACCGAGCCGATGTACTTGTCCACCTTGTGCCCCGGAAGCTGGCCTCCCTCCCCGGGCTTTGCGCCCTGGGCCATCTTGATCTGAAGCTGATCGGCATTCGACAGGTAGTGGATGGTCACGCCGAAGCGGCCCGAAGCAACCTGTTTGATCGCCGAACGGCGCAGGTCGCCGTTGTCGTCGCGCTCGAACCGGACCGGATCTTCGCCGCCTTCGCCGGTATTCGACTTTCCGCCGAGTCGGTTCATGGCGATCGCCAGGTTCTCGTGTGACTCACGGGAAATCGAGCCGAGCGACATTGCCCCGGTGGCGAAGCGCTTGACGATTTCGGACGCCGGTTCGACTTCTTCCAGCGGTAGGGGCTGCTCGGCTTCACGCAACCGGAAGAGACCACGCAGGGTTGCCCTCTTGACCGATGTCTCGTTTACCTGTTCGGCGAATTCGTCGTACTTGGTCTGGGCGTCGCCGCCCTCGCCCCGCACGGCGTGCTGTACCAGGGCGATTGTCTCCGGATTCCATTGATGGAACTCACCGTCACGTCGCCAGTAATAGAGGCCGCCGACCGGCAGAAGGTCTTCGTGGCGACCCGGGAAAGCCGTCGCGTGGCGTTCCAGCGTCTCGCGGGCCACCACATCGATACCGATTCCGCCGATCCGGGATGCGGTGCCGGTGAAATAGCGCTCGACGAGCTCTTCGTCGAGCCCGACAGCCTCGAATATCTGCGCCCCACAGTAGGACTGGATGGTCGATATGCCCATCTTCGAGATCGTCTTCAGCAGGCCCTTGCCGATCGCCTTGACCACGTTGCGCTGCGCCCTTTCGGGCGATTCAGTGTCGGGGACCCTTCCTTCGAGCACCAGATCGTCGACGCTGTCGAGCATCAGATAGGGGTTGATCGCGCTGACGCCGTAGCCGATCAGCGTCGCCATGTGGTGGACCTCGCGGGGCTCGCCGGATTCCAGGACCATGCCGGCCCTGAGCCGGGTGCCTGCCCTGACCAGGTGGTGATGAACTGCTCCGACCGCCAGAAGTGCCGGAATCGGAACCCGTCGGGGTCCTGTGCGGCGGTCGGAGAGGATGAGGATGTTGAATCCGGCCGCGATCGCCTCTTCCGCTTCCACGCAGAGTTCTTCGAGCCGGCTCTCCAGCCCTTCGGGCCCCTCGGCGACATCCCAGGTGATGTCGATCGTGTCGGCCCGGAAGATGTCGTGGTTGACGTGGCGGATCGTTTCCAGCTCCTGGTTGAGCAGGATCGGCTGGTCGAGGCAGAGTTGGTGGGCGTGCTGTTCGCTCTCGGAAAGCAGGTTCTGCTCGGAACCCACGCCGACTGCGAGGCTCATCACGACTTCCTCGCGGATCGGGTCGACGGGTGGGTTCGTCACCTGGGCGAACAGCTGCTTGAAGTAGCTGTAGAGAGGCGGCCGGTTGTCCGAGAGGACCGGAAGGGCCGCGTCGTTGCCCATTGAGCCGATCGGCTCCGCCCCGGTCGCTGCCATAGGCGCGATGAGCGTACGCAGGTCTTCCTGGGTGTATCCGAAAGTCTTCTGGCGCCTGGGGGTCGGCTGAACCCCCGTCATCGTCACGTAGGCGGTCGGGAGGTCGTCGAAATGGACCGAGGCACGGTCGAACCACTCGCCGTAGGGCTGTGCCGCGGCAATTTCGTGCTTGACCTCATCGTCTTCGACGATGCGGTGTTTTTCGAGGTCGACCAGGAAGAGCTTGCCCGGCTGGAGCCGTCCCAGGCGCTTGATCCGCTCGGGCGGGATGTCGAGCAGGCCGATTTCCGATCCCAGCACGACCATGCCGTCGGTTGTCTCGACCCACCTGCCAGGGCGCAGACCGTTGCGGTCCAGGGTCGCGCCGATGACCTTGCCATCGGTGAAACAGACCGCCGCGGGGCCGTCCCAGGGCTCGATCAGGCAGGAGTGGAAGGCGTAAAAGCCGAGCAGTTCCTCGGAGAGGTCGGTCCGGTCGCGATAGGCCTCGGGGATCATCATCATCGCCGCATGAGGCAGAGATCTACCTGCCATCATCAGGAGTTCGAGCACGTTGTCGAAGGTCGCGGAATCGGAACCGTCCGGCCGGACGACCGGCGTGACCTTGTCCAGGTCGTCGCCGAAGAGTTCCGAGGCAAGCTGCGACTCGCGGGCCCGCATCCAGTTGATGTTGCCGCGCAGGGTGTTGATCTCGCCGTTGTGGGCGATCAGCCGGAACGGGTGGGCGAGGTCCCAGCTGGGGAAGGTGTTCGTGGAGAATCTCGAGTGCACGAGAGCCATCGCGGACCTGACCCGCTCGTCCCGAAGCTCCGGGTAGAAGCCGGGCACCTGATACGAGGTGAGCATGCCCTTGTAGACGATCGTGCGGGATGAGAAAGAAGCCATGTAGAGCTGGTCGCCGACCTCGTGCTCGCAGACCCTCCGGATCACGTAGAGCTTGCGCTCGAAAGCATCCTGGTCGCCGTCCAGGGATTCGGATGCCGCGACGAACAGCTGCGCGACATGCGGGCGACTCTGGTCCGCCGTCTCCCCCACATGTCCCGTATCCACGGGCACGTCCCTCCAGCCCAGCACTGTCTGACCTTCGGCTTCGGCCACCTCGGCCACGGTCTGCTTGAGGCGCTGTCTCGCTTGCTCGTCCCGCGGCAGGAAGCACATCGCTACGCCGTAGGCGCCGGCGGCCGGCAGCTCGCAGTCGGCCTCCTCTCTGAAGAAGAGATCCGGCATCTGAATGAGTATTCCGGCGCCGTCGCCAGTCGAAGCGTCGGCGCCGGCGGCGCCGCGGTGCTCGAGGTTCTCGAGTGCCAGAAGGCCCTCGGAGACGACATCGTGGCGCGCCACGTTGTCGAGCCGCGCGACCATCGCGACTCCACAGGCATCATGTTCAAATTTCGAGTCGTACAGACCGCTGCGGGTCCGTAGCGAGGGGGCGAATTCGCTCATTCTGTCGCGCTTTCCAAGCCTGGCGCGGCTGTCAAAAGTTGGTCGTCTGGACGGGAAAAGGTCACCGTGAGCATCCTCCATGAGGCCCCGGCAGTTCCCCGAAGGATACCGGAGCACTCCCGCAGGTACTTGTCCCGCGGGCCAAAGACCGGCGAGGCGGTCCGATCACACCCGCCCGGCTCAGTCGCCCTTCAGGACCTTCTTTTCATACGCCACGCGCCCGGGGTCGCTTTCCCGGTGGGCAAGCACGGTGTCGGCGTTGAACATCTTCATCAGGCGATCCCTGGCTCCGGCCGGCAGGATGCTCGTCGGCGGCTGGAGGAAGCGGGTTGAGGCCGGCAGCCAGACCTCGGCCTGCTTTTCCGCAATCGCCCGTGTGATCCCCTCTCCGACCTCGGACGGCAGCAGCCAGCGCACTCCACGGGCGTTGCCGATCCCGGCGGCGAGTTCGGTTTTGACCGGTCCCGGCATGACGCAGGTCACTCCCACGCCGGTTCCGGCGAGCTCGTTGCGCACCGACTCACAGAGACCGACAACAGCGAATTTCGTCGCGCAGTAGGTCGCGCCACCCGGAAACCCGGTCTTGCCTGCCTGGGAGGCGATGTTCACGATCTGTCCGCGACCGCGCGGCTTCATCCGCTGCATCGCGATTTTGGTGCCGTTGATGACGCCGAAGAGGTTCACCTGAATCGACTTCTCTGTCGCCTCGACCGATTCTTCTTCGAGCGCACCGAGGATCATCACGCCGGCGTTGTTGACGAGACCGTCGAGTGGTCCCAGTTCGGATTCAGCCGCGTCCACGAAGGCTTCGAAGGACTTGAAGTCAGTGACGTCGAGTCCGCCGCCGAAGTTGCCATCACCCAGGGATGCAGCCTCTGATGCGGCGTTGTCTCCGTCCAGGTCGCCAAGGGCAACCTTCGCTCCGGCGGCAACGAGCGAACGCGCCGTGGCCAGGCCGATCCCGCCGCTTCCGCCAGTGATCGCAACTACAGAACCGCTCAGCGGCTTATCGAGTTCACTCATCTGTGCCTACCTTCGTCGTGTCGAAATCGAAGTAGCCAATGTACACGGGCCGGACTGACGGGTACTCCGGCGGGGGCGGGTCATTACGCTTGCGTGGATGTATACCGTCCTGGCTTCTACGGACCCGGCGGCCGGAATCGGCCTGATCGCTGCCCTGCTGGCAGGCATGGTCTCCTTCCTCTCGCCCTGTGTCCTTCCTCTGGTCCCGGGTTACCTGGCGGCTGTTTCCGGGGTATCGGTCGACGAGCTGGACGACGCCGGCTGGCGGCGCGTGCTCGCTCCAAGCCTGGTCTTCGTGGCGAGCTTCTCGACGATCTTCATCCTTCTCGGCCTGACCGCCACGAAAATCGGCTCCGCCCTCAACGACAGCGACAACCGGGCGATACTCGACAAGGTGGCCGCGGCGGTGATCATCGCGATGGGAGTCCTTTTCGTCGCTTCGTTCTTCGTTGTGAAGCTGAACAAGGAGTGGCATCCGGACGCTCTGATCGAACGGGCCGGCAAGGGCGGGCCGCTGATCGCCGGCGCAGCCTTCGCAATCGCCTGGACGCCCTGCATCGGCCCCACCCTCGGCGCAATCCTCTCGGCTGCCGCATTGACCGAGTCGGCCGGCAAAGGTGCCCTGCTGCTGGCCGTCTACTCAGCCGGCCTCGCCATACCGTTTCTGCTCACGGCCCTCGCCTTCAACCGGATGACCACCGCCTTCGCGGTCGTCAAGCGGCATTACGCGGCCTTGATCGCCTTCGGAGGCGTGATCCTGATCGCGATGGGGGTTCTGATCTGGACTGGAGAGCTCTTCAGAATCAACATCGAGGTCCAGCGCTGGATGACCGACCTGGGCATCGACTTCTGGAACGAGTTCTAGTCAGTTCCGCGACGGGTCCGGCAGGTCGGGCACCGGAGCGGACGGCTCCGAATCCGGGTTGCCGGGGGTGACCGCAACGTATTCACGGCCGACCGCCTCGACTTCCTCGAGGTCTTCGCCGTCCATGTCCCTCGAGCAGACAATCCGGAATCGGCCGGTTCCGAGGTCAGGGTCACCGACGATCGGCAGGCCGCGTATCTCCTCCCAGCCGAGCCGCTCGATCTCGAACGGGTTCATCCGCACTTCGGCAGCCGGAAAGGGACAGCTCGTATTGTGCTGGTCGATCGCTTTCGAGATCGCTTCAAGGTTCTTGACTTCGGGACTGCTCACAGCTGAATCATTAGCAGTCCTGCCGTCGGGTCTTCAGCGATCGGTCCAGACATAACCGAGGTCGCCGAAGCCGAGGTCGTTGCGGGTCGCGTAGGTGAGGTCGAATTCGCGACCCGCTACGAACGGTCCCCGGTCCACGACTCGGGTGGTCACCGTACGACCGCGATAACGCAGCGTCACCTTCGAGCCGCAAGGCAGGGTCTTGTGTGCGACCCCCCGGGTCCCGGACGAAAGACGCCCACCACAGGCCAGGGGCCCGCCGAACAGCCCCGGGCCGAAGTAGGAGGCGTGGGTCTGGCGCAGTCCGGTGACGCGGATCCTGCGACTCGCGTCAGAGGCGGCCTCGCCGTTTCCCCCGGCGAATACACGCAGACGGTGGCTGCCGGTGCTGTCCGGTCGCCAGGTGACCCTGAAACTGCCGCCCGACGTGGTCCGGGTCCGAACGACCTTGCCACCGGAGCCGCTGATCACGACCTTGACCGGCCGTCGGCCGGCGGGGCTGACCGTCCCCCGGATCAGCACCCTCGATCCGACCGGTGTGTACTTCTTGACCGAGGCGACTGAAATCCGGCTGCGGACCCTGATCTTCTTCGGGGTCGAAGCCGTACCGGCGGACGAGACAGCCTTGATCTGGCCGTTGCGGCGGGCGGCGACCGAGGTCGCATAACGCCCGGCACGGTCGGTCTCGACCTTCTTCAGCCTGTGCCAGCGCCTGGAATCCGAGGGCCGGAAATAAAGTCCGACGCGACTGCTGCGGCGCTCGACGATTCCGCTGACCTTGATGCGGGTCCCGTGCTGAACCCGACTGGCCGGCAGTTTCACGCGCGAGACGGTCGCAGGCGCCTTCGACTTCGCCTTGCTGCCGGCGTCTGTCTTACCGGTGGCAGGAATCTCTCTTGCCGTGTCCGAATCGCCTGCCGGGGCTGCGGAAGCGACGGCAGGAACTGCCACGACGGATACGAGGAATAGCAGGCACAGGGCTGGAAAGGACCGGATGGTCTTGTGGCAAGTCACTTTGAGGTCTCCTTGATGCCTGCGGGGCCCGCTGTCGGACTGGCCGGAATTGCCGGCTCACGACGGATTACCGCCGTATTCGCCCCAGTCGCCGTCGATGAACGGCCCTGGGTCCCCCGTCTGTCACTTGCTCGCGACAGTTCGGCTTTGTGAGGATTGTGTAAGTAGTAGGTGAGTAAAGTGAAACGCACGGGATCTGTGTGTGGAGGCCGTCACAGATGCATCCGCCTGCCCGGAGCCGTCCGGTGCCGCTTTCCAGCTAAAACTCCTGTGTGAAGAGTCTTCCCCGAATCGCCATCGCCCAGATCAACGCAACCGTCGGCGACCTCGACGGCAACGCCGCGTTGATCGCCGACTGGATCAGCCAGGCCAGGCAGGCCGGCGCAGAACTCGTGATTTTCCCCGAGCTCGCGTTGACCGGCTACCCCGCCGAAGACCTCTACCTGAGGCCAGATTTCGTCGCCGCGAACGCGAAGGTCATCGAGCAGCTCGCGGGCAAGGTGCGCGGCATTTCCGCGGTCGTCGGTTTCGCCGAGCCGGTCGCGAATCCGGTCGGGCGGGCGATAGCAGCCAATGCCGCGGCGTTGATCTCCGACGGCAAGATCAGGCAGATTTACCGGAAGCGGCTGTTGCCCAACTACGGCGTCTTCGACGAGTACCGAACCTTTCGCAACGGCCCCGGTCCGATGGTCGCTGAAGTCGCCGGACGCAAGCTCGGCCTGACTGTCTGCGAGGACTGCTGGGAGCCGGACTCCGAGGTTGCTCGAAACCTCGCCCCCGGCTCCGACCTGATCGCGAACCTTTCGGCCTCTCCGTATCACCGCGGCAAGGCCCGAGAACGGGAGGAGATATTCAGACGCGTCGCGTCGAACGAAGGCTGCCCGGTCGCCCTGGTCAACATGGTCGGAGGCCAGGACGAACTGATCTTCGACGGCGCCAGTGCCCTGATCGCCGCCGACGGCACCGTCCTGGCCCGGGCCGGGCAGTTCACCGAGGATCTCCTGATCTACGAAGGCGAGCAACAGGTCTCTCCATGGCTCGGTGATCTCGACGAGGTTTATGCGGCACTGGTCACAGGCCTGCGCGACTACGTCGTCAAGAACGGCTTCGCACACGTGGGGCTGGGTCTGTCCGGGGGCATCGACTCTGCGTTGGTGGCAGCCCTGGCGGCCGACGCCCTCGGCCCGGAAAGGGTGACCTGCGTGGTGATGCCATCGCCCCACTCCAGCGGGGAGACGCAGTCAGACGCACGCGAGATGGCCGGCAGGCTCGGGGTCGAGATGCTGGAGATCCCGATCGAGGGGCCGATGGACTCCTTCGCAGCGCTGCTCGGGGAGGAGAATGCCGGCCTGACCGCCGAGAACCTCCAGGCGCGGATTCGTGGAAATCTGATGATGGCGCTCTCCAACAGTCGTGGCTGGCTGGTCCTCACGACTGCCAACAAGAGCGAAACCTCGGTCGGCTACTCCACGATCTACGGCGACATGGCCGGCGGACTCGCGCCGATCAAGGACACTCCGAAGACCCTTGTCTATGAGCTCTGCCGATACCGCAACGCAGCTTCACCGGTGATTCCGGAGCAGATCATCTCCAGGCCGCCCTCGGCCGAACTGCGCCCCGACCAGAAGGACTCCGATTCACTGCCCGATTACGACACTCTCGATCGCATACTCAGGCTCTACGTCGAGGAGGACCTCGGACCGGCCGAGATCGTCGAACGCGGCGAAGACCCCGAGGTCACCTCGGAAATCGTTGCGCTCGTGGATCGCGCCGAGTACAAACGCCGCCAGTCACCACCTGGCCTCCGGATCACATCGAAAGGCTTCGGGCGTGACCGCCGTATGCCCATAACCAACCGCTACCGACCGTGGAAGGCCTGAGCCGGCCGGCCGCTGCTACTCCCCGCCGTCTTTTTCCTTGACCAGGAAGCCGAGGTCCATTCCTTCCGGAGCCTCTCTCACGGCAATCGTCATCTGGGCGGCAGCACAGTCCCGACCTTCGTCGTCACGCACCAACGCCCTCCAGACCCAGGTCATTCGCCCGCGGTGGACGGTGTAGGCCTCGACTTCGATGCCGCCTTTGGATACCGGCCGCAGGAAGTTGACCGAAATGTGCTGACCCATCGCAATCATGTTGTCGGGTACGACAGCGCGTGCGGTCGCGTCGGAGCAAAGGCTCTCGATCAAGCTGGCCATCACTCCTCCGTGCATGATCGCCATCGGCTGCCGGTGCTCGTCGCCCATGCGTATTCGGGCCCGGGCAGCGTCCGGATCGTAGGAGAGGATTTCGGTCTTGAGCAACAGATCGAAAGGGGACTCGGGAAGGTTTACCTCAGGCATGCCCGCGATCATAAACCCATAGGCTTATCCGCCATGGCCCTGAGCGAGGACAGCCGGTCTCTGCTGCAGCTTCTGCTTGCCCGTGGCAAGAGCTACGGAGACATCGCAGACCTCCTCGGCGTCGCTGAATCCGAGGTCCGCCGCCGCGCCCATTCCGCTCTGACGGAGATCAACGGCTCCGACCCCGACCGCCACGCTGACATCACCGACTACCTGCTCGGCCAGGCCGATCCGATCGAGCGGGCAGAGACGGCGAAGGCACTTCGCGACAGCCCGGCCGCCTTCGAAACCGCGACCGACCTCTCTGCCCAGCTCCGGCTGCTGGTCCCGGGAGCCGAACTGCCGAAGCTCGAAGCCACCGCCGGTACGCTCAGCTCGGGAGCTGCCAGGCGCTCGGCCACCGGTGGATCCCGCAAGAGCAAGACTGCTCGCGAGCGCAAGCCTTCATCCGGCTTTTTCTCGAGTCTGAGCATGCCCCAGCGCCGGCTGCTCGCAATCCTCGTCCTGGCGGCGGCCCTTGTCGCCGCGATAATCGCGGTGCTGGTCTTCACGGGTTCCGGTGACGAAGGCGACGCCGGCGACGAACAGCCGGCACCGACCACCGCGGTGCTGCGGCCGGTCGAGGGAGCCGAAGGACGTGGTGTCGTCCAGTTCGGCTTCAGCGGCACCGACTTTGCGGCTGATCTGCAGTTCAACGGACTTGAGCCATCCGAGCAGGGCCAGAGCTACACGCTCTGGCTGTTCGGTTCAGGCGGGTCGTTCCCGATCAACCAGGCACGGGTCAACAGTTCCGGCGCGATAACCGGCCAGGTGGTCATAAACCAGGCGATCCTCTGCCTGATTGCCGGCGACTTCTTCACGGAAATGCGCCTTTCCCGGGTCGACAACGATGAGATGACCCGCACCATCGACGAAGCGGTCGAGAGCGGTGGCGGTGGTCAGGCCGACAGCCTGCCGGAGTTCGTCGGCGACACCGTGCTCGACGGCGCGATATCGATGCCTCAGGATGCGAAGGACGAGATCCTCAGGATCTGTAACGGCTGATCCGGATCAGTCGGCTGACGGGATCAGGCAGCCCGGGTTCATGATTCCGACCGGATCGAAGGAAGACTTGACCGCAGCCAGGGCTTCAATGCCGAGTTGCCCGATTTCCCGTTCGACATACGGCTGATGATCCCGGCCTGTGGCATGGTGGTGGGAGATCGTCCCGCCGGTCGACTGAATCGCCTGGCTGGCCGCCGCCTTGATCCGTCGCCAGGACTCGAGTCGGCCCTCGCTGCCCGGGGCGGCGATCACCGTGAAGTAGAGCGACGCTCCGTCGCGGTAGGCGTGGGAAAGGTGACACATGACGACACCCCGCGAATCGATCGCATCGAGCTCGCGGCGGATCGCTTCCCCCACCTCCTCGTAAAGCGCGGCGTGACTGCTCCACTGGTGGGCGGTTTCGAGCGTGTCCACGATGAGCCCCCGGTCCAGCAGCGCCTCGCGTAGATAGGGACCGTGAAAGCGCGCCCGCGCCCAGCTCTCACCGGCCTGGCGGCCGAGCGACATCGCCCCTCCCGCCCTCAGGACTCTTGCCAGTTCGGGTCGTCTTCGCCTGACATCGACGAAACTGCCTTCGAGTCCGACTATCACCAGACAGCCGTCGTCCCTTCCGCGCAGCCTGAGGTAACGTCGAAAGGCATCGCCTGCCGCTCCGGAAGGTCCTGAGATGCCGAGGGAAACAGCGGTCTCGTCGGCGTCGGAGACCCGGGCGATGGTCGGCAGACGGTCGCTCTGGGCGAGCCTGCGCACGATCTCGTTGCCCGATTCGAAGCTGTCGGTGAACCAGGCCTCGTAACGCCTTGCCTCAGGAATCCGGCGGAGCCTGACCTCGACCTCCGGGATCACCCCGAAGGCACCCTCGGAGCCGATCACCAGTTCACGGATCGAGGGCCCGATCGCCGTATGTGGTGTTCGAATCGTCGAGATCTCTCCGACCGGAGTGACCATGCTCACCGCGCTGACCAGGGAGTCGAACCGGCCGTACCCGCTCGAAGACTGACCTGCCGATCGCGTCGCGGCGAAGCCGCCGATCGTCGCGTACTCGAAAGACTGCGGAAAATGACCGAGAGTGAAACCCGAATCGCGAAGCCCGGCTTCGGCCTCCGGCCCCCTGAGGCCTGCACCGAGCCTCGCGGTCATCGAGACCGGATCAACCTCGACTCCGTTCAGACCGCTCGTGTCAAGGCTGATTACCGCAGAGAATCCGTCCCTGACCGGACTCACGCCACCGACCACGCTGGTTCCACCGCCGAAAGGAATCACGGCGACCGACGCCTCTGAACAAGCCTGCAGGAGCGGCCCGAGCCGATCCGGAGAGTCGAGGCTCACGATGGCGTCAGGCGCGTGCTCGATCCTTCCCGAACGGCGTTCGATCAGATCGGCGAGGCTCTGGCCGCCGGAATGCCTGATCCGGTCCTCCCGCGCTTCGGATACGTTGCCCTCCCCTGCGGCATCGAGTACCGACCGGGGAACGGTCGCCGGCTCCGGCAGTTCGACAGAGTCCAGCTTCGGTAACTCGGAAGCCTCGCCGGCCTCGATACCGAAGCCGGCAAGAAGACGCCGCGCACCGGTAGGAAGAGTGGTGTCTTGACCGGGGTCCCCCCAGCCCCACCACCGGGTGTCGCGGCGCGGTTCCCGCATCAGCCGGGTTCGACGGAGAACAGTTGCTCGAGACGGTTGAGCGCGGCCTCGAGCATGTCCTTCTGGCTCCTCTTCATGGCGAAACCCGCCAACCTCGCCGTTCCCTTCAGGGTGTGGGTCGAGGTGATCTTGATCGCGGTTCCTTCGGCGGCCGGCTCCAGCAGCATCTCGGTGGTCTGGCTGAGCATGTGGTCGGCGAACGGGGTGCCCTCCAGTTCGTGCTCCCACTCGTAGCGCCTCGGCCGGTTCGAGGCCAGGCAGCAGTAGTCGAGCCGCAACTTTCGACCGGAGTCGGCGGCGAGCACGTTGGTCCACCGGGTGCGCTCCGCGCCAGGTTTTCCGGCGACGTCTTCGACCCTTACGACTCTGGGCCACCAATCTGAAAGCCGACGTGGGTCGGAGACCACATCGAAGACCTTCTCCGGGGATGCCGGAATAGTTCGCTTGCGGGTAACCGACGGCAAAGCTACGGCCTCAGCCGCCGGACAGACGGCGCAGGTCGCGTACAAGCAGGGCGTGCTTGAGTTCGCTCAGGACCGTGGCCATTCTTTCAAGGGTCTCCACCGCTTCCTTGCGACGCTGCGGGTTGCGGGAAGCGAACTTCGGTGCCAGGAGAGCTTCGATCAGCTGCACCTCACGGTCTGCGGATGTTTTGAACAGCCGCAGGTTTCGAGCCCCGACACCGGACTTGGCAAGTTCGTTGGCTGCGCGGACGATTTCCAGATCGGTCTCGTCATAGACCTTCGCTCCGGATTCGGTCCGCGGTTCGACCAGGCCGAACTCGGCAAGCTCGCGGACGAAGTCATGGGTGGCGCCGGTCTCTTCGACCACATCTTCGAGTGCGAAGCGCGAACCGCTGGTTCCGATCAGTTTTGCGCGACGCGACGTGTTCGAGCTGCCGGCAGTGCCGGAGAGTCCGCTGGTCACCGGACCGCCCGAAAGCTCCTGGCGAATCACCCTGAGGGGAAGAAATTCGTCACGCTGGAGACGCAGGATCGTGCGGAGGCGATCGACGTCGGCCTGGCTGTAGAGCCGGTAGCCGCCTGCCGTGCGTCTAGGCGAGACCAGTTTCTGATCCTCGAGATACCGGATCTTGGAGATCGACACGTCGTCGAACTCCTTGCTGAGAGTGGTGGCAACGGCACCGATGGTGAGCGCCTTGCGAGGACGCGCCGACGGGGTGTCCGTGATTGCGGCAGCTTCACTGGGGTCCGAAACGGCCATCACTTCTCCAGGTAGCTGAGCTTGTACTTGCCGACCTGAATCTCGTCGCCGTCCTCGAGCTTCCGGGATTCGATCCGGGTGCGGTTCACATAGGTCCCGTTGAGCGAACCGAGGTCGTCTATGTAGGTACCGTCCTGACGGCCGACGAGCAGCGCATGGTTCCTGGAAACGGTGACGTCGTCGAGGAAGACGCCCGCTTCCGGACTGCGACCGATTGCCAGCCGATCCTCGTTCATCGGGAAGGCCTCCCCAGCCCGTCCACCGCCGCTGCGGATCACCAGGGCTGCGCCGGCCGTTTCGACTTCGGCGTCGATGTCGACCGCTTCGATCTCACCCGTCTCACCGACCCGGTAGGTGGTCGTCGTGGGTTCGTCGCTGCCTTCCCGCATTCCGATGAAGGTGCCGCACTTCTGGCAGTAGTTTGCGGTCTCGGGGTTTACGTGTCCACATTCCGGACAGTGGGAAGTCGCCATGGGCGCCATTATACGCGTGAAGCCTAACCTTCAACCAAGGCTTTACTGTTGGGCGTCATCTGCCGCTTCTCGCGACTCTCTGATCTGGTCGCGACCCACCCGCGCATAGAGCACGGTCGCCATGATCGACATCACGACGCCGATCACGAGCAGCGTCGTCGGGAACCATCCCGGCCAGACCATCGCGAAGAAGATGGCCGACATAACCGGGAATACGGCCATGCGGCCGACCCAGTTGACCTCGATGTCCACTCCGTGGCTGAGCCCCCAGCGGGCAAGGACCAGGGTGACCAGCTCGCGCAGCGCCAGGACGAGCAGCAGCCAGCGAGGCAGCAGTTCGAAGTGCCAGCAGACCACGACTCCGGAAAGGATCGTCAGCCGGTCGACGACCGGGTCGAGCAGCGCGCCGAGACGGCTGTACTGGCCGGTGACCCTGGCCAGCAGGCCGTCGAGGTAGTCGCCGGCCGAGATCAGCCAGTAGATCCCGGCAGCAAGCCAGGAGGTGCCGTCTCCGCTGTCGAAGGCGACGATCAGGAAGACCGGTATCAGCAGCAACCTGATGAAGCCGACCAGGTTGGGCAGCGTGAACGGTCTCAGTGGCTGACCGCTGCGCGTCGCGGTCGGTTCAGGACCGCTGCGATCCAGACCGAAAAGCTTGCGAGTGCTGCCCCTGCCGAAGGGAGCCGGTTCGGCCATCAGTCCAACGCGCCGTAAATCCGGACGATCTCACCAGACGCGTCCTCGATCGGAATCCGGTGCTCAGCACCGCTTCGCCGCTCCGTGGCCTCGAATATGCCATCGGCGAGTCCCTTGCGGCCGACCACAATCCGCAACGGGCAGCCGATCAGCTCCGCGTCGGTCAGCTTCTGGCCCGGTCCGGCGTCACGATCGTCGTAGAGCACCTCGAGTCCTGCGGCGGAAAGGTCATCGTAGAGCCGGTCAGCGCTCTCACGCTCGGGCTCCCCCGCCTTCGAAAGGGAGACGAGCTGGACCTGCCACGGGGCGATCGCCTTCGGCCAGCAGAGCCCTTTGCCGTCGCCGAGCTGTTCGGCGGCGGCGGCGACGATCCGGGCCGGTCCGATCCCGTAACTGCCCATGACGATGTCGTTTTCCCTGCCTTCTTCGTCGAGGAAGGTGGCGCCCAGGGGTCGGCTGTAGCGCGTGCCCAGCTTGAAGATGTTGCCGACTTCAATCGCTGCCTCGAGGGTCACCGCGTGACCGTCGGCGGTCAGGTCTCCCGCCCTCACCATGCGTACATCCGCCTGCTCGAAGTCGAAATCCCTCCCGGGCTCGACTCCCCGCAGATGGAAGCCCTCGCGATTTGCGCCGGCTACGAGTCCGGCCCCGACAACCGCACTGTCCTTCAGAACCCGGACCTTCGAGCCCACGGGGCCGATGTATCCGGGTGGGCCGATGCCGGATTCGATTTCATCCTCGCGGGCCGGCCTGGACGCGAATCCCAGTGCATTGGCCAGTTTGATCGGGTTCACCTGGTCGTCTCCACGCACCAGCACCAGAACGAGCTCTCCATCATCACCGACCACGGGAACCGACTTGATCAGCGCGCCCGGCTGCACGCCAAGGCTGCCCGAGACTTCAGCGACGGTCTTCAGGCCGGGCGTCTCGACCTCTTCGGGGGTCGGCAGTGCCTCCGGCAATTCGACGCTCGCAGGGATCGCTGATGCGACCTCCAGATTCGCGGCGTAGCCCGGTGCCAGGACCACCATGTCCTCTCCCGCCTCGCAGGGCGCCATGTATTCGTGAGCGCCGAGTCCGCCCATCATGCCGACGTCGCTCTCTACCCGGTACCAGCGCAGGCCGGTCCGATCGAAGATGCGCTCATAAGCCGCGGTCATCGCTTCGTAGCTGACTTCGAGCCCCTCCTTGTCCCGGTCGAAGCTGTAGGCGTCCTTCATCACGAACTCGCGGGTCCTCAGCACTCCCGCCCGCGGCCGCGGTTCATCGCGCTCCTTCACCTGGACCTGGTAGAGGATCTTCGGCAGGTCGCGGTAGGAACGCACCTCGCCGGCAATGTGCCCGGTGATGCACTCCTCGTGGGTCATGGCCAGCACCATTGGAGAGCCTTTGCGGTCCTCGAGCTTGAACAGCTCGTCGATTCCGTAGCGGCCGGTCTTCTCCCAGGGCTCGGAGGGCTGCAGCACAGGCATCGACATCTCCTGCGCCCCGGCTCTGTCCATCTCCTCGCGCAGGATTCGCTCAACCTTGCGATGCGAGCGCAGCCCCGCAGGCAGCCACGTCCAGAGACCGGCCCCCATCTGGCGAACCATCCCGGCCCTGACAAGTAGCTGGTGGCTTATCGCCTCCGCGTCGGCGGGAGCATCCTTGAGGGTAGGCAGCAGGGTCTGCGAGACGCGGGTCATCGGCGCCCTAATCTACCCGTCAGGAACAAAAGCGGGAGGGGCCGTCCATCCTCCGGTCCGGTCCGGCGGTTCTGACATCAGCGACGTCGGTCGAGAGTAGTCTCGAACCATGGCCATCTTCCTACTGATCGCGTTTGCGCTCGGCGGTCTTGCCGGCTATCTGAGCGGGCGGTGGTGGGCCGCCGCGCTCGCGCTTCTTGCTCCAGTCCCGTTCTATCTCGGTATAGCACTCGGTCTCTACGGAAACGGATTCGGGGACGAATGGCAACTCGTCATCCCTCTGTGGGCCATTCCGGTTCTCCTGGCCTTCGGCTTAGGGGCACTGTCCAGCAGCCTTTGGGGCGATCGGCACAACGCCAACCAGACCTGACCGGTCGAACCAATGGTCCAAACACCCTCAGGGCGCACCGCCTCCGAGGCGGGATCGGGGGTGCTGCCGACGACGTTTCGGGCCGAGGAGGCAGGACCCCCGACCCCCTGCCACAGGCTCAGGCGCGGGTGAAGCGCCGTCCGGCTGTCGGAGAGACCTCTTCGTCGACCCGCAGGTCGTCGGATCTCAGCGCGGCTTCCTTCTCCATCGCGGCAATTTTCTCGGGAGTGAGGTCGCCGGCGTTCTCTTCTTCGATCTTCTGGACCCAGGCCTGACCTTCTGCGGATTCCTTCTCATCGAAATGCACCTCGCCGCCGCGGTCAAGCGAGAGGTCAATCTGCTCGAAGAGGGTATCGACCAGCTTCGACGTAGGAACCTTCTTCAATGCCTTGCCGTGGGCGAATACGACGCCCTCGTCCTTGGCTCCGGCGATACCGAAGTCGGCCTGCTTGGCTTCACCGATGCCGTTCACGGCACAGCCCAGGACCGCCACCTCGATCGCCTCTTCGTAGGACTCGAGCCGGTGCTCGACCTCGGCCACCACGGCGTCCATGTCGAACTGGAGCCTGCCACAGGTAGGACAGGCGATCAGCACGGGGCCGCGCTCACGAAGCTGCAGCGCCTTGAG
This sequence comes from uncultured Solirubrobacterales bacterium, assembly GCA_963709375.1. Lineage (GTDB taxonomy): Bacteria > Actinomycetota > Thermoleophilia > Solirubrobacterales > 70-9 > 67-14. Next base: position 152,437 of record CAVPWA010000008.1, read on the forward strand.
GATCTCCCAGGCGACCTTGACTTCTTCTTCGGCATGGAAAGTCGAGAGGCTGATCCGGATCGTATCGCCGATGTTGTCGGCCAGCAGAGCGCCGAGGCCGACCGCCGACTTGAGCGAACCGGACCATTTCGTTCCCGCCTCGGTGATGCCGAGATGGATCGGGTAAGGGATCTTCTCCGAGAGCAGACGGTTCGCGGCGATCGTATTCGGCACGTTGGTTGACTTGATCGAAACCTTGAAGTTGGTGAAGTCGAGGCCCTCCATCAGCGTCACGAACTCGGTCGCCGCGGTAACCAGGGCCTCCGTGGGGTTCTCTTCCTCGAGCGCGTGGAGGTGCCTGGGCAGGGATCCCGAATTGACACCGATCCGCATCGGCACGTTCTTCCGGTTGGCCAGCTCTGCGACCTCGGCAACCTTGTCGCGGCCACCGATGTTGCCCGGGTTCAGCCTGATGCAGTCGGCGCCCGCGTCGATTGCCTTCAGAGCGAGCGTGTGGTTGAAGTGGATGTCGGCGATTACCGGAATCGGCGAACGCTTGACAATCGTCTTCAGTGCTTCGACGTCCTTGTCTCGGGGTACCGCAACCCGGACAACGTCTGCTCCGGCCTCAGCCACCTTCTCGATCTGGTCCATCGTCGCCTCGAGGTTTGCGGTCTCGGTCTTGGTCATCGTCTGCACCACGACCGGCGCGCCGCCTCCGACCGGAACCCGGCCTACGAATATCTGTCGCTTTGATGCCACCCCTGAAGGGTACCGGAGCCCGGTCCCCTCACCGTCCTGCCCAGGCCTCCAGCAGCCAGCCGAGATCCTCGCTCGAGGCATCGGGGTCGAGGATCAGATCCTCCCGGTCGGGTTCGGTGAGGTGGCCCCTGAGCCGTCGTGCGGCGGCCGTGAAGCCGCGGGAAACGGCGCCAGGTAGCCGTCGGGGCACGATGCCACGGTCGATCCGCGCCGCCTGTTCGTGCACGAGGTCGAATCCGAGCCGATTGGCTCCACGAGCCCATAGGACAGAGGACTCCATGGCCCCGGTGAGATCACCTTCGAGACCGTCGTCAAGTGCGATCCTCAGCGCGCTCGGAGCAAGAGCCACCTGAGTCACGGTCAGGGCCGGGTAAAGCGCCGCTGCCTCGCCTCTGTGAGGGTCGACGATCCCCGGCCAGGAACCGTCGTCGCGCTGAAGAGTCAGAAGGGTCGAGAGCAGCTTCTGGGCCGCCTCCGCCGACCCTTCGCTGCGACCGGCCCTTTCCAGCTGGCAGAAGGCTGTCAGACAGTGGAACTGGCCCGAGACCGGAGTCAGTCCCCCGCCGATCCGGTGGTGAAGGTCTGCCACCAGGCCGGAGCTCCGGTCGAAACGAGCCAGAAGGGCCCCGCAGGCCCCTTCGAGCAGTTCGTCCAGGCCAGGGCCGCCGCCGACCCGGACCGAGGCTTCGGTCAGACCGGAAACGAGCCAGGCGAGCTGCTCGAGAGGGACCCTCTCGAGACCGCCGGCCAGTCGACTGGAGATCAGGCCGGCGATCTCGTTCACGGCGCCACCATCGGCTCTCGACTCGGCCCAGAGCGCGATACCCAGTTCGCCCGGTCCGCCGTCGGGTCCGCTCAGGTCACCGAGCACCCTGGTTCGCAGTGCCCCGGTCGAAAAAGGGTGGTTCAACCCGACCTCGTCGGCCCGCAGGAGTCCCAGCAGCACGATGGAGCCAGCGCGCAGAGTGCTCGTATCAGGCGCTCCTTCGCCGACAGAATCGATCCGTGGCGTGGCCCGGAACATCCCGCCCGCCGTCTGAAGCTCCGGCAGGCGGGTTACCGCTATGTGTTCGAAGACCGCCGCTTCGGCCGACATCGCGAGGCCGTCTTCAGTCCGCGTAGAGCGCTTCGATCTCGTCCTGGTACTTCTCCGAAATCGGCTTGCGCTTGAGCTTCATCGTGGGTGTCAGCTCGTCACCGCCAGGCAGCCATTCCCCGGGGATGATGCTGAACTTCTTGATCTGCTCGACGCGAGCCATCTTGGTGCCGGCTTCGTCAACCGCCTTCTGGATGACTTCGATGACCTTGTCTTCGCCCGCCAGTTCCTCCAGCGACAGGCCTTCGAGTCCGTTCTGGGCAGCCCAGACCGGGCCGAAGTCGGGGTCAAGGACGATCAGCGCCACGTTGTACGGCCGCCCGTCACCCACAGCGACGCACTGGCTTATCAGCGGCGAGGCGGTCTTGACGTGGGCTTCGATGTTGGCCGGCGACATGTTCTTGCCGGCGGCGTTGATGATCAATTCCTTCTTGCGATCGAGGATCTTGACGTAGCCGTCCTCGTCCATCGTGCCGATGTCCCCGGTGTGAAGCCAGCCGTCGATGATCGTCTCGGCCGTCTTCTCCGGCTGGTTGCGGTACTCGGGCATCACGTAGGGGCTGCGGCAGAGCAGCTCACCGTCTTCGGCGACCTTGACCTCGGTACCGGGAACAGGTGGCCCGACCGTCCCGATGCGGATCCGGTCCGGGGGGTTGATCGTGATCACGCCACAGGTTTCCGACATACCCCAGAGCTCTCCTACCGGAATGCCGATCGCGTGAAAGAACTCGAGGACCTCTACCGGAGTCGGCGCTGCCCCGACACTCACGGCGACCGCCTGGTCGAAGCCGAGGTTCACTCGAAGGGCCGAGAAGAGCGCTTCGTCGGCAGCCGCAGCTGCAGCTGCGATCTCGGCGGGGACTTCTTCTCCCGCCTGCTCCAGCCTGACCTTCTGAATCGCTGCGTCGAGGCCACCCTGGGCCTTCTCGCGCTGTTCGTCGGGCAGACCCGCAAGCATGCTCTCGAGTCCCGCCTTCAGCTTCTCCCAGATCCGGGGAACCGCGAAGAACCAGGTCGGCCTGACTTTCGGCAGGAACTCGATGATGCGCTTCGGGTCGGTGCAGATGTGTACCTCGAAGCCCTTCATCACGGCCGAGTAGTAATTGGCTCCCCTCTCTGCGATGTGCGCGGTCGGCAGCCAGGAGATGACACGGGCGTCGGTATCGGGCAGGTTGATCACTCCCTGCATGACCGCGGCCTGCATTCGCAGCAGGTTTCCGTGGGTCAGTGTCACACCCTTGGGGGGCCCGGTAGTGCCCGAGGTGTAGATGAGGGTCAGAGGATCCTCGAGTCCGACATCAGAGGAAATCGGTTCCGGGTCGAAATCCGGGTCGAGCTTCATCAGCTCGTCGTAGCTCATGGTGCCACCTTCGCCGCCCATGACGACTACGTGTTCGAGGTCGGGCAGGCGGCCCCGGACCTCTTCGACCCGGGAAAGGAACTGCGGCTCGACGACGATGATCTTCGCAGCAGAATCCTTGAGCACGTACTCGATCTGCTCCGCCGAGGAGGTCTGATAGATCGAGAACGGAACGGCACCGATCGACACCGCGGCGAGGTCCGTCGGGATGAAGTCGGCGCGGTTGTTGGTCAGCAGGCTGACCGTGTCACCACGGCTCAGACCGAGAGAGTTGAATCCGCCGGCAATCGCCCTTACCCGTCCCGCGAGGTCATTCCACGAGTAGCTGATGTCCTCGTCCTCGGAAATGACGGCCGGTGCATCGCCCTGCCGGGCCGTCGTTTTCAGGAACGCCTCGTAAAGGTTCTTGGAGTCTGGCTCGTGGCCAGGACCCCCTGAAAACTCGGTCACTACCTCTGACGTCGGCACCCTTCCTCCTTCATTCATCCCTCTCAACGGATAACTGCGGGACGAAATCTACCTGAGATCGAACCCTTCTCCCATGAAGCGCCCGATGTCGTTGTTGAGTCCGATCAGGAACAGGCCGATGACCAGCGCGAAACCGATCAGGCCAGCCCGCTCCATCACCACGAACGGCACCGGTTTGCCCCTGATCTTCTCGACGAGGCTCCAGAAGATGTGGCCACCGTCCAGCGGAAGGAACGGGAAGAGGTTGATGATGCCCAGCGAGAGGCTGATCAGGGCTACGAGGGTCAGAGCCTGGCGGGTGCCGATGTCGATGGCCTGACGCGTCACCTCGTAGCTGCCGGCAACCCCGGAGAGCTCTTCACGGCGCTCGGCCTGGTAGATCTGGGAAAGCGTCGTAACGGTCCGGGAGGTAACGAGCCACATGAAGTCCACGGCGATTCCCGCAGCCTCGGCCGGCCCCGGATTCAGGGGTTCGGCACCGAAGATGAAGCCGAGCCGGTTGCGGTTGTTCTCGGCGTCGAACTCCGGGCGGATCTTGATGGTCTGCCGGCTGCCGTTCCTTTCTACGACTACGGTCGCGGGAGTCTCAGCGACACATCCGTCGACCGGCTCCCCGACACAGCCGTGTGAGTCGATCTGATCGGCGATCGCCACCTGGTCGCCCTTGACGCCGTCGACCGAGACGATCCGGTCACCGGCGATCAACGTTGATTCGGCCGGTGAGCCTGCCGCGACCTCGTCGATCGTCTCGCTGGTCTCTTGTATTCCGAAGGCCAGGAAGAAGAGAATGATGAAGGCGATTGCGATGTTCACGGCCGGACCAGCCCCGATCACGACGATGCGCTTCCAGACGGGCTGGTGGTAGTAGCCGCGGTCGGCGACCTCCGGCGGCAATTCCTCGTCCGGATTCATCCCGGTGATCTTCACGAAGCCGCCAAGGGGCACCGCTCCGACTCCGTATTCGGTTTCACCCCGCCTGATCGAGAAAAGCTTGGGCGGGAAGAACAGGAAAAACCGTTCAACCCGCATGCCCGTCGCCTTGGCCGCGACGAAATGGCCGAGCTCGTGAAGCACGATAAGGATGACGAAGGCGAGGAATGCCAGCAGAAAGCTCATCCTCTCTTCAACCCCCCGACCAGCTCTTCGGAGCGCTCGCGAGCTGCCTCGTCGACTGCGAAGAGCTCCCGGAAGTCCCGGGCCGGCCCGGTGCCCACGTCGTCGAGCACCCTCTCGATCACCGCCGCTATGTCGGCGAAGGAGATCCTTCCCTCGAGGAAGGCGCCAACTGCCACTTCGTCGGCGGCATTGAGCACGCAGGGAGAAATTCCCCCAGCCAGCCCGGCCTGTCTGGCCAGTTCGAGGCAGCGAAACGTCTGCGGGTCCGGTGCCTCGAAGGCGAGATTGCCGACCGTGGACAGATCAAGCCGCTCGACAGGTGTCCCGACGCGCTCGGGCCAGGCCAGCGCGAAGGCGATCGGAACCCTCATGTCCGGGTAGCCGAGGTGGGCCAGCGTCGCCCCGTCGATCAGGTCGATCAGAGAGTGGACGATCGACTGGGGGTGGATCACCACGTCGATCCTCTCGTAGCCGACGTCAAAAAGATGATGGGCTTCGATCATCTCGAATCCCTTGTTCATCAAGGTTGCCGAGTCGATCGTGATCCTGCCTCCCATTTTCCAGGTCGGATGGTCGAGCGCCTGCTCGACGGTCACCGAAGCGAGGTCCTTCTTTCCCCGGAACGGGCCGCCCGAGGCAGTCAGCACGATCCTTTCCACCGCATCGCGGGACTCACCCTCGAGCAGCTGGTAGATCGCCGAATGCTCGGAATCGACCGGAAGTATTCGACTCCCGGTGCCGCGGGCCAGTTCTGTGACCAGATCCCCGCCGACGACAAGGCTTTCCTTGTTGGCCAGGGCGAGGTCGAGGCCGGCATTCAACGTGGCGATCGTCGGACCGAGGCCCGCAGCACCGACGATGCCGTTCAGCACGATGTCCGGCTCGCAGGCTCCGATCAGAGTCCGGGCGGCGGCTTCTCCTTCGAGAACCGTGCCGTCGAACTCCGCCTTTGCCTCCGCCGCGGCTGCGGGGTCAGCGACCGCGATGGTCCGCGCCCCGGCTTCGCGTGCCTGGATTACGGCCTCACGCCAGTTCGATCCCACCGACAGTCCGACCACCACCAGGTCCTCGCGCGATGCGGCGATCTCCATCGCCTGGCGGCCGATGGATCCGGTCGATCCGAGTATCGCGACTTTCTTCATTGGGGCTCCGGGTTGCAGCCTGGCCGGCCGCTTCAGTAAACGAGAGCGATCGAGACGTAGTAACCGACCACCACTGTGAAAAGGACCGCATCGAGTCGATCCAGCAGACCACCATGCGGTCCAAACAGCGTACCGGTGTCCTTCTTTCCGAGATCGCGCTTGACCATCGACTCGAACAGATCCCCGACCACGGCAATCGATGCCACCGCGAATCCGAGGATCAGCGCGTCCACTCCGGAGAGCCAGTCCTGGTACAGGCCGGCACACCAGACGCCGAGAGTTCCGATCAGAATCCCCCCGATCAGGCCTTCGACGGTCTTGTTGGGCGAAAGCGTCGGCGCAAGTTTGTGCGAACCGAACATCCTTCCCACCGCATAGGCGCCGGTGTCGGCGACGAAAGTACCGACGAGTACGTTGACCACCAGTGCCGCGCCGTGGTCGGGAAGGTCGCGGAGCAGCACCGCATGGGCGAGCGGTATGCCGATCCAGAAGAGCCCGAAAAGGGTTATCGCCATCGACTCGGTCACACCTTCGATCCTTCTCCTGTGAACGGCTGCCACGAAGACAAGGAGAAAAGGAATCGCCATGAACATCAGCACGTTGAAGGCGGTGCCCAGATAGGCCGCCGCGACCATTGCCGCCAGGCCCACATATGCGGCGATCCGCAGGGGCGAATAGGAGTCCGACATCGCGAAGAATTCCCTCAGACCGACAATTCCCAGGATCGTGACGACTGCCGCGAATACCGGTCCGCCGGCGACCACAATCACGACCGCGAGGGCCAGCAACGGAATCGCTACAAGGATCCTCTTGGCCGTCTCCCCCATCAGGAGCGCCTGCTTCCGAAACGGCGTTCCCGGCGGCCGTATTCGGCCAGGGAATCTGCGAAGGCGTCACGATCGAAGTCGGGCCACAGCTCGTCCCGGAAGATGAACTCCGAATAGGCACACTGCCAGAGCAGGTAGTTGGAGATCCTCTGCTCGCCGCTGGTCCGGATCAGCAGTTCGGGGTCATGCATTTCCGGAGCGTAGAGCAGGCGCCCGAAATCCTCCGCGCTCCCGCCGTTGAAGCGGGCTGCGGCATCGAGGATCTCCGCCCTGCCGCCGTAGTTGAAGGCGATGAAGAGAGTGATCCGCGAATTCCCCGAAGTCAGGGCCTCTGCCTCGTCCATCTGCTCACCGAGTCCCTCGGGGATTCCCTCGCGCCGACCGATGAAGCGCATCCTTACACCCTCTTCATTGAGCTCAGGGCTCTCCCGTTCGATGCGCTCCGAGAACATGCGCATCAGCCCTTCCACCTCCTCTGGCGAACGCGACCAGTTCTCGGTCGAGAACGAAAAGACCGTCAGTTCCCTGACCCCGAACTCAGCCGCGTCACGCAGCCTGGCCTTGACCGTGTCGGCCCCCGCACGATGCCCTTCCTGGACCGGCAGGCCGCGCTCCTGTGCCCAGCGGCCGTTTCCGTCGGTGATGATGGCGACGTACCGAGGGGTACTCAAACCTCGAGGATTTCCTCTTCCTTGCCCTTCAGCAGGGATTCAATCTCGCCGATCGCTTCATCTGTCAGCTTCTGGAGGGCGGCTTCGGCCCGGTGCTCGTCATCGGCGCCGGCTTCTCCCTCCTTCTTCAATTCGCGCAGGTCGGCCATTACGTCGCGACGCACGTTGCGGATCGCGATACGGCCGTCTTCGGCAACGCCGTGGACGACCTTGACCATCTCCCGACGCCGCTCTTCGGTCAGGTCCGGGATGTTGAGACGGATCACGCTGCCGTCGTTGGAAGGGGTAAGGCCCACGTCGGACTCCAGGATCGCCTTCTCGATCGAGCCGATCACCGTCTTGTCGTAGGGCGTGACGGTCAGCATCCTCGCCTCGGTGGCGGCTACGTTGGCCATCTGGGCCAGCGGCGTGTGGGCGCCGTAGTAGTCGACCGTGATGCGGTCGAGCAGATGAGGGGTCGCCCGTCCGGTGCGGACCGTGGCGAATTCACCCTTGGTCGAAGCCACGGACTTGTCCATCCGTTCCTTGGCGTCTGAGAGGAGGTCGTCGATCATGATCCGGTACCCGGCTCCGACGGTCCCGACGCCCCAGAACTGACCAGCGTCCCGACCTTCTCGCCGGAAACGATCCTATCCATATTGTGCTCGTCTGCCATGTTGAAGACGTGGATGGGAAGGTCGTTGTCCATGCATAAACTGAGAGCGGTGGAATCCATCACCTTGAGGCCCCGCTCGATTGCTTCGAGGTGAGTGATCTCAGGAATGAATTCGGCGTTGGAATTGACTGACGGATCGGCGTCGTAGACACCCTCCACCCCGTTCTTGGCCATCAGGATCGCCTCGGCGTGTATTTCGAGTGATCGCAGAGCTGCGGCCGTATCGGTGGTGAAGAACGGGTTTCCGGTTCCCGCCGCGAAGATCACGACCCGGCCCTTTTCGAGGTGGCGCATGGCCCGCCGTCTGATGTAGGGCTCGGCCACCTCACGCACGTCGATCGCGGACATCACCCTGGTGAACTGCCCGTGCTTTTCGAGGGCGTCCTGCAGGGTAAGGGCGTTCAGCACCGTCGCCATCATGCCCATGTAGTCGCCGGTCGCCCGGTCCATGCCCTGGGCCGCACCGTCGATGCCCCTGTAGATGTTGCCGGCACCGACCACGATCGCGACTTCGACCCCACGGCCTCGAATCACCCCGATCTGTCGTGCGATCCGTTCGACCCGCGACGGGTCCGTTCCGAAGTCGAGATCCCCCATCAGAGCCTCGCCCGAAAGCTTCAGCAGGATACGCCGGAAACGTGTCTGTGGCTCTTCGTTCGCCACTGCCAACCGCCCGTCTACTCGCCGATCCGGAAGACCGAGAACCTCGAGATCACGACGTTCTCGCCGACCTTGGCGGCGAGGGCCTCCCGCATCTGCTCGATCGTCTTCGAGTCGTGTTTGTCGACGTTGATGTGCTGCTGCTCGAGAAGGGCCACGTCCTTCTTCCATTTGGCGACCTGGCCTTCGACGATCCTTTCGATCACGTTGTCGGGCTTGTCTTCCTCGCGGGCCTTCTCTTCGAAGATCCGACGTTCTGCAGCGACTTCTTCCTCCGGGATGTCATCGCCAGAGACAACGGTCGGCGAAGCGGCGGCGACATGCATCGCCACCTCGTAAGCGAAGTCGGAGAAGTCCTCGTTCCGGGCCACGAAATCAGTCTCGCACTGGACTTCGACCATCGCGCCGACCTTTTTGTTGGCGTGAATGTAGGAGGCGACCACTCCTTCGGACGTACCGCGATCGGAGCGCTTGGCCGCGGAGGCCTGGCCCTTGACACGCAGCAACTCCACCGCCCGGTCCATGTCGCCGTCGGCCTCGGTCAGAGCCGCCTTGCTGTCCATCATGCCGGCGCCGGTTTTCGCCCGAAGGGCTTTGACGTCGGATGCGCTTACTTTGCTCACTTGGATTCCTCCTCGCTGGTCCCGGCCTCGGCTGGAGCAGCCTGCTCTTCGGCCTTGGCAGCCTCTTCAGCGTCGGGCCCCGGCTCGGGATCCGGGCTGACAGCCTGGGGATGATCAGGCTTGACCGCCTGGGGATGATCGGGGACTACGGCCTGAGGGTGATCCGGGACGGCTTGGGGATGATCGGGGACCGCCTGCGGGTGGGGCTTGTCCTCGGCCTTCTTCTCGACCTTCTTCTCGGCCGGTTTCGCAGCCTCGGCTTCCGCCTTGGCCCGTTCTTCGGCTCTCGCCTTGGCCTTCTCTTCCGCCTGCTCCTTCTCGATCGCCTCGCGCCTCGCCTTCTCTTCCTCTTCGCGCTTGCGGCGTTCCTCTTCTTCCTTCTTGCGTCGGGCTTCCTCCTCGACGCGGCGCTTCTCCTCGATCACGGCCCAGGCGCCGGCACCCTGCTCGATTGCCTCGCCCACGGTCGAAATCACGAGTTCGCAGGAGCGGATGGCGTCGTCATTGCCGGGGATCACGAAGTCGATGTTGCCGGGGTCGCAGTTGCTGTCAACCAGGGCAATGACCGGAATCCTCAGGCGCGTCGCTTCGCGCAGCGCGATCTCCTCGGCCTTGAGGTCGACGATGAAGACAGCGTCGGGGACGCGGTCCATATCGCGCACGCCGCCCAGAGCGAACTCGAGCTTGGCCAGCTCGGCCTGCATGTTCATCCGTTCTTTGGTCGGAAGAAGCTCGATCTGCCCGGAATCGGTCAGTTCGCTCAGTTCGTGCAACCGCTTGATGCGGGCCGATGCGATGTTGTAATTGGTGAGGAGGCCGGGCAGCCAGCGTCGCGTCACGTAGGGCATGTTGGCCCGGCCGGCCCAGTCCTCGATCACTCCGGAGGCCTGCTTTTTGGTGCCGACGAAGAGCACCTTGCCGCCGCCGCTGGTCAGCTCACCGACAAAACGCCGTGCATCCTCGAGCATCTCCTCGGTCTGCAGCAGGTCGATGATGTGGATCCCGTCGATCTCGCCGGCGATGTGACGCCGCATGTTCGGGTTCCAACGGCTGGTCTGGTGGCCAAAATGAACTCCGGCCTCCAGTAAATCCTGGATTCCTACCTGGGACATGCTTCTCCTTGAGTGAATGGTGTGCGGATCCGCCCGCCTCCTGGAACGGAGACCCTTTTCGAGGGCAGGAGCCGTTTTCGGAGCAGCGGGGGTTAGGGATTGGGTTGGCCCGGCATTGTAGAGGGATCAGCGCCGATACGCGAACGCCTCGCCCGGAGACGGCCCCGCCTCCAACCTGATTACCGCCTTCAGCCTGGCTGCTGCGACTGGCTTTCCTGGTTGCGCGCCAGGGCGAGCGCGCCCGCGAGGTCTTCCGGCAACTCCGCACTGACGTCGATTGCCTCACCCGACACCGGATGCTCGAACCTGATCCTCGACGAGTGGAGGAACTGACGTCCGAGTTCGTAGCGTTCGGGTCCCCCGTAGGTCGTGTCCCCGATCAACGGATGGCCAACCGCCTCGAGGTGGACCCGGATCTGGTGAGTGCGGCCGGTCTCCAACCGCAGTTCGAGCAGGCTCTCCCGCCGCAGGGTTTCCACGACCTCGAAATGGGTGCGGGCCTCGCGCGGGCTGGCCCCGTTTACGGCCATCCTGTGTCGTTTCCTCGACGCCCTTCCGATCGGGGCGTCGATCGTGCCGGTGCGTGAGCGAAAACGGCCGTCCGCCAGACCGGTGTATATGCGCTCGAAGCTCCGCTCACGGATCATCTGCTGGAGGGCGGAGTGGGCACCCGGCTGGCGGGCGACAACAAGCAGGCCGCTCGTTCCGCGGTCGAGCCTGTGAACGATTCCCGGCCTTTCCGGATCGTCCCCCCCGGCCAGCTCGTCTCCAAGCAACTCGACCAGGGTCACCCCTTCATAGGAAGGAGCCGGGTGGATCACCAGGTCGGCCGACTTGTCGATTACCGCGAGGTGTTCGTCCCCGTAGACGATCCGATACGGCGGCTGAGACTCAGCGCCCACCGGTCGCGACTTCCGTTTCGGCTTCGGCGGGTCCCATCCCGGGTTGCCCTTCTGCCTGTTCCGGCTGCTTCGACCCAGAGTCGTCGTGCCGGATGACAGTCCAGGCGAGCAGGACCACACCGATCGTGATCGACATGTCTGCGACGTTGAACGCCGGCCAGTTGGGAAGCAGTATGAAGTCGGTCACATGTCCCAGCCTGAGCCGGTCGAGCAGGTTGCCGAGGGCTCCGCCGAGAATCAGTCCGCCGGCCAGCCATGTGCCGAGGCGGTCAGGGGCAGAGGCGATGAAGGCCCCCAGGGCCACCAGCGCCACCATGCTCAGGGCGATGACCAGTATTCCCCCACCGCCGGCCAGACCGAAGGCGATACCGTCATTGAAGGTCAGCGTGAATTTCAGGGGGCCGATCACGTCGACCTGCTCTCCCCGGGCGATCGATTCAGTGACCAGCGCCTTGGCGATCTGGTCGATGGCGATCACCCCGGCGGCGACGATCGCCACGCCGTAGAGGGTCTTCCTGTGGATCAACCGTCTATCGCCCCGACGACGATCGCCTGGCCGATCAGAAGAAGGAGGAGGCCGATCATCGGGCTGAGGTCGAGCGCCAGGCCACTTCCGCCTACCGGAGGCAGCATCCGTCTGAAGATGTTGAGATAGGGGTCTGTCGTCTGCTGCGCGAACCGGACCACCGCACGCAGCGCTGAGATCTCGGGCATGCGCGGAATCCAGGACGAAAGGATCCGGATGAATATCAGCACGATGTAGACCGTGAACAGCGCACTCACGTAGCTGGCGACGTCACCTCTCGAGATCGCGATCAGGATGTGCCCTTCGATCACTGGCCGCGCATCCTGCGAAGAGAGGCCTCGGCGGCCTCCCGGAAAGCTTCAGCCCCGCCGTGCTTCTCGAGCGCCTCGAGCCCCGCCTCGGTACTGCCACCGGGCGATGCGACTGCAACCTGAATCTCGAACGGTGTCCGGCGAGAGAGCAGCGCGGCCGTGCCGGCCATCGCCTCGGCGACCATCGCATTCGATACGTCGGCGTCAAGGCCCTCGCTGGTCCCGGTCCCGGCGATCGCCGCAGCGGCCGCAGCAAAGTAGGCCGGCGTACAGCCCATGACGGCAGTCGCAGCATCCATCTGGTCGTCGTCGATCTCCACAACCCGACCGAGCGGCGCGAGCAGGGACTGCGCATCGGCGACGACCGAGTCCTCGGCAGAGTCGGCGCGGGTCACGCAGATCACCCCGCGGTTCACCTCTACCGCGAGATTGGGCATCAGGCGCAATACGGTCGAATCAGGAAAGCGTGCGGTCAGGGCCGAGAGTCGCGTTGCTCCGAGCAGCGAAAGGACCGCCTTCGGCGGCGGAAGGATTTCGGTCACCTCGACCAGCGAATGCGGCTTCATCGCCAGCACGACAAAATCGCTGCGCGTGACCAGGTCCGCGTTCAGCTTCACGGCCGTACCGCCGACCTCTTCGGCAAGCGCTGTAGCCCGACCCGAGCCGGAGTCGGTGAAGAGCATCTCGGAGGGACCGCCCGAGGCGGAGGCCCAGCCGCGAGCCATGGCGGCAGCCATGTTTCCGGATCCGATGAAGCCGATAATCATGGAGGGCAGCTTACCCGGGCGGCAGGTGCGCCCCGGGGCAGCCCGGTCAGGACTGGTTGAAGAAGCCCTTGTCGATCAGGCGGGCCTTTTCTTCGGCCGAAACCTCGACGTTGCGAGGAGTGAGCAGGAAAACCTTCTCGGCAATCCGCTGCATGCCGCCGTCGAGTGCGTAGGTCAGGCCGGAGGCGAAGTCGATCAGACGCTTCGAAAGCTCGTGGTCGGTCGTCTGAAGGTTGAGGATGACCGGTACCTTGCGCTTGAACTGATCTGCGACCTGCTGGGCGTCGTTGAAGTTGCGGGGTATCACCAGGTGGACCTGTACGTCATCATCGTCGTCGTCCACCGGCCGGAGCGTCCTCGTCCGTGATCGCGGGGCGGGCCCGTCGTCGTCGGCGAAGATGTCGTCGATCTCGTCGTGGCTGCGGCGCCGACTGGTCGGCAGCCGCCTCACGTTGGCTTCGCGACCGCGTCCCCGGTCACGCCGCGAGTCGGACTCCTCCTCGTCGAGGTACTCGTCATCGTCGTACTCGTCGTACTCGGAATGGTGGTCGCGTTCTTCGGCGAGGCCGAAGTAAACGAGGGTGCGGTGCCAGGAGTCTCTTAGTGCCATAGGTAAGCGGTGTTTCGTGCCATTCGGAACGATTCCTCCAAGATTATGCTCAATTCCGGGAACTTTGGGGGACGGGTAGGCATTTCTGCATCGTTCCGCTCATTGAATCAGTCCGGCCGACGGACCGATCGTCATCAGTCGAGCCATGCGATTCCCGCCTGTCTGCCGGTAGACCCGGCGTCTCGGCGATGCGAGAAGAAGTCCTCGGCATCGCAGTGCGTACAGACTCCGGCGGTCTCGATCTGATCCACGCCGGCTGCTTCGAGCGTGCGTCGGGCGACCGCCGGCAGGTCCAGGTGGTGACCTTCGAAGAGTTCTTCCCCGATCCCGGAGAAGGCGTGTCGCACCTCGTCTCCGACCTCGAAACAGCAGGGACCGATTCCGGGACCGATCGCCGCCGCCTCGCCACCGACGCGCGATACGGCGTCCGGCACCAGCGGACCGGCGAGTCCCCGCCAGCCGCAGTGGAGCATCGCGAGGCCGCCGGGCCCCGTCACGGCGACCGGAAGGCAGTCGGCCGCGAGAACGAGAAGCGGCAGACCGGAGATCCGGGTGATGTGTCCGTCAGCCTCGGGTGGCTCGTCCGCTGGATCGAGGAAATGGCCTTCACGGTCGTCCAGGTGCTCGAGGATTCCGGCACCGTGGACCTGAAGACCCATGCGCAGACGGCCCCCGTCGATGCCGAGTGCCGCGGCCAGCAGGGCACGGTTTCGAAGGACGGTTTCGCGATCGTCATCGGTGAGAATCCCGAGATTCAGGCTGTCCCAGGGCGAGACGCTGAAACCGCCTCGACGGGTCGTGAAGCAGACGGTGGCACCCGGCAGGTCGGCTTCGAACCATTCGACGCCACGATTCCGGCGACGCCTCAACCGCGATCTCCCGGACCGAAGTCGCCTGCGGCCCTTGCGGCTTCGAGTGCCGCCGCAAGCTGGCCATCGCGGTCGGCCACGCCGTTGTCCAGAAGGGCTTCCATCGCTGCATCCAGGCCGGTGCCGACCGCTCTGCCAGGCTCTATCCCGGCATCAACGAGATCGTCGCCGGTTATCTCGAGCTCAACCCCACGCCAGCTCGAGATCCAGTTGTCGAGCCACTCGGCTCCGACGGCTCGGGCGAGCAGTATCTGTAAAGGATCGTGCCGCCGGGCCAGCACCACTGCCCGGCTGGGTGTGCCGGGGTACGCGAGCAATTCACGGAATTCCCCGGGGCCGCTCTCCCCGACTACACGATCAACAACCTCCGTCCTCGAGCAGAATCCCTGCCACGCCGAAAGTTCGAGGGCGCTCAAGGCGGCCGCAATAAGACCCAGGTCCTCTTCACTGATCCCGATCAATCCCCAGGCCGAAATCAGCCTCAACGCCTCGAGTGCGCCCGGCTCTTCGCTGATCAACGCCAGCTCCGAATGGAGGCGTTCCGGCGAGACGGTCGTCAGATCGACCTCACGGAGAAGATCGGCGGTTCGGTGGTCTATGTCGAAGCCGAGACGGGCCGCGTAGCGCGCAGCCCGAAGTGCCCGCGTGGGGTCGTCAACGAAGGACCGGGCGTGGAGGACGCTGATCACCCCTCGTCCGAGGTCTTCAGCCCCTCCATGAGGGTCGATCAGGGTCCCGGGATCAGCAAGATCGACTGCCATCGCGTTGATCGTGAAGTCCCGCCTCGAGAGGTCGCACTCGATGTCGGCCGGTTCGACCTCAGGCAACGCACCCGGCCTCCTGTATTTCTCTGATCGGGTCCGCGCCAGATCCAACCTCCTGCCGCGGAAGGTAACCGCCGCCGTATCGAATCTCTCATGCAGAATCGCATCCGGGTCCAGATCCGACGCAAGCCGTGCCACCGGTCCGTCGACTGCGACATCCAGGTCGAGTGGACGTTCGCCCAGGAGCGAGTCGCGGACGCTGCCACCGACCAGGTACAGAGGCGTGTCACCCGCTCGCCTGCTCAGAGCCATGAGCGCGTCTTCGCCGCGGATCAGTTCACCGGGAGCGCTCGCATCGATTGTCGGTTTGGGTGGGCTCGTCATCTCACTCCCGTACCATGATCCTTTCCCCGGATGAATACTGAACCAGAGAACAACTCCGTGCCGGAAGGCGATTCCGTGCGATGGTGGCAGAACCGCCGCCGGCTGCTGACAGTTGCCGCGATCGCCCTCGCCGTCCTTGCAGGCGCCGCGGCCGTGGCCTACAGCCAGCTGAAACGTCCCGATGACGTCAGCAATCCAACCGTGCCGTTCGAGGAACCGGTTGTGGAGAAGCCCGCCCCCAAGCCCAAAGACAAGACAGTCGACTGGCCAACTTTCCGTTACGACCGCCAGCGCACCGGTTACCTGCCGGTCAACGGCATCAAGCCGCCCTTCAAGCGGCTCTGGAAGTACGGCGACAAGCCTCTGCTCGAGTTCCCTCCGTCGATCGTCGACGGCACCATGTACTTCGTGGACAACGACGGCTTCGCCCATGCCCTCGACACCGAGACCGGCAAGACGAGGTGGAACCGGCGCATCGCCAAGCTCAACGCCGCAACCCCCACCTACTCCCGGGGCAACCTCTACCTGGTCAATCTGGAACCCGGCCAGGTGCTCTCGCTGAACGCCAGGAACGGCAAGACGATCTGGAAGAAGTCACTGCCCTGTCGCTCCGAGTCGTCACCGGTCGTGGTTCGCGACCGTATGTACTTCGGCTGCGAAAACGGGGTTCTCTACGCCCTCCAGACCAAGAACGGCAGGGAAGTCTGGGCGACCTCCGTCGCCGGCGCGATCAAGGGCGCCCCGGCCTACGACAACGGCACGCTGTACGTCGGCGACTATGGAGGAGCGATGACCGCGGTCCGGGCCAAGAACGGCGACATCCGCTGGCAGACCAAAGCCCTCGGTCCCGGACTCGGACAGCCCGGCGCCTTTTACTCGACGCCGGCAGTGGCTTTCGGCCGCGTATACGTCGGCAACAACGACAGCCGCGTATACAGCTTTGACGCCGATACGGGTGAGCTCGCCTGGACCTTCTCGACCGGCGACTGGGCCTATTCCGGACCGACCGTAGCCAAGGTTCCGGGCACTCGGCCCACCGTGTACATAGGTTCCTTCGACGGCAATGTCTACGCGCTTGACGCGCAGAGCGGCGAGGCCCGCTGGACTTTCGACATGAGGGGCAGGGTGATCGGCTCGCTGTCAGTCATCGGCCGCACGGTCTACGCCGCGACCTTCGACGGCACCAATACATATGGGATCAGTGCCAAGACCGGCAGGGAGACCTTCAACTACCACACAGGTGCCTACATGCCGGCCGTGTCGGACGGGGTCAACCTCTATCTGGTCGGCTACTCGAGCATCCACGCCCTCAAGCCGATTTCGAAGAAGCAGCAGCAGGCAGGGAAGCAGAACGGCAACAACAAGTCCGGTCAGAAGAAGTCCGGCAATAGCAGGCAGAACGGGGCCGGCGACCCCTAGGCCGATTCCTGGTCCGCCGTCAGGCTCAACGCATGTCGACAGAATTCGATCAGGGTCGGGTGATCCGGGAGCGGACGATCGACTGGGAACTGCAGGCCAGGCGACGGCGCCAGTTCGTCCAGTTCTTCGTCGCGCCGGCCTCCATCGCGATCTTGATCGCCTTGGTCGCCGGTGGGGTATCGGGCATGCTCGGCATGCTGATCTTCGCGGCACTTTTCGGACTGCTGATCGCAGCCTGGATCGAATTCAAGTGGCCGTTGATGCCTGCCGACCAGCTCCAGCAGGTCCGCGCCGCAATCGAACCGGAGCTGCCGGTGGCCTGGACCGAGCCGGAGAGTTTCGAGGCCAGGGTCGAGGACGGAATCGGCAACGTCCCGCTCGAAGAGCGAGGACAGCAGCAAGGCGACTACCTCATCGAGCGTGCCCGGATTCGGGAGGGGCTCAGACCCGGACCGGGATTCCGTTGCCGGCCATGTACTGCTTCGCCTCTTCGACCGTATGGGCCCCGTAGTGGAAGATCGAGGCGCAGAGCACCGCGTCCGCCCTGCCGTCGTTGATCGCTTCGACCAGGTGCTTCAGCTCGCCGGCTCCCCCCGATGCGATCACCGGCACCGCTGTCGCATCGGCGACGGCCGCCGTCAGTTCCAGTTCATAACCGATGTTGGTTCCGTCACGGTCCATGCTGGTCAGCAGGACCTCGCCGGCACCGAGGCGCGTCGCCTCGACGGCCCACTCGATCGCGTCCCGGCCGGTCGGCTTGCGGCCACCGTTGAGGAACACCTCGTAACGGTCGTCCTGCCACTTGGCGTCGATCGCGATCACTACGCACTGCGAGCCGAAGACCTCGGCCATCTCGCTGAGCAGTTCAGGTCGATGCAGCGCGGCCGAATTGACCGCGACCTTGTCGGCCCCCGCGTCCAGCACGGCCTGGGCGTCGGCCACCGAGCGGATCCCGCCGCCGATCGTGAACGGGATGAAGACATTGTCGGCAGTGCGCCGTGCCAGTTCGACGATCGTATCCCGGCCCTCGTGTGAGGCAGTTATGTCGAGGAACACCAGCTCGTCGGCGCCGCCCTCGTCGTAGCGGGAGGCGAGCTCGACCGGATCCCCGGCGTCGCGGATGTCAACGAAGTTGGTGCCCTTTACGACACGCCCGGCATCCACGTCGAGACATGGGATCACGCGCTTGAGATCGCTCACGCATCCCCTGTTCCGCGCAGGGCGGCAAGCGCCTCGGACACCGTGAACCTGCCTTCGTACAGTGCGCGACCGACGATTACACCGTCGACGTTTTCGGCCGGAGTATCGGCGATCTGCCTGAGATGCTCGAGAGTTCCAACGCCACCGGAAGCGATGACCGCCGCGTCGGTGGCCGCCGATACACGCTCGAGTTCCGGCAGGTTCGGACCTTCCATGGTGCCATCGACCTCGATCGGAGTGAACAGAAATCGGGAAACGCCCCGACGGGTGAGGTCAGCGACCGCGTCGGCGACGTCCACCCCGCTGCTCTCGGTCCAACCGGCCAGGGACACCTTGCCGCCCCTCGCATCGACCGAAACGACAACCTCCGCCGCACCCCTGCCCGCGAGAATGTCGGCGAGAAATTCGGGGTCCCGCAGCGCGGCCGTCCCGACCACCACCCGCGCGGCGCCGGCCTCGAGCACCGCCTCGACGGCGCCGTAGTCCCGAAGCCCGCCGCCTACCTCGATCGGGCAGTCCACCGCCGCTGTGATCGCTTCGATCGCGGACAGGTTTTCGGGCCGGCCCGCCTTTGCTCCGTCCAGATCCACGACATGAAGCCACTCGGCGCCGCCGTCCTGCCACCGCCGCGCCGCATCGGCCGGCGAATCGTCGTAGACCGTCTCACGCTCGTAGTCACCCTGCATCAGGCGTACCGCCTTGCCGGCCAGGATGTCGATCGCCGGGTAAAGAATCACGATCGGGCCCCGCTGCATATGCCGACGAAGTTCTGCAGAAGCCTGATGCCGGCTGAGCTGGACTTCTCCGGGTGGAACTGAACACCGTAAACATCTTCGCGACCAGCCACACAGGCGAATCTACCGCCATACGAGGCAGTACCGATCAGCTCCTCATCGCTCGGCTCGACCACGAAGGAGTGGACGAAGTAGAAGGGCTCCCCTGGTCGCAGTCCGTCGGTCAGCCGCGACGGCCTCGCCCAGGCTACGGCTGCCCAGCCGATGTGGGGGATCTTGCGACCTCCGGCCGGTATCTCGACGACCGTGCCTTCCAGCAGCCCGATACCGTCGGCACCTCCGAGCTCGGTGCTGGACTCGAAGAGGAGCTGGAGACCGAGGCAGATCCCGAGGATCGGCTGACCCCTGTCGGATGCAGCCCGGAGAGCCTCGTCGAGGCCGAGCTCCCTGACCCTTGACATCGCCTTCGGAAAAGCTCCGACTCCGGGCAGTACGACACCATCGGCTGCTTCAATGCGATCGTGGTCGGCAGTAACGACGCACCTCGCCCCGGCGCGTTCGAAGCCCTTGTCCACCGAGCGCAGGTTGCCCATCCCGTAGTCGAGGACGGCCAGCGAAACTCCCGGGCTCAACTGTTCAGCGTGCCCTTGGTGCTGGGCACGCCCTTCTCGTCGGGATCGATCGAAACAGCGACCCTGAGCGCGCGGGCGAAGGCCTTGAAGCAGGCTTCCACCAGGTGGTGGACATTGCTGCCGTACATGACCTCGACGTGGAGGGTCATCCTGGAGCCGTTGGCGACCGCCCGGAAGAACTCTTCGGTGAGTTCGGTCTCGTAGTTGGAAATCGAGGTCATCGGGATCTCGCCGCGGAAGACCGAGAGCGGCCTTCCCGAAAGATCGATCGCGCAACTGGCTGCGGCCTCGTCCATCGGCACCACGGCCGAACCGTAGCGGCGTATTCCGTTGCGGTCGCCGAGAGCCCGGTCGATCGCCTGGCCGATAACGATGCCGACGTCCTCGACGGTGTGATGCGAACCGGTCTCGAGATCGCCCTCCGCCTTCACCGCAAGGCCGATGTTGGCGTGGCGTGACAGCAGATCCAGCATGTGGTCAAAGAAACCGACGCCGGTGGTCACCAGGGAGTCACCGCCGTCGAGGTCGACTGTGACTTCGATCCGGGTCTCGCCCGTACTTCTTTCAACTGTCGCTGTTCTGCTCATCTTCTTTTCTCGCCATGGCCGAGAGTCCGTGTACCGGCAGCCCTTCGGCCTTCGCCAAAACGTTCAGCGGTTCCGCAAGCAGGCCCGCTGACCGGATGGTCAAGCTTACCCGCGCGGTGCTGCGTCTGAAGGTGGCCGGGGAAACCGGGCCGAAACTTTTGCCTGTGCCATCGGTGGGAAGGATGTGGTTCGAGCCGGCGATGTAGTCACCGAAGGCGGTCGCCGCCTCCGGACCGGTGAATACGCAGCCGGCAGTCCGGACTTCAGATGCCAGCGCGGCACTTTCCTCGTCCATGAGCTGAAGGTGCTCGGGCGCGATCTCGTTGACCAGCTCGATGGCGGCCCGTGCCGAGGGAGCATCGAGCAGCGCCAGTCGGCAGTTACTGACCGATGGCTGATCCGCCGCGATCTCCTGCACCCGGGCCTCCAGTTCATCGAGCCGACCTCCGTTGACTGCCACCGCCGCGAGCGGGCTCTCGGCTCCGTGCTCGGCCTGCGCGCAAAGGTCCAGGGCGACCAGGCCGAGGTCCGTTTCCCGGTCGAAAACGACGGTCAGATCGGATGGCCCCGCAAGCGAGTCGATCGCCACCTCGCCGAAAACCGCCTTCTTTGCAGCCTGAACCCAGGCGTTGCCAGGCCCGGCGATCACGTCCACCGGCTGGATTGCCCCGGTGCCGCGAGCCAGGGCGAATACCGCCTGGGCTCCTCCGACGGCGAAAATCTCGTCCACCTCGCAGAGCGAAGCGGCGGCCAGGGTCACCGGGTTGACCCGGCCGTCCGGTCCGGGGGGAGTGACCAGGACCACCCTGTCGACCCCCGCGACGCGCGCGGTGACGCAGCCCATGACCACACTCGACGGGTAACTGGCGCGGCCGCCCGGCGCGTAGATACCTGCCGACGCGAGCGGGGCCTCTCCGACCGTTACGACCTGACCCTGCGGCAACTCGACCCGCTTCTCTTCGCCGAGCTGAACACCCGCTACCCGGCTGACGTTCGAAATCGCGATCTCGAGCGCCCGGATGACTTCCGGACCCACCT
The DNA here is from genome assembly GCA_963709375.1 of uncultured Solirubrobacterales bacterium. GTDB lineage: Bacteria > Actinomycetota > Thermoleophilia > Solirubrobacterales > 70-9 > 67-14. Next base: position 173,651 of record CAVPWA010000008.1, read on the forward strand.
GCTGGAGCGCCTCCTCCGCCTGCTCCCTGCTTACCTCGAGCCGCAGGTCGCGAGCTTCGGTCGCATCGAAGCGTCGGGTCAGGTCGAGCAGGGCTTGATCACCGCCCGCGGCCACCGCGGCTTCAATTGCGGATACGTCCACCGGCTCGCCGGCAGCGGCGAACCATTCGCGCACGCTTTCGGCGAGATGCTGCGGTGCCGCCCACTGAAGACGGCGAACCTTCACCCCGCAGCCTCGCGAAGCCTCGAGGTCAGTGATGCGATTTCGTCGGAACGCAGGCGGTACGAGACCTGATTGGCCACCAGACGGGCGGTGCAGGTGACGATCTGCTCGCGCTCTTCGAGGTCGTTTTCGACGAGCGTGCGCCCGGTGGCCACGAGGTCGACGATGCCGTCGGCAAGACCGACCAGCGGGGCAAGCTCGATCGATCCCTTGACTTCAACCACCTCGACCTGACGGCCCCTGCCTTCGAAGTATCCCTCGGCGATCCGTGGATACTTGGTCGCAATCCTCATCATGCCCAGGCGCCGCTCGTGTTCGCCGGGAGCCTCATCTCCCCGGCGGGTTGCGAGCACCATGCGACAGAGACCGACCCCGAGGTCAAGCAGCTCGAAGACCCTGCGGTCGTCCTGTTCCAGCAGTACGTCTTTGCCGGTGATTCCGAGGTCCGCCGCGCCGGCCTCGACGTAGGTCGGAACGTCATAAGGACGCATCGTCACGAGGATCACCTCGCCGCCGTCGAAGACGAGGGAGCGTGAATCACCACGCACCTCCGAAGTCTTGACCCCGACCTTGTCGAGCAGATCCAGGACCTCGTCCATCAAGGCACCTCGCGGCACGGCCAGCTTGAGCGGACCACCCGGACTATTCAGCGAGTCAAGCATCGGAACCTCCGGCGGGTCCGCCCGTGGCATCGCCGTCCTGTTCGAGCTGAGCCTTGTGGATTCCTTCGAGATAGAGGCTGAAGCCGGCCGCAGGCAAGGCGACGCCGAAACTCTCCATCAGACCGTCGTAGCGGCCGCCGCCGCCGATCGCCTCGCCGACCGACGGGTCGTAGACCTCGAGGATCGGCCCGGTGTAGTAGCCCAGGTCGCGCAGCATGCCCATGTCCAGCTGGATGCGGGCTCCGACCGAGCGGGCCGATACGGCTGCGCAGGTCGCGTCCAGACGATCGAGCACCCGCTCGAAACGTTTTCCGCCCCGGTTGCGGGCGGACGACAGGACTTCCGGTCCGCCCCGCCTCTGGACCAGGTCCAGCATGGTCTCGATCTGGCCGGAATCGAACTGCCCGCAGTCCTGAAGATCGGCGCCGAGCCCGACCATGTCGTGCCCGGCGAGCCGCTTGGATGAATTCTCGACAACCGCTTCGTCGCCGCCGAAATCCCTCACCAGGGCGGACCACAGTTCGGAGTCCCCGAGCCCGATCACCGCCCGCGCGAGTCCGACGGCGTCCAGGGAACGGGCGAGGATCTCGACCACTTCGGCGATGCAGTCCGCACCGTCGAGGCCGATCAGTTCGATCCCCGCCTGGCCGAACTCACGCAGCCGGGCCCGCTGAGGGGTGACCGCCCGATACGAATTGGCTATGTAGCTGAGCCTCCAGGGCGGATCCACCTCGCCGAAGCGCGTTGCTGCCAGCCGGGCGATCGGGATCGTCATGTCGGTCCGCAGGGCGAGCAGTTCCCCCCGGTCGTCAAAAAAGCGGTAGGAGTCTCCGGCCGAAGCCTGGTCCCCACGACTGACGACGTCGGCGTACTCGATCGTCGGCGTGCGGACCTCGCCATAGCCGCCCCGTTCGAAGACATCGAGCAGGGCGTTCTGGAGACGGCGCAGTTCGCGCATCTCGTCGGGCAGTACGTCCCTCGTTCCGGGTGGTATCGGGTGAATCAAGTCGACCCCGATCAGTCGTCGACGCGCTCGATGTGCGCGCCGAGAGCCTTGAGACGGGTATCGATGTCCTCATACCCGCGGTCGATCTGCCGGATGTTCCCGATGTGAGAGGTACCTTCGGCAGCCAGCGCGGCGATCAGCATTGCCATGCCGGCCCTGATGTCGGGGCTGTCCACACGCTCTCCATGCAGGCGGGCAGGTCCGCTGACTATGGCCCGGTGGGGATCGCAGAGCGTGATTCGGGCACCCATCGCAACCAGTTTGTCGACGAAGAAGAGGCGGTTTTCGAACATCTTCTCGAAGATCAGGATTTCGCCCTCCGCCTGAGTGGCGAGGGCCAGGGCGATCGAGGTCAGGTCGGCCGGGAAAGCCGGCCACGGGCCGTCTTCGATCTTCGGAATAGCGCCGCCGACATCGGCCTGGACCCTGAGGTTCTGTTCCGGCGGGACGATCACGTCGCGGCCCTCGATCACCGACTGGAAACCGAGTCGGCGGAACTGGCGACGGATCATCAGCAGGTCGATCGGCTCGACGTCGTGGATCCGCAGCTCACCGCCGGTCGCAGCGGCAAGCGCCATGAAGCTGGCGATCTCTATGTGGTCGGGCGTAACGGTGTGCTCGGCACCGCCGAGCTTGTCCTGCCCGGTGACCACCATGACATTGGATCCGATGCCCGATATCGGAGCTCCCATCTTGACCAGCAGCCGCGCCAGGTCCTGAACGTGCGGTTCCGAGGCGGCGTTCGAGATCGTCGTCTCACCGGGGGTGAGTGCGGCAGCCATCAGGGCGTTCTCCGTGCCCATCACTGACGGCTCATCCATGAATATCCCGGTCGCGCGGAGGCCGCCCGGAGGCGCGGTCAGCTCGATCCAGCGTTGACCGCCCACCCTTGCCCCGAGTTCGCGAAAGGCATCGAGGTGCGCGTCGAGGCGACGCCGGCCGATGAAGTCCCCGCCGGGAGGCGGCATGTGCACCTCACCGAAGCGGGCAAGTAACGGGCCGGCCATGAGGAACGACGCCCGTATCGCAGCCGAAAGGTCCTCGTCGAGAGTGGTGTCGGTGACGTTCCTGGCGCAGAGGCTGACCGTATTGTCCTCTGTCCACTCGACTTCGACCCCGAGCTTGGCCAGCAGGGCGATCTGGGCTTCGGTGTCGCGGATGCGCGGGACGTTTGCGATCACCACCTCCTCTTCGGTGAGCAGGCAGGCAGCGAGTATGGGCAGCGCGGCATTCTTGTTGCCTGCTGCGGTTATCTCACCAGAGAGCGGCACACCGCCCTGTATGACGAACTTCTGCATGTCTGTCTCCGCAGGTAGGTAGTCGGATTATCTGGACCGGATCGGAGACGAGGATGACCCGACCGAAGAGCCGGACTAGGGTAACAGCGCAGATGACCAGAACTTCCTCAGCCCGGAAACGGGGCGCAGCCTCCCGCAGAAGCCGCAGACTCAAGGTCCTGCTCGGCGTCCTCCTGACTGTCGCGGTCCTGCTCGCGCTGAATACTTTCGCGCTCAACAAAGAAACCGAGTCGGCCTCCGTCAACATTGACGGTGCTCAACTGGTCAATACGACCTCCGGCCAGATCCAGGTCCTCGACACACCACCTGTACCTGGCCCGCTTCCCAGCATCGGGGGCGAACCCTCATTTCAACGTCCGGGCGTCACGGCGGCGGCAGTTCCATTGGCACCGCCGGTCGTGCTGATCCACGGTTCCGGAGGGGCGATCAACTGGTGGGACGAGCTGACCCCCATCCTGGCCGAGCAGGGCCGCCGGGTGATCGCCATCGACATGCTCGGTTACGGCGGCTCGGACAAGCCTTCCTCGGGATACTCGATCGAATCCCAGGCGAGCCTGGTCGCCCAGGTCCTCACCAAGCTCGACGTCGACCGTGCGGCAGTGGTCGGCCATTCGCTCGGCGGCAAGGTGGCAACGGCTCTGGCCGAGACCTCACCGGCCCTGGTCGCAGGCGTCGCGATCCTCGATATGGCCCCCGATTCTTCCTACGGCGGCCTCAGCAGCACCGCACAGGTCGCGAGAATGCCGGTTGTCGGCCAGGCGATCTGGCGGATCGCCCCGGATTCCCTGCTGCGCCGGAACCTGGAGCAGGCTTTCGCCCCGGGATTCGAGGTCCCGGATGCCTTCGTCGATGACATCAACGCGATGACCTACACCGCTTACAGCGACTCGGCGGAAGAGTCCGAGGCCTACACGGACGCCAAGTCGCTGGATCAGCGGCTGGAGGAAACGGGACTGCCGCTGCTGGTCATCTTCGGTGGCCGGGATCAGATCTACGCGGCCCGCGATTCGCTCAGCGCCTACGCGGCTGTCCCGGAGGTGGAGACGGTCTTCATCCCCGAAGCCGGCCACTCACCGAACGTCGAAACGCCCCAGAAGACCGCGGCCATCCTCGGCCGCTTCATCAACTCGCTCGCCCCGGAGGCCGCGACGGGCCCCAAGCCTGTCGGAGGGGGCAACGAAGGCGCCAACTCCGTGCAGGGCCAGGGCCCGGGCGGCAAACGGAAGGACGACCCGGGCGGGAAGGGCCAGAACGGCAAGAAGGGCCAGAGAAAGGGTCAGTCCGCCAATCAGTCCGGGGCGTAGCGGCCGCCGGCCTTGGCCCAGGCAAGGGCTGCGTCGTGCCCGATGAAGCCGTCCACAACCTCGACTCCGTCCCGCCGTCGCACCAGGTACCAGGCGTCATCCTCGAGTTCCTTGCCGGTCTGGGCACAGTCCGGCCCCGCCCCCTCGGGGACTTCGACTTTCGGCCAGATATGCCAGTCGTTCTTCTGCATGAGCCACGGCACAACGTGTTCGAGCCGACAGAATGATGCGCCCAGATTCCTCTCCGGCTGAATCAGTCTCAGGCCCTCGTCGTCAGCCAGCCCCACCCCACACCAGTCACATTTCAGCTTTTTGCCCATGCTGCCATTCTGACGCAACCAGCGCCGGGCTGCCCGCTTCGGCCTGCGGCCCGGATCAGGAGATCTGCGCGGCCGCCTGTCTGCCGGCCCTGCTCCCGGATGTGATCGCGCCGTCCATCCAGCCGGCCCAGCGCGTGTCGAGGTCGGCGCCTGCGAACAGGACCCTGCCGCGCCGGTCCCTCAGCGCAGCCAGCGGCCGGAACTGTCCCGGGCGACCCGCCAGCCAGGTTCCCCTGGAAAGCGGATCGTTGATCCAGTCGTGTTCGAAAACCTCGTCTATGGTGACGCCCGGTATCAGGTCGCCGATGAATCCCTGCATCGATTCCGCCGACGGCCTGCCCAGCACTGCCGGCATTCCGAACGCGGCAAGCAGCCCCGGATCGTCGGGGTGCGAGTAGACCTCAGGCAGCTCGGGCCAGCTCATTCCGAAGAACTGCTCGGGCGCGTTGCCACTCCTGACCCAAACTTTCGAGGCGGCACCGGCATGAGGCCCTCCAAGTGCCTCGATCTGCGCGGTTGTTTCACGATCGCTGAACTCGAGGTCGCCGAGGACGTTGACCGGTACCGCGACGATCACTGTCGAGGCAGTCATCTCTCCCCCGTCTGAGGTGAAGACCGTAACCGCGTCATCGCCTTCGCTCACGCCGCGCACATGGACACCGAGCCGGACGCGTGACCCGAGCTCGGCCGCCATTGCCTCCGGCAGGGCGCTGCTGCCCCCCGAGATCCGGTAATCGTCGGCAAACAAGGCCTCGGGGTCGAGGTCGTAGCCGGCCATTTCACGAAGCAGCATCCAGGCCGAGTATTCATCGGGGTCTCCACCGGCGAAGCTGAAAGCCAGGGCGAGGATCAACTCGGTGACCGCCCGGCCCGTTCGAAGTGAATCCACGTAGTCGCTGAACGGAACGTCGAGCCGGTCGGCGGAAGCGCTGTCCGCGGCTCCTTCGAAACCGAGGGCCCGCACATCCGCCTTCATCGCCACCAGTGCGCTGTCGAGTTCGGATTTCTCCGAGTCGCTGAGGCCCCCGCGATCATCGCCACCGGCAAACTGCCGGACCCGACCGTCGAGGCTCCAGGTCCGCGACTCCGGGTCTTGCGTCTCGACGAAATGGAGACCGTACCTCTCCAGCTCGGCACCCAGAGCGAGGTGGTGATCACGACTGCCCCATTCCGCTCCCATGTCCACCCTCGTCGAGCAGCCCGGAAAAGTCTCGGTGTAGATGCGGCCACCGACTCTGTCGCGGGCTTCGAGGACTGTCACCTCGAGGCCGGCCTCCATCAGCTCCCGGGCCGCGACGAGCCCACCGAGCCCTGCTCCGATAACAAGCGCGTCCGTCTTCATCATCTCGCCCATCCTCCCTTGCGACGGACCGGAAACGGCTGGCGATTCACTCGATCGCCCAGTCGTCGTTGAGGGCCGCCTGTGTCTTTAGTTTCCTGTTGCTGCGGATCTGGAATGCAACCGAGAGTGCGGCGATCACCAGTCCGACCACGAAGATCAGCGTGCCCAGCACGAAGACCTGCGGTGGGATGCCGACCTTGACTGCGCCGGCCACCCAGAGTGGAAAGGTCAGCGTCTGCCCGCTCACGAAACTGGTGATCACGTAGTCGTCGATCGAAAGTGCGAACGAGAGCATGAAGGCGGCGAAAATCGCCGGCAGGATGAGCGGTGCGGTCACTGTCCAGAAGGCCGTCCAGGGAGTGGCCCCGAGGTCCTGCGCCGCCTCCTCCATCGACTCGTTCATGCTGGCCAGCCGCGCCTGGACCACGATGATCACGACGACGATGTTGAAGGCTACGTGCGCGATGATGATCGTGACTATGTCCCGGGGCAGCGAGACCGTCACGAAGAAGCCGAGCAGGGATGCCCCGACCACGACGGTCGGGGCGGTCAGGTTGGTGACGATCACCAGTTCCATCACGGTCCTGCCCCAGAATTTCCGCCGTGCCAGAGCCAGCGCCGCCGGCGTTCCGAGTGCCGTGGCGATGATCGAGCTGACCAGTGCGACCTCGAGCGAGGTGACCAGGGCGCTGGTCAGGTCCGAAACCTGAAAGAGGTTGGCGTACCACTCGGTGGTGAAGCCCTGCCAGGCGAAGCTCAGCCGCTGATTCGGTGCCTGATTGAAGCCGTAGAGAATCATCACGGCGATCGGCACCATCGTGTAGACGATGATCACGAAGACGTAGCTGGGCAGCAGGAATCGGGTCCACGGCCAGCGCCGGATCTCTCCGGATGCCTTCTGTAGACGGGGATCGACTCATGTCTGAAGGACCCTCCGCATGTCAGGCGAAGTCCTTGATCGTCTTCGAACCGAAGGACCGCCCGTAGGCGACGACGAATACGAGCAGGGTGACCATCAGGACCAGTGAGAGCGCCGACGCGACCGGATAGTTCTGGTTGTCGACGTACTGCGTCTGGATGATGTTGCCGATCATGGTGGTGCTCGGTCCGCCCAGGATCTCGGCGCTGAGGAAGTCACCGACGCTGGAGATGCCGACGAGCAGGATGCCGGCGTAGATGCCCGGCGCCGAAAGGGGCAGGATGACCGTTCGAAAGCGCTGCCAGGGCGAGGCATAGAGATCCGATGCGGCCTCGACCTGAGCCCTGTTGATTCCCTCCAGGGCGACATAGATCGGCAGCGCCATCCAGGGCAGGTTGTCGTAGGTGAGTCCGGCGATAACCGCTCCCGGAGTGGACAGGACGCGGGCACCTTCGGAAACGAGACCGATGTCCTTCAGCGTGCCGAGCACCAGGCCTTCATCGGCCAGGATGAACTGCCAGGTGAGGATCCTGATGATGAACGAAACCAGGAACGGCAGCAGCAGCAGAAACAGGAAGAGCGCCTTCCGCTGTCCACCGCGGAAGGCGATCCAGTAGGCAACCGGGTACATGAGGACCAGGGCCAGCGCCGTCGATATGCCGCCGTAAAGGAAGGAGCGCCCGAACTGGGTCGAGTACTGGCTGATCGCATCCGGGTAGACGCTGAAATTCCAGGCCAGATCGAAGCCGTCGATCGGGTTGCCTTTGGTCAGCGAAAGCCAGAGGATCGAGACCAGTGGCACGATGAAAAACAGCCACAGCCAGATGTTGGCGGGCAGCGCCTGCAGCCATCCGGAAATTCGGGCTTTTCGATCCGCTGCCACTAGCCGACCGTCAATCCGAACCGGTCAGGACTGAACTATCGGGTCAAACAGGTCGGTCCATTCTTTGTTCGTTTCGGCCGTCTCGACGAACGGGTATGCACGGAACTGCTCCTGCATCTCCGGGGTCGGGAATACCAGGGGGCTGTTTGCGACGGCCGGGTCGTCGAGCTGGTTGCGAACGATCGGCTGGGCATCCGGCACCGGACTGATGAAGTTGATCCAGTCCGCGATGATCGCCTGGTTTTCAGGCTTGTAGACGAAGTCGAGATACTTGAGGGCACTGACCGGATTGGCGCAGTTCAGCGGCAGGACGCAGTTGTCGCTCCAGAGCGGCGCACCTTCCTCCGGTACCACGAACTTGATGTTCGGGTTGCCCGACTGCTGAGACTGGAAAACGTCCCCGGACCAGGCCATCGAGACAGCCACGTCACCGTTTTCGAGTGCCTTTATGTAGCTCGAATCGTAGTACTGACGGACTATGCCCTTGTCGCGCTGTTCAGTCAGCAGGTCGGCGGACTTCTGCCAGTCTTCGGAGGAAGAACCGAGGGGTTCGATTCCCAGGGCCAGGAGCCCGCAGGTGCCGAGGTCGTCGTTGTCGGACATCATTCCGACCTTGCCTTTGTACTTTTCATCGAAGAGCGCCTGGAGGCTGTCGATCGGGCCGTCGACAAGGTCCTCGTTGTAAGCGATGCCGGTGACGCCTGCCTGCCAGACAACGTTGTAAGTGAGGTCGGGGTCATAGGCGAGGTCGGTTGCCACCTTGCCGGCATATTCGTTGAAGTTGGGGAGCTGCTCGTGGTCGAGCGGAGTCAGCCAGCGGTTTTCCATCAACTGGGTCAGCTGCCAGCCGTCAGACATCACGATGATGTCGTAACCGATCGGGTCACCCGCCTGGAGGACCGGGCTTATCTTGGAAAAGAACTCGGCATTCCCCTGGATGACCGGCTTGTAGGCGACCTTGATCCCGGTCTCTCTGGTGAATTTCTCGATTGACGGGTACTTGCCTTTGGCCGTATCGATGTAGAGCGGCCAGTTGGCAAAGACGAGCTTGTCGGTCGGCTTCTGCTCGGCCCACCAGGCCGTCCAGTCGAAGTCCTCGTCGGCGCCTGTGTTCTTGGTGCCCTCTACGCCGCAGGCGGCGAGAATGGTGCCGAGGCTGGCGGTTGCGGCAACCCCGGCCGCACCTCGCATCAGTTGCCGTCGCGAGATCCTGGGCTGTGTCAAACCCCTTATCCAGGCGTTTCCCGTAATCGGATCTTTCGACATCGTTTCCCTTTCGTTGTCTGCGATGGGCCGGCACCCCCGCCGCGGATCCGATGGTTGCCCCTCGGTCCGCGCCTCCGTCGTGGGGCCGACACTACCCCAAGGTCTTTCAGCGGTCAAATCAAGAGGATCGGCTTGACCGCCGTCACTGCCTGTGCGAACATATGTTCGTATATGTACATCTGCGTGACCCTGCCCCTTCTGTCCCTGCGTGCGGCCCTCGGTGATGACCGGGGACGGCTTCGGCAACCCCTCGCCCTGGCTCCCCAGCACGACGGAGCACAACTGATCGGAGAAGTGTCCCCCGTCGCCCACAGGCTGGGAGTTCGTGCCGGCATGGGCCTTGGAGAAGCGGTTGACATCTGTCCGGAACTCTCGCTCGTGAACCCGGATCCGGGTCGCGCCGATGCCGTCTGGCAGGACTTTCTGAACCGGATCGAGTCGATCGGGGTCGGGGTCGAATCCGAGCGTCACGGCGAAGCCTTCTTCCTCTCCGACGGTGTCGAGAGACTCCACGGCAGCCTGGACGGGGTCATCCGGAGAACCTCTGAACGACTCGGACCGACGGTCAGGATCGCTGCGGCCCCCACACGCCTGGCAGCCTTTGCCGCCGCACATCGTTCCCGGAGTCGTGGTCAGGCGCTGATAATCGCCCCCGGACAGCTCCAGGAGAGCCTCGACTCACTGCCGGTGACGATCCTGAACGGTCGTCTCGGCGGCCCGGAGGCGTCCTGCCGGCGGATGACCGACTCACTGCTCCGGCTCGGCATCCATCGCCTCGGCGGCCTGAGGGAGATCTCCCGGGATGCGATCGCCGATCGCTTCGGAGACCCGGGTATTGAAGCACTGGAGATGTCCCTCGGGGTCGAACCGGCCCTGCGCCCCCGCAGCCCCCATGAAGAGCTGGCCGAGTCACTGGAGATGCCCGAGGCCGATTCCGGGATGCACCTCCAGAGCGCACTGACGATCCTCTGCGACCGGATCGCGGCGAGACTGTCCGGCCTCGGCATGAGCGCCCGCTCGGTGGCGATGGAGGCGCGGATGGTCGGCGGCGGCAGCTGGGCCAGGGAAACTGCGCCGCGAGAGCCGACCGGCCGTGCCGACCTGCTGCGAATGATCCTGCTGCCAGGCCTGGAGCAGCTCCCCCGTCCGGCCGAGCACCTGGGGCTGCGCATCACCGGCATGACCACGGCCACCCCGAAACAGACCGAGCTCTCCTGCCGGCCGGAGGAGACCCGCCTGCTGCGCCTCGACGAAGCCGCTCATCAGGTACGGGCCGTGGTCGGGGAACGCGGCCTGATGCGCGTACTGGACGCCGAAGTCGACTCCCACCTGCCCGAGCGGCGAATGCTGCTGACCCCCTACCTCTCGTGATCGGCGGCAACCTCCATCAACCCGGCAGGTCCTCCCGGCTGTACGAACCGAGGCCGATCGAGGTGGCCAGTGACTCGAGACGGACCCCTACCCAGGTCAATGATGTCGATGTGGTCGCGATCCGGGAAGAGTGGATCGTCGAAGACGGCTGGTGGACAGCCGCTCCGATCCGTCGCTGGTACTTCGAGCTGGTTCTGATCGACGGGAGGGATCTGACCGTCTTTCAGGCTTTTCCTTCCGGTCAGTGGTTCGCCCAGCGGGCCTGAAGGCCCGCCATGCCGCCTTACGTCGAGCTCCACTGTCATTCCTCGTTCTCCTTCCTCGATGGAGCCTCCTCCCCGCTCGACCTGGCCACCCGGGCCGCCGACCTCGGCTATCCGGCGCTGGCCCTGACCGACCACGATGGCATCTGGGGGTCGATGGAGTTCGCAGTCGCATGCAAGGGGGCCGGGATCAAGCCGATCACCGGCGCGGAGTTGACGGTCTCGATCAACGGCAGGCTTTTCCATCTCACGCTGCTGGTCGAGAACCAGACCGGCTACGCCAACCTCTGCCGGCTCCTTACCGAGGCCCATAGCCGGACACGGGACGGTCGTGAGCGACGGGCCGGGCAGCCCTCGGTGGTGATCGAAGCCCTGGCAGGCAGGAGTGAAGGGCTGGTCTGCCTGAGCGGCTGCGCCGGCCGCGGTCCGCTGACCTCTGCCTGGCGGGACGGCGACCTCACCCGGGCCGAGAAGCTGGCTCGCAGCCTGGCCGGCTGGTTCGGTCGGGAGAACTTCAGGATCGAGCTGCAGCGGCCGTACTGGCGCCATGACCGGGCCCGTAACCGATGGCTGAGCTCACTGGCGGCCAGGCTCGGGCTGAAAACGGTCGCAACCGGCAACGTCCACAGCCACGAACCAGCCCGGTCGCGGCTTCAGGACGCCCTCGTAGCGGTAAGGACGGGAAGGACGATCGAAGCCTGCGAGCCCGAACGTCGGGGCAATTCCTCCTCGGCCATGGCCTCCCCCCGGCAGATGGACGCCCGCTTCGCCGACTACCCCGAAGCGGTTGCCGAAAGCGCCGAAATCGCATCCAGGCTGGAGTTCGACCTGGAAAAGGAACTCGGGTACCGCTACCCGCAGTCCGAGGATCCGACCGCCGACCGCAGCCTGAGCGAACTCTGCCTGTCAAGACTCGACGGACGTTACAAAGGCACGCCGCAGGCTCCCGAAGCCGACCGGCGCCTGCGGGAGGAACTGAAAATCATCCGCGGCCTCGGCCTCTCGGGTTTCTTCCTGCTGCACCACGACCTGCTGGAGCTGGCCCGGGAGGTTGCGGTCGAGGTGCGCGGGCCGGACTCCGCCCGCTCCGTCCTGCCGCCGGGCCGTGGCAGGGGCTCCAGCGTCAGCTCGATCGTCTGTTACCTGACCGGGCTCTCCCACGTAGACCCGGTCAAAGCGGAGCTCTTTCCCGGCCGGTTCCTCAACGAGGAAGTCACCGCGGTGCCCGACATCGACCTCGACTTCCCCCGGGACATCCGGGCAGAGCTGATCCCCAGGATTCACCAGCGGTACGGGGTCGAGCGCTCGGCTCTGGTCGCCGCTTTCCCCACCTACAGGACCCGTGGCGCGATCCGGGACTTCGGCAAGGCGCTCGGCATCCCGCAGACCGAAGTCGAAAGAGCCTCCCGCTCGGTCGATTTCCACGGCAGTGACGACCTGGAGCGCGACCTTGCCGCCGCGATCGGACACGAGAGGGCCCGGTCGGCCGGCTGGAAGAACCTGACCTGGCTCTGCGGAGAGGCCAGGGGCAACCCGCGCAACCCCTCCCAGCATTCCGGCGGAATGGTGATCTCCACCGGTCCGCTGGTCGAGATATGCCCGGTGGTGCCGGCCGCCATGGAGGGCCGCCAGATCGTCCAGTGGGACAAGGATTCCTGCCAGGACGCGGGATTCCTAAAAGTTGACCTGCTCGGCCTGGGGATGCTGTCCGCGGTCGAGCGATGCATCGACGAGATCGGCCGGGTCAGAGGCCGGACGATCGACCTCAGCCGGATCGACCTCCAGGACGAGCCGACCTTCGAGGCGATCCGGAAGGCCGAGACGACCGGTGTCTTCCAGATCGAGAGCCGGGCCCAGATGCAGATGCTGCCGAGGATGCGACCGATGAATCTCGATGACATCACGATCGAAGTCGCGTTGATCCGGCCGGGCCCGATCCAGGGCGGCGCCGTGCATCCCTACATCGAGCGTCGTCGCCGGCTTCGGGAGGACCCTTCCTACGAAGTCCCCTACCAGCACCCTCTGCTGAAGCCCGTACTGGAAGAGACACTCGGGGTGATCATCTTTCAGGAACAGGTGATCGAAGTGGCGATGAACGTTGCGGGCTTCAGTTCCTCCGAGGCCGAGGGACTGCGTCGGGCGATGAGTCGCAAGAGGTCGCGTCAGGCCCTTGAGTCCCATCACCGCGGCTTCATCGACGGCGCGATCGCCAACGGAGTTCCGGAGAAGACAGCGCAGAGCATCTTCGAACAGATCATCGGCTTCTCCGGATTCGGCTTTCCGAAGGCACACTCAGCCGCCTTCGGCCTGCTCGCCTATCAGTCGGCCTGGCTCAAGGTCCATTACGGGCCGGAGTACCTGTCATCGCTGCTGAACGAACAGCCGATGGGCTTCTACCCCCCGGATTCGCTGGTTCAGGAGGCGAGGCGATCGGGAATCGGCATCCTGCCACCAGACATAAACGCCAGCCGGGTGGAGTGCTCGGCCGAATGGAGCGAGAACCCGGATCTGCCCTCGGTGAGGATCGGTCTGGGCTACGTGAAAGGAGTGGAAGGAACGGAAGTCGCACGGCTGGTCGCCGAAAGGGACCGCGGCGGAGTCTTCCGCGACCTCGGAGACCTCGCCTCCCGGATGCCGCTCCGTCGGCAGGAACTCGAACAACTGGCCTGGGCGGGTGCACTGCGGTCGCTGCCGAGAGGCGAGCGTGCCTCGGGGCTGTGGAGCGTCGGTCTGATGCCTCACCACCCGGCCACGGTCGCCGGCAGGCAGCTGTCCCTCGCCTTCGAGCAGGAAGACGCACCGGATCTCCAGGAGCCCGAAGACTGGGCCCGTGTCGCCGCCGAGTACGGCAGCATCGGCATGACCCTCGAGGGTCATCCGATGGCGCTGGCCCGCAGGGACCTGCCGAAGAAGGTCCTGACCGCAGCCGAGGTCCTCAACCTGCCGGATCGCTCCACTGCCGAAGCGGCTGGACTGATGGTCGCGAGACAGAGGCCGGAAACCGCCCGCGGTGTCTACTTCGTTCTGATCGAAGACGAAACCGGCACCCTCAACCTGGTCGTACCGCCACCGGTTGCCGCGAGGCACCGGCTCGTGATCAGAACGGCGACGATGATCCGGGCCAGAGGCAGGATCGAAACCAATCAGGGGGTCGTCAACCTGGTCGCGGCATCAATCTGCGAGTTCCACCCGCGGGATCCCGCAGTCAAGGCGGTTGCTCCGCCAAAGCATTCGTTCGGCCGCCGCGGCCGTTGACGCGCGATGTCGCACTGATTGTCACTTCAAGACCTTTTGGCTCTGTGCCTGACCTTTCTCTCCGCAATGCACGGACTCTTGCAAACACCTGTTCGTGTCCGATCGGTCGCCTACAGTACGAACCTATGTTCGTGCATATGAAGAAACTCCCCGCAAAGACCGCCGACGCCCTGGACCTGGCAATCGAGTTCGCCACCCTCGGTGAATACGGCCTCGAGTACCCCGAGCAGAGCCGGCGCAAAGACCCCGCCGACCGCTGCGTCGAAAGCGGCCGCCGCCGGGCCCCGGTGGCCGACGGCAGAAGCCGGATGCGCGGCACGCCATGCTCGAGCGAAACCACGGACTTCGCCTCGGCCCTGCGACCTCCGCGTATCAGGCTCAGCTTCAACGACTGAGGGCCTGCTGCGTCAGCCCACGGCCGGTCGTACCAGCGCCAACGCCTCGATCCTGAACCCCAGAGCAAGAAAAGCCCGGTCGTAGACCCGCGGAGAGAACGAGCGTACGGCTACTGCACGAAGAAGGGCCACCCTCACGGATGGCCCTTC
>CAVPWA010000009.1:0-177194 GCA_963709375.1 uncultured Solirubrobacterales bacterium
CAGGTGAAGACAACCAACGTCCCGAACTGGCCGTCATCGGAACACACCGTTTCGGTCTACTTCAAGGACTACGCCGCCAAGAGCTACAAGAGGCCGCGCAAGTGCGGCAAGGGCAAGAAGGGCAAGAAGTCCAAGCAGTGCGGCAAGTCCGGCAAGCGCAATTCAAGCGGCTGACGCTGACCCGGTGACTCTGGAAAGCAGACTGCCGGACCGCGCCAGGGTCGTTGTCATCGGTGGTGGCATCGCCGGCGCGAGCGTTCTCCACCACCTCGCGAAGCTCGGATGGAAGGACTGCGTCCTGGTTGAAAAAGCCTGGCTCACCGCCGGCTCGACCTGGCATGCGGCGGGGCTCTGTACCCAGTTCAACGCTTCGCTGCCGATCATCAGGACTCTGATGCGCAGCCTCGATCTCTACGAAGAGCTCGGCGCCGGGTCGGAGATCGGAGTAGGTCTGAAGCGGGTCGGAAGCCTGCGCCTGGCCACCTCGGCTGACGAACTGGACCAGCTGAAGGCACGGCAGGAGACGGCGGCATCCGCCGGGCTGCCCTACGAACTGGTCGGGCCCGACCAGGTCCGTGAGCTGTTCCCTCTGGTCGAGACGGAGGGCATCCTCGCTGCGGCACACCTGCCGAGCGACGGCTATGTGGATCCGACCCTGGTCACCCAGGCCCTGGCCGAGTCGGCCCGTGAAGCCGGCTGCTCGATCGCCCAGCACACCAAGGTCACCGGCACCGTCCAGACCGCCGACGGCTGGCGGGTGGAGACCGACAAGGGTGATATCGAGTGTGAGTTCGTGGTGAACGCGGCGGGGCAGTGGGCTACCCGGGTCGGACGGATGGCCGGCCTCGAACTCCCGGTCACCGCGCTCCAGCACCAGTACGTGGTCACCGAGCAGCTCGACGAAGTCAAGGCGCTGGAGAGCGAACTGCCGGTGATGCGCGACCCCGAGCACTCTTATTACGTGCGGCAGGAGGGTGGTGCCCTGCTGGTCGGACCCTTCGAGAAGGGCCCCCTCGATTTTGCGCCGGAAGGGGTGCCGGACGATTTCGAAGGCCGGCTGCTGCCGGGAAACCTCGAGCAGATCATGGAAGTGATGCTGGGCGCAGCCTCGCGGGTGCCGCTGCTCTCCGACGCGGGCCTGCGCACGATCATCAACGGGCCCGACGGGTATACGCCGGACGGTCACTGCCTGATGGGGGAGGCCGGCGGCCTGCGTGGCTACTACGTGCTTGCCGGCTTCAGCATCTTCGGCATTCTGTTCGGCGGAGGAGCCGGCGCCGCCCTGGCCGAGTGGATCGTCGAGGGAGAGCCCGGCGAGGACCTGTGGGAGATGGACGTGCGGCGCTTCGGCCCGTATGCCGCTCCGGTGCCGTTCATGCTGCCCAGGGCCTCCGAGGTCTACGGGCGCGAGTACGCCGTCCACTACCCGCTCGAGGAGTACGAGAGCGCCAGACCGCTGAAGGTGGATCCGCTCTACGAGACTCTGCGCGCGCGCGGCGCGGTATTCGGCGAAAAGTTCGGCTGGGAGAGGCCGGTCTGGTTCAACCGCACCGATGCCGAGGCAGCTTCGAATCCGTATTCGTTCCGCAGGCCCGCCTGGCACGACGCCGTCGGGGAGGAGTGCCGCGCGGTTCGGCGAGGCGGTCGGCGTGCTGGATCAGACCAGCTTCGCCAAGTACGAGCTCGAAGGCCCGGGCGCCGGCGCGCTGCTGGATCGCCTCTGCGCAAACCACATGCCGAAGCGGAACGGCTCGATAGTGCTGACTCAGATGCTGACCGCGGGTGGCGGGATCGAATGCGATGTCACGGTGACCCGGCTGGCTGACGATCACTTCTACGTCGTCTCGGCGGCAGCCGCCGAGGACCACGACCACAGCTGGATCGCCCGGCACCTGCCGGAGGACGCTTCGGTAGAGCTGCGCAACGTGAGCTCCGGCGTCGGCGTGCTGACCATCGCCGGCCCCCGCTCGCGTGAGCTGCTTTCACGCGTCACGAACGCCGATGTCTCCTCCTCGGCTTTTCCTTTCTTCCGCATGCGCGAGATCGAAGTGGGCCCGGTGCCGGTCCGGGCGCTGCGCCTCTCCTATACGGGTGAGCTCGGCTTCGAACTCCACCACCCGATCGAGTACTCGGGCAGGCTGTACCAGGAGATCCGCTCGGCCGGTGAGGATCTGGGTCTGCTCGATTTCGGCTACTACGCGCTCGAGTCATTGCGTCTGGAGAAGGGCTACCGGCTCTGGGGTGCCGACATCAGCCAGCAGGACACGCCGCTCGAAGCGGGCATGGGGTTCTTCGTCGACTGGGATACGGACTTCATCGGCCGCGAGGCGCTTGCGGTCCAGAAGGACTCCGGTCCCGAGCGCCTTCTCGTGAACCTCCATTGCGAAGGGGAGCTGCCGGGGATGCTGCTCGCCCATCAGCCGGTCTATTCCGGTGGCGAGCTGGTCGGCTCGATCCGGGCCGGCGCCTACGGCCATACGATCGACCGGACCATCGCGCTCGCCTACCTGCCGACGGCTCTTGTGGAATCGGGCGCCCCGGTCGAACTCGGCGTGCTCGGGCAGCGCCACCCGATGGAAATCAGCGCCGGAGCGCTCTACGACCCCGAGAACAGCCGCGCCCGCAGTTAGTCCGTCCGGCCACGGACCCGTCAGGTCATAACCGAGTAGATCCGCCAGGGGCCGGGCACGCCCTTGAGGTCACGCTCGCCCCGGTCTTCGAGTTTGTGGCTCGAGCCGACCACCAGGTCACGCACCGTTCCGCTGACCAGGATCTCGCCGGGCCCGGCCAGGCTGCTAACCCGCGAGCCGATGTGGACTGCGAGACCTCCGACGTCATCGTCCGGCAGGAGTTCGCACTCTCCGGTGTGAAGGCCGGCTCTGATTTCGAGGCCGATCTCACCGAGCCGGGATCGGATCGCCGTGGCCGAATCGATCGCCCGGCTGGGACCGTCGAAGACCGCCAGGGCACCGTCACCCATCGACTTGACGAAGCGCCCGCGCTGGCGCTCGACTTCATCCCTGACGATCGTGTCGTGGCGCTCGAGAAGCGTCTTCCAGGGCCCGTCGCCCAGTTCGGCGGCGTGTCCGGTCGAGTCGACGATGTCGGTGAACAGCACTGTGGCGAGTATCCGGTCGCTCACGACCGGACGGCGCGTCCCGGTGAGGAAATGCTCGACCTCGTCGGCGACCTGATCGGCGGCGCCCAGCCAGATCGGTCCGGAGCCCGGGTACTCGAGGTAACGCGCCCCGGGCACATGCTCGGCCACGTAGTGCGAGTGGCGTTCGTCGTAGGCCGTATCGTCCTCGGGTCTCATCACCAGAGTCGGGCACTGGATGACCGGCAGCAGCTCACGCACGTCGGTCTCCCCGTGCAGCGCGAGGGAGGCCTCGAGCCCACCGGGGCCCATGGCGAGTCGCTGCCAGCGGGCCCACGCCTCGCGGTGGCCACCCGCCGCCATCCCCGAGATGAAGCCTTGCTCGGAGGACGTCGTGCCCCAGTTCTCGATCAGGCTCCTGATTCGGGCCGCCCTCCGCTCGGGGCTTGGCGCGAACTCGTATCCGGGTCCCGCGACGGGGCGGGGGTTGGGCGCGATCATGACCATCGCCCTGACGACTTCGGGTCTCGATGCGGCGAACATCGTCGCAAGCGAGCAACCCTCGAGCATCGAGAAAAGGGCCGGTTGCTCGACTCCGGCCGCGGCGAGAACGGCCTCCACGTCGTCGACCTGACCTTCGAGCGGCGTCGCCCCGGCCATGCCGTCCGACATGCCGTTCCCCCTGCGGTCGAACAGGATCAGGCGGGCGAAAGAAGTCAGCCTTTCGAGGAAATCCGCAAAGAACGGCAGCTCCCAGCTCATCTCGATGTTCGAGACGAGCGCCGGGACCATGACCAGGTCGAGCGGGCCTTCACCTGTCACCTGATATGCGATGTTGAGATCGCCGCTCTTGGCGTATCTGGTCTCCGGGCGCTCCACCGGGCAAGTCTAGCCGCGCCGCGGCGGTTCTCGGGCCCCCGGGCCGATTGGGGTCGGCTAGGGTCTCAGCGATGCCGAACTCGAAATCCAGCCCGGATCCCGTGGCACCGGCAGGCATCCGATCCGTTGATCCGACTGCCCCGGCAGGGCCGGCAAAGCGACTGCTGATGAAGGTCTCCAATACCGGCTTCGGGCGCAAGGTCGGTATCAACCTGGCCGCGAAAGTGGATCCGCTGCTTCTTCGTGCATCGGGCGGAAGGGTTGCCACCACAGCCTTCTTCCCCGTCGTGACACTGATCTCGAAGGGACGAAAGAGCGGGCAGGAGCGGCAGACGCCCCTCGTCTATTTCACCCGTGGCGAGGAGGTGATCCTGATCGCATCGAGCTTCGGCCGCGAGAAGAATCCCGCCTGGTATTACAACGCGACCGCGAACCCGCAGGTCGAGCTGCTCGTCAAGGGCCATCGCCTGCCCTATGCTGGTCCGGGAGGCAGAGGGCGAGGAGCGCCGCCAGCTTCTCGACCTCGCCGAGCAGCTGTACGCCGGCTACGGCGACTACCGGCAGCGAACTGCCGGTATCCGCGAGATCCCGGTTCTCGCCCTCAGCCCCCGCTGACAACCGACCCGACCCTCAAAGGGGTGCGTCGAAACGGTCCGGGCGATCACGCCACAGTTGTTCGAGGTCTTCGAGCAGGTCCTTCGCGGCTTCCACTGTGCCGACGTCGCCGCGAACGAGTTGCTCCCGGCCCCGGGTGCGCTTGGTGACGAGGTTCGCCGACTCGAGCACCACCACGTGCTTCTGCACGGCGGTGAAGCTCATCGGGTACCGCTTGGCCAGAGCCGAAACGCAGATGCTCTGAGTCATCACACGCGCCAGGATGTCCCGCCTGACCCCGTTCGAGAGAGCATGGAAGATGCGGTCGGTGTCGGTGCCTTCGTCGTTTTCTATAACCATATGGTTATACGTTAGCCAAAAGGCATGTCGCCTCCGGACGTGGGGGACGCGATGCTTTGCGCTCGGCTAGTTTTCTCCCATGCGCTTCTCTCCGGATCGCCCACTGGGGGTCTCTCCCGCGACCGTCCTCGACTACCGCGAGCTGGCAAGGCGCCGAATGCCGCGCCAGATGTTCGACTACATCGACGGCGGTGCCTACGAAGAGACGACCATGCGCTCCAACGTCTCCGACCTGGAGCGGGTGCTTCTGCGGCAGGTCGTGATGAAGGACGTCTCGGTCAGGGACCAGTCCTGCGAAGTCCTCGGCCAGAAGCTCTCTACCCCGATCATCCTCGGACCGGTCGGACTGGCTGGCATGTTCAGACGCCGCGGCGAGGTTCAGGTCGCCAGGGCCGCCGAAGCGGCCGGGGTCCCTTTCGTCGAATCAACGGTTTCCGTCTGCGGCATCGAAGAGGTCGCCGAAGCCGTCTCACCGCCGCCCTGGTTCCAGCTCTACGTGATGCGGGACCGCTCCTATGCCGAGGGCCTGATCGCGAGGGCCAGGGCGGTCGGCTCACCCGTGCTCGTCCTGACCGTTGACCTGGCCGTGATCGGGGCACGGCACCGGGATACGCGAAACGCGATGGTCGGCGAGCCGTCGGCCTGGGCGAAGGCGAGGCGGGCGATGGATCTCGCCACACACCCGCGCTGGATCGCCGACGTTGCGATCGGCGGCAAGCCGCTGACCTTCGGCAACCTCGAGGAGGCGGTGCCCGACGCAAGCGTGCCCCAGGACTTCAAGAACTGGGTCGACTCCCAGTTCGACCCGAGCGTCACCTGGCAGGACATCGCCTGGGTCCGCGAACACTGGGACGGCAAGCTCGTGGTCAAGGGTGTGCTGGATCCCGAGGACGCCCGCCGCGCCGCGGACGCCGGAGTGGACGGTGTGGTCGTCTCCAATCACGGCGGCCGCCAGCTCGACTCCGTGCCTTCGACCGCGGCCGCGCTGCCTTCGGTGGTCGCGGCGGTCGGCGATCAGATCGAGGTGCTCGCCGATGGTGGAGTGCGCACCGGCCTCGACGTCGTGAAGTTCAGGGCGATGGGCGCCAGGGCTGTGATGATCGGCCGGGCCTGGGCCTGGGCGCTGGCGGCCGGCGGAGAGCCGGCTGTCTCGAAGATGCTCGAGGTGTTGAAGGCCGATATCGACACGGCCCTCGGTCTGACCGGCCAGAACTCGGTCAACGATCTGGACGCTTCGGCGATCTACGAGGGCTAGACGGGGCCGGTCCGGTTCAGGCTTCGAGCGCCGGGTCGAGCGCGTGGAGCGTTCCTGAAAGCCGTCGGCCGGGCTACTTCAGCCGGACCGTTTTCTTGGTCTTGCGGACGTTTCCGGCCCCGTCCGTGACCTTGACCGTCAGCTTCATCTTCGGCTTCTTGCCCTTGCGGATCTTCTTCTTGACCTTGGAATTCGAACTGCTCTTTTTCAGTACGGCGTTCAACGTGACCTTCTTGCCGCTGGCCGGCTTCTTGGTGACCTTCTTCAGGGCTCCGCCGCCGAGGGTCACCTTGCCGGTCACCTTGACGGTCGCCTTCTCTCCGGTCTTGACGGTCACCGGAACTTTGACCTTCTTGCCGACCTTGCGATTCTTGGCAACCTTGAGTCCGCGCCCCGTTATGACCGTGTCAACGGTGAAGCTGCGCGATGCCGGCGTCGCGTCGGTATTGCCGGCCGCATCGGAAGCCCGCACCTCGAAGTCGTGATCGCCCTGGGAGAGTGGTCCAAGTTCGAGCGGTGAGGCGCATGCCGAGAAAGCGGCGCCGTCCACCGAGCACTCGAAGGTCGAGCCCGCTTCCGGCGAGCTGAAGCCCATGCTTGGTGTGCTGTCGGAAACGGTGCCGGACGGTCCGGAATCGATTGCGGTGTCCGGCTCGACGGTGTCAACCGTGAAGGATCTGCTGACGGCCGGGGCTTCAAGGTTGCCGGCCCGGTCGGTGCTGCGGGTCTCGAAAGTATGCGCACCCTCTGACAACGGTCCGCTCTGGAAGGTGCCCGAGCAGGATACGAACGCTGCGCTGTCGAAGCGGCATTCGCTGGTGGCGAAGGTATCGTTGACAGTGAAGGTCATCTCTGCCACCGGGTTTGCTACCGAGGAGCCTTCGGTCGGTCCGCCGGTGATCGTGCTGACCGGAGGCGTCGGGTCGGGGGCGAGCGCCTCACGCAGGTAGACGTCTCTCTGGCTGTCGTCGTCGGCCGGGTCGAGGTTGGTCGAGAAGGAGTCGAAGGCGACGAAACGGCCGAATTTTGAAACCGCCGGGTTATCGTCTGTGTTGTTGCCTTCGGCGCCGGCGGCACCGGTGGCCCGGCTGATCATCACGGTCGTTCCGGCGAGCAGGTCCCGCAGGTAGAGGTCCGGCCGGGTATCGCTCGATGCAGGATCGAGGTTGTTCGCATCCGAGCGAAAGACCACATAGGTCCCGTCGCCGGAAATCGACGCGTTTTCGGCGTTGCCGATCGCCGGGGTCTGGTCGCTCGCCCTGCTGGCCAGGGTCGTCTCGTGGGAG
This sequence comes from uncultured Solirubrobacterales bacterium, assembly GCA_963709375.1. GTDB lineage: Bacteria > Actinomycetota > Thermoleophilia > Solirubrobacterales > 70-9 > 67-14. The sequence continues at coordinate 7,472 of CAVPWA010000009.1, forward strand.
TCGAGATCGCGCACGAAGACGCTCGAGTTGGAGGTCGGATCGTCGGGGTCGAGGTTGCTGCTGTCGGTATGGAAAGCAACGACCGAGCCATCCGAGGAGATAGAGGCCCGGCGTGAATCGCGGATTCCTATCGCGCCGGCCGCGCCATCGGCCCGGCTGGCGACGGTGGTCGTATTCAGGTCGATGTTCCTGACCACGATCTGCTGGAAGGTCGTGGGTCCGGTGAGGTTGTCGGCGTCGGACTCGAAGACGACCGAGCTGCCGTCGTCGGAGATCTCCGGGAAGTAGGACTCGTCAGATCCGGTCAGGTTGCCGGCGCCATCGGGGCGGCTGGCGATCAGCGTCGTATCCGTATTCAGGTCACGCACGTAGATGTCCGAATGTACGTTTCCGTCATCGGGGTGGTAGGAGTCGTAGGTACCGAAGGCCACTCTTGAGCCATCTCCGGATATCGAAGGATCGGTCGGGTAGCCACCGACATCCTGGTCGCTGGAGTCCAGACTGACCAGGCTGGTCGTATCGTTGACCAGGTCTCTGACGAAGATGTCCTGGTCTCCGGAGTCGTTGTCGGCCGTGAAGTTCTGGGCGTCCGACTCGAAAGCGACGAAGCGGCCGTCGGCGGAGATCGAAGGCAGGCCTGAGCTGCCGTCCCCTTCGGCACCGTTGACTCCATCTTCCCGGCTGGCGAGTTCGATATCCCCGGTTTGGGTATCGAGCACGAAGATGTCGGAGCGGTTGTTGGTCGCAGCCGGGTCGATGTTCGTCGCCCCCGACGTGAAGGCGACATAGCGGCCGTCGGCGGAGATCGACGGGTCTCGGGAATCGCCGTTGGCGTTCAGAGGCGTGCCGGTCGGCGCGAGGCTGGCCAGCACGGTGTCGCCCGAACCGGTGTTGCGCACGTAGGCGTCGGTGATCGTGTCCGTATCGCCGGGGTCGAGGTTCGTCGACCTGCTGGCGAAGCCGATCGCGACTCCGCCGGAGCTCATCGTGGTCGACTGCACCCCGTCGTCGGCTATCGCCCCGCTTCCGCCGTCGGCTCGCGACTGCAGTCTGGTGGTACTCGAATTCAGGTCTCTGACGTAGGCGAAGTTGGTCGGGCCCGGTGTGCTCATCGCGGGGTCGAGGTTGTCGGCCGAGCTGATGAAGGCCACCCGGTTACCGTCAGCGTTGATCGAAGCACCCTGGGCGATCTTGTTGGCCTTCGCCCCGGCGGAACCATCGGCGCGGCTGATCAGTTCGGTCTCGTCGCTGCCCAGATCCCGGATGTAGACGTCGAAGGTTGCGTCGGTGTCGGCCGGAGTCCAGGTTGGTCGACTCGCTGACGAAGGAGACCACGTCCGCCGTCACCGCTGAGCGAGGAGCCGAGGGCCGGGTGTTCGGACTTGGCTCCGGCCGCGCCGTCGGCACGGCTGGCCAGGGTGAGCGTGCCCGCCGGTCCGGTCGCGCACGTAGACGTCCCGGTCTTCGTCGGTGTCGTCAGGGTCGAGGTTCGAAGCCTGTGTGTCGAAGCTGACATGGCTGCCGTCGGTGTCGAGTGGACGGGTTGTAGCGAGCGCCGGTTGCCGTCCTCCGTCGTGTTGCGGCTCACCAGCTCGGTCGTATCGGTGTCGAGGTCGCGCACGAAGATGTCACCCGAGTAGAAGAAGCCGAGCAGCGTATCCGAGTCGTTCGCCGGGTCGAGGGTGTTGTCGTGAGAACGTGAAGGCGACGGCCGAGCCATCCCCGGATATATCGATCTGAGTGAAGAGGATGCCCTCTGGCGCCGCGGGTGCGGCGGCCCCGGTGCCTGTGGGCCGGCTGACCAACTCGAGCGTCGGGGTGGGGGTCGACAGGTCCGCCACATAGACGTCACTCTCGTTGTTGTTGTCGTCCGGGTCGATGTCCCCGTTGGCGCCGGCATAGACGACGAAGGCGACACTCTGGCCGTCGTCGGAGATCGAAGGGTTGGTTCCGGAAGCGTCGTCCGGCCCGTCGCCGGGTGTGACGAGCGTCGTGGTGTCGAGCAGCGTGTCGCGCACGTATACGTCTTCGTCACCGTTGGTGTCGTTGGCGACGAGATTGCTCGCCTGCGTCGAGAAGGCCACGTATCGCCCGTCGGCCGAAACCGACATGTCCTGTACCGCCGCGTTCACCTTGCCGCCGGGCACGACCTTGGCCAGGCTGACCAGCGTCGTATCGTCCTTCGCGGCCTTCACCTGGGTCGCCGTCAGGAAGAAAAGCAGTGCCAACGCACCGACGAATGCCGCCAGTGAGTTTCGCCCTGACCTTGGTCTCGCTGATGCCTCCCCGACCATGGCCCGACGATAACACAGCACCGCCGCCAGGTAGCGGAATTCAGGTCGCCGGTTTAGGCGTCCCTTAAGCGGTCGCCCTCTAGTCTCACGTCGTCTGGCCCGACCGGAAGATCGACCACCCCGGGTGTGAGAGGAGATTCAGTGAACCAGAGTCCAGGCAGCGCATCGGCAGCAACAGGGACGGGTCGTGCCCGTCGGCGGGCCGGGTTCTCGATCGTGACGCTGGCGCTTTCGCTCACCCTCGGCCTGGCCGCGACTTCGCAGTCGGCGGCTCTGCCGGAACGCCAGGCGGCGGTCTCACACAAGGCGGTTTCGAAGTCGGCTTCCTACTGGACGGATGCCCGGATCGAGGCGGCCGTCAGCCGCGCGATACCGCTGACTGGAGATACGGTCGCAACTGAACCCGGCAGCAGCCTGATCACACCGCTAGGCGTCTCGGGCGCCGTCGCCTCGGCAATCGGAAAGCACCAGGCGGTCCCGGCCGCCTCCCAGAATCCGGCGATGGGAAAACTGATCATGCGCTGGCGGGGCAGTCCGGCTTCATGCACCGGGACTTTGATCGACACCCCGAGCCTGCGTCTCGTTCTCACCGCGGCGCACTGCCTCAAAGACAGCGGGACCTGGGTTAACCGGGTCAGGTTCATCCCAAACTTCCGCGATGGAAACAGGCCTTTCGGATCGTTCGGCGCCCGTGACATCTGGGTTACGCAGGCCTACGCCGACCGCTCGAAGCTGCGCTCGTCCAACTTCGACCTGGGAATGGTTGTCCTCAGAAAGCGACTCGGCCAGACGATCGAGCCACTCCCGGTCAGGCTCTTTCCCGAGCGCGCCGGCCGGACCGAGCTCTACGGCTACCCGGGCGGGGCGATGCGCGGACGCGAGTTGCGGGTCTGCAACAGCCGGAGCTGGGCGGGAGACGGCTACAGCCGGCGTATTCCCGGGCCCCTCGGAATGGCCGCACGCTGCAACATGGCCGGCGGCTCGAGCGGCGGACCGTGGCTCTCCTTCTACGAGAACGGCGAGCGCTACGTGGACGGTGTGATCAGCACCGGCAATCCGAGCAGGAATACGATGACTTCTTCCTACTTCGGCCGGGCGATGCGCATCCTGCTGAACGACGCGGAGAACCGCTGAGCAACGGCTAGCGGGTCTCCGGGACCTTCTCGCGGATCTCGTCGAGCAGCCGGCCGGAAAGCTCGGCCGGATCCTCATCCGGGTTCGCCTGACCGCCGGCCGGGCGGAAGAACTCGATCGTGACCCGGGGGCGCCTCGGGAAGCGCCTGAGCCTGGTGCCACCCTCGACAGCAACAAGAACCAGTGGTACTTCCGGCCGGGCCAGCGCGAGCCGGGCGACGCCGCGCCGGGCCCGCAGCTTTTCGCCTCTGGAGAGAGTGCCTTCCGGGAAGACCCCGATCGTCTCGCCCCTGTCGAGTGCGTCAACCGCAGCCTCGATGGCGGCGCGGTCGCTCTCTCCCCTGCGAATCGGGATCTGGGCGGCGCCGTCGAGTATCCAGGCAAGGACCTTCGATTTCCACAGCGTGGACTTGGCCAGGAAGCGCAACTGGCGGTGCTTCCACATCATCGCTTCGATGATCACCAGCGGGTCGAGCCAGGAGTCGTGGTTCGAGACGACCAGCGCCGGGCCACTCGCCGGCAGGTTCTCCAGACCCCTGACCTCCAGCCGCACCCACCAGCGCAGCCAGCGCAGCGTGTAGCGGATCGTCTGGTAGAGCTTCCAGCCGCGCCGTTCGCTCACGGCGGACGAAAGGTCCCGCGTCGCGGGCATGTCGATCGTGTCGGTCTTGGCCCCTGAACTCATCGAATGGGAACTCTAGAGGTCCTCATGCCCGATCCACTTTCGAGGTGAGTAGGTTGTCCCAAGCCTCAATGGAAGCCCGTCCCACGAGCAAGCCTTCCTTCAGGGTCACCGCGGCGGTGGCGCTGATCGCGCTGTCCGGAGCCTGGTGCGCGGGCAACGTGGGGCCGGTCACCTCCGAGCTGGCTTCGGAGTTCGATGTCTCTCTGGCCGTGATCGGCGGCTTGGCCGGGACGTTGTTCTTCGGTGCCAACGTGATCGGGTTGCTTTTCGCCGCCCGGATCGGTGAGAGCCTCGGTCTGGTCCGCGCCCTGAGGCTGGCCTGCGGGATGGTCTTCCTCGGCAATCTGGTCTTCGCCCTGACCCCGGTTTTCGCCGGGCTGGCTTTCGGCCGCATCCTTGCCGGCCTGGGCTTCGCCCTGATTCCCACCGTGGGGGTCGTCTGGGCCCGTGACGCCGGCGGTGTACGCCTGCTCGGTGTCTTCGGTGCTTCGATCCAGCTCGGCATCGCGCTCGCCCTGCTGACCGGCAGCCTGCTGTCCGACGCGGGCGTCGACTGGAGGGTCGGTTTCCTGATCAGCGCCGCCCTTGCTGCGGTCGCTTTCGTTTCGATTCCGCCGAATGCGGTTTCCAAGCCGCTGCCGGAGCGGCGCCCGACCGGGTTCATGAGGCTGGCCCTGCGCCACGCGCGGGTCTACCGGCTGGCGCTGATGTTCTTCTCGATCTACGGGGTGCCGATGATCCTCGGGGCCTGGTTCATCGAATACCTCTCCGGTGAGGGGGACGTCTCGAAGACGCTCGCCGGTCTTGCCTCTTTCCTGCTGTTCGGCCTCTCGGCGGCGGCCCGGGCCTACGGAGCACAACTGGCCGACCGGGGCTTCGGTCACGCGGTGCTCTCGGGGACCCTCGGCCTGGCGGCGGTGGGACTGGCCGCGGTGGCCCTGGAGCCGGTGGTGGCGGCCGCCTTCGCGGGCGCCACGCTGCTGGCTGTCGGCTTCGGCATCCCCTACGCGACCGCTCTTACCGAGGCCCAGGAGCTCTATCCCGAGGAGCCCGCCGAGCCGCTGGCCCTGATGACGCTGACCGCCATGTTCCTGCCGATCGTCGTGATCCCGATCGTCGGTCACGCGATCTCGCGCGGCGACGGCGACATCGCATTCGGCGCACTCGCCCTCTTCCTCGCGGTGGCAGCACTCGCCAACATCAAGCGGACCGGGATTCCACTGACCGGCCCGGCACCTCGCAGCGAAGACGCCCCCTAGAAGTTCCTACTGGCTCGTTTCCTCAAGGAAAGAGACCATGGCCCCGGCCGTCGCCTCGGGCTGATCGAGCATCGAGAACGTGTAGCTGTCCTCGATCAGGACGAAGCGACTCTCCGGGATAATCGACGCCAGCTTTTCTCCGTCGGATACCGGGAAGAACTTGTCGTCGGCCGACCAGGCGATCAGGACCGGGCGAGGGAATTCCTTCAGCTTCTCGGCGGCGTCCAGGGTCAGGCTCGACTTCATTCCGGCCGCAAAGCCGGCGACGTCACGCATCACAGCGGGGTCCTCGAAAGCAGGCGAGAACCAGGCTTCGGCAAGCTGCTCGGGGATCGGCCTGTTCGTCACCTGGCCGAAGGAGTACGGGATGCGTTTGCTGAGCATCGGCTTGCGGGTCAAAGTCCAGAGCAGGGGTCGCAGCACTGCGGTCGACCTGGCGAGCAGTGGCAGGACCTTGAGCGCCGTGGGAGGGAAATGGTTGAAGGCATCGGCCGAGGTGAGGATCAGGCGCTCGACCACTTCGGGCTGCTCGGCGGTCAGGATCTGGGAAACGGCACCTCCGGAGTCATTGCCGACGATCACGGCCCGCTCGGCCCCGAGCGCTCTGATCAGGTCGGCGACCCGGCGGGCCTGACCGGTGGGGCTGCGGTCGGCGTCCTCGTCGAGCGGCAGGTGATGCGCACCGAGCGGAAGGTTGGGCATCACGCAGCGGTAGCCCGCGTCGGCGATGGCGGGCCAGACCTGATCCCAGAGCCTGCCGTCCACGAAGAAACCGTGGACGAATACGACCAGCGGTCCATCGCCGCCGGAATCCCTGAACTCGATTGCTCCGCCGGGGAGGTCGATCGTGCTTGTCGCGAGGTCTTTCATGAAAGGCTCCTGAAGCTCGTTTACACTTTCCGGCAGTATAATACAGACAGTATGTATGTAAATGGATGAACCCAGAAAACAGGCCGAGCGAAGCGCCGCAACCCGGGCGGCTCTGATCGCTGCCGCAACGCCGCTCTTCGGCGAGCGCGGCTACTCCGGAGTCGGAACCGGCGAGCTGGCTGAGGCGGCCGGTGTCACCCGCGGTGCGCTCTACCACCAGTTCGCCGACAAGCGTGATCTGTTCGCCGCGGTTTTCGAGGGTGTCGAACAGGAGCTGATCGAGCGCATCGCAGCCAGGATCAACGAAGCCGGCCCTGCCGATCCCCTCGGCGCCCTGGCAGAGGGAGCCGAGGTCCTGATCGACGCCGTGCTCGAGCCGGACTTCCGCCAGATCGCCGCCCTCGACGCGCCCGGCGTGCTCGGTTGGGAGGAGTGGAGGCAGATCAGCGAGCGTTACGGACTCGGACTGATCGTCGCCGGCATCACGGCGGCGATCGAGGAGGGCTCGATCCGCGAACAGCCGGTCGCCCCCGTGGCCCACCTTCTGCTCGGTGCTCTCAACGAGGGCGCGATGTATGTAGCGGTAGCCGAAGACCCCGACCAGGCCCGGCGGGAAACGCTCGCCGCACTCCAGAACATGCTCCAGTCCCTGCGGAGCTGAGCAGACCGGACGGGCCCCGTTCAGGGTACGAACAGCAGGATGGCGGCCAGAAGGGCCAGCGAGATCGCCCCCATCCCGTAGATACCGCCGTACGGCGGAGGCCCACTCCTCAGTTTCACGCTCTTGAACGGTTCCATCGCTTCAACCATAACGCCGGCCGGTGTACGGTCATGGACGAAGCAGGCCCGAAGGAGTCACCGTTGGTGGCGCGGGCGTCCATCACCAGGAGGAAGCATTCGAATGAGCAAGACAGTCCTGATAACCGGAGCGTCATCCGGAATGGGCAAGGAGACCGCGAAGAAGCTCCTGGCCGACGGCTACGAAGTCTTCGTGGCGGCCCGCCGGGTCGACCGCATGGCCGACCTCGAGCAACAGGGCGCGACCGCGATCGCGATGGACATCAGCAAGGACGAAGAAATCGTCGCTGCGGTCGAGAAGATCAAGGCCAGCAGCGGCGGGGTAGACGTGCTGGTCAACAACGCCGGCTTCGGCTCATACGGGGCGATGGAGGATACGACCCTCGAAGACGCCCGCTACCAGTTCGAGGTCAACCTCTTCGGTCTCGCGAGACTGACCCAGCTCCTGCTGCCTCACATGCGCGAGCAGAAATCCGGCCGCATAATCAACATCTCTTCCATGGGCGGCAGGATCTACACGCCGCTCGGCTCGTGGTACCACGCCACCAAACACGCCCTCGAAGGTTGGTCGGACTGCCTGCGGATCGAGGTTGCGCCTTTCGGGATCGACGTCGTGATCATCGAGCCGGGGGCGATCGACACCGAGTGGAGCGGCATCATGGTCGAGCAGATGATGGAGCGCTCCGGTAGCGGACCGTACGCAGACCAGGCCAGGCGCATGGCCGATGCCGCAGGCGACGGCGGCTCGCCGGTAACCGTGATCGCCGACGTGATCGTCAAGTCGGTCCAGGCGAAGAAGCCGAAGACGCGTTACGTGGCCGGCAAGTATGCGCGGCAGCTGCTCACACTCCGCAAGCTGGTCAGCGACCGCATGTTCGACCGCATCATCAAGAGCCAGATCTGAGCGTCCGCTCCAGACCGTCGATGCAGGCTGAGAATCGCAGAACAGAAGACTCGCAAACGCATGGCACGACCAGCGCTGTGGTGCTGCCGTCGGCGATGAAGGCCGTGGTACAGGAGGAGTTCGGCCAGGCCGGAGACGTCCTGCGAATTGAAGGTAATGAACCCCTGCCGGAGATCGCTGACGGCGAGGTGCTGGTCAAGGTCGAGGCTGCCGGTGTCGACCGGGGTGTCTGGCACCTGGTTGCGGGCCTGCCTTACATGGTGCGTATCGCCGGCTTCGGGGTCCGGCGGCCGAAGCTCCGGGTCCCGGGGTTCGACTTCGCCGGGCGGGTCGTGAGAATCGGCAGCGGGGTGACTTCGCTCAGGCCCGGCGATGAGGTGTTCGGCATCGCCAAAGGCTCATTCGCCGAATACGCCTGCGCGTTGGAAGACAAGGTCGTGACGGCGCCCGAGTCGGTCACGGCCGCTGAGGCAGCCTCGGTACCGATCTCCGGGCTAACCGCCCTGCAGGCGGTCCGTGACCAGGCGAAGCTGGGGCCGGGCGACAGCGTGCTGGTCCTCGGGGCGTCGGGTGGTGTCGGCTCGTTCGCGGTCCAGATCGCCAAGGCTTTCGGGGCCGAGGTGACCGGAGTCTGCAGGACCTCCAAGGTGGAGATGGTCCGCGAACTCGGGGCCGATCGCGTGCTCGATTACACCCGCGAGGACCTGGCAGAGATCGGCCGGCGGTTCGATGCCGTCCTGGACATCGGTGGCAATCGCAAGCTCTCGGTGTTGCGGCGGCTGCTGAAGCCCCGCGGAACGCTGGTCATCGTCGGAGGCGAAGACGCCGGCAAGGTGATCGGCGGCACCGACCGCCAACTCAGGGCGATGCTGCTCTCGCCTTTCGTCAGCCAGAAGCTGAAGGCTTTCGTCTCGTCGGAGGACGGCTCGGATATCGAGAAACTGAGGGAGATGATCGACTCCGGAGACTTGAAGCCGACGATCGACAGGACGCTTCCCCTGGAGCGGGCGGCAGAAGCGGTCACCTACATCGGGGACGGCAATGCCAGGGGCAAGACGGTGCTGACGGTCGACCAGGCCGGCGGGTGATTCAGCCGAGTTCGAGGCTGGTGATTCCGAAGATCCGCTCCAGGGGCAGATCCGGGGCCGGCCCCCGGTAGATTCGCGCGGTCTCGAAGCTGCGCTCCATGCCCAGGCCCTCGAGCAGTTCGACCCCGGCCTGGTTCGGCTGCGGTATGTCGACGGCGACCCGGCCTTCGACCCGGGCGGCCAGGGACAGGATCAGTGTTTCGGCGGTTCCGGAGTCTTCGGCAAAGACGGGCCCGATCCGGTGCCCGAGGCTGGTCTGCCTCGAAGCGGCGAAACCGGTGATCCGCCCCGAGTCGTCGGTGGCAGCCAGGGAGTCCCTGTCCGGTCCTTCGATCCAGAGACGCAGGAAGTCCGGCCGCGGTCCGAAGCAGTGGCCGGCGTCGAACTCGACCAGGCTGCCGAACGGAACCTCCGTCGCCGGGATCAGTCGCCCGGTCCCCGGCCGGCCTGCAGGCAACCGGTCGGCGCCCAGCTCCGTCGACGAGTAGCGAGCGTTCCAGTAGGCGACTTCGAAGCCTTCGGTTTCGTAGTTGGGGACCTGCTCGGGTACGGCGTCGCCACCCAGTGTGAGGCCCTCGAGCCGCGAGACGATCTCGTCGTAGAGGGCCTTGCCCAGGCCCGTTCCGCGCACCTCCGGATCGACGATGTAGAAGCCCATGAATACGACTTGCGGGGAGCAGCGGACGGCCGAGATCGTGGCGACGATGCGGCCCTCTACCTCAGCCGCGAAGAAGCCATCGGGGTCGGCCGCGTAGAACGGATCGGCGTCGCCGAGGCCGGGCTCCCATCCTTCGAGGTCGGCCTGGGTCACGGCCTCGCGCACCTCGTCCAGGCTCAGGGGCCTGACTTCGAGTTCCGCGGTCACCGGGCGGTCGGCAGCGGCCTCAGGGCTTGACCCGGATCGCGCCGCGCATCAGAGGGTGGATCCGGCAGAAGAAGGTATGGGTACCGACCGGCAGGTTCGCCGGCGTCGACCACGAGTTCCGGTTCACGGTCGGCGGACCGCCGGTACCGAGTTGCCCCGAATCGAACTGGAACTTGCCGTCCGGGATCGGATACGAGATACCGGTCGACTTGTTACAGGGGGCCTTGCATGAGGTGACCGAATGCCAGATCTCGTTTGCCGAGTCTCCGGCCGACAGGTCGAAGGTGAAGGACTCACCCTTCTTCACCACCGGCGGACGGCCGAGGCTTCCCGGCAGGCGGAAGTCGCCGGCTTCGTAGGTGTAGCCGCCGATCTGGAAGGGACCGCCAGACATCAGGCCGTCGGGCAGGTTGCGCGGGTCCGGTCCGACGATCGGGTTGCGGCCGCCGTGGTCGTTGTTCTCGGGGTACTGGCCGTGATTGAGCACACCCTTGTAATCGACCCGCGTTTCGTAGGGGTCGGGAGCGTCCGCCTTCGGCGCCATGTAGACGACGTTGATTCCCATCGACTCGTACCAGGAGGCGATCTCGGTCTCGTAGGTCGTCTGGAGCTCGAGCGTGTCGCCGGCCTTCACTTCTACCCGCCAGTCGTCGTCGGTGCTGTACATGGCCATGTCCCAGGAGACCGGCCCGGTTTCGTGGAAGTACTCGGCCTTCGAGTCGAAAAGGTGAACTCTGTTTCCTTCGACCCTGGGCTGGGTGGAACGGCAGCCCCGGTAGGCGGTCCTGGCCTTCGAGTCGAGCTTCCTGACCTTCTTCAGCTTCTTCCGGTTCTTCTTCGCCTGGCGCGTCAGACGGTTGACCTTCTTGCGCTGCACGGATGCGCGGTACTTGCGCTTCGCCGCTTTGCGTTTGCCGGCGAGCTGCTTCTTTCGCTTCTTGAGCTTGCCGAGCCGGGTCGAATAGTCCTTGCGCGGAGAACAGGTCGGTCCGCCGTAGGAGGCGCCGTCGCGCTTCAGGTAGAGGTTGGTCGAGAGGCCGCCGGTGTGGACGTGCCCGGTGGTGGCGACCAGGACCCCGTCTTCGGTGATCGTCTTCTCGTTTTTCTGCCAACCGGGCGGGTAGGGGTTCTCGGCGTCCTCGGGAAAGGTGAACTCCCCGTCGGCCCCGCCCGAATCCCGGAGCACGTCGAAGACCGGGTAGATGCCGCTCTCCACGTCCATCCAGATCGGCTTGGTGGGGATGATGCCTTCGGCCAGCGGGGAACCGTCGGGGATGAAGTCGATCGTGTAGGTGACGTAGAGCGTCATCGGGTCGGGGACCAGGTTGTGGACCATGTGGTTCAGGATCCAGTTGTCCGAAGCGCGGTAGCGCAGGCCGTAGCCGTCGGGAAGCTTGGCGATCGTCTTTTCCTCGCCTGTGGCGAAGAAGAGGCGCTCGCTCGCCGGGGCCGAAGCATTGATCCAGACTCCGTGGTGGAACATGACCCGGCTCGATTTCGGGATCGAGCCGTCGGCGTTGACGAGGTCGGGCTTGATGCGGGTGATCCAGCCGTTTACCGCGGGCTTCTCGGTTCCGGTGATCGGCCGGTAGGCGATCCGGTTCTGCCCCGAAGTGATGTCGAGCGGTCCGACGGTGTAGGTGGTCCGCTGGGTGCCGTCGGGCAGGATCTCGGTGCCGCCGATTCCGCCGGCCGATGCCGATGGCGCCAGCAGGAGAAGCAGGCCGGCGAATACCGCCACCAAAACAGATGTGAACGCGGCGACACGGCCACGACTGGTCGCCTCGCGACCCAGCTCCCTCTCAGACAGCACGCCTACCCCTTCGGATCGAGCCCGGACGGTTTCCGGACTTGGCGAAGGATGATAACGAAGCGGACAATCGCTCCTTCGGACTTCAGCAACTCAGTGCTCGCGCAGCTCGATTCGCCGGATCTTGCCGGTCAGGGTCTTGGGCAGGTCTTCGGCGAATTCGATTTCGCGCGGGTAGGCGTAGGCGCTGAGCGATCCGCGGACCGAATGGCTGATCTCCTTCGCCAGTTCGTCGCTCGGTTCGTAGCCTTCGTTGAGCACGATGAAGGCCTTGACGATCTCGCCCTTCACTCCGGTCGGGTCGGGAGCGGCGACCGCGGCCGCCTCCAGCACGGCGGGGTGTTCGACGCAGGCGGACTCGACTTCGAACGGGCCGATCCGGTAGCCGGCCGAGATGATCACGTCGTCGGCCCGTCCGGCGAACCAGAAGTAGCCGTCTTCATCCATCTCGGCGGCGTCCTTGGTGTGGAACCACTCGCCCTCGAAGTCGCGCTCCGTCGCCTCGGGGTTCTCCCAGTAGCGAAGCGGGTAGTGGGGGTTGCTGCGGGCCTTCATGCAGATCTCGCCGCGCTCGCCGGGGCCGACCGGGTTTTCGTCGGGGTCGAGGATCCGGACGTCCCAGCCCGGCATCGGCTTTCCCATCGATCCCTCGCGGACCTCCATGAAGGGGAAGTTGCCGACCAGCGGATAGGACTCGCTGAGCCCGTAGTAGTCGAGCACGGTGACCCCGTACTGCTCGCGGAACCAGCGGATCGCCTCCGGGTTGAGCGCCTCGCCCGCCGAGCAGACCCTGCGGAAGACCTGCGGAAACTTTTCGCCGGCGTCTTCGATCGACATCATCGCCCGCATCGCGGTCGGAGTGGTGAAGACGTTGCTGACCCTGTTGCGGGAGAGCGCTTCGAGCTGGATCTCCGGGTCGAAGCCGCCCTTCCTCGCGTAGACGTACTGGACGGCGCCGAGGCGCCAGGCGCCGAGCAACGGGCAGATGCCTGCAGCCCAGGCCCATTCGCCCATGCCGTGGAAGATCTCGCCGTCTTCGATCTCGTGGCAGTACTCGAACTCCTCGTGGCCGAGGATGTAGCGATGGGCGTGGAGGATGCCTTTGGCCAGGCCGGTGGTACCGGAGGTGAAGAAGATCTCGGCCGGGTCGTCGGCGAGCGTGTCGAGGGTCTCGAAGGAGTCGTCGTAGCCGGCGAGCAGGTCGGCGTCGAGTTCGATCACGTGGTCGACCAGGTCGGCCGGCATGCGACCGGCATCGGCCGAGTCGGTGACGATGACCTTTGCCCCCGAAGTGCGGATCCGGTGCTCGATCCCGTCGTCTCCATAAAGCACCGACATCGCGATCAGGATGCCGCCGACCTTCCAGGTGCCGAAGAAGACCGCGGCCGTCTCCGGCGAAGCCGGCACGCAGACCGCGACCCGGTCGCCCTTGCCGACGCCGTGGGCGGCGAGCATGTTCGCGGCCCGGTTGGCGAGCGACTGCTGCTCTCCCCAGGTGACCTCGCGGCGGGTACCGGTGTGGTCCTCGAAGATCATCGCGAGCTTGTCGGCCGGGTGTCTGTCGCAGACATCGGAGGCGATGTTGTAGCGCTCGGGAACGTTCCATTCGTGCTCGGCGCAGATTTCCTCGTATCGGCCCATCTCCGGCTCTTCCTCCTCAGCTCGCGTTACGTTTCGCGAATCGTAGCCGGGCGGGGAGGGGTCGCCCTCACGGGTGTCGCAAGGGCCCCGGCTCCGTATGCTCATCTGGAGATGAAGGAACTGTTCTCCTCTTTCGCCGCGGTCGGTCATCGAACGATCCGTCGCGGGCCCCTCGTTCACCCCGGGACCCCGGATGTGCCGCTGCCTTCAGGTCCCCCGGGGGGACTGATCCGAACCGCCGAGATCACCGCTCCCTGGCAGTTCGCCCGCCTTGCCCTGAAGACCCCGTCCCTGCGGCAGTCACCTCGAGGCGACGGAGAGCCGGTGATCGACATCCCCGGCTGGCGCGCACCCGAGGCCAGCGGAGCGCCGCTGCGCAGTTTTCTTCGCCGGATCGGCTACGACGCGATGCCGTGGGGGCTCGGTACCAACCACGGCCATCCCGAAGCCGACGCTGAAAAGCTCGCGGCCCGGGTCCATCGGATCTCCGAGCAGGCCGGCCGGCCAGTGGCCCTGGTCGGCTGGAGTCTGGGTGGGGTGGTCGCGCGAGAAGTGGCCCGGAACTCTCCCGAGGCCGTCAGCCGCGTCATTACCTACGGCACGCCGGTGATCGGCGGTCCCACCCATACGATCGGCGCCTCGTCGTTCGGGGAAGAAGAGGCCGAGCGCATCACCCGGCTGATCGAGGAGGTCGAACTCGCCAGTCCGATCTCCGTCCCGGTCACCGCGATCTATACGAAACGGGACGGCATCGTCGACTGGCGTGCCTGCATCGACCGCCATACCCGGGAGGTCGAGCACATCGAGGTCGCTTCGACCCACCTCGGGCTGGGGATCGACCCCGACGTATGGCGGATCATCGCCGCCCGGCTGGCGACCCGGTCACAGCCGGCCTGAGTCGGCTCAGACCCCGCCGCGTTCTTCTTCCCGCAGCGCTTCGGCCGCTGCCTCGGTGGGCTGAAGAAGCGCTCCGATAATCCAGAGGAGCGGAAAGAAGAAGCCGAGTACGAAAAGCACCATGTGACCCTTGCGCAGAGTGATCAGCCCGGTGGTGAAGAACAGGATGAGATACAGGAAGCCGAGGCCAAACCAGATCATTGTTTCCTCCATCGTCAGTTGCCGGTACCCCGAAGGCTACTGGGGATCCGAAGGCGAGAGTCATCCCGATCGGGTGAAGTTGCAGCTGTCCCGGTCAGATCAACGAGGCCCCGCGCCCGGCCGGTGGACTGCGCTTATGCTGTTGGCGTGAGTTCCGCACAGGCAATGAACCACGCCGACGCCGCGTGGCTGCATATGGACCAGCCGACCAACCTGATGGTCATCACCGGGGTCAACTGGTTTGAAGAGACCCCCGACTGGGACCGCGTGCGGGATCTGATCCGGGAGCGCTTCGTCGAGCCTTACCCCCGCTTCCGGCAGAGGGTGGTCGAGGGCACGCCCCCCGTCTCGGGTCCGCACTGGGAGGACGACCCGAACTTCGACCTCGACCTCCACCTCCACCGGATCGCGCTGCCCGCTCCCGGCGACAGGGCCGCGCTGGCCGATCTGCTGGCCGACATCACCGCGACCCCGCTCGATCGCAGCCAGGCCCTTTGGCAGATCTACATGGTCGACGGATACGGCGAGGGCGCAGCGCTGGTCCACCGCATCCACCACTGCATCGCCGACGGAATAGCGCTCTCGCGGGTGCTGCTCTCACTCGCCGATGAATCCGACGATCCGGATGCGAGGCCGATCGAAGCGCCGCCGGAGGTACGCGAGCGCAGTAACGGCAGGAATCCTCTGCAATCGATCGCGGGCTCGGCCAGGGGCATCGCTTCAGCCGCGATCGGCGCGGCCGGTTCAGTCGCCCACGAGTCGCTGGAAGTCGCGAAGCACCCGACTCACATGCTCGACCTTGCCAACGCCACCCGCGAGGACGCCGACGCCCTGGCCAAGGTGCTGCTCAGGGGCAACGACCCCAAGACCGCCCTGAAAGGTGAGATGGGTATCGCCAAAGGCGTCGCCTGGTCGGACCCGATCCCGCTCTCCGATGTGGTCGACATGGGTCACGCCACGGGCAATACCGTCAACGACGTGGTCATGACCGCGGTGGCCGGGGCGTTTCGAACCTACCTCGACCGGCGCGGTGAATACACCGAGCAGGTGACCGCGATGGTCCCGTTCAACCTGCGCTCACCGACCGAGCCGCTGCCGGCCACACTGGGCAACAAGTTCGGGCTGGTCTTCCTCGGACTGCCGGTCGGCACGCTGAGCCGCAAGATCAGGCTGCGCAAGGTTCACGAGAGCATGAAGCAGATCAAGCAGTCGCATGAAGGTGTCGTCGCCTACGGGGTCCTCGACGCCATGGGACGCACACCGGAGGGGCTGGAGCAGCGGGTGATCGACCTGTTCACGGCTAAAGGCACGGCAGTTGTCACCAACGTGCCGGGACCGCGAGAGCCGGTCTACCTGGCGGGTACCAAGGTCGCCGGGGTCCTGGTCTGGGCGCCTTGTTCCGGCGACGTCTCGATGACGATCTCGATCTTCAGCTACGACGGCGAGCTCACCGTAGGTCTGATGGCCGACGCCGGGCTGATCCCCGATCCCGACGAGTTGATCACGGACTTCGAGGACGAGCTGAAGGCGCTGCTCGAACTCGACCGCGGCTAAGCGATTCCGGTAAGAAGGGCCGTGAGTTTGGCGGCCGGACGGTAATCTTCCCCCGACCAGTCCCCCGAGGAGGAGATCATGGCCACGACAGAGACCCCGGCCGACCCGGTCGGCACCAGCGAACGGTCCCCCGACACACCGCTCGAGCCCGAACAGGCCGAGCGCATAGACGGCTTCGTCGAGCGGGCGGAAGCCGCATCCAGGGCCTTCCGCGAACTCGATCAGGAAGCGGTGGACAAGATCGTCTGGGCGATGGTCGTGGCCGGCCTCGAGAACGCCTTCGATCTGGCGGCGCTGGCGATGGAGGAGACCCACTTCGGAGTGCTCGAGGACAAGGTGGTCAAGAACTTCATCGCGACCGAGTTCCTCTACGACTACCTCAAGGACAAGAAGTCTGTCGGAGTGATCGAAGAGGACCATGAGCGGGGCATCGAGTACGTAGCCGAGCCGATCGGCGTCGTGCTGGCCCTGGTCCCGATCACCAACCCGACCTCAACCGCGCTGTTCAAGTCGATCGTAGCCGCCAAGACGCGCAACGCGATCATCTTCCGCCCCTCGGCGCGGGCCTCGCAGTGCGCGGTCAAGGCGGTCGAGATCCTCCAGGAGGCGGGCGAGGCCGCGGGTCTGCCGCCGGACGCGCTGCAGGTCATTCCCGATCCCACGCTCGACGTCTCCCAGCACCTCTTCCATCACGACGGGGTCGACCTGATCTGGACCACCGGCGGGCCGAAGGCGGTCGCCGCCGCCAATTCCGCCGGCAAGCCGACCCTGAGCGTCGGTGCCGGCAACGCGCCGGTCTACCTGAGCTCGAGCGCCGAGGTCGAGATGGCGGTGGTCGACATCCTGATCTCCAAGACCTTCGACGCTTCAGTGATCTGCCCCGCCGAACAGACCTGTGTGATCGACGACTCGATCTACGACGACGTGGTGGCCGAGTTCGAACGCATGGGCGCGAAGATGCTGAAGGAGGACGAGGTCGATGCGCTTTCCAGGCTGGCCTTCGCACCGGACGGCAGCGTTGAGATCCGAGCCCTTGGCCAGTCCTGCGTGAACCTCGGTTCGATGGGCGGCTTCGATGTGGAAGAGGGGACCAAGGTGCTGATGGCACCGCTGCCCTCCGACCTGGCAGACCTCGCGGCCCATCCGCTGATCCAGGAAAAGCTGATGCCGGTGCTCGGGCTGGTTCGCTCGCCTTCGGTCGAGCACGGCGTCGCCGCCTGCGAACTGGCGACCGAACACGGTGGACTGGGGCACACTTCGGCGGTCTATACGAAAGACGAAGACGTAATCGAGCAGTTCTCGCGACGGGTCCGGACCGGTCGCATCCTGGTCAACGCTCCGACCGCCGTGGGCGCCCTCGGCGGCATCTATAACTCACTGACGCCAACTTTCTCGCTCGGCTGCGGGACTTGGGGAGGATCGAACACCACCGACAATGTCAACTATCAGAACCTGCTCAACGTGAAGACCGTATCCCGACGCCAGGCGCCGCCGCAGTGGTTCCGCGTCCCCTCCGACACTTACTTCAACGCCGGCTCGCTGGACAGCCTGCGCGAAGTCAAGGCGAACAACTTCCTGATCGTCACCGATGCCGACGGTGAGGCGCGTGGGGTGGCCGACGAGGTCCGCCGCTACCTCGACGGGGCGTCCGCCCACGTCTTCTCCGACATTCAGCCGGAACCCGACGAAGCCCAGGTCCGGGCGGGCATCGAGGTCCTGTCGCAGTTCGAGTCCGACTGCATAATCGCGGTCGGCGGCGGCTCGGTGCTCGACGCGGCCAAGGCGATGCGCCTGTTCCACGAGAGCCCGGACCTGACCCTTCAGGAACTCTCGCTGCCCTTCCTCGATGCCCGCAAGCGGGTTGCCCAGTACCCGACCGTCGAGCACTCGGTGAAACTGGTCGCCGTCCCGACCACCTCGGGAACCGGTTCCGAGGTCTCGCCGGCTGCGGTAATTAGCGCCGAGGGTCGCAAGCTCACCCTGGTCGACTACTCCCTCGTACCCGACATCGCGGTCAACGATCCGACCCTGACCCTGAGCATGCCGCCGGCGATCACGGCCGACACCGGTGTCGACGCGCTGACCCATGCGCTGGAGGCCGGGGTCTCGATCTTCGCTTCGGCCTATACCGATGCCTTCTGCATGCAGGCGATCAACCTGATCATGGGCGCGCTGCCGAAAGCGGTCGCCGACGGCAGCGATCTCGAGGCGAGGACCGCGATGGCCAACGCCTCGACGATCGCCGGGCTGGCCTTCTCCAACGCCTTCGTCGGGGTGAACCACGCCCTGGCCCACTCGGTCGGCGCCGTATTCGGCATCCCGCACGGACGGGCGAACGGGATCTTCCTGCCCCATGTGCTGCGCTACAACGCGCAGATCCCGAGCAAGTTCATGCCCGCCCCCGGTTACTCGACCTACATGGCGCCCGACAAGTACGCCCAGATGGGCTGGGTCATGGGGCTCGGCGGGGCCGACATGGACGAGCGGCGCCGGCGCTTCTTCCTGCGGGTCGAGCAGTTGCTCGACGAGGTCGGAATGCCCAAGTCGCTCGCCGAAGCCGGCGTGACGAAGGAGCAGTTCGACGAGGCCCTGCCGGAACTGGTCAAGAACGCCTTCGCCGATGCCAGCCTGCGGACCAACCCGCGCATGCCGATGCTGGCGGAACTGGCCGGGCTGCTCACGGCCGCCTTCGAGGGCCGGCCTCAGGACTGACGGGCCGCGGCGGGGACCTGGCGCTCCGGCGCCGCCGGACTCCGGGTGGCCGCCGGAGCCGGGCGGCCCTGGCCCGCTACGGTTTCCAGCCGGTGGCGCCCAGCAGCCGGCGCATCAGCGGCGGCGGGGTCAGGCGGTAGATCAGGCGCCCGCGCAGGGGCATCATGCGTTCGCGCCGCTCGCGCTCGATCGATTCGACCGCCTCGCGAGCGACATCTTCCGGGGTGATCGTGCCGACCAGCCTCGCGATGCGCGGGATGCGCTCGCGCGAGCCAGGGTTGTTGTCGAAGTAGGGCGAGTCGACTTCGAAGGGGGCGAGCAGGGTGACCCCGATTCCGCTGCCCTTCAGCTCAGCTTCGAGCTGATAGCTGAAAGCCCTCATGGCCCAGCGTGATACCCCGTAGGCGGTGGCGCCGGGGATCGCCATGTAGCCGGCAGCAGAGGTCATGTTGAGGATCCAGCCGTTGCCGCGTTCGCGCATCGCCGGCAGCAGCAGGCGGGTCAGCTCGTAGGCGGCCAGGTACGGAAGGCGCGCGGCCTGTTCTGCGTATCCCGGCTCGGTCTCCCAGGTGGCTCGCCAGATGCCGGCTCCCGCGTTGTTGACCAGGACGTCGGGCGGTCCGTCGCCGCCGAGCAGCCGTTCAGCCAGCAGTTCGACCTCGTTGTCGTCAGTCAGGTCACAGACTTCGACTTGCGCCGTTCCCCCTGCCTTGAGCAGCTCATTCGCCAGGCTTTCCAGTTTCTCGCGCCCGCGCGCGACCAGGATCAGCTGCGCACCACGACGCGCCATTTCCTTGCTGATCTCTGCGCCTATCCCCGATGATGCGCCCGTTACAAGTACCCGCTTTCCGGCAAGTTCCATGCTGGCACCATAGTGCCCGGGCCCGGAGGGACTCGACACAGGTCGAAGCCCCGCGGTCTGCGGCGAACTACTGATTGGGGCTGCCGTCCCGTGTCTATCCTGAGTTTCAGTCCATTTCGTCCGGGCAGAGCTCCGGACCGACAAGCAACCGAGGAAGGTGCCATGAAGGCATTACCGATCATTCTTTCCATCGTCGCCCTCGCCGTTGTCGGAGCAGTCGTGGTCGACAGCCTCGGAGGCGCAGATTCCAGTTCCGCCGGCGATGTCGGTTCCAGCCTCGGGACGCCTCGGGACGAGGGACTTCACTCCGGGTCGTCGGGTGGCGCTTCTACCTCGGCATCGCGCAAGTCGGCACCGAAGGTCATCTACTGGAACTCGAAGTACTACAAGCTGGCACCGCAGGCCGTGACCACATTCTGGATGCAGTGTCCGAAAGGTACGAAGGCGATTGACGGGTACTTCTACTCGAACAAACCAGGCGTGGTGCTTGGCAGCTCCTTCCCGGCGCAACGGGCAAAGGTTCGTTCGTCGAAGAAGCCCAGATGGAACTTCGACGTACTCAACTTCAATACGAGTGCGACCGCGAAGTACTACACCGGCGTGGTCTGCATGAAAGGACTGCGCGGCTGATGGCCTCTTGCCGCCAGGCCGGGTCAGGGGGCATAATCCCTGGATGAGCAAGAAGATCACGATCATCGGCGCCGGAACAGGCGGCACCCTGGCGGCCAACCGTCTTCACGGCGAGTACGGGGAGGAAGCCGAGATAACGGTCATCGACGGCGACGGCGACCATGTCTACCAGCCTGGGCTGCTGTTCGTGCCATTCGGCATGGCCGAGCCGGAGGACATAGTGCGACCCCGCTCGAAGCAGATCCACGAGGGGGTCCGGTTCCTGCCTGGTGAGGTCGAGCGGGTCGATACCGATGCGCAAACCGTCCACCTCGAAGACGGCACCGAGGTCCCCTACGACGTGCTGGTAATTGCCAGCGGCGCCAGGCTCCTGCCGGAAGAGACAGAAGGGCTCACCGGCCCCGGCTGGGGGGAGAAGGTCTTCTCCTTCTACGCGATGGAAGACGCGATCGCCCTGCGTGAGGCGCTGCAGGAGTTCGAAGGCGGTCGTGTGGTCGTCAACCCGATCGAGATGCCGGTCAAGTGCCCGGTCGCCCCGCTCGAGTTCTGCTTCCTGCTCGACTGGTTTCTGCAGCAGCGGGGACTGCGC
The DNA here is from genome assembly GCA_963709375.1 of uncultured Solirubrobacterales bacterium. Classification (GTDB taxonomy): domain Bacteria; phylum Actinomycetota; class Thermoleophilia; order Solirubrobacterales; family 70-9; genus 67-14. The sequence goes on from CAVPWA010000009.1 coordinate 28,265, forward strand.
GAGAAGAGCCCGATCACCTATGCGACCCCGCTCGACGGGGCCTTCACCAAACCGGTCGCATCAAAGGAACTCGGTGACCTGCTCGAGCAGAAGCAGATCGGCATCGAGACCGAATTCGCCACCGGTCAGGTCGACGGGCAAGGCGGGCGTCTGGTCAGCTGGGACGAGCGCGAGATCGCCTTCGACCTGCTGGTCTCGATTCCACTTCACGGCGGCGCTGCTTTCGTAGATCGTTCGCCCGGCCTCGGCGACGACCTCGGTTTCGTCAAGACCGATGCGCATACGCTCCAGAGCACTGCCGCGCCGAACGTCTTCGCGATCGGCGACGCGACCAACCTGCCGACCTCCAAGGCCGGCTCGGTTACCCACTTCGAAGGCGAAACCCTGGTCGCGAACATCGAGCGCTTCCTGAAGGGGGAAGAGCTCGAAGGGAGCTTCGACGGCCACGCGAACTGCTTCATCGAGACCGGCTTCCACAGGGCTTTGCTGATCGACTTCAACTACGAGACCGAGCCGCTGCCGGGTCGCTATCCGGCCGGACGGGCCGGACCGCTGCCGCTGCTGAAGGAGTCCCGGCTCAACCATATGGCTAAGCTCGCGTTTCAGCCTTTCTACTGGCATGCTCTGCTTCCCGGGCGCGACATTCCCGGGATCGGCGCGCAACTGTCAATGGCCGGCAAGCGACCGGTCAGCAACAAGAATGGAGATTCAGAATGAGTACCGAGACTTACGCCGGCAATCCGGTGGAGGTGGATGACGAGGGATTCCTCGAGCAGACCTCCCAGTGGAACGAAGAAGTGGCCGCCGAGATCGCCGCCGCGAACGGACTGGGAGAGTTGACAGACCGCCACTGGATGGTCGTCAACTACATGCGTGACACCTATCTGGCGGAGGGTTCCGCGCCTTCGATCCGCACCCTGGGCAAGGCCTCCGGTGTACCGATCAAGGAGCTCTACCAACTCTTTCCCAAGGGCCCCGCAAAGCTGGCTGCCAAAGTAGCCGGAATCCCCAAGCCTCGCGGCTGCATCTAGGAGGAATCGAAATGAGCCAACTCGCAGAGCAGCAACTGCCACAACAGAACGGGACTGCCGGCCCCGAGCCGATCGAGAAGGTCTCGATCATCATCTCCAAGGGCTCCCTCGAGGGGGTTTACCCGGGCCTGATCATGGCCAACGGTGCCCGCATGGAGGGCATCGAGGCCAGCGTCTTCTTCACTTTCTTCGGTCTCGACGCGATCACCAAGGGCAAGCAGGACAAGATCAAGGTTGCGACAGTGGGCAATCCGGCGCTGCACATGGCTACGGTGGCCGGTGCGATCCCGGGGGTGTCTTCCCTGGTGACGAAGAAGATGGCTTCGGAGATGGAGAAGCTGGACATCCCGCCGATTCCGGAGTTCGTCGAGATGATCGCCGATTCCGGCGCGCCGCTCTACGGCTGCAAGGCGTCGGTTGACATGTTCGGCCTGGCCGAGGACGACTTCATCCCCCAGGTCGATTCGATCATCACGGTCGGCGAGTTCTACGAAATGTCGGCCGGCGCCCAGATCGTCTTCACCTGATCCTCCGCGGGACGAGCCCCCGGCGGCTCGAATCGGCTTCGCTTCAGGCTTGGCTCCATTCGGGTAAGTTGGCGATCACCAACCGACCTTGAAGTCCGGACCGACCAGACCCGAACAGGAGCCTTGATGAATCCCGAAGCAGGAACCGACCTGACCCCGATAACAGTCGCCCGCGGCGACGGCATCGGACCGGAGATCATGGATGCGACGCTGCGCATCCTCGAAGGCGCCGGGGCGCGGCTCGCGATCGAAGAGATCGCGATCGGCGAGGCCGTCTACGAGGCCGGCAATACGGCCGGCATCGCGCCGGAGTCCTGGGAGTCGCTGCGGCGGACGAAGGTCTTCCTCAAGGCGCCGATCACGACCCCGCAGGGCGGTGGTTTCAAGTCGCTCAACGTGACCGTGCGCAAGACCCTCGGACTGTTCGCCAACGTGCGGCCCTGCGTCGCCTACTCGCCGTTCATCCCGACCCTCCACCCGGACATGGACGTGGTCGTCGTGCGCGAGAACGAAGAGGACCTCTACGCCGGTATCGAGCACCGTCAGACCGACGAGGTCACCCAGTGCCTGAAGCTGATCAGCCGTCCCGGAAGTGAGCGCATCTGCCGCTACGCCTTCGAGTACGCGAAGCTCTACGGCCGCAAGAAGGTGACCTGCTTCACCAAGGACAACATCATGAAGCAGACCGACGGCCTGTTCCACAAGGTCTTCGACGAAATCGCGGCCGAGTACCCGGAAATAGAGTCCGAACACTGGATCATCGACATCGGCGCCGCCAAGCTGGCCGATACGCCCGAGGCCTTCGACGTCGTGGTCATGCCGAACCTCTACGGGGACGTGCTCTCCGACGTCGCCGCGCAGATCGCGGGATCGGTCGGCCTGGCCGGATCGGCCAACATCGGCGAGGACGTCGCCATGTTCGAGGCGATCCACGGTTCGGCGCCGCGCCGCGCCGGCCAGAACGTGGCCAACCCCTCGGGCTGCTGCTCGGTGCGGTGATGATGCTGGTCCACATCGGTCAGGGCGACATCGCCGAGAAGGTCCACAACGCCTGGCTGGCGACGATCGAGCAGGGCATCGGCACCTACGACATCGCCGGGGAGGGCAAGGAGCCGTACTCGACTTCGGCCTTCGCCGATGAGGTGATCAAGCGGGTCGGCGAGAAGCCGCAGACCCTGCCCGCGGTGAGCTACCCGTCGGGCGACAGCCGGATCTCGGTCACCACCAGCCCGGTCGAGCCTTCCGAGAAAACGATGGACGGAATCGACGTCTTCGTCCACGACAACAACCGTGACCCGGAGGCCCTTGCCGCCAAGTTGAACGCGGCTACCGACGGCACCGAGCTGGAGCTGAACATGATCAGCAACCGCGGTCTCAAGGTGTGGCCGGGCGGGCTGCCGGAGACCTTCTGCGTCGATCACTGGCGCTGCCGCTTCGTCGCCCCGGACGAGGGCAAGGCCAATACCGGTCAGGTCGTCGAGGTCCTTTCCAGGCTGAACGACGCCGGAGTCGACTTCATCAAGACCGAAGGCCTCTACCGCTTCGACGGCGAACTGGGCTACTCGCTGGGCCAGGGCCAGTAGGTCCCGGCGGGTTCAGCCCGCCAGGCCAGGGCCGTCAGGCCCCGACCGGGCGGGCTGCTGCCAACCGCCGCCTGAGCGGCTGGTCAGTCGATCGAGAACCAGGCCCGTACTTCGGCTTCGTGGTCGATGTAGCGTTCTCCCGAGAGGTCGACCACGACCTTGTCGAGCTTGCCGCCGGTGAAGGGGAACGGTGCTTCGTAGGCAGGGGTGACCGCAGAGGAGCTGTCCCGGCCGGCGCATATTCCGTCACCGGTCAGGCAGAAGGCGCCCGGCTGGGTGACGATCTTGCCTGAGCCGATCGCCTCGTCGTCGCAGTAGAGGGTCAGCAACCCTTCGGCACCCGGCATCTGCGGGTCCTGGCTCTTGCCTTTGACCTCGAACTCGGCCGCGTAGACGTGCTCGCCCGGAACGACCGGCTTGTCGGCGACCACGTCCTGGAGGGTTGTTCCGACCCAGTTAAAGGTGTAGGTCAGGTGGCCGTCCTTGATGTAGAGGCTGTGGCCGCCCGGCACACCGCCGGCCGCCCAGAGCACGCCTTCGGCATCGGCTGACTCGACGTTGAGACCCGCTGCGACCTTGTAGGAGCGGCCGTTGATCCGCGGGCCCGCCGACTCCGGAACGTCAGAGGCGCCCGGGAAGAACTCGTAGCGTTCCCGCGGCGGTGCCGGGGTCGGCCGTTCGGCAAGTACCTGCTCCAGCGCCGTGCGGTCGTCCAGGGGAAGCCCGTTGTAGATACCGGCGTAGTAGAACCACAGGCTCTTCATCTGCTCCAGGCGTTCAGGTTCCTGGTCGGCGAGGTTCTTGCTCTGCGAGCGGTCTTTCTCGAGGTGGTAGAGCTCCCACTCGTCCTGTTCGAAGTTGCCCCAGCCTGAGATCGGCGGGTGGATCGTGCAGGCCAGCCAGCCCTCGTGGTAGATCGATCGCTGGCCGAGCATGGCGTAGAACTGCGTGCTTTTGCCGGGGGCGTCGGGGTCGGTCAGCGCCGCGGCGAAGCTCTCGCCTTCGATCGGGTGCTGGAGGTAACCGTTGATCGTTTCCGGAGGCTCGATTCCGAGCAGGTCGTAGATCGTCGGTACCACGTCGACCGCGTGGATGTACTGGTCGCGGAACTTGTCGTCGGCCTCGATCTTCGCCGGCCATGCGAGCAGGCACATGTCGGCTGTGCCGCCTTCGTAGCCGGCCCAACGCTTCCAGTAGGGGAACGGCGTGTCGAGAGCCCAGGCCCATCCGGTGTTGTAGTGGTTGTTCGAGGCCGGGGTGCCGAGCTCGTCGATGTGTTTGTAGGTCTCTTCGGCCGAATCGGCGATGCCGTTGAAGAAGCGCCACTCGTTGAAGCTGCCGTTCGGTCCGCCTTCGCCGCTGGCCCCGTTGTCGGACATCGCGACGATCAGCGTGTTCTCCAGCTCGCCGGTCTCCTCGAGGTGGTCGAGCACCTGGCCGAGCCGGTCGTCGTAGTAGGAGATGTAGCCGGCGTAGACCTCGGCCATTCGGGTGAACAGGGTCCTTTCGTTGTCGCTGAGCGACTCCCAGGGGCGGACCGTGTCGAGCATCGGCCAGTCCTGGCCGTCTGGGCCCTTGCGCGCGGGACCGCCGTGCGGGTTGATCGTTGAAAGTTCGGTGTCGTCGGGCAGCATCCCTAGCTCCTTCTGGCGCGCCAGAATGCCGTCGCGGATCGCTTCGTAGCCTTCGTCGAAGACGCCTTTGTACTTGTCGGCCCACTCGCTCGGAGCAAGGTGCGGCGCATGTCCGGCCGACGGGGCGAAGTACATGAAGAACGGCTTATCCGGGTCAATCACTTTGGCGTCCTGGATGAACTGGATCGCCTTCTCGGACATGTCGTCGGCGAGGTGGTAGCCCTGCTCGGGACGGGCGGGAGCTTCGACCGGGTGGTTGTCGTAGACGAGGTCCGGGAAGTAGGAGTTGGTCTCCCCGCCGAGCCAGCCGTAGAAGCGCTCGAATCCGCGGCCGAGCGGCCAGCGCCCCTTGTAGGCGGCGAGGTTGCACTCTTCGCCGGGCGTCAGGTGCCATTTGCCGATGCAGTAGGTGTTGTAGCCCTTCTCACCCAGAACCTCGGAGATGAAGCCGCTCTCGAACGGGATCCGGGTGGAGATCCCGGGGAAGCCGGAGGCGAATTCGGCGATCGTCGCCATGCCGTTGGTGGTCGCGTTGCGGCCGGTCAGAAGCGAAGCCCTGGTCGGTGAGCAGAGTGCGGTCGTGTGGAAGTTGGAGAACTTCACGCCCATGTCGGCGATGCGCTTCATGTTCGGGCATTCGACCGGGCCGCCGAAGCAGTCCATCGTCGCGTAGCCGACGTCGTCCCAGGCGATCATCAGCACGTTCGGAGCGCCCTTTTCGGCGCTGGGCGCCAGGTACGGCCCCCAGTCGGGCTCCGAGTCACGGATGTCGAGTGCGATCTTGCCCTGGAACTGTTTCTTCGAGTTGTTCTCCATAAAGGAGAAGATATGACTCCCAAGCCGGTCGGCCCGTCACTCCGACCGGGTGATGGCCAGAGTTTCGGTCCCGACTTGCGCGCCGCCGCGCCTGCTGTGCGCCGCAGACGACCGCCGTGTACTCATGACCAGGCGCTGGTTTCGACCGCGGGCGGAACTTCCCGATTGAGAGCGCCGCGGTCGGGTCGGCCGCAGGTCAAGGGTTCGGGAGCTCTGCTTCGAAGAGCCCCGCCTCACGCGCAGCCTCGACCGCTTCAGCCCTGGAGCCGACGCCCAGCTTGCGGTAGATCGAGCGGGCCTGCGTCTTGACGGTGTTCTGGGAGACCCGGTTCGCTGCGCCGATCTGTCGGAAGGTCAGATGGGTCGGCAGGTATCTGCAGAGTGCGCAACTCCGCTCCGGTCAGAGGAGAGTCGACTGACTCCCGATCACTCGTGGCGGCGGCCAGCTGCGCATCCAGCTCCGCCAGCCAATCGGACAGGACGACGGCATCCGCGGTCACGGCGAGATGGACCCGGGCCTGGTCCAGCAACTGTCCGGCAGCGTCGTATTCGGCCAGCTTCAGGGAGGCGGTTGCCATCGTCAGCCTGGTCTCGACTTCGTACCACGGGAGGAAGCCGTTGAGGCCCATTAGCATGCGGTAGGCAGCGTCGAGGCTGTTGCGCGCCTTCTCCCGCTGTCCGACCAGCGCTCGCGACATCGCCTCTGCGGCCCAGACCAGAACCAGGGCCGGGAAGCCGCTCAGGCCACAGCGCTCGACCTGGCCCCTCGCCTCGCCGACAAGCCGCTGCGAGCTCTCGAGGTCGCCTTGCCGGCAGGCGATTATTGCCAGCTGCGCAAGGGCGAGAGACTGCATAACGGGTGACGTGAGCGCCATGCGTCGCGCCGCGTCCTGGAGCACCGGCACCGCCGCAACAGGGTCGCCGAGAAGGTGGAGCGACACCCCTTTGTAGAAGTGAGCAGCCGCGTACCAGACGTTGTCAGGCCGGGTCTGCCCGATCATCTGCTCGGCATCCGATCCCATCCGGGCAACCCCCTCTCCGGCGAGGGTGATCTGCAGCATCAGCAGGTCTGACTCAATCGGAACCGGGCAGTCCGGGGACTGTTCCAGGTCCATGGCACGCCTGAACATGGATTTCGCCTCTTCGCCGGACCCGGCCAGCAGGTTGGCATGGGCCGCGGTAAGCAGCAATCCGTGGCACTGGTCCAGCCGGTCGCGGCCGACCTCGTCGAGCCAACGGTTCAGGGTCGCCAGCCGTCCGCGTCCGGTCAGCTCTGGCACAGAGGCCCAGATCAGACGGCCCGCGAGGCAAAGGTCATCCGATTCGATTGCGTGCTCGACCGCCGACACCGGCTCCGACTGCGCTTCGAACCAGAGGCTCGCCCGCCGGTGAAGAGGCTTGATCAGCTCCGGATTGTTGCGCAGCAGATCGGCCCGCAGCATCTCGGAGAAGAGGTGGTGGTAGCGGTAGGCCTGGTCCCTGCGGTCGAGAGGAATCACCAGGGCGTTGGACCGGGCGAGCTCACCGAGCACCGACGCAGAGCCGTTCCTTCCCAGCACTTCATCGCAGAGGGGGCCCGAGAGTTCTTCCAGCACTGAGGTGCGGGTCATGAAATCAACGAGTTCCTGCGTGCTGCCGGACAGGAATTCCTGGTGAAGGTACTCCACGACCGTACGGTCGTCGCCCGCGAAGGTCTCGACTGCCGCCGGGATGTCGGAACTCGTCGACAGCGCCAGGGAGGTCAGCTGGAGTGCTGCCGGCCAGCCCTCGGTGTGTTCGTGGATCGTTTCCAGGTCACGCGCCTCGATGTCGAGTCCGGATGCGCTCAGCATGCGCTGGCTCTCCCTTCGCGTCATCGCGAGGTCGGACATGCCAAGCTCGACCAGATTCCGATTCGCCCTCATCCGTCCGAGCGGCATCGGTGGAACCGAGCGTGTTCCGATCGCGAGTTGGGCTCCTTCCGGCAGGACCTGGATCAGCCCCTGGAGCAATGCGACCGAGCCATCGCTGGTGAGCAAGTGGGCGTCGTCGATCACCAGAACGAATCCGGTGCTTTCGGTTCCGAGTTCGCGGCCGAGTCGGGCCAGGGCCCGCTCGGGCCATGCGGCCTCCAGCTCCAGCGCCGAGATAGCCCCGTTGCTGAAGTCCTTCAACTCGCTCAGTGCCAGCGCGATCGAGCCAAGGAAAACCGACGGGTCGTTGTGTCGCCGGTCGCAGTTGACCCAGACGAACGGACGGTGGTCGACATCTGCCCAGCTCTTGAGTGTCGTGGTCTTGGAATAGCCGGCTGGAGCGCACAGCACCACCAGCTCGGCCGGTGGCGACAGGAGCAGTTGGTCGGTGAGCCGGGCTCGGACGATCGGGGTGGTCGAAATGATCTCTCGCGGTGGGTCGACGCCGCCCTCTCCTTCCGGCATCCCCGCTAACCCTTGCTTGGTTTCGGCCACCGCAGGAGTCTATTCGGCGGCGCCCCTCAGCCGGTAGAGGTCTGAGGAGGCACACTCGATGCCGATTACGCGGCTCATCCGATTGGGGTTAAGCCGCCATTCGTAGCGGGGCTATATTCGCAACCGGGCCAATCAGGTCCCAAGCCAACACAGTCGACTCCAACGAAGTCGACGGCCGGGCGTCTGGGCCCGGCTCAATCAGGAAGGTGTCAAAATGAGGGGTGCTGGAAGAGTCGTTTTCGCCGGGATCATGCTGCTGATCATCGGAGTGCTGAACATCATCTATGGCATCGGAGCGTTGGACAACGCGAATGTCTTCGTCAACGATACGAGGCTGGTCTTCAGTGACCTGAACACTCTCGGATGGGTCCTGATAATCATCGGTGTATTCCAGCTCACGGGCGGCTTCTCGCTTCTGGCGGGCAACGCCTACGGCAGGATCATCGGAGTGATCGCAGGCAGCATCGGGGCCGTCATGTCGCTGATCTCGGTCGCCGGGGCATTCCCCTGGTGGTCGCTCGGAGTCTTCTTCCTCTGCTGCTGGATCGTCTGGGGAATCCTGGTCTTCGACGAGGACCAGGTCGACGCCGGCGTCTGACCGGGCTGAACTGTCGCCTGGCACCCGCACAGTCGCGGTGCCGATGGCGATTCGGGTCCGGCGCCGTCGAGGCGCAATCTCCCCGGACCCCAAACGGAGGGCCCGCCTCGAAGGCGGACCTTCTGTCGTTCCGGTTCAGTGTTTTGCCGAAACCGGGGTCCGTCCGCGGCCGTAGGCTTGATGCGTGCCTGAGCAAGACGCCCCGCCCGAGTCCCTCGCCTCTCTGGTCGCCCGATTCGATCCGGATGTGATCGAGATCCCGAGCGGTAGCGCGAGGATCCGCCTCGGCGTGGAAGGCGAGCCCGAATGGGATGCGGTGATCACCAGCCATGGCGCGGACCTCTTCCCGGCCGGCGAGGAGGACTTCGACGCCGAGTTGATCGCCGACGAGAAGACATGGAAGAGGATCGCCGAAGACATCGGTTTCGGTATGGCCGCATTCAGCGACAGTGCGCTCAAGGTCCGGCGCAACCTTCACCTCGGCGTCGGATTTCTCGCAGCAACCAGCGGAATCGTCGACCCCGGCCGGATGGAGTTCGGGTCGGTCGAGACCGGGCAGGGTCGGGTCTCGACCCTCTCGGCGGGCCAGGGCGAGACGGTTGTATGCATCCACGGACTCGGAGGCACCAAGGCATCCTTCCTGACTACGATCGCCGCGCTTTCCGGCAGTTACCGGGTGATCGCGATGGACCTGCCGGGCTTCGGCGATTCAGAGAAACCCCTCGGCGCCGCCTACGACGCTCCCTACTTCGCTGAATCGGTGGTCGGGCTGCTGGACCAACTCGCGATAAAGAAAGCGCATCTGGTCGGCAACAGCATGGGGGGACGGGTTGCGATCGAGGTCGGGCTGCTGCATCCGGACCGGGTACGGAGCCTTGTTCTGCTGGCGCCGGCGTTGGCCTGGCTGCGCGACCGCCGCTGGCGCTGGCTGCTGCGCGGTCCGCTGCCGAAGCTGGGGCTGGTTCAGCCGGCTCCCAGGGTGATCACCGAACCACTCGTCCGCGGACTCGTTCCCGGAGGACGCAAGGGGTGGACGGCGGCCGGGGTGGACGAGTTCCTGCGCTCCTTCCTGACTCCGCGTGGTCGGGTCGCCTTCTACGAATCGGCCAAGAACATCTACCTCGACGAGCCCCACGGTGAAGAAGGGCTGTGGACGCGCATGGAGCGCCTCCTCCCGCCTTCGCTCTTCGTATGGGGCGAGCAGGACACGCTGGTGCCGATCGGCTTCGAGAAGCATGTGGAACGGGTTCTTCCCCAGGCTGAGCACCTCGAACTCGACTGCGGGCACGTGCCCCAGATGGAAATGGCGGACGCGACTCACGAAGCGATGAGGGAATTTCTCGGCCGCCTAGGGTGAACTGCTGGACACAGCCGGCGCACGCGCTGATCCGCAAGCGCTGGGTGGTCGGCACAGCCAAAGACGTTCGCTCACCGGTCGGAGGCCCGCCGATCCAGCGACCCGAGGCCCACATTGACACCCCGGCCAACGGTGGTCTCTACGCCCCGACCAAGGTGCCCGACCTCGACTTCCACTGCCGCGACCTCGACGGCCCGGCAACCGTGGCAAGCTGCACTGCGACCGTGGACGGAAACCCGGCTCTCGACGGCGCGGCCCTGCCGGACAGCCCGGGCGCCCACACCGTAATCGTGACCGCCGTCGACACCGACGGGCTCACCCGCAGCCACAGTCACACCTACACAGTCAAGACTTTCGCCGACATCTTCAACTCGGACTCCCCGATCGCCTACTACCGCCTCGGTGAGGCCGCCGGGTCTGCGGCCATGACTGATTCTTCGGGCAACCACCGGGACGGCACCTACAAGAACGACCAGGAGTCGGGCCCGGTTGGCATCTCCGGTGACGGCGACCACGCCAGGCGCTTCATCGGCTCCGGCGGTTACGGCTATGTGAACGCCGTTGCCGCGCCGCGTTTCCAGAGCACCCTGGAGGCCTGGGTCAACCCCGAAGACCACCGCGACCAGTCGGTACTCGGTCACGGCGAAGCCGGCGAGATCTACATCGAAGGCGGCCTGATCAAGTTCCGCCATATGGGCACCACCGTCGCTGCAAGCACCGGTCCTGCGCCCGGTCGATTCACGCAGGTCGTCGCGGTCTGGGACGGAGTCACGATCTCGCTCTACGTGGACGGCAGGCTGCGCGGCCAGACGGAGGCGACCAAGCGTCCGAGTTCGATCTCTACCTTCTACGTCGGCTACGGCGAGATCAAGCCCTGGTTCAAGGGTTCGATCGACGAGGTCGCCTACTACGACCGCGCACTGACACCCGGCCGCGTGCTCGAGCACTTCCTGGCTGACCCGCCGCCGGAAGGCGACGATGCGGTCGCAAGCGGCACGAACCCCGGCGAGCCGCAGCAGGTAACCGCCGACCCGGTGGGCGATCCCGGATCCTTCAAGTACGAGCAGAGCGGTTCGTCCGCCGGCTCGAAGCCCGATACGGCCTCCGGACCAGACCGCGCTGCGGCCCGCAAGGCCAAGACCCGCAGGGCCAAGGTCCGCCGGGCGAAAGCCCGCAAGGCCAAGGTGCGCAAGTGCCGCGCCCTCGATCGCAAGAAGGCCCGTCGGGCCTGCCTGCGCCGCATCTGAGCAGTAGACACCCCGGGCAGCTCCGCCTGATCGAAACCGGCGCCGGCCCAGCTTCGAGGCTGGTCGCTAGCGCGCAGGCGGGCGGCCCGTGGGTGGCCACGGACGCGCACGCGGACACTCGCTGGTCGAGTCACGCTGCGATCGCGGCCGGGTCGCCGGGAGGCCCGGCTGGTGGCGAAGGCACCTGACCTCGACGAGCTTCTCCGGCTCGGGTTCGAGCAGGTGCGGATCGCCGCTGCGACGCATCCGACCGTCTCGCAGCGCATGCTCGACCTGCTCGACGTGATCGATGGAGCGGCCACCAGGGCCGGGATCGAGAGCTCCGAGGTCGTTCGTCAGCGTCGGCTGATCGAACCGAACGCAGGGTGAGCAGGAAGCCGGCCGTGGGCGCTGGCCTCCCCGGGAGGCTCAGCGCCGGGGAGGAGGCGGCGCCCGACGCTCGTCGGAGGTGCCGCCGCCGGTGCGGTCGTTGCGGTTGATCATCGCCACCGTGAACGAGAGCACAAGGATCAAGGCGCCGGCGATCATCAGGATCAGGCCGACCGTGTCCATGTCGACCCCGGAAACCGTGAAGTTGGTCGCGTAGCGCAGGATCGCGCCGACCGCGATCAGGAAGATTGGTCCTCCGAAAGAGATGTACATGGCGTCAGCCTACCGTCGGGGTCAGCGGTACTCGGGGTTCTCGAAACCGAAGCGTTCGCCCTGGTCCCATTCGGTCCGTTGGTTGCCGCCGACCGGAAAGCCGCCGGCGTCGCGCAGCAGCCTTGCCGCATGGAGCAGGTTCCAGGTCATGAAGGTCGTATTGCGGTTGGTGAAGTCGTTGTCGGGCCCGCCCGAGCCTTCGTCCAGGTAACTCGGACCGGGTCCGGCTTCCCCGAGCCAGGCCGCGTCTGCCTGCGGCGGGATCGTGTACCCGAGGTGCTGAAGCGAGTAGAGGACGTTCATGGCGCAGTGCTTGGCGCCGTCCTCGTTGCCGGTGACCAGGCATCCGCCGACCCGGCCGTAGTAGGCGTACTGGCCGCTTTCGTTCAGTTCGCTACTGCTCCCGTAGAGCCGTTCGATCACGCGGGTGCAGACCGAGGACTTCTCGCCGAGCCAGATCGGGGTCAGGAGCACCAGGACGTCGGCGGCCATCACCTTCTCCTGGATCGCCGGCCATTCGTCGCTTTCCGCACCGTGTTCGCGCATGTCGGGGTAGACCCCGGCCGCGATGTCGTGGTCGACGGCCCGGATCGTCTCAACCTCGACTCCGAGCTTTTCCATGATCGCTATCGAGATGTCCGCCAGCCCCTGGGTATGCGAAAGCGCCGGTGACGGCTTCAGGGTGCAGTTGATGAAGAGGGCTTTGAGCCCCGAGAAGTCCTGATCTGTTTCGACTGGCATGACTGCACCGTAGCCGAGCAACCGGGACGTTCGGCGCCGCTGCTGCTGCACCCCGGTGACTTGATGCGTCATGATTGACCAATGGGAACCATGCGCAGGGGAATCACGATCATGATGCTGTCTGCCGCGACGCTGACGCTCTGGGCGTCAGCGCCGGCCTTCGCAGCCGACACGATCAGGGCCGAGGTGGACTGCTGCACCTTCGAAGCCGGGCCGTACTTCCAGGACCTGGGTGAAGTACCGACCTTCGAAAACCCGCCCATGGCCAATCCCCACAACGTGACCTCGACGGTTTCCGGCCCGGACGGAGATGCGCTCTTCCGTTCCCGGACGATCGGCGCGGCTGACTCGACTCCGGTCAAGGGCACTCAGTACCTCGGGGCCGGCACCTACCCCTTCTTCTGCACTCTCCACGGGGCTTCGATGAGCGGCGAGCTGGTCGTACAGGGAGACAAAGGCCAGGTGGCCGCGAGACCGTCGATCAAGGTTTCGATCCCGCGCCAGCGGCTGAAGAAAGTCCGCAAGTCACGAAAGCTGAAGGTCAAGGTCAGGGCTTCGACGCCGAGTCCGGGCATCCGTATCGCTGTCAGGCGAGGCAAGAAGCAGATCGCATCCTCTTCGAAGATCAGCCTCGGGGCGGGCGCCGCCCGTGTCCTCAAGCTCAAGCTCACCGGCAAGGGTCGCAAGGCGATATCGAAGGGCAGCAAGGTCGCTGTCTCGGCGACCGGCACCGTTGACTTCGGCAAGTCGTCTCGGGCGAAACGCAGCCTTCGCTGAAGTTTTCGGCGGCGGAAGCCTTCCCTTGCGGTAGATTCTGTTGAGGCGGTCACGGCGGAGGGCTGCCAGGAGCGAACTTGGGAGCGTGAATGGCCTTCAGGGTTGAGTCTGTACGTGACGGTGGCATCGGCCGTGTTTCGGTCGTCCGGCATCGGGCTGGCGCTGGCAAGCCCTTCTCCTGCTCACGCTCGCTCCGGTGTCGAAGGCGGTCGTCCCTCCGCAGACCGAAATCCTCCCCAACGGGGTCGAGCGCATCACCTACTACGTCGGCGAAAACGGCGGGCCGCTGCAGGTGACCTCGGGACAGAACCGGATCGACTACGACCCGATCTTCGGCCTTCAGAAGCCCTCCCGGAACGGCTGGATCACCAGGATCGAACCCAACCTGGTCAGGCCGGACGGCTCGATTCCGAAGTCGAGCAAGGTCATGTTCCACCACGGCGTCTGGCTCAATGCGAGCCGCGACGACGCCACTGACGATTCGGTCGGCGCATTCTTCCCGGAGCGCTTCTATGCCACCGGTGAAGAAAAGACCGCAATGGAGTTGCCGCCCGGATTCGGCTATCGCTACGAGAAGACCGACCTCTGGATCCTCAACCACATGGTGCACAACCTCGTGGTCGAGCCGATGGAGCTCTACATCACTTATACGATCGACTTCATTCCCGATGGTTCACCGCTGGCCGAAGGCATCGAGCCGGTGCGGCCGATCTGGATGGACGTCGAGAACGGCACCGAGTACCCGGTCTTCGACGTAAAGCGCGGAAGCGGCGGCAAGGACGGAGAGTTCACCTACCCGGCCGACGCCGGCAACCCATACGGAAGCGGCCCGAAGGAGAACGAGTGGGTCGTCGACCGGGACGGGGTCCTGGTGCAGACGATCGGCCACGTCCACACCGGCGGCCTCTCGACCGAGCTCTACCTCAACCGTGACGGCGCCAAGTACTCCGGCCCCAGGTGCAAGAAGCTGAAGAAGCTGAAGCAGGCGCAGAAGAAGAACTGGAGCAAGAAGCGCAAGCGTGCCTTCAGGAAGAAGCAGAAGCGGATCCGCGCCTGCCGGTCGAAGCAGCCGAACGTAAAGGGCGACCGGGTCGAGCTGTTCACTTCCCAGGCCAGGTACTTCGGCAACCGCCGGCCCGTCTCCTGGGACGTGGCGATGGTTGGCACCAGGCCGAACTGGCGGGTGGCGGTCAAGGCCGGCGATACCCTCGAGCTTCAGACGACCTACGAGACCAAGATCGCTTCCTGGTACGAGTCGATGGGCATCAACGTCCTGTACATGGCCGATGCCGATGTTGCCGGCAAGGATCCGTATTCGAAGAAGGTCAGCTACCGGGGAGTGCTCAACCACGGCCACTTCGAGGAGAACAACGACCACGGCGGCAAGGGTCCCGTAGTCGGGCCGGATCCCCGCAGGCTGCCGGACGGCATGCCGCAGTCGCAGCCGCTGATGATCGGCGGATACACATACGAAGCCGGTGACTTCCGCATACCCGGCGCGGTCGGCCGCCCGCCGGTCGTCGAGCGCGGAGAGCAGCTCACCTTCCAGCTCTCCGCCGGAGACCAGTCGAACCAGATCTGGCATTCGCTGACCTCCTGCAAGGCACCCTGTAACAGGTCCACCGGGATCTCCTACCCGATCCCGGACGGCGAGTTCCAGTTCGACTCGGGCCAGCTCGGGCTGGGGCCGGCGCCGACCGTGAACCGCGATGAGTGGTCCACGCCGAAGAACATGCCGGTCGGGACCCACACCTTCTTCTGCCGTATCCACCCGCTGATGCGCGGGGCAGTCAGGGTCGTGAAGCCTGACCAGTAGCGGCCCGGTTTAGGTTTGATTAATCGACACTGCGATGCTTCCTGAATGGATTTCAGTTTCAGGATTGAGTGTGTCCGTGGGAGCAGCCTCGTGAAGCGCCTCGCGCTCGCGGCTGCCTCAGCCGCCCTGCTGGTGGGTGGCGTCGCTGCCTCGCCGATCTCGGCCTCGCCTGGATCCGGCACCGCGTCTTCGTCGGGTGCCGCGCAGGTCTCGGTCGACAAGCGGTTCAAAGCGAAGAAGAACATCCGCATTGCCGCCTACAACTCGCCCTACGGCAAGATGCTCTACAACAAGCAGCGTCAGGCGATTTACATCTTTGAGAAGGAAAAGAACAAGAAGAGCCGCTGCTACGGAGCCTGCGCCGAGGGTTGGCCACCGGTTCTCACCAAGGGCAAGAAGAAGGGCAAGCCCAAGGGAATCAAGGGTGTCAAGCAGAAGCTGCTCGGCACGACAAAGCGCCGGGGCGGGGCCAGGCAGGTCACTTACAACGGCAAGCCGCTCTATTACTACTACGACGAGCTTCCCGGCCAGGTCTTCTGCCACAACGTCATCCAGTACGGCGCCAACTGGGCCGTGATCCGCCCGAGTGGTCGGATCGCGGACTGATGGGCAGTCCGGCCGGTGGATCGGCGGTCCTGAAGCCGACGCTGCTGGCTGTGCCGCTCGTTGCCATCGCACTTGCTTTCGCAGCATGCGGCGGGAACGATGAGTCGTCGCAGCCGGCCGAACAGGCCGCGCCGGCCGCCGAGGCCGCCCAGTCCGGCGATTCGAGTACGGCCGGCGATTCGAGTACGGCCGGCAACGACCAGGCCGGCAGTGGCAACGGAGGAGAAGCCGGGGCCGCCTCCGGCACGACGATCAGCACCGGCGATTCGCAGTTCGGCGAAGTCCTCTTCGATGGCGACCAGGGGGCGATCTACTACTTCGACAAGGAAAAGACCTCCGAGAGCGAGTGCTACGGCGACTGCGCCGTGGCCTGGCCACCGGTGCTGACCGACGGCGAGCCGCGGTCGGGCGGGGGTGCGCAGAACCAGCTTCTCGGCACCACCGAGCGCCGGGACGGCAGCACGCAGGTCACCTATGACGGCAGGCCGCTCTATTACTACGTGGATGACCCGCCCGGTGTGGTTCTCTGCCACAACGTCGCCGAGTTCGGCGGACTCTGGCTCGCAGTCCAGCCGGACGGCGCAGCGGTTTCCTGACCGGCCAGGCCGGCCAGGTCCGGATAAGGGACCGGCGGCTGCCTCAGCTTGGTGATCCGATGCCCTTTCGGTCCCTGGTCCCCGCCGAAAGCAGGTCCGCGTCTCCAGTGAAGCTGCGCGCCACGCTTGCCTGCAGTATCGCGAGCTGATCCTCAACCGCCGGCCGCCTGAACTCGGGGACGGAATCGAGCAGGTCTTCCAGCAGCGCCCTCATTCTCCTCGTGATCTGGATCGAATCCGCTCCGAAGAGCCTCGTCTCGTCGAGTCCGATGCTGAGGAAGTCCTCCCATGAGGGAGTCGGAAAGACAAGCCTCAGGGAGCCGCTCTGGTCACGCTCTTCACCCGGCAGCAGTCGCCGGGCGGCGATGGTGCGCAGCAGGATCTCGATCTGGTCGAGGGCCTGGACCGCCGTGGTCGGATCGTTGACGCCAGGAGACAGGGCTTTGGCCGAGATGTCGGCCAACAGCCTGAATGCGAAGGCCGGGTCCTGCCGAAGGTTGCGCTCGTCACCGACCGCGACCGAGCGGCGCAGGGCGTCCTCGTCGATCGAGGCGTCACCGTGTATCCGGAAGAGTGGCGCGCCGGGCACGACGAGATCCCCCGTCGAGACAACGAGCTCGACGACGACTCCGGCTTGCGTGGCGAGTTCGACCAGACCCCGGTGGTCGACGCTCTGGAGAATGCCGGGGTCTTCGTCGAAGTTGACCAGGTGTTGTTCGCCGGATGTCGCCGGAAGCGGCGAAGGCGCCAACTCCCCGTCCCCCGGGACCGGGTCGGCGAACACATCGAGGATCGCGCGGCTGCCCTCGTGGCCGATGGTTTTGACCACCGCCGCAACCCGCAGGCCCTGGGTCGTTTCGCTGATCAGCCGCAGGAACATGAACATGCTGACCAGCAGCAGGATGATCGCAACCGAGACCGAGAAGTCGGGGATGAAATCCGGGTTGTCGACCGGCTCGATCGTGCGCAGGACCAGAAGCGCGTAGATGAAGGTGGCCATGAATGTGCCGAGCGAGATTTTCGTCGTCAGGTCGCGCAGGAAGCGACGCAGCATGCGCGGTGTGAACTGACTCGAGCCGAACTGGACCGCAAGCAGCAGGATCGAGAAGACGAAACCGGTGAAGGTGATCATGCCGCCGGCCATCGCTCCCAGCATCGACTCGGAAGCCCCAGCTCCGTACTTGATGCCGATTTCACCATCGGTCGCTGCGTCGAGGTCGGGCAGCAGCACGCCCATCGCGATCGCGACCAACATGAAGATCGCCGGTATGAGCCAGATCGAGTTGCGGAAGGACTCGATCAGCCGCCAGCGCGTTCGCCAGCTAGGCAACTCAACCCCTCCGGTTGAGGCTCATGCCTCTAGCCCTTTTTCATCGTCGTCTTCGACGTGGCGAACTGCTCGCCGTTGAAGAAGATCCGGGTTGTCACCTTGACCAGGCGGTTGTTCATCTTGCCGCTCAGGGAATACGTGACCTGCTTGTCGCAGGGAGAGGTCCCGGTGGCGCTGATCTTGCTCTTGGCGTGTTTGTAGGTGACCGAGACCGGACCTTGGTCGTTTCGGTAGGAGGCCTTGAATCCGCCGTTGTTCCAGCGGTTCTTTCCTTTGCCCTTGCGCATCTTCACCTTGCGCGGGGGAGGGCTCGGGCAGCCGAAGGCAGATCCGCCAAGCCTGAATACGACGGAGATGACCGGCTTCTTCCTGTTGCCCTTCAGCCCGAGGGTCATCGAGGCCTTGCCGGTGGTGTCGAAAGTCAGGTTGTTCCAGGTTCCGGACCACTTGCCCTTGAACTGCTTTGGTACGAACGCCTTCGCCTTCTTCTTCGATGTCGCGGCGTCACCGGATGGTCCCGCGGTCGAAAGTCCCGCGCCCGCGGCTCCGAGCAGAACAGTGGCCACCACTGCCGTCAAGAAAAACTTCCCCACCCGCATCATCTGGATCCCCTTCGTCGCTGTGTACCTGACCATAGGTGAGTGTATACGGAGTTTCTGGTCGTTTCCCGGGATCGGTGGCCCCGGCCGGCCATCCGGCCGGGAGCAAAGGCCGATTTCACGAAGGCGGGCCGGGTAGTGTTCCCGACATGAGTGAAAAGACCTCAGCGGCCTCCGAGACCAGTCCCGAGCGGCAGAAGCTTTCCAGGCTGCGCCGCCTGAACCTGATCGCCACGATCTTCTTCGCGGTTCAGGTGATCGTCCTCCTGCTTATCTCGGAACCGGCGGAGTTACCGGTCATCGGCTCGTTTCTGACCGACGCGCCGGGCAGCGGCCAGTACGGGTCCAAGGTCCTCTTCGACCTCAGGATCGACATCCTGGTCGCGCTATTCCTCGCCCTGGCTGCGGTGGACCATTTCGCGGTCGGCACCTTCGCCCGCAGCTGGTACGAGAAGAACGTGAGCCGCGGCATCAACCCGGCGCGCTGGTGGGAATACTCGATCAGCGCCTCGATCATGGTGGTGCTGATCGCCATGCTGGCCGGCGCGAGCGACGCGGTCGCGCTCTTCGCGATCTTCGGCGTCAACGCCTCGATGATCTTCTTCGGCCTGGTCATGGAGAAGGCCAATCTCGGACGCGAAGAGGTCAACTGGTCTCCTTTCATTTTCGGATGCGTAGCGGGAGCCGTGCCGTGGATCGCGATCGTGATCCAGCTCGCGCTGGCGCAGTCCGAAGGCGACGGCGTCCCGGGATTCGTCTACGGGATCTTCGTTTCACTGTTCATCCTCTTCAACGGCTTCGCGGTGAACATGTGGCTCGGCTACCGGGCCAACGGCCGGTGGAAGGACCCGCTCTTCGTCGAGAAGGCGTACATCGTGCTGAGTCTCGTCGCGAAGACGGTTCTGGCGTGGCAGGTCTACCAGGGCGCTCTCGCCGGATCCTGACTTCGTGGGTGGCACGACCGCCTGGGTCCTGGGCGACCAACTCTCGAGGTCGAACCCGGCGCTCAAGGGAGCCGACCGGGTGCTCATGGTCGAATCGCTGGCCGTGGTGGGCAGGCGGGCCTATCACCGTCAGAAGCTCCACCTCGTCTGGGCGGCGATGCGGCGCTTCCGCGACGAACTTACCCGGGACGGCTTCGAGGTCGACTACCGCAGCGCGCCTTCGATGGCCGCGGGCTTTCGTGATCACCTGTCGGATCACGACCCCGATCGCATTCTTGTGCTGGACCCCGCCAGGCTCGGCGCCGGACCACGCCTGAACGCCCTTGACCAAAGGGTCTGCGTGCTGGAAGGCGGCCTGTTCCTGACTTCGCCCGAGGACTTCAGGCAGTGGGCCTCCGGCCGCCGCCAACTTCGAATGGAGGACTTCTATCGCCGGCAGCGCCGCCGCTTCGACCTGCTGATGGACGGAGACCAGCCTGAAGGCGGCAAGTGGAACCTCGACTCCGAGAACCGCGGCCGCCCGCCGGCCGGGCTGAAGCCGCCGCGTCCTTACCGTCCCCGCGAGGACGAGGTCGATGCCGCGGTGCGCCGCGACCTCGATCGGCTGACCGGTGAAGATGCCCCGGGCAAAGCGATAGCCGTCTCCGGTGTTGATGGCCCGCGACTCTTCCCGGCCGGGCGTGACGAGGCGCGCAGGGCACTGAGCTCGTTCTGCGAGAAACGCCTGCCGGAGTTCGGCACCTACCAGGATGCGATGCTGGCGGGGCGGCGCTTCATGTGGCATGCGCTGCTGTCCAGCTCCCTCAACCTGGGGCTGCTCGATCCTCTTGAATGTGCCCGGGCGGCCGAAGCCGAGTATCGCGCCGGACGCGCGCCACTCAACTCGGTGGAGGGTTTCATCCGACAGGTAATCGGCTGGCGCGAGTACGTCTGGGGGATCTATCGCCTGCGGGGTAGCGAACTCGCGGGCGAGAACGCACTCGGGGCGGAGGGCCGCCTGCCGGCCGTCCTCGACCGACTCGAACCCGGGCTGACTGACATGGCCTGCGTTGCCGACGTGGTCGACGGAGTCCGCGAGACGGCCTACGCCCACCACATCGAGCGCCTGATGCTGCTCGGCAACCTGATGCTGCTCGCCGGCACTTCTCCCTCCCGCTCCAACGAATGGTTCCACCGCTCCTTCATCGATGGCTACGAGTGGGTGATGCTGCCGAACGTTTCGGGCATGGCGCTCTGGGCCGACGGTGGCCGGATGATGTCGAAGCCGTACGCCGCTTCCGGTCGCTACATCGATCGAATGTCCGATCATTGCGCCGGCTGCCGCTACAGCCCGACCAGCCGCTCGGGTGAGCAGGCCTGCCCGTTCACGGTGCTCTACTGGGATTTCCTCGATCGCAACAGGCAGGCGCTGGCGGGCAATCACCGCATGGCAATGGTCCTGGCCAACCTTGACCGGATCGGGACGGAGGAGCTGTCAGGCATCCGGAAGAACGCCTCCGCCATCCGCGATGGACTGGAGGGCGGCAACACCTGAGCGGCACCCGGCCGGGTGGGATGCACAACACGTCGGCCGTACACCCTTAGACTGCAGGCGTCGGCGCCGAAAGGCGCTTCCACCTTCGGAGAGGAGCCATGTTCATGGGCAAGCAAGTCAAGTACCTGCTCGATGAGTCTCAGATCCCGGACCACTGGGTCAACATTGCCGCCGATCTTCCCGGCGAGCCACTGCCGCCGCTGAACCCCGGCACCGGGCAGCCACTCGGTCCTGAGGATCTCGCGCCGCTCTTCCCGATGGGCCTGATCGAGCAGGAAGTCTCGATGGAGCCGGAGATCGATATTCCCGAGGAAGTCATCGACGCCTACCGCCTCTGGCGACCGACCCCGCTGATCCGCGCCCGGCGCCTGGAGAAGGCCCTCGACACGCCGGCTCACATCTACTTCAAGTACGAAGGCGTATCTCCGGCCGGCTCCCACAAGCCCAACAGCGCGATCCCTCAGGCCTACTACAACAGCCAGGAGGGCGTGAAGAAGCTTTCGACTGAGACCGGGGCCGGCCAGTGGGGCTCCTCACTGGCTCTGGCCTGCGAGATGTTCGGACTCGAGTGCGAGGTCTTCATGGTCGGAGTCAGCTACGACCAGAAGCCCTACCGCCGGGCGATGATGGAGACCTGGGGCGCGACTGTCCACCGCAGCCCGTCGCAACTCACCGAAGCCGGTCGCGCACAGGCCGAGCACGTCACCGGCTCGCTCGGCATCGCGATCTCCGAGGCGGTCGAAGTCGCCGTCGCATCGGAAGACACCAAGTACGCACTCGGCTCGGTTCTGAACCACGTCTGCCTGCACCAGACCGTGATCGGCCAGGAGGCGATCGCCCAGCTCGAAATGGCCGGCGAGTTCCCGGACGTGGTGGTCGGCTGTGTCGGTGGCGGGTCCAACTTCGCGGGCATCGCTTTCCCGCTGCTCAGGAAGAAGCTGAAGGAGGGGCTCGACACCAGGTTCGTCGGGGTTGAGCCGGCTGCCTGCCCGACCATGACCAAAGGCACTTACGCCTACGATTTCGGGGACACGGTCGGCATGACGCCACTGATGCCCACCTATACGCTCGGCCACGACTTCGTGCCGCCACCGGTTCACGCCGGCGGACTGCGCTATCACGGCGTGGCCCCGATCCTCGGCGCGCTGGTCAAGGAAGGACTGGTCGAGGCCCGCGCCATCCCTCAGACCGAGGCCTTCGAGGCGGCGATCACCTTCGCCCGGGCCGAGGGGATCATCCCGGCGCCTGAGCCGACCCACGCGATCCGCGCCGTGATCAACGAAGCCGAGCAGGCCAGACAGGAGGGCGATGAGCGGGTGATCCTGTTCAACCTCTGCGGACACGGACATCTCGATCTCGCCGCCTACCAGTCCTACCTTTCCGGAGAGCTGGTCGATCTCGAGTTCTCCGAGGAGGAGATGGACCGGGCCCTGGAGAGTCTGCCCGAAGCGCCGTCGATCGCCTGATGGAATCCTCGTCCAACGCAGCGGGTGGAAGCGGCGCGATCGTTGTCGTCGCCCTGCTCAAGATGAAGCCGGGACTGTCAGACGAAGCGATCGAAGCCTTCCGGCCGGTGATCGAGAATACGCACCGGGAACGGGGCTGCCTTTCTTACGCCCTCCACCGGGACCGAAGCGACCCGGACATGATCGTGCTGATCGAGAAATGGGCGTCACAGGAGGATCTCGACAAGCACTTCATACAGCCCTACATGGCCGACATGGGCGAACTCGCCTCGAAGATGCTGGCGGAGCCTCCGCGCATCCTGTTCTGCGAGCCGATCGAGATAGGGGACCCGGCCAAAGGCAGCATCTGACGCTTCGGGACAGTGCAGGTTTGCGGTGAAACCCGGTTGACCGGGCGCCGCAATCGGGTCACTCTCAAGGCATGGACGCTTACCGACTGGTCGAATGGCAGAAACCCGCCGAACTGCTCCGGGTCGAAGTCCCTGAACCCGGCCCCGGGGAGGTGCTGGTCAAGGTTGGTGGTGCCGGGCTCTGCCACTCTGATCTCCACCTGATGGACTGGCCCGAGGGTGCCCTGCCGATCGAACCGCCCTTCACGCTCGGCCATGAGAACGCCGGCTGGGTCGAGAGTCTCGGCGACGGGGTAGCCGGTTTCGAGCCCGGAGAACCTGTCGCCGTCTACGGTCCCTGGGGCTGCGGCAGGTGTCGCGCCTGCAGGCTGTCCCGCGAGGACTACTGCGAGAACCAGGCTGAAATCGGCGCATTCGGCGGTGGCATCGGACGCGACGGCGGTCTGGCCCACTACATGCTGGTTCCATCCAGCAGGCTCCTGGTGCCGCTGGGCGATCTCGATCCGCGGGATGCAGCGCCGCTCTCCGATGCGGCGCTGACGCCCTACCACGCGATCAAGCGCTCGCTCGACAAGCTGGTTCCCGGCTCGACCGCCGTGGTGATCGGGGTCGGCGGACTGGGACAGATGGCGGTACAGATAATCGCGGCACTCAGCCCGGCCCGGATAGTGGCTGTCGATGCGGTGGAGCAGAAGCTCGCGGTGGCCGAGTCACTCGGAGCCGAATACGCCCTGTTGGCCGAGCAGACTTCGCCCGAAGAGATACGCGGCCTCACCGGTGGGCGCGGTGCCGACCTGGTGCTGGATGTGGTCGGATCCGCGGATACTCTCGCTCTGGCCAGCCAGTTGCTGGCCTTCGAGGGTGACCTGACTCTGCTCGGGCTGGCCGGGGGCAGCATCGAGTACGGAGCGATGACCCTGCCCTGGGGTGCCCGTATCGCCACCACATACTGGGGCACGGAGGTCGGCCTGATGGAGGTCCTGGAGCTGGCTCGTGCCGGCAGGATCAAGGTCAGGACCGAGCGGGTCGGGCTCGACGGAGTGGCCGATGCCTACGACCGGCTCAGGCGGGGGCAGGTGGACGGCCGGGTCGTTGCCTGTCCCAACGGCTGAGCGACCTGGATCAGGCTTCGTTCGTCTCCGACTCTTCACCCCTGGGCACCACGAGCACCGGACAGGCCACTTCGTGGAGCAACTCCGAGCTGACCGAGCCGAGCAGTACCCGCTTCAGCGGGCCGTAGCCCCTCGAACCGACGCAGAGCAGGTCGAGCCCCTGTGCCGCCTGCTCACGCAGCGCGACGGCGGCAACCCCTTCGGTCATGACCCTGGTCGCCTCGACGCCGTCGGGCAGCGAGTCGGCGGCCGCCGTGAGGGTCTTCTGCGCTGACTCGCGTGAAGCCTCACCGAGTTCCGAAAGCGCATAGGTCGAGCCCCAGAAGCCCCAGGCATCGGCAAAGTCGGTAGCGACGGTGATCAGCCGCATTTCTGCACCTGCCCCGGCGATCTCCAATGCGGCCTGAAGGGCCTGCCCGGACTCGGGTGAGCCGTCGGTCGCGACGCCGATCGTGGCCCAGTCGGCCCCGCCATCCCTGAAGCCGACCGGAGCCAGGGCGATCGCGCAGCGTGAGCCCTGCAGCAGAACCCTCGCTTTGTGACCGGCCCGGACCGTTCCGGGTTCGGTCCTGGCGCATCCGAGGACCAGCAGATCGCCTTCGAGAGTCTCGGTGAGTTCTTCCAGGCCTCGGGCCGCCGAGCTGCTCTCGACGATCTCGAAACCGGCCTCGAATTCAGCGGCGGCCTTCTCGAGCCCGACCTTGGCCTGCTCGACCAGGTTCGTGAAGGCGTTGGCGGGCAGGGCGGGAATCAGGCTGCCGCCGACCGGCGGCGGGACCACTCCGACCAGCACCAGTTCCGCCTCGAGTCGATCGGCAAGTTGCCTCGCCAGCGCCAGCGCGTCTTTCGAGCCGTCGCTCTCGTCAAAACCGACCACGATGCGTTCGAACACTTGCTTCCTCCTTGAATTTCGGGCTGCCGCCGCCCCCGGGGCGCTCGGCCTGGTGTCTGATTTCAAGCTATCAACCGGGGAGAGCTTCCGGACCGTTCTCCTCAGGTCGACCTGACCGGCGACGGGCCTGATGTTGCGGGTGCCGATCCTTTCGAGCCGGGCCGACGGTTGCCGCCGGTTCGAGCAAGCTAAGGTCCGCCGATGTCACTCGTCGAATCAAGGATGATGCCGCTCGGATCTGCCGCCCCGGAATTCAGCCTGCCTGATCCCGACGGGGTGAGTCACTCGCTGGGCGATGCGGCGCAGGCCGGAGCGGTTGTCGTCGCCTTCATCTGCAACCACTGCCCTTATGTGAAGCACATCGCCACCGCCCTGGCCCGGGTCTCGGATGAGCTGATCGCCGAAGGGGCGGCCGTATTCGCGATCAATTCGAACGACAGCGTCGCGTATCCGGACGACTCTCCCGAACGCATGGCCGAGGAAGTCGAAAGGCGGGGCTACCGCTTCCCCTACCTGGTCGACGCCGACCAGTCGGTGGCAAGGGCCTACGGGGCGGTGTGCACACCGGACCTCTTCGTATTCGACGGTGAGCGCCGCCTCGCCTATCGCGGGCAGTTCGACCCGAGCCGGCCGAACGGAGGTTCCCCGGCCACCGGTGAGGATCTCGCCGCGGCGGTGAGGGCAGTGCTGACCGGAGCCTCCGTACCGGAACCACAGATCCCTTCGGTCGGGTGTTCGATCAAGTGGTCATCCGGCGACCCGGCACCCTGAAGCCAGGACAGGCCGGTCCACACGGGGGATTGCCGCGATAGATCGTGAAGCCCGTTGCCGAGGTGCCGACAGGGCGGAACCGTCAACATTCAGTCAATGCTCCTGCTGATCCTCTTCGGATTCGTCGCCGGTGCCGCGACGGCGGTATCGCCCTGCATCCTGCCGGTGCTGCCCGTAGCCCTGGCGGCCGGCGCGACCGGTGGCCACCGCAGGCCGATCGGAATCGTCGCCGGCCTGGCCGTCTCTTTCACCTTCGCGATCGTGGTGCTTGTCTACCTGCTGGATGCCCTCGGCCTGCCCGACGAGCTGATGCGAAACCTGGCGATCGCCGTGCTGCTCGGTTTCGGCCTGACGCTGCTGGTGCCGGCCGTTTCGAGCCGGGCCGAAGGCCTGATCAGCCGGATTACCAGCCGCTTCCAGCCGAAGACAGGCAGCGGCGACGGCTTCTGGTCCGGCACTCTGATCGGCGCCAGCCTCGGTCTCGTCTACGCGCCCTGTGCCGGTCCGATCCTGGCCGGAGTCATCACCGTCTCCGCCTCGCAGCCGTTCACCGCCGGGCGCCTGGCGGTGGCGCTGGCCTACGGGATCGGCTCCGCTTTGGTGCTTTACCTGCTGATGATCGGCGGACGCAGACTCATCAGGCCGCTCGGCCGCCAGACGCCGAGGCTGCAGGCGGCGATGGGCGCGGTGATGGTCGTCTTCGCGCTGGTCATGGCCGGGGACTACGACCTCAGGTTCCAGAACGAGATCGCCGACAACCTGCCTGCCGTGGTGGTCAACCCGACCAGGTCGCTCGAGTCGACCGCCGCGGCGCAAGACGCATTGGCCGAGGTCAGGGGTGGGCCGGCGAGCCCGGAGGCACGGCGGATCGCCGAAGGCCTCGATCGGGCAGACGAGGATGGGCAGGGCCCGGACTCCGGCCTGCCCGTGATCGCTCCGGCTCCGGACTTCGTCGGCAACCAGCGATGGTTCAACACCCCCGGTGGTGCGCCCCTGACCATGTCGTCGCTGAGGGGGCGCGTTGTGCTGGTCGATTTCTGGACCTACAGCTGCATCAACTGCATCCGCACCCAGCCTTACCTCAAGGCCTGGGACGAGCGCTACCGCGACCGCGGGCTTACCATCGTCGGGGTCCATTCGCCCGAGTTCCCGTTCGAGAAGGACGCGGGCAACGTCGAGCAAGCGATCGAGAGGGCCGGGATCGGGTACCCGGTGGCGCAGGACAACGATTTCCAGACCTGGAACGCCTATGCGAACCAGTACTGGCCGGCGGAGTACTTCATCGACGCCGAGGGCCGGGTCCGCTACGCCCATTTCGGCGAGGGTGAATACGAAGAGAAGGAGCAGGTGATCCGCGACCTGCTCGCCGAAGCCGGCCGCAGGCCGGGGGAAGGGACCTCAGACGCCGACGGCGACAGCATCTCGAACGGCGTCACGACGCCGGAGAGCTACCTCGGCTCGGCCCGGGCCGACCGCTTCACCAACGGCCTGATCCTTTCCGGGGTCCGGAACTTCGGTCGCCTGGAGGAGCCGGGACCGGACGAGCTCTCCTACGGTGGTCGTTGGAACATCGATCCGGATTTCGCTGTCGCCCAAGGCGGCAGGCTGAGCCTGCGTTTCGAGGCCAAGCGGGTCTTTCTCGTTCTCGGTTCACCTGGCGGGCCGCGTCGGGTGAAGGTCCTGCTCGACGGTTTGCCGATCCGGCAGGGCGATGCCGGCCGGGACGTCTTGCGATCGAGTGTGACCGTCGATCGCGAACGCCTCTACGAGCTTGTCGACCTGCCGCAGGTCGGCAGCCATACGCTCACCCTGATCCCCGAGGGAGGGGTCAGGGCCTACGCCTTCACCTTCGGCTGAGCGGCCGGAGTCAGTCCCTGGACCAGGAGGAAGATTCGCTCGAGGTGGTCAGAACCTCGAGGATGTCGCCGATCGCGTGCTCGCGGTCGAGCGGGTGCCTCAACGGAATGTTCGGGTTGAGCTGGTAGCTGTTGCGGCGGCCTTCGCGGGTCCGGTCGAGATAGCCGGCTTCGACCAGGTCGGCGACGATGCGCTGAGCGGCACGCTCGGTGATACCCACGAAGTCGGCCACGTCACGCAGGCGGATATCAGGGTCCCTCGCGACGCAGAGCAGCACGTGGGCGTGGTTGGTCAGGAAGGTCCATTCGGTCATCGGGGCCCAGCATAGCGACAGGACCGGGGTTTCCGGTGGGAAAATACATGTCTCCAGTCATACGAATTAGAAATCGTCTATTATCTGTCGCATGAATCGTCCGAAGCAACTCGAGTCAATCGCGGGGACAGCCCCGGTTGCCCGGGGAGGCCTGGTTTGAGCGCCCTGCTGATCGCCGCAGTTGTCCTGCCGGGCATCGCGGTCATTTTCGGAGTGGCGGCAGGGGCACAACGGCACCAGGCCGTAGCCCGCATCGGAGTGGCGCTGAACCTCGCCTCGCTGGCCCTCGCTTTCGCCGTCTTCATTTCAGTCTGGGCAGACTCTCCGGCAGCCGCGGTCATCGAGAACGGATCCGGCGAAGCCGTACTGGGTCTGGTCGCCGACCGGGTCACCTCGGTCCTGCTGCTTCTGGTTCTCGGTGTCAGCGCCGTGGTCCAGGCCTTCGCCGGCCGCTACCTCGGCGGCGACGTGCGTGCCGGACGATTCTTCAACGGGGCAAACCTGCTCACCTTCTCGACCGCCCTGATGGTCACTTCGGTCACCTTCATCGGGCTGGCGATCGCCTGGACCGTCGCCGGTATCTCGGTGGTCCTGCTGCTCGCCATGTACAGCGGTTTCGAGGCCGCCAGGGAAGGGGTCCGGCGGGCGGTCCGGATCTTCGTGATCGGAGACGTCGCGATCTGGGCAGCCGTCATCCTTGCCACCATCGAGTGGGGATCGCTGGACCTGCGCACGCTCGGCCAGTCGGGACCCGAACTGGCCGGCGCCTCGATGCTCGTTCCGGTGGCCTGCCTGCTGGTCGTGGCCGCGATGGCCCGCTCGGCCCAGTTGCCGCTTCAGAGCTGGCTGCCGGCCACGCTCGCCGTGCCCACACCGGTCTCGGCTCTGCTCCACGCAGGGGTCGTGAACGCCGGCGGCATCCTGCTGGTCAGGCTGAGCCCGGTCTTCGGTGCATCGTCCGAGGCCACCCATCTCGCTTTCTTCGCCGGGGCCGCGACAACCGTCTACGGCACCGCCCTGATGCTCTCCAAGACCGACGTAAAGGGCGCACTGGCCCACTCGACGATGGGTCAGATGGGCTTCATGATCATGACCTGCGGACTCGGCGCCTACGCCGCGGCAGTCTTCCACCTGTTCGCCCACGGCATGTACAAAGCGACCCTCTTCCTCGGCTCGGGGGCGGCTGTCCACAGTAAGGTGCGCCACGCCAAGGCCCCGCCGGTCGGGACGGCTACTCCTGCCGCGAAGGCATTCTCGATCGCCCTTGCGGCCGCGGTTCCCGCCGCCGTTCTGCTCATCTTCGCCGAGCTGCTCTACCCGGACCGTTCCTCCGGTGCCAACGCCCTGCTGCTATTTGCCTGGGCCACCGGAGCCTGGATCCTGTACGGCTGGGGCAGGCGCCACGCCTCGGTCGTCGGCGCCCTCTCGGGCGCCGGGCTGGTCACGCTCGCGGCCGGGGCCTATGTCCTGCTGCTGAGCTCGGTCAGCGAGTTCATGGCACCTGCCCTCGCCGGAGCGGGGGAGGCGGTCGTCTCGCCCTGGTGGGTTGCCGGACTGTTCGTCCTGATGGCGCTGGCCGGGCTCACCGCGCTCGCCGGACCCGGCGGGCGAATCGCTGAAATCCGAAAGACCATCTACGTTCTGGCGCTCGGGGCCGGCCAGGTGAGCGAGCGGCGCAGGCGCCCGGTCCGCTCCGAAAGGCCGGTTCCGGCCGGCTCCGGAGGCCTGATGCCGGAATCCCAGGGAGCGAGCTCGTGAACGCAACGATGACTCAGGTCGACCCGGTTCGGGCAGCCGAACGGGCAAGACTGGTCTCCGACATCAAGTCCGCTGGAGAGGTGCTTTCCCAGGCCTGGCCGATCGAGACCTTCATCGCGGTGAACCCGCTCGGTGGTTTCGAACACCTGCCCTTCGGCGAAGCGGTCACGAAGGCGGGTCAGGTCCTCGGCGCCAACGGCACTCTGGGCGAGCAGGCCTTCCGCGACCTCCATTCGCAGGGTCGGATCACCGACTCCGACCTCCGTTCGGCGCTCTGCCGGCGCCAGCCGACGTTGATGTCGGCGTCACCGGTCGAGATCGGCGAAAGGTCCGTAGAGGCTGCCGAGCTGCTGATCGGGGATCTCCTTCAAGGCCGCGCGGCCGCTCCGCCGGCCCGCCTCGAGACGATGATCAGTGAGCGGCTGCAACCCGCCGTCGCGACGGAGGTCGACAACCAGACATCGAAATGGTGCGCGGCCTTCCTCGATAACGGTCAGGCCGGCTGGCAGATGCCCGGCCGCGAGGCCGGCTTCTACGCTGCCTGGCGCGACCTCGCCCCGAGGGACCGCAAGCTCCCCTCCGCGGCACGGGCGGCTATGCAGGACCTCGCCGAGCGCCCCGACGATGCGGTTCTGGACGCTCTTGCGAAGCTGGGAGTCGACTCCTCAGCCCGGCGCAGCTACATGCGGGCCCACCTGACCCGGATGCCGGGCTGGTCGGCTCACGTGCGCTGGCACGGCGACCACAGCGGCTCGATCGACCTGGTCTCGTTGCTGGCGATGAGGCTCTCGGTTGAGGTGGCGCTGCTCGAAGGCGAGCCGGGGGGAGCTTCCGGGATCGCCGGAGATGACCCAGTCGCCGCGAAGCGGCCACCGGCAGGGCCAGCGGCCGATCCGAGGCAGCGGGCCTGCGATCAACTCGAGCGCCTCGGCCTGGCCGGGGCAGCCGGCGCGAGCGAAATCGAAGCGGTCGCCGCGATCCTCGAGCCGATGTCGCCGGGGGAGAGAGCCCTCGTCTGGCTCGACGCCTACGAGACCCACTACCGCGACCCGTTGATCGAAGAGCTGTCGGGCGAGCCCGTCCGGTCCCGGTCCCGAGCGGCCGGACGCCCAGCTGGTCTGCTGTATCGACGCCCGGTCGGAGGGCATTCGCCGCCACTTCGAGCAGACCGGCCCCTACGAAACCCTCGGCTTCGCCGGCTTCTTCGCAGTAGCCATCCGCTACCGCGATCTGGCCGGCGGTGATGCCAGTTCGCTCTGCCCGGTCCTGCTCGAGGCGCGCAACGAGATCAACGAGCTTCCGGCCGGTGGTGCCGACGGCAAGGCCGAGCGGCGGCTTGCCGGCCTCCAGGCGATCTCCGGCGCCGAAGACAGCTTCCATGCCGCCGAGAGCAACCTGACGGCGCCGTTCGTGCTGGCTGAAACCACTGGTTGGGCTTCGGGCCCGGTGGCCGCGGCGAAGACCTTCTTCTCGCGCGGCTTCGGGCAGATGCGCAGCAACATGCACCGAAAGGCTGCCCCGCCGGCCCCTACCGTGCTCTCGGTCAAAGAAGGATTCAGCTACGAGGAACGGACCCTGTTCGCCGAGGTGGCGCTGACGATGATGGGTCTGACCGAGCGCTTCGGACGTCTGGTGCTGCTCTGCGGACACGGAAGCACGACCGAGAACAATCCCTACGAAGCCGCACTCGACTGCGGAGCCTGCGGCGGCAACCGCGGTGCCCCGAACGCCCGCACGGCTGCCGCGATCCTCAACAGCCAGGACGTCCGCGAGCATCTCGCCGCCAAGGGAATCGAGATCCCCGACGACACCTGGTTCGCCGCGGCAGAGCACGACACCGCCACCGACCGGGTCACCCTGCTCGACCGTCACCTCGTCCCGCAGGATCACCAGGCCGGGCTCGACCGTCTCGAGCAGGATCTGGCGACTTCCGGTGCCAACCTGAGCGCCGAGCGCTGCGGCAACATGCCGGGAGCACCGCAGGGCAGCTCTCCCGATTCGGCCGCCCGCCACGTCCAGGGCCGTTCCACCGACTGGGCGCAGGTATTCCCGGAATGGGGCCTGGCAGGCAACGCCGCCTTCATCGTCGGACCCCGTTCGATAACCCGCGGCTTCGACCTCGGACGCCGCACCTTCCTTCACTCCTACGAGGCCGGGGTGGACCGGGATGGCGAGGCACTGGAAACGATCCTCACCGCCCCTATGGTTGTCGCCCAGTGGATCAACTGCCAGTACTACTTCTCGACCGTCGATCCACTGGCCTTCGGTGCCGGCTCGAAGACGATCCACAATGTGGTCGGCGGAGTCGGCGTCCTGGCCGGGCACGGCGGCGATCTCCAGCTCGGTCTGCCCTGGCAGTCGGTCGCCGACGGCGAGAAGTTGATCCACGAACCCATGCGGCTGCTGACTATGGTTGAAGCACCGCTCGAGAGGATCGACTCGATCATCGATCGAAACACCGTTCTTCAGGAACTCTTCGGCAACGAATGGGTGGCCCTCGCCGCCCGATCGCAGGCGGGAGATCCCTGGATGCGACATACACCCCGCGGCTGGCTGCCGTGGATCGACCCGGAGGTAACAAAGTGAAGAGCCGAAGCGACCTGAGCAAGATGGGCAAGATCGAAGTGGTGGTGTCGGGCTCCGACGCGCCCGCCGTGCGGGAGGTTTTCAAGTCGGCAGGGGTGAACGGTTTCACCAGCGTCTCCGGGGTTTCCGGCCTCGGCCACGGCGGATACCACCAGGGCAGGCTGCTCTTCAACGACCAGGCGACTCTTGAGATGCTTATAACCGTGGTGCCCGAGGAGAAGATCGACCCCCTGATCGCCGGCCTTCGGCCGCTGCTCGAAGAATCGTCGGGCGTTATGTTCCTTTCCGACACTTTCGTGAGCAGACCGGACTACTTCACTTGAGCCAGGGGCTGCGACCTCTGGAGGACCGGCAGGTCCGGCGAGCCGGGGCGGCAGGCCCGGGTCGCGTGGGCATGGTCGGAGCCGGCCAGCTCGCCCGGATGACGCAGCAGGCGGCGATCGGTCTCGGGGTCGAGCTGATCGTGCTCGCGCAGAGCGAATCCGACCCTGCCGTACTTGCCGGCGCCGGCTTCGAGATCGGTTCCCCGGCCGACTACGACGACCTGTGCCGTCTGGCTGCCCGCAGCGACGTCGTCACCTTCGACCACGAGGGAGTCGAAC
Source organism: uncultured Solirubrobacterales bacterium (assembly GCA_963709375.1). Lineage (GTDB taxonomy): Bacteria > Actinomycetota > Thermoleophilia > Solirubrobacterales > 70-9 > 67-14. Next base: position 60,797 of record CAVPWA010000009.1, read on the forward strand.
CGGGCCTGCTCAGCCGGCTCGAGGCCGACGGCGTGAAGCTCGCGCCGGCGGCCGGGGCAAAACTGCACGCCCAGGACAAACTCCACGCCCGTCGGGCGCTTGCCGGGCACGGCTTTCCGATGCCGGACTTCTCCGAAGCCATCGGAATCGGCGAATTCGACCAGTTTGCCGCCGTTCACGGCTGGCCGGTGGTGGCCAAGGCGCCACGCGGCGGATACGACGGCCGCGGAGTCTGGATGCTCGAAGACCGGGACCAGGCACGCAACCTGCTGGCCGAGGCCCCGGGGCCGTTCCTGCTCGAGCCGATGCTCGATATCGAGATGGAGATAGCGGTTATCGTCGCCCGCTCTCGGAACGGCGAGCAGGTTGCCTACCCGGTGGTCGAGACGGTCCAGAAGGACGCGATGTGCCGGGAGGTGATCGCTCCGGCCGCAGTCCCGGCGGAAGTCGCCCGCTCGGCCCGGCAGATGGGTCAGGAGATCGCCGTCGCCATCGGGGCGACCGGGGTGATGGCGGTCGAGTTCTTCGTCACTCCCGGCGGACTGCTGGTCAACGAACTCGCGCTGCGTCCCCACAACTCCGGCCACTACTCGATCGAGGGCTGCGTAACCTCCCAGTTCGAACAGCATCTGCGGGCGGTGCTCGGCCTGCCGCTTGGCGAGACCTCACTCACCGCACCTTCGGTGGTCACCGTGAACGTGGTCGGCAGCGACGAAGCGGGCGGCCCGGAGTCACGCCTCGCCGCCGGTCTGGCGGTGCCGGGCGCCCACCTCCACCTCTACGGCAAGCAGACCCGTCCAGGTCGTAAACTCGGCCACGTAACGGTCTGCGGCGAGGATGCCCGGGCGACCGCACAGGCGGCACGCTCGGCGGCATCCGCTCTCGAGGGAGGCATGAATTGAGTCAGTTTCGAGTCGGCATCGTAATGGGCAGCGATTCGGATCTTCCGGTGATGGAGGAGGCTGCCACGGCGCTCGAGGAGTGCGGCATCGCTTACGAGATCAGGGTCGTTTCGGCCCATCGGACCCCGCACGACATGCTCGCCTGGGCCGCGGATGCCCGGCAGCAGGGTTTCGGCGTGATCATCGCGGGTGCCGGTGGCGCCGCACACCTGCCGGGGATGATCGCTTCTGCGACGCCGCTTCCGGTGATCGGCGTACCGGTGCCGCTCAAGTACTTCGACGGCCTCGATTCGCTGCTCTCGATCGTGCAGATGCCGGCCGGCGTGCCGGTCGCCACGGTCGCCGTGGGCGCTGCCCGCAACGCGGGCCTGCTCGCCGCGCGGATCCTTGCCGTCGGGGATCCGGAAAGGACCGACGCCGTCGAGCGCGCGCAGGCCGAACTGGCCGATGTCGCGCGGGCCAAGGACGAGCGGGTCCGCAGGAGCTTCAACCCTTAAAGACCCACCCCTCTAAATCCCCTCTGGAGAACATTGCTCAACGAGAAGAGACTGATAATCACCGGTGTCGTCAACGACGACAGCATCGCTTTCACCGCCGCCAGGAAGGCTCTGATCTCTGGCGCAGAAGTCCTGTTGACCGCCTTTCCCCGAGACCGTGACCTGACCCTGGAGACGGCGGCCAAGCTGCCGGAAGAGGTCGAGGTAGTCGAACTGGACGTGACCAGCGCCGAGGATCACGAAGCCCTCGCAGCCAGGGTCGATTCCAAGTGGGGAGCCCTTGACGGGGTCCTGCATGCGGTCGCTTTCGCACCGCGCGACGCCCTGGCCGGGGACTTCTTTTCCACCCGCCCGGAAGGCCTCAACCTGGCTTTCCACACCAGCGCTTATTCCTATGCCTCGCTCGGCAAGCTGCTGCGTGACTTCGCCCCGCCCGAGGGAGGCTCCCTGGTCGGGCTCGACTTCGACTCGGCAGGCGCCTGGCCCGTCTACAACTGGATGGGAGTGATCAAGGCCGGTCTCGAGTCGGTCAACCGTTACGTGGCCCGGGACCTGGGTCCGCTCGGGATCCGCGCCAACCTGATCGCGGCCGGTCCCCTTCACACCCGGGCCGCCGGCGGCATCCCGGCCTTCGAAAAGCTGATCCACGCCTGGGATACCCGGGCCCCGATGAAGTGGGATCCCTACGACCCGGTCCCGGTCGCCGACGCGGTCGGCTTCCTGCTTTCCGATCTTGCCCGGGGTATCACCGGCGAGATCCTCCATGTGGATTCCGGCTACCACGCGATGGCCGGCGCCCTCAGGGACGGCGAATACCCGGCCGGGGACTGAAGCCGGCCGACGTCGTTCAGAGCCTGACGCTCGCCAGTGCGTCGTATCGGGCACCCCCGGCAAGCAGCTGCGACCGATAGAGGCTGACCGCCTCTCCGTCGAAGTCCAGCATGGGGGAGACCGGCATCGCCGTCTCCGCCGGTGACACACCGCGACCCATCCTGGCCGCGGTCAGGTGGGGCCGGAACCTTCGTTCCGGGCGCCATCCGACGGCTTCGGCCAGGGCCGAGGCCAGCCCCGCGTGGCAGGCCTTCAGCTCACCGAGGCTGTCGTGTACTTCGAGGGCGAGTGCCCTCGGGTGTTTCCGGGGCAACCAGACGGGAGCACCGAGCGAAAGGCCGGTAACGGCCGACGTGGAGGATTCGAGCGCAGCTTCGATCAGGCCGACCTCAGACTCGCTGCGGCTGCCGAGGAAGGCCAGGGTGATGTGGCAGTTGGCGGCCGGTACGGGGCGCATCTTTCGATCCGTTCCAGCCGTCTGCCGGGCCCAGGCTTCGACTTCGTCGCGGACCCGCTGCGGAGGGTCGAGGGCGACGAACAGGCGAAGATCCTTCTTGACCGGGTCAGGGTGCCCCACAGCACGAGCTTAGTGCCGGTTCTACGCAGTCGTGAGATCATCACCGGCATGAGGGGTGGCCATGGTTGAACTGGGCGTGATCAGTGCGGTCTTCCTCGGCTACGCGCTGGTCTCGCGGGCCCTGCTCTGGGCGAACATTTCGGCACCGATGGTCTTCGTCGCCGCCGGCATCATCTGCGGGCCGGAGCTGCTGGGTTTCGCCACTTTCGACCCGACCGGCGAGCCGGCCCTGATCGTCGCTGAAGTCGCACTGGTGGTCGTGCTGTTCTCCGACGCGTCGCGCAGCGACCTCCGGGAGCTTCGTGCCGACGGCGCGCTCTCGGCCCGGTTGCTCGCGATCGGAATGCCGCTCACGATGATGGCCGGTACCGCCGCCGCGGCCGTGCTGCTGGTCGGGCTCGAGTTCTGGGAGGGCGCGGTGATCGCCGCCATCCTGGCTCCGACCGACGCCGCGCTCGGCCACGCCGTGGTCAGCAGCCGACTGGTACCCGAGAAGATCCGACAGACGATCAACGTGGAGGCCGGCCTCAACGACGGGCTCTCGATCCCCTTCCTTTTCCTCTTTCTCGGCCTGGCCGTCGACCAGGCTTCGCTCGACGCGGCCGGGTGGTTTACCTTCGGCATCGAGCAGGTGGCGATCGGCGTCGCCGTCGGCTTCTTCATAGGCGGCGGCTCGGGATGGCTGGTTGACCGGGCGATCCAGCGCCGGGCGATGACGCATACCTTCAAGCGGCTTTCACTCGTGGCGATCGCGATCGGCGTCTGGGCGCTGGCCGACGCGGCCGGCGGCAACGGATTCATCGCCGCCTTCGTGGCCGGCCTGTGCGGTCGCCCGGTTCCAGGAAGACTTCGGTGAACACATGCTGAGCTTCGCCGAGCGTGAGGGCCAGCTGCTCAGCCTGGTCGTCTTCTTCGTATTCGGGACGGTGGCGATCGGCTACCTCGGTGATGCCTCGCTGGGCGTGATCGCTTTCGCGGCGCTGTCATTGACCCTGGTCAGGATGGTGCCGGTGGCGGCCGCGCTTGCCGGCACCGGCCTGAGCCGGGCGTCGGTCGCTTTCATCGGCTGGTTCGGCCCGCGGGGACTGGCTTCGATCATCCTCGCCCTGGTCGTGCTCAAGGAGGAGCCGGACCTGCCCAGCCTCGACCTGATCATCTCCGCCACCACGGTCACCGTGCTGGCCAGCGTCTTCCTTCACGGGATCAGCTCCAGGCCTTTCGCCCGGCTGTATGCGAAGAGCCTCGAAGGGCTGCCGCCGGACGCTCCCGAACACGAGGATGCGGGCGAGGTCAGGCCCCGGCGAGTCTGATCACCCGCCGCTTCAGGCGGCCGGCGTCACTTCCCACTCGAGGCCGAACTCACCGAACTGCCGGAGGAAGACCTGCGGGTCGAAGGCCTGTGACGGAGCGAGTGCCCCGGTGGCTTCGATGCCACCCTCGGCGGCGATCGTCGCGCCCCTGACGATCAGCGCCGCGGTAAGCCCGTATATATCGCGCCCCGAGATCATTCCCCTCGATACCCGCCCGCCAGCGACGGCCTCACAGCCGATCGTGAAGTGGGACTCCTCCCTCTGCTCCGGGCTGGCACCTTCGGGAAGGCGGGGGATCAGCTTTGCGGTGAGGTTTCTCAGCGGCGTGCGCATCGCCAGGCCGGCACCACGGAAGAAGGCCGGCAGCAGGGCCTCGGCCGGGCCGGGGGCGAACGAGTCGGCGCTCAGCATCGTCTCGACCCGTTTCGTATCGAGGTGCCGGGGCACGGTCACGTGCTCGCCGGCCGGGTAGCGCGTCATCCTCTTCTCACCCAGGGGGGCTCCGAAGTCGAAGCTGCCCCGGGCGGTTGACTGGTCGGCAGGCTGAAGCCGTCCATCGCGCCACTCGGCGTCGCCGCCCTTGATCATCTCGAGGGCCGAGAGCATCGTGCCGCGAGTCGGCTGCATCTTCGTCCGGTAAGCAAGCCTCACGGTGTCGAGTTCGCCCATTCCCGAGGCGGTCAGCGCGGCGATCATGTCTCCGGGCACGTAGTCGAAGCCCATCCCGGGGATAACGGCCACTCCGGCTTCTTTGGCGGGGCGGTCGTAGCTCTCCCATGCCAGCCTCATGAAGGGCTGCTCGCCGGTCGTATCGAGGTAATGGGTCGCCGTGTCAACGGCTGCGCTCATCACCGGTTCGCCGTGGAGGTGGAACGGACCGGCGCAGGCGATCACCGCAGAGCAGTCAGCGAGCAGGTCGCGCAGGCCACGCCGGTCGTCGAGCGAGACCGCCCTGACTTCGACCTGGCTGTCGAGATCCCCGGCCAGCCGGTCGAGCTTCTCCCGGCTGCGTCCGGCCAGTCGAAAGCCGACTCCGGCCCGGTCGAGTTCGGCGGCGATCAGCCGGCCCGTATAGCCGGTGGCGCCGTAGACGGCGATCGGTCCCTGCTGCTCGCTGGAGTTGTTCATCGACCGGATTCTACGGGCCAAAACATGAAAGATGATTCAGGAAAACAGTTGCGGCGAAACTAACTCTCCAGTATCGTGTTTGAGGGAGAGACAGGGCAGCGGGAACCGCGGCGCGATCCAGATCGGGCAGGCAGGATCGCAGCCGAATATACGTTGGGAGAAGGACTACCTTGATGAAGCATCGCCTGCTTGCCGTAGTGATCGCCGTACTCGGTTCCGCTATCGGATTCGGGGCAACCGCCGCGTCCGCCTGGTCCTCCGTCCCTGTACCTGCCGTGACCGGTCCGGTGCCGGCTACTGCGGACTCGTATCCGTTCCTCGCCACCGACATCGACCTCGACTCCTACGGCTACGTCGAGGAGGAGTACTTCATCGAGGGCGACGGCTACACCTACGATACGAGCGGCCCTTTCACCCAGGATGCCGTGCGCAACGACGGTGACGGTACCTACCCGTTCAAGACCCGCCTCGTCGTCCGGCGCCCGGCCGACCCGGCAGACGCAAACGGCACCGTCGTGGCCGAATGGAACAACGTCACTCTGACCCAGGACGTCGAGTGGAACTGGTTCGGTGACCCTGAGTTCATGCTCAAGAACGGCTACACCTTCGTCGGCGTGACCGCCCAGAACACCGGCGTCAACTCGCTCCTCGCCTTCGATCCGACGCGGTACGCAGGTCTCACGGTCAACGGCAATGGACCGCGACTCGGCCAGATTCGACGCTCTTTCCTACGACGTCTTCGGGGCCGCCCTGAACGCGATCAAGGGCAACGGCACCGGAGTCGACCCACTCGGCGGAATCAACGCCGGCACTGTCATCGCCTCAGGTGAATCGCAGTCCTGCGGCCGTCTCGCGACCCACCACAACGAAATCAACCCGCTCCAGGGGATCGCCGACGCCTACCTGCTGACGGTCTGCGGTTCGGTGGTCCGCGACGACCGGCCCGAAAAGCTGATCCGGGTCCTCACCGAGAGCGAAAACCGCACTCCCCGTCCTGTGTCCGACTATCCGGACACGGCATCGATCCGCCACTGGGAAGTCGCCGGTGCCTCGCACCTGCCGCGGCAGGCCGGGTTCAACGCCGCAGGCGCTCCTCAACCGCGACTTCCTGCCGATCACGGTCCAGTGCGAGAAACCCCCGCTTTCCGATAGTCCAGATGCCGTTCACCGCCAACCGGGCGATCAAGGGCCTGGTCGACTGGGTCGAGGATGGAACCGCGCCTCCGATCGCACCACGCGGCCAGTACGACGGTGACGACGAACTGATCCGTGATGCCAACGGGATCGCGGCCGGAGGTATCCGCTACCCGGAAATCACCGTGCCGACCGCCGTCAACGACGGTGTCAACTCCCCGGCACCGGGAAGCAGCGTCTTTTCGCTGTTCTGTGGCCTGCTCGGCTCGAGTACCCCGTTCACCGACGAGCAGCTCGCCGCTCTCTACACCGACCACGCCGACTACGTCAACCAGTACTCGCAGGCGACCGACGAGTTCCTGGAGACCGGCTTCATCCTGCCGGAGGACGCCGAGCGGCTGAAGGCTATTTCGCGCCAGTTCGCCGGACTGCGGCCGACCGCGCCGATGGCAACCGGCAAGAAGAAGACCAAGAACAACGTCGGTCTGACCTGGGTCGGCACCGAGGCGCCTGACACCACGTTCCTGGTCGAGCGCAAGTCGGCCAAGGGCGGCTGGAAGACCGCAAGCGACGCCGAGGGTGCGAACCCGGTCCTGAAGAAAGAGCCCCAGGGTACCCACAGCTACCGGGTCAAGAGCACCACGATAATCCCGGCCAACAACTTCTACGAGGAAATCGTAAGGACGACGCCCTTCTCGGAAGAGCTGAAGAACATCAAGGTCGACCGCACCGGCCCGAAGAAGCCGAAGATCAAGGTCAAGGGCAAGAAGATCGGCAAGAACACCTACCGCGGCAAGGTCCGGGTCAAGGTCGTAGGCAAGTCCGATGCCAAACTGCCCGACGGAAGCGCCGGAGTCGGCCTCAACAAGAAGTCGGTGCCGAAGGTCAAGAAGATCCGCAAGAAGGGCAAGACCGTAGTCAAGGTCAAGACCCGGGACAAGCTCGGCAACAAGTCCAAGACCGCCAAGGTGGTCATCCGCATCAAGTGATTCGAGGCAGCCGCAGGGCCGATCGCCAGGACAGCCGGAGCCCCGGCTGTCTGGCGGTCGGTCGGCGGTCCGCCGCCAGGCAGCCAGCTCGAATGCGGCCGCGATGCCGCTCGGGGCGAGATGACCGAGCAGCAGGCCCGGGCGCGCTGCGCGGAACTGGCCGAGACCAGCCCCGAGCGCGAGACCCACAGCTGGATCGCCCGAAAGGGTGAAGACGGCGACTGGTCGGTCGTCAGGCTGGCCCTGCCGCCCGCGGCCCCGCCGCAAGGAGTCGCTTCGAAGTCACCCGACAGCAAGGGCATCGGTGACGACCCCCGCATCGCCATGGAGCAGAACTTCCCGCCCCACGGCGCCGGCCTCTAGCCCACCGCAGCGTCGCTGACCAGCGTCGGAGTCGGTCGATGGTAGCCCGACGCCCCTGAATTCCGGCGCCGGGTCTTGACCTCGGCCGGATCCTGATCCCGTTGCTGCGGCGACCGCCGCGCCCGGCCCGGTGAATCCTGTCGTTATGGATCGGAGTTCGACTTGCTGCGTGGTCACTCCGGCCAGCCCCGGGCATTCGGTGACAGCTACCGCGGCGCCGACGAGGATTACGGCTCGCGGTGCGCCGCCTACCTGCCCGAGTCGGTCGATCGGCGAGTCTGAGGGGTGGACAGCGGCTGGCGGGCCATGCAAGACGGGCCCGTCGCCCGGCCTCACCGGAGCTTCACGCTCAGCCCGGCAACAGAAAGGGCCCCGTGAGGGGCCCTTTCTGTTGAAGCGGCGTTCCGGCCCGTTGCGGCCGGGCTGCTGGTCAGCGGGACTGCTCGCCGATGGCCACGAGTCCGGATTCACCGAGCTCGTTGCCCTGGCACCGTCGTAAGCGACGACCTTGACGTTGGCACCGGCCGCCGGGATGGCGATCGCCGTCTCCAGGCCGGTCCACTTCGACTCGGCGGCCTCGGTCAGGCTGTTCTCGTCGGTTCCGGTGAACACCTTCCAGGTGCGGATCTTGGTCGCGCCGTTCCAGCTGGCGTAGACCGTCGCTCCTGGACCGTCAGCTTCGCTGGCGATCGCGGGACGATCCTGCGGGTTACCGGCCCACTTGGTCTTCGAACTGCGGTAGTTGAAGAAACCACCGGGAGGCAGCGTCGCGTCGAAGACGATGTCTCCGGCGGCGTTGTACTCGGTGATCTGCGGCACCGTGCCCCAGGCGACGAACATGCCGCCGTTGGAGAGCGGCTGGGCGCCACCGGTGGCAAAGGCCGACGAGGCCGTCACCGGGGTAGCTGAAGCGCTTGACCAGTGAGGCCTTGCGGCTATTGCCCTTACCAGACAGCTTCAGCACTAGTCCGCTCGACGTCGAGGTTCACGGCCGGGTCTAGCGGCGGTGAACCCGGGCCGGCTGAGGGCTGAGAGCCGTTGTCGAACAGCGAGATGTGACCGTCCTTGGTCCGGCGCACGTCGTGCTGCGTAGCCGAATCGGGCATTCGCCGCGACTTTGAAGTCGCTCGTCTTCGCCTTGATCCCGTCACCACGCAGCCTCCACTGGACCCTGGCCGTTGGCCCGGTTCGACGCGGTAGACGGAGTTTGTGGCCCGGGCCGATCACCAGAACGGACTTCCCGTCCCAGTGGACCGCGTTGAAGTGCGCGTAGTCCCAGGTCGGGAACGGGTTGGCTTCGGTCGGGGCTGCCACCGGCTGCTGGCTGGCACCGAGTCCGATCGCGTCGAGGGCATGCCACTCGAACAGGACCGCACCTGTCTTGATATCCACTTCCTGGACGATATTGTCCAGTACGCGGTCCTTCTTCGTGTCCTCCGCACTTGCTCAGGTCGGCCTTGACACCACGGTAGGCCAGCACCAGCGCAGTATCTCGCGGCGTGATCTGGAATTCGTGGACGTCGGGCTTGTAGCCGTTGCCCGGGCTGACGCTGGCGATCTTCTTGTACTTGTTGTTGAGGATGTCGTAGGTACCCAGCTGGGTGAAGCGACTGGACCGTATTGGCGCCCTTCCAGTAGGTCAGGACGTTGCGGCCCTTGTACTTCTGCTTCTGGAAGTTGGCGACGCGGTCGCCCTTTCCGCCGAAGCTGACCGGACGGAACCAGTTCATCCGGCCGTAGTTATCGGCGATGGCCATGCCGAACTGGGCCGGCGCGTAGAAGCACCTTTCCGAGCTTCCGCATCAGTGCCAGGGGTGAGGACATTCAGGTACGGAGGCCTAAGGTCGGGACGTGACTTGAGAGCGGGGTTTGGGCTCACGCCACCCGGTGGTACGGCGCTCTTGTCGTCGTTGCCGTAGAAATCGCCGATCCTGACCTTGAAGTCACCATTCTTGGTCAGCTTGATCTTGCGCTTGGTGTAGACGCGAACCGTCTCGCCGCGTTTGAAGAGGCCCTTCGGTACGACGCTGACGCCGCGCCCGTCGGAGTGTCGAAGGCGCGTGGTTGCCCGCTTGCCGCTCTGAGAGCCGACTACTCGAACAGGACCCAGCTGCTTCGCCTTCAGGCCGCGGAAGCTGAACGTCGTATCGTCAGATGCGTAGTTGGAATTGGGAGCCGGGAAGACCGAAACGGGCTTCTTGGCCTGGACCGCGCCGGCGAATGCGCCGAACGAAAGCATTGCGACGAGTGCGAAAAGCACAGGTCTCAGACGACTCTTGTGACTCGAGAACAAGACAACTCCTCCATTTAGGTTTGGTTTAGGCGCTACAAGGACTCCAAACCCTCGGGGATTCGGAAAGTAGCGCTGGTATCCGAAGACTTTCTGTAGCCCCGCCGGCTGATGCCCGGGCTCGGCATCGAAAGAAAAAGAGGGGCCCCGTCCGGGGCCCCTCTTTGGGTTACCTGACGGGGCACCGGGCCCCGGAGCTGCAACTAGCGGAGCTGATCTCCGAGCGGGGCAACACCCGAACGCCCGAGCTCATTGCCCTGGGAGTCGAGAGCAGCCACCTGGAAGACGGCTCCTGCCGCCGGGACCGGGATCTCTGTCTCGAGTCCCTTCCAGGTCGAGCTGGCGGCCTCGCTGAGGCTGCCGGCATTCGCGCCGGTGTAGACCTTCCAGCTCTGGACGTCGGTCGAGCCGTTCCAGCTGGCGTAGACCATGGCACCGCCACCGTCAGCTTCGCTGGCGATCGCCGGGCGGTCCTGCGGGTTGCCCCTCCAGGGCGCCTTGAAGGACCGGTAGGAGTTGACCGCCGAGTTGAAGAAAGTCGCATCCCATACGACCTCTCCGTCGGGGGCGAACTCGGTCATCTGGGAGACCTGCCCCCAGCCGGCGAACCAGTTGCCGTTCTCGAGCGGCCTGGCGCTGCCCTGGGAGAGGGCGACTACCGGATCCGGCTCGTGGGTGTAGCGCTTGACCAGTGAGGCCTTGCGGTTATTGCCCTTGCCGGACAGCTTCAGGATCAGGATGCTCGACTCGTCGTTGACGACGGGCAGGTTGGTGTTGGGCCGGTCGGCACCGTTGTCGAACATGGAGATGTTGCCGTTCGGCAGGCGCTCCATGTCGTGCTGGTAGCCCCACTGCGCTCCCGACCCGATCTTGAAGTCGTTGGTCTTCGGCTTGACACCGTCGCCACGCAGCCTCCACTTGATCTTGCCCGTCTTGCGGGAGACCCGGTAGATGGTGCTGGTCCGGCGACCGGAGATCAGAACCGAGTCTCCGTCAGCCTTGGTCGCGTTGATGTGCAGGTAGTCCCAGGGTCCCCCGTCTTCCGGCGGGGAGGTCTCACTGGCCTTCAGGCCGACGGTGCCGAGTGCATTCCACTCCATCAGGACCGCACCGGTCTTGATGTCGATCTCCTGCACCACGTTGTTGAGGATCTTGCCGTCCTTGGCTCCTCCTACGGGGGTCAGGTCGTACTTGACACCCACGTAGGCCTGGACGAGTGCTGTGTCCCGGCCGGTCAGTTCGAACTCGTGGATGTTCGCCGCGTAGCCGTTGCCCGGCGTGATGCTGGCGATCTTCTTGTACTTGTTGTTCAGGATCTCGTAGGCACCGACCTGCGAGAAGCCGGCGACACCGGATGCCCCGAGCCAGTAGGTCAGGACGGGGCGACCCTTGTAGGTCTGGGGCTGGAAGTTGTAGTACTCGCTTCCCTTGGTGGCGATGCCGGAGGGCCGGTACCAGCGGATCCGTCCGTTGTTGTCGGCGATGGTGGCGCCGTCCTTCTTCGGAGCGAAGAAGACCTTGCCGTCCGAAGCTTCCGGCTTGTTGACCAGGACGTCGAGCGTCGGCGGCTTCAGCTCGGGCCGTGACTTGAGGCCGTCATTCGCCGGGGGGTTGCCGGGACCGGGGTCGCTGTCATCGTCGCCATAGAACTTGCCGATCCTGACCCAGAAGTCACCCTTGTTGGTCAGCTTGATCCGCTTGTTCGTGTAGACCCTGACCTTCTCGCCGGGCGACGAAGGACTTCTTCGGCACGATGCTTACGCCCTTGCCGTCCGAGTGCTTCAGCCGCGTATAGCCCGACCTTGCCGGTCTGCCCGCCGACAAGCCGGACCTTGCCCAGGTTCTTCGGCTTCAGGCCACGGAAGCTGAAAGTCGTCTCGTCAGAGGCGACGGGAGTCTTCGGGGCCGGGAATACCGATACCGGCTTCGGCTTTTTGGCCTGGGCCGGTCCGGCGAATGCGCCGAACGAAAGCATTGCGACGAGTGCGAAAAGCACAGGTCTCAGACGACTCTTGTGACTCGAGAACAAGACAACTCCTCCATTTAGGTTTGGTTTAGGCGCTACAAGACTTCGAAACCCCCCTTCGAAGCAGAAGTAGCGGTACCCGAAAATCTTTTTTTGCGACCGCGATCATATACGCGCGGCACCCGCCAGAGAAACCGCCCCCATCCGTTCGCTCCGGACGGGAGCCGCCTCCGACATTGCGCCTTCTGATCAAGGACAAACCGGGCGGGCCCGGGCAGGTGACCTGACAGGACTCAGTCGCGTACGAGCTTCTTGTAAGTGATGCGGTGGGGGCGGTCGGCTTCCGGGCCGAGGCGTCGCCGCCGGTCTTCTTCGTAGGCATCGAGGTTGCCTTCGAACCAGACGACCTCGGAGTCGCCTTCGAAGGCGAGGATGTGGGTGGCCACGCGGTCGAGGAACCAGCGGTCGTGCGAGATGACCACCGCGCAACCGGCGAAACCGAGCAGCGCCTCTTCCAGGGCCCGCAGGGTGTCGATGTCGAGGTCGTTAGTCGGCTCGTCGAGCAGCAGCAGGTTTCCGCCCGATCGCAGCAGCTTGGCCAGATGGACCCGGTTGCGCTCGCCTCCGGAAAGCACTCCCACCTTGCGCTGCTGGTCGCTGCCTTTGAAGTTGAAGCCACCGACATATGCCCTGGAGTTCATTTCGCGGCCACCGACGTCGATCGTCTCGTCGCCTGCCGAGATCTCCTCCCAGACGCTCTTCTCGGGATCGAGAGAGTCGCGGGACTGGTCCACGTATGCAAGCTGGACGGTCTCGCCCAGGCGCAGGTTTCCACTGTCAGGCTTTTCGTCGCCGACGATCATCCGGAACAGCGTCGTCTTGCCGGCGCCGTTGGGGCCGATCACGCCGACGATGCCGGCCGGAGGCAGCTTGAAAGAGAGGTCCTCGACCAGCAGCCGGTCGCCGAAGCCCTTCTTGATGTCTTCGGCTTCGATCACCACTCCGCCCAGCCGCGGGCCGGCCGGGATGTGGATCTGCACCGAGTCCAGTCGTACGTTCTTTTCTTCGGCCAAAAGCTCTTCGTAGCGGGCCAGGCGGGCCTTGGACTTCTTGCGCCGGCCTTTCGGGTTCTCCCGCACCCATTCGAGTTCCGAAGCGATGGTGCGGGACCGGGCTGTCTCCTTGCGCTCCTCCTGGTTAAGCCGCTCCTGTTTCTGTTCGAGCCAGGACGAGTAGTTGCCCTCGAAAGGAATGCCGCGGCCGCGGTCCAGTTCCAGAATCCAACCGGCGACGTTGTCGAGGAAGTACCGGTCGTGGGTAACGGCGACGACCGTGCCCTTGTACTCCTCGAGGAAGCGTTCGAGCCAGGCGACCGACTCGGCGTCGAGGTGGTTGGTCGGTTCGTCCAGCAGAAGCAGGTCGGGTGAGCTGAGCAGCAGCCGGCAGAGGGCCACGCGCCGCCGCTCGCCACCGGAGAGCTTGCTCACGTCGGCATCAGCGGGCGGCAGACGCAGGGCGTCCATCGCGTTGTCGAGCATGGTGTCGAGGTTCCAGGCGTCGGCGGCGTCGATCTTCGCCTGGAGCCGGCCGAACTCGTCGGCCGTCTCTTCGGAGTAGTTGGCGGCGAGTTCGTTGAAGCGGTCGAGCAGGTCGCGTGTCTCCCTCACGCCGTCTTCCACGTTGCCCTTGACGTCCTTGCTCTCATCGAGGTGGGGTTCCTGCTCCAGCATTCCCACCGTTGCGCCCTGCCGGAGCTGGGCCTCGCCCTGGTATTCGGTGTCGGTGCCGGCCATGATCCTGAGCAGGGTGGACTTGCCGGCGCCGTTGTAGCCGAGGATCCCGATCTTGGCCCCCGGCAGGAAGTTGAGCGAGATGTCGACCAGCACGTCCTTGTTCGGCGGATGCGATCGGGACACCTTGTACATCGTGTAGATGAAGTCAGCCATTGCCGCAACCCTAGTCGCAGCGGCCTTCGGCGGTCGTGGCGGCCCCAGGGAACCCACCCGGGGCTGGTCGTTACGCTCAGGGGGTGAGAGTCGAGATCTTTTCCGATGTCGCCTGCCCGTTCTGTTACATCGGCAAGCGGCACTTCGAACGGGCGCTTGAGGCCTTTCCCTACGCCGACGAAGTCGAAGTCACCTGGCGCAGCTTCCAGCTCGACCCGGCGGCACCGAGCGAACCCCGCGGCGAGACCCACAGCCTGCTCGCGGCCAAGTATGGAATCACCGTCGAACAGGCCCGGCAGATGAGCGGGCGGGTCGCAGCGATGGCCGAGTCGACCGGCCTCGACATGGACTTCGAGGGTGTGGTGCACGTGAATACCTTCGACGCTCACCGGCTGCTTCACCTGGCCCGCTCACTCGACCGCGAGGACGAGATGGTCGAGGCGTTGTTCGAGGCCTATTTCACTCACGGCGAGAACCTGGCCGATCGGGAGGCGCTGGCCGAAATCGCCGCGCGGGCCGGCCTCGACTCCGAGACCGGGTCCGAGATGCTGGCCGGCGAGAGATTCAAGGCCGAGGTCGGGGATGAGCTGGGGGAGGCCCATGAGCTCGGCCTGACGGGTGTGCCGGCCTTCGTGATCGACCGCTCGCTGCTCGTTTCGGGGGCCCAGCCGCCGGAGGTGATGCTCGGGGCGCTGCCAGCAGGCCCGCGAGAACCAGGCGGGCGAAGCGGTCAGCTGACCGGCGACGGGCCTTCGGAGACTCTTCGTCTTCGGCGCTGTACTCGATCGAGCAGGCGCAGTTCGTCCTTGTGCTTCGGGAAGAGGAACCAGACCACGCGCCGCACCCAGCGCGATCGCGGCCATGCCCGCGACATAGGCCCACTGGTCCCCCTGGAGGAAGGACTCTCTCGCGGCGGCGATGATCTGCTTGGCGTACTGGGGGTACTGCTCGGCGGTATTGGCGGCGCTGGAGAACGAGTTCTCGAGTTCGGCCTCGGTCTTGGCCGAGACCTTGTCGGAGTCGGGTGAAGACGCGATCAGGGAAGCGAACTTGGCCGTATAGCCCGCCGTCAGGACCGAGCCGAGCATCGACTGCATGATCGCCCCGCCGAGGTCGCGCTGCAGGTCGGAGGTCGCCGAGGCCATGCCGGCCCGCCGCACCGGAACCGAGCAGGTCAGGGAGTGGGAGGCCGGGGTACCGGCGAAGCCGACACCGGCGCCGACCAGGGCGTAGCCGAGGCCGATCTTCCAGTAGGCGGCGCCTTCGTCCCAGAGGGTCAGCATCGCGACGAAACCGAGGAAGCAGAACAGGTAGCCGACCAGCAGGGTGACCCTGGCTCCGTACCTTTCGACCATCTTGGCGGAGCGTGGGGCGATCAGGACCAGGAAGACGGCCGCGGGCAGGATGGCCAGGCCGGAATCGAGGGTCGAGTAACCGAGCACGTTCTGCAGGTACTGCTGGCCGATGAACATCGCCGCCATCAGCGTTCCGAAGACGATGATCCCGGCCACTGCGGCGACCCAGAAGATGCGTCTGGCGGCGACTTCGAGGTCGTAGAGGGGGTTCCTGGCGCGGCGTTGGCGGATGAAGAAGCCGGCGCCGGCGGCCAGGCCGATCGCCAGCAGTCCGAGCATGGTCGTCACCGCATAGGTGGGCGGTACGAAGTTGATCGCCAGAACGACTCCGGCGACCATAAGGATCGAGAGCATGCCGCCGAGGTGGTCCACCGGGTCGGTGGTCTCGTTGACGTGGGCCGGAACCAGTTTCGCGGCCATGACCAGCGCGATCAGCGCGAGCGGAATCGTCACCAGGAAGACCGATCCCCAGTCGAACTGGGTCAGCAGCGCCCCCGAGATCAGCGGCCCGAGGGCGGAGATCGCGCCGCCGAGTCCGGACCAGAGCGCGATCGACTTGGTCCGGCCCGGTCCCGACCACAGCGCGGTGATCAGCGCAAGCGTGGTCGGGAAAGCCATGCCGGCGGCGAGGCCACCGAAGACCCGGGCGACGAACAGGATCTCGATGGTCGGCGAGAAAGCGGCGAGGATCGAGGCCGGTATTGCCAGGCCCGTGCCGAGGAACAGCATCGTCTTGCGCCCGTAGCGGTCGCCGACCGCGCCGAAGTAGAGCACCGAGGTCGCGAGGCCGAGCGAGTAACCCACCGCGACCAGGTTGAGCGAGGTCTGGCTGGCGTCGAAGGCCTTGCCGATGTCGGGCAGGGCGACGTTCGCGACCGCCAGATTGAGGTTCGCCACCGCGGCGACCAGGATCAGCGAAGCGAGAACCAGTCCCTGCTTCTTCGGTGCCGATGATTCGCTCAGGACCGTTTCACCCCCATGGCGATGAGATTACTGCTGCGCCGCGGACCGTCTACCTCCGGTTCCCGGCTAATCAGCCCTGAGATCGGAGCCATTCGGCGATCTTGTTGCCGATCAGCTCGCCCTGGTCTTCCTGGAGGAAGTGGCCGGCGTTCTCGATGACGGTCAGCGGCTCGGCGGTCGGGAACAGGGTCTGCACCTTGCGGCCGACCGGGTCGAGCGGCAGAGCCGGGTCCGAATCGGCCCAGAGCAACAGCGCCGGCCGGTCGTCCGTACTCAGGTACTCGGCCGTCGCCTGGCCGGCAGCGGCCCCCGGCGCATCGGGCTCGAGCGGGATCATCGGCGGGAAGGTCCTGGGCCCGGCCTTCGACTCCTCGTTCGGGAAGGGGGCCGTATAGGCGGCCACGACCTCGTCGCTGAGTTCGGTCGCGCAGGCGCCGCGGATCGGCATCTCGATCCGGATGTCCCGGTGGCTGGCGATGAAGTCGCGGAAGTGGAACCAGTTCTCGCTCATCTTCTGGCGCCCGTTGAAGATGCCCGTATCCATGGCGACCAGCCGGGAGAACCTCTCCGGCCGCTCGATCGTCGCCGTGCGCAGCCCGATCGGCCCGCCCCAGTCCTGGCAGACCAGGGTGACGTCGGTCAGATCCAGTTCGTCGATCAGGGTCACCACCGCATCGGTGTGGCGGTCCATCGTGTACCACTCGTCGTCCACCGGCTTGTCGGAACGGCCGAAGCCGGGCAGGTCCGGCACCACGCAGCGATAGCCGGCCTCCAGCAACGGGGCCATGACCTTGCGGTACAGAAAACCCCAGGTCGGCTCTCCGTGAAGCATCAGGACGGGCGGGCCGTCGCCCTCGTCGATGTGGGCCAGCCGCATCCCCTGCCATTCGCGGTAGTTCGGCTGCCAGGGGAAGCCGGGAAGGTTCTCGAAACGGTCGTCGGGCGTCCGGTAGGTCTCCATGTCGTGCAGCCTACCCCCGCCGCCTCAGCCCCGGTCCGGATCGGTGTAACCGCCAGGCATGCCCCCGGCTGGATCCGGATCGTCTCCCTCGGTCTGATCGGCCAGTGAGTTGCCGGTCAGGCAGTTGTAGAGCGAAGCTGGACCGATGACCAGAATCGGGTTGACCAGCGCCGCGACGGTGAAGGCCGAGACTGCGGCTCCGAGCAGGCCGGTGCCGAAAGGCGCCGCGACGAGCAGCGCCAGGGTCACCGCCATGAGCAGGATCAGCGCGAGCACGACCAGGAACAGGAATACCCGCCAGCCGTTTCCGCGGATCAGCTCCCTGCTGCGGTTCAGGCTGCCGAGGACCGTTGCCCGCTCGACCACGACCGACTCGATCGCGACCGACCAGATCGTGATCAGGATCAGGCCGGGCACGATGAAAAGCAGCAGCCCGGCAACGACCATGAGCCCGGTCAGCAGGGTGACCCAGATCAGCCTGGCGAGAACCGGCAGGATTCCCTTCCACAGCCCGGCCAGATCTTCGTCGCTTCCGGGGACGCAGAGCAGGTGGATGATCATCCCGGTGTAGGCGACTCCGGCCAGCAGCGACAGCCCGAGTGAGACTGCCTCTCCGAACGCCCCGCCGGAGCCGGCCGCGGCGATCAGGACCGAGAGCAGGGCGAAGAGCAGCGTCACCCTGACGATCAGGTCCCGGTTCGCCAGGAACCGTTCCTTCATCTCGGTGAGCACACCTTCGATTGAGAGGAGCGGGGCGGGCATCGGGGCTTGGCAGCCTATAACTTGCCCGCCCGGATCAGGTGGACGCGGCCGTCGCTACGAAATCAGGGGCAGGGCCGGTCGGCCCTGGGGTCCGGCACGAAGTCGACCACCGACTCGAGGGCGATCTCCATCGAGGTCGGTTCGATCGCGTTGGTGCCGCTGTACGGCTGCTCGAAGGTATAGACGAGGTAGATCGAGCTGATCAGCAGCATCGCAAGCGGAAGCAGGTAGATGAACTGCATCAGGAAGCGCTCCCTGCCGATCACGATCGCGGCAAACAGACAGATGATCAGGCCGCCGCCGATCAGGAACAGCCAGAAGATGAGTGGCAGGTCTTCGCTGCTGGCCTGCAGCCTCGCCGCCCGGGCCTGGCCCAGTTCCCGCACGCGGTCGAGAGAGCTTGACAGCGCAGCGTTGGTGCTGTTGGTCCTTCCGAGCCGCCCGAAGGTCTGGAACAGCCGGTCGTTGGCGGCTCCGGCCAGCTCCGACCGTTCTCCGCCGGCCATCAGCGGCCATTCTTCGTCGATTACCGCCCGCGCATAACAGATCAACTCGTGTCCGATCCGGTCGCGGCTGTCGGCGTCGAAAAGCGTTGCCGCCCTGGAAAGCGCCCTGACCGAGTTCGCTTCCGCTCCCGCGTCGGCGCTGGTCTCCTGGTAGCCCTGCAGGGCGAAAGCCAGTACGAAGCCGACCACCAGGGCGTAGAGCGTGCCGGCGAAGGCGAAGACCGAAGAGCTGTTCTTCTCCCATCCGGTCACGTAGTGGGGGACGAGCAGCTTCACCAGCAGGATCGCTCCGAGGCTGACCAAGGCGCCCAGGGCGACGATGCCGGCGAGGATCAGCAGGATCATTCGCCCACCGTCTGGAGTGCGGAAAGCGGAACGTCGATCGCCCGGCCCAGTACGAGCTGGCCGTTCTCGACCCGGTAGGCCCCGTAGAAGGTCAGGGTCGTATCCCCGTAGGAGTCGATCGAGTAGCTGCCCAGGGCCGACGGCCGCTCGCTGATCGAGAAGAAGGCGTCGCGGGTGCTGTTCCTCAAGGTCGAGATCGCCTCGGTGGCAATGTTGCCGCGTACGCCGATCCGGATCGAGTCGAGAACCGCGTTGCCGGCTTCATAGCCGAAGATCGCAACCGACTCGGCGTCCCGGCCGAACTGCTCGCGGAAGCTGCTCAGGAATTCCTCACCACTCACCGCATAGTTGCCGGCCGGCAGGGTCGGAGCGGTGACGTAGGTGTCGAGTTCGATGTCGCCGAGGCCCTCGAGGAAGCCGCTCAGAGAGATACCGTCGCCGCCGAACAGCTTGATTGAAGGATCGGCCCGGTGGATCGCTTCGAAGAGATCGAGCCCGACCGCAATGTCGGATCCGGCGTAGAGCAGGGCATCGCTGCCGGACTCGTCAACCCGCAGGGCGAGCTCGGCCAGGTCGGTTCGTTCCGTGACCGTGCCGCCGGCTTCGACCTCGGCCGTCCTGGTCCTGGCGGTGCGCTCGAAGTACTGCTCCAGGCCGGTGCCGTAGGTCCCGCCGTCGTTGACCACGAACACCTTTTCGACCGATTCCTCTTCCATGAATTCGGTCAGAGCCGCTGCCTGGACGGTGTCGTTCGGGATCACCCTGGCGAAGCTGCGGATCCCGGTCGGCCTCAGTTTCTTGGCGAGTTCAGGCGACGGCCTGGTCAACTTGACCGCGGTCGAGCCGGAACTGACGTGGAGGATGCCGGCCCGGTTGAGGATCGGCATGGCGAGCTCGGTGGCTCCCGAGTCGTATTCGCCGATGTAGGCGATCGTGGAGGGGTCATCCGCCGCCCGACGGGCGTTGGCCTTGACCATGGCGGGGTCGAACTGCCCGTCCGGGTCGGCGTCGTTGAGTCCGATCACTTCGATCGACGCGCTGCCGATCGCGCCTCCCTGGTTGGCGACGGCGATCTCCACCGCCTGGACCGTGTCTTCACCGCCGCGTCCGCCGGTCATCGGCTGGCTGACGTAGATCGTCAGCGTGCGTTCCGGCTCTTCGCCACCCTCGTCTCCGCAGCCAGAGGCGAACATGACCACGGTCGCGATTGCGGCGGCGAGCAGGGCAAGGCTTCGTTTGGCGAAGGAAGTCCGGGGCATGGGCGGGGGTCGGCGTGGCGGTGCCGAAAACTAGCGTTTCGAGGCCCTCTCAGACCGGTCGCCCAGCCTGCGGGACAACGATCTGGTCCAGCGCGCAGCCGTCGATCGCGGTTGCGAAGCAACCACCGACGCTGCCGGTGGAGCCGTCTGCCTAGGATTGACCCGACAGCGAACCGAAACCGAAAGGCATCAGTGGCCCAAGCGCAGTTCCCCAAGGAAACCGACAGCAGTGGAGCCTTCGTACGGCAGCAGAGCGTATTCAGGTCCAGTGTCACCGCCGACGGTTCTTCCGGCCACCCGGCCGAGGCCGGTCGCTACCACCTCTACGTATCCCTGGCCTGTCCCTGGGCGTCGAGGGCGGTCATCCTGCGCAAGCTGAAGGGCCTCGAAGAGGCGATTTCGCTCACCGTGGTCGATCCGGTCCGCGACGATCGCGGCTGGCGTTTCACCGACGAGGACCCTGACCCGGTCAACGGCTTCGAGTACCTGTCCGAGGCTTACGAGCTGAGCAAGCCCGGCTTCGACGGACGGGTCACCGTGCCGCTGCTCTGGGACAAACAGGAAAACCGGGCCGTCAACAACGAGAGCTCCGAAGTGATCCGCATGCTCAACTCCGAGTTCAACGAATTCGCGAGCAATCCCGAGCTCGACCTGTACCCGGAGCCGCTGCGGGACGAGATCGACAAGATCAACAAGCGGGTCTATCGCAGCATCAACAACGGTGTCTACCGCTGCGGCTTCGCATCGACCCAGTGGGCATACGAAGAGGCCTTCATAGACCTCTTCGAGGCGCTCGACTGGGTCGACGACCTGCTGGCCGAGAAGCGCTACCTGACCGGGAGCTCGATCACCGAAGCCGACTGGCGGTTGTTCGTGACGCTGGTCAGGTTCGATCCGGCCTACGTCGGCCACTTCAAGTGCAACCAGAGGCGTATCGAGGACTACGAGAACCTCTCCGGCTACCTTCGCGAGCTGTACCAGTACCCGGGAATCCGCGAGACGGTCGATTTCGACCACATCAAGCGCCACTACTACGTCACCCATCCCGGGATCAATCCGACCCAGGTCGTCCCGATGGGCCCGGAACTCGACCTGGACTCGCCGCCCGGTCGCGACCACCTGTAGCCGGACCGATCGCGGGCGACAGGTCAGGCTGACCTGCCGGTTGACCCGGTCGGCGGCAGCCGCTGCCGCTATTAATGGTTCATGGAGTCGCCGCGGGACAGGTGAAGCACCTGATCAACAACCCGATCCGCAGGTACGACTTCGTGCAGAAGCTGGAGTGGTTCCTGATCGCCGCGGTGACGATGATCCTGGTCATCCGGACCCAGCTCTGGCTGACCAACTACCCCCAGCTCGGTGGTGGCGGCCTGCACATCGCGCACCTGCTCTACGGCGGAATCTTCATGGCCCTGGCGATCTGGATATCGCTGATCTACCTCAACCGCTGGGCGCGGGTCGTCACCGCGATCCTCGGAGGAATCGGCTTCGGCTTCTTCATCGACGAGCTCGGCAAATTCGTCACCGAAGACAACGACTACTTCTTCAAGCCGGCGGCCGGGATCATCTACCTGATCTTCATCATCATGTTCCTGGCGATCAGGGAGCTCTCCCGGCGACAGAGCCTGGACCCGGGGACCGCTCTCGCAAACGCGCTCGCACTGCTACCTGCGACGGTGACCGGTGAGTTCCGGCACAACGAGCGGGAGACAGCGATGGAGTTGCTCGACCGATCCGATCAGGACGACCCACGGGTCGGGCAGGCCAGGGCTTTCTTCAACCAGGTTTCCGTCGCCCCTACAGGCGAGCCTTCGCGGCTCTCGCGCTGGGCCGGCGGGCTTCATACGAGGATCACGGCGCTGACCGAGCTGCCGCAGTTCGGCGCGGTACTGACCGCGGTTATCGTCGCCTGGGCGGTGCTGTCGATGCTCGGTGCAGCGGCGATCGAGATCAACGTCGGTGACGTCAACGACGGCAATACCGTCTCGGGCGAAGAGTCGAGCCTCAGCGCCAGTCTGCGTTCGATCTCGATCATGGTCTCGGTCGGCTTCGTGGCGCTGGGCGTCTTCCGAATCCGTCGCGACGAGCACCAGCGCGCCTACCGGGCCTTCAGTCTGGCTCTGCTCGTATCGATCTTCGTGACTCGCTTCTTCTCCTTTCTCGACTCCCAGTTCACCGCAGTCTTCGGCCTCGGGATCGACCTGCTCCTCTACGCGGCGATCGCCGAACTCGCCAGCCAGGACAGCCAGAAGAAGGTCAGGTTCGCGGGCCTCGGGGACGCCGAGCTCGTGAGCGGTAAGAATGGCCGCGATGGCGAAGAAGAAGAACCGGCGCGACCGCCGCCCCAGGCCTAAGCCGCCGACCTCCAGCTACACCGATTCCGCCGGCGGCGTGCTGGTCCTCAGACAGCAGCTCTCACCGGGCTCGATCGCCAAGGTCGGGGAGGAGATGAGCAACGCCGCCGCCAACGTCGACGACATCTGGCAGCGTCGGACCGAACTGCTCTTCGAGCGGCTGGCCGTCTCCTGGGAGATCGCCGGCCTGCCTCTGGATGACCAGAAGATGCTGCTCGGGCGCTACCGCATGGCAGACCCCGAGACCAAACGCTGGGTCAGGGAGACGATCACCGGGCACGTCCGGGAGTTCATCCCGGAACTCGACACCTGAAGCAGGCCGGCTGCAGGACAGTCCGCGGCTCGGCGGCACCACCCGGCCGGCGACCCTGGCGTGACGAAATCCCCGCCGTCCGTCACCATGTCGGTATGGGTGCTCTCGACGGAATCCTCGTAGCTGATTTCAGCCGGGTCCTGGCCGGGCCGCTCGCCGCGATGACTCTCGGCGACCTCGGTGCCGAGGTGATCAAGGTCGAGCCGCCGGCCGGTGACGAGACCCGGTCGTGGCTTCCGCCCACCGACGCCGAAGGCCGTTCGACCTACTTTCTGACGGTCAATCGCAACAAGCGCTCGCTGACACTCGATCTGAAAGATCCGGAGGATCTAGCCCTCGCGCGGGAACTGGTCAGTCGGGCCGATGTCCTGATCGAGAACTTCCGGCCCGGCACCATGGACCGGTTCGAACTCGACTACGAGACGGTCTCGGCCGCCAACCCCGGACTCGTCTACTGCTCGATCACCGGATTCGGCCGCCGGGAGGGCGCAGGCATGGCGGGTTACGACCCACTTGTCCAGGCGGTGAGCGGGTTGATGTCGGTCACCGGCCCGGCCGACGGTGAGGCGAGCAAGACCGGCGTCGCCCTGGTTGACGTGATCGCCGGCCTCAACGCCGTCAACGGAATCCTCGCGGCACTCAGGGTCCGCGATCGGGACCGGGTCGGCCAGAGGGTCGAGGTGAACCTGCTCTCGACGGCGCTGGCTTCGCTGGCCAACCAGGCCTCCTCCCTTCTCAACACCGGCGAATCGCCTTCCCGGATGGGCAACGTCCATCCGAGCATCGAGCCGTTCAGCACCTACGCGGCGGCCGACGGAATGCTGATGATCTGCGCCGGAAACGACCACCAGTTCCACCAGCTCGTACGCACCCTCGGCGCCCCCCAGCTGGCTGAAGACGAGCGCTTCACCGGAAACAGCGACCGGGTCCGCAACCGTGACCAGTTGCGATCCGAACTGGAGTCCCGCCTGGGCCTGGATACCGTCGACTACTGGACCGGGGCGCTGGGTACGGCCGGCGTGCCCGCCGGGCCGGTGAACGACATAAGTGGCGGATTCGCCCTGGCCGATTCCCTCGGGCTGGATCCGGTTGACGAGTTCGACGGAGTTCGCAGCCCCCGCTCGCCGCTCGAGCTCTCGGCAACCCCTGTGAGCACCCGCCGCCGGGCCCCGGCCCTGGATCAGGACGGAGCAGCGATCCGGGCCTGGCTGGCCGGTTGAACCGGTCCCAGGTGCGACACTCTCCCCATGGACCTGGAGTCACTCGAAAGCACGATGGCCGAACTCGGCGAGCCGGCCTACCGGACCTCGCAGGTCTGGCAGTGGCTGGCCAGGGGCGCCGGTTCTTTCGATGAGATGAGCAACCTGCCGGCCGGCCTGCGTTCCGGGCTGGCCGAGCGGTTGCCGATCTCCACGCTGGAGGTGGATGCATCCGCGAAGTCGGTGGACGGCACCGAGAAGGCCCTCTTCATGACCGGCGACCGCAGGCCGGTCGAGGCCGTGTTGATGCGCTACCGCGACGGCCGTCGCTCGTTATGCCTCTCGAGCCAGTCCGGATGCCCGCTCACCTGCACGTTCTGTGCGACCGGCACGATGAAGTTCGGGCGCAACCTGACCGAGTCTGAAATTCTCGACCAGGCTCTCCACTTCCGCCGTATCGAACCGGTGAATCAGACCGTTTTCATGGGTATGGGCGAGCCGATGATGAACCTCGACAACGTACTGGCCGTCTGCGAACGCCTGCCCGACGTCGGCATCGCGAACTCCCATACGACGATTTCGACGGTCGGCTGGTTGCCGGGCATCGAGCGGGTCATCACCGAGGGCCCGGCGGTTCGCCTGGCCCTCTCCCTGCATGCTCCGAACGACGCCCTGCGCTCGCAGATCATGCCGATCAACGACAGGTATCCGATAAGGCAGGTGGTCGATGCATGCCGCGAGTGGCGCCACACCCGCAAGCGCAAGGTATTCATCGAGTATCTGATGCTCGACGGGGTCAACGACAGCCCTGAACTCGCCCACGAACTGGCCGATCTGCTGTTGCCGAAGAACGATTTCAAGGTCAACCTGATCCCCTACAACCCGAGCGGCAACGAGTACCAGGGTTCTTCACGGGAGACGATCGAACGCTTCAGGTCCACCCTGGTGAAGCGCGGGATCCACGCCACGGTCAGGCTGACCCGCGGCCGTGACATCGACGCCGCCTGCGGTCAGCTCGCCGCCAAGGCCGCGGCCTGAACGATCCGGTCGCGCCTGGCGATTCGAGGCAGCCCGGACCGGCGGGCCCGCACCTCAGGAACTCCGGCGTTCAGCCGTCGAGAGCGTCGATACGGCGCTGGCGCTCCAGGGACTCCTCGATGACCTCCATGGCGGCCTCTTTGGGATACCAGCCGTCGACGTCCACGTGCTTGCCTTCGGGCTGTTTGTAGACCGAGAAGAAGTGCGAAATCTCGTCGCGCAGCTGCTCCGGCAGCATGTCCAGAGTCTCGACCCAGCTCCAGTTCGGGTCCTCGGCCGGGACGCAGAGCACCTTGTCGTCGATCTGGCCTTCGTCCTTCATCCGGAAGATGCCGATCGCCGTCGCCGGGATGATGCAGCCCGGGAAAGTCGGCTCCGAAACACAGACCATCGCGTCAAGGGGGTCGCCGTCTTCGCCCATCGTATGCGGCACGAAGCCGTAGTCGACCGGGTAGACCATCGATGAGAAGAGGAACCGGTCGAGCTTGATCCCGCCGAGTTCCTCGTCGTATTCGTACTTGTTGCGGCTCCCCTTGGGGACCTCGACGATGATGTTCAGATCACTCAATGTTGATTCCTGACTGCTGATGGGTTTCGATTTCGGGACCCTCCGTCCGGGTACATCTTCGCCGATCGCGCCGCGCAGGGGCGGTGCGACTCAGCCGCCCAGTACCCGGCGCTGCGACGCCTGCTCCACCGGACGCCAGGGACTGTTCCACTCGCAGACTCCCTTGACCAGCCGGTCGGCCTCCTTCGGACCCCAGGTGCCCTTTTCGTAGGGGACCACCTCGCCGGGGTCGTCGAGCAGTGGCTGCACGATGCGCCAGGTTTCCTCGATCGCGTCGGCGTGCGTGAAGAGGTCGTAGCGCCCGTGGATCGCGTCGTCGAGCAGTCGCTCGTAGGGCTCGGGCTCGGTACCGGGTTCCTTCTCGAAAAGGACGTCGAGGTCGGCCGGCTCGAACATGTCCTCGCCCGCCGCCTTGGCGATGAAGCGCATCCGGGCGCCGGGGTCCGGGTCGATCCGGATCACCATCTGGTTGTGGCCGGGCTTGTGCCCGTCGCCGATGCCGACCCCGGGCGGCCGTTTGAAGACGACCCTGACTTCGGTGTGCTTGACCGGCAGGAACTTGCCGGTCCGCAGGTAGAAAGGCACGCCGGCCCAGCGCCAGTTGTCGATCTCGAGCTGGAGGGCGGCGTAGGTCTCGATGTTCGAATCGTCGGCGACTTCCGGGATGTCCCGGTAGCCGTCGTACTGTCCGCGCACGCAGCGGGTGGGCTCGGCGGCACTCATCGACTGGAAGAGTTCGAGCTTCTTCGCGCGGATCGAGTCGTGCTGGTTCGAGCTGGGTGGTTCTATCGCGATCAGCGCCAGTACCTGGAGCATGTGGTTCTGGACCACGTCCCGGATAGCCCCGACTCCTTCGTAGAACCGGCCACGGTCCTCGACTCCGAAACTCTCGGCCATCGTCATCTGCACGTAAGCGACGTTGTCCCGGTTCCAGACCGGCTCGAGGATCGAGTTGGCGAAGCGCAGGTAGGTGATGTCCATCACCGGCTCCTTGCCGAGGTAATGGTCGATCCGCAGGATCTGGTCCTCCCGCAGGTTTTCGGTCAGGTCGGCCTGGAGGGCACGGGCCGAGGCGAGGTCGTGGCCGAAGGGTTTCTCGATCACGAAGCGGCCCTTGTCGGTGAGGCCGGCCTCGTGGAGACGGTGGATCACCGGTGAGAAGAGACTCGGCGGGATCTCGAGGTAGAAGATCGGCCGCTCGTACTGCTCGAGCTCGCCGGACAGGGTCTCGAAGGTCGACGGGTCGTCGAAGTTGCCGGCCACGAAGCGCATGCGCCCGGCCAGCCGGGCGAACACTTCTTCATCGATCTCACCGAGTGTGTCGACGATGGATTCGCGTGCCCGCTGGCGCATCGTTTCGTGGCCCCAGTCGCTGCGCCTGCCGACACCGATGATCGGGCAGTCGAGCTTGCCCCTTCCCTCCAGCCTGTAGAGGGCCCGGAAGGTCATTTTTCGGGCGAGGTCTCCGGTGATGCCGAAGATCACCAGGGCGTCGCTGGCCGCCTGTTCGTCTGCGTCGACCGATTCCTGTTTGTTGCTCATGTCGTGGAGGGTATCCGGTGATCGGACAGCCGACGCCCGTTCATGCGGCAGCCGGTAACCCTGCTTAGTATGCGGTCATGGAACTAGGAATAGTCGGTCTCGGTCGGATGGGGGCGAATATCGCCCGAAGGTTGATGCGCGACGGCCACACCTGCGTCGTCTACGACGTGAATCCGGAGGTGACCGCGGCGCTCGGCGAAGAGGGCGCGATCCCGTCGTCGGACCTGGCTGACCTCGCCTCGAAGCTGACCCCTCCGAGAGCGGTCTGGGTCATGGTCCCGGCCGGTGAGATCACCCGCAAGACGATCGAGGACGTCGCCGCTCAACTCGAATCCGGCGACGCGATCATCGACGGCGGCAACACCTACTACCGCGATGACATCAGGATCGCCGCCGAGTTGTCCGAGAAAGGGATCGACCATCTCGACTGCGGAACCAGCGGTGGCGTCTTCGGTCTCGAGCGCGGATACTGCCTGATGATCGGCGGGCCCGAGTCCGCCTACCGGCGGATCGAGCCGATCTTCGAAACGATCGCCCCCGGGATCGGTGACGCCGAGCGAACGCCGGGCCTCAGCGGCGATCCTTCGCCGGCCGAGAAGGGCTACCTCTACTGCGGCCAGGCGGGAGCCGGCCACTTCGTGAAGATGGTCCACAACGGGATCGAGTACGGGATGATGGCCGCCTTCGCCGAAGGCCTGAACATCCTCGAGAACGCCGACGCCGGAACCGTGAGCCGGCAAGACGATGCCGAGACCGCGCCGCTCGAGCAGCCCGAGTTCTACCAGTACGACATAGACATCCCCGAGGTCGCCGAAGTCTGGCGCCGGGGCAGCGTAATCGGGTCCTGGCTGCTCGACCTGACCGCGGCGGCCCTTGCCGAGTCGCCCGATCTGAAGGAGTTCTCCGGACGGGTGTCCGATTCGGGGGAGGGCCGCTGGACCTCGATCGCCGCGATCGAAGAGGGCGTGCCCGCGCCGGTGCTGACCGCGGCACTCTACGAGCGTTTCTCTTCCCGGGGGCTGGGCGATTTCGGCGACAAGGTGATGTCGGCGATGCGCAAGCAGTTCGGCGGACACGACGAGAAGCCCGCCGCAGATGCGAGCGGCGGCCCGAAAGACGGACAGGGTTAGGCGAGGGTGCCGGGCGCTGAGGAAACCGGAGGGCCGGCGTGCTGACCCGGACGGTCGCCGACGCCGATGTGGCGGCCCGCGAGGCCGCGGCATTCATCGAGCTCAGCGCCGCTTCGGCGATCTCCGAGCGCGGCCGCTTCAACCTCGCGGTGAGCGGCGGCAAGACGCCATGGAAGACCCTCGAGCTGCTGGCCGATGGAAGCATGGACTGGTCGAAGACGAACCTCTTCCAGGTCGACGAGCGCATCGCGCCGACCGGCAGCCCCGAGCGCAACCTGACCCATCTCGTCCTCAGCCTTCCATTGGTCTGCCAGGCCGCGATCAGGCCGATGCCCGTCGGGGAAGACGATCTCGAGACGGCCGCGGCGGCTTATGCCTACTCGCTTCCCGAGAGCCTCGATCTGGTTCATCTCGGACTCGGACCGGACGGCCACACGGCATCGCTGGTTCCAGGTGACCCGGTTCTCGAGGTCAGCGACCGCGACGTGGCCCTGACCTCGGGCGAGTACCAGGGCACGCGCCGCATGACGCTCACCTATCCGGCGATCGACCGGGCGGCCAAGATCCTGTTCCTGGTCACCGGTGACGGCAAGGAGGACGCGCTCGGGCGCCTGCTGGCCGGCGACGAGTCGATCCCGGCCGGACGGGTGCGCCGCGACGACATCTTCACGATCACCGACATCGACCCCGATCCGGGTCCGGAAAGTTGAACCTGCGGGCGGGCATAGCCGAGCGCTACGGCCTGGCGCTGGTCCTGCTGGTCATCGCGCTGGTCTATTCGATCGCCCTGCCCGAAGGGGAATGGCAGCGGGTGGGAGCCATGCTGCTTCAGGGAATCGCCATGTTTGCGACCCTGGCGGCCGCCCAGGTCAATCGCCGCATACTGATCGGCTTTCTGGTGGTCCTGGTACTCGCCATGGCCGGCGCGATCGCCCAGGCGGGTTTCGCCGATACCGACAGCCCCGGCTTCGTGCGCGTGAGCGTCTTCGCGGTGATTCTCGCCTCCTTGCCCCTCGTTTCGATCGGGCTGGTCCGGCAGGTGCGCGCCGATCGCAAGATCACCGTCCAGACGATGATGGGCGTGCTCTGCGCCTACCTGCTGCTGATGAGTTCATTCGCTTATGCATTCGCGGTGATCGGTGAATTCGGCAGCGCGCCTTTCTTCAACCAGGGCGCCGAGTGGAACACGATCGGTGACTACACCTACTTCAGCCTGATCACGATCACCACGGTCGGCTTCGGTGACTTCACCCCGGGTACCGATCTCGGCCGCTCGCTGACCGCGGCGGAGGCCCTGATCGGCCAGATCTACATGGTCACCGTCGTGGCCGTAATCGTCGCAAACCTGGGCCGGTCGGATCCGGGCCCCGTGCCTTCCGGGGAGCAGGGCTCCGACGAGGCGCGAGACGACGGGACAACCTGAGTGGACGACATCCTGCTCGGCCTCTCGCTGGTCGTGGTGCTGTCGATCCTGGCCCGCCTTGCCGGTTCCTGGATCGGCGTGCCCGCGATCATCCCGCTGCTCGTGGCCGGCGTCGTGGCAGGGGTCTCGGTCACCGGGGCGATCGACCCACAGGCCCTGCTCGGCGACTCGCTCTCGCCCATAGTCCAGATCGCGGTCGGCATCATCCTTTTCGAAGGCGCGCTGAGCCTCAAGCGTGAGGAACTCGGAGCCGGCGTGCGCCCGGCGGTGATCAGGCTGCTGACTTTCGGCGTGGTCCTTACGTGGCTGCTCGGCGCCGTGGCCGTCGCCCTTCTGTTCGACGTCCCCACCGAGATAGCGGTCCTGATCGGCGCGATCCTGATCGTCTCCGGACCGACTGTCGTACTGCCGATCCTCGATTTCATCGCCCCCGACGCCAAAGTGCGTGCCGTGCTGAAGTGGGAGGGCGTGCTGGTCGACCCGGTCGGCGCGATCATCGCGGTGGTCATCTTCGGTTCCCTCAATACCAGCGGGGTGACGCCGGTCATCGACCTCGTCGAGATCGCCTCCTCTCTGGGTACGGGCCTGCTCGCCGGCATCGGCGGCGCAATCCTGCTGCTGCCGATCCTCGGCACCCGCCGGCTGTCCGGTCGCGACAAGGTGGCTGCGACCCTGATGATGGTTGTCGCCGCCTTCGCCGTCTCGGACGCGATCCTCGAGGACTCGGGCCTGGTCGCGACGATCGTCATGGGCATCGCCCTCGCCAACCAGAAGAGGGTCAGGATCGACTACATCGCAGAGTTCAAGGAGACTCTCGTTCCACTGCTGATCGGCGTCCTGTTCGTGCTGCTCGCCGCAAACGTGGATGTCGGCGACGTACTGGATCTCGGCCTTCCGGTGGTCCTGCTGATCCTGATCCTCGTCCTCGTCGTCCGGCCGCTTGCCGTGGCCGGCCTGGCCGGCCTGGGCTTCAGCCGATCCGAGAAGACCTTCTTCAGCGCGATGGCACCACGGGGGATCGTCGCCGCCTCGACCGCATCCGTCTTCGGCCTCAAGTTGACTGAGGACGGCGTGCAGGGGGCCGAACTGATCATCCCGATCACCTTCGCGGTGATCGCGGGCACGGTTTTCATCTACGGCTTCGGATCACCACCCCTGGCCCGTTACCTGGGGCTGGCGGGCAATCGACCGCCCTCGCTGCTGCTGGTTGGCGCGCCCCGCTGGAGCTTGGAACTGGGCTCGGCTCTGGACAGCGTCGGAGCTCAGGTCAGGGTCTGGACCGAGGACGAGCGCGAAGCAGCCGCGGCCCAGCAGGCCGGACTGGTCGCATTCGGTGGCCCACTCGACCCTCAGACGCCGACGATCCAGACCGTTTTCGAAGACCTGGCGGCGATCGCCCTGGTCAGCGAGGATGACACCCTCAACCAGGTTCTCTCCTGGCAACTTGCGGAGGTTCGTGAACCGGATCAGGTTTACCGGCTGCGCTCACCTTCGGACGTCGCCCCGATCGTGCCGACCGAAGCCACGCCGCTCTTCCACGGTGTCGAAGATGTGGCCGAGCTCGAGCGGCGGATCGACGCCGGCCAGCGAATGGTCGTGCTCGAACGCGGCCGGGCCGCACCGGACGGCACGATCGCCGTCGCGTCGATCCGTGAGGGTGACCGCCGCGGACGGGTCAGCATCAGGCTGCAGTCCGAGCACGGGGGCCGGCTCCATCACCCGTCTTCACGGGTAGTGGCGCTCGGCCCGGCCGGTGCCTTCGAGATCGCCGCGGCCCCGGCTTCAGCCTGAGGCCGTTCCGGCGCCGGAGGTAGAGCCGGCTTCGGAACGCCGGAAGAAGTCGACCCATTCGTCGCAGATCTCGTCCATCGGCACCCGCCGCCGGGCTTCGGTCCGGGTCAGGGCGATCCGCCCGAGCTTGGTCTCGGTCGAATAGCCGGTCAGGTCCTGGATCGTCGAGGGCTCGAGGGTCCTGGCGGTGAACTCGACCGGGCCGCTCTTGCCGACATCGATCACCCCTCCGGGCCAGAACTGACCGAAGCTGCCGGTCGCCTGGTTGGAGACGCGCTGTCCGTCGATCGCCGGGGCTATCTTGCGCGCGTAGCCCGGGGCCGACAGGGTCATGCCGCTGGGCGTGAAGTACTGGATCGAGATGCGCCACTGCCCCGGGGTCAGGTCCAGCTTCAGGGAGGCCTCTTCGCCGGGTGCGAGTTCGGGTGAAGGCTGCCAGTCGTCGGCCAGCCCGAGAACGGTCTGCGGCAGCAGTACGGCCTCGCCGTCGAGCCGGGAAAAGTAACGACCGCCCTCGCCGGAGCAGTCGACCAGCCGGGCCGGCAGGGCGTTCTCGTTGAGTATCGGCCTGTCGAAGACCTCCCCGGTGCGCTTCCAGAGCTGGTAGTAGGGATTCTGGTCGACAAGCTCGAATGATGGTGGTGCCTTGCTCGTGAAAGCCGCACCGGTGGTGATCACGAAATCGTGGCTGTTGAGCGTCTCGGCGTCGAAAGAATCGAAGTCGATCGCGCTCTGGCTATCACCCTCGAAGGGCTTCTTGCGATCGGCGCTCACGTCGTCCTCCGGGAAGTCCTCGAGCGGCAGGCTGACGTCGGCCCCGGGCAGGTAGTACGGGGCGAACCGGTCCTGATCTCCGTAGAGCACCGACTTCCCTGCGACCTCCTTCTCGAATGCCGCGAGGCTCTGGGCCCTGCCCGGGGGAGGCACAGACGCGTCCCTCAGCACGAGCAGGCTGGAGGCCGAGGCCAGCACCACGAAGACGACCGCGAAGGAGGTCCAGCCGAGCCGGAGCAGCCCCCTGCCGCGAGTCTCCTGGCCGTCCGACGGAGACGGTTCCGGCGGCGGGCCGCTCAAGAGGGCGGTCAGGATCACGACCATGACGATCGGCGAGCTGATCACCAGTGCCTTGGCCAGGGAGTAGTCGCCGACCCAGGGCAGTGAGGCGAGGTAGAAGGCCACGCAGGCCAGGAAGGCGATCGGGTAGATCGAGCGCGGCTGTCGATACCACCACCAGAGGGAGAGTGCCGCCGCGCCGATCCCGATGAAGCCCATCAGACCGGGCAGCGGCGTTGACATCGCTCCGTCCAGGCGATAGTCCGAAGTCAGCCAGACGCCGAAGGCCTCGACCGCCGAGACCGGTCCGAAGGCGTTGCTGGTCGCGACTTCGGCGAAAGCGTCACCGAAGCCGAAAGGCCCGACGAAAGCGAGCGCGACCAGCAGGACAAGAGCAAGCGCCGAAGCGGCTGCGACCAGCGGTCGCCGCAGGAAAGAAACGATCGAAGAAGGGCTCAGCCGGGCCCGGAAGGCCGGGTCCGAGATCAGCCAGGCTGCCGTCACCGCCGCCGGGAAGGCGAGTCCCGGAAAGCTGTAAGTGAAGACGATTCCGGCCAGAAGCACGATCAGCGGGGCGGCGAGCCTGAGCCTGTGCCGCTGCGTATCCGCCAGCGGAATCACTGCGGGCAGGGCGATGGTGAAGGCAAGCAGCAGGGTCGCGGTAGCCGTTTCCTTGAACGCGGCCTGGGCGAAGTAGGAGACCATCAGGTACGGGCCGGCGACAAGCAGGGTTGCCAGAAGGCGACGGCCGGACCTGAGCCTTTCGAGCGCGAACCAGGCGGTCATGGCGGTCAGCACGGGAATTGCGACGACCAGGCCGATGAAGGCGGTACCGAGGCCGATCCCGGGCAGGTAGCTGAGCGATGTCGCGAGGCCGTGGGGTCCGAGCGGATAGCCCGGGCTGGGCTCGGTGCCGAAGCTGCCGCGCAGCGATTCCGCCCAGGCCAGGTGCAGGCCCAGGTCGTTGTTGTAGCCCATGCCCAGCAGCCCCCAGCGCCCCGACACGATGAACGGAACGGCAGTCAGCAGGACGGTCAGGCCGATCGCCCCCCAGAGCCAGGGCGAGCCCGGCAGCTGCCAGCTGGAAGGTCTTCTCAGCAGGTAGGCGGAAACGGCGAAGATCACGACCAACCCGAGCACGAGGCCGGGTCCGCTGGCCGGGAAGCGGGCCAGCAGGCCTTCGACCGCGACGACGGCGGCGAAGCCGACGGCCGGTTCGACTCCGGTCCACTGCGGGCGCCCGCAGGCAACCATGATCGCCCGGCCGGCGAACAGGCAAAGAGCCACGATCAGGGCCGCGGCCGCATAGGTGGCGAGGATCGTCAAGACGAGGACCCGCCTGCCGGGATGCCCTTCTGCGATGTCGGCCGTGTGCTCATTCTTCTAGTCTGCATCTGATGCCCACCAACTGGAAAGTCCTGATGGTCGTGATCGCCGTGTCGCTCTGCGCCTCGGTGGTGATCGGAACCTACAGACTCGTGACGACTCCGGTGGAACTCTTCGGCGCGAACTTCGAGGGTCTCCAGCAGGCGGAATTCCCGAAACCGCCCGGCTCCTGAGGCCCTTCAACGGGTTGGTTACGCCGAGCGGCGGTGGCGGCGCTACGATGGCCCTGTACTGAAGCCAGCGACCCGGGAGCGCCGATGCCACTCTTCAAGCGAATAGTCGTAGGAACCGATGGTTCGGACTCAGCCAAGGAGGCGGTGAGGCAGGCCGCCACCCTGGCCCAGCTGACCGGTGCCTCTCTGGACGTCGTCAGCGCTTACGAGCCGGTACCCAAGCGCCGTGTCGACTCCGAGCGCGAAGGTGCCCCGGCGGACGTCCAGCACGAGTTCGGCCCGCGTGAAGACGTCAACTTCGCGCTGGACGGAGCCGCAGCGATCGCTCGTGACCTGGATGTGGAGGTCAAGCCTCACCCACGTGACGGTGATCCCGCCGACGCGATCCTGGACGTTGCCGAAAAGGTCGAGGCGGATCTGATCGTGGTCGGCAACAAAGGCATGACCGGTGCCCGGCGCTTCCTTCTGGGATCGGTACCGAACAAGGTCTCGCATCACGCCGCCTGCAGCGTGATCATCGTTCGCACGACCTGACCCGTCGTTCGTTCAGGCTTCGGGTTTGACCTCGGGGTTCGTCGCCCGGCCCAGGTCGAGGATTCCGGCACCGAAGCCGGTGTCGGTCCTGCCCCCGGCGAACTCGGGCAGCCTTGCGGTCGAGAGCAGTCGCTCCCTGACCTGTCGCGGGCCGCGCCCGTCGGTCAGGGCGTCGCTTGCCAGAACGGCCGCGGCCCCGGCGGACACATGCGCGGCCGACATTGAGGTGCCGGCCCAGATTCCCTCGATCCCGAACGAGCGCGGGTCCCGGTTGACCATCGCGACCTGGAAGATTCCCCGGTTGGAGGCGGAGAACGGGCAGCCCTCACGGGGCGTGCCGCCGCCCGGGGCGGTGATGTCGACCTGGTCCGACTTGAAACTGTAGGCGCCGACACATCCCGATTCGGTATTGCCGCCGACCGAGATGACTCCGGGCGAAGTCGCCGGTGCCGAAGGACACTCCTGCGCGCCGATGTTCCCGGCCGAGCCGACCAGCACCACGCCCTTGCCATGAGCGAACTTCAACGCGTCATCCAGGGCGGCTATCGGTTCGCCGCAGGCGAAGTTGAGCGACATGTTGATTACGCGGGCCCCGTTGTTGGCCGCCCAGCGGATCCCCTTGACGATGTTCAGCGTCGTGCCGAAGCCGTTGGCATCCATCACCCTGACCGGGATGACCCGGGAGCGAAAGGCGATGCCGGTAAGGCCGCGGCGGTTGTTGGTGGCCTGGGCGATGGTTGCCGCGACGTGAGTGCCGTGACCGTTCAGATCGAGCGGAACCCGGTCGCGCTCCACGAAGTCGAAGCCGGGCAGGAAGGTCTTGCTCCGGAAGTCGGGGTTCTTTCGGAATCCCCTGCCTTTGTCGCGGTAGGCGATGCCGCTGTCGAGCACGGCTATGCGCACCCCGCGGGCGCCGGCCCGTCCAGCCTTGCGAAGGTGCTGCCAGGCACGGATCACGTTGGCACCGCCGCGTGACTCTCGGGTGTTCGAAGCCGCCCCCGGATAACAGAGGCTGTAACACGGAAGCATGTTCCACTGGCGCTTCTGCCAGCCGCCGCGCGGCCCGGTCTTCGACGGGTTGCGTCCGGCGTCGTTGGGAAGCCAGCCCGAGATCCGGGCAACGTAGTTGGCGCTTGCCGACTCGATTCCCGGCCGGTCTTCGAGAATCGCAGCCACCTGTTCCTCGTCTGAACCGGCCGGGACCTCGATCGCCTGAGGTGCCTGCCCGTCGCGGAACTGGACCAGTACCTGGCCCTCCACGTACTGCTCGCCCGGTGCGACCTCCTGTGCCGCGGCCGACTCCGGTGCGGCGCCATCGTCTGCCCGAGCGGATTGCGGCAGGGCCGCTGCCAGGACCAGGGCTGTCGCCACGAGCAGGGTCGACAGAACGGAAGCGACCGTGCGGGTGAAACGAGGGGTGGGTTTTCTGTCTGAGGTCCGGATCATCGCGAGGCGTGCCTTCATGGCACGACATACCGATAAACACCCCGGAGGCCGCATAGTTGCTGGTTTCGTAGTCTGGATCGGTGGATACGGACCAATCGCACATGGAGTCGGCGATCGCCGAGGCCCGCCGGGCGGCGGCCGGCGGCGACGTGCCGATCGGAGCCGTGATCGTGCGCGCTGGGGAGGTGATCGCGGCGGCCGGCAACCGTCGCGAGGCCGAGCTCGATCCGACCGCCCACGCCGAACTGCTCGCGATCCGGGCAGCAGCAGCGGCCCTCGGCGGCTGGCGACTGCCCGAGACCACTATTTTCGTCACGCTGGAGCCCTGCGCGATGTGTGCCGGCGCGATCGTCCTGGCCCGCATCCCGAGGGTTGTCTTCGGGGCTGCCGACCCCAAGGCGGGCGCGGCGGGTTCGGTGCTGGACGTGCTCGGGGAGCAGGCACTCAACCATCGCCCGCAGGTGACCGGGGGCGTGATGGGCGAGCAGTGCGGGCGCCTGCTGAGCGACTTCTTCGCCGCCCGTCGCTGAGCCGGGCGCTCTCGCGGGCCCCGGCTACGGAGAGGGTGGGATTCGAACCCACGAGGCGAGAGATCCCGCCCACGCGAGTTCCAGTCGCGCTCCTTAAACCACTCGGACACCTCTCCGGGGAAAGCGCAGAATATCCGAAAGGCGCCCTTTCCGCCAACCCGACCCGCCGCCGGGCACGGCGCGGACCCCTCCTTCGGATTGTTAGATTTGTGAGCCACCCTGGAGGGGTGCGAGAGTGGTTGAATCGGGCAGTCTCGAAAACTGTTGTGCGTTTCGGCGTACCGTGGGTTCGAATCCCACCCCCTCCGTTTCGAATCGGCCGCCTGAGGCGACGCCGGGTGGCGGTAATTCGTCTATCCTGTGCCGATGGAATCCATGAAGAAGTCCTTTTTCGCGTTCGGAACTGCCGTTTTCGTTTCGGCCGCGGTCCTGGTTGGCTGCGGCGGCGACGACAAGCCCCAGTACTGCTCCGACGTCAGCACGCTTGAGGATTCCGTGAATCAGCTGACCGACATCAATCTCGGTGCCGGTGCGATCGACACGTTCAAGACCGACCTGCAGACCGTCGAGGACAACGCCAGGGCGGTCCAGGCTTCGGCCGAGTCCGACTTCCCGACCGAAACCTCGGACCTGGAGAACTCGGTAAACGACACGGTGGACGCGGTCCAGAACCTGCCGTCTTCTCCTTCAGCCGGCGACCTCGCCGCACTTGCGGCCGACGCCAGCGCAGTCGCGAATTCGGTCAAGGCTTTCCAGGACGCGACGTCCTCGGCCTGCGACTGATCCGGACCGGCTACTGACCGGTAAGGAACCGCCTGGTCCGGTGGATCAGGCGAACTCGTCTGTGGCTTTTCCGGGATCGGAATTCGAGACTGCGGTCGAGGCCTCGGCGCTTTCGCCGACGGTCGCCACGGCCGCTTCGGGCCGACCCAGCAGGTAGGAGCAGACACCGGCCAGGGTCACCGTGGCCACGATGATCAGCAGCGGCCCTGAATCCTCGGTGAAAGAGCCGACCAGCCCGCCGGCGAGCCCGCCGACCAGCGCGGCCGGCCAGATCGGACCGGCGAAAGGCTCGAACATGCGGCGGTTGCGGATCGCGAAGGCCGCGGCGAGCAGGCAGAGCAGGGTGATCAGCGGCATGGCCTCCCGCCAGAGCTGCTGCCAGGCGAGAGTCGAGCGTCGCTCCACGGTTTCGAGGAACCCCGAAGCCGAATCGAGCGACAGAACGCTGTTGCTGAGGTGTCCCTGGCCACCGGCGGTCAACGCGTCGAGCGCTGCCAGCAGGGCGAGACCGATCGCCGGGCTCAGCACCAGGATGGCGATGCGCTTGGCGTCCATGCGGCCGGGCAGCATCATCATCGCCGCTACCGCACTCGCGCCAGCAACGATGAAGGCTGCGCCGACTCCGGCTCCCAGCCTCCCGGAACCCAGAACCGCCCCGAGTGCGAGCCCGCAGGCGAGCACGATCAGTGCGTTTCTCCGTGACTTCGGCTGGTTCGTCAGTGCCGCAGCTATTCCGGCCAGCAGCAGAACCATCAGGCCCGACTTCAACTCGTTGCCGACCCCGTAGAAGCGCGATCCGAAGCCGGGATTGGGACCGAGGATTGACCGGGTGATCAGGTGGGATCCGAGCGCAAGATCCACGGTGATCGCGCCGAGGCCGACGACGGCCGGGATCAGCGGTGCCCTTGGCCAGGGCATAAGGCGGTCGCTCAGCCAGCCCAGCCCGAGGCTGCCGAAGACGATGATCGAGTACTCGACCTCACGCGAGGGGTTGCCGAGCGCTGCCGGAATCAGGATCAGGGAGGGGATCCAGAGGATCGCGAGGCCGCCGATCCTTCTCACCGGCAGGCGACTTCGCTCGATCCCGCGGATCGCACCGGCGGCAAGAAACAGCGCCAGCCAGCCGACGCCGACCAGCAATCAGGGCCGGATTGCGCCGTGGCCCGAGTTGGTCGAGCCGGTCGCGGAACGGGGTCAGTTCTTCTGGTTGGCGATCCCCGTCGCTGCGCATCACCCGGCCCTTCATCTCGTCGGGGATGTCGAGGCCGAGGTGGTCGAGTACGGTCGGAGCGATGTCGATGCCGGCGACCAGGTTGGGCAGGTTCGTCGTATCCGAGGTCAGGCCACCGGACGGTCCGTCGAGGCCCGCGGCACCGATCGGCAGCAGCGGCAGGATGGCCGCCTCGGGCGGCGATCTGCATCGCGATCACGAGCTGGCCCTGCGGACGGCCTTCGATGATACGCCGGAGTTCCGCAAGGCCCCGGCGGCCTCGGGAGGCATTGAATACGGTCAGGCCGTAGCGGCCGGAAAGCGCGGCGACCAGGGCCGCGGTCGACCCGGGCCTGGAACTCGACCGGACCCCGGCCGAAGCGATGATGCCGCGACGATCCGCGGCGGGAATCGCGGCTTCGGTACGAACCGTCGAGGCAGAAAGCCAGGCTGCGCCGCCGGGAATGGAGCCGGCCAGCAGGCCCGGCTCGATCGTCTGCGGGGCCGAGTCGGCCCGGCGCAGAATCTCCGGCCAGTTGCTCAGCTTCGCCGCCGGCAGGGACTGTGGAGAGTCACCGACTGCCGGCGTGCGACCGTTCACCGGTCTGAAGGGTCCCGTCAGGGGTACCTCTTCGGGTGAATAGGTGGAACGCGAGACCCGTGTCCCCTGGCTGATGTCGAGCAGGGCCTGACCGCGCCGGTAGGACCCCTGGGTGGCGCTGGTGAGCCCGAGTGAGAGCTCCGGGATCGAGACCAGACCATCGAGGATCCTTTCGTCGTATTCCGGCTCCGCCGATTTCGACTGGGGGATCAGGACCAGCACGGCGGAACCGTCAGGCCGGGGCTGGGCGGCGCCGGCTGGGGCGAGGGAAAGGGCCGTGACGGCAAGGAGGGCGATCGCGGCGCAGAAGGCCGCGACGGTGCGGTCGATCACGGCGGGCAGTCTATTGGCAGGATCGTCATGCCGGACCTCCCGGCAGCGGGTGGTCGCCGCCCCGGCGGTAGGGTGGGGCGATGAGCGATCAATCGGAGCCCACCACATCCGCACGCATCGGCGCCCTGGCACAGGAGCTGATGGAACAGGTCGAGCGCGACACCCCCGGTGCCCGGCTCGATCAACTGGTCATCTCGGCCGTCCTCAGCGAGGAGGCGGGGGAGGACGAGCAGACGATGCACGTGCAGCTGGTCTCCGATTCTTCGGATCCGCTTTCGGTGGTCGGTCTGCTCACGGTCGCGCTCGACCTGGCCAAGGGCCAGCTGACCGGCGACTGAGGACCGGGTTGCCGGCGCGCCCGGCGTTTGTCGGAAGGGCGCTGCCGGAAGGCTTAGCGCGAGTAGTGCTCGACGATCAGGCGCTCTTCGATCGGAGCGGCGATGTCGTTGCGATCGGGAAGGCGGTTGACCGTGCCCTTGAGACCGTCGTGGTCGGCGAGCAGCCAGGCCGGTGTGGGCCCCGCGGTATCGGTCGACTGCCGGGCCATGGCTTCGATTGAAGAATCGGGCCTGACGGCGATCTGGTCTCCGGCGGCGACTTCGTAGGAAGGGCGGTCGAGCCGCTTGCCGTTGACGGTGATGTGCTGGTGGACGACGAACTGGCGGGCCTGGGCGCGGGTCGCTGCGAGTCCCAGCCGGTAGACGACGTTGTCGAGGCGGCACTCGAGGTGGCGCATCAGGTTCTCGCCGGCCATGCCCTCTTCGCGGTTGGCCCGGTCGAAGAGCTTGGCGAACTGGCGCTCGCGAAGTCCGTACATCGATTTGGCACGCTGCTTCGCGCGCATCCGGACCGAGAACTCCGAAGCCCTGCGACGGCCACGGCCGTGCTGGCCGGGCGGATAGGGGCGACGCTCCATGGCACTCTTGCCACCGAGGGCGCGTTCGCCCTTCAGTCCGAGGTCCACGCCTTCGCGCCTTGACAGCTTCTCTTTTGGTCCGGTGTATCTACCCATGATTGCGGCGTAGAACAGTAGCCGATTCGGGTCTGCCCCGCTTTGGCGTCGGCCGTGCCGGGCTGCGGAGTTCGTAGCGACCATCGGGCCTGCCCCTGTGCCGGTGAAGCCGCCGGGTACGGCTGCGCGCATCCCTATAGTCCGTGGCGGTCCAGTAACCATGGCCGAATCCCAACGAGGAAAACTGCTGATCGCCGCTCCCAGCCTGTTCGATTTCTTCAGGCGGACCGTCGTGCTGATCGTCGAGCACACCGAGCAGGGGGCCTTCGGCGTGATCCTCAACCGCAGGGCTGATGCCGACGTGACTGAACTCGTGCCCGATCTCGGACCGCTGGTCGAGCGCGGCGCCCCACTCTGGGTCGGAGGGCCGGTGGCGCCGGACTCGATCGTCGTACTGGGCGAGTTCGAAGAACCGGACCGGTCGGCCGGAGCCGTAACCGGGAGGATCGGCGTGGTCGATCCGGACGGGGACTCCGAAGTCCTTCGTGCGCGGGTTTTCGTCGGCCACGCCGGCTGGGGTCCGGGCCAACTCGACGAGGAAGTCGAAAACGACGCCTGGATCGTCGGTGAACCCGATCCCGAAGACGTCTTCGCGGTCGGCGATCTCTGGTCGGACGCGGTCGCCCGTCGCGGCGGGGACTTCCGGCTGCTCGCGACCATGCCTGACGATCCGAGCCTGAATTGAGAGACGTAGAACCGACCCGCAGCGACCGTGCCCTCTCGCGTGAGGAACTCGACGACGATCCGATCGCGCAGTTTCACGTGTGGTTCGAGCAGGCAGCCGCGGTCAACCCGATGCCCGAGGCCATGTGCATAGCCACGGTTGATGAGCAGGGTGCCCCCGACGCAAGGATGGTGCTGCTCAAGGGAGCCGACCACGAAGGCTTTCGCTTCTTCACCAACTACGACGGGGTCAAGGCTGCACAGATGGAAGCGAACCAGGCCGCGGCACTGGTCTTCCACTGGGTCGAACTGGATCGCCAGGTCAGGATCCGCGGTCCGGTTGAGAAGACGAGCGAAGGTGAATCCGACGAGTACTACGGCTCCCGGGGTCGTGGAAGCCAGATCGGTGCCTGGGCCTCGCCGCAGAGCCGGCCTCTCGGGGACCCGAGGTCGGAGCTGGACGAGCTCACGCTGCAGGCCGAGAAGAAGTTCGAAGACGTCGATCCGATTCCGAGGCCGCCGCACTGGGG
This sequence comes from uncultured Solirubrobacterales bacterium, assembly GCA_963709375.1. GTDB lineage: Bacteria > Actinomycetota > Thermoleophilia > Solirubrobacterales > 70-9 > 67-14. The sequence goes on from CAVPWA010000009.1 coordinate 102,493, forward strand.
CGGCTACCTGATCCGTCCGGTGCAGATCGAGTTCTGGCAGGGTCGCCGGGCCCGCCTTCATGACCGCTTTCGTTACCTGCCCGAGGGCGAAGGCTGGTCGATCACGCGCCTCGCGCCGTAGCCCGGGCGGGGACGATTTGGGAAAGCCCGCCGGTACCTGTAACTTTCGACTCGAGGTGGGCGAGGATTCGTCGGCTTCGAAACCACTGGGAACCGGGAGAGTCTGATGAGCGCAGGGAGAATCGGCAGGACATCCATCTTCGCCCTCTTGGGGATCGTGGCCGGCATGGGTCTGTCGGCTTCGCAGGCGTCGGCCAAGGCCAAGAAGCCGAAAGCGCCCGCGAAGACGGCACCGGCGAGCTTCGAGGCGCGCGGCAGCGTCGGCGAGGTTTACGTGCTCGGCGCTCAGGCAGGCGACCGGCTGATGCTGGTTTCCCCGCGGCGAAAGGTCCTGCGGACCTCGACCGCCGACCGGTTCGGAAGCAGGATCTTCTCGCGCGTCAAGCCCGGCCCCGGCTATACGGTGCGCCTGCGCAAGGGTGGCGAGGTCTACGGCACCGGCAAGTTCCGCGTCCGCCGAAAGGATTCGAATCCGAAGCCGTCCTTCTACGAGAAGGTCGAGCTGAACCCGGGCCTGAACTACGTCACGATGCGCGACGGCGTCGAGCTGGCAATGACCGTGCGGCTGCCGGTCGGAAAGACGATGGCGGACGGACCCTTTCCGACCTACGTCGAATACTCCGGCTACCAGGTCGCCGCGCCGAATTCCCTGGTCGACCTCGTCATCGGTGGCGGATCTTCGGACCCGCTTGCGCCGGCGACTTCGACTGCGGTCGGTTCCCTGCTCGGCCCTCTGCTCGATTTCGCCGTGGTCTCCGTCCAGATGCGCGGCTCCGGATGCTCGGGCGGCGCCTTCGACCTGTTCGGACTGCCGACCACCTACGACGGCTACGACGCGATCGAATCCGTGGCTGCCCAGGACTGGGTCAAGGGTGGCAAGGTCGGAATGGGAGGCATCTCCTTCTCCGGCATCACTCAGCTCTTCACCGCCGGCACCCGGCCGCCCTCGCTCGCCGCGATATCGCCGCTCTCGGTCACCGACGAGATCTACCCCGCCGGCGGGATCTCCAACAAGGGCTTCGCAGCGTCCTGGATCGCGGACAGGATCCGGGACGCCGAGCCGGCACCAGACGGCGGGCAGGCCTGGGCGCGCATTCTCGCCGACCCCGGGAGCCCGGACTTCGACCCGAACTGCGCTGCCAACCAGAGCCTGCGCCTGCAGACGCGGGACTTCAGGAACCTCAACCGGGAAAACGAATTCCGGACCCCTTCGCTCTTCAGGGATCGCACCCCCGGCAACTGGATCAACCGCATCGAGGTGCCCACCTTTCTGGTCGGCGCCTTCCAGGACGAGCAGACCGGTGGCCACTTCGTCGACAGCCTGCGCAAGTTCCCGAAGGGGAATCGGGACGTCTGGCTCAACCTGAGCAACGGCGTGCATGCCGATTCGCTCGGGCCCAGCACGATCACCCGCTGGGTCGAATTCATGAACCTCTTCGTCGCCGACCGGATCCCGTCGGTCCCGCCCCTGATCCTCGGGCTCAGCGGGGCGCTCTACGAATTCCTGGCCGACGCCCCGGCCCTCCCGGTCGAGCAGTCGCAGTTCGTCGACTACACAGACCTCTCCGAAGCGAAGGCCGACTTCCGCAAGGGCTACAAGCGGACGCGGCTGCTGATGGACAACGGCGCGGCGATCGACGGCATGCCCGGTGCGATCGGCGCCGCCTGGGAGATGAACTACGGCGAGTGGCCCATCGGGCGGACCGAAGCGCGCAAGTACTTCCTCGGCCGGAACGGAAAGCTGAACCGGAAGAAGTCAGGCAGGTTCGCGAAGGCGGCCTATACGGGCGACCCTTCGGCGCGCCCGAGGCAGACCCTGAATGGAGCCAACGAATCGGACTCCTGGGTCGCCCAGCCCGACTACGAGTGGGCACCGGTCTCCGCCGGCAACGGACTCGGCTGGATCACGCCGGTTCTCGGCAGGGACGTCGTCATCGGGGGCGCCTCCAGCCTGGACGTGTGGGTCAGATCTTCAGCCCGCGACACCGACCTCCAGGCGACTCTGACCGAGGTCCGGCCTGACGGCAAGGAGACGCTGGTCCAGAACGGCTGGCTCCGGGCTTCGCACCGCAGGCTGAACCGCCGGCAGTCGACCGCTCTGAATCCGGTGCCGACCCACCTGCGCAAGCACGCCCGCAAGATGCGCAAGGGCAAGTTCGAGCTGGTCAGCGTTCCGATCTTCCAGGTCGCCCACGCCTTCAGGGCGGGTTCGAGGATCCGGGTCAACCTGCAGGCCCCGGGTGGCGATCGCCAGATATGGGACTTCGACACGATCGAGGACGGCTCGATCCGCAACGTGATCGGCCTCGGCGGCAGGTTCCCGTCGAAGATCGTGCTGCCGGTTCTGAACGGCGCCACCGCGCAGGGCAACCCCCTGCCGCCGCCGACCGCACTGCGCGGCCAGCCCAGTCGCGACTACGAGCCGGCCGGCAACGGCGGCTGACAGCCGGCGGCGGTCTCGCCGGCGCCCCGCCCGATGACGTCGACCCTGGGCATAGACCTCAGCGCCGATCCGCGCCGGACCGCCGCCTGCTCGATCCTCTGGCATGAAGGTCGGCCCGGCCGGATCGATCGGCTGGTGGTCGGCAGTGACGATTCCACCCCGCTCGGCAACGACGAGCTGATCGGGCTGATCCGCGAGGCGGATCTCAGCGGGATCGACGCGCCTTTCGGCTGGCCGGTGGCCTTCGTCGAAGCGGTTCGCAGCTGGGACGAATCGAGGGGCTGGCCCGCGGGGACCGACGTGACCACGCTTCGCTACCGGGTCACCGACCTGCGGGTGGCGGGCCGCCGCCGGCCGCTCAGCGTTTCCTCGGATCTGATCGGGGTCACCGCGATGCGCTGCGTCTCGATCCTCGACAGGCTCGGCGCCGCGGTCGATCGCTCCGGCCTCAGCGGACCGGCGATCGAGATCTATCCGGCTGCCGCCCTCAACCGCTGGGGTCTGACTTCGACCGGATACAAGGGCCGGGCGCGGTCTGAGGTGCGAAAGAGGCTGGTTGCGGACCTGTGTGAGGGCCTGGCCGGGATCTGCGAGGTCGATGAAGCCGCCGCCGGCCTCTGCGAGGCGAGCGACGACGCGCTCGACTCCCTGGTCGCCGTCGTTGGCGGTCCGGGCCCGCATGCTCGGGCTGACCTCTGTGCCGGATGGCCCGGGGAGGAGAGGGTCGCGCGTATCGAAGGCTGGATCCACGTTCCCGACTGTGAGATCGGCGATCTGTCCGGTTGACCAGCCTCGCCGGCAGCCACTTGGTCGGGGCAGAAGAGCGATCCAGCAGGCAGAAGAGACAGACCCGGACCGGAGCTCTTGCGCCGGCCGCCGGATTGCACCTGGTAGTTCGACTTGCGATTCCGGGGCGCGGGCTCTACCCTGTGCGCTCCGGTGAAGCCCTCCAGTCCGGCCCCGGTTGAAGATGTCAAGCCAGCGAAGCAACAAGCCCGTGCGGCGGCCGTCCCTGGTGATCGGCTTTTCCTGCTGCTCGCACTCGGCTTCGCTCCCTCGGCCTCGGCGCTGACCCTGCCGCCGCCGGAGTTCGAGCCCCCGGACACCCGCCCGATCGTGAAGCTCGCCCGGGCCGAGCTCTCCAAGCGGGTGAGCGAGCGCCGGAGCAACAACGTGCCCCGTTACCGCAACGGCAAAGGCAGGGTTGCCCCTTACAGCATCAGGGACCAGTGGTGTGTCGCCTTCACTACCTGGGTCTGGCAGCGGAACGGCTACGACGCCTACCTCGGTGCCAGGTACCTGCGCCGCTCCCGTGACCGCACGGTCGTCGCCATCCAGGTCGCGGACATGACGCGCTGGGCCAAGCGCAACGGCTACTTCTCCTACCGTGCGATGGCCGGATTCGCCGTCGTCTACGGCGGTCGGCACATGGGCATCGTCCGCAGGGTCGATCGTGACGGGCGCGCCGTCGTATCGATCGAAGGCAACAAGTCGGACCGGGTCACCCGGGTCAGGGTCCCGATGGAAGAGGTGACCGGCTACATCAGCCCGTTCCCGCTCCTGCCGGCCCAGGAAGTCGCCCGCAGGTCGAAGTTCGCCGACGTCGGCTGGGTGCGGGTTCGGCGATGCCCGACGTTCCAGGCGATGTCACGGGAGGCACGAACTCGCTCGGGCGGACGGTCGAGGTCGTCGATCGTTCTCGCCGACCACTTCGGCCGCAGAGCTCGACGATGCGATCTCCGATGACGAGGCGCGAGGCTGAGAGTGTCGAGCTCGATCAAGCGGGTCTGCCTGGCCGAGCCCGATCTTCTCGTGCCCCACCTCGATCGCCTTCTGGATGAGATCAGGATGATAGGCATCGAAAGTGGCACTCGGAGTGTACTGATGCTCGCAGATGATGAGGATTGCAGAGGACGCGCGCAGCGGATGATGGCGATGAGCTGCGCGACTGATGTAGATGGCGATAGCTCGGAGTGGCAGAACGCCTGGTGGGCGCGGGGATTCGTCGCGAACAAAGTGGCCAGGGCCACTCGGAATCCCTGCCCGGTTCCTGAAGCCGGACATTCTGTTAGGTTGCCCTAACTCTTGTCCGAAGCGAATGGGAAAAACGATGAAGCGCGTCCACCAGCAACCGAAGACGGAGAGCGATTCTGCGATGAGGCTACCGGCCGTCGCTGGAGGCTGCCGCTTTCCTCCCGGGTGGCCTGGTACCTGCTCGGCTTCGGCATCTTGTCGGGCCTCGTCTACCTGATGGCCACCGGCGGCACGGGGCCGGCCGATCCGTCGGAGGCCACCCGCGGCGAAATGAGCCACGCCACCGCCGTCTTCAACTCTTCGATGATCGTATTCAGGGAAGGTCTCGAGGCCGTGCTGATCCTGGCCGCGGTCACGGCGAGTTTCAGGGGCGCGAACATCCAGCATCGCCGCCCGGTACTCGCCGGCGCTCTGGTCGCTTTCGGCGCTTCGATCATCACCTGGGTTGCCGCCGGCGCGGTACTCCAGCAGTTCTCCGGCCTCGGCATGCGACTCGAAGCGATCACCGGCTTCCTCGCGGTCATCGTGCTGCTGATCGTGCTCAACTGGTTCGTCCACAAGGTCTACTGGTCCGGCTGGATCGCCAAACACAACCGCCGTCGCAAGGAAGTCATGGGCGGTGCCGGGATCGGGGTGCTGATCGGGCTGGTCGCACTCGGCTTCACCAGCGTTTATCGGGAAGGCTTCGAGACCGTGCTCTTCCTCCAGAACCTGAGGGTCACGGTCGGTTCCGCCGTAGTGCTGGAAGGGGTCGCGATCGGCCTTGCCCTCACCGCCGTCGCCGGTACTTTCGTCTTCATCCTCGCAGCGCAAGCTGCCCTACAAGAAGATGCTGATCGCCACCGGCGTGATGATCGGCTTCGTCCTGGTGGTGATGGTCGGTGGCACGGCAGCAACCTTCCAGGACCTCGGCTGGCTGCCCAAGCATGAACTCGGGGCCGATGTGATCCCGGGCTGGGCCGGGGCCTGGTTCGAGATCTATCCGACCTGGGAGACGATCGGCGCCCAGGTGCTTGCGGCCGCCTTCGTCATCGGCAGCTACTACGCCGCCGAATACATCCAGCATCGACGGCCGGCAAAGCGCGGCGAGCCCGTCGCGGTCAAGGCCGAGGCCCCACCGGAACCGGTCGGCCAGCCGACCCGCTGATCAGTTCCGGTCCGGGGGAATCCCGAGCAGCCCGCCGACTCCGGAAAGCAACCGCATCGCCATGCGGTCGCGGCGCCTGGAGGGGACCAGGGTCTCTTCGAACTCGAAAAACGCGGTTGAGAGGCAGATCGCGATCCGCGGATCACGTTTGCGAGTGACGCCGCTCTGCTCGAGCAAGGCGCCGACCCGTTCGATGAAGTCCTCGAACCCGACGGCCGGTTGATGCCGGTTGAGGACCCTGGACACTTCGCCCGACCGGTTGCGGTAGGTGTGTTCGACCCCCACCGGGACCGAGGCGGATTCGCCTTCGACCAGCGTGCTCCAGTCGCCGTCGATCATCACGTCGATGGTGCCTTCCACCACCTCGTAGCTCTCGACCTGATGCGGATGGACGTGTGGAGGCGGGGCCACGCAGCCGGTAGGCAGGACGAACTCCATCTCGACGAACTCGCCTCCGCTGTCGGCGGCGGGTCGCCTCACCGTGAAGACGCTGCCGTCGGGCATGTGGAAACTCTGTCCGGCCTGTGCCATTCGGACATCCTACAATCGTGGTGTGGCCGGATCCCGCCGGGAGCGACGATAATCGACGCATGGCTGCTTCTCACAAGGACGGCAGGCCGATCGTCGAGGCGGCTGACCTTGGCCAGTGGCGCGAGTGGCTTTCGGCCAACCATGCCGACGCGGCGCCGGTCTGGGTGACCAGCTCCAGGAAAGACGGCGAAGTACCTGCCGTCAGCTACACCGACGCAAGGGACGAAGCACTCTGCTGGGGTTGGATCGACAGCACCGTGAACCGGCTCGACGGGCATCGCTACCTCACCCTCTTCGCCCGCAGGAACCCGAAGAGCGGATGGTCGAAGGTGAACAAGGAGCGCATCGAGGTGTTGAGGGAATCGGGCCGCATGCAGGGGCCCGGCGAAGCCGCGATCGTGACTGCACAAGAGAACGGCTCGTGGTCGATGCTCGACGCTGTCGAGGCCCTGGAGGTCCCCGACGACCTTCAGGAGGCGCTGAGGTCAGAGCCGGAGGCCGAGCGTGGCTTCCATTCGATGCCGCCCGGAATGAAGAAGGAGCTGTTGCGAAAGGTGATCCTCGCCAGGCGCCCCGAGACCCGGCAGAAGTGGATCCGCCAGGCCGTATCCGATGCCCTGACTCGCGCCGGCATCGACCGGGAGGCCGGCTAGCCGGAGGTCTGGATCAGCCGGGAGCCCCGATCCAGTCGGCGATCAGGCCGTTGATCCGGTCGGGATCCTCGAGGTGGAGGAAGTGGCCGACTCCCGGCACCGCCTCGAAGTGGCTGCCCGGCGGCAGCCGATCGGCGTAGATCTTCCCGATCTCGACCCGGGCGCAACCGTCGCCCTCCCCATGCAGGTAGAGCGCCGGAGCTTTCGGGTTCATCTCGAGCAGTTCGCCGAATCCGGTGGTCAGGGTGTTTCGGTAATAACGAAGGGCCGCCCGTCGGCGACCGGGACCGTTCAGGGCCTCGAAGGTCCACCTGAGGTCTTCGTCGGCCTCGTAGCCCGGTGACCAGTCACGCCACAGCTTCGGGATCAGCCAGCCGAGGCTCCGCTCGCTCTCCGGCAGCTGGTTGAAGAGGAAGTACCAGCTCATCTTCAGCTGCCTTGCAGCCACCCCGAGGGCGGCGGGTGACCTGAGCAGCTCCAGGATCGCGTCCGCGGGAGGCACGCTCATCGCAACCAGCGATGAGAAACGGTCGGGCTCGACCGAGCTCACCTGCCAGGTCGCGACGGCTCCCCAGTCGTGCCCCACCAGCGCAGCCCGTTCGTCGCCGCCGAGTGCTTCGTGGATCGCGAGAACATCGGCCGTCTGGTCGGAAACCGCGTATCGGTCGTCGGGGGCGAGGTCGCTCGGGGCATACCCGCGGGTAAACGGGGCGACCACTCGCCAGCCACGCTCGGCAAGGTGTGGCCCGAGGTGCCTCCAGGTCCAGGCGCTGTCCGGGTAGCCGTGGACGAGGATCGCGAGTGGTCCGTCGGCCGGGCCCCAGGCAAGGGCACCGAAATTCAGGCCGTTCGCGGTGATCGTGATCTCCTGGGGTCGCCTCATCGGTCGCGCAAGCCTTCCACAGATCTGCGCTAGCGTCCCGGTCGTGACCGCCTTCACGACACTCCGGGTGGAGCCTGCCGAGCCGCTGGCCCGGATTACGCTGAACTCCCCCGATCGTCTGAACGCCCTGAGCCCGACCACGCTGCGCGAGTTGATCGAAGCCGCCGATCTGATGGGTACAAGCCGCGGGGTGAAGGTGGTGCTCGTCGGTGGCGAAGGCAGGGCTTTCTCTGCCGGCTTCGACCTCGATTCCGCTTCTTCAGAACCGCCCTCGGCCGAGACGATCGACCTCGGGCGACAGATGGCGGAGGCGGTGGCAGCGATACCGGCGATCAGCATCGCCCGGATCCACGGCCACTGTGTCGGGGGAGGACTGGTCCTGGCCGGTGCCTGCGACCTAAGGGTGGCAGCCGAGTCGACCCGGTTCTCGATCCCCGAGGTGGACTTCGGCATTCCACTTGCCTGGGGTGGCATTCCCCGACTGGTCAGGGAACTGGGCCCGGCGGTTACCAAGGAGCTGGTTCTGACCTGCCGGCCGTTCACGGCCGGCGAGGCACTCTCGCTGGGCTTTCTCAATCGCGTCGCAGACGACGACGATCTCGTCGCCGAGGTCGAAGAACTGGCGCTCGAGCTTTCGAAGAAGCCCGGCTTCCTGATCCGTCAGACCAAACAGCTTGTTGACGCGACGGTCGAGCAGGCCTACCCGACGGGACAGAGTTTCCGCGACGCGCAGATCACGCTGGCTGCCCTGGCCGACCCGGAGTCGAGGCAGGCCGCCGAGCGATACCTGAAGCTGCACAGGCGCTGAGCACCGGGTCAGCCACCGGGTCCGTCCGCCGTCAGGCGCTCGCCCGCATCAGCCGGTGGCTGATCGAGTGCGGCAGACGCTCAGTCAGCCCGGCGGGCTGGCCGGCCTTTCTCCTTCGGCAACGTTTCAGGGCACCGGCATAGCGCCAGAAGTCAACCTGCATCGTGTGCCGGGCCGATCGCACGTAGCGCCTCTCCATGGCGGCCTGATCGGCCGCTATCCACTGCCGCATCTCCTCTTCCGGCGGCAGTACGCAGGCGCCTGTCAGGAGGTCCGCAGCCCATTGCGCCTGGAGCTCCATGAGCGGGATGTTTGAGCCGACCGTCTGGACGAAGCCGATGAAGAACAGACCGGGAAGTTCCGGGCTCAGGACCCTTTCGTAGAGCGGCATCGTATTGCCCGCAGGGTCGTAGACCCCGGGGTCGAAGAACGGCAGCGAGATCCGGTAGCCGGTTGCGTAGACCAGCAGGTCCACCTCGATCGAGCTGCCGTCCTCGAACCGGACGGTCTTGCCGTCGAGCTTCTCGACGCCCGGCTTGATCTCGATGTCGCCGTGGCCGACCCGGTCACAGAATTCCGAAGACACGGTCGGGTGGGCCGAGAGCAGGCGGTGGTCGGGCTTCGGCAGGCCGCGGCTCTCGGGGCTTCCGTTCGAGAAGCGCTGGATCACCTCGTAGACCTTGCGCTCGACCGGGAAGGGAAGGTATGCGTTGATCGGCGAGCCGAACTGGTCGATCGGCCGGCCGAAGGCGTACTTGGGAAGGACGTGGACGCCGTGCCTGGTCACCACCGAGACGCTCTTTGCCAGCTTGACCGCGTCGCAGGCGATGTCCATGCCCGAGTTGCCCACCCCGATCACCAGAACTCTTTTTCCTTCGAAGACCTCGGGCGTCATGTAGTCGTGGGCGTGGAAGGACTCGCCGGTGAACTCCCCCGGGAAATCCGGGATCGAAGGTTCGCTGTGGTGGCCGTTGGCGACGAATACGTGCTCGTACGTCTTCGTGCCGGCGGGAGTGGTGACCGACCACCCGTGCTCGCCGTGCCGCCCCGCTCCCGGCAGCGGCTCGACCTTCTCGACCGGCGCGTTGAAGGTGATCCGTCCGGTCAGGCCGTGACGGTCGGCGAAGTCCTGGAAGTAGTCGGCCATCAGCTCATGGGACGGGTAGTCCGGCCAGTCCTCCGGCATCGGATCCGATGGGAACTCGGTCAGCGGCCTCGAACTGTTCAGGTGGAGGGTTTCGTATGCGGCGGCACCGCCGTTGTCGTTGTCGATCCGCCAGAGACCCCCGACCATCGAACCCTTTTCGAACCAGTCGAATTCGACACCCCGGTCGACCAGGGCTTTCGCGGTAGCGAGACCGGACGGGCCGGCTCCGATCACGCAGGCCGTCGAATCTGTGGTCTCGGTGCTTTCGCTGGTCAAGAGCGTCTCCTGGGTCGGGGTCGGTCCTGTCGTTCGGAACCTATGGGCACGGCTGGTTTCGAACCAGCGACCTCTCGCGTGTGAAGCGAGCGCTCTCCCGCTGAGCTACGCGCCCGGGAGAGGGCATCATAGTTGGAGCGGCCTGATCCAAGCGGCCGGACTTTCGGTTGCTATTTCGGCTTTTTCCTGACCGCTTGCCCGTCAAATCATGCCCCGGGAGCAGCGCCGAGACGGTTCTCCGTGTGAATCGGCGGCGCAATCGGCTAGGATCCGACCCGGACCGTGCTAGGCGGGGAGTCAGCGGTGCCCTGTCACTTGCAATCCGCTTTAGCAAGGCCGAATTCCGTTCCGAGGGGCTGGCCATCGGGGTCAGTACACCGAGGGAGGTGTTGACGGTCAGGTCCCGTGCGACGCAAGCCCGTGAACCAGGTCAGGTCCGGAAGGAAGCAGCCTTAAGCGGAAACTACGGGTGCCACGGGTCAGCCTTACCCGAGCCGAACTCGATGGATACGCCCGGTGACTTCGTTTCGAAGGCGGATGCACGGTCCACTTTTTGCCCCTCTCCTGCCATACGGGAACCGGGAACCGGTGTACCGAACGCCTCCGGGTGGCACAATCGGAGCCATGAGCGCACGCGAATGGAATGTCTACCTGGCCGGCGAAATCCACTCCGACTGGCGCCGTGAGGTCGCTGAAGCCTGCGAGGGCCTGCCGGTCCGCTTCTCCGCGCCGGTGACCGACCACCCGGCCTCCGACGCCGCCGGTACGGGAACTCTCGGCGATGAGATCGAGAGCTTCTGGGCCGACCACAAGGGAGCCGGGGTCAACTCGATCCGGACCCAGACCCTGATCGCAGACGCCGATGTGGTCGTAGTGCGCTTCGGTGACAAGTACCGGCAGTGGAACGCCGCCTTCGACGCCGGCTACGCCTCGGCCCTGGGCAAGCCTGTCATCACCCAGCACGATCCCGAGTTCGACCATGCCCTGAAGGAAGTGGACGCCGCCGCGCGAGCGACTGCCCGCACGCCGCAACAGGTGGCCGCGGTCCTGCGTTACGTGATCACCGGCGAGATACGGGACTGACCGGGCACCCGATCCTTCCGGTTCGAGTTGGCGTCGAGCATCGACGACAACTCGAACCGGAGCGGCTGGTGGTTGGTGTTGGAACGCCGGGCAGGCTCCTCGTCAGCCGGCCAGGCAGCTCGTGTAGAGCTTCCAGGATCGGTTCTCGGCGACGAGTTCGAAGCCGGGTGGGGGTTCGGTGGCTGCGCGTCCGGGCTCGCCGGGGTCGAGGATGAAGTTCTCGACCGTGAAGTCGCGGGCGGGGGCGAGGAAGAAGCCGCGGTCGGGCTGCTCGTCCGCGGCAGCGACCGAGACGATGTGCGATGGCCGGATGTCGAGCCAGAAGGCGAGCCGGGGGACGGCCCGGTGGTTGGGCACCGAGATCGGCAGGCAGGACTCCACGTCCAGTTCTCCTGCAGGATCATTCGGCGGGATGAAGGCTCCTTCGTCGACCAGGGCCTCGAGATCCCGCTCGACCAGGCTCTGGTTGGTCAGGTCGCGGTCGACCTTGCTGAGCAGGTCGTACTGGTTTGGCAGCCAGGCGATGTAGAGAAGTACCACGAAGACCGCTGCCACCTGCCACGGCCGTCGCCAGCGGTGGCCCGGCTCGAGAAGCCGCCAGCCCAGGACCGACGCGGCGGCGAAGATGAACAGGATCGACGCGGCCAGCATCGTGTAGCGCGGGATGATCGCCAGGCCGGCCGCTCCCATGATCGCGAAGGCGACCAGGGCGGCCCCGGCGGCGGCGAGGCCGAGCGCCACCCGCCGCGGCATCGTCTTCAGGCAGAGCAGCACGCCGAGCAGCGCACCGACCATGCCGGGCCACTGCATCACCTCTCCGAGGCGGCGTGGGCCGAACAGCACGACGTCGATCGGGCCGGTATCGCGCTCCAGCGTCTCGACGGTTTCGCGGGTGCCGGTGAACGAGTAGAGCGGGTTGCCGGTGGTGACCAGGTCGAAGAGAACCCAGATGACGGGGCCGGCGGCGGTGAGGCAGGCCATCAGCACCAGGTCCCGGTCGATGCCGCCCGGCCGGAGCTGGATGCGCAGCCGGCCCAGGTCGATGCCGCTCCGCCGCTCCGCCGCGGTGTCGTCGGGGCCCTGCTTCTCCGGCCTGAGATGGAAGTCGAGGGCCAGGTAGAGGAAGTAGAAGCCGGCAAAGAGCCAGGCCTCGGGGCGCAGGAGGCCCGCCAGCGCGAGCAGCACCAGGACCGGCCAGCCGGCCCTGGGGCGCCGGGTCTCGATCAGCAGCGCGGCCAGTACGAAGACCATGTACGGGATGTCGATGTAGGCGCGCAGCCCGTTGCTCAGCACCGGGGCGCTGGTCATCACCAGGAAGGCGGCCAGCAGGCCGATCGGGCGGTCCAGCCAGGCGGAGCCGAGCCGGTAGATCAGCCAGGCGAGCAGTCCCAGGCTGACATAGGCGAGGACCACGGCAACGGTGATCGCGCCGTCGCCGAGCGGTGAGAGTACGGCGCCGAGCAGGTCGTACAGGGGGTGGGGAGTGGGAGCCAGCGGGGCTCCGTAGTCGGGGCTCATGCCCTCGGCTATCTCGCGTCCCCAGAGCAGGTAGTAGATCGTGTCGTAGTTGGGGAAGCCCTTCGGGAATATGGCCAGCAGGACCGCCGAGACGACGGCGATGAAAGCAAGAGGCTCTGCCCACTGCCGGGCCCGACTCGACTGTGCCATTCGCGCATTGTCGCGCTAAGTTCGGCGGCCTGCGGCGTCCCGTGCCGTGGGTAGACTGGATCTCCTTCCGATGAGCCAGGCCACCTCCCTCTACCGACGCCACCGTCCCGCCTCCTTCGACCAGGTCGTCGGCCAGCGCCACGTGGTCCGCACGCTCTCGAACGCGATCGAGTCGGACAAGGTCCACCACGCCTACCTTTTCGTCGGGTCGCGTGGTACCGGCAAGACCTCGATGGCGAAGATTCTGGCGGCGTCGCTCAACTGCGAGCGGGGCGGCCCGACCCTGACCCCCTGCGGCCAGTGCGAATCCTGCCGCTCGATCGCCGCCGGCACTTCGGTTGACGTGATCGAGATGGACGCGGCCTCGAACCGCTCGGTGGATGACATCCGCAGCCTGCGTGAGCGGGTCGCCTTCGCCCCGGCAGCGGGCAGCTGGAAGGTCTACATCCTCGACGAGGCGCACATGCTCACCAAGGAAGCCTGGAACGCCTTTCTCAAGACCCTCGAGGAGCCGCCACCGAACACGATTTTCATCCTGGCGACGACCGAAGCCCACAAGGTCATGCCGACGATCGCCGACCGCTGCCAGCGCTTCGATTTCCAGCGGCCGTCGGTCGAGCAGCTGAGCGAAGTCCTGACCAGGGTCGCCTCGGCCGAATCGATCGCGATCGACCCGGCGGCAGTCTCGATGATCGCCCGCTCCGCCTCCGGCAGCTTCCGCGACGCACTGGGGACCCTCGACCAGCTGCTGGCCTACAGCGGCGATTCGATCGCGATCGACGACGTGCTCGAACTGCTCGGCGCGCCAGATGCCGACCTGCTCTTCGGCGTCGTCGATTCGGTGATCGCCGGCGACCCGAAGGGGGTGCTGGTGTCGGTCGATTCGATGGCCCGCAGCGGGCGCGACCCGGCCAGGTTCGCGCGTGACCTGCTCGGCCATCTGCGGGTGTTGCTGGTGACCCGTACCACCGGCGAGATACCGGAGGCCTTCGCCGTCACCGCGACCGACACCCCTCGGCTCAACGCGCAGGCCCAGGCGATCGGGCCGGCCAACCTGATCCGGACGATCGACGAGATCGCCGCTGCCCTGGCTTCAATCCGAAGCGGTGACGAAGCGCGACTTGCGGTCGAGGTCGCCTTGCTGAAGGCGGCCCAGCCCGATCTCGACCCGGGAACGCAGGGACTCGCCCGTCGACTGGAGCGACTTGAACAGGGCGGGGCGGGCCGGTCCGGACCGCCTCCGGCCCAGCCGGCCCCGGGCAAACCGACAGCCGCGGCAGTCGACCCGCCCGTCGACCCCGGGGCAGCCGCCGCAACCTCTGTCGCCGAGACGCCGGCCGTGGCCGTCGATCCGGCCGCGGGGCGAGAGCCCCTGGGGGCGGTACGAGAGCCCGTCGAGGAGCCGGTCGCGCCTGCCCGAGGCGCCCCGAGGCGCCCCCCGAGGCGCCTGTGGTCGCCGCCGTGCCGGATCCCGAAGGATCACCGCCGCCGCAGGACGAACCCGGAGACCCGGAAGCCGAGCTCGACCGGCTCGAACGGATCTGGCCGGCCGTGCTCGATTCGCTGCGAGGCCTGGCTTCCGGTCCCACCGCGTCCTACTTCGAGGGGACCCGGCCGGCCACTTGCGAGAAGGGGCGCATCACGGTCGGATTTCCGGCCGGATCCCAGTTCAACCGCCGAAACGCCGAGAAGCCGGAGCGGCGCGCCCAGTTGGTCGAGGCGGTCAGGTCGGTCACCGGCGAGCAGTACCTGCTCGAATACAGCGAGCTAGGTTCGCAGGACGGCGGGCCCGCTACTGATGCACCGTCGCAGGCGGTCGACGAAGAACAGCTCGTAGAGAGAGTCAAATCGGAATTCAACGCGGAGGAGGTCATCTGATGGCGAAAAAGGGAATGGGCGGCATGGGCGGCGGCATGGGCGGAATGGACATCAACGCCCTGATGAAGCAGGCCCAGCAGATGCAGAACGAGATGATGCAGGCCCAGGAGTCGCTCAAGGACGAAGAGGTCGAAGCGAGTGCCGGTGGCGGCATGGTCAAAGTGACGATCTCCGGCGACCTCCTGATCAAGGATGTGAAGATCGACCCGGACGCGGTTGACCCCGAAGATGCCGAGATGCTGGCCGAGATGGTCCAGGCCGCGGTCAACGAGGCGATTCGGGCGGCGCAGGACCTGGCTGCCGCGAAGATGCCCGACGTCCCGGGAATGCCCGGGCTCGGCGGCGGCGGTATGCCGGGAGGATGAGCGAAGGGCCGGCACCACTCAGTCGCCTGACGGCCGAGCTTTCGCAGCTGCCCGGGATCGGCAGGCGCACGGCCCAGCGGCTGGCCTTTCACATCCTGCGTTCCGACGAAGCCGACGCGAGGAACCTCGCCCAGGCGATCGTCGAGGTGAAGGAGAAAGTCGGGCTCTGCGAAATCTGCTTCAACCTGTCCGAAGGTCCGCGTTGCCGGATCTGCGAAGACGCCGGCCGTGACGAGTCACTGATCTGCGTGGTCGAGGAGCCGGCCGACGTGATCCCGCTGGAGCGCACCCATGAGTTTCGCGGGCGCTACCACGTTCTCGGCGGGGCGCTTTCCCCGATCGACGGCATCGACGAGAGCGATCTGCGGATCGCCGAGCTCCGGCGCCGGGTCGAGGCGGGGGGCATCCGGGAGGTGATCCTGGCCACCAACCCGACCACCACCGGTGAGGCGACCGCCCAGCACATCGCAGACCTGCTCCGGGCACAGACCAGGGTGACCCGCCTGGCCAGTGGACTGCCGGTCGGCGCCGACCTCGAGCACGCCGACGAAGTCACGCTCGGCAAAGCGATGGCCGGTCGCCTCAGCCTGGACTAAGCGACGCTCTTGAGCAGGGCGACCTGGCGGCAGCGGGCCAGCAGCCGCCCGTCGCGGCTCCACAACTCCCCGTCTTCGCTGAAGTGGCCGTCCACGGCCTGGTCGGTCGAAAGCCGCGCAAGCACCCAGTCGGGTGAATCGATCGAGCGGAAGCTCGCAGGGGAAGTGCACGGTGTACTCGAGCGTCGGGGCGACCGATGGCTCGGTGATTGCCACGAACGGGGCCGGGTACCAGACGTCCAGCATCAGGGCGGCCAGGACCGCATCGACCGGCTGGTCTTCGCGCAGCCTGAGCCAGCCCGCGGTATCGGCCTTTTCGCCGCCGCTCATCGGGGCGCCTCCGATCGCCGGCACAGCCCTGAACCGGGCGAACACCTCGACCGGCGCCTGCGTGGTGTCGAATTCTTCGCCCTCTTCCGGCGGGGGCACGTCGGGCATCGTCCCGTGGACGAAGGAGGGCCCATGCCGCTCGGCCGAGAAGACGGCCATCGCCTTGCTCTGGACCTGACCGTCCTGAACCAGCCGGGCCGAGAGGAAGGTGGTCGATCGCCCCTGCCGTTCGACCGTCACCTCGATCTCCGCTTCCCCGACCGAAGGGGTGTTCAGGAAGTGGACTGTCAGCGACCGTGCCGGCTGGACCGTGGCGTCGGCTTCGAGGGCTGCCTGGGAGAAGCGGGACATCGCGCGCAGCATCAGGGCTGCCACGTAGCCGCCGTTCGGGCCGCGGCCGACCCACCAGCGGTCGGAAAGCACCACCGAGTAGCGCCCGGGCTCGACCTCGGTTGCTGCGGTATCGGTTTCGAAGGTGCTCATCGCGCTGGAGGATTGATAGCTGATGGGAGGGTTCGGACTCGCCGCGGGTTAGATCGGGGCCGGCCGGGTCGCAGTTCCGGTCCCCGAGTTCCGATCCCCGTTGAACGGCCTCTCGCGGGCGGTATCCGTATCCTGAAGCCGATGCCGGAGAAAGACGACATCGTCGTAATGAAGTTCGGTGGCACCTCGGTGTCGGGACCGGACGAGATCAAGCGCGCCGCCCGCCGGATCGTTGCTGCGCGCGAGGCCGGAAACCGCGTGGTCGCGGTGCTCTCGGCTCGCGGCAAGACGACTGACGAGCTGGTCGCAATGGCCAACGAGATCTCTGACCGGCCCGACGCCCGCGAGATGGACATGCTGCTCTCGACCGGAGAGCGGGTTTCCTGTGCGCTGTGTGCGATGGCGATCACCGACATGGGCCACGAGGCGGTCTCGCTGACCGGCTCCCAGGCCGGGATCGTCACCGACTCCTCTCATACGAGGGCCCGCATCATCGATGTCCGTGCCGACCGCATCAGGGAGGCGCTGGGCCAGGAGCGCATCGTGCTCGTCGCCGGCTTCCAGGGTGTCTCCACCGACAGTCACGACGTGACCACTCTGGGGCGCGGCGGCTCCGATACGACCGCGGTTGCTCTCGCGGCCGCCCTCGGGGCAAAGACCTGCGAGATCTACACCGATGTGACCGGCGTCTTCAGCGCCGACCCGCGCATCGTGCCCGACGCCCGCAAGCTCTCGGTCGTCTCCTACGAGGAGATGCTCGAGATGTCGGCCTCCGGAGCCAAGGTGCTCCAGTTGCGCTCGGTCGAATACGCGCGCAACAACGGCGTGGCCATCCACTGCCGCTCAAGCTCCGAAGACCTCCCCGGTACGCTCGTGCTACCAGAAAGCGAGACCATGGAACGACCTCTAGTAACCGCCGTGACCCACTCCGCCGACGAGGCCCGCGTGACCGTCGTCGGCGTCAAGGACGAACCCGGAGTCGCCGGCCGGATCTTCAAGGCCCTGGCCGATGCGAACGTCAACGTCGACGTGATAATCCAGAACGAGCCGATCGGTGAAAACGCCCTGGCCGACCTCTCTTTCACGGTCGATCGTGACGACCTGCCGACCGCGGTTGACGTGATCGCCGAACTGGGTGACATCTCCAACAGCGTGCGTACCGACGAGCGAATCGGCAAGGTCTCGATCGTCGGCGCCGGGATGCGCAGTCATCCGGGCGTCGCGGCGAAGGTCTTCGAGGTGATGGGTGCCGAGCGAATCAACATCGAGATGATCTCCACCTCGCCGATCAAGATCTCCTGCGTGATCGCCGCCGAGAAGGTCCCCGATGCGGTGCGCGCACTCCACAAGGCCTTCGAGCTCGGCGACAACGCGATCGTGCCGGAGGACCCCACCGGCGAACACCGCCCGACCGTACCGTCCTGATGGCCGACGACCGGTTAAGGGTCGGCGTCCTCGGGGCGACCGGCGCGGTCGGATCAACCATCCTCGGGGTGCTCGCCGAGCGCGACTTCCCGGCTCGCGAGGTGGTCCCGTTCGCATCGGAAAGATCGGCCGGAAAGCAGATCGAGTACGGCGACTCGATGCTGAGCTGCGTCGTACCCGACGACGATTCGATTCAGGGAATCGACATCCTGATCTCATCGGCGGGCGGCTCGGTCAGCGCCGAATGGGCACCGCGCTTCGTCGAAGCAGGCGCAGTGGTGGTCGACAACACCAGCTACTGGCGAATGCATGAGGACGTGCCGCTGGTCGTGCCCGAGGTGAACCCCGATGCGGCCGAGCACCACAAGGGGATCATCGCCAATCCGAACTGCACCACCGCCGTGATGATGGTTGCGATGGCGCCTATCCACCGTGCGGCCGGGCTCGAACGGCTCGTGGTTTCGACCTATCAGGCGGTCTCCGGGACCGGCCAGAAGGCGATCGAGGAGCTGAGAGCGCAGTCCGGCCAGGTCCTGGCGGGCGAGAAGGTCTCGCCACCGACCGTCTATCCGCACCGGATCGGCTTCAACGTACTGCCGCAGGTCGAGACCTTCAAGGACGGTGACGACTACACCACCGAGGAGCGCAAGGTGATGGCCGAGACCCGCAAGATCCTTGGCTTCGGCGAGGAGGTCGGTATCTCCGCCACCTGCGCCCGCGTACCGGTGATGACCGGCCACTCCGAGTCCCTCAACGTCCAGACCCGCGAGCAGCTCAGCCCCGAGGACTGCCGTGCGCTGCTGGCCTCTGCACCCGGCGTGGCCGTCGTCGACGATCCAGCACAGGGTCGTTACCCGATGGCATCCGATGCGGCCGGACGCGACGAGGTCCTGGTCGGGCGGATCAGACGGGATCCGAGCCACGAGCGCTGCCTCAACCTCTGGCTGGTCGGCGACAACCTGCGTAAAGGCGCCGCCACCAACGCGGTCCAGGTCGCCGAGCTCCTGCTCGAACGCGGCTGGCTCGCCACTCGCTGAGAAGGCGGGCCGAAGGTCGGGCCTAGCCCGGCTTGAGGGCCCGGCCGAGTTGCTCGACCGTGACCACGCCGGCAAGGCGGCCCGCCTGGTCGGTGACCATCAGAGCGCCGAACTTTCGCATGTCGGGGTTGCCGAGAAGGCTTTCCAGCGGCGCGTCTTCGCGGATGTGGAAGCCGCCGCTGCTGGTCTCGAGGTGCTCGCCGACGGAAGTTCCGGCGCGCTCGATCCCAGCGACCGCTTCGGCTTCTTCCCTGACTATTACTCCGGCGAAACGACCCTGGTCGTCGATCACCGGAAACCACGACCACTGGTAGCGCAGGAAGTACTCCTCCAGTGCCTGGTGGATCGAGGTCGAGGCGGGGATCGAGACCGGGCTCTCGTCCATGACGTCTCCTACCTTGATGCCTTCGAGCCGGCTTGTCACGGTCGTCTCGGCGGTGGCTGCCTTCGCGGAACCGTTGATCAGCAGACCGATCAGGGCAAGCCAGACGCCGCTGAATACCGCCCCCTGGATCGCCCACAGCAGCCCCAGGGCGATGAACAGGTAGCCGAAGATCCGACCGAGACCGGCCGCGAACCTGGTCGCCGAGCTGCGCTTTCCGGTGACCTTCCAGGCGATCGCCCGGACCACGCGACCGCCGTCCATCGGAAAGGCGGGCAGCAGGTTGAAGACCAGGACGATCAGGTTGATAGCCGCAAGCCAGGCGACCATTGACATCAGGCCGCTCGTATCGGCGCCGACCTGGAGCCGCACGGCATCCCCGAAGGCACCGGTGCCGGATACCGCGATCCCGATCGCGACGAGTACGGCGGCGATAACGGCGGTCACGACCGGTCCGCCGATCGCCACCTTGAATTCCGTTCCCGGCCCGTCGGACTCGCGGTCCATCTGTGCCACCCCGCCAAATATCCAGAGTCGGATCGTGCTGATCCCGATTCCGTTCCGGATCGCGACCACGGCGTGGCCGAATTCGTGGAGCAGGATCGACCCGAAGAAGCCGAAGGCGCTGGCGACGGCGAGCAGGTAGGGCTCGATCGATCCAGCCGGCTGGTCGAGCAGCGTTCCGTAGAAGTCGGACAGCCAGAAGATCACCAGAAACAGGATCAGAAACCAGGACCAGTCGACCGCGACCGTTATCCCGCGGACCCGGAAAAGAGTGAATGTGCTTCCGCCACCGAACATTTCGAACAATGGTATGCGGTGAGCCCGTTCGCACCGGGGCGGGTAGGTTTATCTGACTCTGGAAGCAGCTGAAAGACAGACCGAAAACAGCCCGGCTCCGGGCAGCAGCGGGTGGATCCGCGATCTGCTCGAGCAACTCGAGGCGATCGAGCGTCCATCGGCCTCGCCCGGTGAGCGCATTGCGGCCGAGTGGATCGTCGATCGCCTCGGTGAAGTCGGGGCGCCGGCGCGGATCGAGACAGAGCCCGCCCACGGCACCTACTGGTGGCCGCTGGGGATCGGCACCACGGCGGGGCTAGCCGGAGCCCTGGCCGTTCTCGGCCGACGCAGGAAGCTCGGGGGACTGCTCGGTTTGCTCGGGCTGGCCGCCATCGCCAGCGACTTCCCGCCTCATGAGAGGCCGCTGCGAAAGCTCCTGCCCGAGCGCGAAGCCAGCAACGTCGTCTGCGAGCTCGGTGAACCGGATGCCGAACGTACCGTCGTGCTGGTCTCCCACCACGACGCGGCCAACTCAGGCCTGATTTTTCACCCGGGCATCCCGGAGCTGGTCGCCCGGACCGGGATCTTCCGGAAGCTCGATACGAGCCCGATGCTGATGGCCCCGGTTCTGGCCGGGCCGGCGCTGGCGGCAGCTTCGGCCGTCACCGGAAACCGCAGGCTCGCCGCCGCGGCAGCCCTGCTCGCCGCCGGCTCCACTGCGTCGATGGCGGACATCGGGATGAGGGGGGTGGTACCGGGGGCCAACGACAACGGCACCGCTGTCGTCGCCCTGCTGGAGCTGGCCCGCCGCTTCATCGCCGAGCCGCCGCCGGGGTTGCGGATCATCCTGCTCTCGGCGGGCGCCGAGGAATCTTTCAGCGAGGGAATCCGCGCCTTCGGCAAGCGCCACTTCCCGAGCCTGCCGACCGACTCCACCTTCTTCATCAACCTCGACACGGTCGGTTCCCCTCACCTGACGGTGCTCAGGGGTGAGGGCTTCCTGAAGATGTACGAATACCCGCAAACTGCCCTGGACCTGGCCGACAGAACCGCCGCGTCGCTGGGTATTCCGCTTTTCCCGAACCTCAGGATCCGCAACGGAACGGACGGTCTCGAAGCCCTCGCCGCCGGATATGCGACCGTTTCGATCTGCTCCTGTACCGAACACAAGCAGCCGGCCAACTACCACTGGCCGAATGATCTCGCCGAAAACGTCGACTTCGGCACTGTCAACCAGGCAATAGACCTGGCCGAGGCGATGACCCGTTCACTTTCGGGCCAGTGGGTGACCCCCGCCTGACTCAGAGAGTGGGGCGGTTTCTTTCGATGATCGCCCCGAAGTCGGTACCCGACGGCAGGGTTCCAAAGGCCCCGCCCCAGTCACCCTCGAGGCGGGAGGCGCAGAAAGCATCGGCAACGGCCGGGTCGCCGTGGCGGACCAGCTGCGAGCCCTGGAGGGCCAGGGCCATGCCTTCGACCACACGGCGGGCCCGGACCTCGAGAGTCTCCGGCGCGGCGGTGATGGACTCGCGCAGCCGCTCAGCGAAGCGATCGAGCCTGGCATCGGCCCCGCGGGCCTCGTCGATCTCTTCGAAAAGGACTTCGGTGCTGGCCGGGCTCTTGACCATCGCCCGAAGTGCATCGAGACACTGGACGTTGCCGGAGCCCTCCCAGATGGACATCAGCGGACTCTCCCTGAAGAGCCTGGGCATTCCCGACTCTTCGGCGTAGCCGTTGCCGCCGAAGCATTCCAGCGCCTCGACCGAATGTGAGGGCTGGCGTTTGCAGATCCAGTACTTGAGCACGGGCGTGGCGATGCGCTTGAACAGTTCGGCCCTTTCGTCGCCCGCGGCCGACTCGTCGTAGGAGCGGGCGAGGCGCATGACCGAGGCGGTCGCCGCCTCGGACTCGAGCGAAAGGTCGGCCAGCACGTTGCGCATCAGAGGCTGGTCGATCAGCTTGCGGCCGAAGGCGGAGCGGTGTGTCGCGTGGTGCGTGGCCTGGGCGACTCCTGTCCGCATGCCGGAGCTCGACCCGATCGCGCAGTCGAGCCGTGTGTGTCCGACCATCTCGATGATGGTGCGTACGCCGCGGCCTTCTTCGCCGACCATCCGGGCCCAGGCCGATCGGAACTCAACCTCGGAAGACGCGTTCGAACGGTTTCCGAGCTTGTCCTTCAGTCGCTGGATGTGGAATCCGTTGCGCTCGCCGTCCGGGGTGAATCGAGGCAGCAGGAAGCAGGAGAGGCCGTTTTCGGTCTGAGCCAGGACCAGGAAGGCGTCACACATCGGTGCCGAACAGAACCACTTGTGGCCGGTTATTTCGTATTCCGCACCGGCACCACCACCGTTCAGGGCGACGGCGCGTGTCGTATTGGCGCGCACGTCGGATCCGCCCTGCTTTTCGGTCATCGCCATGCCGGCCGCGCAGCCGGGCTTGCTCGATGCCGGGCGCAGTTCGCCGTCGTACTCGGACGAAAGGAAGCGGGGCTCCCACTCTGCGGCGACATCGGGTTGGTGGCGCAGCGCCGGAATCACCGAGTAAGTCATCGAGATCGGGCAGCCTACGCCGGCTTCGGCGTGGTTCAGCTGGGTCATCATCGCCGCCCGGGCGACGTTGGCCCCGATCTGCGGCTCCACCCACGGAAGCGAGTGGATCTGGTGTTCGAATCCCAGGCGCATCAGGCTGTGCCAGGCGGGGTGGAACTCGACTTCGTCGATTCGCCGGCCGAAGCGGTCGAAGGCCTTCAGTTGCGGCGGGAACTCGTTGGCTTCGACTCCCAGGCGAAGGACCTCCCGGGAGCCGCAGATCTCGCCCAGGGCGGAGGCGCGATCCTCGGCCCAGCCGCCGCCTTCGCGCTTCAGCGCCTCACGCAACGGCAGGTCGATCTCGAAAAGGTTGACATCCTCGAGCGGCGAGGATTGATTGAACACCTCGTGCGTGGCCGTCATGGCTTCGATGATCGCACAGGCGGCCGTTGCGGTGGATCCGTCAGCGGTAGCATCGGCGGCGCAACGGGAAACGGAAAAACGGCCACCGCAACGGAAGCTCAGGACTTGCCCAGGATCAAAGTCGAAAACCCGATCGTCGAACTCGATGGCGACGAGATGACCCGGATCATGTGGTCGTTCATCAAGGAACAGCTGATCCTTCCGTACCTCGACATCGACCTGAAGTACTACGACCTCGGCATCGGCAGCCGTGATGCCACCGACGATCAGGTGACAGTGGACTCCGCCAACGCGATCAGGGAGTACGGCGTGGGTGTGAAGTGCGCGACGATCACACCCGACGAGGCGCGGGTCGAGGAGTTCGGCCTCAAGGAGATGTGGTTGTCACCGAACGGCACCATCCGCAACATCCTCGGCGGGGTGATCTTCCGCGAGCCGATCGTGATCTCGAAGATACCCCGGCTCGTGCCCGGATGGACGAAGCCGATCGTGATCGGCCGTCACGCCTTTGGTGACCAGTACAGCTCGACCGACGTGCTCATACCGGGCGAAGGCAGGCTGACCATGACCTTCACCCCGAAGGACGGAAGCGAGCCGGTCGAGATGAAGGTCTACGACTTCCCGGGCAGCGGCGTGGCGATGGCGATGTACAACCTCGATGAATCGATAAGGGATTTCGCCCGGGCATCGATGAGATACGGACTCGAGCGCGGATTTCCGGTCTACCTTTCGACCAAGAATACGATCATGAAGCGCTACGACGGTCGCTTCAAGGATATCTTCGAGCAGGTCTATGACGAAGAGTTCAAGGCTGACTTCGAGGCTGCCGGGCTGACTTACGAACACCGCCTGATCGACGACATGGTCGCCTGCTCCCTGCGCTGGGAGGGTGGCTACGTATGGGCCTGCAAGAACTACGACGGCGATGTGCAGTCCGATTCGATCGCCCAGGGTTTCGGCTCGCTGGGTCTGATGACCAGCGTCCTGATGAGCCCCGACGGCAGTACCGTGCTGACCGAGGCCGCCCACGGCACCGTGACCCGCCACTACCGCCAGCACCAGCGCGGCGAGCAGACCTCGACCAACCCGATCGCCACGATCTTCGCCTGGACCCGGGCGCTTGCGGCCCGCGCCCGCATGGACGGAACCCCCGAACTGACCGTTTTCGCCGAGACTCTCGAACGCGTCTGTGTCGAGACTGTGGAGAGCGGCAAGACGACTGAAGACCTGGCTCCGCTGGTCGGTCCCGACCAGCCCGAGGAGACAACCCAGGACTTCCTGGCTTCAATCGACCAGAACCTACGGGCGGCAATGGCCTGATGGCCGGCCCGGCAACCAACCAAGGAGAAACAAAATGAACGCCCCAGTCAAGGTCACCGTCACCGGCGCCGCCGGCCAGATCGGTTACGCCCTGCTCTTCCGGATCGCCAGCGGCCAGATGCTCGGCCCCGATACTCCCGTCCACCTCAGCCTGCTCGAGATTCCCGCGGCAGTGACCGCGGCTGAAGGTACGGCCATGGAACTCGACGACTGCGCGTTCCCCCTGCTTGACCGGATCAGCATTTCGGACGACCCGAAGCAGGCCTTCGACGGAGCCAACGTCGGCCTGCTGGTCGGCGCCAGGCCGCGTGGACCGGGAATGGAGAGGGCCGACCTGCTCGAAGCCAACGGTGGCATCTTCAAGCCTCAGGGCGAGGCGATCAACGCCGGCGCCGCTGACGACATCAGGGTTCTGGTGGTCGGAAACCCCGCCAATACCAACGCTCTGATCGCCGCCTCGGCCGCGCCCGACGTGCCGATGGGGAGGTTCACGGCGATGACCCGCCTCGATCACAACCGGGCCATCGCCCAGCTCGCCAACAAGCTCGGCAAGCCGGTCAGTTCAGTGACCAACATGACCGTCTGGGGCAACCACTCCGCCACGCAGTATCCGGACCTCTACCACGCAAGGGTCGACGGTGAAGAGGCCCGCAAGCTGGTCGACGACGACGCCTGGATCGAGAACGACTACATCCCGAGGGTGGCCAAGCGCGGCGCCGAGATCATCGACGCCCGCGGTGCTTCGAGCGCGGCATCGGCAGCCAACGCCGCGATCGAGCACATCCACGACTGGGTGCTCGGTACCCCGGAAGGTGACTGGACCTCGATGTCTATCCCGTCGGACGGTTCGTACGGGGTACCCGAGGGGATCATTTCCAGCTTCCCGGTTACCTGCTCCGGTGGCGATTACACGATCGTCGAGGGTCTCGAAATCGATGGCTTCTCCCGCGCTCGGATCGATGCCAGCACGGCCGAGCTCCAGGAGGAGCGTCAGGCCGTGGCTGACCTCGGCCTGATCTGATCTCCCTTACCTGAATTCAGTGCGCTCTCCGGGGTCCCGGGGCGTACTGAATTCATGGTAGTTCCACTCATGTATCTGCTTCGTCACCAGACTAAGTGGTTGCCTGAATCTTGACGTACTGGTCAGAAATGATACAAGTACGTGATAAGCCACAGGATCAGGAGAGATACATAAATGTCAGGTATCGAAGACGCAATCAAACGCATTGAAGAAGCTGCTGTCAAGCAGCGTGACCTAACCGTTGAAGAGAGTCGCGCGATCAAGGACGCCGTTGCAAAGGCCTCCAGGGAAGCACGCGACAGTGTCAAATCCGAGTACAAGGATCGTCGTGCCCAGGTCAAGAGGGAAGTCAAAGAAGCCGAGAAGGCGGTCAAAGACGCACGGGCCCGGATCGAAAAGGCACTTGGTTCGGATACCCAGACCAAGAAGTCACGGGCACCCCGGGGCTCGCGGGCGAGCACTCTGCACAAGTACTTCAAGGACAACCCGGGTTCGACCGTGTCCGACGCGGCCAAGAGCCAGGGCGTTTCGCCGAACGGACTTTACCCCGTCGCCCGCAAACTGACCGAAGAAGGAAAGCTCAAGAAGGACGGCTCGAAGTACACGGCCGCCTGAGCGGTCGTGTGACGGTGGCGCAAGGTGGATCAGGCCCGGACAGTCCGGGCGATGCGGGAGGCCGCCCCCGCGTAGTCGTTGCCCGCCGGCTCCTGCCGGCGGGGCTCGAGCTGCTCGAGCGAAAGTTCGACGTCGAGTCCGGTGGTCTCGACTGCGATCGGTCGGAACTGGTCAACAGGGTGCGTGGGGCTGCGGCGGTCGTTGCCGATCCGACCGTCCGGATCGACGAAGAGCTGCTCGATGCGGCAGGCCCCGGCCTGCGGCTGGTGGCGAACTTCGCGGTCGGCTTCGACAACGTCGATCGCGCGGCCTGCGCCAGTCGGGGGGTACTGGTCACCAACACTCCCGACGTCCTGACCGATGCGACGGCGGAGCTCGCTCTCGGCCTTACCCTCGCGGCGGCCCGGCAGATTCCCGCGGCCGAGCGCAGTCTGCGAGGGGGTGGCTGGTCCGGCTGGGATCCGGCTCAGTACAGGGGAATCGAACTGAGCGGTGCAACCGTCGGAGTGGTCGGGCTCGGCCGGATCGGCCTGCGCTACGCACAGCTGATGGCCGGCTTCGGCGGGCAAACCCTCTACACCTCCCGCAGCCGGAAGGAGACGGCCGAGCAGGGCCTCGGTGCCCGCCGGGTGGATCTCGAGCAACTGCTGGCCGAATCCGACGTAGTCAGCCTCCACCTTGCAGCGAGCCCGGAGAACCACCACATGATCGACGCCGGGGCGATCGCATCGATGAAGCAGGGGTCGATCCTCGTCAATACCGCCCGTGGCTCGCTGGTCGACTCTCAGGCTCTCGCAGGCGCCCTCGCGCAGGGACGGCCCGCCGCGGCCGGCCTAGACGTCTTCGAGGGCGAGCCGCAGGTACCCCGGTCGCTACTGGATGCCCCCGGGGTGGTGCTGACGCCTCACATCGGCTCGGCTACCTACAGATCGCGTGACGCGATGGCCGAACTGGTCGCCGGCAACGTGATCGCGGTGCTCACGGGCGACGGACCGCTGAACGAGGTCAGCCCGCCAGAAGGCTGATCGCGCCCTCAGGCCTGGTCCTGCTTGCCGCGCTCCGACTTGCGGGAGCGCGGGACGGTGCGGAATACGTAGTCCCAGAGCGGACTCGATACTCCGTATCCGAAGCGGTGGTCCTGGAAGTGGTGGCGCATGTGGTGCTCGCGGACCATTCGACCGGCTCTCGTCTTCGGCACGAAGTGGTGGACGTAGTAGTGGGTGTAGTCGTAGATCAGGTAGCCGATCAGGAAACCGGCGAAGATCGTGAAGGCGGCCGGAGTTCCGAAGATCACTACGAAAGCCCCGAGGAAGATCGCGGCCAGCGGCAGCCCGACCGCCGGCGGCATGACCAGCCTCATCCTGTCGTTGGGATGGTCGTGGTGGACGCCGTGAATGATGAAGTTGAGCTGGTCTCCGCCCTTGAATTTCGGATGCCAGTGAAAGAGCAGGCGATGAAGCCAGTACTCCGACAGGGTCCAGATGAGCAGGCCTGCGAGCGTCAGTCCGATCACCGTGGCCGCCCCGGAACCCTGGTCGATGGCCAGCCAGTACATGACGGCGATCACCGGGATGAAGATCAGTGCCGGGACGGAAGGGTGGACCCTGGAGAAGAAATTCAGGAAGGAGTTCTCGAAAAGGTCGGGCGATGCGGACAGCTTCGATGTGCGTTCAGACGTACCCATGGTGTGGTCCGGATGCTACCGTGAACTACCCCCGAAACTGAAAGATCTTACGAATATGCCGATTACCGCAACAAGCACAGCAATAGATTTCAAAGTAGCCGACCTGTCCCTCGCAGAATACGGCCGCAAGGAGATCCGCCTCGCCGAGCACGAGATGCCCGGCCTTATGGCGACTCGCCGTGAATTCGCCGATTCCAAGCCGCTTGCCGGCGCCCGCGTAACCGGATCGCTCCATATGACGATCCAGACAGCGGTGCTGATCGAGACCCTGACCGACCTGGGTGCCGAAGTGCGCTGGGCAAGCTGCAACATCTTCTCGACCCAGGACCACGCCGCCGCCGCTGTGGTGGTCGGACGCGACGGCACCCCCGAGCAGCCCGCCGGAGTGCCCGTTTTCGCCTGGAAGGGCGAGACCCTCGAGGAGTACTGGTGGTGCACGGAGCAGGCCCTGACCTGGCCCGAAGCCGGCGCTGACGGCTCGGTCGGACCGAACATGCTGCTCGACGACGGTGGCGACGCCACGATGATGATTCACAAGGGCGTCGAATTCGAAGCCGCCGGCTCCGTACCGGCACCCTCCGATTCCGATCCGGACGAGTTCAAGGTCGTGCTCAGGCAGCTGTCCGACTCCCTCGCCGCCGACAACAGCAAGTGGACCGAGCTCGCCAAGGGTGTCATGGGCGTCACGGAAGAAACCACGACCGGCGTCCTGCGTCTCTACGAGATGAAAGAAGCGGGCCAGCTGCTTTTCACCGCGATCAACGTCAACGATTCGGTGACCAAGTCGAAGTTCGACAACCTCTACGGATGCCGACACTCGCTGGTCGACGGCATCAACCGTGCCACCGACGTGATGCTGGCCGGCAAGGCAGCAGTCGTCTGCGGCTTCGGCGACGTCGGCAAAGGAAGCGCCGAGTCGCTGCGCGCCCAGGGTGCCCGCGTGATCGTCACCGAGATCGACCCGATCTGCGCCCTCCAGGCCGCGATGCAGGGTTACGAAGTAAGGCGGCTGGACAGCGTGCTGGAAACCGCTGACATCTTCATCACCACTACCGGCAACAAGGACATCATCACCGCCGAAGACATGAAGCGGATGAAGCACCAGGCGATCGTCGGCAACATCGGACACTTCGACAACGAGATCGACATGGCCGGTCTCGAGTCGATCGACGGCGTCGAGCGGATCGAGATCAAGCCGCAGGTCCACGAGTGGCGCTTCCCCGACGGCCGCTCGATAATCGTGCTCTCCGAGGGTCGCCTGCTCAACCTGGGCAATGCGACCGGGCACCCCAGCTTCGTGATGTCGAACTCGTTCACGAATCAGGTGATGGCTCAGATCGAGCTGTTCGCCAAGGCCGACGACTACGAACTCGGCGTCCACGTGCTGCCGAAGCACCTCGACGAGAAGGTCGCCCGACTCCACCTCGACGCCCTCGGCATCGAACTGACCGAGCTCAGCCAGGAGCAGGCCGACTACATCGGCGTTCCGGTTGACGGACCGTACAAGTCCGACCAGTACCGGTACTAGGGCTGTTGCCAGGCTGCTGAGGCAGCTGCGTCTGCGAAAGCGCCCCCGGGTATCCGGGGGCGCTTTCTTTTTGGCTGAGGAGCAGGCGGCCTCCGGGAGCCACCTGCGTGGTGCCACGGCCGAGTCTCACGACGTTGCCCCGGTCTGCTCGCGGCCCGGCTTCGCCTCGCCGCTCGAGTTTCGGGCGTCTAATCGGGCGGCCCGGCTGTCTCTCCCCGGGTCGCGGGGCGGCGAGCACCCAAAATGCGGGGTTGTTGCAGCAGTGTGAAAACTGGATTGCTGCGATTTGCGGAATCGCCGGCGATGGGATCGGGGTCGTCCTGCTTGGATGGCCCCGTGGCCGGCCGCAAGAAAGATGCTCCCAAGTGCGAGGACTGCTACTTCCGCAAGAAGATGCTCTGCGCGCTCGACCTCGAGGAGCCGTGCTCAACCTTTCGCCCCAGCCGCCCCGAAGGGCTCGTGCCCCCGAGGCAACCGGTGCTGTTGCTGAGGCCGCCACGGTGGGCCGACGACCGGCGGATCACCGCTGGTGGCCCGAACGAGTCGGCGCCCGCGATGCAGGCCGGCAGGCCGGCGGTCTCGCCGGCCGGCGCCTGAGTCGCGCCCTGTTTTCTGAAAGCGGCCTGCCAGGCAATCGTCGTGAAGACGGCATTCGTGCCGGAGGCATAACCTTTTCCCGATGAAGTTGTCCGTCCTCGGAAAGTCACCGGCGTGGCAGGATGCCGGCGGGGCATGCAGTGGCTACCTGGTGAGCCAGGACGATTCGACGATCCTGCTCGATTGCGGCAACGGGGTTTTCGGCAAGCTGCGCAAGTACTGCGACTACGTCGATATCGACGCGATCTTCATCTCGCATCTGCACGCCGATCATTTTCTCGACCTGGTGCCGTTCGCCTTCGGGCTGACCCACGCCCCGCGCCAGCAGCCGGTTCCGGTCGGACACTGGCCTGGAACTGACAACCCCGCCCGGCCCGTCCTGTTCGGGCCTCCCGGCGCCCGAGCCGCCTTCAACCAGGTCTGCGAGATCTGGGGAATGTGTTCGCTGATCGAAGACGCTTTCGACTTCCGGGAATACGACCCGGCCGAGCGGATCACCGTGGGCGGGATGCAGATCACCTTCAGGGAGGTCCCTCACTACGTCGAAACCTGGGCCATCGAGGTCGCGGGGCCGGATGGCGGCCGACTCACCTACGGGGCTGACTGCAGTCCCAACGAAGCCCTGGTCGAGTTTGCGACCGATACCGACCTGCTGATCGCCGAGGCGACCCTGCCACGGCCCGAGCGCCACGGGATCCGCGGCCACCTGACTCCCGGCGAGGCGGGCGAGCACGCCGCGGCTGCCGGTGCGAAGCGGCTGCTGCTGACCCACATCTCTGACGAGCTCGATCCCGAATGGGCCGCCGCGGAGGCAGCGAAGGCCTTCGACGGGCCGCTTGAAGTGGCGGCCGAGGGGATGGAGATCGACGTCTAGACTGTCTGTCCATGTCTGAACGTGACCTTTTCGCAAACTTCGCCCGAATGCGCCGCGAGATGGACGAGATGCTCGGCGGCAGCTGGGGCCGGAGCAGCTACATCAGCCGCCGCGCCAGTGGCTTCTCACCGAACGTGGACGTCTACTACTGCGGCAGTCCGCAACGGGCAGTGGTCAAGTGTGACCTTGCCGGGGTCGACCCCGGCACAGTCGGTATCGAGGTCGGCGGCCGACAGCTGAAGATCGTCGGCGAGCGTGCCGTTCAGGAGACCGAGGGGCGGGTCTACCAGCAGGTCGAGATCCCCACGGGACCGTTCCGGCACATCGTCGAGCTTCAGGTCGATGTCGATCCTGACCGGGCCGAAGCGTCCTACGAAGACGGCATCCTCCGGATCGAGCTTCCGCTGCGCGACGACGCCCAGCTGACCCGGCGTGTGCCCGTCGATCACCGGGGAGCCGGAGGATCCGATGGCTGAAGGCACGGAGGAAAGAACGCTTTCCGGCGAGGCCGCGGTCGAGTCGGTGCCCGTCCTCGAGGTTGTCGAGAGCGGCCAGGAGGAAGCGGCGATCAGGGCCAGCGAAGCTCTGCCCGACGCAATGCCGGTGCTGCCGCTGAGGGATACCGTCGCTTACCCGGATACGCTGGCGCCGCTCGGTGTCGGCCAGGAACGCTCGATCAAGCTGGTCGATGACGTGCTCGCCGCCAACCGGATGCTGGTCATGGTCGCATCGACCGAGCCCGAAGAGGATGCGCCGTCTCCCGACCAGCTCTACGACGTCGGTGTGGTCGGAGTCGTCACCCGGATGCTGAAGGTGCCGGACGGCTCGATCCGGGTGCTGGTGCAGGGCAGCCAGCGCGTCAGGCTCGGCCCCTACGTCGCCGAGGAGCCCTACCTGGTTGCCCGGATCACCGAGATGCCCGACGAGATCGAGGATACGCCCGAGCTCGAGGCGCTCAGCCGGAACGTCCAGAGCACCTTCTCGGAAATCATCGAACAGATTCCGTACCTGCCGGAGGAACTCCAGATGGCTGTGGCGAACGTCGACGAGCCGTCGGCCCTTTCTCATCTGATCGCGGGTGCGCTGCGCATTCCGACCGAGGAGAAGCAGTCGCTGCTCGAGGAGGTGGATGTCTCGAAGCGGCTCCGGATGCTGTCGGGGATCCTCGCCCGCGAACTCGAGGTGATCCAGCTCGGATCCCAGATCCAGTCCGAGGTCCAGTCGTCGATCGACAAGGGCCAGCGTGAGTACTTCCTGCGTGAGCAGCTCAAGGCGATTCAGGCCGAGCTCGGGGAGGAGGACGAGACGGTGGCCGAGGCCAACGAGTTGCGCGAGCGGATCGAGCAGGCGGGTTTGCCGGAGCAGGCCCTGCAGGCGGCCGAGCGTGAACTGTCGAGGCTGGAAAAGCTGCCACCGGCCGCTGCCGAGCACGGCGTGATCCGTACCTACCTCGAATGGCTGGTCGACCTTCCGTGGAATACCGAGACAGAAGACAACCTCGACATCGACCACGCCGAGGCGGTCCTCAACGAGGACCACTACGACATGGAGAAGATCAAGGACCGGATTCTCGAGTACCTCGCGGTGCGCAAGCTGAACCCCGAATCTCCCGGGCCGATCCTCTGCTTCGTCGGACCTCCGGGCGTCGGCAAGACGAGCCTCGGCAAGTCGATCGCCAGGGCGCTGGGCCGCGAGTTCGAGCGGATATCCGTCGGTGGAGTCAGGGACGAGGCCGAGATCAGGGGCCACCGGCGGACCTACGTCGGTGCGATGCCCGGCACGATCGTGCGGGCCCTGAGGGACGCCGGCTCCCGCAACCCCGTTTTCATGATCGACGAGATCGACAAGATGGGCTCCGACTTCCGCGGCGACCCGTCCTCGGCAATGCTCGAAGTTCTGGACCCGGCCCAGAACGACTCCTTCCGAGACCACTACCTCGACATGCCGTTCGACCTCTCGGATGTGATGTTCATCGCCACGGCCAACGTGCTCGACACCATTCCGGGTCCGCTGCGGGACCGCATGGAGACCATCCAGCTGGCGGGCTACACCGTCGACGAGAAGCGCCACATCGCCCGTCGTTACCTGGTTCCGAGGCAGATCAGGGCCAACGGTCTGAAGCCGAAGCAGATCGCCTTCACCGACCCGGCGCTCACCGCGATCATCGAGGAGTACACACGCGAGGCAGGCGTACGCAGCCTCGAACGCGAGATCGGGACGGTCTGCCGCAAGGTCGCCAGGGTGTTCGCCGAAAACGACGGCGAGGGCAAGAAGGTCAAGGTGTCCGGCAAGCGGGTACGCGAGCTTCTCGGCAGGCGCCGGGTCTTCTCCGAGACCCGCCGGAGAACCAAGATCCCGGGCGTTTCGACCGGCCTGGCCTGGACCCCGACCGGAGGCGACGTGCTCTTCATCGAGGCGACGGCCATGCCCGGCAACGGCAAGCTGGTTATCACCGGCCAGCTCGGTGACGTGATGCGGGAGTCGGCCCAGGCGGCCCTGTCCTACGTGCGCGCCAATGCCAAGAAGGTCGCGCCCGACGTCGACGTCAAGTGGTTCGCCCAGAACGACATCCACATCCATGTGCCGGCGGGCGCGGTTCCCAAGGACGGCCCTTCGGCCGGCGTGGCGATCACCGTGGCGCTGGTTTCCCTGATCACAGGCAGGCCGGTCCGCAACGACGTCGCCATGACCGGCGAGGTGACGCTGACCGGGCAGGTGCTGCCGATCGGAGGAGTCAAGGAGAAATCACTCGCCGCGCAACGGGCCGGGATCAAGAAAGTCATCCTTCCGAGCCGCAACGAAGGCGAGGTCGACGAGATCCCGGAGTACGAGAGAACCGGCGTCGAGTTCGCCTACGCGGGCAAGGTCGGCGAGGCACTCGAGGTCGCACTAGAGGAAAAGTGACGGCATGATCGCTATCCTCGGGGCGGACCTTCAGACAGACACGACCAGACTTGAACGAAAGAAGTGAGGGGCGAATGAGCAAGGCAGACATCTCAAACAAGGCCGGCAAGGCATACACCTCAGCCCGCGACAATACGTACGTGCGCCGTCTGATCGAAGACGAGGAGCTGCGTGCGAGCATCATCGCGGCCGCCGTGGCTGCCAAAAGCGCCTATGGACGTGTCCAGTCAAGCAAGTCTTCGGCCGTCGAATCGGTCACCAACGACCGCAAGGTCAAGCGTGAGCTGAGCGAAGCGGCAGATTCCCTTCGCGATGCCGCCGAGCGCCTGCGCGAAGGCCCGAAGAAGAAGCGCCACCCGATCCGCAACCTGATCGGCCTCGGCCTGCTGACCGGCGGCCTGGTGCTCGTCTTCAGCGAGTCGGCACGCAAGACCGTGCTCGATGCCGTATTCGGTGCCGAGGAAGAATTCGTCTACACGTCGACCACTTCCGTTCCGCCGGCAGAGTCCGCCGCGCAGACCAACGGAACTCCGGTAGCCGACTAGCCGAACGAAAGATCGCGGCAGCACCGGAGCGGGGCCGATGAGCCCCGTTTTCCGTCTCTGCCACCTCTTATGGAGCGCCGGGAAGACATACGAAACATCGCCATCGTGGCCCACGTGGACCACGGCAAGACGACCCTGGTTGATGCCATGCTCTGGCAGTCCGGGGCGTTTCGCCAGGGCCAGGACGTTGATGACCGGGTCATGGACTCGATGGATCTGGAGCGCGAGAAGGGCATCACGATCCTCGCCAAGAACACCGCGGTCCGCTACGGCGATGTGAAGCTCAACATCATCGACACTCCGGGTCACGCCGACTTCGGTGGCGAGGTCGAGCGCGGTCTGACCATGGTCGACGGCGTCTTGCTGCTGGTCGATTCCTCGGAGGGTCCGCTTCCGCAGACCCGCTTCGTGCTGGGCAAGGCCCTCGAGGCAGGGCTACCGGTGATTCTCGTGGTCAACAAGGTCGACCGACCCGATGCCCGGATCGCCGAAGTGGTGGACGAGGTCTACGAACTGTTCATGGATCTCGGTGCCGAAGGGGACCAGATCGAGTTCCCGATCGTCTATACGAACGCGAAGGCCGGCTGGGCCTCACTCACCGAGGGAGAAGAGGGCGAGGACCTCGTCCCGCTGATGGACCTGATGGTCGAGCACATCCCCGCGCCCGAGTTCGATCCCGAGCACCCGGCCCAGGCCTACGTGACGAACCTCGATGCATCTCCGTACCTCGGCCGGCTGGCACTCTGCCGGGTCATGCACGGCACGATCCGATCGGGAGCACCGGTCGCCTGGTGCCGCGCCAACGGCGAAATCGAGCGGGCGACCGTCTCCGAACTCTTCGTGACCGAAGCGCTGGAGAGGGTCCCGGCCGACGAAGCCGGTCCGGGGGAGATCATCGCCGTCGCGGGACTGCCGGACGTGACTATCGGAGAAACCCTCGCCGACCTCGAAGATGCCCGCCCGTTGCCGGTGATCGAGGTTGATGAACCGTCGCTCTCGATCGAGGTCGGCATCAACACTTCGCCGCTGGCGGGCCGCGAGGGAAGCAAGGTCACCGCCCGTCAGATCCAGAACCGGCTCGACCAGGAACTGCTCGGCAACGTTTCGATCCGGGTCCTGCCGACCGAGCGCCCCGACGCCTGGGAGGTCCAGGGCCGTGGCGAGCTGCAGCTGGTCGTGCTGCTCGAGATCATGCGGCGGGAAGGCTTCGAGCTCACCGCAGGCCAGCCGCGCGTGGTCACCCGCGAGGTCGACGGTGAGATCCACGAGCCGATGGAGGCACTCCAGGTCGACGTGCCGGAGGAGTTCGTCGGAGCTGTCACCCAGCTTCTGGCCGCCCGCAAAGGACGCATGGAAAACATGGTCGCCCAGTCGGACAGCCGCAACCGGCTCGACTACGTCATACCGGCACGCGGACTGGTCGGCTTCAGGACTGAATTCCTGACCGAAACGCGCGGAACCGGCATCATGAACCACGTCTTTCACGCCTGGGAACCCTGGGCCGGCGACATCACGACCCGCAGCACCGGCTCGCTCGTGGCCGACCGCAAGGGTTCCACCGCCAGCTTCGCGCTGTTCGGCCTGCAGGAGCGGGGCGGACTGTTCGTCGGCCCCGGCGAGGAGGTCTACGAAGGCATGATCGTGGGCGAGCACACCCGGGCCAACGACCTCGACGTGAACGCCGTCAAGGAGAAGCAGTTGACCAACATGCGCTCGGCGAACTCGGACGTGCTGGTCCGGCTGACCCCGCCCAAGGACCTGACCCTCGAGTCGGCGATCGAGTTCCTTCGCTCTGACGAGGCGGTTGAGATCACCCCCGAGACACTCAGGCTGCGCAAGGTCGTGCTCGACGGCACCGAGCGGGCCAAAGCCGCCCGCAGGATCAAGAACCTCTCGCGTTAGGAAAGCAACGGACGGCGAGGCCCTGCACCCCGCCAACCGTTCTCCTCGCCCCGCCCTGTTCCCTGCCCGGCATCCCTCCCTGGCCGGCCGGACTGCTGTTGGAACCCTCTGCAAGGGTGAGGGTTGCGGTACCCCGTCGGATTCCCCGGGCCGCATGGCGTTGGCGGGGTACGCCTCGGAGGTGGGTCGGGATTCAGACGTCCAGGCGGGATCGCGCCGAGCGGACTTCGTCCACCGCCTCTTCGCGGGTCATGCCGAGTCCGATCAGCAGGTCGGTTGCGGTCGCCCGGACCTGGGAGATGATCACGCTGACCGCCATGTTGGAGGTCACGTCGAGGGCGGCGGTAGCGGTCGCGGCAGCCCTGAGCGCCGCTTCACGGGTCGCGGAGTGGCGCGGTGCACCGCCGAGGTGCTGGTCCAGCGAGCGCACGGCAGCGGCCAGATCCCGGATCGAGTCCGTCGCGGCGGGCGGAACGTGCTCGTCGAGGTCGATCGCGCGTACGCAGGCCCTCGCCAGAACCCGCGTATTTCGGATCATCAGGTCAACCGGTTCGGCCGCCGCGGCAAGCTGGTCCACACGACCGCGCAGCGGTCTTCGCAGTGGGGAGAGTGAGATCGTTTCCCGGCCCGCCTCGACCGCAATCATCATTTCCCGCACCGCAGGGTCAAGCGAGCGGGCCCGTTCGAGGGCGGCGATTATCTCTTCGGAGCTGGAGTGTTCGAGGGCGTCGGCGATGTCCACCAGGGTTCCGGAGAGGCGGGAAAGCAGGGGCTTGAGGTGCCGGCGGACAAGCCTCACCGGGTCGACGGGCGTCAGTGCGTTCGCTGCCAGGGCGATCGAACCACCGATCAGGGCATCGACGAAGCGGGTCACCGTGTCGGCCACGTCCGGTGTCGCCAGCGTCGCCACCAGTACCGCCGAGACGGCGGCCTGGTTGACCAGCAGCACTCCACCGCCTGAGAGTACGGCCGCCGCCATGGCCAGCCCGACCACCAGGATCAGCTGCCAGGAACCGGTCCCGGTGACGAGCACGATCAGGTCGGCGATCGCGATGCCGAGTGCGACTCCGAGTGCGACTTCGTAGGCCCGCCGGCCGCGTCGCTCGATCGCCAGCCCCAGGACCAGTACGACCGCAATGGGAGCGAAGAAAGGTTGCTCGTGCCCGAAGACCCTGGTCGCGATCAGCCAGGCAAGTCCGGCCGCCGCGCCCACCTGCAGGATCCGCCACCAGGCGAATCGAAGCGCGGCCAGGCGCTGCTCGGCCGTGCGCCGCATGCGGGCCCGTCTGGTCGGCAGTTCGTGGGTTGCGGTCGGGGACACGCTCCAACTATGCCACCCCGCCACCGGGCGCACCTGCGGCCGGCCGGGCGGGTGGATTCAGGGCGCGACAGGCGGCAAGGGCCGCCTCAACCCAGCTTCGGGGACTTCCACTCGCTGGCCAGGCGGGCGGCGATCTGGCCGGGCAGGCCTTCGATCGGCACCCGGACCTGTTCGAGAGAGTCGCGGTCGCGAAGGGTGACGGTGTCGTCTTCCATGCTCTGGTGGTCGACCGTGATGCCCCAGGGAGTACCGATTTCGTCCTGGCGGCGGTAGCGCTTGCCGATCGAACCGCCGACGTCGTATTCGGCCTGGATGCCGGCCTTGCGGAAGCCGTTCATGATCTCCTTGGCCTTCTCGGGCATGCCTTCCTTGTTGACCAGCGGCAGGACCGAAACCTTGACCGGGGCCAGTCGCGGGTGGAGGCGCAGAACCGTACGCTCGCGGCCCTCGACCTGCTCGACCTCGTAGGCGTCGACCAGGAAGGCGAGCGCTGCGCGATCGGCGCCGGCGGCCGGTTCGATCACGTGCGGCAGGTAGCGCTCGCCTGACTTCTGGTCGAAGTACTCGAGCTTTTCGTTGGAGTGCTCCTGATGCTGGGTCAGGTCGAAGTTGCCCCGGTTGGCGACGCCTTCGAGCTCGGACCAGCCGATCGGGAACAGGTACTCGATGTCGCTGGTCCCTGAGGAATAGTGGGAGAGCTCATCCGATTCGTGGGGGCGGACCATGAGGAAGTCGGGGCGGATTCCGAGCTCCAGGTACCAGTCGCGGCGGATCCCGATCCACTCCTGGTACCACCTGTCCGCCTCGGCGGGCGGTACGAAGAACTCCATCTCCATCTGCTCGAACTCGCGGGTGCGGAAGATGAAGTTTCCGGGGGTGATCTCGTTTCGGAAAGACTTGCCGATCTGGGCGATGCCGAAAGGCGGTGCCTTGCGGGCGAAGTTGAGCACGTTCTTGAAGTTGATGAAGATTCCCTGAGCGGTCTCCGGCCTCAGGTAGGCGACCGAGCTGGAGTCCTTCATCGGGCCGACGTTGGTCTCGAACATGAGGTTGAACTCACGGGCCTCGGTCAATTCGCAGTCGGGGCCGTCACCCGGATTCTTCGAGGGTTTCTGCGGGCAGTTGGCGTTCTCGAGGTCGTCGGCGCGGAAGCGCTTGCCGCAGGTGCGACAGTCGACCATGGGGTCGCTGAAACCGGTCAGGTGGCCCGAGGCCTCCCAGACTTTGGGGTGCTGGAGGATCGCCGAGTCGAGGGCGACGATGTCGTCGCGCTCGGTGAGCATCGCTTTCCACCATTCGTTCTTGACGTTGTTCTTGAGCAGCACGCCGTAATGGCCGTAGTCGTAGGTCGATCCCAGTCCGCCATAGATCTCCGACGACGGAAAAACGAAACCCCGGCGCTTGGCCAGGGCGACGATCTCGTCCATGGTTACTTCGGTGTTCTTTTCTGTTGCCGGTTGATCTGCCATGGGCCGGAACGGTATACGGGACGCATCGAGCGGCGCGCTGCGATAATCATGCGTCCATGCCGATTTACGAATACCGATGCGACAACGGCCACGAAGTCGAAGTCATGCAGTCGATGAGCGAGGACACGCTGACCGAGTGCCCCGACTGTGGTGCCGCCACCAGGCGGGTACTGCATTCCCCGGCGATCCATTTCAAGGGGTCCGGTTTCCACAACACCGATTACGGCACCCGCTCTTCGAACAAGGCAAAGCAGGCCGCCGCCGCAGCGTCCAAGGAGTCGGGCTCTTCCGACTCGGGCTCTTCCGACTCGGGCTCCTCGTCCTCGGGAGACTCCACGGCGTCGTCGGACGGCGGATCGAAGGAGAAGAAGTCGGACTCGAAACCGGCGAAGTCCACTCCGTCCTCGGACTGAGCACACCGCCGCGGCTGTAGTTTGGGGGCATGGCCGAAGGAACGGAAACCGGATCGGGCCGACTGGTCCGGCAGCTGACCGGACTCGACGCGGAATTCCTCGCGATCGAGGACCAGCGAAATTTTGCCCACGTCTCCGGACTGGCCGTGCTCGACCCTGCGGGTGCCGAAGGCGGGGTACTGGCGCTCTCCGACATGCGGCGGCTGGTCGAAGAGAGGATCCACCTGTTGCCGCCGTTCCGATGGAGGCTCGAGAGTGTTCCGCTCGGGCTCGATCACCCGTGGTGGATCGAAGATCCGGACTTCGACATCGGCTACCACGTGCGCGAGCTGGCCCTGCCGGCCCCCGGGAGCCACGATCAGCTTGCCGCCCAGGTCGAGCGCATCATCTCGAGGCCACTCGACCGCTCCCGCCCGTTGTGGGAGATGTACCTGATCCAGGGCCTCGAAGGAGGCCTCGCGGCGACGCTCACCAAGATTCACCACTCGGTCGTGGACGGCGTTTCGGGGGCCGAGATCCTCGCCATCCTGTTCGACCTCGAACCGGACGGGCGCGAGGTCCCCCGCGAGCCGGCTGCATTCCAGACCTCCCGGCACCCGGGTTCCTTCGGACTGCTGGCCAAGGGCGTGAGCTCGCTTCCCGGCAGGGTTGTCCGTGGTGTCGGCCGCGTGCCCGAGACCGTGGTCAACATCGCCGACGTGCCGCCGGTCCGGGGCCTTCCGGGTGTTCGCTCTCTCGGAGTCGCGACGAAGCGTGTCCGCCGCGCCCTCGAAAGGGGCCGCGACCCTGAAGAGCTCGGTCACCCCGGGCTTACCGCACCGCGAACGCTGCTCAATGACAGGATCTCCGCCCAGCGCCATTTCTCCTTCGGCACGCTCTCGCTGGACGAGGTCAAGGCCGTGAAGAATGCCTACGGCGTCAAGGTCAACGATGTGGTCATGTCGCTCTCGGCGGCCGCGGTTCGCGGCTTCCTGCTCGCCAACGACGACCTGCCGGACGTGCCGGTCATCGCGATGGTCCCGGTTTCGGTCAGGAGCGGCGAAGACGTCGGCACGTTCGGCAACCAGGTTTCGGCGATGATGGCCTCCCTGCCGACCGACGTACCGGATCCCGTTGAGCGGCTGCGCTGCGCAGCCGCCGAGATGTCGGTGGCCAAGAAGCACCATGCGACCCAGCCTTCGCACTTCATTGCCGACGCGACCGAACTCATCCCGCCGGTCGTCTTCTCCCGTGCGGCACGAATCGTTTCCGAGCTCGGTGCGAATTCGCACTTCTCTCCCCACTTCAACGTGATCGTCTCCAACGTACCGGGACCGCCGATGCCGCTGTACATGGCCGGCGCCAGGCTGGAGTCCCACTACCCGGCCTCAGTCATCATGGACGGGGTCGGGCTGAACATCACCGTGCTCAGCTACCTCGACCGGCTCGACATCGGCATCGTCGGAGACCGCGAGCTCGCCCCCAACTTCGACCATCTGGTCGACTCGATGAAGCAAGAGCTGCTCGAGCTTCGCCGTCGCGCCCCGGAAGCCTGACCTGAATCTGCGGCGCGGGGCCGACTACTTCCTGACCAGCCTCACCGTGATGGACTTCCTCTTGATCGGGCAGTCGTCCGGCTCGAAAACCACTCTGAGCTTCAGTTTCGCCCTGCCACGCCGGACAAGTCGCTTCGCGGCTCTTCCCCGCGCCCTCACGGGCAAGCTCACGGTCCCCGCGCGTCTCGCGGTTCGTCTCAGCGGCCTGACCGATTTGGAGCCCTTCAGCGTGACCCGTCCCGCGGACTTGATCCTGACCGGCAGGACGGCGGTGCCATTTTGCCGGTTCAGCTTCGGGCGCCTCAGCGAGAACGGTTTCGGGAGGCAGATCGGCGCCGGAGCGGTCGAGGCAGTCTGAATGATCGAGTGGCTTCCGTCGAATCGCTGCCAGACCGCAGTGGTCCTTCCGTCTGCGTCCGTTGCCAGAGCGACTTCCTGCGCGCTTTGGCCTGCCGCCGAGAGATCCGTCGTGGTTCCGAAAGACCCGCCAGGGGTGCGCGTCCGACTCTGGATCCTGAAGTCTCCCGCCTGGTCGGTACGCGTCCAGGCGGCAGTCATGGTCCCGTCCGGCGAGGCAGCCACTGTGGGTACGGCTGCGGAGGCTCCGGAGGCGGTCAGGTCTACGACCGGACCGGGGCTTCCACTTGCCGGGACTTCTCGAGCCTGGATGATCGAGTCGGGACCATTCTCGTTCTGCCAGACGACGGTAGCGTCGCCGCCGGTTCCGACCGCGACGCGCGGATCCACCTCTCCCGGTCCCGGACTGGCCAGCACCGATGCGGCACCGAAATTGCCGGCGGTCTGACGGCGGGCGAATTCGACATCAGCATTGCCGCCTGACCGATGCGTCCAGATCGCCACCGACGAGCCGTCGGGGCCGAAGGCGATCCCGGCGTCGAAGTATTTCCCGAGGGTCGGCGAACCGACCGCCGGGTCGAGCAGGAAGTTGCCTGCCGGCGGCCGGGTGGCTGCCTGAACCGAGTCGACCAGCCCGCCGTCCCGCGCCCAGATCGCTGTGGTCGTCCCGTCGGGGGATCCGGCCACCTCCACCGCGGAGCTGAAGCCGGTCGCGTCAGAGAGGTCGACCACCGAACCGAAGCCACCGCCCGGCAGCCGGGTCGAGGCCTGCACGATGCTGTTCCCGCCCTGGATCCGGATCCACGCCGCAGTCGCCGTGCCGTCGCCGGCGATCGCGATCCGCGGGCCCTGGACCGTGCCGGCCGGCGCCGAAACCAGAGTTGACGGACCAAACGCGCCTCCCGGCGAGCTGCTCGCCGTCCGGATGACCGAATCCGCACCCGACCTGGTTGACCCAGACCGCCGTGGCGCGGCCGTCGGGGCCCGACCGAGACGTCCGGCGAGAACGAGTCCGTTCCCGGTGTGCTGAGGTCTTCGGGCGGTCCAAAGCTGCCTCCGGGCGGGCGCACGGCCGCCTGAATGATGATGTTGGTTCCGTTGAAGCGCGACCAGACAGCTGTCGCAGTGCCGTCCGCAGCGATGGCGATCCGCGACCCTTCGGCGTCCTGCTCAGCAGCGGAAAGGTCGATCGCAGGCAGCGACCACGGTCCCTGGGGAGCGGCCTCGGATGTCGATGGCGCGGCGAGCAGGATCAGCGCCAGCAAAGCCAGCGCCAGGGCACACCAGGCGTCGGTCACGAGCCGTTGGGCCACGCTCAACCTCGCGGTGGTTGCCATCGAATGCCATCTCCCTTGCGGTTCCGGGATCCTCTGACGGGAACCCTGACCGGAAGAGTCTGCCGGTCGCTGCCGGATCCGTCAACACGAACCCAACGGAAGGGTTGTTCAGCCGCCCTCGAGCTGGCGTGCCGCGCGCCGGCGCTCCTCTACCGGGATCTCGAGGCTGCCGCCGGGGCCGTTGCCGGAGGGGATCAGAACATCGGGCTCGGCCGATCCGGCGAAGGCGGTGGAGAGGGCGAGCTGTGGCATCGCGATCAGACCGAGATCGGAGATGAAGGCCTTGGGTGCGGTCCAGCCGATGATCGGTCCCTTGATGAAGTTGTAAGGCAGGCGCAGGGGTGAAGTGAGACGGCCCTTGATGCCGTTGAGGATGTTCTGCTGGGCCGCGGCACGGTCCAGGTCGTCGTAGCCCTCGGAGAAGGCACTGGGACCGTCTCCGGGGCAGGGACTGGGACTGCGGGTCCGGGCGTAGGCGAGCGCATCCTCGCCGTTGAGGGTGTTCGAGCCCTGCTCGAGCTCGATCGTCCAGCCGCCGTTGGCTTCGCCGCCGGAGATGTCGGCGCACAGGGGGATGTCGAGGTCGACCTTGACTCCGCCGATCGCGTCGATGAAGTCCTCGAAGCCTTCGAAGTTCATGATCACCACGTGGTCGATCGGGATTCCGAGGAAGTCCGAGACGGTCTCGACCTGCAGCGCGGCACCGCCGAAGGCGTAGGCGGCATTGATCTTCTGGGCACCGTTGCCGGGAATCTCGGCGAAGGAGTCTCGCGGGATCGAGAGCTTGCGGAACTGGCCGCCGCCGGCCCGGACGACCATCAGGGTGTCGGCCCTTGCTCCGGCGCAGCCGTCGCTCGGGGCCTCGCCGCGGGCCTGCTGCTCGTAGCAGCGCTCTTCCTGGGCGGCTCCCGGCTCGAGAGTGTCGGGGCTCCGGCTGTCGGTGCCGATCACCAGAATGTTCTGGGCCTGAGGCAGCAGCCACGGACTGCCCTGCAGCGCTGATTTCGCGTCCCCGTCGAGCTTCATCGACTGGATCTGGGCCGAGACTGCGAAAGCCAGCACGCTGAGCGCAAACCAGCCCAGGGCTGCGAAGAGGATCCACTTCAGCCAGGGCCGTCGGCGCCGTGAACGCTTTCTCGGATCGGGCCGGTCGTCCGGTGGGGAGGACTGGCGGTAGACCGGATAAGGCACCTGCTCGGCTTCCTTTCGGCGCCCGCCAGGCGGTGGTTCCGGCTGCTGGCGCTGCTTTCGGGCCTTGTCCTTCAGCGAATCGAGGTCCGGCTTGCGAAACCGGGAGAATGGCCCCCGGCGCGAGCGGTAGACGTTGTATTCGGGACGCTCTGAGGGTCGCTTGTCGCCGTCGGATGGCATAAAGGTCTAAGAATGGTGACTGATGACGGGAATTGAGACGATCGGAGCTGACCTGGGGGGGACGAACCTGGCTGTCTGCGTGCTCGACGGTGAATCGGGAACGGTTTGGGAGGATCAGGTTTCCTCGAGTGGTTATTCGCAGGAACAGGTCATAGACCTTCTGGTTCGTGAGGTCGAGCGCGCCCGGGAGGTGCGGCCTTCGGTGGCCGGCGTCGGTCTGGGTATCCCCGCCAGGATCGACTTCGAGAAGGGTCATGCGATCGACA
The DNA here is from genome assembly GCA_963709375.1 of uncultured Solirubrobacterales bacterium. Classification (GTDB taxonomy): domain Bacteria; phylum Actinomycetota; class Thermoleophilia; order Solirubrobacterales; family 70-9; genus 67-14. The sequence continues at coordinate 146,572 of CAVPWA010000009.1, forward strand.
CGGTGAACCTCGACTTCGAGCAGTTCCCGGTCAGGGACCTGATCGGTGAGCGGACCGGGCTACCGGCCTTCGTCGACAACGACGGCAACGTGGCGATGATGGCCGAGGCTCTGTTCGGTGCCGCCAGGGGCGCCCGCCACGCACTGATGCTGACTCTCGGCACCGGGGTGGGGGGCGGAATCTGGATCGACGGCAGGACCTATCGCGGGGCGACCGGGGCCGCGGCGGAACTCGGCCATACGGTCGTCGAGATAGATGGCCCGCGCTGCCAGGGCAACTGCCCCGGTCGCGGCTGTATCGAGACTTTCGCTTCCGGGACCGGCATCGCCAAGCTCGGCGCTCAGTCAGCGACCGAAAACCCGGACTCGGCTCTCGGCCGTATCGCCGCAGCGGGGCGGGAGATAAGCGCGCGAGAGGTGAACGAAGCGGCGAGCGCGGGCGATCCGGCCGCGATCGCAGTGGTCGAAAAGGTCGGCCACTACCTCGGCACGGCCCTGGTCTCCCTTTCCAACATCTTCGAACCTGAAGTGATCGTGCTCGGTGGCGGGGCTATGGCCTTCGGCGATCTGCTTCTGGAGCCCGTCCGGGAAGAGATCGCCACGCGGGCGCTCAGCCCGATGGATGCGACCCCCGTCGTGGCTGCCACGCTCGGCCCGGCGGCCGGCATGATCGGCGCCGCGGCTCTCGCCCGGGTCGAACTCGAGGCGGCACGCTGATGCCGGGACGGCTGACCGTCTGCCCGACTCCGATCGGCAACCTCGACGATGTGACCAAGCGGGTCAGGGAGGCCCTGGTCGGTGCCGACTACATCGCCTGCGAGGACACCCGGCGCACGGGCCGGCTGCTGGAGAAGATGGAGATCAGCCCGAGGCCGAGGCTGGTCACCTACCACGAAGGCAACGAGGCCTCGAGGGCAATCGAGCTGGTGAAGCGGATCGAACGCGGGGATCGCATCGCCCTGGTCAGCGACTCGGGGATGCCCGGGATCTCCGACCCGGGACACAAGCTGATCGGCGCCTGCCACGATCGCGGGCTCGAAGTCACGGTGCTGCCGGGACCGTCGGTCGTACCGGTTGCGCTGGTCGCCTCGGGCCTGCCTTCGGACCGCTGGCGCTTCGAAGGTTTCTTGCCCAAACGTTCAGGCGAGATGGAGCGGGTGCTCAACTCGACCGAAACCGTGATCGCCTTCGAGTCACCGCGGCGCATCTCCAAGACCCTTGCCGCCCTGGCGGTCCTGGCACCCGAGCGCGAGGCAGCCGTCTGCCGGGAGATGACCAAGCTCCACGAAGAGGTCAGTCGAGGCACGCTCTCGGAGCTCGCGCTCCGGTACAAGGAGGACGTCAAGGGCGAGATCGTCCTGGTCATCGGACCGGCGGGATCGGCCGCCCACGGGCAGGACATGGCTTTCGCGGTCGAGGCCCTGAAGCGGCTGGTCCAGTCCGGCGCGAGGCCGAGGGCCGCCGCCACCGTCGTCGCCACGCTGACCGGCACCCGCGCCAACGACCTCTACAAGGCGTTGACGGGCCGCGAACCCCGGCGATGACCCGCATCGCCCTGGCGACCTGCGAGCCGCGGCAGCCGATGTGGCAAGACGACCTCGCGGCCGCCGAGGTGCTGGAGGGCGCGGGGCTGGAGGTCGAGTTCGTGGCATGGGACGATCCCGATGCCGACTGGACCGCTTTCGAGAGGGTGATCGTGCGCTCGGCCTGGGACTACGCGCCAAGATCCGCAGAGTTCCTCTCCTGGGTCGACTCGGTCGGCGCAGACCGGCTGCGCAATACGCCCGAGATGATCCGCTGGAACTGCGACAAGCGATACCTGGCCGAGCTGGATGGAGCCGGCTTTCCGGTGCCGCCGACCCTGCTGGTGGCTCCTGGCGGCCGGATCCCGGACCTCGACGGTGAGTTCGTGATCAAGCCGCTGGTCGGTGCCGGAGCGAGGGATACGGGCCGCTTCGGCCCCGAGGCTGCTCCGGCTGCGATCAGCCTGCTCAACCGGCTGGCAGAGCGCGACGAGATAGCCATGGTCCAGCCCTTCATCGAGCAGATCGAGACCGACGGTGAAACCTCGGTCGTCGTAATCGGCGGCCAGGTCGCCTGGGCTGTCAACAGGGACTCTTTCCTCGCTCCGGACTCCGTGGTCCCGGACGATCCCGACGGATTCGCGGCGGCCGGACGCGACGAGCAGATGGTCCGCCTGGTCGAGCCGGGTCCCGAGGAAGCCGAACTCGCCCACCGGGTGGTCGGCTGGCTTTCCTCACGCTTCGGTGTCACGCCCCTGTTCGCCCGTGTCGACATGGCCGGCGGCGTTCCCGGCGGACCCGTCCTGATCGAAGTCGAGCTGATCGAGCCCTCGCTCTACCTCGGCCGGGCAGCCGGGCTCGATTTTCCCGGGGCAGAGGTTTTCGCCGCCGCCGTGATCGCCGATCTCGGCTGAGCCGCCCTATGCTGGTCAGCCCGTGAGTTTCTACGTCACAACACCGATCTTCTACGGAAACGGCGAGCCGCACCTCGGCCACGCCTACTCGACCATGGCCGCCGACATCCTGGCTCGCCACATGCGCCAGCGCGGGGAGGACGTGTTCTTCCTGACCGGTACCGACGAGCACGGCGAGCCGATCGCGCAGGCTGCCGAGCGGGAGGGAATATCGCCGAAGCAACTGGTCGATCGCAGTGCCGGCCAGTTCCGGGACATGGTCGGCAAAGTCGATGCGACCAACGACTTCTTCATCCGGACCACCGACCCGGGTCATATCGAAAGGGTCCAGAAAGTCGTTGAGCGGGTCAAGGACAACGGCTACGTATACCGCGGCACCTGGACCGGCTGGTACTGCCCACGCTGCGCGGACTTCAAGAACGAATCGGAGATCGGACCGGGAGACACCTGTCCGATCCACGAGATCCCGCTGCAGCGCGAAGAGGAGGAGAACTGGTTTTTCAGGCTCTCGGCCTTTCAGGAGAAGCTGGAGCAGATGTACGTCGAGAAGCCGGGCATGATCCAGCCCGACTTCCGGCGCAACGAGGCGCTGTCGTTCATTCGTGGCGGGCTCAGAGACGTCTCGCTCTCGCGCTCGAAGCTGAACTGGGGAGTGCCGCTGACCTGGGACGCAGATCAGGTCATGTACGTCTGGTTCGACGCCCTGCTCAACTACTACACCGCGCTGGGCTATGCCCGTGAAGGAGAGGATCTGACCGACACCTTCTGGCCTGCCTCCTGGCACATACTCGCCAAGGACATCCTCAAGTTCCACGCCGTCTACTGGCCGGCTTTTCTCATGGCCGCCGGTCTGGAGCCTCCGCAGCGGATGTTCATCCACGGCTATCTGCTGATGGGCGAGAAGAAGATGTCGAAGTCGCTCGGCAACGTGCTCGACCCGTTCGAGGTGATCGAGCGCTTCGGGGCGGACGCGCTGCGCTACTACTGCTTCCGCGAGGTCAGCTTCGGCCAGGACGGGTCGATCTCCACTGCCGGGTTCGAAGCCCGATACGAGACCGAGTTGGCGAACGACTTCGGAAACCTCGCCTCACGGACCCTCGCCATGGTCGACCGCTACCGCGACGGAGTCGTCCCGGAGGCCGAGCCGGACGACGCCCTCGGCGCCGAATTCGAGGGGCTCGTCACCCGGGTTTGCGCGCTGCTGGACGAGGCCCAGATCGGCCAGGCCCTGGAGGAGATATGGGTACTGGTCCGTCGTCTGAACCGCTACGTCGAAGAGAGCCAGCCCTGGGTTCTGGCCAAGTCGCCGGAGGATGCCGGACGCCTGGACCAGGTTCTCTACGGCCTGGTCGAGGGCCTGCGCGTGATCACGCTTCTGCTGCACCCGTACCTGCCCAATTCCTCCGCCACGCTGCTGGAGGCACTCGGCCAGACGGGACTCGAGCTGGAGGATTTCGCATCCCGCCCCGGTGGCGGCACCGTCAAGAGGATTGATCCGCTGTTCCCAAAGCTCGATTCCCCGGAGTAGGATTACTCGTTCGAGCCGAAATCGTCCGGAGGAACCATGAAAGCAAAGTCGCCGGCAGTCTCAGTAGCCACCGCAGCCGTCGTCCTGGCCTCACTGCTCGCGTTCGCGCCCGTCGTCGCAGCCGGCGACCAAAGCGCCGGAACGCAGGCAGAGCGCGCCACAAGGCTTTCCGTGAAGGTCACCACAACAGACAGCAAGCCGAGGATCAAAGTCGCCCGGGAGCTGAAAGTCCTGGTCGGCTGCTCGAAGGACTGCCGCGCCAAAGCGAAGATCAGGCTGTGGACACCGATCAACAAGGTCAACGTCAAGGGCTCTCAACTGATGGGGGCGGGGGATGTCTGGACCACCGGGATCCGCCTGACCGGTTTCGGCCTTCGCTACCTGAAGAAGAACTATCGAAAGTCCAGACTGCGTGTTGCGATTAAGGCAAAAGACACGGAAACGGGCAAGTTCGCGAAGAAGACCCGGACCTTCCGTTTCACCCCCTGACGGACACCGTTGGTCGATACGCACTGTCATCTGAGTCGCTGTGAGGGTTCACCCGGAGAGATCGTCGGGCGGGCTTCCGCGGCGGGCGTCACCCGGTTGCTGACGGTCGGGCTCGACGAAGCGGGCAACAGGGCGCAGATCGACCTCTGCCGGAGCTTCGAAGGGGTTTACGCGGCGGTCGGCAGGCACCCGAACGAAGCTGACGGATACGACGCCGCTGCGGCTGCCGACCTGCGCGAGCTGGCCGGCCACGAAAAAGTCCGGGCGATCGGCGAGACGGGCCTGGATTTCTACCGGGACACGGCTGAGCCTGAGAACCAGCGCCGGGCCTTCCATTCGCAGATCGAAATCGCCATCGAGACCGGGCTGCCGATCGTGATCCACATGCGTGACAGGCAGGGCAGCGACGACGCAGCAGCCGAGACCTTCGCGATGCTTGACGAGGCGGGTGAAGGCCTGACCGTGATCCTCCACTGTTTCTCCGCTCCGCAGAGGGTCTCCCAGGCGGCCGAGCGCGGCTGGTACTGCTCCTTCGCCGGCAACGTGACTTATCCGGCCAACGGGGACCTGCGTGAGGCGGCGGCAGTCGTTCCGGACGAGCTGATCCTGGTTGAGACCGATTCCCCTTACCTGACCCCGCAGTCGCGCCGGAGGCATCGCAACGAGCCGGCAAACGTGGTTGAGACTGCCAGCCCTCGTGGCGGAGGTCCGTGGCACCTCTGCCGAGGCGTTCGACCGGATCGTCACCGAAAACTCCCGTCGGCTCTTCGACTGGTGAGGCTCGGCCAGAACTTCCTTGCCGACCCGAACCTGCTCGAGGCGATCGTCAGGGACTCGGGTGTCGCCGCTTCCGACTGCGTGCTCGAGGTCGGAGCCGGTGAAGGAGTGCTCACCGAGCGGCTCGCGGCGGTCGCCGAACGGGTTCACGTGATCGAGATCGACCGGGGCCTCGAACCGGGCCTGACCGGCACGGCGGCTCTGCCCAACGTAAATCTGATCTGGGCTGACGCCGTGCGCTTCGACCTCGGCTCGCTCGAACCTCCGCCCACCGCGATGGTCGCCAACCTGCCCTACTCGGTGGCGACCCCGGTGATCATGAGGACGATCTTCGAACTGCCTTCCCTGAACCGCTGGACGGTCATGGTTCAGCGTGAGATCGCCGACCGTCTGAGGGCGGAGCCCGGCTCGAAGGCCTACGGCTCACCGTCAGTGCTGGCTCAGCTGGCCGGCCCGGTGAGCATGATCAGAAAGGTGAGTCGAACGGTTTTCAGGCCACCACCCCGGGTAGATTCGGCGATCATCTCGATCGAGCGAGAAGGAGCGGGTCCGGACGAGCGGGTCCGGGCGCTGGTGCGTGCAGCTTTCAGTCACCGCCGCAAGGCGCTGCCGCGCTCGATCGACATGGCCGTACCGGGTCTTCTCGAGCCCGTCCGCGAGGCACTGGACCAGCTCGGCATCGGGACGGGGGTCAGGGCCGAAGAGCTCTCGCCGCCGCAGTTCGCAGCGCTTTCGGCAATGATCGACGCCCGCCCGCCGGAGGCCGCTACTTGAGCACCCACAGAGCGCCAGCCAAACTCAACCTCTGCCTCTACCTGGGTCGGCGACGGCCGGACGGCTACCACGACCTGGCGTCGATCTTCGAGCCGCTCTCGCTCCATGACCTGCTCGAGGTGAGGCCGGCCGGGCGCGACGAGGTGGTCTGCGAGTCGGTTCCCGGCGACAACCTCGCCGCCCGGGCGCTGCGCCTGCTGCGATCGGAGGGTTGGTCGGGCGAACCGGTCAGGATCGAGATCGAGAAGCGGATACCGGTGGCCGCGGGGCTCGGGGGCGGCAGCGCGGACGCCGCTGCGGTGCTCAGGCTTGCCGGTGGTCAGGTCGAAGACCTGGCCGGGATCGCCGGACTGATCGGCGCCGATGTTCCGTCCCAGATCGACCCCATGACCTGCCTCGTTGAAGGCATCGGTCAGCGACTGACCTCCCTGCCCGAGCCGGCCGAGCACTGGGTTGTGCTGGTTCCCTTCGAAGGCGGGCTTTCGACAGCCGATGTCTTCGCCGAGGCGGACCGGCTCGGAGCCGGTCGTCCGGCCGAGGAACTGGCGGAGATCGCGGGCCGCCTCTGGGCTGTCGCCAGCAACGGCGTTTCGCCACTGGCGTACCCGAGCCTGCTGAGGAATGATCTCGAGCCTGCGGCGATGTCGCTGAGACCCGAGATCGGCAAGGCGATGGAGCGTCTGACCCTGGCCGGAGCCGGCTTCGTCGGGATGACGGGAAGCGGCCCGACCGTATTCGGAATCTGCCCGGACCGTGAGGCCGCCGAGTCGGTGGCCGGCGAAGTGGGGAACGAGGCGATCGTATGCCGGGGAGGAGTAGGGCTTTGAGGCTGCCGGAATCGCGCCGCGGCAAGCTGATCGCGTTGGTCGGCCTCGCGATCGCGGGCCTGGTGCTCTACCTGCTCTACCAGCGCTTCTTCCCGGAGTTCGATCTGCAGCAGTTGCTGGACGACTTCGCCAACCTGCTCGGCGACTGGACCTACCTCATCGTCGGCCTGCTGGCTTTCCTCGAAACGGGCGCCTTCGTAGGCCTGCTGGTCCCGGGAGAGACGGCGATGATCGTCGGTGGCGCCGTTGCCGGCCTCGGTGTGATCAACCTCTACCTGCTGATCGCCATCGCCTGGTCCATGGCATTCCTCGGTGACAGCTTCAGCTTCATGCTCGGGCGAAAGCTGGGACGCGGCTTCGTCCTGCGACACGGGAGCAAGGTCGGCATAACGCAGCAGCGGTTCGAGGGGGTCGAGGAGTATTTCGACCGGCATGGCGGCAAGACCGTGCTGATCGGCCGCTTCGTCGGCATCGTGCGCGCCCTCGCTCCTTTCGTTGCGGGCACCTCGGGGATGGGCTACCGCGCTTTCGCCCCGTACAGCATCCTCGGCGCCGGGCTGCAGGTGACCAGCAACATCCTGCTCGGCTACATCTTCGCCCGCAGCATCGATTCCGCGGCCGAATACGCCGGCCTGGCGGCGGTCATCATCGGCGCGGTGATCGCGGTCACGGTCGGCGCAGTGGTCGGCTTCCGCTTCTTCAGGGTCGCCGGGAACCGGGCGGCCACGGTCAGGTGGATGGACGAGCATCGTCTGACCAGGCCGCTCACGGGACTGGGGCGCAGGCTGAGGCCACAGTTCCGCTTTCTGGCAGACCGGCTGACTCCGGGGGGCAGCTTCGGCCTCGAATTCACCACGCTGGCCGCGATCCTCGCCGTCTCTTCATTTGTATTCATCGCCCTCGCGAACATCTTCAGCGGTGACCCGGGGCCTACGCCCGGAGACCTCGAAGCCTTCGACATCGTCGCAGCGATGCGCACGGAGTGGCTCGACGACTTTTCGAAGCTGTTCACCTGGCTCGGCTCTTCGGCCTTTCTGGCACCGGTGGTAGCTGTCACGGCGACCGTGCTCGCGGTCAACCGCCGGTGGAACGATTTCGCGGTTCTGCTGCTCGCCTCGGTGACCATCGTGATAGCGGTCGACGTCTTCAAGGAGGAGATTGCCCGTCCGCGTCCCGAGGGCGGACTGGTCAGCGTCAGCAGCCTTTCGTTCCCGAGCGGCCACGCCGCCTACTCGGTTTTCTATACGTGGCTGGCGGTCACGATCGCGGTCCGGATCCGTCCGGACATGGCCCGGGGCACTGCCCTCGTGCTTTCCGGCATCGCTCTGACCGCTCTGGTCGGCCTGAGCCGGGTCTACCTCGGCGTGCACTACCTCAGCGACGTCACTTCGGGCTGGGCTCTGGGTGCCTTCTTCTTCGCTTTTTACGCAGCCGGGGCCCTGATCATCACCCAGTTGCGCCAGAATTGAGGAGATGCTCACCGGGGTCTCAACCAACGCTGTCTTTTTCGGCGCCGCGACGCTGATCAGTCTGGCCGCCTATATCGGTCTGATCCTGATCCCGGCGCTGAGCGCCTACGGCCGCTGGCCCGAAAAATTCGCGGCCGGATTCCTCTCCCTCTTCATCTTCGGGACGCTGGTCACGATCGGAATCGTCGGAGGCCTTGCCTACGTGTTCTTCTCGAATGACATAACCGGCATCTTCCCCTGGTCCAGCGGGTGAGTCCCGCCGCCGCCAAGAAGGCACAGGGGCCGGTCGCCCTCGCCGCTCCGGTCCTGGCCGGGCGCGGACTGCCGGGTCTGGCCCGGGCGGCCGCGGACGCTCTGGCTCTGCCGGTCGCCTTCCTCGACCGGTCGGGAATAGTCCTGGCGGTCGGTGGCGCAACCCGCGACCAGGAGAAGCGGCTGACCGGAACCGGCGAGGGGATCTCCACCCACGATCTCGCCATCGGTGACGAAAAGGTCGGCGAGGTCCGCTACCTCGGAGAGGAGGCCGACGAAACGGTGGTCGAGGTCCTCAGGGCGCTGGCCGCGCTGGAGGTCGAACGGGCGCGCTCCGCCGAGTGGGGTAACGAGGGCGCGGTCACCGAACTGGTCGCCGGTCTGCTCGACGGCTCCCTCGCTGACGCCGACGATCTGGCCGCCGCCGCCTCGGAGGCCGGCTGTGACGTTTCGCGTGGCGGCGGGGTACTGATGGTCAAAGCCCATTCGGGGTCGGCCCGCGAGGGGGACTGGTGGTCCAGGGTGGTCGACCTGACGGTGCGAACGATCCGCGCGGTCGCTCCGGGTTCGGTTGCCGCGATGGGGGAGGTCGAGCAGGGCCCGATCGTCGCCGTGATCGTGCCGGCCGGGGATGAAGACAAGCTGCTGAAAGTCGAGGAAGCCCTCGAACGCGAACTGCCACGATCGCTGAGCGGCCTGGCTGTGACTATTTCGAGGTCCCGCCACGCGACCGGGGCGGAGGAGTTCGAGCGCGCCGCGAGGGAGGCCCACCTGGCCCTGAACGTGGGCGAGGCCGAGGGCCGTTCACCAATTGCCTTCGAGGACACCGGCGCCTACAGGCTTCTGCTCGGCACCACGAGCGAGGAACTCCACAGTTTCTACTCGGAGACGGTGGAGCCACTGGTCGCATACGACGAGCAGTACGAGACCGACCTGGTCGCCACTGTAGAGGCCTACCTCGACAGTGATGCCAACGTGCCGGCCACCGCGAAGAAGATGTTCACCCATCGCCACACGATCCGCTACCGGCTCGAGCGCATCCGGGATCTGAGCGGCCACGATGCCACTGCCACCGAAGGTCGCGAACGGCTGGGGCTGGGCATCAAGGCCATGCGGGTCCTGGGCATCGCTTCGCCTCGCGGCCGTTCCCGGGAGCGCAAGACCGGCTGAGGTTGCTTCCCGCCGCGGCGCGATGCCAGGCGGGACAGGTGAGGGATTGCCACCACGGCCGGTTCCTGCCCGATTAAGCGCAGAACCCCCGCCGGTCCGGCGGGGGTTCTGGTGAATCCGTGGTCGGGCCTACCGGCCTACTTGATCTTGCCGGTCCGCTTGACCGTGATGCTGCCGGACTTCTCTCCGTTGATCAGCACCTTGGCCTTCAGCTTCTTCTTCTGCTTCTTGCTGCCCTTCTTCTTGAAGAGCTTGCGGCCCTTGGAGGTCATCTTCAGCTTGACCGTCTTCTTCTTGCCGGGGCTGGTCTTGATGTTCTTGCCCTTGGCGAGAGTGCTGACCGCTCGGCCTTGAGGACCACCTTGGCCTTGGCGCATGAGTCGGCTGAGGCCGCGCAGGTGATCTTGACCGTGATCGTCTTGCCCTTGGCCTTTCCTTGCCGGTCAACCTGGCGTTGCCGACGACCGGGTCCGGGATCGGGGTGCAGTCGGGCGGCGTCGTCCCGGTCGTACCCGCTGGACAGGGCGGTTCGACTTCGTCCGCGTACTCGCCGATGGTCTGGGAGCCGATCGCGTCGTAGCCTGGCGCCAGAGCCGCGCCGGTCCGGTCCGGCAGAACCTTCGAGGCCGGCGTCATGACCAGGCCGCCGAGCGAACCCGGCGCTTCGACCACGGGAATCCGCAGCTCCAGCTTGGAAACGGTCACTTCCTGCTGGTCGTTCGAGGTCCTCGCGTAGTTGCTGAGGAAGCCGGGGGTCGGATCGGCCGAGTCCCGTCCGAGCAGCTCCAGCCTCAGGCTGTGGCCCTCTTCGACCTTCCACGCTCCGGGATGGAGCTGGAATACCTGGAAGCCGGAGGCGTCCGGGCGCCAGGTTCCCCTTGCGACCAGCGTCTTGTTGCCGGCACCGTCGAGATCGACCAGCCTCGCTGCGATCTGCGAATCCGGCCCGTTGGCGACCGAGATCTTCGCGATCACGGTCGGCGAGCCCATCACGGTGTAGCCGCCGGCCGGAGCCGGAGCCGTGTCGTAGCTGGCCGAGCCGGGCTCGACTGCGTCGGATGTCGGTCGAGCAGGCATTGCCGCCGCTGAGCGGATTGAAGGTGGCGGCGATGGCACGGTCCCCGCTGTCGCTTCCGATCGTCTTGCTGGTCCCGTCCTTGAGGACGATTTCGCCCGGGGCGAGCGAGGCCCAGTCGTCAGCCGTGAACGGGCCACCACCGTCGGTGCCGTTCGGGCAGGTCTGCGTGTAGGCGACCACGTTGCTGGCCGGGGCCGGACCGACGTCCATCATGTAGTGGTCGATCCATGCTCTTCGAGGTCCCGCAGCTCACCGCGCACGTTGGCCTGGTTCTGGCCGCGGTCGTGGCCGAAGGAGCCGGCGAAGATGCTCATCGGCGTATTCGGGTAGTTGGCCTTCGTGCGGTTGTAGTAGCGGATCACTTCGTCGACGGGGAAGAGGTCGTCGGTGAAGCCGCTCGACATCAGCAGCGGCGCCGGGGCCTGGCTGCTGTCCACGTAGTAGGAGGAGTGGTAGTTGGTGATCTCTTCGATCATCGCGTCGTAGGCCGCGCCCGCATAGGGCTCACCTGCGTCGAGCACGCCCTTCCAGGTTGCGAGGTCGGCACTCGGGTCGGTCCCGATCGGCGCGACGCGGGCGGAGAGGTAGAGGCCCTGGACGTAGGACTCCTTCATGATCCCGCCCTTGCCGTTGAAGCTGCCGTCCTCGAGGTAGTCGAGGGTGTCGCCGTTCGGCGCCAGCGACTGGATCAGGTCGGTCCAGGGGATGTTCGGCGTGGCGACGGCAGTGCTCATCGGCGTGCCGTCAGGACTCGTCCACGGGACGAGGCTGCCGTTGAGCATCATCATGCGGTTCTTGAGGACGGCGAAGTGCATCGACTCGCTGCCTCCGTAGGAACCGCCCGTGGCGGCGATCTTGTCGGGTTCGACCACGCCGTCATCGACGAGCCTGCCGAGGAAGGTCTGCGCGTCGCGGATCTCGTAGCGCGGGTCCATGAGGCGGACGTAGCCGTTCTCGCAGCCGGCCGGATCGGCGGCGATCGAGGCCGCGCTGGGCAGGACTCGCCGCTGCCGCGGTTGGTCAGGGTGAAGACTGCGTAGCCCTTGTTCAGCCAGCGCTGCATGTTGCTGCTGCTGAAGCTCGTCTTGCTGCCGCCGTAGCCGTGGTAGATGCCGACGACCGGGAAGGGACCGTCGGACGGCCCGGGGGGAAGGCGACGTTGACGTCGAGCGGAACGCCGTCGAAGGTCTTGACCGTGCTGCGGTCGTTCGGCAGCGAGCCGACGCCGCCGGAGGTGATCGAGCCGGGAACCGAACCGCACCAGCGCTGGCCGGTCGAGCCTGCGACGTTGCCGTCGGAGGTCACCGTGGCACAGGTCAGGTCACCACCCATGACGTCGGTGATTTCGGCGCTTGCCGAAGGGGCGAATACAAGGGCTGCCGCGGTGGCGACCATAACTGCGAGCTTGCGCATGAAGTGCTGCTTCCTCTCCTCGTTTGCAGGGGCGGCCTCCCCGCCCTTCGCTGAACAATACAAACCCAATACAGCTGACTTGTTGCGGCGAACGGTCCGTACCACTCCGGGGGGAGGACTCGAACCTCCATTACCGGGACCAAAACCCGGTGGGTTAGCCAGTTACCCCACCCCGGAACGAACCGGTGACTTTACCTGCGGGGCGGGGCATGCAGCGCCGGGCTCTGACCGTCTGGCGCCTGTGTCGCGGCTAGAGTGTGAGCCATGGAACCCGCGAGTGAGCAGAAGTCCGTCCTGTCGATCAACTGGGGGCTGTACATGGGGGCCGGGATCCTGCTGATGCTGCTGGGTGCCGTCGCGATCCTGATACCCGCGGTGGCATCCTGGGGCGTGACCATCTTCATCGGCTGGATCCTGCTCTTCGGCGCAGTCTTCCTCTTCGGTACCGCTTTCAGCTTCCGCGAAGGCGGGCGGCTGGTGGTTCGGCTGTTGTGGGCGGTCGCGACACTTGATCGCCGGCCTGTACCTGCTGATCGATCCCGGCGAAGGCACCAAGACCCTCACCCTCGTGCTGGTGATCTACTTCATCGCCATGGGCGGATTTCGCCTGCTGGTCGCAGCCCGCGAGCGCGGAGAATCGGGCGCCGGCTGGCTGGCGATCAATGGCGCGCTCTCGCTGCTCATCGGCCTCTTCATCCTGCTCGACTTCCCGAGTTCGGCCGACTGGGCCATCGGGCTGCTGGTCGGAATCGATTTCATCTTCACCGGCTGGGTGCTGATCATGATCTCGATGGCCGGCAAGCAGGCGACGCGGGAAGCCTGACGGAGGCCCTCCGGCTTGGCCAGCGGCGAGACAGAGTCCATGAAAACGACGGCGCTGATCATGGCGGCGGGTCAAGGGACCCGGATGAAGTCTTCGCTGCCGAAGGTGCTGCATCCGGTCTGCGGCCGGGCGATGATCGCCTGGCCCGTGCTGGCCGCACGCGAAGCCGGAATCACGCGGGTCGCGGTCGTGGTTTCGCCCGGATCGGATCTCGATTCGACTCTGCCGGAAGGAGTCGAGACCGTGGTGCAGCCCGAGTCCGACGGAACCGGCGGCGCCGTGAGGGCCGCGATCGAGGTTGTGCGCGAGTCGGATGAAGTGCTCGTGCTCTCGGGCGACGTACCGCTCGTATCGACCGAGGAAATAGCTTCGCTGCTCGAAGAGCACCGCGGCAGCGGAGCGGCCGCGACGGTGATGACTGCCGTCCTCGACGATCCGGGTTCCTACGGCCGGGTGGTCAGGGGCGAAGGCGGAGGGATCGAGAAGATCGTCGAAGCCAAGGCGGCCGGTGACGCGACCCCGGAGGAGCTGGAGATCCGCGAGATCAATTCCGGCATCTACTGCTTCCGCGGCGGACCTCTGGCGGAGGCGCTCGGCCGGATCAGCAACAGCAACGCCCAGAACGAGTTCTATCTGCCCGACGTGCTGCCTGTTCTCAAGGGCCAGGGCCTCAGCGTCGCCGCCCACGTCGCCGACGACCCCGCGGTCAACCTCGGTGTGAACAACCGCGCCGACCTCGCCGTGGTCGAGGCCGAGGCCCGGCGGCGCATCCTGCGCGGTCACATGTTGAACGGAGTGACGATCGTCGATCCCGCTTCGACCTGGATCGACGCCGACGTTACGATCGGACCGGATACCCGGATCGAACCGGGGACCAGCCTGCGTGGCGCGACCGAGATCGGCTCCGGCGCGCTGATCGGTCCTCACTCGACGATCACCGACTGCGGCATCGGCGACCGCTCCCAGGTGGTCCACTCGATGCTCACTCTTTGCGAAGTCCTCGAGGACTGCCTGGTCGGCCCGTTTTCCTATCTGCGGCCGGGGGCCCGCCTGGAGGACGGCGCCAAAGCAGGCACCTTCGTCGAGGTCAAGAACTCCACCGTCGGCCCCGGCGCGAAGGTTCCCCACCTCTCCTATGTCGGCGACGCCGAGATCGGCGAAGGTGCCAACCTGGGCGCAGGCACGATCACCGCCAACTACGACGGAACCCGCAAGCACCGCACTGTTGTCGGTCCGGGCGCCCGGATCGGGGTTGACACGATGCTGGTCGCTCCGGTAAACGTTGGCGAAGGTGCCTATACCGGTGCCGGCGCGGTAATCAGGGAAGATGTGCCGGCCCGGGCCCTCGCCGTGAGCCGGGGCGATCAGAGAAACATCTACGAATATGCTGAGCGCAGGAAGGCGCGCGAAGCAGAAGGGGACCAGAAGTCGTGAGCATGATTGAGCCGAAACCCGCCTTTGCGACAACGATCCCGCACGATTACTCGAAGCGGGCGATGGTCTTCGGCGGTCGCAGTTCGCAGGATCTGGCCTCGAAGATCGCCGGCAAGCTCCAGCTCGGTCTCGGTGACGTGACCCTCAAGACGTTCGCCGACGGAGAAATCTACGGCAGGTTCGAGGAGTCGATCCGGGGGGCCGACGTCTTCCTGGTCCAGTCCACCTGCGCCAACGACGAGACCGGCATGACCCCGAACGACGCCCTGATGGAGCTGATGATCATGGCCGATGCCGCACAGGGCGCGTCCGCCCACCGGATCATCGCGGTGATGCCCTGGTTCGGATACGCCCGCCAGGACAAGAAGTCGGCCCCCCGCGAGCCGATCACCGCGCGTGTCGTGGCCCGAATGCTCGAGGCGGTCGGGATCGACCGTGTCCTGACCATGGACCTGCATGCCGGGCAGATCCAGGGCTTCTTCACGGTCCCCGTGGACCACATGACGGCAATGCCCATGCTGACCCAGTGGTTCACCGACCAGTACCGGGCCGAAGACCTCGTGGTGGTCTCGCCGGACGCCGGGCGCGCCAAGGCCGCCCGTAACTTCGCCCGCAAGATAGGCACCGAATGGGCAATCATGGAAAAGGAGCGCCCGGCCCAGCAGGTCGCCGAGATCGGCTACGTGGTCGGTGACGTCAAGGACAAGATCGCGATCATCTCCGACGACATGATCGACACCGCCGGCACCCTCTGCGCCGCCGCCCGGACCGTTCTCGACGAAGGCGCCAGAAGCGTGATCGCCTGTGCGACCCACGGGGTCTTCTCGGGCCCGGCCTTCGAGCGTCTTCCTTACGAGAACTCGGGCATCGAGCGCATCGTCGTGACCGACACGATTCCCCTGCGCCCGGGAGCCCCGGAGAACATCACCGTCCTGACGGCCGCCGGCACCCTTGCCGACTCGATCAACCGGATCTTCACCGACGATTCGGTCTCCGAGATCTTCTCCGGCGAAAACCAGCTCTTCTAGCCGGACGGCCCCCTCGGCTGCGGGCGATCTCTCCCACCGGATCCCGGGGGCCTAGAGTTCGGCCCATGTCAATCATCCGGATCGGGCACAAGGGAGCGGACGCGCTGGTACCCGGCAATACGATCGCCAGCTTCGAGAAGGCGGTTCAGGTCGGGGTGGACCTGATCGAGTTCGACGTTCTCTGGCTTGAGGACGGCCACCCGAGGCTGCCCGCCGCCCGCCGCTCGCCACTGGTCGTGACCCACGACTGGCATTCGGCAGAAGCGAGCCCGCCGCCGACCCTTGACGAAGTCCTGGCGGCTTTCACCCGGCCTCCGCTGGACGAGGTTGCCATCAACCTCGACATAAAGCTGCCCGGCCGCGAAGGCGAGATCATCGAATCCCTGATCAGCTACGGCCTGCTCGACCGGGCGCGTGTATCGACCATGGAGACCGCCACCCTGAGGGCGTTGAAGCAGCTCGAGCCCGCCCTCCATCTGGGCTGGACGGTGCCCCGGGCTACCCGTGACTGGACCTCCAATCCGTGGCTCAGGCCGGCCCTGCTTGCCGGCGTGGCCGCCGCCCGGCGCCGCATGCCGGATGCGGTGCGCCGCGGCATCCCGAAGCTCGGTGTCGAATCCGTCTGGGCCTTCTTCGGGGTCGTATCTCCGGAGCTGGTCGCGGTAACGGATGAAGCCGCGGTCGACCTGAACGTCTGGACGGTCGACGACCCCGATCGCATAGCTGCCCTGCAGTCGCTCGGAGTCAGCGGGATCTGCTCGAACGACCCGCGTCTGCTTCAGCCCTAGGTCTCAGATCGTCGAGTTGCTGACGACCGGACCCCGGCCCGAGCCTCCGGCTCCGCCTTTCGTACGAACCGCCCCGTCGAGGTCTTCAACGGTGAAGGCGCCGACCGCCTTTTCGTCCGCGACGTAGCGGTAGAGCGCCACTCCGAAGATCGTCGACAGCACCTGCTGGATCAGGGCGGCGATGACCAGGAGCACGAGCCCGACTCCGATCAGCGCGGCACCTCCGACCCCGCTGGTCGCCCAGAGCGCTATTCCGCCGGCGATCAGCAGCACCGCCGGCAGGATCCCGAAGAGGGCAACTGCTGCCCCGATCGTCACCACGCCGGTGATCTGCTCGCCCCAGCGGCTCTTGACGAGGTGGGCGCAGCGCTTCAGCGTCGCCACGGGTCCGGTGCCTTCGATCGCGATCACCGGAATCGCCAGAAAGGTCAGGATGCCCCAGGCCGCCGCGGCCAGGCCACCGAATACGGCGCCGAATACTCCGAGCCGCTCCTGGATCGCACGGATCACGGTCATCACGAATACCGAGACGAAAGCCCACCCGGCTGCTTCGGAAGCCCGTGAACCGGCGACCGCCATGCCTTCACGAAAGGAAACCGGCTCACCCGCCATCTGGCGATCGGCGCTGTGGGCGAGACCGATCGCGAAGTAGATCGAGATATATGCCGCGAGGAAGGCTCCCACAGCAACCAGCACGCCGCCGAGTACTTGAGACTCCTGGTCGATCAGGTACAGGCCGGGTCCGATCACGACGGCGACCACGAGCAGGCTCAGCAGCCCGCTGGCGATGGCGAACTTGACCAGCCCCGGATCCTGCCGGAACACGGCCCAGCTCTTCTTCGTCAGCCGCCAGCCGTTCTTGATGCGCCTGATCATCGTTTTCCCCTCTGTTGCTCAGTTGCCACGGTTGCCACCCGCGATGCCGGGTATCCGCTCAACCCCGTGGGCTTCGAAGTACTCCCATTCCTGCCGGCCGAGTTCGGTTGCAGGCTCGTCGGCATAGACCCATTCGCAGACGATCCGGTACCAGTTGCGACGGGCCCGAAGCTGGCCGAGCACGGCGATCACGCCGATCTCCATCCGGCGGCCCATCATTTCCTCGGCCGGGATCGACTCCTTGCGCATCAGCTCGAAGTACTCCGAGCGGGGATCGTGGGTGACCTCGATCATGCGCATCACCACCACCGGATCCACCAGGATCTCTTCGTCCTCCATGTACCAGCCGCCGATCGCCTTTACGTGGCTCATAAGCCGCTCGGCGTCCAGCTTCGAAGGCTTCTTGATGAAGCCGAGGTCATGGAGGGCGACCTTGAGCCCCTCCGGGTCATCACGCGTCGCTGCGTCGAAGGCCTTCTGTTCGAGTTCGATCTGCTCGCGGTCCAGCTTCTTGGTCATGCCGAAGTCGAGAAAGGCGACGCGACCGTCTTCCATCAGCAGGTAGTTGCCGGGATGCGGGTCGGCGTTGAAGTGCTGGAGGTGGTAGATCGAGCCGAAGGATCCGCGGAAGATGATCTCCCCGAAGCGCGAGCGCTCTTCGTCGCCGAGTTGCTTGATCTGTTCGAAGTCCATTCCCTCGACGAATTCGGTCACCAGTACCCGACGACGCGAGAGCCTGGAAATCACGTCGGGCACGTAGATGAAGGGGTGTCCGGCATAGGCCCGGGAGAAGGAGCGCTGGTTCTGGGCCTCGAACTCGTAGTCCAGCTCCTCCAGCACGCGCTCGCGCATCTCCTTGATCACCGACTTCGCATCCAGGCCGGGGGCCAGAACCTTGGCCAACCGGACCAGGACGCCGGCGTTGCGAAGGTCGGACTCGAGCGCCTCGGCTACGCCGGGGTACTGGATCTTGACCGCGACCACGCGTCCGTCCAGCAGCGTCGCGCGGTGGACCTGGCCGATCGACGCCGCCGCCACCGCTTCTTTCTCGAAAGAGGAGAACATCGAGTCGATCGGTTCCCCGTCGTATTCCTCGTTGAGGACCTTCTCGACCTGCTCCCAGGGCATCGAGGGCGCGTCGCTTCGCAGTTTGGCGAGCTGCTCCTGGTAGACCTCGCGGTACTCCTCGGGTATGAACTCCGTGTCGATGAACGAAGCGAACTGGCCGATCTTCATCGCCGCGCCCTTCATCTGGCCCAGGGTTTCGACCATCTTCATGGCCGCTTCGGCGTGCCGTTTGTCGAGTTTTTCCTGCGAGGCGTCACCGCCCCGGACCATGTTGCCGGCCTTTGTGCCGGCGTACTTGGCGCCCTGCGCTCCGACGATCGTGCCGAGTTTGGCCGAGCGCTGGACGCGCCCCTTTGGAATCTTCGTTTCGTCCGCCATACAAGAAGAGTAGAAGGTTCACTATGCTGCCCCGTCCTATGTCTTCTGATAGAGCAATTCTCAACGCCTCGCCCCGCACTGAATTCGGCACCCGCACGACGCGTCGCCTGCGCCGTGAGGGCAAGCTGCCCGGTGTCGTCTACTCCGAGGGCTCCGAGGCCGTCTCATTCCAGGTCGAAAGCCGCGAGGCCCGCGTCGTATTCGGTGCCGGCCACGCCCTCTTCGATCTTCAGATCGAAGGGTCTGAACCGGTCCCGGTCGTGGTCAAGGAACAGCAGCACCATCCGGTGCGCGGTGACCTCCAGCACATCGACCTGCAGAAGGTTCGTCTCGACGTCGCCATTCAGGCGGAAGTCGCGGTTGAACTCGAAGGCGTCGACGATGCGCCCGGCGTCAAGCAGGGCGGCGTGCTCGAGCACGTGACCCGCGAGGTCACGGTCGAAGCCCTGCCGGCCGCCATTCCCGACTCGATCTCACTCGATGTCTCCGAGATGGAGATCAACGACAACCTGACGCTGGAAAACCTGACTGCCCCCGATGGCGTCGAACTGATCTCCGACGATCCGGCCGAGGTCACGATCGTCACCCTCTCGCCGCCGCGCGTCGAAGAGGAGCCCGAGACCGAGGTCGAAGAGGAACCGGGCGTCGTCGGCGAAGAGGGCGAAGAGGGCGAAGGCGAAGGCGAAGCACCCGCAGAAGACGGCGGGGGCGACGACTCCTCTGGCGAGGAGTAGGCGCTGTCCATCTTCCGGAGGTCGGGAAGCCGCGATGGTGGCGACCCGGGTCCGGGCAGCGCCGGCGACTCCTCGCCGGTTCTGATCGTCGGACTGGGGAATCCTGGCCCGAAGTACGACAGGAGCCGTCACAACGCCGGCTTCATGGTTCTCGACCGCCTGGCTGAGCGCTGGGGGATCGGTCGCAGCAAAGAGAAGTTCCGCGGGGTTGTCGGCGAGGGCCGGATCGCCCCGGGAGGGCCGCGCGTGGTCCTGCTCAAACCGCTGACCTTCATGAACGAATCCGGCAAGTCCGCCGGTCCGGCCGCCGGCTCCAGACACATCCCGCCCGATCGAATCATCGCCGTCCACGACGAGATCGACCTGCCGTTCGGAGAGGTCCGTACGAGGCTCGGCGGAGGACTGGCCGGCCACAACGGCCTCAAGAGCCTCAAGAGCGGCTTCGGCACGAGCGAATTCTGGAGAGTGAGAGTCGGGGTGGACCGTCCGGACAGCACCGATCCCGAGCGTGTGGCCGGCTATGTGCTGGGCCGATTCAGCGAGAGTGGCGAAGAGGTCCGTGATCTGATCGAATCCGGGGCGGACGAAACCGAAAGACTCGTAGAGAAACTGAATGCTGCCGAAGGTGGCGAAGAGGAGATGAAGAGTTGAGCCTGACCAGCTATCACGTCGAAGACCGAGTGGCCCTCCTTCAGATGGACCGGCCGAACCAGATGAACGCGATCAGTACCGAGATGCTCGGCGAGATGCTGATGCATCTGGCGGTCGCGCGCGAGGACGAGAACGTCCGCGCCGTCGTCTTTTCGTCCACCGACTACAGCTGCTTCTCGGCCGGTGCCGACATCAAGGAGGACCTCGATGAAGAGGGCCGGGTCACACGTATGCAGCAGTTCGCAGACCTCTACGACGCGGTCGTCCAGTGCCCGAAGCCGACGATCGCCGCCTGCCACGGCTACACGGTCGGAGGCGGGGCCGAGATCGCGATCGGCTGCGACATCCGGATCGGCGGCTCCAACCTCCAGATGCGCTTCCCCGGGGCCGAGCTCGGCGTTCCGGTCGGACCGGCGAGGCTGGTCACTCTCTGCGGTCTTTCCGCGGCCAAGTTCCTGCTCCTGACCTCCAGCGTGGTCAAGGCCGACGAGGCCTTCAGGCTGAACCTGGTCAACCGGCTCGCGCCGGGTGCGGCAACCGAAAACACGGCGATGGAGATGGCCGGCAGGATCGCGGCTTTCGACCCGGCCGCGGTGGCCGATCTGAAGCGCATGCTCCACAAGTGGGACGACATCGAGGGCCGCTCGGCCGACGAAGGCCGTGGTCAGGTCGAATGGCAGCGCACCGGGCCCGGCCTGGGAGGCTGACCCGCCCACACCGGGTATGACCCCGGGGCTGCGCCTCCCCCGGACGGTTGCTTCGCATACGATCGTCGACCGCTGTCCCTTCGCCCTGCCATAGACCTTCTGCTTGACGACCCCCGGGTAGCCGCGCTTTCCGGGAGAGTCCGTGCTGCCGCCGACGGGGTGGCGACCGGGTCGGGTGATGCGAGAGTGGCGGCCAGGGTGTCTGCGGCGCTGAGGCCGGCCCTGCTCGCCTCGATGCTCGAAGACGACCAGGGGCTCGAGGGCAGGCCGGTGCTGATCGTCACCGCCGACGACCGATCCGCCCGGGAGATGAGCAGTCAGCTGCGGGCCTACCTCGGTGATCGCAAGGTCCGTTCCTACCCGTCACGCGGAACCGGCTACGCGTCTCAGGTCAGTCCGCCGCCGCACCTGATCGGCCTGCGGATAGACGCCCTCGACTCCTTCGGCCGGCAGGAGGCGACCCCGCCTGTGGTCGTCGCCAGCGCGATAGCCCTTGCCGAGGCGGTGCCCGGTCCCGAGCTGCGTCCGGCCGGTTTCGGCATCGTGGTCGGCGAACAGCACGACCCGCTGACCGTGGCCGAAGACCTCGCGGCAGCCGGCTACGAGCGCGTGGACCAGGTCACCGAGCGGGGGCAGTTCGCCGTCCGCGGCGGGATCCTCGACGTCTTCGCCGCCACCGAGGACAGAGCCGCCAGAGTCGAGTTCTTCGGCGACGAGATCGAATCGATGCGCTGGTTCTCGACCTTCACCCAGCGGTCACTCGGCGACGCGGCAGAACTCGAACTCGCCCCCGCCGCAGAGCTTGACGCCGAGCACCGTGAGCTGGCCGAGCTGGCTGTGGCCGAAGCGCTCGAGGAGGGGGTCGCCCCGGACCTCGCCGAGGTACTTCCCGTTTCCGACTTTCGCGCCCCTCTCGATCTGATCCCGGATGCGGCCGCGGTGATCCTCGCTGCCGAAGACGAAATCGAGCCGGCACTGAAGGATCACTGGGAGGACGCAACCACCGCCATGCACGCCGCCGACGCCCGGCACCTCTACGAGGACGTGGCCGAGCCGCTGCTCGCGCGGGCGGCGATGGTGATCTCGCGCCCGGTCGACGGCGATGCGCCTGCGGGGGAGGACGGCGACCCGGCCGATGCGGAGCCGCTGCGTGCCACCTTCGCCGAGACCCCCGCGCGGAACGTCGCCGAGGCCGAAGCCGAACTGGTCAAGCTCGTGGCCTCGGGCTACCGGACGGTGGTCGCCTTCGACTCCCGCGGTGAGGCGGAGCGGACCCGATACGGATTCGAGCGGATCGACGCCAGGATCCTCGACGCCGGCCGGCTGCCGGCGGACCCCGGCGTGACCCTGGTCGAAGCCCGGATCAGCGAGGGCTTCATCTCGCCGGGCTCGAAGATCGCCGTGATCCCTTTCCGGCGCCTCGTACACCGCCGGCGACGGGCCGACGAACGCGCCCCCGAGGGCGTCCGCGGTCGACTGACCTTCTCGGAACTCAGGGTCGGCGACTACGTGGTGCATGAAGACCACGGCGTGGCCCGTTTCGCGGGCTTCGAAACGCGCGAAGTCGGCGGGATCACGCGGGACTACCTGTACCTCGAGTACAAGGGCGAAGACAGGGTCTACGTACCGACTGACCAGTTCGCCAAGCTCTCACGCTACTCGGGGGCGGCGGGCTCGCCGACGCTCTCGGCTCTCGGCGGCAAGAAGTGGCTGAACATGAAGGCCCGGGCACGCCGGGCCGCCGCCGAGATCGCCGGGGAGCTGGTCAACCTCTACGCCGAGCGCCGCACCCGCAAGGGTCACGCCTTTCCACCCGACTCGGAGTGGCAGATGAGCCTCGAGGCGGCCTTCCCCTACCGCGAGACCGCTGACCAGGTGGAGGCGATCGAGGCGGTCAAGGCCGACATGGAGTCTCCACGCCCGATGGACAGGCTGGTCTGCGGCGACGTCGGCTACGGCAAGACGGAGGTTGCGATCCGGGCTGCGGTCAAGGCCGCCTCGGATGGCAGGCAGGTGATGATCCTCGCCCCGACCACGATCCTGGCCCAGCAGCACCTCGGCACTTTCAGGGAGCGGCTGGCCGACCTGCCGTTCAGGGTTGACGGAGTGAGCCGCCTGCGCCGTCCGGCCGAAGTCAGGCAGGTGATCGCCGACTGGACGGACGGTGGCGTCGACATCCTGATCGGCACCCACCGGCTGCTCTCACGGGATGTCCGGGCAAAGGAGCTCGGCCTGATCGTGGTCGACGAGGAACAGCGCTTCGGGGTCAAGCAGAAGGAGTTGCTGCGACAGATGAAGCTGAAGGTGGACGTACTGTCGATGTCCGCCACGCCGATCCCGCGCACGCTCCAGATGTCGATGGCGGGGCTGCGGGACATCTCGGTCATCGAGACACCACCCGAGGGCCGGCGTCCGGTCCGGACCTATGTCGGCCCCTGGGACGAGGCTCTGGTCGAGCGGGCGATCAAGCGGGAGGTTGAGCGCAAGGGCCAGGTCTTCTTCCTCCACAACCGGGTCGAGTCGCTCGACGACGCGGCAGAGCGGCTGCGCGCGCTGGTCCCGGGGCTGCGCGTCGTAATCGCCCACGGGCAGATGGACGAAGGGGTGCTCGAGGATGCGATGCTGACCTTCATGCGCGGCGAGGCCGACTGCCTGGTCGCGACCACGATCATCGAATCGGGAATTGACATTCCGGCGGCGAATACGCTGATCGTCGAGCGTGCCGACCATCTCGGTCTGGCGCAGGCCTACCAGATCCGCGGAAGGGTCGGAAGGTCACGCGAGCGCGCCTTCGCCTATCTGCTCTACCCGACCGAGGAGTCGCTGACCGGTGAAGCCTCGACCCGTCTGGCGACCCTGGCCGACCACACCGAACTGGGCTCGGGCTTCAGGATCGCGATGCGTGACCTCGACATCCGTGGTGCCGGAAACCTGCTCGGGGACGAGCAGTCCGGCCACGTCGCGGCGGTCGGATTCGAGCTCTACTGTCAGTTGATCGACGAAGCGGTGGCGGAGATGTCCGACCGGGAGGAAGACGAAGAGGCAGCCGAGCCGGTCCGCCTCGACGTCGGAGTCGACGCCTACCTGCCGGCTTCCTGGATCCCGTTCGAGGCGGCCAAGATCGACATGCACCGCAGGATCGCCGCAGCCCGCCGGACCGGAGAGCTGCGCCAGGTCCGCGATGAGATGCTCGACCGATTCGGCCGACTCCCGGAGGAGGCCGAGAACCTGCTCGCACTGCAGGGCGCCAGGATCGGACTGGGCGCGGCGGGTGCTTCAGCGGTTCAGTTCCGTGGCGGCAAGCTGACCGTGGTCGGAGTCGAGCTTGACTCCGAAGCGGCCGACTCGCTGCGGGAGAAGGTTGAGGGTTCGTCCTACGACTGGAAGGCACAGGAGGTGTCCCTGCGCGTCGAAAACGATCCTCAGCCCCGCCTGAAGGCGATCACGCTACTCGCCGATGCGCTCGGCGAGGTCCGGATGGATATGCTCTCCAATTCGTTGTGAGGTCATCGGTTTCAGCCATTTCAGGAGGGTCAACTGCATGAGCGGTGCGCGCAAGTCAGGTCTGATCGTTTTCGGGGCGATTCTCGTCCTTCTTTTCGCAGGCATCGCCGTTGCCCAGGGCATCGGCAACCCCAGCGTGCCCGACGGTGACATCGCTCTGGTCGAAGACGTACCCGACGGAATCGGCAACATCAGCCAGGAGGAGTACAACCGCTCCTTCCGTCAGACCTGGAAGCGCGGAGGCCTGCAGCAGGCCCCCGAGACCGGTGACGCCCAGTTCGAGCAGATCAAGGAAGCCGCGATCAACGACCTGCTCGACCAGGCCTGGCTCACCGGAGAGGCCGCCGAAATCGGCGTCACCGCCACCGACCGCGAGATCGACAACGAGTTCCAGACGATCCGTCAGGACCAGTTCCCCAACGAGGCCGCTTTCCAGACCTTTCTCGAGGACAGCGGCTTCAGCGAAGAGGAAGTTCTCGACCGGGTCCGGCTCCAGGTCCTGAGCCGCAAGATCGAGGAGCAGATCACCAGCGACGTCACCGAAGTACCCGAGGATGAGATCGAGGAATTCTACGAGAGCTCGAAGGAGAACTTCACTACTCCCGAGACCCGTGACATCCGCCTGATCGTCGCCGACAACCAGGCCGATGCCGACGAGGTCGAGGCGGCGCTCGAAGAGAGCTCGGAGACCAAGGACTACGCCCGGCTGGCGCGTGAATTCTCGACCAACGGCAGCAGCTCGCAGGGCGGCCGGACGGTGGCGACCGAAGGTGCCTTCCCGGATCCCGCAGGCTCGGAGGTCATGAGCGCGGACGAAGGAGCGAAGCTCGGTCCGATCGAGGCCGGAGGCGACTTCTACTTCTTCAGGGTAGACACGATCAACGCTGAGGAAACCCAGACTCTCGATGACGTTCGGCAGCAGATCCAGCAGCAGCTTCTGCCCACCCTGCAGCAGCAGGCGATGAGCGACTTCGTGGCCGACTACAACGCGAAGTGGACATCGCGCACCTTCTGCGCCGAGGACTTCACGGTCGCCCGCTGCAGCAACTTCGAGGGCGACGGCCGAATCGAAAGCGCCGATCCGGCCTGTTACGAAGATGGCGCGGCTGACGCCGAGCCGGCCCTGTCCTGTCCGGCGGCGGTCGGACTGTGGGCACCACAGAGCCCCGGCGGCGGCGCGCTCGACCCGCTCTCACCGGCGGCCGGGGTCAACCGGCCCCAGGGTCCGGTCCCGGCGGGCGATCCCGAAGACGCGGCAGCGGCTGCGGCCGCCGCGGCGGGGGCGGGCCAGATCCCGCCCGGTGGTGCAGGCGGCGTTCAGCAGGTCCCGGGCCAGTAGCGCTGATCAACCGGACGGAGGCTTGAGCCGGTGAACGGTCAGGACCTGGCCGACTCTCTTTCACGCCTCGACGAAGTGACCCGCAGGCTGCGGGTCGAGTGCCCGTGGGATCGTGAGCAGGATGCGCGTTCGATCGTCCCTCACACGGTCGAAGAGGCCTACGAGCTGGCCGAAGCCGCCCGCAACGGCGACACGGCCTCGATGCGTGACGAGCTGGGCGACGTGCTGTTCCAGGTCGTCTTCCTTTCACTGCTGCTCGAGGAACAGGGCGAAGGGGACCTCGCCTCGATCGCGACCCAGCTCAGCGACAAGCTGATCCGCCGGCACCCGCACGTCTATCCGCCGGAAGAGGGCGGATCTGGAACGGCAGGTGACGAGGGCGGCGCCGCAGCTATAGATACGCGCCGACGATGTGCGCCGGCAGTGGGACCGGATCAAGCAGGACGTCGAAGGCCGCACCGCGGAGAAGGACTGGCGAAAGCCCGGCCTGCCGGCCCTGACCTTCGCCAGCAAGGTCCAGTGGAAGCTCGATCCCGTCGAGCGCCCGGCCAACGCCGCCGCCGACAACCCGGATCGCGAGGCTGATGAAGCCGAGGTCGGACGCATGCTGTGGCAGGCGGTAGCCGAAGCGCGCCGTCGCGGGGTCGACGCCGAGCTGGCCCTGCGCGCCGAAGCCGAGCGCCACGCCCCCCGCAAGTAGCCGGGTGGTCATGAGGGCGGCCGGGGGAGGGCCTCCTGCCGGCCGGCTCGTGACCTCGATGATCACCGCAAGCGCCGGGCCGGTCGCATTAGACTGGCGCTCGATGAGTGCTATTGAAGCCGTTCACGCGCGTCAGATCCTCGACTCCAGAGGTAACCCCACGATCGAGGTCGATGTCCGGCTGGTCGAAGGCCAGCTCGGCCGAGCCGCGGTTCCCTCGGGAGCGTCGACAGGCGTATTCGAGGCCGTCGAGCTTCGGGATGGCGGCTCTGAATACCTCGGTAAGAGCGTCGGCAAGGCGGTAGCCAACGTCAACGGCGAGATCCAGAAGGCCCTCACCGGCTTCGATACGACCGACCAGGCCGGTCTCGACAGGATGATGATCGAACTCGACGGGACCGAGAACAAGGGCCGTCTGGGCGCCAATGCGATCCTCGGCGTATCGCTCGCCGCCGCGCGAGCCGGTGCGCTGCTCGAAGACCGCCCGCTCTATTCCTACCTCGGCGACATGTACGGAAGCAAGGGCGCCGATCTGTTGCCGGTGCCGATGATGAACGTGCTCAACGGCGGTGCCCACGCCGACAACTCGGTTGATTTCCAGGAGTTCATGGTCATGCCGGCCGGAGCGTCCAGCTTCTCCGAATGCCTGCGCGTCGGTACCGAGGTCTTCCACTCGCTGAAGAAGATCCTGAGCGGCCACGGCTTCGCAACCGCGGTCGGTGACGAGGGTGGTTTCGCCCCCAACCTGCCGTCGAACGAGGCGGCGCTCGAAATCCTGATCGAAGGCATTGAAGCCGCCGGCTACGAGGCCGGCAAGGACGTCTTCATCGCTCTCGATCCCGCCACCAGCGAGATCTACGAGGACGGCGTCTACCGGCTCGAGCACGAAGACCGTTCGCTCAGCTCCTCCCAGATGGCCGACTACTGGGCCAGCGCCTGCGAGCGCTTCCCGATCGTCTCGCTGGAGGACGGCATGGATGAAGAGGATTGGGACGGCTGGAAACTCCTGACCGACCGGCTCGGCGAATCCGTCCAGCTGGTCGGTGACGACCTGTTCGTGACCAACCCGGTGCGTCTGAAGCGTGGAATCGATGGCGATACCGCCAACTCGATCCTGGTCAAGGTCAATCAGATCGGTACGTTGACCGAGACCCTCGAGGCGATCCGCATGGCAGGCGAGGCGGGCTACAGCGCGGTTATCTCCCACAGGTCGGGGGAAACCGAGGATACGACGATCGCCGATCTTGCTGTCGCGACGGAGGCCGGTCAGATCAAGACGGGCGCTCCTTCACGTTCGGACCGCGTCGCCAAGTACAACCGGCTGCTGCGGATCGAAGAAGAGCTGGGAGAATCCGCCCGTTTCGGCGGAACGGCGGTTCTGAAGCGCCGGGATTGAAGGGAATGACCGTCCGCCCGCGAAGGGTCGGACGTGTCAGCACGTTCGCGGTCAATCGCCAGACAGTCCGGTCCGCCGCGGCGTCGACCGGCCCCTCGCCGCAACGCGGGCAAGGATGGTGCCGGCCGGATCCAGTGGGATCGCCTCGGCCGCGTCGTACTGGTTGCCGCTGTCTTCCTGATCGGCATCCTCTACATCGGACCCGCCTACAACCTCGTCACGACCTACATGCATGCCGGCGACGTCAAGGAGGAGTTCCACCAGGTGCTCGACGAGAACAAGCGGCTCAAGAGGCTCTCGGAAAAGGCCGGCAGCGAGGTCGTTCTGCGCCGGGAGGCCCGCCGCCAGGGCATGATCAGGCCCGGCGAGCAGGCCTATGTGATCAGCGGCCTCAGCCGCTGAACCCCTCGACCCCGGGCGGATCCGGATGACCGCAGTCTCGTTCTACTTCGGCGTCGCCCAGCTGGTGCTTGTACTCGGTTCGCTCGGCTTCGCGGCCCTGCGGCTGCGAAAGCACCTGCTTCCGGGATGGGACGAGGCCGCCGGATACCTGGTGACGGCGGTCACCGGGATCGGGATGCTGGTCGTCCTCGGAGAAGTCCTCGGTCTGGTCGGTCTTTTCCGTGGCTGGGCACTCGTCGTGGCGAGCCTGCTGATTGCGCTGTCGGCCTGGCGCCTGCTGCCGGCGAGGCCGAATCCGAAGACCGCCCCCGGAGCCCCGGAGGGTGACGCGGAGATTTCCGAGCCACCCCGACCCAAGGTGGCCGCCCACGGCTACTGGCTTGCCCTTCTGACAACCACGGTGCTGGTCGCCCAGTGGGCTGCCTTCACCTCCTACAGCCTCGACGCGGGCATCTCCAACTTCGATTCGGTCTGGTACCACCTCCCTTTCTCGGCCGACCTGTTCCAGACAGGCTCGACCCTCAGCTTCTACGAGCCCGAGACGGTCTTTACCAACTGGTTCTACCCCCAGAACTCCGAGCTCGTTCACGCCGTCGGCATGGCTCTGACAGGCCGGGATTTCTTCTCTGTCCTGGTCAACATGGGCTGGCTCGCCCTCGCGCTGCTGGCCGCCTGGTGCATCGGCCGGCCCTATGCGCGGCCACACCTGACCCTGATCGCCGCTTCGATCCTGCTGGCCGCCCATACGATCGTCGTTCGGGAGCCCGGAACCGCCAAGAACGACATCGTCGGAATCGCCCTGCTGCTCTCGGCTCTGGCCATCCTGGTCAACCGCGCTGCAGACCCCTCCGACACCCGGGGCAGGCTGGGGCCGGGCTGGGCGATGGCGGCCGCCGGGCTCGCCGCCGGGCTCGCAGTCGGCACCAAGGTGACAGCGCTCGCCCCGGTGGCGATGATGACCTTCGCGGTGCTCTACTCGGCGCATCACGGAACCCGCCTCAGGTCGGCCGCCGTCTGGTTCGGCTCGGGTCTGGTCGGCGGCGGTTTCTGGTACCTGCGCAACCTCTTCGCGACCGGAAACCCGATCCCGCAGGTCGAGAGCATCGGACCGATCAACCTGCCCGGGCCGGAGCGACTCCAGCAGGGCCGCGACGACTTCAACGTCTTCCACTACATCACCGATTCCGACATCTGGAGCGACTTCTTCTTCCCCGGTCTCGAGCGAGGCTTCGGCGAACTCTGGCCGCTGCTGTTCGCCGTGGCCGTCTTCGGACTGATCGCGCTGATCTGGCGCGGCCCCGGGAGGCTGGCAAAGGCTCACGGCTTCGCCGCCTTGCTGGCGATCGCCGCATACCTGTTCACTCCCCTCGGCGCGGCCGGTCCCGAGGGCTCGCCCGACGCCTTCTCGATCAATCTGCGCTTTCTGGTTCCCGCCCTCTCGATGGCCCTGGTGCTGATCCCCCTGGTGAGTTGGTTCGCCCGGCCGAAGCCCCAGATGACCTTTGCCGTGGTCCTGCTGGTGCTCTTCCTGGTCGATGGCCGCGGGGATGCGATCTGGTCCCAGTCCGGTCGCTGGTTCGGAATCGCCTTCGCGCTGGTCTTCGTCGTCCTGCCGGCGCTGGCCTGGCACTTCAGATCCCGCCTCGGAATCTCGCCTCGTGGCCGATTGACGCTGTCGAGCGGCCGCGACCGGCTGCTGGCCGGGGTGGTCGCCGCGACCGTCGCTGCCGGGCTGCTGGTCGCCTGGCCGCTGGCCGACGGCTACTTCGACTCCCGCTACAACGACTTCGAACCGGAGGCCGGACTGGCCGAGCCTTACCGCTGGGCCAACGGAATCGAAGATGCCGAGATCGGACTGGCCGGCACCACGGCCGGCTTCAGGCAGTACGGCTTCTTCGGGCCGGACCTGTCCAACCGTCTCACTTACATCGGGAGCGAGGCACCGGCCGGAGGATTCGACGTCATCCGTACCTGCCCTGAGTTCAGGCGGGCGGTCAATGATGCGGATCTCGACTACCTCGTCACCTCGCCGTTTCTGAATTTCAACGAAGACCGGCAGCCGATCTACTCGCCCGAGCGCGACTGGGTCGCCGACGATTCCTCGCTGAGCCGGGTCGTCGGCCCGGGACCGGTCGAAGTCTGGCGGGTGGAGGGTCGGCTGGACCCTGCCGCCTGTGACCCGTCGGCTCCCGGCCCGGGGACGACCCCGGGACTGGCCGAGAGCTGAGCCGGAAGGCTCGAGCAAGCTACCCTAGGGCGCCTTGGCCTATCCCCTCGAAAACGCGATCTTCAACTGGGAGGCCGGTATCGAACGGCTGCGCTCACTCGAACGAGAAGGCTCACTGAGGGGGGATCAGGTGACCGTTCCGGTCCGCGAGGAGTTGCGCCGTCGCCTCGGCGCCACCTTCACCGCGGCTGAACTGGCCGACATCTACGGGGCAGGTACCGACTGGGTTCTGCAGCTCCCGGGGGTGGATCCGTCCCAGCCCGACCTTCAGGACCTGGTCGATGCCGCCTTCTGGCTTCACCTTCAGGCCGCCGGGGACTTCGCCGGCGGCCGTCGAATCGAACTCGACTTCTGA